>CAWDST010000007.1:0-383625 GCA_963804965.1 uncultured delta proteobacterium
CTGCCATAAACTGATGAACAAAGACACTGCTGCCTCCCCAAGCGCCTGCAGCAGGGTACATATTGATCGCCACGACCGGCGCACCTAGCTGCCAAGCGTTCGCCGTATAACGGTCATAGGGCAATGGCGCGCATGCAGACGAAGACGCTGGTGCCTGGCTGTCTGCCGGATCTGTCCGAGCAAATGAAGCAGTTTGTCCCGCATCAGTCTACCGTCACAGTCAAAAAACCATCACAGGCCTGACCATCCGGAAAGAAGACCCGCACATCCTCCTGCACTAGTTCACCCCGGGTGTATTTCTGCAGTTTCCAGGGAACAAAATTTTTATCCCGACGCAGCAGACGCCGCCACCAGGGCATTTCCGTCCGGTCGGAAATGTTCCAACGGACGGATTGAATTCTTTTTTCTGCCCGGCTGCGGGTAATAAAACAGGCATGCAGACAGCGGAAATCGGCGTCGCGCCAAGTTATGTTTTGATGAAGATCACATCGCAGATCGACATTATATCCAGGACGAAAGTGAATAGTGCCACCGTGCAATCGTTCATGACACGGACCATCCCAGGCATCGATGGCTGCAAAATTATAGAGTTTGGTCATGCTGCGGCAGGGAGGAGCCAGGTAACCTTCTGCTGTTCCTGCACTCAAATCCAGTGTTTTCGTGTTGAGCACATTACCGAAAATACAGAACCACTTATCGAATTCACCCGCTTCTAGACGGGGACGAAAACGGCGCAAGCCCCTCAGGGTCATAGATTTCGTCTCCATCCACCGCGAAAAGCCAGGTATCGGTGCCGGCGTACTGCTGGATCATCGTATGGGATTCACCCGGATCCTTGGTCACCACATAGCTGATCTTGTCGTGGCGGGCCATCATCCGGCGGACAATGACACCAGTGTCATCCCTGGTCTGCACATCATCCACCACAATAATTTTATCGCAAAAATCAACTATATTCCCCAGAACAGTGGCGATAAACCGTTCTTCGTTTCTCACCAGTACGACACAGACAATCTGCATGATCAAACACTCTCCATCTTTTACCCGCGTGGTAAGCCCGTCGCATGCATGACAACCTGTTTGGCAAGCTGCCTCCAGACGCAAGGCAAATAACGAAATATCCCCACAATCGCAGACACAGCGGCGGGCACTTTCTCCAAGACGTTGTCTCTTACCTGGATCTGCTAATAAACTTGAGACAGCCTGTTGCAACGCGGTGAGATCTCCAGGTGGCACCAGAAGCACATTTTCGCCGTCCCGCATCATCTCTTGCGACCAGAGTCCGGTGGTTCTCGTCAGCACCACCGGTTTACCACAAGCCATGGCTTGGAGACAAACACTCTGCCCTGAGGGTTGCACGGAATCCTGCAGTGGAGTCACAACCAGCATGGCCTCCTGATACAGTTTCCGCAACCCCGCGTCGCTTAGGGCCTGGGCATGCCAGTCACCCCGCATCTGTTCGACATTTGGTGGGAGTTCACCCAGATTCTGACGGGTCACCACCACAAAACGCTCTCCCATCCGTCTGGCCAGTTGCAGCAACAAGAGTATAGTCCCGTCGGACATCATTACCCACAGCCAGAATATAATCACCGTCCTGCTGCCAGTCCGGCCGCCAAAAATGTCGTATCCACTCCGAATTGATTGACCCGCAAACGATCTTGCGGCACGGAAAACATCTGTTGCACAGGCTCCACCTCACCTTCACCATACAGCATGGTCCAGGAGCGACGAAGGAGCAGGGCGTTGATCATTCGACGGCGAATGCGCAAAGGATGATTGGCGATACCACAGTGAATGGCGATCAGCGGAACCCGTAATTGCCCACAGGCTGCCAGCACGGCAAGGCCATAAGCCGGACCGGAAGCAGTCGCCACTACCACATCACACGAATTGAGTGCCGGCAGCAGCGTACGAAGCTGCCGAACCAGGGAGGCATTGGTTTTACTCGGCATCAAGTGCAATTTATACAACATTTCGATCAGCGCTGAACCGGCAGGTGCATCCGGTCCGATATCTACTTCGTGTAGCAGCACTTCATGACCACGATCCTGCAGTTCCAGGGCTCCATAAAAAAATTCCCGTGCGGCAAGACCTTCACGGGTGTCGGCAAGCCGCGCGAGACGGCCCTGCACATAGACAAAAGCAATTCTCATGTCATCCCTGCAATTGCTCCAGGTGTTGGTTCCTGGCATCCATACAGGAATCCACCATCCGCTCTACAACCTGGCCATCGAGGACACCCATCTCCTCTTCCACGGCTTTGCGCCGTGCTGCCTGGTACTTATCAGGGTGGGATACGGCCTCTCGAATGGTGGCAAGCAGTTCCATTCGATTCTTCACCCGTTGTACCGAATCATAAGAGTACAGCCGCATATTGTGCGGCAGACCGGGGTGATCGGCATACTGAGGCGGACTGAGCCAACCATAATTATGCATGGGCCGATAGAGCATGGATATAACAGGCCGATCAAACACACAGGATTCGAGAGCCACGGTGGAAAAATAATTGATTACCACATCGCTGTACTGGAAGGCATGCCAGAGTTCGAACTGCTCAATCTGCATCACCGCCTTGTCTTTGCTGCCAACCCGGTAATCAGGGTCGCCAATACTGACATAGACGCCGGGAAGAGAGCGTGCATAGTGGATAATGGGCTTGGCATAGGGTGAGGCCATAAAGTTTTTACCAGGATACATGCGGAGGATCATCTGGTAACCGCTTGTCCTCTGCAAGCAATTCCTCGTAGGCCTGCATCATCTCGAAATATTGGTCTTCGCTGAGCGGTCCGGCATAAAGGATCGTCTTCTTGCCGGGATCAAGGCCCAAACGGCCCAGGAACTCTTCTCGTGTCTGGTGTATCGCCTCATGCAGGCGATCGTAGCGGATCGAGCCTATCATGCGGATGTTGGCTGCGGGGATATCATGCAGCTTGACGGCATCTCCTCGCATCACCGGTCCCCAGGCCAGCAGCATAGACACCGGTACTCCCGGATAACCCTTGGATGTAAGGGTATCCCAGTTGCCGATCATATGGACCACTGAGATCCTGTGTTGTCTTGCCCACCAGGTCAGCTTGGTCTCGTGTTCGGCACCGTCTGCTCCCACCCCGAGCAATAGCAGCTGGTCCGCTTCAGTTCCGTCAAGCCCTTCGATCTGTTCGCGCCTGTAGAGATATTTTTCACACCATGCGATCAAGCGCATAACCGTTTTGAAATGAGCAATCCATTCCGTGCCGGCATGCAGGGCTTTCATTCGCAGGCGCTGTTCTCGCGGCCGGGTCTCCCTTCGGCCGATCGCACCGACAGGATAGAGGCTGCGCAGATAACGCAGAGCACGGCGCAGCATCCCTTTTACGCCCTTTTCTTCCGGAAAAGCTGCAGGTTAGGTACCGACACCCATCGATGGGACGCAGTAGCGCAAGATAGTCCTTTCTGACGAGAAAACTCACCTCCACCCCTTTTGCATGGAATGCCTCGACAATATCAGAGCGATGGAGGTTATTCATCGATCCCTTGGCGATCAGGGCGATAAGAAGGCGATAGCCGGATACATTTTCAGGCTTAGACTGCAACATCTCCATAAACGTAATTTACCCTCGGATACGATCAGCCAAAGACATACCGTCCAGCCGATGATAACGAAGCGCCTCGACCGGGGTACCGCAGGCCGGATATCCGTCCACGCCAAACTTCTTGAAGGTGCGTCCCTCGAGCAGACCTTGATCGTGCAGGAGCGGCAGCAGAAAATCAGCCAATCCACCAACGGAACAATGATCCTCCAGGACGAACAGTCGACGGTGCGGGGCCAGTATCTGCGCCAGCCAGGCATCATCAATCCTGTTCAACCAGGGCATGTTGACCACCTGCAGGCCGAATCCCCGAGCTTGCAGAACTTCTGCAGCGCTCAAGGCCTCGTTGCAGCATGACAGGGCCATACGCGAAGAGCACAGCATCATCTCCTGCCGTCAACGATACTCCCTGACCAAATGTAAGCCGGTATCCGGCAGGCAACTCAATATGTCGGGGACAGGGTCCAATGGTCAAACGGATCAGACAGTTTTCCTGGGCCTCACGCACTGCGTAGTCCAAAACCATCTGCTGCTTCAGCTGGGGTGCCTGGTTGCAACACGGTCATGTTGGGCAGGGTGCTGACCAAGGCGATATCCCGCAGGCTCTGATGCGATTTACCCGGACCGGCAGGAATCAAGCCGGCATAATGATTGACATAAATGATCTTGGTTTTCTCGGTGGCGTTGTTATAAATCTGCTCGTTGGCCCGTGAGGTGAGAAAACTGGCAAAGGAGTTCACCACCGGCAGCAACCCCTGCCGGGCAAGACCGCCGGCCATGGACACCATGTCCTGTTCGGCGATGCCGCATTCGATGAAGCGATCGGGGAAGGTCAACTCAAACTGACGAACACGGCAGTCAGCGGCAAGGTCGGCGTCCAGCACCACGATATCCTGCCGTTCCTTGGCCAACTCCACCAATGCGGCACCATAAGCATCGGCAACGAATTCAGCCTTGGATTTCAGGGTTGGCGTGGCGTCACCCTTGCTGTCGGTTTCACCCACCAGTTCGACACCAGGACCTATTGTGCCATCGGGTTGCACTTCTCTAGTTTCAACCTGGCCCAAACCCAGTTGCTGAAACGAAGTGTTGATTCGTGTCCAAAATCTCACCATACGCACGAATAAATGCCTCATCGGAAGGTGCACCGGAATGCCAGAGATAGTATCCATTGCCGTCACGCAAGGCCTGCGGATGCTCCATGAATGAAACACCTCGCCCTTTGATCGTATCGGCTATCAGAATCTTCGGTTTGTCTTCAATGGTGCGGAATTCAGCAAATACATCGGCCAATGCGCTATGATCATGCCCATTGCAACGGGCAACATGCCAACCAAAGGACTGGAGTTTCTGTTCGAGATCTCCGAGTGATCCAATTTGATTGACCTCCTTGTCAGACTGCACCTTATTATGATCAATGATGACTACAAGATTCCCGAGGCCTTGGGCGGCAGCGCTCTGCAGTGCTTCAAAATTCTGCCCTTCCTGCCACTCGCCGTCACCGGTGAGGACAAAAACTCTCCCACCTTGTCTCAAATGTCTTTTGGCCCAGGCCATGCCCCGTCCCTTGGATATGCCCATACCCAAGAGAACCGGAATTGGCCTCAATACCAGGAATACCAATATCAGGATGACCGTCAAGACCACCAAGACGTCGTAGAGCAAGAAGCTTTTCAACAGGAAGAATCCCAACGGAATACAGCAGGGCATACAGGCCAGGTACATCATGTCCTTTGGATGAAAAATAGATGTCTCTTTCAGGACTCGCCAATCCCTTGGCCAAGGTGTTCATCTCACGGTAATAGAGATGGGTCACTATGTCCATGGCACTGAAACTGGAGCCAAGATGACCAGAGCCAGCCCGCTTGACAGCCATCAAGCGCATTGGCGCGATTCATATCTGAAATTAAATTCAATAATTGATTAGAAACAATATTTTTTGACAGGAAACGATCAAACTCTTTACGAGGTACTATTAGAAATTGCATTCTAAGCTCCAAAATATTTTGTATTAAAACTATTCTTCAAACATCTATAGTTAGCTCAATTGAAAGGGACCATATTCCGAATCCACCGTAGAGTCCCTTGCCTACCCGGAATTCACCACGACATGGATCGGGCCAGAGTTATCGTGAATGAATTTATCGTGATGGTTCCGATAACCAAGATCTCACTCATTTCTGGCTAAAATACATTCAAGAACATAATTTCCTCTTCAATTTGATGTGTCAACCGTAAAAATTGCACGCGGTCTTCCAAGAAGATGGCGGTAATCTAAGTGTGTACCAGCGGGTTTTTGAGTAGGCACCCAAATACTTCGAATAATATTGTACACAAATGTTTTAATTTTTGTACCCCACCATACTGGTTGAGGCATTTTGAAAGATGTGTAAGGAATCGGAAGAACAGGAATTTCTTCTATTTCAAAACCCATCGCGAGCAGTTTAGAAATATCGGATAACTGCGAATTATGCGCCGATCTAGCACGATTGTGACTGTAAAGGGTTTTACATCGATTCTCCCAAACCCATTGAACATAACCCAACACTTGGTCGGAAGTCATCTCTTGGAAAGATACCATATTAACACATAGATCAATCCTCGGAATCTGGAACCCTTTAGTTAGGTAGTTTGGAAGAAACACAAAATCACAATCAGCAATCGTATCAAATGACATAATATTGTTTTGGTCGTTTTGACCGTAAATGAATGTCTTCGCTTCAGGAAATAGCGTTTTGAGGTACACTCCTGAAAAGAGTATTGTCTGTGGCAAATCGATAATGACATAAGTACAATGCGGTAGAGTTTTCTTGAATTGGTAAGCAAATCCACCCCATCCTGCCCCGATTTCAACAATAATCGGACGTTCACTTAACGCCCTGAGTCTCTCAATTTCGCCGGCATGGTCAAGCGCTATGAGCGACTCATAGAATTTCAGGGTATCGATATTTACCAACTCGCCATCAATCTCATGCCCAAAACCACCCAGATTCCTGTGCTCTGGAATAAACAAATTATTAGCGTCAATCTTTTGCAAAGCCTTTAGCTTTTCTCTAAAAAGTCTGCTTTTATGATCATGGTGCTGGCGATATTCATAAGATCTCAACCCAGTAATATGGTAGCAATGCTCACGGAGTTTACGTATGATGAGTGGTGAAGCATCGAAGAGATAATCAAATCCAGCCAACTCTTCATCCCAATAATGACTGGGCATATCTGTGCCCGATTGTACTTCAGCGAGCATTTCCAATACACAGTCCCTTACAAACAGGTAGTTTATATAAGCTGTATCATTCTCTGTAGACTGCAATAATTGACTTAACACCGTTTCGATATTATTAGCATCATTCGTCATACTGCCACCAGTAACTATTTTAAATTTCTAAAGAATAATAAGAGACAAAGCCACACGATATTTGTTGGCGCACCTTTGCTGTGTCCAAAACCTTAACAACTATCTCCCAAGGTGCCTATAAACCTAACTAAATGGTATTGTTCCCTTTCATGATCACCTCTAGTCTTATAATTTTTTTTCTACCATTTCTTTTTATAAAACTAAACCACATACGGGCGACTCAATAAATTCACAATAGAATTTTTGAATCGTTTGACAGATTCAAACTTTCAAATGAGCGTCTCAGCAGCTATGAAGTACTTTGTTCAGCGCGGATTCAATGAAAAATATATCTTCATCAACGATGTATGTTCCACGTTTTCTTTTTCGGATATCGTCTCACATGAAAACCAAATGGTTTTCCATTCCATAAAAATTCCTCCCAACCTCTTGAATTTGGATCAAAACCCATTCCCAATTCTTGAAATCCATTTTTTGACGTATAATCAGCCAGTTTAGGTGAAAACTGTATCGATCAGGAACTAATAAATCAACAACCTTTGACAGACAACTGTTTTTATTCTCAAACACTGCAGTGAAACATTCTGTTTTCAATCTATTATTTTTGCTAATTATTTCTGGCAAAAAACATCCAGTATCTCTACTGGTGCTAATTTTAAATCTTTCCATTACTTCGTAATCAAATCTTTTTGACTTAAAAAGTTTTTGCAAGGTTGCACTGATTGTTCTATTACTAAATTCCTGCAAATCGTCCGCAGGCCTAACATCAAAGGTGTCAATGTCAATTTTTTTCAAATCCAAGAACAGGCAATGAATAGAAGGGAAATATCTGATTTTTTTGTATGCTGATGGGTGCCATTGCGAACCTAAAATGCTGAGTTTTTTTTCATGCATATATGACACTACTTCAGATATCCAGTTTCTAATTATAAAATAATCTGGATCCAAAATGAGTAAATATCTGGTATCGATTTTTTTTAGAAGAAGCATGATTGCTTCTGCGTGATGTTCGTTTGCTTTTTTTTCATTTTTGGGTATGCCCTCAATAACTTTAAATCGTTCATCATTGGTAGGCATGCATGCTTGTAATGAACCAATAGCATTATCTGCTACTATCCACTGGAATTTGCTTGATGGATTTAATTTATTCGTTAGGTTCCAATTAATATCTAGATAGGCTTTACAGCCAAAAGATACAGAACATATTGTTATATTATACATTGTTATTCTTTCTTTTTTATCAAACGATAAATATTTGAGATTGTCTATTTTAGACTAGCTGCGAGCCACAAAGAGTTTGGTATTTTTCCGATATTGAAAACAGTTCAGAATGTGTTCCACTAGCCGCAATCCTTCCCGTCTTCAATCAACACAATCTTATCTGCGTGCCTAACTGTCGATAATCGATGCGCAACAACAATTGTCGTCATTCCTTGAGTTGCTTTCTCGATAGCCTCTTGAACCAAGTCTTTCCGACACACTATCCAACGCACTGGTTGCTTCATCAAGGATTAATAATTTCTGGTTGCCCATAAACTGCACGCGCTATTGCCAGACGCTGACGTTGGCCACCTGACAGGCGAACTCCTCTATCACCTATCAGGGTTTCTTCCTTTTTGGGTAGAGTTTCTATGAACTCAGAGGCATTAGCTGTGAAATAGCATGTTCGAAACGCTCTGGAATCATAGGCCGACCATAAAGTACATTTTCTCGTCACGCTGCTGCTCAAGAGCAGGTTCTCTTGTGGAACAACACCAAAATGCTGAATATAGCTGGAACGTTTAAAATGACGGATATCTTCGCCATCATATAGAATTCTGCCAGTTTCCGGGTCGTGAAGACGAAGGAGCATATCGCACAGTGTGGACTTGTCCCCCACCACTTGGCCCAACAATAGCGACCTTTTCTCCTTTTTTTATCTCTAGATCTCAATATCCTTTAATACATGTACATCTTGACTATGTGAAAAGGAAACCTTTTCAAACCGAATGGATGTTGCAGTTTCTGAGCATTCTTTGTCTCCACCCAACATACTCGTTTTAATACCAAATAATTCGAGTATCCTGTCGGCACTTCCGGCTACAGCAAATATCGACAGAAAATGCTTGGAAAATTCAGAGATCGGCACAACAACCCTGCTGGTCAGAAAAATGAAACAGCCCAAACCCACTTTTACTGAGATGCCCAGAATTCATAGCATAATAGGCAAGAAAGAGCATGGCGCTTACCGACAAAGCGTCGGCAATCATCCGCAACGGATCTTCAGCAAATCGAGCGATTCTGACACGAAATAAACTCTTTCTAACAGACTGGGCCTCTCGCACGAGGCGGTCGTGGTCAAACGGTTCCGCAGCAAAACACTTCGTTACCCGAATATTTTGCAGGGATTCCTGTACAGACAGCGGTAATACGTCCATAAATAATCATTGACATTTTTTACTCGCTTGCGAACCCAACCACCAAGAACCTTGGTAATGAGAAAATGACCGCGCTCCGATACCAATCGTTGCTAAGGATAAGTATGGGTCTGTACGAAATAGAATGATGAAGAGGAAGAGCGCCTGAATCATCGTTTGCAGCACGCCTCGTATAAGTCCATCCAACAGGTTACCGTGGCCGGTGGTATCAGAAATAAATCGACTCAGCACATCCCCTTGTTGTTTCGAATAATAAAAATGAAAGAGGGAGACGCAGAATATGGGCATGTAGTGCGATGATAAGATCTACCAGAGCCGTACCTGTTACCCAGGAGGATAAGATATGGGCACCGGTTCTCAAGGCGGCAACCAACAATGTGACACCTACATAGAGGGAGGCCACAACCACCATGACCATAAAAAAATCATCGGAACTGTACCCCAACCATGCCATAATCGAAGGGCCGAGATTATCAAGGGTGATTTTGTTCCAGGCCGCAGCGGGAGGGTTGCTGTTCACCAAGGATGATATTCACTGCCGGGGCTATGGAAAGTGGTAGGACCGCCTGCAGAATCCCAGTGACTACATTCAGTGCAACCAGCACACCGATTGCAGAGGAATAGGGTTGGAAAAATCTCCTAAAGAGGTAGTATACTCCGGATATATCGTTGACAAACGATTGCTGTTGTTTCATTTTAATTTACAAGGCTCTGTTGAACAGTCATGCAGTTTCCTGGTCGACAAACATCCAACAAGCGTTCACTCGCCAAGCCGTCCAAGGGACCGCACTCATCGAGCAAGTAAATTTTTCCTTTCTTCGGCAAACATTGCCGGTTGCCTGATCGCTTCATGTATTCTTGTTATCAACTCCTGCCGGTTATGAGCAACCTGCACAGCACCACTTGCCAGTATTCTCCGGCTGTGGATTTGGTCCCAAGTCGGAAGGGGAATCGGTTTTCTGACATATGGCTGCGCTGTCTGTGGAAGGTAATGCATATGGATGATCGGCTTGTCAAAAATTGCTCCTTCCAAAGTTATCGTAGAATAGTAGTCAACAAGCACATCACAGGAATTTAGAATATTCCAGAGCTCATCTTCTTCGACCTGAAGGACTTCCTTATCGCGATAGCCATAACATGAAATGCGGATCGGCAAAGCTTATATAGGTATGAGGAAGCGATTTGGCGTAATGTATCAATGGTTCGATATAAATAGAATTCATGAACGTCTTGTTCGGATACAAACGTAAGATTAACTGACACCGTTCTCCCGCTGCCAACAGCTCGCGATACATAGCGAGCACTTCATAGTATTGCGAAGCATACGCATAACCAGCAAAAACTATTGTTTTTCTGTCGGCTTCCAGCCCAATAGATTTTAAGAATTCTGCAGGATCTTGTAACTTATCTTTATTAATTGAATTGTATCGCAACGATCCAATGACCTGAATCCTTTGGATGATATGCCCTGATACGCTACGGCATCTTCCAGCATCTGAGGTCCCCACACCAATAATCTTCTTGGTGATATGCCACGAAATCCCTTGGAAGAGACATGATCATAATTGCCAATCACATGCAGGCAGGGGAGCTGGTGGTGTGCAGCCCACCGGGTAACGGCTCCCTCTAATTCCGAATGAACCGTGCCCATACCCAATAATATCAATAAATCAAACTGTGTTGGAGCGATTCCTTGAATCAATCCAGGGCGGGAAAAACAGTCTTCTACCCACGCCGCAATGGCTGCACAGATTTCGATATCTTGCAACCAAACGGTTAATCCAGAGATATGCCGGACTCCATGGACGTAGTTTTTGAGGAGCATTCCTCGCTTCATGAACCCTGAGTTGTTCCAGATCTTTTGCAGGATACAATTTCCTGATATTCTGACATATTCGAAGTATTGGAGACTCTCCATCCAGTTTCCTCAAGAACCCGACAAGGAAGATAATCGCATCCATCAATCTTGGTTAACAAATCGAAATAATCTTCCCTCACAATAAAGCTGATACGAAAACCTTGTTCTCGAAACGCCGTTACGATATCAGGACGATGGAGATGATTTGTAGAGCCCTTACCAAATAGACCTATACCAATTCGTTTTTCTTGCATCGTATTCTACACAACAATAGCTATCCCTTGCGGGATCATATGCCCTGCGCAAGGTTATCATTATGAATCATGCGCATAACTTGGACGAAAATAGTTATTATTTCAGTGATTATGACCAGACCTTCCGGGCGATGTCGATGGCCTCGAGCCCTAAGAGGACAGGACAAAAAAAAGACCAAAAAAGCGAAAGAACGATTGGAGGGCAAGGAATCTTTCATACCGCCTCCATTCAGGGTAATAGGGGATAAGTCGATCTTCGGCAAACAGACCTCCTGTGTACCAAGCAACCGTTCCGCCAGCCACCAGTCTTCGGGCTCGTTGATATCAAAACCTTCAAATCCTTGACTAACAAAGGGGATTATGGCCTCGCCAGCGATACTGTTCTGCTCCAAGGGAATCCGCGTCCAGCCAATCTCCAGGCTGGCATCCTGAGCATAAATTTCCGGCAGAGCCGCGTATTGACTGCTATGCCAGGGCGTGGAGCCGTTGCTGAGGGGCAACAGCGGCAGCATCCGTTGCCCACGGATTACCCACATCTTTCCGGGATGTTGCTTACACTTTTCAATGGCGCGCAGGGAATCGGCATGGGGATCGTTCTGGAACGCTGTCCAAGCCCGACGGATGGTTTCAGGTTGCCGAAAGGGACTGGTCGGACGTAGAATACTGAATATCTCATATTCCCGCCCGGCAGTTTGCAACATACGCAGCATCCACACTACCCACTCGATATCGGGGGACTTGTCACCGGATATCGATTCAGGACGCAGGCAAGGAACTTCAGCGCCGTAATAACGCGCCACATCAGCATAGAGTTCACTGTCGGTGGCACAGATAACAGCATCGAAGACTCCGCTGTCGATGGCCGAGCAGACGGTATAGGCCAAAAGCGGGTGGCCGGCGAGTGGCCGGATGTTTTTGTTCGGCACCCGCTTGGAACCGGATCGGGCAGGGATGAATGCTACAGCTCGAGCTTGCATGTTCAATCAGAGTTGTTCCGGACGGACCAGAAAGGAGATGTTCTTGAGTTCGGAATAGACATCCAGCGCCTCAACACCCGGTTCACGGGTGCCGTTACCGGAAGCACCGAAGCCGCCAAAAGGCATGTGCGGCTCACTGCCATAGGTGCCCATATTGATATTGGCGACGCCCGCCTTTACCCGCTGGGCAAACCACATGGCACGGTCGACACTGCGGGTATGGATCGAGGCGGTAAGCCCATATTCGGTGGCGTTGGCCATCGTTAGAGCCTCGCTCAGAGAATCAACCGCATGCAGGGTGGTGACCGGGCCAAAAACCTCACGACAGCACAATTCGGCAACAGGCGGCAATCCCTCGATGACGGTCGGCTGGATATAATATCCTCGGGATAATTCCTGGTCCGCAGGAACACCTCCACCGCAGAGAACGTGTCCGCCTTCCGCCCGTGCCGTGGCGATGGCAGCCAAAATGACTTCCTGCTGGCGCCGGTTAATGACCGGCCCGAGATCACAGCCGGACGCAATGCCAAGCTTCAGTGCCTTTGCCCGAGCCACCAATCGATCGCGAAACTCATCATACACCGCTTTGAAAACGATGAGTCGGCTGCCTGAGGCACAGCGTTGACCGGCATTGCTAAAAGCGGAGAGAGCTGCCCAATGAATTGCCTGTTCAAGATCGGCATCATCACAGACAACCAGCGGATTCTTCCCGCCGAGCTCCAGAGAGATGCGGGCCAGACGCCGACCGGCTACCTCCGCGATCCAACGTCCGACCGAGGTGGAGCCGGTGAAGGAAATAACAGCTACTCTTGGGTCGCTCACCAGAGCTGCGCCGGCAGGTTGTCCCAGTCCCTGAACCACATTGAATACGCCGTCGGGCAACCCTGCCTCCTTCGTCAGTTGCGCGAAGAGCAGAGCTACACGTGGCGCATCCTCGGCGGCCTTAAGTACCACGGTATTGCCGCAGATCAAGGCGGGAAAAGTTTTCCAGGCGATATTTGCTATCGGTGTATTTGCGGGCACGATTAAACCCGCGACACCTCGTGGTTGGCGAACGGTATGGCTATATTTCCCAGGCATGCCGGAGGTAAGCGAACGTCCATAGAGCCGCATTCCTTCACCGGCAAAATATTCAGCCAACTGAATGGCGCCCGCAGTTTCTCCACGTGCGTCCTGGGGCGGCTTGCCGGTTTCGACCGCGATACATTCGGCAAGTTCTTCGACATGCTGCTTCATGGCAGCGACAATATCGGTCAGGATCTGACCTCGCCGTACCGGAGTCAAGCCGGACCAGGCTTCAAATGCCTTCTCCGCAGTTGTCACGGCGTTACCCGTGTCCTTTGCCGACGAGGCTGCCACCTCACAGAACAATTTGCCATCGTGGGGGTTGTATTTGTCCAGCCAGCTGGCAGATTCAGGCAGACATTCCTGCCCGTTGATCCAGTTGCCAATCCGCTTTGGTTCTTGATTCAAGTTCATATTGCAGTCCAACCTCCATCAATAACGAGATTAGCCCCTGTCATGTAACGTGATGCGGCACTGGCAAGAAATTGCACCGCGCCGTTATACTCATTCTGCTGCGCCATACGCCCCACCGGAATTCGCCTGCAGTACGCATTGAGAAAGGCCTGCTCCTGATGGTTGAAAACACCGGCGATGGTAAGTGAATTGACGCGCACACCCTTTTTGGGCCCAGTAGACGGCAAGGTAGCGGGACAGGTTATATACCCCTGATTTTGAAACAGCATACGCCACAGGTTTAAAAAATATTTCACCACGTTGGCGTCGGTACTCATAAAGATTCTGGTCAGGGGACACCATGCCATAGACAGAGGCGATATTGATGATCGAGCCTCGACCTTCCCTGGCCATGGCCGCGCCAAAAACCTGGCAACACAGAAACATTCCCTTGAGATTCACATCCAGCACCTTGTCCCAGGAGCTTTCCGGATACTCTTCAAAGGGGCCATTTTCTTCAAGTGGAGCTGAAGGCGGAGAATCAATAGCTGCATTGTTGATCAACACGCTTGGCGTGCCGAAATGACTCGAGATGGTGCTCAATGCAACCTGTACAGATGCCTTGTCAGTGACATCAGCAACACAGAAAAGGTATCTTCCGGAAAAGTCTTTGGCAAGCAGTTCACTCCCGGCCGATGGTCTGATATCCAATCCAACCACCCGGGCACCCCGCTGCAAGAATGCTCGGGCATATTCGCCACCCAAGCTGGCCCGACACACCGGTGACCAAAACGACCTCTGAGCTGACATCAAACAGTTGATCCGGGCTTACGCCTGCGGAAGGTGGGCTTCCCATTACAGCACCTCAAGATCTGCATATTGAATCGGTTCTCCTTGGGCAATATCTCTCCTGGCCTTACGTCCAAGCACCTGAAACGATTCCCGCACAGGGAGGTACTGTTTTCTAAAGATCCTGCCGGACAAGGAATCAAGGGTGATCGCATCGCCAGTCCTGGATATCACAGGCAGCTATGAGCGATTTTCCAAGTTTTTGGAAAACAAATTCATTGCCTAGTTCTTCTGCCGGCTTTGGTGTCATCATGTGCCGAACCCTTTTAATATCACGAACAAATTTACGAAAACCCTCGGGTTCCAAGGCAAAGCTGTGATCCGTGCCTTTCCAGGCACGATTGAGGGTGACATGCTTTTCAAACACTCTCGCCCCATTGAGATAGGCGATCGGCCCAGACAATGTACCATTGAAATGATCCGAAGAGCCGATAACGCATTCAGGGAATTCCCTTATCAAGAGTTTAATGTTATCCAACCCGAGTCGGTCATATTCACAGGGGTACTCGGAAACGCAGTGTAATACTGCCACTTCGTCGTGGTGGTCAAGAAGAATTCCAACGCTGGAGCGGATCTGTTCAATATTGCCTCCGCCTACACTCATCACAACCGGCTTACCCGTCTTGGCAATTTTGTTGATAAATGGAAGATTACCCAGGTCAAATGAAGCGATTTTCAGCAAATCAACTCCCACCTCGCACAATAAGTTTAAGACTGGGTTCGTCAAACGGCGTGGACATAAACTTCACACCATATTTGTCACAATCTTCTTTTAAGATCGGAAGCCATTCCGGCAATAATTCAAGTTTTTCCCTATGCTCGCCATACGTTGGAGCAAAAGCATTCTCGCTGGCATATTCCGCCTCGTAAGCATCCTGGGAAAAGAGATATTTATTGTTACGTGTTTGGAATTTTATGCAATCCGCACCCGCCATTGCAAAAATACGAATAAAATCCCGGGCGTTATCAAGATTGCCTTGGTGATTTTGACCAACCTCGGCAATAATAAAGGCCTCATCTATATTTTCTTTTGTTAACATAATGCACCGATATAAATGATTTATTACAAATAAGTTGTTATTGCTGTTTCCTTGCTCCAGATATAAGTCTAATACGGAATCTCTCGACTCTTCTCTAAACCGTTTTGTAATTTCTGAGCCCTTTTGATTCTTTGCTGCAAAAAACTAGATCATCCATCAGAGTATCTTGGAAGGTCCTGGAGGCAACACTGCCGCCAGTCTCGACAATCTGGATCGCGCTTCTTGGATATTTTTTACCTCTTCCATATTTAGTAACTTTTATAATTTTCTAAAAGTTACTAAATGTGAGAAGCCTAAGCAAGAGATTTCTGCAGGCAAATTATCATTTTTCGGCTTCTGGCGCCCCGGGAACAGTAAAAATGACAAGATCGTCGTTCTCAAAGCTGTTGATGAAACGGGAATCGTGGCGCAGGTCATCGACGAACTTCACCGGATACACACCCAAGTTAATTATTTCCTCGTCAACCGGCGCGATCAGATGCTTTTTCACCACCACCGCACCGACACCAAACCGATGCAGGATCTCAATACGTTCGTCGTTCTCCGCTCGCCAGAAATCTCGAAGACGATACCCCAGATACCACTCGTGCCGGGCAGGAAAGAATCGGTAGTTCCCCTCTGGGTACATAAATATATTCCCTTTCGGCGGGTGTACCTGCAGATAGCGGATACCCTCCTGTAACTCCGGAGACAACTTTCTTAATTTGTATGTTTCCTGAAGCACATAGCTTCCTTGGAGGAAGGCAAGTGCTGCGAGGAGGGCAATGAAAACCTTCGGTTTTGGCAGACAAACAACCTTCTCAATCAGCGGCAACAGGAGAAACGGCAAGCCCGGCAGAAAGAAACGGGCATCCGGCGAAGTCCTGATATACCAGGCAGTTAAAAGAGTGAATGACCCTCCCACCAGATAGAGCCAATAGCTCTTTTCCCTGTAGGCTATCAGACAGGTCGGCGAGAGTCGATAAAAGACCTTCCCCATCAGGCCAAAGAGGACAATGAGCCAGATAATGATGCCGCCATATACCAGATAATTCTCTTTGACACGCAAATCACCGGGATGGTTGGCAATTATTTCCGGCATAGTTTCCTGGATTTCTTGAGAAATATTGGGGCGAGCGGAGAGATTGGTGTTCAGTGTAGCAATACCGATTTTTTCACTGACGACAGGAATGTGGCTCATCAATATTTCCTGTGTCTTTTTGAGCAGTCGTTCCATCTGCGCCTGCGGATAAAATTCAGAATTACCATAAAAGACGATGGCACGCCCAATTCCCCAAGTACATCCGAGAACAACCAGTATCGCGCAGAGACAAGCACCTATTCCCTTCTGCAATCCAGATTTCCTGCTCTGCCAATACAATACCATGAAAAAAAACGAGGGGAAAAAGAGCACCGCTGTTACTTTCAGACCGATGGCAAGACTCATAAACAGGGAGGCCAGCAACCATCTCCCTCGACGGAGCAGAAAGAAACCAGTCACGACCTGCGCTGTCAGAGGCACATCCTGATAAAAGGTCACCGAAAAGATCAGACAAAGCGGCAGCGATGCGAGAACCAACACATAGGCAAGGGCGGAACGCGATTCAACACCCTGTCGGTCCCGGGCAAGAAGAAAGGCTGCGGTAAGTAACTGGAAGAAAAAAAAGGCCTGATATGCTTGAATAGCCAGAAACGATCCACCCGTGAAATGGTACAGTAACGCGCCGATATAATGCCAAACGAAGGAGTGCGGATAACGTCGAGTCTCGGTGTCGCCGTTTACTACCGGTATCTCTGCAAAAAAATTTGGTTTTGTCAGGTCATCGGCCTGATGGGTGAGCATGTAATAGTGGGTCACCTCATCACCTACCATAACCTGCGGGGTAGAAAGGCCTGTCAGAAAAACGGCTAACACGCCTAAAAAAATGACTAATGGCGCGCCAAGACTTGTCCCTCTGATATCTCGCGGTGTTTCGTTTACAAACAACGATCCCTTTATCACTGCAGTTGAGACCAAATCGTCTTGAATTCTATTGTTCCTTTTGCTGAGAACGATCAATGAAACCGCCACAAAGAATAAACCAATAAAAACAGTGCTTGGAATAAACATATTGGCCGGGAGAATGCGGGTATAGTAATTGCCGAAAACAGGATACAAAGCCACCACCAGCCCGCAACACAACCACCAGAGAAGGGCAGGCAAGCTCACCCGGCGATGCCAGTACCCGGCTACTGCAAGAGCACAAAAAAGAAATCCGGCAAAGGTGATTATGACCCCAGAGAGACTCCCAAGCCATCTTTGAACAAACTCAAAGAGAAATATCATCGATTCCTCTTCTCTGTAACGTACTCTGCTGATACAACATGTTGCAGAACTGCCTGAAGTTTTTCTGCAGACCTCTGCCAGGTGTAACCATACGCCCATTGTCTGGCCTTGGTGATGCACTGTCTACGTTCTTCCGTATTGAGACTTGTTACCCTTCTGATAGTATTAGTAATACTCTCCGCAGAAAGTGCATCTAAGTAAAAAACGTAGTCATCACCGACCTCAGGCAAGGAGCCTTCCCTAGAAGTAACAACTGGAACTCCAGCCATCATTGCCTCAATAACCGGCAAACCAAAGCCTTCGTACGCTGAGGGCAACACAAAAATATCCGCACCCTGATAAAGCATCTGCAGGGTTTTATACGGTAGTCCCTCCGTAATTCTAAATAATCTTTCTTTGCAGTGCAATCCGGCAATCGAATCGGTCAGGTTTTTTTCACCTCGCCTCGGTTTTCCGACAAGAACTAGATTATGCGGGATAGCATCGCTGAGCCGGCCAAAGGCATTAACAAGAAGATGAATATTTTTATGAGGATATGAATGAGCCACACAAAGAATATAGGGGACGTTCTGGGGAATAAATTCTTTTAATGTATTCCTTATCTCCTTTGCGGGTATGATCGTACCAAAGGATTGATCAACACCCAGCAACACGGCCTCGATTTTCTCTGCCGGTGCCAAACCATATTTTACGACCTCCTTTTTCGAGAATTCGGAGACGGTAAAAATCATCCGACTTCTCTTGCAAGCGGTCCGTACAAGTATATCAAGAACACACCGTTCAAACCAGTTCATGTCCTCGGGATGGCTTTTATACTGTAGATCGTGAATTGTTACGGTTTGCGGGCATGGTGCCCAAAAAGGTGCGGTGTACCCCGGTGACCATAAACAATCAAGATTGGCAGACAGACATACCATGGGCAGCAAGGTTTGCTCTAGAAGTAGACGCAGCGGGCGGTTTCCCGCAGAAAAATTCAGTTTTACAAAACGTATATTCGGATATTCGGCCAGATCCTCTTTGAAAAGGCTGTCATTGTCACGGGTGGTGAAAAGCACAAGCTCCATTTTGCCTGGGAGTGCAGCCAAAGCCTTGAGTGTCTCCCGCAAAAACGTCTCGGTGCCCCCGACATCGCCCGGGACCATAAAAAGGGTGTTCACGCCCACGCGGAACGATTCATTTTTTTGGCGCATGAATAAGTTAGGGAAGAATATCCGAGATTATCTTTTCTAGGGCTTCAGCGAGTGGTTGTATGCCGACAGGAGTATTTGTGAAATAATCAACGATATCAACAGCTATTCCCAGCTGTTTTTCCAGATCCTCCTTAATATGTACAACGTTAAAAGGATCAGGATTCTTCGTTGTAACGACTATATCAACATCGCTGGTGTCACTATTTTCATTTCTTGCATACGAACCAAAAATACCGATAGACTCAATGTCATATTTATTTTCATTGAGTTTTTTAAACTTTTTTAAATTTTCCGAAAAAATCGATCTATCCCTTGTTAAATTCTCCTGTCTAATCTATCGATTTCCATTCTTTTGACCATTTATTTCCTGAATCGCCGGAGCAGGGACATGCAACCATACGCACCGACTATTCCCCAGCGGACGCAGTAATGGAGGAGAATTTGTATTTTCCATCTTCCTACCGCACCAATAACTGCATCCAATTCTTCCTTGAATTGAGTTGCATAATTTTGGCCGCTTATCGATTGTTCATGCCAGCGAAAAGCAGCTATCGGCTCACCAGGGATTACAACTCCCCGGCCAAAATTCCAGAGCCGAAGCATAAAATCATAATCCCAGGCGGCGACCATGTCTTCCCTTAGCTTCCCAGCCCCGAGCATTGCTTCACGACGAAAGAACAGCGCCGGCTGAGAAATGTAGTTGATGCATTGAAAGGTAAACTGGGACGAAAACGGAAAAAACAATTCTTTAAATCGAGTGATGAAAGGCCGTATCTCCAGGCTGTTTTCATCAATAATCGGGCAGTGGCCAAAGCACAAGGAGGCTTTTGGGTTCTTGGCAAAAATCTCTTCTACCCTCCTGAAGATATTTGGATAGTAGATATCATCAGCATTAAGCCAGGAAACGATATCTCCAGATGCTCGTGCGAAACCTTTATTGATTGCATTTGCAGGACCGGAGTCTTTTTCAATTATCAACACATCAATATCACTTTGATATTTTTTGATGATATCATGTGAACCGTCAGTGCTCCCTCCATCAACAACGATGTACTCGACATCGATACCCTTCTGCCGCTGTTGCAATACGCTGCAAATCGTCTTCTCAAGAAATGACGATCCATTGAAATTTGGGGTAATTACACTAAAACGCATTTTTTCAATTTTAAAAAATTATCAGAAAGAGGAGGAAATTATTTACAAAGTTCTTTTACATTGATTGCTACATTTACGCAACAACCCCAGGGATCTCACCAGCTGTTTTTGACCTTGCCATGAAGTAATACCTTCTATTCGACACACGCGAATCGAGGTATGATGGGGCTCTAAAGGACCTGAATTTTATTGAGGTCAGTTGAGAAAACCGCTAGGTTGAGGTCCATTTTTGATGTATGAAAGGGATTTAAATTGTATTCCCATCACAATTTCATGGACAGATAACGATATGGTAAAATAAAAAAAATGTTCAATACCTTTCGAGAACGCCTTTTCGAATTATTTGCAAGACCACTTTAGACCAAATTCCAATGAAATCATATTTAACAAAAATACGCAGTATCGGGCTCTCCTTTCCGATTCTTTTTTGTGTATTTCTTTCGTGGTTTTATTTCGGGAACCCCTGGTATCCGTCGGCGACACTCACGGTCAGCGGCACTATTGCCGATATCAAGTCGTTGATCGGCATTAGGTGGGATTCCGGCCATGGTCTCAACGGCTACGAATGGGAAAGGTTTCAACTCCACCCTTTTCCGGATCGTCATGCGGCGGAAGGGATTACCCTAAGCGTCACCCGTACCGGCGTTTACAATTCGGCATCGTTGGGCGTAAAGGTTGTTCTCCGCAATATTTTTATCGATCAGAAAAAATTTTTGCCCGCCAGCGATCAATTGCCACCAGGAATTGAAGTGAGCAATGGTTCCCTCATCTTCACCAGAGATGGCGCCGAAATTCGACTTACAGTCAATCCAAAAAGCTCAATACAGCTTGAATTTCCCGTAGCCAATACCATGGGAATGGTCGATGTGCGGATCGGGGAGAACACGACACGTACCGACCTGTATGCGGGCAACGATGAACGTCAGTGGGCCGGAAGAAACGCAAAAATTATCCAGCACTGGTTTGCCGATGAGCATGGCCGTCTCAACGTCAGCATGCCCATGCCCCGTTACGGCATCCGCACCCTACGGATTGAATCTAAGGCCGTTCTTTCCGACCTTTCAAGCACGATTACCACGGACGACGGTGCAACGCATAACCTCGACGGTTTTGTCTATGGCAAGGGCTTTAACATCCCCATGACTGAAACGAGCAAACTGCTGAAACGCTCCTATCACCCCCAGCGGTTCTTCTTTCAGATTCTTTTTGCCCTGTTTTCTGCTTGGCTGGCGTCTCAAATCTTGAAGTTCGCCGAACGCTTCCAGGGATTGCGAGACATCTTTATTTCCCGGCAACGATACATATTTTCGCTGATGCTGCTGGGCAGCTGCATGCTGTTTTCCTTCTGGCATGTCTCATTCTGGCCCGGGATCACTTCCAATGATTCTCTTGAAATCTGGCGCGCCGCGCAGATCCCGGAAATCTACCTAGGTGATCACCCACCATTGAACGTGGTTTTTTATCTGTATCTGAGCCACTTCTGGAACGATGTCGCCATCGTCCCCTTGGTTCAGAATTTTTTAACTTCCTTGCTCATTGCCTCTATATTCTTCACGCTTTTTCGGAAGGGACTACCGCTCTTTTGGCTCATCCCTTTGTACGCTCTGACCGCACTTTCCCTCCCCGTAGGCTTATATACCGTTGTCTTGTGGAAAGATGTTCCCTTTGCATTACTTGTTGTTTTGGTCGGCTTTAAACTCGCCTGTTATTATCTGGAGAAACAGAACAAAAGGTTGCATCTCTCCGGGAAAGAATGGCTCAGCCTATGCTGTTTAACTCTTGCCCTGGCCGGCTTCAGACATAATGGCGTGATCTATCTTGTCATTGTGCCAATCATTCTTCTGCTTTTCGGTATTGTTCGCATCCGGCCGCTTGTGCTTGGTGTATTGTTGTCCCTCGTCGTTTCTCTCGGGGCTTTGCTTTTCTTTTTTCCAGGCATCTCTAGCACTTCAAATTTCCTTGCCGCCCAGACAAAGGTCTACCTGAACCAGGCCATGCATAAAGTCTCTCTTGATTATCTTAAAAAAAGTGGTGATAACTACTTTGGAATACTAGATGTTACCCAGAAAGACATGCAATGGGACTTAATCCATCTCTGCGCCTATGGTCGATTTACCAATGATTTTCTGAGGAATCTTCGGTGGAATGATGTCTATCCCTATCTTCCAATTCCATCAAATACGCTGAAAAAAACATTCGAAAAGGCAGCTTGGATCCTCTATTGGAAAAGCTATGCAGTGCCTTGGGTATACTTCTCCTGGAACCCCGTCTATATGTTGGTGTTATTTCCCCTCTTGCCCCTTATGTATAGAAAACTTCCCATGGCGTCCGTGTTCAGCCTCTTTATTTTTATTCCAACGACAATACTGGTTTTTCTCAATATTTTAAATTGGCGTTATTATTTTTATGTGCATTTAGCCTCCTATTTTCTCATACCGCTGATCATTACCGATTGTATCGTAAGGAAAAAATCAAATGAATCCGCCCCTTAACTCTTCCCCATTTTTAGGATCGCCAGAAAGGATCACCTCAGTTGCCTTTTTATTGTTGGGCTTATTGCTGATGACATCCTTGCTAACAGTGGCAAAGGCCGAGCCCACCCCTATAATTTTCGACACGGACATTTCATCCGACGTTGATGATGCTGGAGCTGTAGCTGTTCTTCATGCGCTCGCCAACCAAGGGAAGGTTGAAATTTTAGCAATGATGGTATCCTCCGGCGACCCCTGGAGCGGGCGCTGTTTGGATGCGCTCAATACACGCTTCGGGCGTCCGGATATTCCCATCGGCATTATCAAGCTCGACGCGGTTACCCATGTATCCAAATATACCAGATACATTGCTGAACATTTTTCAAATGATTTTTCGACAGATGTCGACCCGCCCGAGGCAGTAAGGCTCTACCGAAAAACTCTTGCCGGTCAGCCGGCTGGATCAATTACGGTGGTCAGTGTCGGTTACCTCAGCAATCTCTCCCGTTTGCTCGAATCCGGCCCCGACGAGTATAGTTATCTGGATGGTAAAGCCTTGGTGATGGAGAAGGTGAAAAGGTTAATCTGTATGGGGGGTGAATTCCCGAAAGGAAGGGAATGGAATTTTTATCAGGATGCGAAGGCTGCGGCGAATGTAGCTTCCCAGTGGCCAACCCCTATCATTTTTTGCGGTTTTGAGATTGGCAGTAAAATCATGACAGGGCAGACATTGCAAAATGCTGCCGAAAGCCACCCTCTCCGCGAAGCCTATCGTCGTTACAACAACCTTGCCAATCGACAGAGTTGGGATCAGACGACGGCTTTACTTGCAGTCGATTACGATGATATCGTATCAAAATATTTGGATATTTCCGAGGGAGGAAGAGTGCGAGTTGACCAAAATGGCAAAAATACATGGGAAGTGATCAAAGATGGGCCGCATCGTTTTATGATTTCAACCACTAAAACGAAAGATCTTGCCCGTAATATAGATGGTCTTATGCTTAGCTCCACCGAAGTTAAACCATAAAATTTACAAACATTAACCGCATGGACAACATTATTGCTAAAAGCCAAAGAAGATTCGTATTCCTTATTATTCTTACTGCTGTTTCGCTATATTCGTTTGTCTTTTGGTTAGGTTTCCCCGGGTATTTTCAAGAAGGAGACATTTATAATTCTTTAGCTGGGGTAGCCAATAACTGGCACCCGATATTTATCGCTAAGTTCATTAAATGCTTATATTACTTATTTGGGAAGCATTCTTTTTATTTGTTTGCATTGAACATTTTTTCCTATTACGCCGGTTTCGCTTTTTTTATCTCAGCGCTTTACTTAAAATTCAATTCAAAATTGGTCATATTATTATTTTTAATTAGCTTCGTCGGAAACATCTTCTTTCAAAACTTCACACAATACCATAGCTTTACCCTTCCTATGCTTTTATGGCTAGGACTCTCAATGATTTTTTTTCGGATTTTGGTCCCTATCAGGGATAGTACATTAAGCTTACTTTTTGCAATATTAATTTTGATAGTTATGATATTTGCATTATTCTGGCGACATAATGCAATAATTTCCATCTATCCAATTTTCATTTTATTAATTTATATTTATCTCAAAAAGAAAAACCCCAAATATTTTGTTCAAAAATACATATCCCTCCTCATCATGAGTGCTTTTGTGTTGATTGCAGCGGTAAAGTTGCATCCATATCTGTTATCTTCAAAAATTTCCAGCACAACAGCAAATCACATTTTTCTACATCAAATAGTCGGCGCTGTCGTCCCTGAAAATGACTCTTCTTTAATTCCGGAAGACTGGTATGAAAAAGGCAAAGGTTTTCAGGATGTAAAAAAATTATATGATGAATATCCCCTTAATGCTGATCCTTTCAATGTGGATTGGGAACCTTGGGTATCTAATAGACCATTTAAAAACGGAGAAATAAAAGGGCTCAAATCAGTATGGATTGCGGCCATAACCAAATACCCCGCTAATTATATAAAACATATCGCAAGGTATTTTGGAACAATGTGGCTCCAGGAACCTGGTTGGATTTTTAATTCCGATCAGATTCAAAGCGGCCCTGTTCATCCCTGGCACCGGAGCGTTGCAAAGAATTTTCCGGAAAATGAACGAAAAATTACCTTTTCTCCGCTACAAAAAGAAGTCTATTCCTTTCTTTTCAAGAACAAAATCATATTCAACCATATCGTTGGCGTCAGTTTAGGTTTCCTTCTTTTTATTACAACTGGGTTATTGTGGGTATTCAAACATAATTACAGATCTGAAATTTTGCTACTCAGCTTGAGCACGAGTCTCAGTTCATGTATCAGTGCTGTTATTTTCTGCATATTCACTCCAGCTCCTGACCCAAGGTATATGAGCCCAATATTGGTTTTATCCTCAATCAGTTTATTATCATTTATCACTTTTTTATCTGCAATTCCCAGAAAATATGGATCCGCGGAAACAAATGACTAACAATTCAAACGAAATCCCACACGAAAATTATTTCCTAACAGACAAAAAAATTATTTCAAAAATTGAGAAGGGACTCAGAGAAACCTACTACACGAATGAAGGAGTGAGAGCGACATACCATACCGATTTCGAAGAAAATTTTTTTGAAACCGAGTTGGGTATTCAGGATATAGAAGCAAATGTTTTCAAGCGATATAACAATTCCATCCGCTATGTCGTCCCCTGGGTTGCTCGTCACATCGATCTCAAAGATAAAACACTCATGGAAATCGGATCAGGCACGGGATCCAGCACAGCCGCATTTGCTCAGTTTGTCAAAAGCGTTCACGGCTACGACATTAATGTGCATGCTGTAAGAGGTGCCAGAAAACGGCTAGAAGCCCTCGGTATTACCAACACGGTGGTCGATGTCGTTGCCGGGGAACAACTCCTCTCAACGGTGCAGGAGCATCACCCTTGCGGCGTAGACGTTGTCCTATTGTTTGCAGTCCTTGAACATCAGACTGTGGATGAGAGAATAGAAACCTTACAGGTCTGCTGGAAATTGCTCAAGCAGGACGGATTGCTTGTGGTGGTTGAAACGCCAAACCTTTTGACATGGTTTGATTTCCACACATCTCTTCTCCCTTTCCAGCATTTTCTGCCGACAGACTCATATGCTCGCTATGCTGAATTTTCACAGCGGGGCGGTTTCAATCATGCATTTCAACAAGGCGTTACAACAACAAAAGAACAAGTGGAGACTGCCATTGTCCGGTGGGGGCGAGGGGTTAGCTACCATGACTTTGAGTTGGCTTATGGTAAAAATTATGAACGGTATATAATAGCCAACGGATTTGAGAAAGAAATGCTGAACTGGGTGGATATCTGCCTCGAGGAAGAGCTGTTGCGGTATTACATCGACCGGACAGGCCTCAGTATTCCACGCGCATTTACCCGGGTGTCCCTCAGTATGATTATGCAAAAAAGCGCTGAGAGTAAAACCTGTGACGATTCCAATGTGCCGGGCTATATTTACCTTGCCACGACCGAGGATATCGCGCAGCGAGACCAAAAAATCAAGGAACTCGAATTACATCTTGCGGAGAGTAAACGATATCTCTCCGAAATACTTCACTCAAGGAGGTGGAAGCTGATAAACGCAGCCTCTTGGCCATATCGTTTCTTGAAAACCCGGATGCTCGGCAGGTAGCCAACTGCGGCAGAGCGCGTCTGCATGTACACTTCTGCCGGAAACCGCAGGGGTCGGGAAGTCAGGAAAAAGTGCTAAATTCTCGGTAATATCGCCGCAACCCGTCGATAGATTGCCAATATCCCACTCCGAACCTGCGCAATATTATCGGAGGCCAGACACCGCTCTCGAGAACTGCCGGGTCGGTGACAATGTTTTTCAAGTTCCGCAACCGTTCGAACAACGAGAAATTGTGCGAGGTTTCGAATTTGGTAACCTCAAAAACGCCGAAATTTTCATAGTGATAAAGAGACTCAAACCATGTGATTTCGGCAATTGTCGGACGAAACACCATGCGGGCATGGTGCCTGGCAAACCACTCATCGGATGGTATTCTTTGACTGATCATGTACGCTCGGTTCATCTCCGAATTAAAGACGAGTATTTTCTGCTGCAACGGCTTGATGTATCGTTCGAATAATTGCTGCTCTTCCGGAATATCATGCGTCAACACCAGCGGATGATACACACCGGGGCCCGTCTTAACCATGATATCACCTGGTAAGCCATCGCCGGTCGGCGGGATATCCGGACTTCTATACGAACGGGCACTGCCATGGCTCGCCCCAAGAATCATTTCAAAAAGCGAACGATTAGAGTTAAATACGTTGAAGAATGGGCTTGGGTGCGGATAGCTATCGAACAGTAGTCCTTTTTTGCAATTACCGGCAGATCGTTCTGTGGCATTGAAGGAACCGATATAATAACCCTTGACTTTGATTTCTGCGGATAAGATAGAATGGATGTTGTCTTGAATCGAGCCCTTCCAGCCCACATCGACAAGATGGAGACCTTCACATCGATGATCTGCGCCGAACGATTCCAAATATCTGATAAAATTTATTTTTTGTTCCTGACGTTTCGCCTCGAATGCACCACGGAACATATCCAGGACTAAGAGTTCTCTAAAAACGTGGTGATGACGTATACCGGGAAGCCGCAGGTCACAGTCATGTGCAATTTTTTCACAAATAGCATTGATGATACCATTGTCAAGATTGAGGCTTTGCAGAAAGTCTCGTATTGAAATGTCGTGATAGTGGTCTAAAAGCCGCGAGAAATCCTCCTCGTCAATTGGCTGAAGCGAGGCAATGAAGGTGGCTTTTCGAGATGCCAGCAGATAGTGGGACTTGATTTTCAGACTGCCGAACAATGCAAGCTGATACTGATCGAAAATCTTTTTGAGAAGTTCTCCCTCTTTGGAAAGAAAAAAGACATTTCGCACATTGTGTTCGTTGAGCTCTTTGAACAACCGGTGGGTAAATATCCAGAAGCTTATGCCTATTTCAGGAAATGGGACGTCCTTCGGCAGGGCGACTTTCTGAAATGGTTCTACCGCATCGGCCGATTTTCCCTTCCCTTTCCTTTGCCGGGTACCTGCCATTTTTTTACCGTCAGGCCGTTGAAGATGGATTGCCTGTAAACCTTGCTGCCTCGACATCTTGATATCCGCATGAGGGTTATCGCCAATCATCAGCAGTCGTCCAGATTCAACTCCAAGATTCTCACAAATCATCGGGTAAATCCGTCCTGAGCCCTTGCTCCTGCCATGCACCGACGAAACATATACCTTGGCAAAGAGGTGTTCGAGCTTGTGCCAGGACAACATCTCGAGAAACTCTTTTTCGGGCAGGTAAAAATCGGATATCAGTAAGATTGTAAAATCAAGACGGTGCAAGGTCTGAATAACATGAAACACTTCGGCACACACAGATTGAACAGCCTTTTCTACGGCAACCTCTATAGCCAGCATTTCTTTAATAAATCGGTCTCTGACCGGGAGAACGTTGCGAGTATCCTGTTTCTTGAGCTCAGCCCACAGGTTCCTCCCAAGATCTTCGAAGCAAAATTCAAGCTCATTTAATGCCTCTGCACTGGTGATACAAAGAGCATGTTCAATATCCCTTCTGCAATGGTAGATCGATTCCCCCGTGAAACTGCCATTGTTCAGGAGATGGGACAGCAAGCTCGAGGCAATCTGTTTAGTATGCTCAGGCTCGACGCAACGGGTTACAAGGGTGTCGAAATAATCGAAACAGACTATCGGTGCCTTTTTTGTCGAATCCGCCTGATCGTGAATAAACTTTAATACTTTTTCTGGCTTATCCTGGCCGATTATCCAATTTTCCATGAAACCGCTGGTCTCTTAAACGACCGGAGTCATCTCTATCGATTGCATTCGATTATTAAACATGCCGTGGATAAATTTGCCCGGAGTAATCGCAGTGAAGGAAGCAATGTTATGGGCCCAGCATTGCACCGCATGGTCAAAGGGATGTGAACCTTCACCGATTCCCACGGTTAAGGTATACTCCTGAGCCAATACTTCGGGCCAGATGAATTCAAAAGTGATAAAGGAAAATCCCTCGCTCAGTGAAGGTGGTTCGGCAAGCAGAGAGACACTGTTTTCTCCAAACAAGGCTACTCCTACTCGGTCTTTTACGGTATATCCAAAAATTACTTCCAAGAGGTTTCTTGCCGAGAAAATCAACATGCGGACAGTGACCTTTTCTCCCTGTTCGATTGTTTTGAAGAGCTCGCCCCTCTTTTTTATCGACACAAAATGGATGGTAACCTCACCAGCCCCGCCTTTACTGTCTTTCTTGATTGGTATCCAGTCGCAAAAATCGCTTACCAGCTCATCCATTCGGTCAATAATATGCTGGGAAACCAGCAACTCATCAGCGACTAGAGAATTTTCCTGTGCAAACATTTCGTTATGCACAAGTCGGGTATACAGAGCAATGCCTTCAGAGGTTTTTCCGTCAAAAATAACTTTCCCCGTCTCCATCACCAGAACACGATCACAAAGATTTGATACTGCGTGCATGTCGTGGGATACAAGAACAATGGTCTTTGTCGCCATCATCTCTTTCATATGCTGCATGCATTTTTGCTGAAAAAAGATATCGCCGACGGCAAGGGCTTCATCAACTATTAGGATATCAGGGTTAACGCTGATGGCGGTAGCAAAGGCCAAGCGAACAAACATGCCGCTTGAGTAGAGTTTTACCGGTTGATCGACATATTCGCCGATATCGGCAAAGGCAAATATCTTCTCAATGTTTTTTTCTATAAAGTCATTTGTCAACCCCATGATGGTAGCACTGAGGTAGACATTCTCCCGTCCGGTGAAATCAGGATTGAATCCGGCCCCCAGTTCAAGCAGGGCTGATATCCTGCCGGCCACATTGATTTGGCCAACCGACGGCTGCAATACGCCGCAAAGAACCTGCAGCAGGGTCGATTTACCGCTGCCGTTTCTGCCGATAATACCTACGGACTCTCTCCGCCGAACCGTAAAAGATACATCCTGCAGTGCAGGAAAGGGCTTATGGTACTGTTTCCTCGTCGGATGAAAGGTTTCTCTAATTCTATCCGAATTTCTCTTATAGAGTCGATAGAATTTGGAAAGCCCCTGAACGGTGATGGCAATATCTTGAGACATCTCGTGATACTCTTATAGTACGTCGGCAAATTGCGGTTTGAGCCTTCCGAAAACCCACCCGCCCGTCAATAAGGACAACACGGCAATCGTCCAAAAATACGCGGTATAAGCGGCATGTTCCCAGAAAGGCACAAAATATATGAAGGAATCCCTATATCCCTGGACGATGTAACAGAAAGGATTCAGTTTTAACCAGAACTGAATGTTTTCAGGCATAATACTGAGATCCCAGAATATCGGTGTTGCCCAGAAACCAACCTGAATTATAACGGGAACAAGTTGTCCTACATCTCGGGCATAAACATTGAGAGACGAAATGAGCCAGCCAATGCCGCTTGCCAGCACGAGAAGACAAAAAAGATAATAGAATGCCTGAAAATAGCACAAGCTCAGCGGCATGCCGTTACATAGGATCAATATGATCAGGAGCAGTACAAAGACCCCATGCCCTACTAAGTTTGACAAAATTTTCACTACCACAAGGATCTGCGACGGGAAAACGGTCTTCTTGATTAAGTGCGCATACTGCAAGATAACGGTTGAGGCCGATGTGACAATAGCGGAAAAAACAAACCATGGGGCCATGGCCGCCGTCAACCAGACAACAAACGGCACATCATTTAGTGGTTTTGCCTTAAAACCAATACTGAATACAAACCAAAATACCAGGATCATCACTCCCGGCTGGATAAAGGTCCAAATAAAACCAAGGAACGAACCCACGTACATGCTCGCCACTTCACGTTGCGCAAGCGCGCGCAGCATCTGGCGATACTGTACCAGATCTCTAACCAACCGATATACGCCTTCGCCAATCACTCTAAGATACCTGCCAATTATTTTATAAATGTCAAACAAACAAGGCTGCAAGAATCATTTGTTGTAGATTTGTTCTCTCAAAAGAACGCTCAGGGCACCGCCCATGAACATACTAACTTCTCGGCTGGACACAACGTTTAATGTGGCTACATGCGACAGGACGAAACAAGGATTCAAAGCAAAGGCTCACGCTATAGCCTCCTTGTTGTAATTGGTACGCCCGACAGGATTCGAACCTGTGACCTACGGCTTAGAAGGCCGTTGCTCTATCCAGCTGAGCTACGAGCGCATGTTTGCTAGGAAATGGGGAGTGGCGATTTACGGACGACATAATACTCAAAGATGCTCAAAAAGCAACTTCATTCTTCCGCTCACTCGAGATCGCGAACCCTTTTCCATACCGGGCCGTTCACCGTATCGATAATGACAATCCCCTTCCTGGCCAGTTCAGCTCTGGCTTCATCAGCAGCCGGCCAATCCTTGTTTACCCTTGCCAATTCACGGCGTTGGATCAAGGCATTGACATCCGGCGCGAGCGGACAGCCCTGAAGCCGGAAGACGTTCAGTACCTCATTCATCCTGCCAAGCGTTTCAAGAATATAGTTTTTTTGGTCGTGATCGAGATTATTGACCTGAAGAATGGGATAAACCTTGCGCATGAAATTATAGATCGCCCCCATCCCTTTGGAGACGTTGAGATCGTCATCCATCGCGGCAAAAAACTGCTCCTCCATCGCCGTTACAAAGGCGGTGACTTCGGGGTGCGGCCTGCCGGAAGGCAGGCAATTCAGTTTACAGGTGAATTCATCAAGACGCCTCAGGGCAGTGCGAACATTATCCAATCGTTTGAAGGAAAAATTGAGCGGCTTGCGGTAATGCACCGACAGCAGCATAAAGCGGATCTCCCGACCGGTATAGCCGCGAGTCAGCAATTCCTTAAGGGTGACATTATTACCGGCATCGACGGACATGTTCTTGCCGTCAACAAATACCAGTTCCGAGTGCAGCCAGTAGTTGGCCAACGGCTTGCCGGTCAGGGCCTCGGCAATGGCGATCTCATTTTCATGGTGGGGAAAAATGAGGTGTCTGCTCGAGGTATGAATGTCCATGGTAGCCCCGAGGTTTCTGGTGGCCATCGCCGAACATTCCACATGCCAGCTGGGCCGGACATTGCCCCATTCGCTTTCAAAGAAAATGCCCTTTTTCAGCTCACCCAAGGTCGAACGCTTGAGCAAGGTAAAATCTCGGGGATTATCCTTTTCGTAGTCGTCCAGATCGACGGTTTTGCCGAGCTGAATCTTGCTCAGATCAATGCCCGAGAGCCGACCGTATTTTTTGAATTTGGAAATATCGAAATAAATTGATCCGTGTTTTTCATAGGCATAGCCCTTGCGGAGAAGTTCACGGGCGATCTCGATCATCGACGGCACATTCTCGGTGGCTTTCGGATATCCCTTGGCACGCTTGACCCCGAGTACATCCATATCCTCCATAAAACCGGCGATAAACTCCTCGGTATACAGGGCCAGCGGCTTGCCCGCCTTTTCCGCCCCGGCAATGGTATTGTCATCGATATCGGTAAAATTCATATACGCATCGACCTGCAAGCCCTTCGCTTCAAGAGTGCGGGTGATCAAATCGGAAACGATAAACCGCCGACAGAGGGCAAGACTGGCGGGTTGATAGGCTGTCGGCCCACAGGAATAAAAGGTGGCGAGGCCCTCCTTTTGGGGCACAAACACCTCCTTTTTCTTGCTCATAGTATTGAAAAACCACAGCTGTTTTTTCTTGCCATCGCTCTTCTTAGGCGTCGTGAACAGGGGGGTGCTGAGATACCGTTCCCCGCCATCCGGGAGAATAACCACTACAAGACCGTTTGTAAGTTCCCTGGCATATTCGATGGCCGCAGCCATGGCGCCGCCGCTGCTCATGCCGACCAGCAGACCTTCCTTGCTTGCCAGCATTCTCGCGGTGCTGAAGGCATTGTCGTCATCAACAAGGACAATTTTATCGGGCACCGATTTATCAAAAATCCCGGGCTTATAGGATTCTTTCATGTTTTTCAGGCCCTGAATCTTGTGGTCCAGATGCGGCTCAACAGCGATGATCTTGACATGCGACTGAAATTCATGAAACCAGGCACACAAGCCCATAATCGTCCCCGAGGTACCGAGAGTCGCCACCACATGGGTGACCCTGCCCTCCGTTTGCTGCCAGATTTCCGGGGCGGTATTGATGTAATGGGCGCGCCAGTTAGCCTCGTTATTGTATTGATCGGTGAGAAAATAACGTTCAGGAAACTCTCTGATCATCAGATAGGATTTCTCGATCGCCCCATCCGTCGCCCGCGAGGCCGGGGTAAGGAGGATCTCCGCCCCATAGGCCTGCATGATTTTGCGGCGTTCAATGCTGGCTGATTCCGGCATTACCAAAACACACCGATAGCCCTTGGCAGCGCAGACCATGGCCAGACCGATGCCGGTATTACCGCTGGTTGCCTCAAGGACGATTTTATCCTTGGTCAGGGCGCCGCTGGCTTCCCCTGCCTCAATCATGGAAAGGGCAATGCGCTCCTTTACTGAGCCACCCGGATTGCATGATTCCAACTTACCGTAGATCTGTACCGTCTCACTCTTAAAAAGTCGGTTAATCCGAACAAGGGGAGTGTTGCCTATAGCACTTAAGACATTGTCGTGTAGCATTCTTCAGTCCAATAAACTTCGATGGAAAACGTCCCTCCACCAGCTGCCGGAGGTTTTACTTGTTTTTTATTTTGCATGCCTCAGCGAGATACCAGAACTGCATGAGCGCTTCTCGACATTTTTCATCGGCAATGCATTCCACCTGCCGTTGAAAAGCGGCTATCTTAGCCTCATTGGGCGGGACAAAACTCACCACCGGCCCGGGTTTGTCTCTCTTCGTGAATACATCGCCCTTCGGCAGGACCATTTTTATTTCTTTTATGCTGTTCAGTTTCAAGGATCGATTGAGACTCTCCATGAGTTCCATTTTTTCAAACTGGAATTGTTGCAACCACGAGGAATTTTCGACCTCAAGCCATAACACCCCTCGCTCGATCTTTTGCGGCTGGGCATGTTCCCGAAGTTCTCTATCAACAATATTCCGCCAGTTGACAAAGATGGAATGCAGGTCGAGTTGCTTTTCCCAACCCATATTCCGTGAGAGCCAGGGAAGAACGGCGGAAATGGTGTCTTGCTGAACGCTTTTCTTTTTTGCTTTAGCCATGTTCTCTCGGGTCTGTCACAGAAAGTAATCACCCCTCTTTTACTGATAAAAATGACAATTGGCAAGCTCTGCCGGACACCTCGGGAACGAAAAAGCCCACCTGCCTCAAACGAGGAAGGTGGGCCCGATCATGAAAAAGCAAGCAACGCGTCTTTTAATAAATGCTCAAATATTCGTCAAGCTCCCATTCGGTTACTGCCGTACGGAATCTATCCCACTCTTTTTCCTTCGCTTCTACATACTTTAGAAAGATATGTTCGCCAAGAGTCGGAATGGCAATGGCATTGGTTTTCAGTTCATCGATGGCCTCTTTCAGATTTGCCGGCATGACGGCAATACCCTCTTCGACCATTTCCGTGGCGGTCATTTTGAAGATGTCCCGCTTCACTTCGGGCGGAGGGGTAAGATTATTCTTCACCCCGTCGAGACCGGAATTGAGCATCATGGCAAAGGCCAGATACGGATTGCAGGTCGGATCCGGGCATCGCACCTCAGTCCTTGTTGACAAGCCGCGAGCTGCCGGGATACGGATGAGCGCAGAACGGTTGGAAGCAGACCAGGCACAGTAGACCGGGGCCTCATAACCGGGGACCAATCGCTTGTAGGAGTTTACCAGCGGATTGGTGACCGCGGAAAAGGCCCGGGCGTTTTTCAAAATACCGGCGATATAGGAATAGGCAATTTTTGACAATTTCAACGGATCTTTTTCGTCAAAGAAGGCGTTGGTGCCATCGGCGTTGAAAAGCGACTGATTGGTATGCATACCCGAACCGTTGATGCCGAAAATCGGCTTCGGCATAAAGGTCGCATACAGGCCGTACTTGGAGGCAATCGACTTGACAACCCATTTAAAAGTCACGGTATTATCGGCGGCGGTCAAGGCATCGGCATATTTGAAGTTGATCTCATGCTGTCCCTCTGCCACCTCATGATGCGAGGCTTCGATCTCAAAACCCATCTTCTCCAGGGTCTCGATGATTTCCCGACGACAATCACCACCCTTATCCTCGGGGTCGAGGGAGAAATAGCCGGCGACATCGCTGGTGACCGTGGTGGCCAGTCCGTCCTCATCTTTTTCAAAGAGGAAAAACTCCGCCTCGGTACCAACGTTCATGGTATATCCGAGCTTTTTGGCCTCGGCCAGAACCCGCTTGAGGTTGACCCGCGGACAGCCGGCAAACGGGGTACCGTCTGATTTGTAAACGTCACAAATAATACGCGCCGCGGCGATCCCTGACTTATTACGCCAGGGCAGAATGGAAAAGGTATTATAATCGGGCTTGAGATACATGTCCGATTCATTGATGCGGACAAAGCCATCAATGGAGGAACCGTCAAACATCATATCGCCGTCCAGCGCTTTTTCTATCTGGCTTTTCGGAATGGCAACATTCTTCATAAATCCAAATATATCGACAAACTGGAGGCGAAAAAACTGGATATTTTCGTCCTCGATAATTTGCATAATTTCTTCTCTGGTCATTGTAACAGTCTCCTTTTCTATTCTGTTTTGTTTTTTCTTTCGGATTCCCACTGAAAATCAGCAAGTGATGATAGTCAGGGGTGCACCATATTATACTACGAAGGGGTCATTGTCTCCCTAAAACTTCACACCGGCGGATAATGACCTGACAAAATTCACACTGCACAAACACTTAAGCGGCACTTCCGAAGACCTCCAGCCAAAGCTCGGTGATGGTTTTTCGTGCATCGGCTGCCTCACCCTCCTGGAGCAGGGCTTTTCTCCCCGTTCAACCGTAGCCGGTGTTGCATGCGGCGTAAGGTGCGATAGCCGTCGGCTGCTGCCTGAGCGCGTCGTGGATCGATCAATCCGAGCTCTCCGGCAATGCGTGCCAAGGCAATGTTGCCGAGATTGGCGACAAGTTCAGGGTGCGCATGGGCGTTGCCGAGCACGAGGTATTGAATGATGAACTCAAAGTCAATCAGCCCACCCACATCGTCTTTTACGTTGAATTCTCCGTCTCGACTCGCATGCGTGTCGAGCAACTTACGACGCATGGTAAGGACTTCTTCGGTGAGTTTTGCCTGCTGTCGCGGTCTGCGAAGAATAACCTCTCGCTCTCTCTCGAAGGCCTTGCCGACTGCCGCATCCCCGGCAACGAAACGGGCACGTGTCAGTGCTTGGTGTTCCCAGAGGCGAGCCGACTCATTCTGGTATTTGAGAAAGGCGTCGAGATGGCTGACCAGCAGGCCGGACCTGCCGTTCGGTCGCAGCCGCGTGTCTATGTCGAACAAGGTACCCGCCGAGGTACGGCTTGAGAGCCAGGTCAGCATCCGTTGCGCCAGGCGGGCATAGTTTTCTATAGCGGCCGGATTGCCGTCGTTGTAGAGAAAGACGATATCGAGATCAGAGGCATAACCCAGTTCCTTGCCACCAAGTTTGCCGTAGCCGATGACGGCGAATTTCGGTGTCAGGCGATGGCGTTTTTGACACTTGTGCCAACACTGTCGCATGGTTTCCCCAAGTATGACATCGGCCAGTGCCGAGAGCTGGTCGCCGATCGCCTCCACCTGCCACTTGCCGGCAAGATCTTGATGGAGAATGCGGAATACCTGCGCATGGTGCTGTTCTCGCATCAGATCCATTTGCCGCTCGGTGTCCGGCTCAGCTGCGTGGAGATCCTCCCGCAATTGCCGCGCGAAATCAGGCCAGTCGGTGACCATGTCAAGGTGCCGCCCGTCGAGCAGCTCGTCGAGCAGGATCGGGTGCCTGGCGAGATAGTCCGACGCCCAGCTGGATGCCGAGAGAAGTTCGATGGTGCGACGCAGAGCCTCTGGATATTGATGAAGCAGAGCCAGATAGGCGCCGCGCCTGCTGATAGTTTCCAGTAAGATCAGACTGCGGTTAAGAGCAGTATCCGGCTGAGGTTGAGCAGCGCAGCACTGGATGATTCTTGGAATGAGTACGTCGAAATGGCTGCGGATGCTCTCCGGTAATTGCCGATAACAACTCCCTTGGCGCAGTTGGACAAGCTGATCCTTGGCAGCTCCGGGATTGCTGAAATGCAAGGCCTTGAACCGCATCTCGGCCTCTTCTGCCGTAAAAGCCTCGGCCCACAATTCATCGAGCGTATGGTCGGCCTCGTTGGGATCTCCGCATGCCGCCTGGAAACTGGCATTAACACTTGCGCGATGCCGCCCGAGCTCCAGTAACATGGTCGCCTCGTCGGGGAAATTCATCGCTGCAGCGATGCGCCGGCGATCTTCCGGCGAAGCAGGCAGGTCGTGGGTCTGGGCGTCGTCCAGATATTGCAGGCGGTGTTCCAGCCTGCGCAGGAAAACATACGCCTCAGTAAGCTCTTCGACCGTATTTGCAGGCAGCAGCCCCCGTTCGCGGAGAGCTGCAAGCACCTGCAAGGTTGGTTTGCTCTGCAGACCTGTGTCTCGCCCACCTCGAATGATTTGGAAAACCTGGGCGATAAACTCGATCTCTCTAATTCCGCCCGGGCCAAGTTTGATGTTCATCGCCATTTCCCGGCGGATCACCTGGGCTCTGATCTGGGCATGCAACTTACGGAGGGCGTTGATGGCACCAAAATCGAAATACTTGCGGAATACGAAGGGCCGCACGACCTCATACAGCTCGTCAAGTCGACTGCCGCAAAGCGGTCGGGCCTTAATCCAGGCGAAACGCTCCCATTCGCGGCCTTGACTGATGAAATAATTTTCCAGGGCATCAAAGCTCGATACCAGTGGCCCCGAGTCACCGTTTGGCCGCAGCCGCATATCCACCCGGAAAACGAAACCATCTTCGGTGACCTCGCTTATCGCGGCAATGAGCAGACGACCCAGGCGGGTGAAAAAGTCAAAGTGTGTGAGTGGTCGGGGACCGACAGTCTCGCCATCTTCCGGGTAAAGAAATATCAGATCGATGTCGGATGATACATTCAGCTCGCTGCCGCCCAATTTACCCATGCCGACGATCAGCATCCGCATGGGCTTTGCATCTGAACCGGTGGGGCTACCATGGATCTCGGCCAGCCTTGCATGCAACATATTGCCCGCATGGAGGAGCGAAACCTCCGCCAAACCGGTCATTGCTTCGGTGACCTCGGAAAGCGGCGCGATGCCGAGCAGATCACGGAGTGCAGTGTGGCAGACCACCCAGGAGCGCAAGCGACGCAGGTTGCCTTTAAGATGTGCCTCGCCCGGTGCCTGACGTTCAAGAAAGGCCCGCATCTCGTCCCTGGTGAGGGCGCTGTCGAAGGTGTCGGCGAGCAACGGCGCAAGCCAAGGGCGGGCGTTCATTTCCCGATGCAGGTAACGGCTGGCAGCTAAAGCCGACGGCAGCCGCTCGGCAAAATTACTGACAATCTTCATGAGGCCTCAAAGCAGAGTACCAGTTCAATATACCAGTGCAGCATAAAAAAAAGGGAAGGCATTTCTACCTTCCCTTGTAGCTCATTTCATCTGATCGATTTAGATATCGAAATAGAGGAAGAATTCATAGGGGTGAGGACGGAGCCGCAGGGCATCCACCTCGTTGGTTCTCTTGTAGGAGATCCACTTGTCTATGGCGTCCTGAGTAAAGACGTTTCCTTTCAGCAGGAACTCGTGGTCCGCCTCAAGCGCGTTCAGCGCCTCGTCCAGACTGCCCGGCATGGTCGGGACCGATGCCAGCTCTTCGGGACCGAGGTCATAAATATCCTTATCAAGCGGCTCGCCCGGATGGATCTTGTTCTCAATGCCGTCGAGACCGGCCATGAGCATCGCCGAAAACGCCAGGTAGGTGTTGCAGGAAGGATCGGGGAATCGCACCTCAACCCTCTTCGCTTTCGGGTTCGCCGAGTAGGTCGGTATACGAATGGATGCCGATCGGTTGCGCGCCGAATACGCGAGATTGACCGGCGCTTCAAAGCCCGGAGTCAGTCTCTTGTATGAGTTTGTGGTCGGGTTGGTCAAAGCGGCAAGGGCATGGGCATGCTTCAGGACGCCGCCGATGTAGTAGAGAGCCATTTCGCTCAAGCCTGCATATCCGTTACCGGCGAAGAGGGGCTTGCCCTTCTTCCAGATCGACTGGTGACAATGCATACCTGAACCGTTGTCGCCAAAGAGCGGCTTCGGCATAAAGGTGACGGTTTTATTGTGCCTGCGGGCAACGTTCTTGATGATGTACTTGAAGAGCATATTCTTGTCGGCCATCTTCACCAGGGAGTCAAACCGCATGTCGATCTCTGCCTGTCCGGCAGTTGCCACCTCATGGTGCTCACGTTCGACATAGATGCCGCATTTCAGCATCTCCATGACCATCTCGGTCCGGAGGTTCACCTGGCTGTCGGTCGGCGGTACCGGGAAATATCCTTCCTTATGGCGGGGCTTGTAGCCGAGGTTCGGATTCTCTTCGCGGCCGGCGTTCCAGATACCTTCCGAAGACTCGATGTAATAGTAGCCGCTGTGGGAATTCTGATCGAAGCGGATGCCATCGAAGATAAAGAACTCCGCCTCGGGACCAAAATAGGCGGTGTCGCCAAGGCCGGTCGACTTCAGGTAGGCTTCGGCCTTCTGGGCGATATACCGCGGGTCTCTGGTGTATTGCTCCTTGGTGATCGGGTCAACGATATTGCAGATAAAGCTGATTGTCGGATACTCCATGAAAGGGTCCATGAAGGCGGTATCGGCATCCGGCACGACGAGCATATCGGAGGTATTGATCGCCTGCCATCCCCTGATGGAAGATCCGTCAAAACCGAGCCCTTCTTCGAAATATCTCTTCCTTCAGTTCGGCAATCGGTACCGCAAAGTGCTGCCAGATCCCGGGAAAATCAAGGAATTTGAAGTTCGCCATGACTGCCTTGTTCTCATGGGCCATCTTGATTGCATCTTTAACTGTCTTGTTAACATCTTTTGCTGCCATCGAGTTCCTCCTGTTTTTTAGTATGAGTTATCAGCAAAGAATAACGATTTACCAACCAATTTCTCCGTACTCAATTGCTCACGGCGGATTCTCCACTACAGTTTTTCACTGCCTGCAGGGAACAAAATGATTTTTCATTTGCTCAGATCACATGGCAATGAGACTGTTCTCCACCGGCTTCCGCCTCTCGTCCTGAATGAAAAAAGAATAACATTTCTGACATTTTTTACAACAAACAAATCAAATTTCATTACATGTTTGTCATTTTTTAGAAATAGCTATGCCATGCAAATGACTTGATTTTCGATTATTTGCCGGCTCGGCTAATCGAATGAAGTATGCCCTGCGTCACTTCTTGGCGGAAATCCTCATCGACCAGCTTCTGATCCTGAGAATCGAGCACATAAAATACGTCAATCAGCTGTTCAACCTCGGTGGCAATGTAGGCCTTATGGATATTCAGGCCGAAATCGGCCATCGCCTGGGTAATGTGGTAGAGCTGCCCGGGAAGATCCGCCGCATATACCTCGATGACCGAATAGTTTTCCGAACTTTTGTTATCGATAACCACCTTCGAGGCGATGTCGCCAATCGCCTGAGCCCGCCTATTGTAGCTGGAAGACAGTTTTCGGTACAGCCGATGGCTGAGGCCCATGCGGTGTTCGATGGCCAAATCGAGCTGCGCATTGAGGGAAATCCAATCTTTTTCGGCGAAACTGAGACCATCAGTCGAACGAACATCAATGACATCGACAACCGTGCCATCATCCCAGGTGAAGATCTGCGCCCGGACCACGGTCAGGCTGTTCAAGGCCATAACTCCGCAGATTTTGGCAAGCAGACCGGGACGATCAACCGTCATGATGAGCAGCTGCCAGGCATCCTCGGTCTCTTCCGCGACGATCAGAGATCTCTGGCGGAGCAGCTGATAATTGTCCCGCTGGGTCAGGACATGCTTAGCAATATTCTCCGGCGAAAAGGAGAGAATATAGTCGGCGCCGAGAGTGCCGATATCGACACGAAGATCAACAGCCCCCTTCAGCAACAAGCACACCTGCTCCCGCAGCCACTCGACCCCCTGCTCTTCATGGGCCGTCACATCATGCACTCCGTGCCGCCCCATATCGAGATACGGATAGATCTTCAGGTACATCTCCTCAAGGAGAGTGCCCTTCCAATCGCTCCAGGCCGACGGTCCGGTCGCCTTCGAATCGGCAACAGAGAGCAGGTAAAGCATGGAGAGCCGATCAAGATTGCCAATGGTTTCAGCACATCTCTTAATAAATACAATATCATTGAGATCGCGCCGCAGTGCACTCTCCGGCATAAAAAGGTGATAACGGACGAGAAACACCAGCGCCTCACACTCCTCAGCGGAAAGCAGAAACCTCTCGCCGATTTGCTTCACCAAACCGGCACCTTCCGTTGAATGATCCCGTCCCGAACCCTTGCCGACATCATGAAGCAGTGCGGCAAAATACAGTACCCGCATGCTCCTGACATTCTGCGCTACAGCCGTCCAGGTGTTTATCAGTTTTTGTACTTCCACCACCGCCTGCAGGGAGTGCCGATCAACCGTATAAATATGGTAGAGATCATGTTGCGCCAGGGTCGAAACTTTCGCAAACTCAGGGATGCAGGCGGTCAGTACCCCCGTTTCCAGCATGGTCTCAAGGACCAGGGAAATATCTTTGGCCTCCAGCAAAATAGCAAAAAAAGATTTTGTCAACCGAGGCGAAGCACAAACCTTTTCGGTGATATGATCGACTAAGCCGGCAATATTCTTGCGAGTCCGATGGTGCAGAGGCAGGCCTGTCCTGGCCATGGCAAGAAACACCCTGACAAGTGTCTGCGGCTTCGCCTCTACCTGGCCCTTTGAGGCGGTTAAATGCACCCTCCCCATTTTCACCTCAATCCCCGGCTCTATGACCTTGTCGGCAAACACTCCGCCCCTGCCGGCGAGCCCAAGCACCTCGTCGACATGGTCAAAAAACAGATCGGTTATGACACTTATTTTTTGCAAGGCGCCATAGACATCGCGCATGAAATGTTCGACACCAAGAAGTCCCTCCTTCGCCTTATAACCAAAGGCCCCGGCCACCTCACCCTGCTGCTCGAAATACAGTTGGTCATTTTTACGTTTGCTGAAATAATGCAGAAAGGTGCGCAACCTGACCAGGGTATCTCTGGCGATCAGAAATTCCCGTTTTTCGTCTTCTACCAATAATCCCGCTTCTTCAATACCTTCAAGGCCATGCAAGCCAAACACCATTCTGGCGGTCCACATCATCGCCTGAATATCGCGCATGCCACCCCGTCCTTCCTTGATATGCGGTTCAAGCAGGTAGCTGTGACTGCCGAACCGTTCCCGGCGACTCTGACGGTGCCCTTTCATTTTCTCGACAAAATCCTCTCTTTGCCCCTCGACAAACCGCAGCCGGTAAGCAGCAAGAAGTTCTTCATACAGGTCGGCAGAGCCATGGATCAACCGGGCGTCGAGCAGCGCCACCAAAAAAAAGTAATCCTTTTCCGCCTGGGTTAGCGATTCCTCAATGGTACGCACCCCGTGACCGATCTCCAGACCGGTATCCCAGAGCGGATAGAGCACCGCATCGGTTATGCGCTCGATCGCACCCTTTATTTCCGGGCGATAGAGAATCATCAGATCGACATCGGAAAAGGGGAACAGCTCCCGCCGGCCATAACCACCGAGCGCGATCAGAGCCACATCCTGCCGGCAATCCTGAACATCCGACTGGCGAAAACAGCCGATAATGTACTCATCGACCGCCTGACTGTGACTACGCAGTTCTTCGTCGCCGCTTTTCGCCTTGCCCCATATATCCTCAAGAGCCTTGCGCCTTGCGCGAAATGCGGCAATCACCGATTACACCGCGTCACGATTTTCCTCGCCGGTACGCACTCTGACAACCCGCTCAATCGGCAGGACGAAAATCTTGCCATCACCTATCTTCCCGGTATTCGCGGCCGTGCGGATCTTTTCGACGACCTGATCGGCCTGTTCGGCGGCGACGACAATCTCAATTTTTACCTTGGGAATAAAATCAACCACATACTCGGCACCGCGGTAAATTTCCGTATGTCCCTTCTGCCGGCCGTACCCCTTCACCTCGGTGATGGTCATCCCGGTAATACCGATGCTGTTCAGGGCATCCTTCACCTCATCGAGCTTAAACGGCTTGATTATCGCTTCTATTTTTCTCATATTCTCCACCTCTTCCTTGTCCTGTTATGTCTTCCGGCCAAGCAACCGGTTGTCTCTTGACCCTGGAAACCGGCATGCCGGCGGAACAACCCGGCACACCCTCCATCATTCGGCCACTCAATATGTCCGCAGGATATCACCTTATATCAAGTTCAACCTACCGGCAAGCGCCACTTCGGAATCGATATGAAAATAACTCAACCAGCCGTTGTTCCTTCTTTGACAAGTTGGTATTTGCAATGACCATCCCTCAAGAGGTCCATTGGCGATTTAATTATTGTATGCGGTTTCCGAATGCTCCGCTGAATCCAAACCCTCCACCTCGGCATCGTCGGCCAGACGCATTCCCAGAAGACCATGAATTGCTTTAAAAAGGATCCAACTCACCACAAAGGCATACACCGCCACGACAACAACCCCGATCAAGCTGGATACCCAGTTGAGCCGCGTTACCGAACAACAGGCCGTTTACCCCGGCGGGGTTGACGGACGTCGAGGCAAAGAGCCCCAAACAAAGGGTGCCGACAATGCCTCCGACCCCGTGAATCCCGACCACGTCAAGAGAATCGTCAAGACCGAATTTCGATTTGGCATTGACGGCAAGAAAGCAGAGCACGCCGGCCAGGCAACCAATGATAATCGCTGAATTGGGACCGACAAAACCAGCCGTCGGGGTGATGGTTGCCAGACCGGCGATAGCACCTGATGCGGCGCCAAGGGTTGTCGCCTTTTTACGAGTCAGCCATTCCATCACCACCCACATCAACATTCCGGCCATTCCACCCAAATGGGTTGCGACAAAAGCGGTAGCGGCAAGTTCATCAGCCGCCAATGCCGAACCACCGTTAAAACCAAACCAGCCAAACCACAGGAGACCGGTGCCCATTATGGTCATCGGCAAATTATGCGGCATGAAACTGGTCTTGCCGTATCCTTTGCGCGGACCAAGGACGAGAATCCCGGCCAATGCGGCGGCACCGCAGGTGGCGTGGACAACCAAGCCACCGGCAAAATCGAGAACCCCGATACTTCCCAGCCACCCGCCTTTTCCCCAAACCCAATGACACACCGGGTTATAAACGAAAATCGCCCAACAGAGCGAAAAAAAGAGAAAAGGCATAAAGCGAACACGCTCGGCAAAAGCTCCGGTGATAAGGGCCGGGGTAATTATCGCAAACATACACTGGTAAATCATAAAGACCGTCTGCGGGATGGTCTTGGCATAATCGGCACTGGGGGCGTTGGTAACACCGTTCAAGGCAAACCACGACAGATTGCCTATAATACCGCCCACATCTGGACCAAAAGACATGGAATAGCCGATATACACCCATTCGATTGAAATTAAGGAGATGAGAATCAGACTCTGCAAGATCGTGCCGAGCACATTCTTGCTTCTGACCATACCACCGTAAAAGAGTGCCAACCCCGGGGTCATCAACAGCACCAGCCCGGCCGAAGCCAGAACAAACGCGGTATCTGCCTTATTCATCGTTTTTGTCTCCTCTTTGCAAGTTGCAGTTGTCTGTGGGCACCCGATGCTCTTGCCTGTAGGAAAATACCCAAAACAACATTATTGTAATAACCGACCGCCGATTACCACTCCGACTCCCGAGCCGATACAACCCCCGTGCCAAGGTCACATTTTTCTTTTAACAGGCTGAATCAATGCAGTTTTAATTTCTGAGCAGAATTAAGAGATTTCTTTTTATTACATTGTTGTCATGTTGATCAATTTTTATTACAATTTTGTCGGAAAGCCCTCCTGTCGCGTCACCTTCTGCAAAGGTATTTTATGAAGGGTTGCCAATGTTTACAATTCCTCGGGAAAGGGGTATGCTTGCAAAAAACAATCGATTTCAGCTTTGGCATGCGCTCCTTTTACCACTTCATCATTGCACCCATGAACTATAACGGCACACATTACCGAACCATTTGGCCCGATCCGCAAAACAATGAGCAGATCTGTATCATTGACCAGAGAAAACTCCCCCATGATTTTATCGTCGAGAAGATTAGCACCGCTCAGCAGATGATGACGGCGATCCGGGACATGCATGTCCGTGGCGCGGGGCTTATCGGCGCGGCTGCCGGTTTCGGTATGTATCTCGCAGCACTGCAGGCACCGGATTCATCCTTCGATGCTTACATATCAGACGCCGCCAAAAATTTTGACGCCAGTCGGCCGACAGCACGCAATCTCATGTGGGCCGTTGAACGTATTCTGCAGACGATCGGCCAATACCGGGATCCCAAAGAAAAAAGGGCAATGGCTTATACCGCCGCCTGCGCCATTGCCGACGAGGATGCAGAGTTCTGTCGACGCATCGGCGAACACGGCCTGAAGATACTCGAAGAAATCAGCCGCAAAAAGAACGGCGCACCGGTCAATATCCTTACCCACTGCAACGCCGGCTGGCTGGCCTTCGTCGATCATGGCAGCGCCACCGCGCCGATCTACGCGGCACGCGATGCCGGGCTGCCGGTGCATGTCTGGGTGGATGAAACCAGGCCATGGAACCAAGGATCAAGGCTCACCGCCTGGGAACTCTCGCAGGAGGGCATCGCCAACACCCTGATCTGCGACAATACCGGTGGCCATCTTATGCAGCTCGGGCAGGTCGATATGGTTATTGTCGGCGCTGACCGGGTCACCCATACCGGCGACGTCGTTAACAAAATCGGCACCTACCTGAAGGCCCTGGCCGCAATGGACAACGATGTGCCGTTTTTTGTCGCACTTCCTTCATCTACCTTTGATTGGCAACTTGACAATGGCAGGGATATTCCGATAGAACAAAGATCAGAGAAAGAAATCACCACTCTTACCGGCAAAGATATTCATGGTGAACTGAGGACGGTTTTTCTGGCCAGGCGAGGAAACGAGGGCGGCAAACTACAGTTTCGATGTCACCCCGGCAAGACTGGTATCCGGTCTCATTACCGAACGGGGTGTTGTCAGACCGGACAGAGGCGCCATCCATCAGCTCTTCCCGGAAGGCGACTATGGTGTTAAAAGCAAGGATTCAAGACCGATTATGAAAAGACAAGAACATAGACAGTTTATCCGTTACGATTCCTTACATCTTCTTGATTACCTTGTTTTGGATGAGGAGGGCAAAGCAGGAATTTACTCGATGGGCCGAACCATCGATGTCAGCATCGACGGCATCAAACTGGAAACTATTCACCCCCTGAAAGCCAATACGCGCCTGCTCCTTACCGTCGGTTTGGAAGACGATCTCATTAACCTTGAGGGTCGGACAACCCATGCGGCCCCCTGTGACGGCCGCTTTGTGTCCGGAGTCACCTTTATTAAAATTACTAAAAACGGCCGACGGATTTTCGCTAAGTACGTCGAGGCGTTTCGCAAGCGCAAGATGGAACTTGCCAACCAGCAACCGTAAGCCGCTTCGAAAAGCGGCTTACGATGTGCGCGCTTTTATGAGCCCTGCTCCTGCCGCCCGTAAACATCGGCAAAACGGACGATATCGTCCTCGCCCAGATAGCTGCCGATCTGTACCTCGATCAACTCTAAAGGGATCACCCCCGGGTTTTCCAAGCGGTGCCTGGTTCCGGCCGGGATATAGGTTGACTGGTTTTCATACAGCAATATTTCTTCATCGCCATTAGTCACCCTGGCCGTGCCGGCAACGATGACCCAGTGCTCATGCCGATGGTGATGCATCTGCAAAGAGAGTTTCGCCCGGGGATTGACGGTGATCCGCTTGATTTGAAAGCGCGGCAACTCCTCCAATACCGTATAACTGCCCCATGGCCGATACACGGTGGTGTGCAGACTGAATTCCTTGCGCGCTCCTGCTTTAAGCCGGGCGACTATTTTTTTCACATCCTGGGATCTCGACAGAGGGGCAACAAGAATGGCATCGGCGGTTTCCACCACCAGAGTGTCCTCCATCCCCACCGCCGCCACCAGGACATTCTCGGATTTTATCAGACAGTTCCTGGTATCTTCCAACAAAACATCGCCTTGGGCGACATTGCCATTTTCATCCTTACCAAGAACGTCCCATAGCGCCTTCCAGGAACCGATATCGCTCCAGCCCAGGTCCGCTGCGACAACAGCGCCGTTGGCGGTCTTCTCCATCAACACGTAATCGATGGAGTCGCTCGGACAGGCGGCCATGGCCTCGGCGTCAAGACGGAAAAACCGCCCGTCGGCTACACCCTTGTGCACCGCCTCCTGCATGCGGGCCAGTATTTCCGGGGCAAACTCTTCCATCTCCCGTAAAAAAGTTCGGATGGAAAAGGCGAACATACCGCTGTTCCAAAGGTAGTTGCCGGCAGCAACATATTCCCTGGCAACCATCTGATCCGGTTTTTCCTTGAAGGAGACAATTCGTGTCCCTTCACCCTGCTCGATATAGCCGTAGCCGGTTTCCGGGCCAGTCGGTTCGATGCCGAAGGTCACCACCGCCCCGGCCTCGGCAAGGACCACCGCCTGGCGGACAGCATCGGCAAATTTCTCCGGTTGCAGGACAACATGGTCGGCAGGCAAGACCAGGAGGACGATTTCCTCGCCAAGATTGCGGCAGAATTCGGCAGCGGCACAGATAGCCGGAGCGGTATTGCGGCCCATCGGTTCGAGCAGGATAGTGGAGCTGGAAAAGCTCCCCATTTCCTCCAGTTGCGTCAAGGTGATGAACCGGTGTACCTCCCCGACAACAACGAGAGGCGGCAGGACCCCGGGCAGTTGGGCAACCCGCGCAGGGTGGTCTGTAGCAGCGAGGTATGGTTGGTCAGTCGCAGCAGTTGTTTGGGATATAACTCCCGGGATAGAGGCCAAAGCCTTGAACCGGTGCCGCCCGCCAGAATAATAGGTTGTATCTTTGCCACCTTATCTCCTTTCCCTTCTCTGCATCAATAAGAGTGTTCAGCCTGCAAATCAGCTCATCCGGCCGGGGGCCGTCACTTAACGAATAAGAGCGAGCAGTTCTTCGGTCTTCTCCCGCAGCAGTTGCCCGTCCCCTCGGCTTTCAACATTCAGACGAAGAAGCGGTTCGGTATTCGATTTGCGGATATTAAATCGGTACCGGGCATAGGCAACCGACAGACCGTCGGTATAATCCATTTCCCCGTCCCGGTATTTTTCCTTTATTCGGGCAATGACCGCATCCGGATCAGCGACCCGGCTGTTGATTTCCCCCGAGACCGGGTAGGCGGCCATCCGATCCGCCACCAGCTGCGATAGCTTCGCCCCTCCGCGGCTGAGCAGCGATGCCACCAGGAGCCAGGGAATCATCCCCGAATCGCAGTAGCCGAAATCCCGGAAATAGTGATGGGCGGACATCTCCCCGCCATAGATTGCATCTTCCAGGCGCATTCGTTCCTTGATAAAGGCATGGCCGGTCCGGGTCATGATCGGCATGCCGCCGGCCTTTTGCACCTGTTCGATGGTATTCCAGGTCAGGCGCGGATCAAAAAGAATTTTTGCACCCGGCTCTTTTGCCAGCATCTCCAGAGCCAAGAGACCGACGATATAGTACCCCTCGATAAAGTTGCCCTTTTCATCCCAGAAGAAACAGCGATCAAAATCGCCATCCCAGGCGATGCCCATATCCGCACCGTTTTCCAGGACGGCACGAGCCGTTTCAGCGCGATTTTCGGGAAGCAGCGGATTCGGGACGCCGTGCGGAAAGGTGCCGTCCGGTTCATGATGCACCTTGATGAAGCGAAAGGGCAAATGGCCTCCAAACGATCGATAATTGCCCCGGCGCAACCATTGCCGCTATTGACGACGATCTTCAGCGGCTTCAGTTGCTCCACCGCTATATAGCCGAGCAGATGGCGTATGTATTCCTCCTTATAGTCACAAGCGGAAAGCTTGCCTGGTATTGCCGCGGAAGCGGGAAGGCCATCTGCAAGTATCAGCCTGGCCATCTCTTTCAGACCGTACTCGCCGGTCACCGGACGCGCCCCTTTGACTACCAACTTCATACCGTTATAATCGGCAGGATTATGACTTGCCGTCACGACTACGCCACCGTCGACACCGGCGCCTTCCATGCTGAAGGCGGCATGATAGATCTCCTCGGTACCGCAGAGCCCAAGATCAAGGACGTCGACCCCCATTTCCCTGAGTCCCGCCGTCAAAGCCTGGACGAGTGCCGAACTGCTCAGGCGGATATCCCGCCCACGGCAACTTGCTTTAAGGCGTAGACGGCGGCAAAGGCCCGGCCGATGTTTGCCGCCAACTGCGGATTTAGTTCCTCCGGGACTTTCCCGCGGATATCGTAGGCCTTAAACGAGGGAAGGGTGGTTGCGACCATTTTTTGTTTTCCTTTTTCATAGGGCTTGAAGTATATTCAACTGCTCTTCAGCGGCAGATTGTAAAGGAAATTCCACCCGACAGCAAGAACCAACCTCTTACAATACGGCAAATTCGTTGCCTCTAACCCTTTGAAAAATATCCTATGAAAGGCATTATCCTCGCCGGCGGCTCCGGCACCAGACTGTACCCGCTCACCAAGGTCGTCAGCAAACAGATGCTGCCGGTCTATGACAAACCGATGATCTATTACCCGCTGTCGGTCCTCATGCTCGCCGGCATCAGCGAGATTCTCATTATCTCCACCCCCCACGACCTTCCCGGGTTTCGGGAACTTTTCGGCGACGGCGGACAGCTCGGTCTTTCGATCAGCTATGCCGTGCAGCCCCGCCCCGAGGGACTGGCCCAGGCCTTTCTCATCGGCAAGGAGTTTATCGGCCGGGACACGGTTTCCCTGATCCTCGGTGACAATATCTTTTTTGGCCAGGGTTTTTCAAAAATCCTCAGAGACAGCGCCCAACTCAACCACGGCGGCCTGATTTTCGGCTACCTGGTCAAGGATCCCGAACGATACGGGGTGGTCGAATTCGACAGCAACTGCCAAGTCGTCGGCATTGCCGAAAAACCGGCGAAACCGAAATCGAAATACGCCGTCCCCGGTCTGTATTTTTACGACAACGACGTCATCGCCATCGCCGAAGAGGTCAAACCCTCGGCCCGGGGCGAGCTGGAAATCACCGATATCAACAACGCCTATCTGCATCGCGGGACACTGCGGGTGGAGCCGCTGGGCCGGGGGTTTTGCTGGCTCGATACCGGCACCCATGAATCGCTGCAGCAGGCCTCAAGCTATGTCCAGGCGGTGCAGGAACGGCAGGGCTTGAAAATCGCCTGTATCGAAGAAATCGCCTACGAGTTCGGCTATATCGATATCAACCAGCTGGAGCGTCTTGCCACCGACATGCTGAAGAACCAGTACGGTCAATATATCGCCAGCTTCGTCGCCGAAGAAAAACAGAACGGGAGGAAGCGTCAATGAAAATTATCATCATCGGCGCGGGAGGACAGCTTGGCTCGGACTGCTGCAATCTGCTGTCCGCAGGTAACCAAACCATAGGCTGCGATCTTCCCCGTATCGATATTGGCAATCAGGCCAGTGTCGATGCCTATCTTGACGAAACCCGGCCGGAGGTCATCGTCAACTGCGCCGCCTATACGGCGGTGGATGCCTGTGAAACGGAGCTGGCGCTTTCCTGGAAAATCAATGCCGAAGGCCCGAAATTTCTGGCTCAAGCCGCCGACCGGCTAGGAAGTCGTCTCATCCATATCTCCACCGACTACGTCTTCGACGGCCGCAAACCGGCGCCCCAGGCCTACCTGGAAACCGATGCGCCCAACCCATTATCCCAATACGGCCGAAGCAAACTGGCCGGCGAACAGGCGGTTGCCGCCCATTGCGCCAACCATGTCATTCTCCGCACCGCCTGGCTCTATTCAGCTTATGGCAAAAACTTTCTGAAAACCATGTTGAAACTGGCCGTCGGCAATCCTGAGCGGCAACTGAAGGTGGTGGACGACCAGTATGGCTCCCTCACCTGGTCCTACACCTTGACCCGGCAGATCGCCAGGCTTCTGCAATCCGATATTACCGGGATAGTGCATGCCACCTCGGAGGGCTATTCGACCTGGTATGAAGCCGCCCGTTATTTCCTCGACACCATGGGTGTTGCCTATTCGATGCGACCGTGCAGCACCGCCGAATACCCGACTCCGGCGCACCGACCGGCCAATTCGATCCTCGAGAACAAGGTGTTAAAAGATGCCGGCTTAGCAGGCTTTGTCAGCTGGCAGGAAGATATTGACAAATTTGTCGCGAACCACCGGGAGCAACTGCTGGTGGAGGCTCGAAGTTGATCGCCGGCACAAGGACGCATGAGCGATAGTTATCTCAACGCTCCTCGTTATAGCTGAAATCCCTGATGAGGGTGAGAATAAGCTCTCTGTTTGCTTGGTCGAGATCGTACATCTGAAAACCGACCAGGAAAAAGTCGGGGTTGGCATCGATTTTACACCACCGGCTTGTGGCATCGAACATGATCTCGTTGCGTTCCTTCATCTGTGTGGGCAGACGCATGCGCAGGCGATAGTTTTCATTGACCGGAATCGTATCGTCACAGATCAGCATCATGCCCTTTTCAGAAATATCAACCAGATGGCCGAGGATCTTGCTGCTCATACCGTCATAGATACGCAGGTAGAAGACCAGGTACCGGCGGCCCACCTCGCGTAACTCCTGTCTCCTCCCCCCCTCTTCCAGGATGTCCATGTCTTCCCCCTCAGTTGAGCTTGATCAGTTCGACATTGCCCACCGCACCGATTTTTTCCCCGCAAATAACCACAACCCCCTGCACGCCTTCGATGGTCTGTCCCACCTGCAGGGCTCGGTTAATGCCTGCATCGCCCGTGGTCAAGATGCCAACCTCATTGCCCAGACGGGTTGCCGCCGCATCGGCAAGAGCGGTGGAGGAGGCGACCACGGCCACGGCATCGGCCCGGCCAAAACTTAGCGAATGGCCAACCGTACCGGAGGAAGTGCAAACCGCGACCGGCATTGCCGATGCCGGCAATTTGATGCCCACCTGCATACTGAGCGGCGACCGACCGGCAAAGATCGCCACCGTACAATCCTTGGTCCGGTTGAGGTAGATATCTCCACCGTTTTCCACCACTATTTCCCGACATCCTCTTCTCAGCAGTGCCTTGCCGACATACTCGGCAATTGCCCCGGCCACCGCGGCCATCGGTCCGACATCGGCCAATTGCCCGGCGGCCAGCATCTCCTTGACGATCGGCGGCGCCAGGATGTCTGGAGCAAGCGGCGACATGGCAGAAAGAAACTCGGGTCGTTGTTCTATATATTTTTCAATCTGCAAGCGGTATTGCAATGTCAGTTCAAACGCCCAGGCCGATACATCCTGATCGGCCTTGATATGCAGATCGGTGTCCTTGATCTTGACAAAGGAAGAAACCAGATCGTCTTCGGCAAGCGTCCGATAGGTGCGCTCGACATACGATTCGGGTTTTCTTGCCTTTAGCCGTTTCATTGTCGCTCACTGACTAAACAAACGAAAGGTTACTGTTTGTCCGTTGGTTGCTTTTTCTCCGGTCCCCCGGGGGCGAGATATTCCTTGACCGCATCAATGGCGATCGCCGGTTTTTGCTGGATGAGCGTTTTACGCAATTCTTCGTTGCGTATAAGCTCCCGGGTCAGATCTGCCGCTCCATTGAGCGTCTCACAGGTGACACAGGTTCGCAGCATCTGGTTTTCGGGAGCGAGAACGGTGCCGAGAATCACATGCAGAAGAACAACCAGAATAGCCGCTTTGGCAAAGCCGACAAAGGCACCGAGCAAACGATCAAACCAGGAGGTGATCGTCAATTTCAGGACGAAGCTGAGGCCTTTGCCGAGCAGCATCACCACCACATAGGTGGCAATAAAAAGCAGCACATAGCTGGTGAGAAAGATGACCTTCGGATTGGTTGATATATCTCGCAAAAGCGGCAGGATTCTGTCATGATATCGGCCGGCGGCAATAAAAGCGAGATACAGGGCAAGGAGGCCGGTCACCTGCTTGAGGAGGCCCAGCCACAGTCCACGTCCGATGAAAAGAATAAAGAGGCCGATTACCACCAGATCATACCATGTCGCCCCGGAAATACCTTTCATACCCCCCCGATCAGATTATGCTTCGATCCTTGTTTTCTGCTGCTCCCCAACCTGTAAAGTTAGCAGGAACTGTTGAAACTGCAAGCTTTTTCTGAAACAGGACCGGGATCGTCGCATAATGAAAAAATTACCCAAAGACCTGTTCCCTCAAGCTCTCAGGCAAGCGGCAATGGCCATTTTCGGAAAACCGGTTATTGCGGCGATCCTCCTCAGACAGCTTCCCGCTGAGGCTATCCCGGTCGGTCCTTCGGCTGATTATGTCCCGGCGGCCACTCTCCTCCACCCAAATGAAATTGCCCAATTAGACAGCTACCGTCTGGCGAAAAGACGGGCCGAATTCCTTGCCGGCAGGGTCTGTGCCAAGATGGCCCTGCAGCGGTTCTGGACGACCGACGGGCCGGGCCACTTGCCGCCGCTCGAAAGAGTTGAGGTTGCCGGCACTGCAAACGGTCGGCCGATGATCCAGGGCGATGGCCTGCAGGGTTGGCCGGCCCCTGAGATTTCCATCACCCATGGCGGCGAATATGCGGCTGCTCTAGTGGCGCAAAGACCCTGCGGCATTGATCTGCAGGAGCAAAAGGACAACCTCCTGCGGGTCAGGGAAAAATATTGTTCGCCCGCGGAACTACGGGTACTGACGGAACTTTTTCCGGAAACGCCACCCCTGTCGCGTCTCTGCCTGCTCTGGACCGCCAAGGAAGCGGCAAAAAAGGCACTCAGTTCCGTGCAGATGCCGGGATTTCTTGAACTTGAATTGACCTCCCCGGCAATCCGTCTTCACAGCTGTCACGCTGTCGTTCTGGCTGTCCAAGTCAAAGACAATGCCAAAATGCCGGCTTCGGTAACGGTCCTGGCCACAACCTTTGGTAATTATGGACTGGCCATTTGCATTTTAAACAAGGAACAGTATCATGCCTGAACTGCCGGAAGTTGAAGTTATCTGCCGAGGTATTCGCCCCCTTTTGCTTGGACGTACGGTGACGGCAATACATCACAGCGGGAAATCCCTCCGGAAACCGGTGCCGGTTGATCTTCTCAGCCGGGAGATCATCGGTCACCGGATAACCGCCGTAACTCGCCGGGCCAAATATTTGCAGATCAGCATCGACGGCGGGACAATGCTGGTCATCCATCTCGGCATGACCGGCAATCTCGGCTTTTTTCCCCCACAGATCGAACCGGCGAAACACGACCATGTCCGTTTCACCCTCGATAACAACAGCGAACTGCGCTATAACGACAGTCGCCGGTTCGGCTCGATACACATCCTCACCAGCCGGGAGATCGACAATCTTGAAGAAACCGTCTTCAAGACCACCGGTCCGGAACCTTTCAGTGCCGGATTTACCCCGGAGTACCTGGACAAACTGGCAAAGGAAAGGGATCTGGCGGTAAAGGTTTTTATCATGACCAGCCAGGTGGTGGCGGGTGTCGGCAATATCTACGCCAGCGAGAGTCTCTTCCGTGCCGGCATACTGCCCACCAAAAAAATACGGACCATCGGCAAGAAAGAATGGGGCAGGCTGATACATAGCGATCCGCGAGATTCTTCAGCAAGCCATTGACTGCGGCGGCTCAACCATCAGCAATTACATCAATGCCCGACGGGAAAAGGGATATTTTCAGGTGAATTTCAAGGTGTACGGGCGGCAAGGCGAACCCTGCCCGACCTGTGGGGAAAAAATAGAAAAAATCACCTTGGGTGGCAGGGCCAGTTACTTCTGTCCAAGGTGTCAGAAATGAAAGATGCCGCTGTCGGCACTTGTCGCTGAGAGGTGCACCTCCACCACATCGCCCTTTACAAACTCCTTTCGCCCGGCGGTAAAAAAAATAAAGCACGATATCGGTTCCAAACGCTCGGCAAGACGCACGGAACAACTCCCTTCCTCAACCAGGAGGACACCGCCCTTTACCTGCAATAGGTCGCTCTTTCTGACCCTGTAATCCTCCAATAATCTGGCCTGCAGGGCCTTCGGCCAACAGCCCCGCGTTCCCTGCATCATCAGTACAACAGGTCCGACAAGTTCATTCACCAGGGTACGTACGGCATTGGGTGGCCCGGGCAAGGCAATAAATACCGATTTACCGAGAATGCCAAGGAGAATCGACCGACCGGGATGCATAGGCAGACTTTCCAAAATAATCCTGCCCCCCGCACCGCAAAAGGCCTTTTTTACCAGATCATATTTCCCCGGGCCCATACCGCCGGTACTGATTACCAGATCGCAATGCCCGTCCGTCAAGGTGCCAAAGATCCCCGCCAGGGCCTGATGGCTATCGGCAATGATGCCCTGTTCCGCGATGATACCTCCATAACGGGGAATGAGATTCTGCAGCAGAAGGCTATTAAGAGAAAGTTTTTGCCCGGCCTCCATCTTTCCACCCACGGCCACCAGTTCGCTTCCCGTGCAAAAACAGGCAACTCGGGGCCGAACCACAACCGGCACATGGAGAATTCCAACGGCTGCCAGCAAGGACAGGTGATCGATCTCCAGCCGGGTTCCCTTGCTGATAACGGTCTCGTCCAAGGCAACTTCACTGCCGGCATGATGTATGTAAAGTCGCTCAGAAGCCATAGCCGACGCAGTAACCTGAACCCTTCCCGCATCTTCTTGGCACTCCTCCTGCGGCACGACGCGCTGACCGCCCTCGGGAATCACTGCTCCGGTGAAAATTCGACAGGCCGCTCCAGGTTGTAGTTTGCCGACATTACGAGCCCCAGCAGCTATCTCGCCGATAACCGGATAAGAATATTCTCCTGGTCGCTTTGCGCCGCCTGCTGGTAAATCCGTACAGGAACTCGACTCGTTCAACGGGCCCAACACATAGCCGTCACGCAGCGACTCAGAGTGGGATGGATAGGCCGACATTGCCAGAATATCCTCTGCAGTTATACGCGAGACAGCCTCCGCCAACCCCACCGTTTCTACCGGCAAAACCTTGATATGCAGAGGATCAACTATCTTCGTTAATGGGGAATTTGACATTTTTAACCTGTTTTCTTGAGGTAATCCATCTCATCCCGAACACGGAAAAGCGCTAGCCACGCTGCTCATCGGCATGGTATTACAGTACCCTGATCCCGACAAACCCGATACATACCTTCACAAGGCTCGGATTCGTCGTAGTAAAAATCCCGTAACAATACAACTCCGTAACTGAATAAAGCAATGAAATACCCGACTATCAACACCAAACTCATCATCTTGCTCGGTAATCCCCTCGGGCATTCCATTTCTCCTCCCATGCATAACCGGGTCTTCGAAAAACTGGCCCTTGATTATTGCTATTTGCCGGTGCAGGTGAGCCCAGAAAATCTCCAAACGGTCTTTATCGGTCTCATCAAAATGAATGTGGCCGGGTTTAATGTCACCATCCCCCATAAGATCGCTATCATTGAACACCTTGACGCTCTCGATCCTTTGGCGGCAACTATCGGTGCCGTCAACACCATCTGTGTCAAAGACGGAAAGACAACCGGTTACAATACCGATGGAGAGGGTTTTATCCGGTCCCTGGAAGAAGAGGGCAAGATCTCCGTGCGGGATAAAAAAATCTTCCTGCTCGGCGGCGGTGGTGCCGCCCGCGCCATTGCCATGACCCTCGCCTTCCGAGGTGCGGAAAAAATATTCATCAGCAATCGCACCCTTGCTAAAGCTGAGGCACTCGCCGCGGAAATAAACGAAAAAATCCGCAACTGCGCCACGGCCGTAGAGGCGCTGCCCGAGTATCAGACAACAACCATCAAATCCTGCGATATTCTCGTTAATGGCACCAGCCTCGGCATGCGTCCCCGCGAGGAGGAGTTGCCGATCGGTGAAGAGGCTCTTTTTGAACACCTGGTGGTCGCCGATATCGTTTACAACCCGCGCACAACCCGGCTTCTGGCACTCGCTGAGGCCAAAGGCTGCAAAATTGTCCATGGTCTCGGCATGCTCATCTATCAAGGGGCGGCTGGCTTTAAACTGTGGACCGGTATCGATCCGCTTATCGCGGAAATGACCGAAACGGCCTACGCCATGGTGGCCGGGAGAAAATAGTTCATCGCAATCCTTCCGTTACTTCCCATGCACTGCAGCCATCAGCCTGTTCAACTCAAGTAACTGATAAGGCTTGGCAATGGTACCGCAAAAGCCTTTTTCAGTAAGACTCTGACATACCTGTCCATCGGCGGAGGCGCAGACAGCAATCACTTTTACCCCGGGATCTATGTTGCGAAAATCGGCAACCGTTACCAAGTCCTCCGTATCCCCTTGAGTTGTCGGAGCCAATAGTACCGTTGAAAATGGGTCGCCACTTTGCAGAGCCTCCCGGTACATTTGCACGGCGACAGGGCCATTATCTACCGATTCAGTCGTATAGCCGACATGCAAGAACATTTCGCACACTCTGTCCCGCCCTTCGATATCGGCATCAACCACCAGTACCCTTCCTTTGCCGCTGGGTAGAATTGCCGATTTCCCGGACACGCTCTCAGTGTCGGAAGACTGTGCCGGCAGATAGAGGGTGAATGTTGTTCCTTTGCCGGGGGTCGATTCGACGGTAATTTTACCCTCATGCTTATTGATGATGGAATGGACAATGGCAAGGCCAAGCCCTGCTCCTTTATTGCTGCTCTTTTCCTTCGTTGAAAAATAAGGATCGAAGATTTTATCAAGATATTGCGCCTCGATACCCTGTCCTTCATCCGCCAGACAAATTTCCACATACTTACCGGGATACAAACCGACCATCTGCCCCTCAACCAGCTCCCGATTAGCCAGACTTATGGTTATCGTCCCTCCAGCCGACATGGAGTGTTCGGCATTTTGCATCAAGGCAACTATGACCTGGCTGATTTGTTCCTTGTCCATCGAAACTGCCCAGAGATCGTCGGGAATCAGAAATCTGCACTGTATGTTGTTGCGGCTGGTGGAACGCACCAGCTCAGCACCGTCCCGAACCAGCTCCGACAACGACACGGTTGCCTTGACCGGTTCCACCCCGCTGGCAAAGTTGAGGAGTTTAACCGTCAACTCTTTTGCCCGAATCGAAGCCTCCTGGGCTGCATGGAGATACTCACGAATCGGACTCGATTCCTCGACCAATCGCTCGGCAAGAGAAATATTGCCGAGCACCGCAAAAAGAATGTTGTTGAAATCGTGGGCGATCCCGCCCGCCAGGACATTGATTGACTCCTGCTTTTTAATCTTCAGCAGCTCGTTTTCCATGCGCACGCGGCTGGTGATGTCCTCAACGCTCCAGACCACACCCTGGAGCTTGCCTTCATCCGGCACAACCCGACCATGCAACTGGCAGATGATCTCCGCCCCGTCCTTTCGCTGCAGAGCCGCCTGGCGCTCACAATAGCCGAATCTCTTTAACAGCGGCAGGATTTTTTCGGTCATGTTTCCATAGGCCTCGGCAGTGGCGTAAAGACATCTACCGGTGTTGCCGACGAGCTCCTCAAAAGAATATCCGGTGATTTTTTCCATCTCCTGGTTTACCCTTTTTATCAACCCCTTATTGTCAATAAAGACAATGCCCACCGGCGAATTATCAAGCAAGGCCTGAAGCTCTGCGCCAATTACCGCCAGGTGACGGCTGGTTTCTTCGGCGGCAAGCTTGGCCCGGGAAAGATCGGCGGTACGCTCGCGGACCTTCTGTTCCAGTTGCTCAAAACTCTCCTGCAGACGCCTCGTCATGATGCGCAGAGTCGATGCAAGACTGCCGATCTCGCCGTGCGCGTTGACTGTGATCGGTGTTTCAAGATGCCCGTCGGCGATGCGCTTCGCCGATTTTTCCAAAATCGCCAGCGGATGAAAGATGTAATGGCGAAGGATAAGCATGGAGGTGCTAAGAATGGCAATGATGAGCAGCAGCAACAGTCCGACGACACTGGCCGTAGTTGAGATGAGTTCTGTATATATCGCATCCTTGGACATGACGATCTGCAATTTTCCGACCTGGTGACCCTCGCGACGGATCGCTGCGCTGCTCACCAGAAAGGCCGAAGTATCGCTGAACTTTTCAAACTTTTCACCTTCCAGCTCCGCACTGATTTGGTTGGCAACCACCAGCTCATCCACCGAAACCCTGGCAAATACGACCGCATCATTGGTAAGAATCGCCCGGAGGATATCGTTTATCGACCGATGGTCGAGTTTCCACACCGCTTCCGGCAAGGAGGTTTCGGCAAGCCTCAGCGCCTGCCCCAGTTGTCTCTGCAGCTCAGCCTCCTTTCTTCCATAGTTATACCAACCCACCACCGCCGAAAAGAGCATGAGTATGGCTGTGACGACACCAACCAAGGTGAGACCGAAGCGCCGACTGAGGCTCTTGCCGAGATAGGGTGTCCCGCTGTTTTCGCTGTCCATCGTCATCGCCCTTCCCGCCATTTCCTCTCTATTGCCGACAGCATCCCGTTTTCTTCGATTATTTTCCTGCCGGAATCAAAAATATCGAGGCTGAGCAAACTGCTTTGATCATTTTTACGTCCCATCAAATATTCATCGATAGTGTCGAAATGGCCGACAATCTTAAATTCATCTGCACGTTGAGTTCTCTTCAGCTCATGATCATAGGGCAACTGAAAACCGGCCAAGCCCAACAATCGTTTTTTGGCAACCAAGTCAAAACCCTGGGCAATGGTATCAGTCGGTTCCTTGATTATCAGATCCATAGCTTCCCACTTCTTGCCATAGGCCCAGCCCCTGACAAAACCGATGGCCAGGTTATCGAGCGACTGCAGGCCTTGCCAGTTTAACCGGGCATCCGTGCGCATATAAATTACCAACTTCACCTGATCGACATAGGCCTTGGAAAAAGCGTAGTTCATTTCCCGTTCCATGGTGTGATTGGCGGGAAAGATGCCATCCACCTTGAACGCCGCAAGATAATGCATCCCCCTCTCCCACGGCACGACATACAGGTGGATGGTATACTCCATGGCATGGAAACTTTCCCTGACAACATCCCAGCTATACCCTTGCAGCTGAAGGGAATCGGAACCGGGTGGAATGCTTTCAGCCTCCGCAAAAATGGCATTTTCCTTGGGAAAGCAGAAAGGAGCAAAGTCCGTCAAGGTCGCAAGGGTGACGATTTTTTCCTTGCCATAACAAACCCCTCCGAGCAAGAGCAGAAAAATAATGGTCGATAGAATTCGTCGGATCATTTCATCCTCCTGCTTTCGTCGCATGCTTTGATATACTTTTTTTGCCAACTTGCGCTATGCAAAAGTTTTATCATGAAACCCGCGGAATGACAAATTCTCTCAACAAAAACCGGGTCCCGGAGAATAGCAACTTCACTCTCCGTTGCCGACAACTACCGCCGCCCCATATTTCTTTATCCTTCCCCGCAGCTGATCATAGGTCAATCCCAAGCGGGACGCGGCTCGCCGCTGATTAAACCGGCAATCGGCCAGGGCCCGGCGCAAGAGGGAAATCTCAAGATCGGCGACCATTTGATCGAGGAAGACTTGGTTCGGTGCGGCGGCGGGAGACTCTTTGCTTTCATCATCCCGATTATTCCCTAACGCATGAAGGGGGGGTGCGTAGGGCGAGATAAAAGGATCGAAGATCACCTCCTCGATGGTGCCCGTATCGGCGCGGTACACCGCCCGTTCGACGACATTTTTCAACTCACGGATATTGCCTTTCCAGCTATAGCCTTCGAGACTCAGGGCTGCTGCAGGCGAGAAAGAGGGAATCCCGCTCCGTCCCAGTTCAAAGAACATTCGTGTGGCAAAATGGTTGGCGAGCAGCATGATATCTTCGCCCCGATAACGCAGCGGCGGAAGAAAAAGCACCTCAAACGACAGCCGATCAAGCAGATCCTTCTTAAAATCCTCCCGCTCGGCCAACAGCGACAGGTCAACGTTGGTTGCCCCGACTATCCGCACATCGACCTCAACCGGCAGGGAACTGCCGACCCGTTCGAAAGCACCGTATTCCACGACCCGGAGAATTTTCTCCTGGGCCTCCATGGGGATCGAGCCTATCTCGTCAAGAAACAGGGTGCCGCCATCGGCCGCCTCGAATCGCCCGGTCTTCCGTCTCTCAGCACCGGTGAAGGCCCCCCTTTCATGGCCGAACAGTTCCGCCTCGATGAGCGATGGGGAGAGTGTCGCACAGTTCAAGGTGACAAACGGCCCTTGCCAGCGTTTTGATAAATAATGTAATCGGTTGGCCGCCAGTTCCTTGCCGGTCCCTCGCTCGCCGATGAGGAGCACCGGCCGGTTCACCGGCGCGACACGGGAAAGCCTCTCCTGGAAATCGAGGAATACTTCAGATTGACCGAGGGCCTCATTCCGTGAAGCGGTATAGACCTTATCGCTATCGATTTTCATAAAGCTATCTCAGTTAATTTTACCAATATTCGGTTTATTCGACCTATTCACAACAAAATTAACCGAAACGATGTCGATTGTCAACCAACAACACCCTGAATTTCCATCATTTTAAATTTTCAGCCGACCCGGCACAGTTCCTGCTATTTACTAGACAAACATCAACAATCCATCATGGAGGTAGATCATGGGAGTATTTACTCGCTTTAGAGACATAGTCAGTGCCAACATCAACTCGATGCTCGACCGGGCGGAGGATCCGGAAAAGATGATCAAACTGATGATCCACGAAATGGAGGACACCCTCATTGAGCTTAAAACCTCCTGCGCCGGGGTTATAGCCGGCCGCAAAAAGATTGAGAGAAAGCTTGAAGAGATCCACGCTAAAACCGATCTTTGGGATGAGCGTGCCGCGCTGGCCGTCGCCAAAGGCCGGGACAACCTGGCCCGCGAGGCCTTGGTCGAAAAACGCCGCTTCTCCCGTATCGCCGAATCCCTCGACGGCGAACTCGGCGAATTCCGCAACCTTATCGACAAGTACCAGGAAGATATCATCGAACTGGAAAATAAGCTGAACAGCGCCAAGGAGAAGAAGAGGGTACTCGTCCAGCGCCACAAAAGCGCGACCGGCAGCAAACGCGCCCAGGAAGAGATCAGACGCAGCGACAGCAGCGACACCATGGCCCGCTTCGACAAGCTGGAAAGCCGGATCGAACAGATGGAGGCTGAGGCCGAGTTGGTAAATACCCACAGAAAACCGACAATCGACGAAGAGTTCGACAACCTCGCTACCGATGTCGAAATCGAAAATGAGCTTGCCAAGATCAAGGCTGCTCAATACACTAGGAAGGACGAAACCTCTTGACCTTACCGACAACACAGCACCACTGATCGGAGAAAATCATCATGCTGAGTATTATTACCGTCTCCATAGTCTTCGGCTCGCTCATCGCCCTGGCAACCCTTATCTGCGGAACCGTGTTGATTATCATTAAAGCGCGGAAAGGCAACCGGGGTGCGGGTGACAGCGAGGAGACCAGGATTATTCAGGAAATCTACCAGAGCCTGGAACGCATGGAAGAACGGATCGAATCCCTTGAAACGATCCTGGCGGAAGGTCAGGAAAAGGATGGATACAAAAAATGACACATTACTATAACAGACAGGGCGGAATATATCGCGCCAGAGACGGGGTTTTTCTCGGGGTATGCAAAGGGATTGCCGACTACTTTGATTTCTCGGTCTTCTGGGTCCGTTTGGCGATTGTTGTTGTCTTTATCTTCAGCGGCTTCTGGCCGGTTATCGGCGTCTATCTGGTAGCCGCCTTTTTCATGCGGCCGGAACCGGTTAAACCGATCTCCAGCGAGGATGAGCAGGAGTTTTACGATAGCTATGTGCACTCGCCGAGAAGTGCCGCGCAGCGCCTGAAAAAGAAATTTCACGACCTCGACCGGCGCATCCGCCGCATGGAAGACAAGGTCACCGGCCGGGAATATGAATGGGAGAAACGCTTCAATTCGTAAACCTTCCACCTCGGCCATGCTTCAAAAGAAAAGGCGCCTGCCAGGGAGCAGACGCCTTTTTTCTCTTCGCACCAGCTGACCTTCAAGCAGTTTTCGCTCTTTCGTCACCCCACCCGCCACGCTGCAAATCCATCAGTGTGCTAACAATCTGTGCGGCTGCATTCCCATCCCCGTAAGGATTATGAGCGCCACTCATTTTCTCGTATTCGATCTTGTCGGTTAACAAAATGTCAGTTTCTTCAACAATCACTCGTTGATCGGTACCGACAAGCTTAACCGTACCGGCTGCCAGCGCCTCCGGCCGTTCGGTTGTGTTACGCATAACCAGAACCGGTTTGCCGAGCGATGGCGCCTCTTCCTGCATGCCGCCCGAATCGGTAATGATCAGATACGAACGGCTCATAAGGTAGACAAACGGCAAATAATCAACCGGTTCAATGAGGTGGATGTTGTGAATTCGCCCCGCCCCGAGATTTCTTCTGACCGGCTCCTGCACCCGTGGATTGAGATGCACCGGATAAAGAATCTCGACATCCGGGTGTTTCTCGGCGATCTCCGTCAGCGCCCCGCAGATGTTTTCAAACCCCTCGCCAAAATTCTCCCGCCGATGGCCGGTGACCAGAATCAGTTTTTTGCGGGGATCAAGGAAAGAGAACCTCCTAGCGAATGAACTCCTGAGGACATCCTCCATCTCCAGTTTTTTGACAATTCCCAACAGCGCATCGATGACCGTATTCCCTGTCACAACTACCGACCACGAACCGATCCCTTCGGTAAGAAGATTCTTCCTGGCAATTGCCGTAGGGGCAAAATGGACATCGGCAAGAGTACTGGCAATTTTCCGGTTCATCTCCTCCGGAAAGGGCGCAAACTTGTCGAACGTCCGCAAACCTGCTTCAATATGCCCGACCCTGATCCGACAATAGTAGGCGGCAAGACTCGCCACCATGGTGGTCGTGGTATCGCCATGCACCAGGACGACATTCGGCCTTTCCTTTTTCAGCACCGCTTTGAGACCGCTCAGAACATTGCCGGTTATGTCAAAAAGATCCTGACCCGGCTGCATGATATCAAGATCGTAATCAGGTCTGATTGCAAAGAGCTCCAACACCTGATCGAGCATCTGCCTATGCTGAGCGGTAACACACACAACGCTTTTGATTGCCGCGGGAAACCTCTCAAGCTCCTGGATGACCGGGGCCATTTTTATAGCCTCCGGTCGTGTACCAAAAACAGAGAGGACTTTCATCTGTTGCATATTATACAAAAATTCTTAATGGAAGATTTGGATATTACAATGCACTTTCGGCTATTTCCCCAGACAGAACTCGGCAAAAATGACGTCCAGGATGTCTTCGGTGGTGGTTTGCCCGACTATTTCCGCGAGACGGTCAAGGCATTCCTGAAGATCGACGGCGATAAGATCGTTGGTGAGGCCATTGCGAAGGGCTGCCAGAACTCGCCGGCAGGCCTCATTCGCCGCCAGCAGGGCCTGCTTGTGTCGAGTATTGGGGGCGCAACCGCCCTCCTCCCACTGCTCTGTTCCCGAGGTTATTGCTGTAAACAAAGCCTGTTTCAACTGGTCTATGCCCGCCTGATTCTTGGCGGAAATTTCTACGCCAAGGCCAAGACCGGCAAGTGATGAGAGATCAGGTTTATTCTCTCCACAGATATCGATCTTGTTGAGGACCGGCAAAAGAGGTTTATGGCGGACCTGCTTGTACAACCGCCGATCGCCTTCCGACACTTCCCTTGAACCATCGAGAAGAAAGACGACAAGGTCGGCCTTATTTATAAGTTCTCTGGCCCTTTGAATGCCGAGTTCTTCGACTTCCCCGGCATTCTCGCGAATACCGGCGGTGTCGATGATTCGCACCGGCACGCCGAAGATGTCGACAATTTCTTCAATAGAGTCCCTGGTAGTACCGGGAAGAGCGGTAACGAGTGCTCGATCCTCCTGAAGGATGGCATTGAGAAGGCTTGACTTGCCGACATTCGGCAATCCGGCGATGACAATGGCTATCCCTTCCCGATATAGCCTGCCGCGATCGGCATTGCCAAGGAGGTTTTTCAGTGGTTCAGCAACCTCAAGTGTCAGCTGCTCAATGAGATGACGATGGTCGACGATCTCCACATCCTCGTCGGGAAAATCTATCGCCACCTCAACTATGGCACGCATATGGATGAGGCTTTGGCGAATCGGTTCGATCTTCCGAAATAAGGCACCGGACAACTGCTCCTGGGCCAGATCGACACCCTTTCTGGTCCTGGCCGACAAGATATCGATGACCGCCTCAGCCCGGGTCAGGTCAATACGACCATTGAGAAAGGCCCGCTTGGTGAATTCACCAGGGGCGGCCAGAACAGCGCCGTTTGCGAGAATGAGTTCGAGGACGTTTTGCAGGACAAGAAAGCTGCCGTGGCAATGAATTTCCACAACATCTTCCCTGGTATAGGTTCGCGGAGCGGCCATATATACTGCCAGGACTTCATCGAGAATTTTCCCGCCCTGTGGATGACGTATATGACCGTAATAAAAGCGATGACTGGCAAAGGAGCAGGAACGATCCTTTGTTTGAAACAGGGCTTTCAATACTGGCAGGGCCTGTTGACCGCTGATCCGAATGATGCCGATACCGCCGGCTCCGGGTGGCGTGGAGATTGCGGCAATGGTTGCATCACTGGATGGAAGATTCACACTGCTTACCTCCCAAAATATTCAGGATTCGCGGTTATTCTTCGGACCGCTTTTACCCTGCCGACCCTTGCCGGAGGATCGCTTTCGCCCTCCTCCGGAACGGTTGTTGCCTTTTCCTGGTTTATAGATGAGGATTTTCTTAAATAACCCATCTCCGACCGAGCGGCTGCGAATTTCCTTATCCTCTTGAAAAAACATGTGAATGACTCTTCGTTCGGAGGGATTAAGTCCCGGGAGCACCTGGGTTTTGCCGTCTTCCTTGACGAGAGCGGCCAGCTCGGCGGCCTTGATCTTCAACTCCTCCAATCGTTTTTCCCGGAACGCTCCGACATTAATCGAAATTCTCAACCGTTCCTGGACCTTTCGGCTGATGATCTTGCGCAGGATATACTGCAGGCTGTCAAGGACTTTACCTTCCGGCCCGGCAAGATTTTCCTCAAAATCACCGCGCAGGGTGCAGGTAACTGCCAATCCGGTCGTTTGCACCTCAAGGGTTGAGGGAAATCCCATCAATTCGACTATACGGCGCAACTCCTCCTTGACGATCTCTATACTCTCAGGACTTGCATCGTTTTCCTGTTCCGGTTCGACCAGCAGTTCCTCCTCTTCATCCTCGTCCTCATCGCGTGCCATCTCAAAAAGAGGGGTCACCGCAGAGGCCTCGGTTGCAGCTACCTGAGGCTTTTCTTCTTGTATGTCGGAAGCGGTAAAATGATCGGTTTCGAAGACCTCTGCCACTTCTTCGATCACCGGTTTCAGCTGCACCCGAATATGGGCCTTCTTCCGAATCAGGCCAAAGATTCCGGTGGAACCGGTTTCCACTACCTCGATATCGAGGTTTTCTTGTGAAATGCCAAGCGCTTCACAGGCTTTTTTGATCGCTTCCGAGACATCTTTTCCGTAATAATCGTTTTTATCTAAAGACATTTATGTACCTTCTTCGAAAATATCTTCTGCTTTTCTGCAGTTTCTCATCCACGAATCACGATTTCTTCACATTAAGCAACGGCGGCCGTGTTCTTGGCATCCCGATTAATGAGCACCTGTTGGAGGATGGAGAGGAGGTTGTTGACAAACCAGTATAAGACAAGCCCCGAAGCAAAGTTAAGAAACATGAAGGTGAATATTACCGGCAAGAACATCATTATTTTAGCTTGCGTCGGGTCGGCCGTGGTGGGTGAGAGTTTCTGTTGGAAAAACATCGATGCACCCATCAGCAAGGTAAGAATCGGCAAGCCGCCCAGGTACGGGATATCAAAACCGAGCCATAACCGATCGGGAGCGGAAAGATCGGTTATCCACAGCATGAACGGTGCATGACGCAGCTCAATACCCATCAATAAAACTTTGTAAAGTGCAAAAAATACCGGGATCTGCAAGACCATCGGCAAACAGCCGCCAAGTGGATTAACCTTGTAGGTTTTATACAGATTCATAACCTCTTGGTTCATCTTGGCCGGATCACCCTTGTATTTTTCTTTGATCTTGACCATCTTCGGCTGCAATTTCTGCATATTCTTCATGGACTTCATGCCTTTCTGAGAGATCGGCCAGAAAACTGCTTTGAAGAGTACGGTGACCAGAATGATGGCGATGCCGTAATTATGGAAGTACATATAAAACCAGTTGAGCAACCAGAGTGTCGGTTTGGCAATGACATCAAACCAGCCGAAATTGATTGATTTATCTAAATTAGATCCCAACTCTTTGAGCATCGTCAGCTTTTTCGGACCATAAAAGACGTTATATTTATATTCCTTTTCCGAGCCCGGCTGCAGGGTGTCAAGACTGCCAGCAAGGACCATCTGAGTCAAATCATTGCTGCCCTGCATGGTAAAGGAAACGCCTGAACCTTCGATCGGCAACAGGCCACAGAGGAAGTAATTGCCCTCGTAGCCGGCCCAATCAATGGTACCCTGAAAGGTCTTCGGTCCATCTTTAAATTCCTTGGCGGGAACTTCATGGAGTTCATTATTGACATACGCCGCCGGTCCGGCAAACAAGAAACTCTCGGCGGGACTGTCAACTCCGAGAAAATGCTTGTTGACGAGGTGCAGTTGCGGAAACCCCTGGACAATGGCGGTGGAGGTGTTTTTGACTTTAACGCTCAGACCGATCAGATAACTGTCATTGGCGAAGCTATACGCCCGCTCAACGGTCAGACCATTGGCTGCCTGAGCAGTCATCCGGAGTTCCCCTTTAGTTACATCACCCGAGAGCTTGAGATTTTCTTTATCACTGTCATACAGCACCTGAGTACCAATAACGCTGCCCCAGGAAAATTGCAGAGGAGCCCCCTGGCTGGCATCCGTCTTGACCAGTTGCATCCCCTGGGAGTCTTTGGAATTTGTCTCTTTGTGCTCTTTCAGAATAAAACTTTTGATTGCCCCGCCATCTTCCGACATGATCGCCGTGTACAACTCGGTTTCAATAGTTATCTCTTTTGGTTTCCGGTCATAGGCCTGAACGGGTGGAAGAGCGACCGGAGTCTGGGCGGCCGGCGATGGTGTGCTCTGTGGTACAACTGCCGGTTTAGGAGCCTCGGCAGTCTGTTGCTGTACCGGCTGTTCGACAACCGCCGGTTTATCGAAACCTACAAAAATATACTGATAACCAACGAGAATAACAAAGGAAATGATAATCGCCAAAAAAGCTCTATAGTTATCCATTCTACCTACCGTGAATTATGTCAACACCAGGGGGAGTTGTGTCAATGAGTATGAAGATCCGGCGAATGCCCCGATTACTGTACCGGATCATAGCCGCCTCGTGAAAAAGGATGGCAGCGGAGGATACGACGTATGCCGAGAAAACTCCCCTTAATGGCGCCATATTTTTCAATTGCCTGAATTGTATAAACTGAACACGTGGGAAAAAAGCGGCAGCTTGGCGGCAGAAAGGGTGAAAGAAAATACTTGTAGCCTCTTATCAGCCCAATAAATATTGCTTTGAAGAGGTGACGACTCATCATTTCATACTTCCCGAGAACTACCAATGCGGCACGCAAGAGGGCAGACTGCCATGCGGATATCCTCAGGATGTGTAAAGGGAAAATCAGGACGAACAGCAAAAACAATATCCGCTCCTGCAGGATACTGTTCTCGCCAAAGCCTGAATGATTCCCGGATTATTCGTTTGAGGCGATTTCTCTTCACCGCACCACGAATATTTCGATGAACACTTATCCCCAACCTGTTCGACCCGGTCGTGGTCGGTCGGCAAATCAAGGTAAAACCATCGCCATGCAAACGCTTTCCACGGCTATAGACCTGTTCAAATTCCCACCCTTTTCGTAAAAGAGTGCTTTTAAGAAGTCGATTGCCGGTCAAGGATCAAGCCGAAAGCCTTTTGCGGCCCCTTGCCCGTCGCGCTTGCAATACCGCCCGCCCCCCTCGAGTACTCATTCTTTCACGGAAACCGTGGGTACGTTTACGCTTGAGAATACTTGGTTGAAATGTTCGCTTGCTCATTTGTTACTTCCTCATTGGTAATATGCATGGTGAACCATGTTTTTTATGCTTCAAAGGCCGGAGAATACTCTTCGTTACCGTGGTACTAACAGCCATCTTCCGAACCACTTTTCCCCCTGTGTTGGCACCGTAGCCTCCAGTGGAAAGACAAATTACAAAAGGGCAATAATAACCATATATGGTCGATGGTGTCAAACATTTTTGTCCTCGAACCCTGCCATATCTTGCACAAGGGCAACGCCTGTGCTATGCTCTTGCGAGCAAAAATAGGCACCAAGTTTACCATTGAACACCTCTGGTGTATTGCCTTTTTGATAAATATATCGTGTTATGGTCAACTCTAAGATACACACTTTTGAGGATATCAATTGGCCCGCACTCCGGGCTAATGCCCTGGAAAAAAAGGGCTGGCGCAACAAGGGCCCAAAAGAATGGGATGGCAAAGCCACTTCCTTTGCCACAAGAAATAAGAGTGCGGCCTATATAGACCTCTTTCTTGCCCTCCTGCCACTCGAACCAACGATGTCTGTTCTCGATGTAGGCTCAGGCCCCGGGACCTTGGCCATTCCAATTGCCGGTAAAGTCGAAACGGTGACCGCCATTGATTTTTCCGTAGGGATGCTTGAAGCGCTTAACAAGATTGCTTCGGAAGAAAACATCTGCAATATCAAAACTCTCCATTGTGCCTGGGAAGATGATTGGCAGGCTAAAGGCATCCGCCCCCACGACATCGCTCTTGCATCACGAGCAATGGGTGTTGAGAACCTTGAGATGGCCCTGAAAAAGATCGATACCTACGCCACGCGGTATGTCTTTCTCAGTGACAGAATTGGCGAAACGCCCTTTGATGTGGAGGCCTTTCGTGCGGTAGGTCGACCTTTTGCCGCTGGCCCGGACTATATTTATACCGTCAATATATTGTATACGCTTGGTATTCACCCGAATATTTCGGTGTTAACCCTCGATCGAGAAACTCCCTTCAATTCAATGGAGGAAGCAATAAGGTCGTATAGCTGGATGTTTAACGATATTACCACCGACGAAATGGTTGCTCTGGAGAATTACCTTCAAAAGCAGATAGTCAAAAGAGAAAACGGCCAAATAACTCTTCTTCGGCAAGCTCCACCGCGCTGGGCGGTTATCTGGTGGCAAAAATAGCCGCTCATTTTCCGTCTTCCCCGTGCAGACCAACCAATTTAATTATACCCCCAACACCCCATTGAACAACCCACGAAAAAATGATGCCTGAAGAATACGATATAGTGGTTATAGGCGCCGGCCATGCCGGTTGTGAAGCAGCCCTGGCGGCCGCCAGAATGGGCTGCAAGACCCTGCTCACGGTGATCAATGCCGATACTATCGGAGCCATGTCGTGCAATCCCGCAATCGGTGGCCTTGCCAAAGGACATCTGGTGCGGGAAATCGATGCACTTGGTGGGGAAATGGCTCGAAATATCGATGCCACCTCCATTCAGTTCCGCCGCCTCAACACCAGCAAAGGCCCAGCAGTCAGATCTTCACGCGCCCAGGCGGACCGGTTGTTGTACCGGTTACGCATGAAATCGGTGGTGGAAAATCAGGCCAATCTGACCGTCAAGCAGACCGTAGTCGACGGTCTTCTCGTCCACAATGGTCAGGTTGCCGGAATCCTTACCTCGCTTGACGAAGAAATTCCTACCAAGGCTGTGGTGGTGGCTACCGGCACCTTCCTCGACGGCCTGGTCCATATCGGAATGAAAAACTTCCCGGCCGGGCGCCTCGGTGACGCACCGGCCAAACAACTCTCGGTCTGGTTCAAGGAAAACGGCTTTGCCGTCGGCCGCATGAAGACCGGTACCGTGCCCCGGTTGGCGGCTCATTCGATCAGCTATAGAGACCTTGAGGTTCAGCACAGTGACTCTCCGCCGGCTCATTTTTCCTATTCCTCAAAGGGTGGCTACACCCTGCCACAGCTGCCCTGTCATATTACCTATACCAATGAAAATACCCACACCATAATCCGGGCAGGCATCGACAAATCTCCGATGTATGCAGGAATAATCAAGGGGATTGGCGCAAGATACTGCCCGTCGGTCGAGGACAAGGTCATGCGCTTTCCGGAAAAGGACCGGCATCAGATTTTTCTTGAACCGGAGGGTCTCGACACCGTCGAGGTCTACCCCAATGGCCTGCCTACCAGTCTGCCGCTTGCCACCCAAACAGCTATGATCCATTCGATCAAAGGCCTTGAGAAAGCCCAGATCATCAGACCGGGTTATGCGATTGAGTATGACTATATCGATCCCTTGGGCCTGCACCCATCTCTGGAAACCAAGCAGCTTCGCGGCCTGTTTCTGGCCGGTCAGATCAACGGCACATCGGGCTATGAAGAAGCCGCAGCCCAGGGACTCATCGCCGGTATCAACGCAGTTCGCTTCTGCCGTCAACTGGAACCGCTGATCCTGGATCGTTCTCAGGCATATATCGGCGTGCTTATTGATGACCTGGTAACCTGTGGGACCAAGGAACCGTACCGACTCTTCACTTCCCGTGCGGAATATCGGCTGCTTCTGCGTGAGGACAACGCCGACGCCCGACTGACGGCAATAGGTTACGGTATCGGCCTCGTCACCGATCCAGCTTACAACCAATTCCTGGCAAAACAGCAGGCTATCCAGACCGGCAAGGAGACACTTGAGGCAATTGTTATAAAACCCGGGCCGACAACCAATGCGGCTCTGACAAAGCTGAATAGCAGTGACATCAAACAGAAATGTTCTCTTGCCGATCTCCTGCGAAGACCGGAACTCTCTATAGACACGTTTGCATCACTCCCGATCGCCTCCGAAGAGCAGGGGATTCTCGCCGAAATTGTTACCGGGGGGGTCAAAGAAGAAATCGAACTGCAGGTGAAATTCAAAGGTTATCTTGACCGGCAAGAGGAACAGGTGGCCCGTTTTAAAAGGATGGAATCGGTACTTCTCCCCAAGGAAATCGATTACCGTTCGCTCTCCGGCTTGTCCAATGAGGTGGTTGAAAAACTAACCAAGATTCGACCGGTTTCCCTCGGCCAGGCGTCAAGGATTTCCGGAATCACTCCGGCAGCGATTTCGGTGCTGCAGGTACATTTAAAAAAAATGGCTCATTCCAGTTAGTGTCTGTCTTCTTTTTGGGTGTGCGAAACGAACCCGACCGAGAAGAAGCGATTACAGCCCGGTAAAGGTACTATGTCCTTTCTCACTTTCCCCCACATTGACCCGATAATTTTCAGCCTTGGTCCACTGCATATCCGTTGGTACGGCCTGATGTATATTCTCGGTTTTCTTGCCAGCTATTACTTGGTTCGAAAGCAGATCCGGGAGCAAAACTTTCATTCACTCGAAGAACAATTTGAAAACCTCAACATGATCCTTATCATCGCCGTTGTTGTTGGCGGCCGACTGGGGTATGTGCTGTTTTATAATTTCTCGTATTACCTTACCCATCCACTGGAAATCCCGGCTACCTGGAGCGGCGGCATGTCCTTTCACGGGGCATGTCTTGCACTTATGATTGGCGGATGGTTGTTTTGTCGCAAAAAGCGGATTGATTTTTGGCAGGCCGCCGATCTTTACGCCGCGACCATCCCGATCGGCATCGGGCTTGGCAGGATCGGCAATTTTATCAATGGTGAATTATTTGGCCGAGTCACTTCCCTGCCATGGGGCATGGTGTTTCCGGATGGTGGCCCATTACCGCGCCATCCGTCGCAACTCTACGAGTCGTTTCTTGAGGGCTTGTTGCTCTTTGTTCTTCTCTGGGCCCTGCGCCACAGACCTTGGCAAGGCAAAACATACTGGCCTCACGGCAGCATCTTTGCGCTGTTTCTGGCCGGGTATGGTTGCATGCGGATCCTTGTTGAAAATTTCCGGGAACCGGACCCGCAATTAGGCTATTTTCTCGGTGTGCTGACGATGGGACAGTTGTTGAGCGGGGCGATGATCCTCGGCGGAGTGCTTGTATGGAGATTTCGCTTAACATCCCATAAACACAGCTCTAAACCCAAGAAACGGAACTCTGTCTAAAGCCTTCTTAAGGAGAAAATCACACAGATTGACTCGTTGGAGGATGAGCACACCATACCAGAGAAATGAGTTGTTGAACCGCTGTGTGACAAAATCTGCTCATTGCAGCTTATCCCAAAGCATTTTTGCCGGTCGGAATTTTACCACATTGTGCGCAGGGATAGTGATACTTTGCCCGGTCTGAGGATTTCTGCCCTTTTGTGCCACCCTTTCCACGACCCGAAAAGAGCCAAAACCCGAGAGGCTTACCCTCTCGCCTTTTTCCATGGCTTGGGCCATATTTATCAAAACTCTGTTTAATGCCTGTTCTGCCTGCACCTTCGTTATCCCGCCGACTTCTGCTATTGTTGCAACCAGTTCACCTTTGTTCATTGTCATCCGACCTTTTTCAATTGGTTAACAGTCATCTTCCCCGAAACTGCCTGTATTACTAGCCGCTTCACAAGAAAAAACAATCGTCGGATATACCTCTTTTTTCCTAGGTACTTTTACCTATATACGTTCAGCAACAAATAATTATTTAATATTTTCAGTGCATTAAACATTACACTCTAGCCACAGACCTCTTCGACTACCAGGTTATCGCAGACAAACAGCACTCAATATAGGTGATTTTTCCCTATAGCCCCCGAAAAAGGGAGATGCCTCTGGTCATTCCGGGCTGACAAAACCGTTTCGAACAGCATAATTTACCATTTCCACACTGTTTTTTCGGTTAAATTTGCGCAGGAGATTTGAGCGATGGTGGTCAACGGTTCGTTGACTGAGACGGAGATGTTCGGCCATTTGTTTGCTGGTAAGGCCTTTCACTACCAGTTGTAAGATTTCCTTTTCTCGTCTGGTTAACTCCTGAAAAGGGCTCTTTTTTTCATTACGATACATGGAAATGACATCATCGGCAAAATCTTCAGCCATAAATGGCGATATATAGCTTTTCCCGGAGAGAACCTTTTCGATTGCCACCAAAAGCTCACTGTCGGAGTCATCTTTCATCAGATAACCATCTGCCCCAGCCGACATAGCATTGTAAAAGTATTGCTTATTCTTATACATGGTTAGCATGAGTATTTTTATCCGGGGATAGCTGCTTTTTACTTTGCCGAGTGTTTCCATCCCCCCGATACCGGGCATGGCGATGTCAAGGATGATGAGATCGACCTCCAAAGTTTCGAGAAAACCCATGAGTTCCTCGCCACTGCTCGCCTCGCCAACGACCCGCAATGCTTCGTTGGCTTTGATAATTTTTTTTATGCCATGGCGAATGAGAACATGATCGTCAGCAAGTAATATTCGAACTTCGTTTTGACCGGGCATCATTTTCGTCCCCTTTGGCTGCAACTTTCAACACTATATATTCGAGCTGAAGTATCCTCCCAGAATGAGTTCACCCAGCCTCGTTTTTGATAACCATAATTTATGAAAAAATGCAATTTCCCTTAGATGGCATGGTGATAAATCTTCTGCATGTACTTCTCTCCACACATTTGTTATTGTTCATGCAGTGCATCAGACGCAAAAAAGATCCCCAGCGATTTCTCCTTGTACTCGTTTTGTGAAAAATACCAGTATTGTTTCATCATTTCATGACCCTGCCCCCTTATAACCCGTTGCCCCTCCCGACATCCTGGAAAGAGTGTATTGACCGCGGCTGGACTGAGCTCGATATTCTGCTAGTCACCGGAGATAGTTACGTTGACCACCCTTCCTATGGGGTGGCCCTTATCGGCCGTCTGCTTCTCAGTCATGGTTACCGCGTTGCCATCCTTGCCCAGCCTCGCTTTGATAGCGCAGCAGATTTCAGCTCATTTCCTACTCCTTTGCTCTTTTGCGGCATTACCGCTGGAAACCTTGACTCAATCGTCGCCAATTACAGCGGTAACGGCAAGGTTCGCGATACCGATGCGTATTCTGCGAACGGCAATCCCTGGCGTGGTGAAGTACGGAGCAAGGCCGAACGACGACGCCCAGACCGTGCCAGCCTGCTCTATTCAAGCCTTGCCCGGTCTGTATTTCGCGGTATTCCCATTGTCCTTGGGGGAGTAGAAGCCTCCCTTCGAAGATTCGTCCATTATGATTATAAACAGGAAGGCCTCAGGTCTTCATTTTTGACTGATGCCAAAGCGGATATTCTTGTGTATGGCATGGGGGAGAAAGCGGTATTGGAAATCGCTGCCGGGTGTCGAGGCAAGGTCCCCCTGTCGCACATCGCCGGCACTTGCCAACGACTTACCGACCGGGAATTGGCTGATCATTTCACGGATTACCAAGGGAAAAGCTCGAAAAAATATCTTCTCCTGCCCTCCTGGGAAGAAATCGACAACAAACTCGCACTCTTTCTTGACGCCGAAATAGAACTTGACCGGCACGCCCGAGCCTGTTCCCCCAGAATCATTCTGCAACGCCAGCAAACCCACTGGGTTGTCCAATATCCTGCACAACCACCACTAGCCGCGGAAGAACTTGACACCCTCTACAGCCTGCCTTTTTCGCGCCGACCACACCCAACCGGCCAGGAAATCCCTGCATATCAAATGATCAGGGACTCGGTGACCATCGTCCGAGGCTGTTCCGGCAACTGCTCCTTTTGCGCTATAACCAGACACCAAGGGCCGGCCATCATCTCGCGCAGCAAGAAATCGATCCTTTCGGAATGCCAGCGTATTACGCAAATGGAAGGCTTCGGTGGAACCATCACCGACCTAGGTGGACCAACGGCCAATCTGTACGGAACCAGCTGCGCTATCGGTTCATGTAAAAAACGCGATTGTCTTTTCCCGAAACTCTGCCCCAATCTCCGGATAGACGAAGAAGCCTTTTTATCGCTGCTCAAAGAGGTTTCGGAAATAGATGGCATAAATCATCTGTTTATCTCGTCCGGCTTGCGAATGGAACTTCTTCTGCAAACGCCACGATTGCTGACGGCAATACTCCGATCGCACACTCCGGGGTCTTTGAAAATTGCCCCTGAGCACAGTGACGATACCTTGCTCAGCCTCATGCACAAGGAACCGCATATCCTCCTGCAAATTTTTGTTAAGAAATGTTCTGAGATAGGAAGAGAAATCGGCAAAAAGATTGAGCTTACCCCCTACATAATAACTTCTCATCCGGGCTCTACGCCGGAGTTGGCAGAAAGATTAGGCAAAGATTTGCAGCGCCTGGGACTGAAGGCAAGAAAGTTTCAGGATTTTACCCCTACTCCCGGCACCCTATCGACCGCCATGTACGTCACAGGTCTCCGACCGGATACCAAACAACCTATAAGGGTACCCCGCTGCTACTCGGACCGACAAAATGAACGCCGTATTCTCGAAGGATATTTCTCCCGCAAGGATGGCGGTAAAAAGAAGGCCTTTCAACACAAAAAGAAAAGATAGCCACGCCAACATCTCATCTGCAAACAATGGAGCGGAAAGATATAGGAAAGACTGGAGATTAAAAAAAATCATCCGGAGCAAAAGTTACAGCTGAAGTTATGCTTTTTTCGTTCACTGCAAGCATGAAGAGACGATCAACCCCCAGGGCAATGCCGGCTGCCTCCTCTATTTTTCCAAGATCACGCAGAAAGCGTTCCGGCATGACAGCGTTACGACCGTTATTTGCATAAATAGCAGCAATTTCATTCTGAAACCGGCTTCGCTGTTCATGTTCATCAGTGAGTTCGGAGAAGCCGTTAGCCAGTTCCACACCTTTTATATACAGCTCGAATCGTTCTGCTATGCCTGGATTGCCAGGACTCCTTCGTGCAAGAGAGGCAAGCTCACAGGGATAGGCATACAGAAATACAGGTGACTTAGTACCCAAATTGGGTTCGACGTGTTCCGTGAGAATTTCATCAAAACTTCCCGAATTCAATGCTCGTTGCAACGGCACAGGACTATATCTTGTGAAGGCATCTGCAACCGTCAATCTCTGCCACTCGGCTGACAAGTCTATGCCGAAGAAAGAATCGGGGCCATTTTTATCGCCACAGGAAAATGTATGCACGCTCAATCTTTCATGGAGAAATCGCACGAGCCCCTGACAATCCGCCATCAGTTGGGTGTAATCGCAACCAGTTCTGTACCACTCCAGAAGCTGAAATTCTTCTAGATGGAGCCTGCCGAGTTCGCCTTTACGAAAACAGTGACTCAGCTGGAAAATTTTCTCGCAACCGTGGGCAAGAAGCCTCTTCATGCACAATTCGGGAGAAGTTTGCAGATACTGACCCTCAGAGGCAATAGGCACTATATTGCTTTCTGGAATATAGACAGGCTGGCGCAGGGGTGTATCGACTTCGAGAAATCCCTGGTCGTGAAAGAATGATCTGATACAACGAAAAAAGGCTGCACGTTTGTGCAGCCTTGCAATACTCAGCACCGATTTTACTCTTTGACCCGGGTGACATACTGCCCGGTTCGAGTATCGATCTGAATTTTGTCGCCTTCCTCGACAAAGGGTGGCACCTGCAACTCGTAACCCGTCTGGACGGTAACAGGTTTGGTGTCGTTTCCGGAGGTGTCGCCTTTTGCCCAAGGATCGGCTTTTGTAACCAGCAGGTTGACAAAGGTTGGAATGCTGATATCAATGGGCTTACTGTCAAAAAAGAGCACCTCAACATCCATATTCTCAAGAAGATAATTGATGTTGTCGCCCATCTGGTCTTTGGTCAGACTGAGCTGTTCATAATTATCGGTATCCATAAAATGAAACTCATCGCCCTGATTATAGAGAAACTGCATCTTTCTCTCATCGAGTTCGGCTTTCTCAAACTTGTCGTTGGAACGGTAGGTTTTGACGAGTTGATTACCGGAGATCATGTTTCTCATTTTACACCGGTAGAGAGCCTGTCCCTTTCCGGGCTTTGAAAATTCAAAATCCGTGACGATATAGGGATTTCCATCTATTTGAACCTTGAGACCTTTGCGTAAATCAGAGGCACTGAGCATTATACTTCTCCTATCTTCTTAAATCTGAATCGTCGTAGCGATAAATTATAATCATCGGACACCTCAAGCAGCCCAAGAGACAGGTAATTTTGCTTACTTGGGTTTTGTTTGCATCTTTGAGGGATTAAAAAACCTTTCATTATACTTGTCTTTTGCTTAATTTCGCAACCGTAAAAGAACAATTTACCGTTGAGCACCTTGAGTCCTTATCTCGTAGCCGGTCTTTTGGGAGATCATCGAAGCAATTTTTTCTGTTTGGTTTTTTTCGATGCGTCGGCATAAAGTCTGGTTATAATATGCCGCTTAACTTATGGAGAAAATGCAATGAAAACCCTCTGGACACCCTGGCGTATTGAACATGTCCGTGGCGATGGACCCAAAAGCAACAGATGCATTTTTGAACCGGTAGACCATGTTTTTTCCGATAAAAAGCAACTTCTTCTGTATCGCGACGCCATGGTCATTGTTCTCCTTAACCGGTACCCTTACAGCAATGGCCATCTCCTTGTCGCCCCGATTCGCCACGTTCCCTGCATAACCGACCTTTCGCAACAGGAAAGTTCAGCAGTCATGGAAATGATCAAAAAGGCCACCGCTCTGATACGCAAACATCTTTCTCCCGACGGCTTTAATATCGGTTGCAATATCGGCACTATTGCCGGAGCTGGGATCGCCGATCACCTCCACTTCCATATTGTCCCACGCTGGAATGGCGATCATAATTTCATCACCGTTCTCGCCGAAACCCGGACAATACCCGAACATATTGAAGCGACTTTTGACCGACTCGCTGCCGATTTTCTTTCACTGCAAAAATAACCGAATATGGATGCAATAACCAAAATCACTCCAATGCTGCAGCAATATCTGGAAATCAAAGAACAGCATGCCAATGCTATTCTTTTCTACAGAATGGGGGATTTTTACGAGATGTTTTTCGACGATGCTATTACCGCCTCAAAAATTCTCGGTATAACACTCACCTCAAGAAACAAGAAAAGTGATCAGGTGCAAGTTCCCATGTGCGGTATTCCCTATCACGCTGCACAAACCTACTTAGCCAAACTCATCCATGCCGGCCAGCGCGTGGCGATATGCGAGCAAACTGAAGATCCGGCTGAAGCCAAAGGCATCGTTAAAAGAGAGGTTATCCGAATCGTATCTCCGGGGGTCATTACCGATGATCAATTGCTCGATGGAAAAAACAATAATTATCTTTGTTCGCTGGTCGGCAATGGTGTCGGCGACAAAGATTCGTATGGCATCAGTTTTCTCGACGTCAGTACCGGGGAATTTTTGGTCGGTGAATTTCCCGCTCAACCGGAAAAAGCCGAGAATATTTTCGATCAGATAACCAGACTCACCCCCTCAGAGCTGCTTATTTCTTCAAGTGAAATGCTCAGCCTCACCCCTCTTCTTCAGCAGTTGAATACCATTCTTCCCGACCTCTGTATTACCGAAAGAAAAAGTTCCATTTATCAGCATGAGGCATCACTTGATCTGCTTTACAATCACTTTCAGGTACTTACCCTTGATGGTTTCGGATGTGGACATTTAACTTCAGGTCTTCTCGCAGCTGGGGCATTGCTGGAATATATCAGCGAAACGCAAAAAACGGCGATCCACCATATTGAAAAGCTAACCCCCCTTGATATCGGTTCCACCCTCCATATCGATGAGTCTTCCCGTCGGAACCTTGAACTTACCCAGACGATTGCCGGGGGGCAGCGGCAGGGCTCTTTACTTTCCGTTCTTGATCACACCTGCACGCCCATGGGGGCCAGGTTACTTAAACATAACCTGCTTTTTCCGCTCCAGCAAATCGACCGTATTAACGAACGTCTAGATGCCGTCACTTGCTTTTTCAAGAACAGCTCTTTACGCAAAGAGATGCGTATTCTCCTCGATAACGTCTATGACCTTGAACGGTTGAATAGCCGAATGATTCTTGGATCCGGCAACGGTCGGGATATGTTGGCAATGAAAAATTCACTTGCCTGCCTTCCTGCGATACTTGACCTCCTGAAAAATTGTGATACCACTCGACTCATTGCTATGCGACAGCAACTTGACTGTTTAGCAGATCTGCACACCTTGCTGGAAATATCCATAAATAGTGAAGCTCCGGTAAGCCTCAGAGAAGGATATCTCATCAAACACGGATACAACGAAGAACTCGATCAGCTTATAGTTCTCCTACGCGATCAAAAGAAGCTGATTCTCGAACTGGAAAACAGAGAGCGAGAAGCCACCGGTATCGCGAAACTAAAAATCGGCTACAACAAGGTTTTCGGCTACTTCATTGAGATAAGCAGAATCCATGAGGCTCGAGTTCCCGGCCACTATATCCGCAAACAAACGCTGGTAAATGCAGAGCGCTTCATCACGCCGGAACTGAAGGATTTTGAAGAGCGTGTTCTTGGCGCAGAAGATCGGCGAATCGAGTTGGAATACCAACTTTTTGTGGCTATTCGACTGCGACTTTCCGAAAACTCCAACCGCATTCAAAAAACTGCCCGATTTCTCGCCCAACTCGATTTTCTTTCCAACTGTGCCGAGGTCGCGCATAAGTACAATTACCGTCGTCCGGAAATTCATAATGGTGACGATATCCGAATTGTCGAAGGGCGTCATCCGGTTATTGAAAGGACACTTCCATCCGGTAAATTTGTCCCTAATGATGTTCACCTCGACCAGAAAACCGAAGAAATGCTCATCATTACCGGCCCCAATATGGCCGGCAAATCGACGGTGCTCCGCCAAACCGCGCTGATCGTTCTCATGGCTCAGATGGGTTGCTATGTCCCGGCGGAAAGTGCCTGCATCGGTGTTGTCGATCGAATTTTTACCCGTGTCGGTGCTATGGATAATCTGCGACGCGGTCAATCTACCTTTATGGTTGAAATGAGCGAAACCGCCAACATCCTGAACAACGCTACAGAGAGGAGTCTTGTCATACTCGACGAAATCGGCAGAGGCACCTCAACCTATGATGGCCTGTCTATCGCTTGGGCGGTTGCTGAAGATCTCGTTGAAAAAAATCAGAAAGGTGTCAAGACCCTCTTTGCCACCCACTATCATGAACTCACTGAGTTGGCTAAAACCAAGCCGCGGATTCAGAACTATTCGATCGCTGTTCGGGAATGGCAGGGGAATATCATCTTTCTCCATAAATTGGTGAAAGGGGGAACAAGCAGGAGCTATGGTATCCAGGTAGCGGGTCTTGCAGGGGTCCCCGATAGTGTTGTGAAAAGAGCCAAGGAGATCCTCAAAGATATTGAACTTGGTAACTTTCAACAATCGGCTGTTAACGCAAAGTCAATCGAAAAAGGATACAACACGGAGAAAATGTCCTGACCAGCTTTCTCTCTTTTCACCACCACCGGATCCTCTGAGAGAATATCTCAGCAAGATAAATCTCGATGAGTGCTCTCCTTTAAATGCCCTGACTTTTCTCTATTCCCTGAAGAAGATGATAAATCCCGATAATTGAAATCTTTTTAGTGAGCTTCTTTCATAAAAATGGTTAAAACAAACGGTCGGCATTTTCATACCGCTCCACCTTCAATCCGAACTCTGACTACCTCCTGCGGTTTCTTTTCCAAAGGCCCTCCGGACTGGCCGGTTTCATTGCCCTATTTATTTTGCCATGTTCCCATGTTTCCTGTATAATGTCTCCTGGTATCAATTAATTGGTCTATTTTTCATTATCAATACACCTTTTTTATCTGGAGCAAGATTCTTTTAACACAATGATTCGCACAGCCACTATTATTTCGCTTTTATTTCTTACAACACTGCTGTGCATTCCGGCTTATAGCCAGTTAGCCGATGAAGACCGCGACAAACCACTTCCGATAGGCAGGCTGTACGATGAAGCCAAATTCTACTACAATCAACTCCAGACCAATCCGAATATTTCCGCATCGAGAGACAATTGGCTGAAAGGAACTCGAAATTTTCGCCGCATCTATCTCTCGAACCCCAAATCGGAGATTGCCCCATCATGCCTGTTTATGCTCGGTCGTATTTATGGTGAAATGCATGAGCGGTTCCAAAATGGTCTCGATCTCGACGAATCAATTGCATATTTCAAAGAAATCACGAAGCTTTTCCCCCAACATCGCCTGGCTGATGATGCTTTTTTAGCCCTCGGCCAGCTTTACCTGGATAAAAAGAACAATCCCCAACAGGCTGCGGATTATCTCAGCGAGATTGTCACCAATTATTCCAACGGAGACATGCATCCCGATGCTGAAAATCTCCTGAAGGTTCTTTCCCTTGAGCATGATATAGCTCTCCCTAAAATCATGGTATCCTCCTCGCGAGACAATAAACTGAGTTATGTTTTACCGGTCAAATACTGGTCTTCGGATAACTACACTCGGGTAGTAATTATGGCTTCCGGCCCTGTTAACTATAAAGAAATTCTCCTTGAAGAAACTGAAAACACCCCGAGAAGGCTCTATTTAGACTTCAAAAAAAGCTATATAGAGCCTCAATATCGCGCACCTGTACCAATAGAAGATGGACTTCTTAAACGTATTCGTACCGGCCAGTTTTCTCCTGATACAGTTCGTGTTGTTCTTGATATAGAATCAATCGGTAGCTACAAAATCTACAGTCTCCCCGATCCTTTTCGAGTAGTCATTGATGTCAGAGGCGAAAAATTTTCTAAGGATTCGCCAAAACCAATGAGTCCGGCAAGCACGCCTACTACTGCCAAAACTGAGAAAAAACCTGCAAAACATATTGAGGCGGAATCAACGGGCGATGTTGTGGTGTTACGAGACAACAAAAAAGTGGCAGTAAATATGAAACCCGCTAGCGAGCCGGCTAAGATCGAAGCGCTTCCGAATATAAAGCCTCTCTCTCTGGCTCAACAGTTAGGCCTTGGAGTTAAAAAGATTGTTCTCGATCCTGGGCATGGAGGTAAAGATCCCGGCGCTATGGCTTTTGGCTTGAAAGAAAAGGATATCGTCCTTGATATTGCAAAAAGACTGGCCCCAGTGCTCAAGAAGGAACTTGGTTACGAAGTTGTTCTTACCAGAAAGGATGACACCTTTATTTCACTTGAAGAGCGAACCGCTCTGGCCAACACCAATAATGCCGATCTTTTTATTTCTCTGCACATAAATGCCCATCCATCGGCAAAAGTGAGGGGTTTGGAAACCTACTACCTCAACCTCACAACTAATGCCGAAGCCATGCGGGTTGCCGCCCGAGAAAATGCGACTTCCACTCATCAGATGAGCGAACTTCAGGATATTCTTTCAGATATCATGAAAAATTCGAAAATCGATGAATCATCTCGACTGGCACAACAGGTTCATAACTCCATATTATCAGAAGCTGATAAAAAGGGTTTTGCAGAGATAAAAAATCTCGGGGTGAAACAAGCTCCTTTTTATGTCCTGATAGGGGCACAAATGCCGGCTATTCTTATCGAATTGGCATTTATCAGCAATGAAAAGGATGTAGATAATCTGAAAAATCAGACATTTCTGGAGATGCTTACGAAGGAAATTTCTGAAGGCATTCGAGCTTATGTAAGTGACACAACTGCACAGCTATAAAAAATTGGGGGCAACTCTTTGAAAGAGCCACCCCCAATTTTTATGCCTTTTTCTCACCGCTATACCTTAGAAACAGTCTTGTGCTCCCTTCCGGCACAAAACTATTTCTGAAGGCACTTATCCTGTGGTGATATCTTCAATAAAACCTGCTAGCGAATGTTGGATACTTTCAACCGAGCCAGAGCACGCTGCAGGGCAATCTCCGCTCTTTTTCGATTGAAGTTTTCAGTTTGTTGAGCAGCTTGAGCTAAACGTTTTTCCGCTCTTTCTTTTGCTTTGAGCGCCCTATCTACATCAATTTCACTACCCTTTTCAGCACTCTCTACGAGGAAGGTAATCTTGTTATTTGAGACCTCGCAGAATCCTCCACTGACCATGAGACTTTCCCTTTTATTCCCGTTCTCATAGGTAAGAGTACCAATTTTGATTGTCGACAGAAAGGGTGCATGATTTGCAAGCACACCGAAGTCACCACCAAATCCTGGTGCATTAACGATATCTACATCCTCGTTAACTTTCGCCCCGGCAGGAGTTACGACTTCAAGTCTTATCTGTTGTCCCATCGAATTTTCCCCTTAAGCAGATTATTTACCTGCACCCTTGGATTTTGCATCTTTTTCAACAGCTTCATCTATGGAACCAACCATATAGAAGGAGTTCTCATTGAGATCGTCATGTTTGCCTTCAAGTATCTCTTTGAAACCTTGTACTGTATCGGCAACTTTTACAAATTTCCCAGCCATACCTGTGAACACTTCAGCTACGGTAAATGGCTGAGAAAGGAATCTTTGGACTTTACGAGCCCGGGAAACAAGTTGTTGATCGTCTTCAGACAACTCGTCCATTCCGAGGATCGCTATGATATCTTTCAGATCCCGGTATTTCTGTAAGGTAACCTGAACGCCACGGGCGACCAAATAATGTTCCTTGCCGATAACGTTGGGATCAAGAATCCTCGAAGTAGAATCGAGCGGATCAACAGCTGGGTAAATACCAAGCTCGGCAATCTGACGAGAAAGAACAACCGTACCGTCAAGATGGGCAAAGGTAGTGGCCGGGGCAGGGTCGGTCAAATCGTCCGCAGGTACATAAACACACTGTACAGCGGTAATTGATCCTTTATTTGTTGAAGTAATACGTTCCTGGAGTGCTCCAAGATCTGTAGCCAGGGTCGGCTGGTAACCAACCGCCGAAGGGATTCGACCAAGAAGCGCGGATACTTCAGAACCGGCTTGGGTAAAACGGAAGATATTATCAATAAACAACAGAACGTCCTGACCGGCTTCATCGCGGAAATATTCAGCAGCAGTCAACCCGGTCAGAGCAACGCGGGCACGGGCTCCCGGAGGCTCAGTCATCTGCCCATACACAAGGGCAGCTTTCGGTAAAACGCCGGATTCCTTCATCTCGTGGTACAAGTCGTTGCCTTCACGGGTACGTTCACCAACACCGCAAAATACCGAAATACCACCGTGATGCATGGCAATATTATTAACCATCTCCATCATGATAACGGTCTTTCCACAACCGGCACCACCAAACAGTCCCATTTTGCCACCCAGTGGAAACGGTACCAGAAGATCAATTACCTTGATTCCAGTCGCCAGAACACGTACCTCGGTGTTCTGCTCGGTGAAGAGCGGAGCCTCACGATGAATAGGCATTGTTTTACTGGAGGTGATTGGACCAAGCCCATCGACTGGCCTTCCAACTACATTCATGATCCTGCCAAGGGCTGCATCACCAACTGGAATGGTGATCGGCAGACCGGTATCCTTAACCGCCATGCCCCGGACAAGACCGTCGGTCTGATCCATAGCGATGCAGCGACATGCATTGTCACCAAGATGTTGAGCAACCTCGATTACCAGATTATCCTCTTTGTCATTGATGCCGGGATTAGTCACATAACAGGCATTCAGGATATTAGGGAGTTTACCGGGCTCGAATTCGACGTCGACAACAGGACCGATTACCTGCGTGATTTTTCCTATTTTTTGTTCACTCATTGGGCCTTACCTCTCCTCAAAAGTCTTGGATTATCTTAGAGATAATAAATTATTTCAGGGCTTCCGCTCCGCCAACTATGTCCATAAGCTCACTTGTTACCGCCGCCTGACGAGCCTTATTGTAGATGATGCTCAGGCTTTTCACCATATCTTTACATGCGTTCGTTGCGTTATCCATCGCTGTCATTCTGGCGGCGTGTTCGCTTGCCCCGACTTCGAGCATTGCATGATAAATGATGACGTTGAGATACAGTGGTTGCAGGACATCCATGATTTCTTCAGTGGAAGGTTCGTAGATGTAATCTCCTGAAAACTTTTTCTCGATTTCTTCTTCGACACTTGTCGGCTGCACAGGGAGAAGATGAGAAATTGCCGGAATCTGACTTGCAACAGACTTAAAGTGACCATAAAGAACTTCAACTTTGTCAGTTGCACCACTCAAAAATTGTGCCGCTATATCCGACGCAATTTCCCTGGCATTATACATCTGAAAATTACCCATGATATCACGGTAACTTTTTCTGATTTTGCCAGTTTTCTTTAGCAGCTGACTTCCCTTTTTGCCGACACAGACAAAACTTACCTTTTTTCCGGCACTCTCATACTCTGCCATCATTTTTAAGGCAAGCTTGATAATATTGGCATTGAAGGAACCGCAAAGCCCGCGATCAGAAGTGATAACCACCAGCTCTACAGTTTTTGCATCGCGTATTTCCATTAAGGGAAATCCTGTGGTGTTTGCTCCTCCTGACAGATTGGACATTGTAACATTAAATTTGGAGGCATAGGGCCTAAATGCCTCCATTTTTTCTTGTGCACCGCGCAATCTTGCAGCGGCGACCATGTTCATCGCTTTGGTGATCTGAGCAGTTTTTTTAACGCCCGCGATCTTCGTTTTTACTTCTTTTAAGCTCGCCATATCTTGACCTATTTGTGAATTAGTTAAGACCTTTTGACGCCTTGAAAGTATCACCAAAGCTGGTCAACACCTTGTTGAGTTTCTCCTTGATTGCATCCGTGAACACTTTTTCCTTGTCAAGATCAGTGAAAATGCTCGGTTCGTTGGACTCAATATAGCTGTAGAGTTCAGTCTCATAATCAGCCAAGGCAGCAACAGGCAGTTTATCAAGATAACCGTTGGAACCGGCGTATATTATTGTCACCTGCTTTTCCATCGGCAGTGGTTGATATTGAGGCTGTTTCAAGATTTCAACAAGTCGCTCCCCACGAGTCAGTTTGGCCTGAGTTCCTGCATCAAGATCAGAGCCGAAAGCTGCGAAAGCTGCAAGCTCACGATACTGTGCAAGGTCAAGACGAAGCGTACCGGCCACCTGTTTCATAGCCTTAACTTGTGCTGCACCACCTACGCGTGACACCGAAAGACCAACGTTAATGGCAGGTCGAACACCGGAGAAAAAGAGGTTCGGTTCAAGATAGACTTGACCATCGGTGATTGAGATAACGTTGGTTGGAATGAAAGCCGAAACGTCACCGGCCTGGGTTTCAATTATCGGCAGTGCGGTGAGCGAGCCTGCGCCAAGTGCATCGTTTACCTTCGCGGATCTCTCAAGCAGCCGTGAGTGATTGAAGAAAATATCGCCAGGGTATGCTTCACGTCCCGGCGGGCGACGGAGCAAGAGAGAGAGTTCGCGGTAAGCAACCGCTTGCTTTGAAAGATCGTCATAGATAATCAGAGCGTGTTGTCCGTTATCACGGAAATACTCACCCATTGCGCATCCGGCAAAAGGTGCAATATACTGCATGGGTGCAGGATCTGAGGCACAAGCTGAAACAACCGTGGTATATGCCATTGCCCCATGTTTTTTCAGAGCCTCAACGACCAAAGCAACCGTTGATTTCTTCTGCCCGACTGCAACATAGATACAATGAATATCAGTATTTTTCTGGGCTATAATAGCATCAACACAAAGGGCGGTTTTCCCGATTTGACGATCGCCGATAACCAGTTCACGTTGTCCCCTGCCGACCGGGGTCATGGCATCAACCGCTTTCGATCCGGTATAGCAGGGTTCATGGACACCCTTTCTGGAAATAACACCAGGAGCAAGTACCTCAATTTTCGAACTGAGCTCTGACTTAATCGGGCCAAGACCATCAATAGGAACACCGATACCATCAACAACTCGACCTTCCATGGCCGGTCCGACAGGCACCTCGGCAATCTTCCCGGTTCTTTTAACGATGTCACCCTCTTTAATCCCGGAAACATTACCAAGAACAGCGCAACCAACGTTGTCCGCCTCCAAGTTCAAGGCAAGACCCATGATTCCACCGGGAAACTCTAAAAGCTCCATGGCCATACAGTTTTGCACACCATAGACACGGGCGATACCGTCACCTACTGAGATTACGGTACCGGTCTCGTTAAGATCTATACTGGTCTCATATGCCCCAATCTGATCTTTGATAATCTGACTAATTTCTGCGGCTTTGATCTGCATCTATTCTCTCCCCTTAATGGAATCTTTTAAACCTGCAAGCTGAGTCTTTATGCTCCCATCAAAAACCAAATCACCTACTTTGGCTATAATCCCACCTATGATGGAAGGATCAACACTGGTTGTGAGCTTAACCTTCTTGCCTGTTAACTTTTCTAAAACCTTTTGAACATTTGCTTTCAAATCATCATTCAGCTCAACCGCTGAAACAACATTGCCATGACTGATATTCTTCGCTCCGTCAACCATAGACTGGTATGCCTCCGCGATTTCCGGCAACAATTCAGCACGTTTTTTTTGGACCAAAAGATTCAAGAAGTTGCCCATAACAACATCCACACCCATCGAGGCGACTATTCCCTGCATAACCTTTTCTTTAACATCCAGAGGATACATGGGGTTGGTGACTGCATCGGCGACTTCAGGATGCGAAGCATACAAAGCGGCTAAGCCCTGAAGAACTTCATTGTACTGATCGTATGTAGCCTGCTCCTGGCCTATGGTAAAAAGTGCCTTGGCATAACGTCTTGCGAGGATTGTCTGTTTCACTGTACGGCCCCCACTTTAGCTAAATAATTATCAATAATCTTCACTTGATCGTCCGCAGTGAGATTGTTTACAATGAGTTTCTCCGCCATTATCGCAGCTTGGTCAGCAACTTCATTTTTGAGGGTTCGACGAGCCTCTGTCAGCTCGTTCTGAATGGCCATTTCCGCTGAACGTTTGATATCATGGGCGGCTTGCTCGGCTTTCTCAATGATTTTGACTTTTTCGATTTCAGCTTGGGCAACAGCTCTATCTACTATTTTATCGATTTCCGATTCAACCGATGCAAGCTTTGCCTGGAAGTCATTGTACGACCTCTCTGCGTCTGCTCTTTTTTGCTGTAAGTCTTCAATTTCATCTTTGATTTTCTTCTGACGCGCCGCCAAACCAGCGCCAATAGGCTTTGCAGCGAATTTCACGAGAATTATCATGAGGGCGATAAAGTTTACGACCCTCCAACCAAGGTCTTTTACTTTCTCGGCCGACAAGCTCTTAGAAACCTTTTTTGCACCATGCCCACCATCGGCAGCCGCAGCATGATCGGTTGCTGAGACGTTGCCGGCCTTTTCAGCTGCAAATCCCGAACCACAGAACACGACCAGCATAAAGGTTAAGGTAAGAAGACTTACAAGCCTAGTAATGTGCTTCACTCCATTCATAGTTAGAGACTCCTCCCCAGAATTTTACTCGCCATGTCGGCTGCAAATCCATCCAAATTGGACCGCAAACCGGTTCTGGCGCTCTCGATTTGAGCTCTAAGCTCAGCAAGTTTAGCCTCCTTGGCTGCATCGGCTTCAGCGCGGATTGCAGCAAGTTTGGCATCACCTACGGCCTGTGCCTCGGCGCGAGCAGAATCCAAAGCAGCTTTTGCCTTGCCTGATGCTTTCGCCATTTTTGCATCAACCTCTTCTTGTCTCAGCTTGGCATTTTTCTCAAATTTTGAGATGTTATCCTCCATGCCCCGCAGCTTTTCAGATCTCTCCTTGAGGATGTTCCTTATTGGTTTGTAAAGAACTCCATTAAGAAGAAACATGAGCACAACCATGTTAACAATCTGAATAAACAAAGTAATATCCGTCGTAATCATGTTAGTAGCTCCTGCTCAACTAAAATAGAACGAAAAAACCTTAACATTCATTTACGCAATGAATGACGCCCGCATATGATATATCTACAAGATAACGACTAAAACTGAACGAATGAAACTGAACAGCCATTCACAATAGCAAAAAATTCTTACTGTAAATATATTACTCTGTCAACTAATTTATGTGTCGTATCCAGTCGGTCCTGTAAAAGCAAGTGAAGCAGGTTGAAAGACGCCCAACTCGCTCAACTAACAATCTTTCACAACCTGATTCTTCCTTTATTCCTGCAAGAGTTTCCTGACCACATCAGGCACTGATTTGATTGCTTCGCTCAATTTATCGACCATAGGTCCACCGGCTTGAGCCATATCCGGCCGCCCTCCCCCCTTTCCACCGACCAGTAAGGCAACTTTATTGATGATATCGCCGGCCCTGATCCTTCGTGTCAGATCAGCGGTTACAACCGCCAACAGTGCGGCCTTGCCACTGATGCTGCCGCCGAGGACAGCGACACCCGAGCCAAGATTGTCTCGGAGCCGATCACCAACCTCGCGCAGTGTTTTTTGACTATCGAGCTGTATTTCCGAATATACTACCTTCACTCCAGCGATAGAAACAAAGTTCTGCAACATCCCTTCGAGATCAGAACTGGCCAGTTGCCGAGAGAGATCGGCTATCTGCTTTTCCATGACCTTCAGATGGGTCAACAACGTCTCAACCTTAGCGGCGATTTCACCAGAACTGCCGACATTCAGGAGACCGGCAACCTGCCGCTCTCGACGTCCCTGGGCTTGAATATAAGCAAAGGCGGCTGGTCCGGCTAACGCTTCAATTCTCCGCACACCTGATGCAATGCCACTCTCTGAGAGGACTTTGCATACTCCAATTTCACCGGAAGACTCGACATGGGTGCCACCACAAAGTTCTTTGCTAAAATCTGCCATCGACACAACCCGGACGTTTTCTTCATATTTTTCACCGAACAGTGCCATAGCACCTTCTTTCAGAGCATCATCCCGGTGTAAAATGCGGGTCGTCACCGGTGCATTGCGCCATATTTGCTCATTCACCAAAAGTTCGATTCGTTCAATCTGTTCATGTGTGAGGGATGAAAAATGTGTGAAATCGAATCGCAGCCGGTCAGGACCAACCATAGATCCAGCCTGTTTTACATGGTCTCCGAGGAGATTCCTCAGGGCGGCATGTAACATATGGGTGGCTGAATGGTGGGCGGCAATCGCCCGACGCCTGTCTTTGTCAACAATCAATGAAACCTCGGCTTTTTCCAGCAGAAGCCCCTCCCTTACCTCGATATCATGGAGGATGATTTTCGCACCAGCAACAGATGTAGCAATCACTTTGGCCCAACCTCCCTGCCAGCGAACCTCACCGCAATCACCTGCTTGACCACCGGCTTCAGCATAAAAGGGGGTTTGATCGACACAGAGTCGCCCTTTCTGACCGACTGCCAGGCTGGTTACAATCCTCCCCTCATCATCCAGGAGCCCCTCAACCCTCGTGACCGTGGATAGCTCCTGATAGCCGACGAACTTGGTCTTTATGCCTGCTGCAGCGAGATTTTTTACACCCTCATCAAAGAGTTTCACGCCCTCATCCTTACGAGAAGAGCGGGACTTCCGTCGCTGGTTTTCCATTTCCGCAAGAAAACCGGTTTCATCAAAGCCAAAACCTCTCTCAAGGGCGATATCCCGGACAATATCAAATGGAAAACCAAAGGTGTCGTAAAGTTTAAAAATAAAACCGCCGGAAATTCGTCGCGAGTTTTCTTTCGTCAATCGAGAGATCTCTTCATCAAGTAGCGTCAGACCATTTTCGAGAGTCTCACGAAAACGCTCCTCTTCCTTGACCACTACCTTGGCTAATAGGGAAAGTGCACCGTTGAGATGCGGATAGGCGTCAGCCATTTCACCCACTACGGCATTGCAGACCTCCTCCATAAAAGGTTTTTCCAAGCCAAGGTGTTTGCCATAGCGAACAGCCCTTCTCATAATCCGTCGTAAGACATACCCCGCGCCTTCGTTGCTCGGCAAAACACCATCTGCGACAAGAAAAGTGGTCGCCCGGGCATGGTCGGCAATAACTCGCATGGCGGTATCGTCCTGGTTGTTTCTTCCGTAGCTTTTTGTCGATAAAGCCTCAAGCCTGGAGATGATAGGAGTAAAGAGGTCGGACTCGTAATTATTGAACTTACCCTGTAAAACAGCGGCCACCCGCTCAAGGCCCATTCCTGTATCGATGCTCGGCTTCGGCAATTTGGTCATCGTGCCGTCAGCAGAACGATTGAACTGCATAAAAACCAGATTCCACAGTTCAAGAAAACGATCACAGTCGCAACCGAGGGCGCAATCCGGCCGACCGCAACCGGCTGCAGCGCCTTGATCGATATGAATTTCGGAACATGGACCACATGGACCGGTATCACCCATGGCCCAAAAATTATCTTTTTCACCCATCCTGACAATGCGCCCTTTCGGAAGGTTTTCGATCTTATCCCATAGGGTATAAGCCTCATCGTCATCTTCAAAAATGGAAACCCAAAGTTTACCGGCGGGAATACCCAACTCAACGGTGAGAAAATTCCAGGCGAAACGAATGGCGTCTTCCTTGAAATAATCGCCGAAAGAAAAGTTACCGAGCATTTCAAAAAAGGTATGGTGTCTGGCTGTATACCCGACATTCTCAAGGTCGTTGTGTTTTCCGCCGGCACGAACACAACGCTGGCTGGTCACCGCCTTCAGATATTCGCGTTTGTCCTCCCCCATGAATACCATCTTGAACTGTACCATTCCGGCATTCGTAAATAGAAGGGTGGGATCGTCTTTTGGCACAAGTGAGGAACTGTCGACAACAGTATGGCCATTTTCTTCAAAGTATTGCAAAAACCTGTTTCTTATTTCATTCCCTTTCATAATTTTCGAATAACTCGTCAATATTTAATCATTTGGCCTGCACGCCATGCGCATCGGCAGCTGAATGCTATATGTTCAAAGGTATGCAGATTTCTCTCAGGGTCAGTGGTTAATCGCCCCGACTAATAATAAGCGGTAATACCTGTTTAAATGCGGGTGTTCCTGCCTTGCCGAGCAACTCGTATATCAACATCTCGGCGGGCCCGATAATTGCTCCGACACTCTGCAAACGATTGAGTCCAGCCTGATGATCACCTGGTTTTCTTGAAGAGACCCCGTCTTCAACTACCCACACTTTAAACCCTCGCTCCAGCAATCCCATAGCAGTTTGGTAGATGCAAATGTGTGTTTCCACACCGACCAAAATTATCGTCTTCACGGTTTTTGGAAGCCCGGCAAGAAAAGCCTCCGTCGCCTGATTAGCGAGCGCATTGAATTCCACCTTGTCGAACCGCTGGACATCCTGCACCAGACCTTCCAAAGTCGCCACATAGGGGCCCAACCCTTTTTTATATTGGGTATTGGCAAGAATAGGGAGATTAAAAATTTTGGCGCATCGGATCATAAGCTCAATAGTCGAGACGATCCTGTCGGCATCGTAAATCTTTGCCATCAGGCTCTCCTGCACATCAATGATTTGCAAACAGACATCATTTGGAGTCAGCAACGAATTTGTCATCATAGAACCTCCTTGTTTAAAGTCTTTTGCCTCTAAAATTGGATACCAATTAACCCTTTTCTCTGCCCAGATTCAAGTTTATCCTTTCAAGAATTCAAAAAATGTAACTTGACCTTCCGGTTGCTTTGCCAAATAAATCCGCAGAAAAACTGCAAACACCAAAAAAGAGGCTTTACAAAATCAACACAACTATTACATTAAAAAATTAAATACCACCCTGTGGAGAGAATATGCAAGACGAGCAAATTGAAGCAATGGCAAAAATGCTCAAATCGATGTCCCACCCGATTCGTTTAAAAATTCTCTGTCTTTTGCAGGACAAGGAGTTATCTGTCGGCGAGCTCAGGGAACAGGTAAAAACCACCAATGCAAATGTTTCACAGCATTTGAATATTTTGCGCGGACAAGGGATAATCGATTATCGTAAAGATGCGAATTTTATTTATAATAAAATTACCGACAAACGTATTCTCGAGCTCATCAAGAAAATACATCTTCTTTTTTGCCCAAACTTTTGATCGCGTTGGAATCATCAGCACTGAGGACTATGCATCATGATAATCACCGATTGGATTCACGTTTTCGCAGGCTTTTTTATTCTTCTCAGTCTCTCTCTTGGAGTCGAAGCCAGTCCTTTTTTTCAAAGCACGTATTGGCTTTTCTTGGCGGCCTTTGTCGGTTTGAACCTTCTCCAATTCGGATTCACTCAATTCTGCCCTATGGGAATCATCCTGAAAAAACTGGGGATCCGGGAGAGCAGGCAGTAACCTGTTTTTGGTATTTTTTATTCCTGTGTCATCAGGACATTGCAGGACGCCTGCCAGCAGCAAGCGACCTGAGAACAGAATTCCCGCTGACGAAAACAGGGATGATTACCTTCTTGTTCTTGGATCCGGCAGATAAGTTCAGCCAGCTTTACCCCTTTTTCTTGGGGAACCCCAAGCATAAGTGCTTTTTTTCTGGCCAACGAAAAAAGTTTTGGACCCTTTCTATATCCTTTATTCTGAGACATCTTCCCCTCCCCATCTAGCAGACAAATTCCAATAATTTCCTGCAAGAAATAGCTTTGCAACCCATGCGTTTCTGTTTTTCGCGGAACAATAAATAATTAGCAGAATTCCCATTTTACTGTTCCGTTTTTTTTCGCCCACAAAAATCTATGCCATGAAAAAGAAAGATATTATATCGGTAAAATATGATACTCTTCGACAGTGGGATGCACGCCGTTCAGTACCTGCCCATTTCGACCATCGATTGAGATAGGATCGCCAAAGGCGATTGTTATACCGGCAATTTCACAATACTGCTCTGCTTCATATACCTTCAAGCTCCGACAGCCGACAACGCAGGTTTTTTCCAGGCGCACGGCCACAACCGAAGCATGCGAAGTCTGACCGCCCCGCGATGTGAGTAGTCCGTCTGATTGACTCACCACTTTTATATCCTCCGGGACAGTATCCTGACGAATCAGGATAAGAGGTGTCGCCGGGTCAGTCTGCCGTAGCTTGGAGATGTTTTCTTCGGTGAAAACGGCCCGTCCTGAGAGTGCCGACCCAGAAACGCCCACTCCTTTACCAAGATAAGCGGATTCAAGGGTCGGGCTCTCAACGAAAACGTTCAGGTGCTCCTTTTTCTTGATCGTTATCATATCGCGGGTTTGCAGGAGAAAAAGTTCGTCAGGCTCGGAACCCTCGAAGGTGAACTCGATCTCCTGCGGATTCCATCGTTTATCGTAAACGAGTTCTCGTGAAATATGCAGGAGTTTCTGATAGATTTTCGGAAAACGAAACTCCAGGGTTTCGTCCTCGTGTCGGCCATCGAGCTTTGCCTGTTCGACGGAAATGGCATGACTCGACACCAATCCGGAAACGATATCCTCGCCTTGATCGCCATAGGCGTAATCGCCCCACAGAGCGACGCGTTGCACCTTGCGATACGGATGAGCAGTAAAAACCACCCCGGACCCGGCATTGCCACTCTTGTTGCCGAAGACCATCGCCTGAACAATGACCGCCGTTCCCCACGAATCGGAAACGTCCATGATCTTACGATACTCCACGGCCTTTTGGGTGTCCCAGGAATCAAGAACAAGCTGAATGGCGTTCACCAGTTGCAGCCAGGGATCGTCAGGTATTACCAGCCTCCGTTGCCGGATAAGTTGCTGATAAGAAAGAGCCAGTTCCTGCATCTGCTCCGGTGAAAAATGCCTCTTTAAGCTGACTTTGTATTTGGCCTTGGCTTTATTCATGAGGACCTGAAAATCTTCTCTGCCAATTCCGGAAATCATTGCCCAGGATTGCAAAAATCGCCGGTAATTGTCCCAGGCCAGATATCCGTTGCCATGGTTGGCAATAAGTTCGGCAATGAGCTCTTCGTTCAACCCGACATTGTGGATAGTGGCCATCATGCCCGGCATGGAAATGGCTCCCCCGCTCCGTACCGACAGGAGCAGGGGCCTCTCCGGTGAACCAAAGGTTTTCCCGGTCAGCTGCTCGATCTCGGTCAGGGCCTGACGTACGCGCTCCATGAATTCTTCCCGCGTCTTGGCATAGCTAAAGACAATTTCCCGACATCGAAAAATCTCCGTGGTCAGAACAAACGCCGGAGGGACAAGTTTCCCGTCGTCAATGAGGGTCGCAAGGTTAAATCCTTTATTACCAAGGTGGATGAGGTTATTGGTATAGGGATTCGGCCTATGCAGCAGTGACAGTACCCTTTCGGGGTTATAGGTCATAAGCAGATCCAGCTTTTCCTGGTCAAGAAGATCTTTCTGATTTTCAAGGGTCTGAAGGATGCGGAGAATGAAATTATCAAGATGTTGCAAGCCGAAGGTCGAGGAGATCAACTCTCGAAAAAACACCTCGGATAATCTTTGCACTGTTGTTCCCACTTCCGATTCATCGTAAAAATTAGCAAATTTTTCGAGGAGATTTTCCCTGCCGATCTGAGGAATGATGAGCGACAGGTTGTTTTGATGGATGTTTGTATAAAAAGCATAGATAATATCCTTTACTCCTTCCGACATTCCTCTGAAAATATCGAGATACTGCGTATAGGAAAAGCGCCGGACCTTCAGGGAGGTCTCCAGGAGCGACAGATAGGTGGAGAGCCTCCGGGAAGTAATACCGTCAATCGCCAGAGCCCGGAGAAAGAGATTTATGCAGCGGACTATATTGTAGAAAGTGGCCTGGGTGATAATCGACAGGTTGACCGTTTCCGGCAACTTTTCCAGATACAGGTTGGCAAGATTTTCCAGACGAAAGGTGAGGCTCAAGGCATCGAACTTCCGCTCTTTGTATCGTCCATACACTGAAGGAATATCGGCGGCGATGTGTCGTTTATAGTAGATATCTTCCTGAGCCTCGAAAGTCTCCGCGGAAAGTATTATTTTTTTCAACCCTTCAAGAGCGGTAAGCAGGGCCTCCAGACAATGTTCGGTATCGGCATGGTCGAGATCTGCGAGCAACCGCTCCATCTCGGGAAAGCCGTCATTGACTGCCTTGAGAATTTCCGAGCGCAGCTGCTGAACACCAAGTTTATATTTTTTGTAGAGCAGTTTGTACATCCGCACCAAAAGCTCGAAGCGGCGAACCTCATGGGGTTGAAGATCGGTCTGATCGGTGAGAAAGAGACTGATGGACTCATTTTCCTTGCCAAGGATATCCCGCACCCTGTTGATGCCCATAGCTGGCCAGAACCGGGCACTGAGGGCCCTAAGATCATCAACATACTCGCCATTGGTGGCAACCTGGCTGTAGACTTCCTCCGGAATATAGGGGATGAGCAAGGTTTTATCACCAGTCTTCCAAAAAAGAAAAATTGCCTGGACAAAATCGACTATAAGATTGGAGCTCTCAACGTGTCCCTGCTTGCGGAGGAAGTGAATCAGTACATCCTTGCGTTTATGGATCTCATCAAGTTCGGTGGACACATCCCGCAATTCTCCTTCTGAACCGATTTCATTGAAAAAGACCGGCATGAGTTTGGTAAACTGTTTCGACAGGTTGTAAATGGGCTCTATCGGATGATTGAGAAGCTGGGTAATATCTCTCTGAAACAGATCGGTATCTTTAACGCAGGTGCCGGAAAGTTTCAGATGAATGATAAGGGCCGAGAACAGGGTCGAACACCACTTAGGTTCCCGCATGATCAGGTAAAGCCACACCCGTATATTGGCAAGATGCGCCGGATTGGCGAGGGGTTGCCAGTTTTCATCGACACCGACAACGCTTGCATGCTGGAAACCAAAGCGCACGACACCCCAGAGGAAGGCTTCCACCATGCGGCTGTTGCCTCGGTCAAACACCTCCCCGCCCAGGACCTGGATACACTGCAATGAAGTATGGGGAAATTTTCGAACATTGGCTTTCAGTAATTTGAAAGCGGTCAGGAGAAATTCCTCAATCTCTTCAAAACTCTGTTGTCTGATCAGCTGCACAAGGCTGCGATTGATTTCCCGCAGGGTCTCTTCATGGATGAGATACAGTCCATCGGTATCCATGATTTTAAAGAGAAAGAGCAACTTTCTATTTTCGCTGAAATGATGGAGATGACTCTTCAGACCCTGCTGTTCAATCTCACGAAAAACTTCTTCCGCCGCCACCAGGTTATTCGGCATCGCCCGATAGTACTTGACGATATCGATATGTTCGGGATATTCGAGCATGGTGCGAAGCGCTGCCGAAGGATCCTTTTCCAGAGCAAGACCCTTTACCGTCGTCAGATGTTGCTCCATCGTCCCATGAGAGATTGCCTGGAAGAGGTTGGAAGAATGGAAATCGTCCACCGGAATGCTGCAGCGGTCAAGGAACCAAGGCAACGGATCGTCTTCCCTCAGCCAATAATGGTAGCACCTGGCGAGTATCGTTTGAACGAGTCGAGCTAAGGGGGAAAAATCAAAGCCAACTTGATCTTTTTCTGCAATAACAATAAGTTGTCTTGCTATCTTGGCAAAAGGATGCTGACCTTGGACAATCTGCATCATTATGAGTCGATCAGTCCGGTCGAATTCGCAAAATCGTCTAAAAACGACATTCAGTTCACCTCCGAAGCGCTGCAGTTCGTTGCCGCTAAATTGGCTGATCATTTTTTCGAGCCAGACCATCTGCGCGGCAACAGCCTGAGACAGAAGTGCAACATCGCGGACAGTGTCGCGGAGCGCCTCGAAAAAAAGCCGGGCAAAGATACCAAAGGCTTGTGGTCCGAGGGTGTGGGTGCGGTAATGGCTGATGTTCTTCAAGGCAAAGCTTCGAAGTTGCGGCAAGATAATCTTCCAGTTACGGAATGGGTGGCAGACTTCAAAAAGCAGTTTCTCAAGGGTAGTGTGCAAACCGTTGAACTGTTCGACAACCTCCAGCAGCACCAGTAGATCATTCTTGATAACGACATTGCCGGCGGTTTCGAGGAGATTTGCCTTCAACGCATCAGAATCAATTGTTTTATTTTGAGTTGTTTCTTCCATAGGGCCTATTTTCGTGGCTGTTAACAGGCATTAAAAACGATTCCAGCATGCCGCTTTGAGTATAATGAACAAAGTCCTGCTGTGGCAAGGGATAAAAAAGCGCCTTTGAGGACGGATCTTCAAAGGCGCACGGCAGGAGGTATCCAGTAAGACCGGTGGATCAGATTGCCTTGTTTGCCTCCATATGCAGAATGAGGTCGAGCATTCTATTGGAGTAGCCCCATTCATTATCGTACCAGCTCATTACCTTGACTGAGGTACCGATCACTTTGGTGCACTGCGCATCAATGATCGAAGAGTGGGGATTACCCTGAAAATCGATGGAAACGAGTGGCAATTCAGTGTAACCAAGATATCTGTTCGCGGCCTCCTTCAAGGCCTGATTGACTTCAGCGACAGTTGTTTCCCTCTCCACCTCCATGACGGCGTCGACCAGCGACACCGTCGGTGTAGGCACCCGCACCGCCAGACCATCGAATTTGCCTTTCAGTTCGGGAATAACAAGAGATACTGCCGCAGCTGCGCCGGTCTTCGTCGGAATCATCGATAATGCGGCGGCCCTTGCCCGACGGGGGTCGGAATGGGGAAAATCGAGCAGTCGCTGATCGCCGGTATAGGCATGAACCGTGGTCATCAGGCCACGTTTAATGCCGAACTTATCAAGAATTACCTTGGCAAACGGGGCAAGACAGTTGGTAGTGCACGATGCGTTGGATACAACGTGGTGGACCATGGGGTCATATTCATCCTCATTGACTCCCATGACGAAGGTCTTGACATTGCCTTTGGCCGGAGCGGAAATGATCACCTTGGCGGCACCGGCATCGATATGGGCCTGGGCCGACTCCGCATCGACAAACTTACCTGTACATTCGGCAACATACTCGACAGCCAATTCCCCCCAGGGAATTTCCGCAGGATTGCGATGATTTGATACGGAAACCAGCCTGCCGTCAACAATTATTCCTTTATCACTGCTTTGCACATCTCTTGCATATACCCCCATAACCGAATCATACTTCAACAGATGGGCAAGTGTTGCATTGTCAGTCAAATCATTGATAGCCACCACCTCCACATCGGCAAAAGCTACATCTTTGTCAATAGCCCTGAAAATATTCCTGCCAATTCGACCGAAACCGTTAATACCAATTTTTACCGTCATATTCGTCTCCTGTTAACTTTCCGGTTTCGCCGTTTGCCACGACAACCGGCATTTTCAGCCATGGTATATTGAAGTTACATGACCTACGACACTTTCACCCTCAGTCCCAGCAAAAATTGCTCACTCCCTGCACAACTGCTGTTTTCTTGCTCTCGAATAAAGTTGGAGGTATTTACGCATAACTTTAGACCATGTGTAGTTTTGTTCAATTGCCTTTACCGCCTGAAGTTGGATTTTCCGTATTAATTTTCCATTCCGGTACATAACTAGAGCCCTTTCCAAGGCCTTCAGCAAATCATCCGGAGTGTTTCCCTCATAGGCAATCCCGGTTACTCCATCAACGACCTTGACTAAGCCGCCGACATGATGAACGATGGGGATACTGCCGAACAACTGGGCAATGAAATCAGTCAAACCGCACGGCTCATACCTCGAAGGTATGACAAAAAAATCTCCGGCTGCATACACCTTGTTGGCCATTTCCGGGCTGAATCCTTGCAAGAAACACACCCGCCCAAGAAACTCTTGTTGCTCGGTCAAGCGGATAAGACGAGCATTAATCTCGCTCGCCCCGGTACCGAAAACCAGTACCTGGACTTCTGGATAACGCATCAGCAATTCATCCAGTACGACCATCAGGATATCAATACCTTTTTGCTCACTGAGACGGCCGATAAAAGTAAAGAGGGGATAGCCAGGATTCTTTTCGACACTGCCGTAGCATTGCACCCCATCAAACACAGCCCCATGTTTTAAAATCCCGAGAAGCATTTCTTTGCATCTCTTTTTACCGAGGAGAGTATCTTCCTCCTTCCCCGGATAAAAGAGCAATTCCGGATTGTCGCCGGCTATGGCCTCAGAGCTAAAAAAATCGGGATCAATGCCGTTGGTCACTCCCTCCAGAACGACATTGCGTCTCAGCAGTTCATGACCCAGCCAACCCGTCAGACTGTCACTGTCCGTCTCCCGCAACTCCCTCGCATAATTTTCACTGACGGTGTTAAGGATCGCATAATGGCCGGCCACCAAAAAAGGATCAAATTTGAAATCAAGCTGATTGCCATCAATCACATGCTGGGGCAAAGCGGTAATCGAGGCCGCATAGGGAATATCGATCACCTCCTGATGATAGCCGTATCCGGCATTATGAATGGTAACGACGCAGCCCGTTTCGCGAAAATAATTGCGATATCCGGCATTCTCGCGAATAAGCGCCGGCAGAACCGCAGTATGGCCATCATGACAATGGATAACTTCGGGTTTTTCACCGAGGACAATCATCAGTTCAAGAGCTGCTTTTTGTAACAGCAGGTTCATTGCAAAGAAATCGTGATGCCCCATGGATTTTTTCTGCCAGGGGACAAGGTTCTCATCTTTTTCACTGTAGGTGTAAACATCCGATTTCTGACGAAAACGCTCGGCGTCAACAAGATAGAGATTCACCTTATTAATTTTTTTGTAATAATAATGAACCTCTTCAAGTATGCGTGTACTCGGTTGGTGCATATCGATCTGCAAGCGAAGGGTGCGACCCGGACAGAAAGGATCGGGTAATGGTTGGAATCCCTGTTCGCGAGCATTGACAAAACCATAGCGTGGCAACACTACATGGAGCGACCTGGTGGATTTTCGAGCAAGCGCTTCAGCGAGTTGGCAAACAACATCCTTAACACCTCCCGCACCGGCAAGCTGCCCATACTCCCGACTCACCATCCAGATTTTTTTTACCTGCTCGTCATGGTCCATCATCACTTGCTACCTTTCCTTTGCAACATATTGCGAGTCTCGCCTACTACCGCAGCTGTCAATTCTGTTGCCTAGCGGCGAATTTGTGTATATACAAGCTAGTATTGTATTCGTATTGCAGAACATGTCAAGAACCACCACGGTTCTGACTTGGTTGGCCTGCCATCATATACTTCCGACCGGGGAAAATCATGCTGTTTAACACCTGATCACAGTTTTATTAAAAATTTACGACTTTTCGCAACGGAATTTTGCAATCCTGTATCTTACATTTCAAGAGGATTCTGCCTTCGGCAATGTAGAGCAAAGATTGACTGTAACTGGAAAAGAACCTATATTATGCGCTTCACAAGAGGATGATACTGCCAGCCCTTTCCCGCCATCATAAAATACTATCAGGGTACCACCTGACCTCCCGCCGGTCGGGATGGCTCGTTCAGTCCCTATGCATAAAATTTAGCTAAGGAGGGATTATGCCCAATGGCCAATTGAAAATCTCCACCATTTCAAATATGGAACTTGTCAACATCACTAGCGAAATTGACAAGATACTGCAAAATCAGTTCATATCCTCGGGCGTTATCCACCTCTTCAATCCGCACACTACGGCGGGACTCATCATCAACGAGGGTGCAGACCCCGATGTTTGCCTCGACATCTTACAAGGACTGGCACACATGGTTCCTCGTAATCTCGGTTATAAGCACAGAGAGGGTAATTCGCCGTCCCATATTATGACCATGCTTACCGGCAGCACTCTCACCCTTTTCATCGAAAACGGCAAACTACAGCTTGGCACCTGGCAAAAAATTTTCTTTTGTGAATTCGACGGTCCTCGCGCCCGTTCGATTCGCTGGAAAATCATAGCCGACCCCCAACAGCCCTTTGCCAACACCCAAACCTCTTAAAACCCTTATGAACCTCGAACCCGATAAAATGTGCTTTGGCTTGACCGAGGATCTTGATCGTCAGTCCTTGGCCACCTTTCTTCAACTCAGCGGCCGTCCCGAATTTGCAGATCTTTTTGCCAAAAGACTTTCGAGTGCTGAAATCATTCAGTTCATTGATTCCTTTTTCGAGCTGCTGAAAAAGCATGTCAGCAAAAAAGAATACCACCAGCTCTTTCTTCTCGACACAGAACACAACCACGAGGAGTAATGTGTGGTTATCGACAAATTGCACGACTTACGTAGCTATTTAGCATTACTCAAGAGAGAGAAGCAACTTCTGGTCATTGAAGAAGAGGTCGATCCTCATCTTGAGATTGCCGAAATTCACCGGCGCGTCATCGCCCGGGGTGGACCGGCGCTGCTCTTCACCAAAGTCAAAGGCTCAAAGTTCCCAGTTACCACCAACCTTTTCGGGACCGCCAAGAGACTGGAACTGGCCTTTGGCAATAAGCCACAGCAATTCGTTCGCGACATCGTTCAACTGGCTGAATCGATCATGCCACTCTCCATTTCTCAGCTCTGGAAAAACAGACAGCTTTTTCTTGACGGACTGAAAATTGGTTTGAAAAATTCCGCCAGTGGCCCAATTCTCGACAACTGCCAACAGCCTCCTCAACTCAGTTCTTTACCAATGCTTACCTCCTGGCATAGTGATGGTGGCCCTTTTGTTACCCTGCCGCTGGTATACACAGAACATCCGAACGGAAAAGGTCACAACCTCGGCATGTACCGAATTCATCGGTACGATGATGCCACCACAGGTATTCACTGGCAGATCCATAAAGGCGGCGGCTACCACTACTATGCGGCGGAAAAGCAAAACAAGGCCTTACCGGTGACCCTTTTCATCGGTGGCCCGCCGGCTCTGATGCTGGCCGCTATCGCACCGCTACCGGAAGATCTACCGGAACTCATGCTCACTTCTCTGCTCATTGGCGACAAACTGCACATGACCCGAGATCCCCTTGGAGGGCATAAGCTTGTGGCCAATGTCGAGTTTGCCATCAAGGGTCAAGTGCCGCCACTCCTTCGCCGTCCTGAGGGTCCATTCGGCGATCATTACGGATATGATTCCCTGCAGCATGACTACCCTGTTTTTCAAGTCAGCCATCTTTATCATCGCAGCAATGCCATCTATCCGGCAACCGTCGTCGGCCGGCCTCGCCAGGAAGATTTTTTCATCGGTGACTTTCTTCAAGACCTCCTTTCCCCACTCTTTCCTCTGGTTATGAAGGGAGTCAAAGAGTTGAAAACTTTCGGTGAAACCGGATTCCACTGCCTTGCAGCTGCTAAGGTTGCCGATCGTTATCCCCGCGAAGCCTTTGCCTGCGGCCTAAGAATTCTTGGTGAGGGCCAACTCTCCCTTACAAAATTTTTAATCATCACCGATGGTCACGTCGATATCACTGATTTCCGAAGCCTGTGGGCCCATGTCCTGGAAAGAGTGCAATGGCAACAGGATCTCTTCATATTTGCCAATGTTTCCCAAGACACCCTTGATTACACCGGACCCTCCGTCAACAAAGGTTCAAAAGCCATGCTGATGGGACTGGGCAAGGAGAAGAAACGCGAATTACCTTTGCATTTCACAGCTCCCTTACCCGGTTCATGTTGCAAACCAACAGTTTTTCTGCCCGGCACTCTGGTTGTCGAAGGTGTTTCCTATAAAGAAAATCCCCTCTTGGCTCAAGAACTTGCCGAGCATGGTCCACTTCAGGAATGGCCTGTCATCATGCTGGTGGATGACTGCAAAGAGGCGACTTCTTCGATGCAGGACTTTCTTTGGACAATTTTCACCCGGTTTGAACCGGCTGCCGATATCCATGCCCGTTCAACCTCTGTGCACAGATTCCATGTCGGTCTTCATCCCCCGGTAGTCATCGATTGTCGTATGAAACCCTGGTACACAAAAATCCTTGAAGTCGATCAGGCGACAAAGGAAAAAGTCGATGGCCGGTTCAGTAAAATTATTCCACCGGAATGGCGATGACTATGCTGGTCAGGCTACAAAAATATCTTGCTCAATGCGGACTTGCCTCCCGCCGTAAAGCAGAGGAGATGATCGCCCAGGGTCTCATCAGTGTTGACGGCAAGGTTGTTACTGAAATGGGAGTGAGCATCACTCCTGGAGTCAATCAGGTCAGCGTTGCAGGAAAACTGGTACTAGCCAGAGAGAAATTCGTTTATTACCTCCTCAATAAACCGAAAGGTTACGTTACCACCCTGTCCGACCCGCAGGGCAGGCCGATAGTCACTTCTCTCATCAAAGAAGGCGGCGAGCGCCTTTTCCCGGTCGGCCGTCTCGACCTCGATACCGAGGGTGCCCTTATCATGACGAACGACGGTCAACTCGCCCAAAAAATACAACACCCGAGCAACGAAACCAACAAAACATACGAAGCTTTGGTGCGAGGAAATCCGAGCAAAGAAAAGGTTAAGCTTCTCGAAAAGGGTATAAACCTTGAAGGAAAAATTACCGCTCCGGCCTTGATCACAGTTGTTGATGCCAAAAATAATTCCTGTTTGCTGCAAATCACCATTCACGAAGGAAGAAAACGGCAGGTAAAAAAAATGTTCAGCCTCATCGGCTATCCTGTTTTGCATCTCAAACGGCTTGCCTACGGTAAGCTTACTATCGGTAATCTTCCCAGTGGTTCCTATAGACAACTTAACTCTGCAGATTTAAAAAAAATATTTTTATAAAATTCTCTTTACAAATACGAGATTAGCTGATTAAATCTAAGTAGTTAGAGGGTGTCCCGCCCCTGGCTTCATCGACCAACGCTCAAGTCATTGTTTTTTTTGATTATTTTAGCAGGACTGCTTTCACATTGTTTGAGCTTCACTCGGCTTTTACCAGCATGTAATTATGTAACTGTAAATTTTGATAATGCATCCCAATTTGATTTTCAAAGACAGGAGTTAAGAATGAACAAATCAGAACTCATCGAGGCATTGGCACAGGACATCAATATTCCTCATCGAGAGGCTGCGGCGATTACCAACACCGTTATTGAAACAATGACTGAAGCGCTAGCCAAGGGAGAGAGCATTGAAATACGAGGCTTTGGGAGCTTTGTAATCAAAGAGTACGGTTCATATGAAGGTAGAAACCCAAAAACCGGGAAGAAGATCGAGGTAAAACCCAAAAAACTTCCTTTCTTTAAAGTCGGCAAAGAATTGCGAGAAAAAGTCAACACGAGCAGATAGACTTTTTGACTGCAATTTCAATATATGGATTGCCCTTAACAGCGCATTTTTAAGGGCAATTCCCCATAGCTATACAATTACTAACTTGCTAGAGTTTGATTATCCCCCCAACCAGATCATACACTTGGGCGTCGGTGATAGCGACCGGCACAATTTCTCCAAGACTGGCAACTCCGTCGTTTATGAGGACACAGCCATCGACTTCCGGCGCTTGAAATCTTGTTCTTCCCTGGAGGAGCAAATCGGTTTCGCTGCTCAATCCCTCGACTAGCACCGGTTCAATCCTCCCGATATACTTCTTTTGGATTTCCGCGGAGAGTTCTGCCTGGACAGCCAACAAAGATTCCACCCTTTTTCTTTTAACCTTCTCCGTGACCTGCCTTGCGTACCTTTCCGAAGGTGCTCCTTCTTCATTGGCATAGGCGAATACGCCGACGTGATCTATATGGACTTTTCTCAAGAAATCTTCGATTTCCAGAAAGGCCCTCTCACTCTCCCCTGGAAAACCGACCAAGAAGGTGGTTCGTATCGTGACATCCGGGACACGATTGCGAATTCTTTCGACAAGCTGAAAAAGCTGTGTTTTGGTATAGTGACGATTCATCGCCTTCAGTATGCCATCATTGACATGCTGCATCGGAATATCCAAATAGGGCAGCACCCGGTCATTGATCGCCATCAAGGTGAGAAGTTCATCTGTCACACCTGTAGGATAAAGATACAGTAACCGCAACCAAGGGATGGTAGTCTGCTCAAGAAGTTGCTGAACCAGACTTTCAAGATTCACCTTTGCCCCTAGATCTTTGCCGTAGGCAGTGCTGTCCTGGGCAATAAGGGAAAGCTCTTTGACTCCTAAATCCTCTAATTTTTTGGCCTCCCTCACCAAATCGTCTAGCGACCTGCTGCGTAATCCACCCCTGATGCTGGGAATCATGCAATAGGAGCAGCGGTTATTACACCCTTCGGTTATCTTCAGCCACGCCCGAAAGGGTGGAGTCGAAATGACTCGCGGAGTCTCATGGGTCATTAAATACAGCTGAGGGAGAATGACGCGTTGCTCAAGGTTGCCTCTCTTTAACTGTTCAACGAGTGCGGCAATTTCTTCTGCCCCTTCGGTACCCACAAAAAGGTCAACCTCAGGCAGATCCTCGGCTAGCTTTTCTTTATACCGTTGCACTAAACACCCTACAACCACCAGATACTTGCTTGGGAATTTTTCTTTGATTTTCACCAATTCAAAGATCTCACCAATCGCCTCTTCCACTGCCGCCTGAATAAAGCCACAGGTGTTGATGATCAAAACATCAGCCTTTTCGCTATCATCGATTAATTGCCAACCAGCTGCAGTCATCGCACCGAGAATGACCTCCGAGTCAACGAGATTTTTCGCACAGCCAAGACTTACCAAATGAAACAAAGCCATATCTACTCCGCAAATTTATCAATAGCGGTCAGCAACACATCCAGTGCCTTAGCCTTTGTTTTAAGAAAGATGTCCGAGGAAAAGCCAGGCTTCCAAGCTGCACCCGATAACTCGTCGGAGACAAGCAAAACCGCAGCAAATTCGATTCGGCGAAAAGATGCAACAGTACAGAGGGCCGAAAACTCCATGTCAACGGCAACAACCTTATCCTTTTGGTTCAGCTCGGCAAGCATCCGGCGATCCTCCCGATATACCGCGTCGGTGGACCAGACACAACCGGTCTGCACCCTCATATTGTTGTCTCCGAAAACCATTGCCAGGCAGGCGCGCAAATTCTTGGCAGGTGCCGCAGCTACCGGCAGAGGGTAATAACGAGATGTTCCCTCACCGGATTTAGCCTCAGTCGGCAGGATTATGTCACCAACCTTCAGACTGCTTGCAACGGCTCCGCACCAGCCAAACAGTACTATTCGTTTTGCACCTAGAGCGATGAGTTTTTCCACACTCAAGGCGGCCATCGGTGCCCCGATGGCAGGACCTGCAACAAAGAAGGACTGTCCGGCGGCAACTGTCAAATCAGAGTTAAAGAGCGGGCGGGGTTCGCCACCCGCTTGCCGCAATTGCCGATGACACAGTGATGCCTCAGAAGGGTTGACAAGCAACAAGCCATTTCCGGGGAGGTTTTTTTCACTTCTGCCTATTTTGGGGTGAATGAGAATATTGGTATCTATGTCTCTATTCATAACACGTCCCTTAAACCCGATAAACGAATTCAAATATCTTCTCAAACGATTCTTCGTGTAAAAAACAGAAAAAAACATTTCTGAAAAGATCTGCAAATTGGCTACTAAAAAAGACAAAAGGGCCGCAGAATACTCTGCGGCCCTTTTCTTCGATCGACAAGCGACCGTTATACTGACAAATGACTATTTTACAAGCGGGTTTGCATACAGAAGGATCAGTGAGATAACCAGACCGTAAATCGCAACTGACTCGGCAAGAGCCATACCAAGAATCATGAATACCATCAATTTCGGCTGAACTTCAGGATTTCTTGCCAAACCCTGGCATGCACCGTTGCCTACAGAACCGATACCGATACCTGCTCCGAGTCCTGCAAGACCAATTGACAGTGCGGCACCAATACAAACGAGAGCGTACATTACATTTCCTTCCATTTCCTTCTCCTTAAATTTTTTTTAGTTTTGGCCTTCTTCTATATTTTCAGATGAAATGATCCAACTCAATGGGCATGCTCTTTAGCTTGAGAAAAATAGACAACCGTCAGGAGTACAAAAACCATGGCCTGAACTATGGATACCAGTACGCCGAGGATCATGATCGGCAGCGGTGCAAAAAAACTCCCGGCGAGCATGAACAGAATTGCCAACAGCGTCTCCTTTGCCATAATATTTCCAAAAAGACGTATGGACAGTGAGAGGAGGCGGGCAAGATTACTGATTAATTCAATTGGTAGAAGAAGCGGTACCAGCCACCATACCGGACCCATGAAATGCTTGTAGTAATGCAACCCGTGTTCTTTCAGGCCAATTATGTGATGCGATATCCAAACGATAAGGGTCAAAGCAAGGGTGGTATTAATGCTGGAGGTAGGCGACATAAAGCCGGGGATAAGGCCAATGAGGTTGGCGACGGCTATATACAATGCAAAGGTAGCAATCATCGGAAAAAATTTATCGGCCATCTCGCGGCCCATATTATCGGCAAAGAAGTCATCCATGCCACCGATTACCAACTCCCAAAAATTCTGCCCCTTGCCGGGAACCATTTCCAGATTGCCAAGAGTAAGTTTGGCTACCAGAAAAAGAAATGCCATTACCAACCAGGTATATGTCATGTATGGTGCACAGAGTTGTTCAAGAAATGTATGACCAACAGGTCCATGCGGGATCGGCAGCCCCAGTTTTTCAAGGATAATCGAAATGAATAGTATCGGATGTTCCATAACTCCTTTTACCTCCTTCCTCTGAAGAAGTAGTGCCGGGCCACATTCATGGAAATGAAGGTCACCGCCAACACTACCGTTGACAAACCCAAAATCAAGCCAAAAATGTTGACTGCCTGGCTTTTAATAATAACCAGCAGCACAACACCTATAATTGCAAGTCGACCCCAGAATTTTACCAGATATCCCTTTTGCCCCTGTTTGGCTTGCGCCTGGCGATCTTCAAGAGACGACAACGAAGTAACCGAAAGGATAACTCTCATTACCTCTGTTTGGGATACCCAAAAACTGCCAATCGAGATAAGCCCTCCAACCATTACCGCCACAGCAAACTCGAAAGAAACAATAACAACGGCACCAATGGTCAATACAGCCAGGCAAATCCAGCTTATAACCTGCATTTTCTGCAGCGTCAACACATCTTCAGTCACTCAACCCTCTTATCCTCTTGTTTCGGCTTTTCTTGCTTCTCTTTATTGCGCCAGAGGATTTCAAGCAGAGTCTTATAGCCGGCAGCAATGCCGAAGGCTAATCCTATAAAGGTAAACCACGGCGAAGTGCGATCATCAAAGACCTTTTGGTCAAGATAGATCCCCCCACCCAAGCCAATAATTATCGAGGCCACAAAGGTGAAACCAACATGGCCATAATTGGCCAGCAGTTGAACAAATTCTTTTTTTACATCCGACATTTTGTCAACCTGCTTCGTTGTTGCAACAATTCACCAGAATATAACCGAGTTTGGTATCACGACTCCTTGGCAAAGTCAATAAAATTTCATTTTACAAGCAATTTTTTGAATGACCATTCAGTCGTTTTCAATGTTTTATCAAGCTGATCGTCTCTCTGTGCCGCGGAAATAAAGGCCACCTCAAACTGCGATGGGGCAAGATAAATCCCGCTGTCCAACATCTGCCGATAATGCTGGCTGTATCTCTTGGTGTCGGCTTGCATCGCCGACATGAAATCCGTCACCGGTTCTTTGGCGAAAAAGCCTGTCATTATACTGCCAACACGGTTCAGCTGAACATCAATTCCGGTAGTTTTTGCAATGTTCTCGAGCTCAGCTGCGAAACGATCAGCCTTGGCGTTCAGCTGTTGATAAAATCCGGGCTGTTGCAAAATCTTCAAGGTGGCTATCCCCGCCGCCATGGCCAGCGGGTTGCCGGACAGCGTACCCGCCTGGTAAACAGGTCCATCCGGTGCCACGCAATCCATAATCTCAGCTTTGCCACCATAGGCACCAACGGGCAAGCCGCCTCCGATAATTTTTCCAAGGCAAGTCAGGTCGGGATAAATATCATAGTACTGCTGGGCGCCCCCATAACCAAGACGAAAACCAGTTATAACCTCATCAAATATCAAAACAATTCCTCGCTCACTGGTAAGCTTTCGAAGTGTTTCGAGAAAGCCTGGCAGCGGTGGAACACACCCCATGTTCCCGGCAACCGGTTCGACAATGACACAGGCGATGTCGAGCTCTTGGTCTCTCAAGGTTTTTTCCAAAACCGTCACATTGTTATAAGGAATGGAAACAGTATTTTTGACAATTTCTTCAGGTACACCAGGACTGCCGGGGATACCAAGGGTGAGAATGCCGGAACCGGCCTTGACCAGAAACGAATCGGCATGACCATGATAACAGCCGTCAAATTTAACGATGATTTTCCGCCCGGTAAATCCCCTGGCAAGCCGCACCGCGCTCATGGTTGCCTCAGTTCCGGAATTGACAAAACGAACCTTCTCTATAGACGGCACAGCCTCCACAACCATTGAGGCAAGTTCGATTTCCCTCGCGGTCGGTGCCCCGAAACTGGTGCCTGAAGCTGCCGCCAATCCGATTGCTGCTAAAATCTCCGGGTGGGCGTGGCCAACGATCATCGGCCCCCAGGAACTGACGAAATCAACAAATTCATTTCCGTCAGCATCCCAGAGAGTAGACCCGGTTGCCCGGGTAATAAAGAGCGGATCACATCCAACCGAACGGCAAGCCCTGACCGGGCTGTTAACCCCTCCTGGAATAACCTTTTTTGCAAGTGCAAATAATTTGCGGGAAGCAGAAAAATCCATGTATGTCTCCTTTTTCGCGATATTTTTTCCAGCAGATTGACCATTAAATCTGCATTGCGTCGAGTTCCTGGTAATGTGGCGACGAACTATAGCATGGTGGATGATTTTATGTCAAACGCCCTCCCCTTGATTTCCAGATTATTATGCGCATTGTAGGAAATCGCATTGCAACCTATGGTGTGTCGTGTGTGTCGTTGATCCGACCATCTTTTTATGCTTGTCAGTGGGTAGAGCAGCAGGTAAAGTTGGAGGATAGTTGTTGTGTTCGGGGGATAATGGCCATCCACACCTTCAAATCTACATTCAATTTATGTCCAAAGGAGATAATAATGGCTAATGATAAGGTTCTGCAATTGAACGATGCCGAATTCGATACTGTTATAAAATCGGCGCAACCCACACTGGTTGATTTTTGGGCACCTTGGTGCGGACCCTGCAAAGCAATCGGCCCGGTTATCGAAGATCTCGCTGGCGAATACGAGGGGAAAGTTACCATTGCCAAAATGAATGTCGATGACAATCCAGCAACACCAGGAAAGTTCGGCATCCGTGCCATTCCGACCCTGATACTCTTCAAAGATGGCCAGGTTGTCGACCAAATCACCGGTTCAGTGGGAAAATCTCAACTCGTCGCACTGATCAACAAGGCGAAATAGTTACAATCTTCAGGCTGCCCTACGGGAGATGGCGTTTATACCACTTTCGGTCTGGCAGCCTTTTTGTTAGCCCCAGGAATCTCCCCAATCACCATGAAAAATCACTATGAACTCGTTATTCTCGGCGGTGGTCCTGCCGGTCTGTCGGCAGGGCTCTATGCCGCTCGCAGCCGACTAGATCATGTAATGATAGAGAAAGGCGCACCCGGCGGCCAGGTTTTGCTTACCGACTGGGTTGATAACTATCCCGGCTTCCCGGAAGGATTAACCGGTTTCGACTTGGTTGAGAGGATGACCCAACATGCCAAACGATTCGATCTGAACACTGCATTAGCCTGCGTTACCGAAGTCGACCTGAGCAATGTAAGAAGAAAACTTCTCCACCTTGAAGACGGCACCATAGTCACCTGTGATGCGCTTATACTCTGCACCGGCGCAAGTGCCAACTCCCTGAAAGTCCCAGGAGAAATGGAGATGCGAGGAAAAGGGGTATCCTATTGCGGCACCTGTGATGCCCCATTCTATCGAAACATGCACGTAGCGGTGGTCGGAGGCGGCAATACCGCTATCCAGGAAGCCGAATATTTGACCAAATTTGCCAGTAAAGTAACCGTTATACATCGTCGCGAGAGTCTTCGAGCAACCAAAATCATTCAAGAAATTGCCTTTGCCAATAAAAAGATCGAATTCCTCTGGAATAAACGCGTCACCTCCATAGAAGGTCAAACAGGGGTTGAGCGACTTCAACTGATTGACAATGACGGCACAACTTCGACTCTTGATGTTCAGGGCGTTTTCGTACTCATCGGCGTCACGCCCAATAACGACAGGACTTCCGCTCGAATTACTCAAGGCTGATAAATGGGGCTTTATCCCCATTGATGGAGAATCGCGAACCAGTATACCCGGTGTTATGGCTGCCGGAGATATCTGCAGCAAAGACGTCCGCCAGATTGTTAACGCCGCCGGCGAGGGTGCGGTTGCTGTCCTTGCGGCGGAAAAATACCTGCAAAGTTTAAAATGAGTCCGCTGATGAAGTCAATACAAAGAAAATTCACTTTTCAATTTGCATTATTGGTACTTACCATCGGGTTGGTGGCTTTTCTCGGTGGTTGTGCTGATCTTAAAAAAACCTTCAATTTTACATCCATCGACGAGGAAGGAAGTGAGGCGAAAACCGATCTCGACTTCCCGGCAAAAAGCCTTTTAGAAAAAGGAATGAATGACTATAACGTCGGGAAATATTTTACCGCTATTGAATTCTTTCAAGAAATCCTCAATCGTTATCCCTTCAGTCCGGAAGCCCCACTGGCGGAACTGAAAGCTGCAGACTGCAGCTACCACTTGGAACGCTATCCGGAGGCGTTGGTTCTGTATGAGGAATTTGCAAATCGTCACCCCACCAACGAAAGTATCCCGTATGTTTTATTCCAGAAGGGTATGAGTCATTTCAAACAGATTGATCGTGTTGACCGAGACTCTACAGGAGCTACAAAGGCCATCGATTTTTTTAAGCAACTGCTGAAATCTTATCCCCATTCACCATACACCGCTGAGGCCAAGGCAAAAATCGATGCCGCCAGCGAATTTCTCGCCGACCATGAATTTTTCGTTGCCGAGTATTACGTCAGAGCCGAAAAATACGATCAGGCCAAGGTCCGTCTCAAATACCTGCTTGCCAAGTATCCTGACAAGACAATTGCCGTCCAGGCCAAAGCACTGCTGGCTCGTTTGGAAGCCGGTGATCCGCCCAAATCGATACTCACATCCTGGTTGCCGAAATTCAACTTGGGCATCTGGTCATTTTCCGGTCAAGGTGCGACGGAAAACACATCGCCGACTGATTGAAAAAGTGTGCGGTTTATAGCGGGATGAATGGATCTCGCTGAAGTTCCTGGCAACCGACTCAAAGCAACAAACCTTCGGTAAGAATCCAGTCATCATTAAGGGATACTTCCATTGCCCGCACCGGGCAGATAGGAACACAGAGACTGCAACCGGTACATTTTTCGGCATCAAAGACTACCGCCATTGTCGGCCTCTCAATGTAAAGGGCTCCCGAGGAACAGACCCCAGTGCATGCCCCGCATTGAAAACAGTTTTTATCGTCTCTACGAATCCGCGTCGCCAGTCGCTCGATTTTTACCCCCATTCCTTTTAAGTAATCAAGACCGGCGATCACATTTGCTTTTGTGCTGCCCTTCAACTCTATGATCATTATGCCTTCTCGCTGGAGAAGAATGTCGGCCTTGAGGATGTTGAATTCAATATCGTATTCCTTAACCAACCGGTAGATAAACGGCTGATCACTGGTATCTTTTGGAAATCGTAATAAATATATCTGCGTGTACATCTTTTCCTCATGACGTATGAATATTTACACCGACAAACTGTCTACCTGGAAGGCAGGATAATCCGGTGTTGAAGGAATTTCGAATGTACTTTCCGTGCATGTTTATGGCAAGAAACTTTTCAACAAGATTCTTCACGACCCTCCTTTACCGTCGAAGGAGAACATGATAGGATCTCCGCTATTATTTTTCCAGACATCTGGCTCTTTCCATCATCAAAATTCTGAGAACAACTTCGCCTATGCATCCCAGTACTCTCATCAGCCTTCTACAAGACGTACAAAACGGCACCATCTCGGTCGAAAAGGCATTGGCAAAGCTTGGTTCGTTTCCTGCCGAATTGATACCCGATGCCTGCCTCGATCACCAACGACTCCTTCGCACCGGTATTCCTGAGGTAATTTACGGAGCATCGAAAACATCGGAACAGATCGCAGCCATTGCTGAAGCAATGTTACTCCAGGGAGGCCCGGTTCTGGCCACCAGAGTTGATTCGGAAAAAGCTGCAAAAGTGATGTTAAAATTACCGCAGTTCCTCTACTTCGATGACGCAAGAATGCTCGTAGCAAACCCGACACCTGTTGATACAGCCAATTACAGGGGACAGACCTTGGTAATAACAGCTGGCACATCAGACATGCCTGTCGCTGAAGAAGCTCGACTGACTCTTGAATCCTTGGGTCATCCCGTGCAAAAACTCTACGACGCAGGGGTCGCCGGACTACACCGCCTCCTCGGCAGGCAGCATTTACTCCGCCAGGCAACTGTCATCATAGTCGCAGCGGGAATGGAGGGAGCATTGCCAAGTGTGGTTGGAGGGCTAGTCAGTTGCCCGGTCATTGCCGTGCCCACCTCTGTCGGTTATGGTGCAAGCTTCGGGGGAATTGCCGCTCTCCTCGGCATGTTGAACAGTTGTGCTCCGGGAGTTGCCGTGGTTAATATCGATAACGGCTTCGGTGCGGCATGTATGGCCGAAGCTATCAATCGTAAAGTATCCTTCTGATCCTCGCCAACCGCACAACAAGCGACCGTTTTTTCCGATTATCACGTGCCAAACCTTGCAAGATTCAGGCTTTGCGTTATAATCGCAGGGTTCGGCGGTAACCACTCTTTCCAATAGCCAATTTTTGCTTTCTCATCCAGAAAACCTCAGGAAAGTTAAATGAATACAACACTCAAAATTAAATTTGCCTTTCTCGTGATGGTCATCTTCCTCTCCATCACCACCGTCCTACCTTCGTTTTATTCCGGAACCCCGGATTGGTGGAAAACCTACCTGGCCCCCGGGGGGCTGCGTCTCGGTCTCGATCTCCAGGGCGGCATGCACCTAGTCCTCAAGGTTAATTTGAAAAAAGCCGAAGAAAATACCCTTGAATTCGCCGCCAATGATTTAAAAGACGCCCTCGCCGAGCAATCAATTTCCGCTGTCCGAACCTCCGCCACCTCTGCGGCCGACACTGTCATATTTACTCTTCCCAACACCGGAGCCGTCGATAAGGTCAAGAAGCTTATTGCCGACGATTTTCCCGACATCGAGGCGCGAATCGAGACAAAAGAAGGCAGTTTCCCGCGCATCTTTTTGACTTTGAAAAGCGAGAAAAGACAATTCATCAAAAACCATGCAGTTAATCAATCCCTGGAAATTCTTCGGAACCGCATTGACCAATTCGGTGTTGCCGAACCTGTTATCATCCGCCAAGGTGAAGATGAAATCGTCATTCAGTTGCCCGGCGTAAAAGACCCCGAAAGGGCTCTCAAGCTGCTGGGGGATACAGCGCAACTCGAATTCAAGCTTGTAGCCGATACCGCCGGCTTGAATCTTCAGGACCTTGTTCACCAGGCTAAGACCGCCAAAGAATGGCAGGATGGCGAAAGCATGAAAAAGCTCAATCGCGCCCTGCAGAACAAACTTCCTGATAACACTTCAATAAATTTTGAGAAAGAAATTGATAAGAAGACCAAAAAAGAAATTCTCGTCCCGATCCTGCTGGAAAATAAGATCCTCATGACCGGTGACATGATTAAAGATGCCCAGGTGCGCATTGGTGGGAGCTTTAACGAGCCTTATGTCGGTCTCGACATGACCAGCCAGGGCGGAAAAGTTTTTGCCCATGTAACCGAGAATAATGTTGGTCGTCGTCTGGCCATCGTCCTCGATGAAGTCGTCCGTTCCGCACCGGTTATCCGCGACCGCATCCTCGGCGGGTCCGCACAAATCACCGGCAGCTTCAGCCACGAGGAGGCAGCCGACCTTGCCATTGTTCTGCGGGTCGGCGCTCTGCCGGCACCGGTCGATATCATCCAAAACATGAGCGTTGGCGCAAGCCTCGGCCAGGATTCAATTTCAAAAGGGCTCACCTCGGGGATCTGGGGTGCGATCCTGGTTCTTGCCTTCATGATTATCTATTATCGGCTTTCCGGTTTGATTGCCAACTCCGCCATGATTTTCAACATCCTCCTGCTTTTTGCCGGTCTCGCCGTGCTCAATGCCACACTCACCCTGCCTGGCATTGCCGGTATCATTTTATCCATAGGAATGGCGGTTGATGCCAACGTCCTCATTTACGAACGTATGCGCGAAGAGTTTGCCTTGGGAAAATCGGTTCGTTCATGTGTCGAGGCCGGGTACAGCAAAGCCTTTTCCTCTATCGTCGACTCCCAAGTAACCACTCTGATAACCGCCCTTGCCCTGTTCTTGTTCGGAACCGGCCCTATCAAGGGTTTTGCGGTGACACTCTCTCTCGGTATTATCTTTAACCTCTTTACCGTCTTGTTTTACTCACGCTTCGTTTTTGACGCGATCAACGCATTAAAGCCACTGAAAAATATTAAGTTTCTAACAATGCTCACAAAGTCAAATTTTGACTTCCTCCGCATTAGAAATATTGCTTTTGCCTTTTCCGCCACTCTGGTCGTTATAGGAATTGTCGCTTTAATCCAGGTATCCCGAGGCCATGCCAACATGGGTGTTGATTTTTCCGGCGGTTCGCTGTTTCAATACAAAGCGACCCAGGATTTCACAATGTCGGAGGTAAGAGAAGCATTCGCCAAAAGTGATATGGCAGAGGTCGATCTGCAAAAGGTCGAAAACGAACAACGGCTGATGGTGAAGATTAAAAAATCCGAGGCCGTTGTCGCAAAACTTGCCGACAAGGTAGGCAAAATCCTGACTCGATAACCTGCCCGACAAGAATTTTACTCTCGAAAGCGAATCAGAGATAGGGTCTTCGGTGAGTTCCTCTCTTCGCAACCAGGCCATTCTGGCTATCCTGATCTCTTTTGTCGGGGTAATAATCTACCTCGCTTTCCGCTTTGACATCCGCTTCGGCATCGCAGCTGCCATCTCAACCTTTCACGACGTTATCGTTCTTGTGGGAATATGCTGGGTACTGAATATGGAATTTACGCTGCTCATCGTTACTGCCTTGCTCACCCTGGCAGGCTATTCTCTCAACGATACGGTAGTTGTCTTTGACCGAATCAGGGAAAACGCCCTCAATGATGTAAAAAATAGCCTGGCATCGACTATCAATATAAGTATCAACGAGACGCTCAGCCGTACCGTTGTCACTGGCATGACTACGTTGTTCACCCTTACTGCCTTGTTGTTTTTTGGCGGTGCTGTGATCCATGACTTTGCCTTTGTCCTTACCGTTGGTATTTTGTTTGGCACATATTCCTCGATTTTTGTCGCCAGTCCTCTTCTTACCTTGTGGAAAAAAGAGACGGTTTTGGGATACAAGCATGGCTGACACCAGATCTCTGCCGGAAAATGTTGTTCGTATTGATGAGCATGACAGTTTTGCCTTTGCCTGCCACCGGGACGTACAGTGCTTTACCGAATGTTGTCGTCTTCTCGAACTGGCACTGACTCCCTATGATGTGCTACGGCTGCGAAAAGGCACCGGACTGACCTCCGAGGAATTGCTGGAGAGATATATCATCACTGAACAAGAGCCCCGGGAACCATTCCCCAGGTTCTATCTGACCATGGTCGATGACGGTAGGGCAAGTTGCATCTTTGTCGGCAAGGGTGGTTGTTCCATTTATGCGCATCGGCCCGGAGCTTGTCGAACCTACCCCCTGGGACGGGCCGTGACACGGACCGACAGCGGTGCGAAAGAACATTTCGTGATAATGAAAGAGGACCACTGCCAAGGTTTTCTTGAGGCTGTGCAGCAGACTCCGAAGAGTTATAGTGACAACCAGGAACTGACTCCATACAACCGCTTCAACGATGCGATGTTGGAGATTCTCCAACACGAGGCGATCCGCAATGGTTTTATCCCCTCGCCGGAAAATGTCGAACTCTTTATTCTGGCACTTTACAACCTTGATGCCTTTCGCAGGCTATTGCATGAGGACCGTTTGCCCCAGGCAGGAATTACTCCTCAGGAAAAGGAACAATTGCAGGATGACGAATACCTGCTGACCTTTGCCATTACTCTTCTGCACAGACTTATTTTTCCTCGATAAATAGCACATTACAAACAATTTTTGCAAGACATAGACAATCTACTGAACAGCTGATCATGTTGAAACTTATTGTATTCGATTGTGACGGAGTCATGTTTGACTCAAGAATGGCCAATATCATGTATTATAACCAGCTGTTGAGCCACTTCGGTCGACCACGGATGAGCCCAGGTGAAGAAGAGTATGTCCATATGCACAACGTCAACGATTCAGTAAGCTATATTTTTCGTCATTATCAGGAACCGACTCTTGCAGAAGTCCATCTTTTCAGACGACAAGGGGATTATTCCTCCTTTTTGTCCTATATGGAAATGGAACCCGATTTGCTTGAGTTTCTCGACCAGACCAAAGAGAAATATCACCTGGCCATCTCCACAAACCGCACCACTTCCATGTTACCCCTTTTGCAGCACTACGGGCTGACAGATTATTTTGGCAAGGTCATGACGGCCGACATCGTGGAAAGGCCAAAACCTGCCCCGGATGCGCTTTTGGAAATACTCGAACACTTCAATTGTCAGCCTGAAGAAGCGATCTTTATCGGCGACTCAATCCTTGATGAAGAACATGCCGCAGCCTGCAGAGTGCCGCTCATCGCTTTTAAAAATCCCGATCTTCGAGCCAAATATTATGTGCATTGCTTCATGGACATTCTCAGACTGCCACCTTTAGCAGAGGCAAATTCAACATTCCCATAACCTTACGGTGCGATATGCCATTGTTTATATTTTTCGCTCCTGCTCCTCGTCCACCCGTTTCACGCCTTCCATCAGCAACATCATGAAATCGCCTATCTCGGCAGCCCGCATATCCTTTGGAGAAAGGCCGGTGTTAAAGCGATAGAGCCCCTTTTTTTGCCCAAGGATCTTGAAAATTGCCTCTTCGTTTCTCAACTCACCGTATTCTGCATTAATTATGCATCCCTCACGAAAGGCCACTTTTCCATGTCCTCCCAAAAAATCAAGAGTTAAAACCCCTGTCTTCTGATGCATATGAAAGATTTGAAACAATTCAGCCGGAACAATCTCATTAATCCGCCCACTCATGCAGGATTCAAAATCCTGCGTCCGAGCGGCATTAGTCTGCCGCAGGCGAGAGGCCAGCAATTGAGCCATGAATGACTGGACAGTCGGATTATTGCCGAGCAACCTGCCAAACACATCGCCGGCCACGGCCAGCACCTTGGATTTTTTCGTTGCCAAAACTGTTGAGACCGCCACGTCGGCACCAAGATAACTCATTTCTCCACAAAGATCGCCCTCGACCAGTGTTGCCAAGTGAACACCAATATCCTCAACGCGCAGTTCCCCTTCCAAGACGATATAGAGATTGAGGTTTTGTTCACCTTTTCTGATCAATACTGTTCCCTCGTCGATAGAAATCTCACGAAAATGCTGAATGATGATTTCTATTTCAGCAGGTGGAATGACCTTGAATAAGGGATTTTCAAGAAGCTTACTGCTGACTTGTTTTGCCGCCGGCTCAATCAAAGCAGCTGCTCCTTCGCCAGTCACCTCGATTTCAATGGTTTCCGGACTGACCAGAGAAAATTTAATCAAGCCTTTACAGCCACTACAGTTAAAACTTGTCCCGGCATACTCTTCTAGATTGACTGGTTGGCTTTTCAAAAATTTGAACAACAATTCGGTCATGTCGCGAACGAGTATGAGGCAGACTTCTTTTCCTTCAGGGCATCCAAGGGTTTTTTCTGATAACAGCAACCTCTCACCGACTTTATAGAGGGGGCAATTCTTCTCTGCTCCAATCGTAAAAATAGCGCTAAATAATTTCATTTCCACCACAAAAGAAACCAACTATTGAAAAGATCCAAAACCAGCCGAATCTTTGGACTTTCCACATTATTTTCAGCACAAATCCGTTCCCGGTTAAAATTCTTTTTGTGTTGCTCGAATAAGTTGATATACTTGCAAAAATGGTACGCTATTTAACAACTCTTGCAAACACAATTTATGTCTGTCTCCCCGGAACAATTAAGTGAAATCCATAAAAAGTTGAGGGATTCTTTTCTTTCTCATCCGGTTATTTCCATCAATCCTACAAAGGGTGATCCGCCCGAACAATACGAAATCACCTATAATATTTCTGGCTTCAGTAAACCTGGTAATGGCGAAGCACATCTTACCCTTGGCCATAGAATCCAACTGACCATCCCCTTCGGGTTTCCACATTTTCCCCCCAGTTGCAAGCCCAAAAGTGACATTTATCATCCCGATTTCGACCCTGCAGCCATTTGCCTTGGCGATTTCTGGCAACAGCACAGCCAAATCTCCGACCTTATCGTTTTTATAGGAAAACTCATTAACGGCGAGAGCTACTCTACCGCCAACGCCTTTAATGAAGATGCAGCGCTCTGGTACCAAAATCACAGCGATATTTTTCCCATCGCCAAGATTACCTGGAGTGTAGACGAAAAAAATTCCCTTGAAAACGAGAAGATTGCAAAACCGCTGATTGATACCATTGACGACGCAGACCTTTCTCCTGATTTCAACTTTCTGGCCATAGAGGATCCATCCCCAAACGAAGAACCGTCTTTAAACACTTCTTTCCCGGCAATTGAAAGTCCATCAACCACTGATTTCGGCCTTCTGCAGCTGTTAGAAAATCAGAAAAAATTTTTCAGATTACGCCAACATCTCGGCATGAGCACAAGTTTTTCGGATCAAATGGAAAAGCTTTCTGCGCGCACCGAAGAGGAAATCAAGAAGGCTGAGGAATTATACCAAGCTGCAAAAAAGGCTGAAAATGTTGAAAATTTCATAAATGCTTCAAGCCTTTACGAACAAGTGGGAGCCATAGCAACAGATTTTCCAAACCTTGAGGCAGACCAAAAGAGGGTGATTGAGGCATTAGCTCTTCGAAACAAAGTTGTCAAAGCCCCTATCCCCATCGCCACAGATCTAAACCTCCCTGATCAACCGGAAAACCATTCGCGAGGTCCGGAGCTTTCCGCAAAAATCTCCAGCAGACGCAAACAGCAGGAGGAACCCTCAAAACAGCGCGATTCATTCCTGTTAGATAGCCGTCATCGCAGCAAATTGACTCGTTTTTTGGTAACTGGATTTTGCATTGTAATTTCAATTACCTGTGGACTTTACTATGTATATGCCATACGACAAATCGAGGCATCTGACGCAGCTTTCAAGCAATGCATGGCCAAGATTGACAGTGGGGAGTTTGATGGGGCCAAACAATCCTGTGAGAACGCCCTCGAAAGCTTGTCAGGTGTCAAGTTTATCCAACAAGAACGAACTAACGCGTTAAAAAACCGTACTGGTGAAATCCTTGAGTCGGAAAATCTATCCCAGGGCCTTGTCGGCAATATTTTTGTAGATGGAAAATACTATCCGAAAAAAGACGCAGCCACCCTCATTACCTACAAGCAGCTGCTCAAGGAGGGTGAGGAATTTTTCACTCAGGAAAACTGGGCACAAGCCGATGAACGATTCACCAAGATTTTAGCCATCTCCACCAAGAGCACGCTCATTCCACCAGCGACCATCGACGAGATAAAAAGCAAACTCAGTTTTATTCGCTTTAGCATGGCGTTTAGCTCTGCCAACGCACTCCTGGCGAACCACAAATGGCAAGAGGCGTCAACGGAACTAGGCAAGGCTAAAAGGCTTCTTGAAGCGCTGCCGGAAAATGATCGGCAACGATATGCAGTCGAGTTGAGTTCTGCCTTGGCAAAATGTAATTTTGAAGAATTCCGCAAGCAGGGTGACGATTTCTTCTCCAAAGCGGATTGGCTGAACGCTCTTTCTACCTACAAATCTGTCCTGCCAACCGTAGAAGAAGGCAAAGTGGCACCGCAGGAAACCATTGACGCGCTTCGCGAAAATATCAGCCGCGCCGAGCTGTATGCTACCATTGATACGGGAAACAAGGCCTTCGCCGGAGGATCATGGGATGAAGCAATCCAATATTACAATAAGGCAGGTTCGATTCTCGCGACCAATCAAGGCACAATCAGGTTGGCAGACGCACAATTAACCCGAAAGAAAATCGACAGAATTATCCTGCAAACAACAATAATCCGAGACCGCCAGACTGCCAAAAATCAGCAGGACGAGAAGAAAGACCTGACAGCAGCCAGAAATACTTATCGGCAGATTGTGGCCACTATCAATAACAGTGGTTATGCGGCGGAAGATGAATTTCTCGAAATAAAGAAAACAAGTGTTGCTGCCATTCAAGGCCTTGATGAGAAGATTTTTCAAGCCGACAAAGAACAGTATCTGAAAGACAATTTTCGGACAATTTTTGTGGCGAATTATCCGGCTGCCATTCCTGAAAATCTCAACAATCCGGTTATAAGTTTCGTCAAAGAGGCCGACAACAAAATGATTTTCAAAATGCAATGCACCGAAACAGGTCGTGGCCGACCTTTGACCCTTATCATGTTCTACGCTTACGATAAAACGGACAAGCGCTGGAATTTCTTTTCCGAGCAACAATAACACCACTCAAAAACTCAGTCCTTTATACAAGGAAACGGAATTCTCCTTTGCCAAGCAAATTGTGCAGATGCAAAAGACCCAAAATCGTTCGATCATCATCGATTATCGGCAAGGCGGTGATCTCATGGGTTTGCATGATACTCAATGCATCCGCCGCAAGTCTTGAACTGTCTATACAGATGGGATTCTTGGTCATTAATTGCGCCGTGTTCATCTGGGCAATGGCCTGATCCCCTACAATGGCACGACGTATATCGCCATCGGTGACGATTCCTAAGACTTTATTCGTGTCATCAACCACCAACACCGCCCCCATATTTTTTTCGTTAAGAACCCGAATTGCCTCTGTCGCCGAGGCATCGGGAGCAATAGCCGGAATATCCTTGCCGGTAAACATTACCTCCGTCACCCGCACCTTCAATCTTTGTCCAAGGCTTCCCCCCGGATGATTCAAGCGAAAATCTTCTTCCTGAAATTTTTTTCTGTTGAGCAACACTACCGCTAGAGCATCGCCCATGGCGAGAGTGGCGGTGGTACTGGCCGTTGGTGCTAATCCTAAAGGACAGGCCTCTTTCGGAACTCTGATGTCTAAAACCACGTCGGCGGCGTGCGCCAAGGATGATCGTTGCTCACCGGTCATGGCGATAATCCTGTTTCCCCTTTCTTTCAGAGCAATAAGCAAGCCATTCAATTCGGCAGTTTCTCCGGAGTAGGAAATAGCGAGAATGACATCCCCTGGCATCACCATACCAAGATCACCGTGCATCGCTTCGACCGGGTGCAGAAAAAATGACGGTGTCCCGGTGCTGTTCATGGTTGCAGCAATCTTTTGCCCGATTATTCCAGATTTGCCGATGCCGGTGATAACCACCCTGCCGGGACCGACAAGAATCATTTCAACAGCCCGAATAAAATCCTCGCCAATACGCTCACGTATTGCTGTCAACCCTTCTTCTTCGATACGCAACACTTCTTTTGCATCCTCAATAGACATTCTTGACAATCCTTCTATGATGAATCTCATCTTTTCTTGTCACCAAAGACTTTCAACTTGACACTCGCAGAATCCTTGCGACAACTTCTAGGTACTTCATTTAAAGTGCCGCCATCATAATCATCGTTTTTCGTCAGTGCAAGCAGCACCCTTCAATGCAAGAAAAGACTGGAGTGATGGGCGATAATTCTCAATTTTCACCACATTTTCTCGCATTACCATCGCTTTTTTCCTTACTTTTTGCAATTTTGGTGTATAATAGATAAGTTTTCTGCAGCAAATTCAATTTCGATAAATTTCCCCATTTCATTCCTGGAGCATTTATGTCAGACTATCTTTTTACCTCAGAATCCGTATCTGAAGGTCATCCTGATAAAGTGGCCGATCAGATTTCCGATGCCATACTTGATGCCATTCTTCAACAAGACCCCTATGCCAGGGTGGGTTGTGAAACACTGGTCACTACCGGCATGGCGGTCATTGCCGGTGAGATTACGACGTCTGCTTGGGTGGATATGCCTGATGTCGTCCGCCAAACCATTAAGCATATCGGTTATAACTCCTCGGACATGGGTTTTGATTGGCAATCCTGCGCCGTCATTACCTCCATTGACAAACAGTCACCGGATATAGCCCAGGGAGTCAACGAAGGAACGGGTCTTGATCTTGAGCAAGGCGCCGGCGACCAGGGACTGATGTTTGGCTACGCCTGCAATGAAACCGAAACTCTGATGCCAATGCCGATCTCCTTGGCCCATAAACTTACCAAACGCCAATCCGAGGTACGTAAGGGCCTTATTCTTCCCTGGTTGCGACCTGACGCAAAGAGTCAGGTGACCATTCAATACGCAAACAATGTACCTTTAAGAATCGAAGCGATCGTCCTTTCAACGCAACACGATGCATCTGTCAGCTACGCAGATCTCAAAGAAGGTGTTATGGAAGAGATCATCAAACCTGTCTTACCTGCCAAAATGATTGATGCCAACACCAAATTTTTCATCAATCCAACCGGACGGTTCGTTATAGGGGGACCGGTTGGAGACTGCGGTGTTACCGGTCGGAAAATTATTGTTGACACCTATGGCGGTAAAGGATCCCATGGTGGCGGCGCATTTTCCGGCAAAGATCCCTCGAAGGTCGATAGATCGAGTTCTTACTATGGCAGATATGTTGCCAAAAATCTCATTGCCGCCGGGTTGGCCGATGAAATTGAGGTACAGGTAGCTTATGCCATTGGCATTTCACAACCTGTATCCATCAATGTCAATAGTTTTGGCACAGGCAAGATCTCTGACGCTGACATCAAAAAGCTCATCACCGCCCACTTCGATCTTCAGACCCAAGGCAATTATTCAACAACTTGACTTGCTGCGACCTATCTATCTTTCTACTGCAGCTTATGGTCATTTTGGCCGAGAGCTTGACGCTTTTACCTGGGAGAAGACTGACAAGGCGGCAATGCTTAAAGATGCTGCAAAGCATATGATGTAACCTCCGTAACAACAATTAAAGCAGTATTCAAAGTTAGACTCGAAGAGTGGAAAACAATACAATGACACAAACATTTTCTGACTACAAAGTAGCCGACATGTCTCTTGCCGAATGGGGACGCAAGGAAATTTCCATCGCTGAAACCGAAATGCCCGGCCTTATGGCTCTGCGGCACGAATACCGCGACAAGGCCCCCCTTAAGGGTGCCCGTATTGCCGGATGCCTGCACATGACCATACAAACAGCGGTACTCATGGAGACTCTCGTTGAACTCGGTGCCGAATTGCGATGGTCGAGCTGCAACATTTTTTCTACCCAGGATCATGCAGCTGCCGCCGTTGCCGCTGCCGGCATTCCCACCTTTGCCTGGAAAGGTGAGAATGAGCAGGAGTTCTGGTGGTGCATCGACCAAACTATTTTTGCTCCGAACGGTTGGCGACCCAACATGATACTTGACGATGGCGGCGATATTACCTTGGTGCTGCATGAGAAATATCACAACGAACTCGCAGCAATTCGCGGCATCAGCGAAGAAACCACTACTGGTGTGCACCGCCTCAACGAAATGGCCAATGCCGGCAAGCTTGCCTGTCCTGCCATAAATGTTAACGATTCGGTGACAAAATCGAAATTTGATAATCTCTATGGTTGTCGGGAATCTCTTATTGATGGTATCAAACGCGCTACCGATGTGATGATTGCCGGCAAAAACGCGGTAGTCGTCGGCTATGGCGATGTCGGCAAGGGTTGTGCCCAGGCCTTGAGAGGTATGGGGGCCACCGTTTATATTACCGAAATCGATCCTATCTGCGCCCTTCAGGCGGCCATGGAAGGATACAGAGTCGTAACAATGGATGAGGTTGCCCACATTGGTAATATCTTTGTCACTTGTACAGGTAATTTACGGGTCATTACCCGAACGCATATGGAAAGGATGCCCGATGAGGCCATAGTCTGTAATATCGGTCACTTTGATTCGGAAATCGACATCGCTGGAATCCGTGATCTGCAGTGGGATAACATCAAGCCGCAGGTTGACCATGTCATCTTTCCAGATGGAAAGAAAATCATTGTCTTAGCCGAAGGTCGCCTGGTAAATCTCGGATGTGCCACGGGTCATCCAAGTTTTGTTATGAGCAACTCATTTTCCAACCAAGTTCTGGCGCAAATAGAACTCTGGCAGAACTCTGGAAAATATGAGAATAAGGTATACTTCCTGCCAAAACATCTTGATGAGATGGTGGCCAAGATGCATTTGAAAAAAATCGGCGCCAATCTCACCCAACTGACCAAAGAACAGGCCGATTATATAGGTGTGTCCATAGCAGGCCCGTATAAACCCGAGTATTATCGGTATTAAGGACCAGACTTCCTATGAACAAGCAACCGGTAGAGATTTCACTGTCGATCTACCGGTTTGTTCCTGGATTTCCGGCGAGCCTGATATCGCCGGACAGAACCGTATGGATTTCTCCCTTACAGTCCTGAAGGTCCAGCTGTCCTTCATCGTCGGGGGTCCAAGCGACCCCCGGCAATGATCCTGACATCAGACCCTACGCATTCCATTTCCTTGCCCAACAGAAAATCGTCGTCGTCTCCAAGCTGTGTAGAGAAGCCACCGGTAATACGGTCTAACGCCTGAGCTTCTCCACGACCTGCCGCCAGGGTAATTTGGGAAAAATCTTGTGCTGTGCCATGACTTCTTGGCAAGATGTGTTCGTGGAGGGAATGGATTCGAAGAAATGAATTGTAACAACATTGCAAAAAAAAGCATAAGGAATATTATGCCTTATGCTTTTTTAAAACATGGACTCGATTATTCTACATTTCCGATTCCACCGGCGCCTTCTTCGTTCTTAATGCGGCTGGGGATAGCATACATAGTCGTCGAACCAGAAGACCAAAACATCAATTTGCCTTCTCGTACCATTTCATTAGCTACGTTTTTCATATCTCTCGGCTTGGTATCAGGATCGCAGGCATAAAAATCCTTAATGTACAGCTGCGGCTTCGGAGATGTTTGCGCTTTCTCCTCAATGGCTTTTTTAAGATCTTCTTTACTCATTGCCATAATTTTGCTCCTCTAAGTAAGGTTGAAGAAGAAAGCATCAAAGGGGCCAGGCAACTCATCGCTGCCTGGCCCGTAAACAACATTCTTGTCTTACTACTTGATATGACTTGTGAACTTAAACTGGGTAGTGGTGCGCCAGGTGTCATATGCAAGACGATAGTCGTCGATGCTCTTCTCAGTAAACGGAATATCACATTTCTCAAAGAATTTTTCCCAACCAATTCTCTCAGCCCATTCGCCGATACGCTCGTATTTTTTCGCATCGGCGGCATAAGCAACCAGAATTTTCTTAACGGCAGCTACTGTTTCCGGCCAACGCGGAGTAGTGTTCGGCAAGAAAGGAATAACCAGCTTGGAGAATTTCGGGGCACTGATTCTGTTGGAAACCTTGCCGCCAACGAGAATAGCAATACCGTCGCCTTCCGGATCGGCAAGAGGCATAGCAGGACACATGGTGTAGCAGTTACCACAGAACATACAACGTTCAACGGTTACCTTGACAGTCTTAATCTCTTTGCCATCAACCATAGCCTTTGCGGGCTTAACTGCACCCAGCGGACAAGAGGCGATAGCCAGCGGCAACTCGCAAACACCGGAGATACGGCTATGGTCGATCATCGGTGGTTTCCGGTGAATACCAAGAATTGCGATATCGGAGGCGTGTACGGCACCACACATGTTGAGACAGCAGGCCAGGGCGATACGTACCTGTGCCGGCAGGGTCATGGAGGTGAAATAGTCAAACAATTCATCCATAACTGCTTTGACAACACCCGAGGCATCGGTAGCCGGGGTATGGCAATGTACCCAACCCTGAGTATGAACGATGTTGGTCACACCTGCGCCGGTTCCACCAACCGGATACTTGTTGCCATAGCTGGCGAGAGTATCCAGGAGGGGTTGAACCTTGGCACGGGAATCAACCATGAACTCGATGTTGTTTCGAGTGGTAAAACGCAGGTAACCGTCACAATGTTTGTCAGCGATATCACAGACTTCACGAATGTATTCTACAGATACCAAACGTGCAGTACCGACACGCACCGAGTATACCTCGTCGCCGGTCTCGGACTTGTGCATCAAAACGCCGGGCTGAACGATCTCATGCCATAACCATTTTCCTTTATTGGCTTTAATGACTGGCGGGAAAAACTTTTCATAATGGGGTGGACCAAGATCTGAGATACGGCCTTCCATTGGCTTTTGTGGATTGTAACCCATGGCAAATCTCCTTATTTCTAATATGAATTGTTAGCTCAGATTATAACAGCATCAGGCCTTGTGTTTAGCACGGAATTCATCGATGTCGCGCTCAAAACCGCCCTCAACCTCTTCTTCTCTCCAGAAGATGTACGGATTGCTTCGAGGTTCTTTGACATGCTGCGGGATGGGTTCAACACCCATTACCGAGAGGAAAGTCGGCAGACCGACACGCTGCATGGTTTCACCAACACGCTCACGGTTCTTGCCAACTTCCATCCACCAGTCCCACACCTTCTCAATGAACTCAATCAATTCCTCAAAGTCATTGTCTTTGGAGACCTTGATGAAAGGAACGATCAAGGTGGCAAACTGCGCGCCATCAAGAATCGGAGCTTTAGCACCAACACAGATCGAGGCACCTTTGTCAAGACCCGGACGGAGTGCGCGGGGCATAACGTTGATGCAGTGCATGCAACGGGTACATTCCTTTGTCGTCGATCTTCAGCTCTGCACCTTCCAACCACATACAGCTCGTCGGACAGAGATTGATAACTTCCTTGGTGATATCGAACTTACCCCAGTCCCTGCCGCTATGAGCACCGCCGTTGGCTGGGTAATTACCGGCTACATACTCTTTGACCGCAGCCTGATCAATGCGGATTGCATCTCTCCAGGTACCGATAACGGATATATCGGAACGGGCGATGGAGGCAACACAGTCATTCGGACAACCGGAGAACTTGAATTTGAATTTGTATGGGAAGGCGGGACGATGAATCTCATCCTGATAATGCAGGGTGAGTGAGTGACATACTTCCTCGGTGTCATAACAGGACCACTCGCAACGAGACTCGCCAATGCAGTTGGCAGGAGTACGCAGATTGGATCCGGAGCCACCAAGATCCTGGCCCATGTCATGGGTCAGATCCCAGAAGAAGGGTTCGAGGTTCTCGGTACGAGTACCAAGAAGAATGATGTCACCGGTTGAACCATGAAAGTTGGTCATACCGGAACCGTACTTCTCCCACAGGGCCATCAGCTGACGCAGGTTGGCACTGGTGTAATACTTCGAAGCAGGCTGAGCAACACGAATGGTGTGAAAATGCTCAACTCCCGGAAACAGCTCAGGTACATCAGCGTAACGTCCGACAATACCACCACCGTATCCGAAAACACCGACGATGCCGCCGTGTTTCCAATGGGTGATCCTGTCTTTGTAGGACAGTTCCAGGATGCCAAGAATATCCCAACACTCAGGCTTGGTTTCCGCCTGGCGCTTAATGTCGGTCACGAAGCTTGGCCACGGGCCACTCTCCAATTGGTCCAACAAGGGCGTCTCACGTTTTGCCATGATTTCCTCCTTTAAATTACTGTTTATACTGCAACCTTAACCAAAACTGTTTACTCAAAACCGGAATTCTGCCTTCGGCTTATCTTTTCATCGTAATCATCGCTCCATCTTCCTGACACATATATTGCACATTTCTGGATGGCGAAACAAGATTATGAATTTTCGAATTAGGCTGAGAGAATAGCTGTGCGAGATGGTTTTGTCAACAAAAATCCAATGACCTTTCAGCCACGAAATGAACATCCATTCAGCCAAAATGATTAGCCGTTACCCGACATCAACCAACTGATTCAGGAAGACTTTTTCGAGACTGTCCTTGGCCATAAGTGGATCGGTCATAGCGCGAAGAAAGCCGGTCGCCAAGAGCCTTGCCCAACTGCACCCCCTCCTGGTCAAAGGAATTTATGTTCCAGGCAAATCCTTGGAATGCTATCTTCGCTTCATAGAGCGCCAGCAGGGCTCCCATCACCTTTGGCGTGAGTCTGTCGGCAAAGAGAAGACACGATGGGCGATTACCGGGAAATTTTTTATTGGGATTGTCAGCTGACTGTCCGACGGCCATGGCGACCATCTGGGCAAAGAGATTTGCCAGCAGTTTCTGCTGCGAGGTAGATCCATTAACCACGGTGTCCACGCCATTCTGTGAATGACGAAAGCCGATGAATTCCACGGGTACGATTTCGGTCCCTTGGTGCAGGAGTTGATAAAAGGCATGTTGCCCATTGGTGCCCGGTTCGCCCCAGATTATCGGCCCGGTCTTGGTTGCCACTGCGGCACCTGTCCGGTCTATCGACTTGCCGTTGCTTTCCATATCGCACTGCTGAAGATGCGCCGGAAAACGATGAAGCCCCTGACTATATGGCAAAACGGCGACAGTCGGAAATCCGAGAAAATTATGGTTCCAGATTCCTAAAAGCGCCAAAAGGAGGGGTATATTTTTTCTGACATCCGGTTCTTCAGCTTCGCGATCAACGATGGCGGCTCCCTGCAGATAATCCGTCACCTGGGAAAGGCCCATATAAAATCCAAGCATCACTGCCCCGACCATGGAGGTAGAACTGTATCTGCCACCAATATAATCATACATATAAAAAGAGCGCAAATACCTGCTGGGGTTATCCATTGGACTTTTTTCACCGGTCACGGCAAGACAATGCTGCGCGGGATCAAGCCCGGCCCGTTCAAGGGCCAGACGGGCATGCTGCTCATTGGTCAGCGTTTCCAGGGTCGTACCACTCTTGGAGACTATGTTGACAAGGGTAGTGGCGAGATTCACCTCGGCAAGAACTCGGGCTGCATCATCTGGATCGACATTAGCAATGAAATGAACTTTACGCCCTGGCAGACCATATGGCCTGAGAGCCTCAAAGATGGCCCGCGGGCCAAGATCGGAACCGCCAATCCCGATATGCACCATAGTATCGAAGGGTTGACCATTTTTATTGACCACCTGGCCGGTTTCAAGATCAGTAAGAAATGTTCTTAGCTTTTCAATTTCTCTCAGTGCCTCCCGACTCGCCTGAGGTTCGGCCGGAGGCGTATCAAAGAGGTCCCTAGTGGCAGTATGGAGAACTTGGCGATTTTCGGAAGCATAACCGTCGATTCGGTTCATTACCACCCCGCGCCGCATCATCCTGAACTGCTCTACCAAGCGCAAGTCATCGGCCAGTTCCTGCAACCCGGCCAACACCCGGTCATCTATTCTTTCTGTTCCGTAGTGCAGGTGCCAAAATTGTGCACGACACACATATCGGGCCAGTCGTCCGTCAGCCCCTCGCAGAGCCTCGGCACCGGTTAAATCGTAGGGGTTTTGTGCCAGCCTGAGCAATTCCGGATACACAGCTGCCTCGGTAAGGCCTTTGAATAGATGAGCCATCCTTTACCTCCAGTATTTATTGACAACCACCTATCGAAGCACCTGCGGCGATTTCTCGGAGAGAGGTAATAGTTTCCCGGTAATCAGGGCTACCATACACCGCCGATCCCGCAACAAAAATATTGGCACCGGCAGCAGCGATATCAGCAATTGTTTTGACACCTATTCCACCATCTACCTCAATATCCACTTGCAGCTTTCGCTCCGTTATACACTGCCTCAGTTGTTTGATTTTGGTGAGTGTCGAGGGAATAAACGATTGCCCGCCGAAGCCCGGATTGACCGACATCAGCATCACCAGATCAATCTCTTCAAGGATATAATCGAGAGTCGACAGCGACGTGGCCGGATTGACCACCACCCCGGGTCTTTTGCCGAGTTCCTTTATTCTCGACACAGTCCGCTGCAGATGATCGCAGGCTTCAACATGTACGGTAATCCAGTCGGCACCGGCAGCGGCAAAGGCATCGACATATCGATCAGCATCGCTGATCATCAGATGGACATCGAGCACTTTGCCGGTAACTGCTCGCGCCGCCTGAACGATCAATGGGCCGATGGTGATGTTCGGTACAAAATGTCCGTCCATAACATCGACATGAATAATATCCGCACCTGCCGCATCAACAGCCCGTATTTCCTCTCCCAATCTACTGAAATCAGATGACAATATCGAAGGCGCTATGTACATAAATCGCTTCATTTCTTTCCTCTGTTTTTCCTCTTGTATTATGACCATTCCCATCGCATAAAAACCAGGGCGTCACCCTTTTAGAAGAGTTTTCCTTACCTTGTCGCCCGGCAACATCTCAATCCACCCATCCAATTCCAAAAAAAGCAGCAGTTCACTGACCCGTGCCGGAGAAAAGCCTGATTTGTCAATGAGTCCCTCGCGCGCCTGGGGATAGGAATCGAGGTGCCTGAGCAATGCTACCGCATCCGGATCAAGACCGGAATGACTTTCTTGTGTGCTTGCGGAATTTTCAGTAGCCGCCGGGAGAAACTGGTATATTGAGCTCTTCGACAATATCTGCGGCATTCTGCACCAGTTTTGCACCCTGTTTCAGCAGCCAGTGCGTTCCTTCACTCTTGCAGGAATCGATATGACCGGGCACGGCAAAAACCTCTCGCCCGCAATCAAGGGCAATCTGCGCGGTGATGAGTGAACCGGAGCGTTTCGCCGCTTCAACAACAACAACGCCTTTACTCAGCCCGGCAATAATCCTGTTGCGTGCCGGAAAGCGGAAGCCTTCAGGGCGAGTGCCAAGGGGATATTCGGACACCAAAACCCCGCTTTCTGCGATTTTTCGAAAAAGCGGGAGATTCTGTCGAGGATATACGATGTCAAGACCACAGCCAAGAACGGCAACGGTACTCCCTTCTCCGGCAAGAGCACCGGCATGCGATTCGGCATCTATGCCCAGCGCCAGACCGGAAACAACCGTAATCGAAGAGGAGGAAAGTCGATTGGCCAGAGTAAAAGCAATTTTTCGTCCATAACTGGTAGCGGCCCGTGAACCGACAATGGCAACAGCCGTTCGGCTCAACAGCTCTTTCCGACCTATAATATAGAGAACCGGAGGAGGATCGGCAAGTTGTCGGAGTAAGGGTGGATAACTGGAATCTTCAAAAGAAAGAGCACACCCGCCGGCCGCCGTCAGTCCATCGAGTTCTTGCTTTCCAACGACAGCGGTGTCCGTAGATTGAAAAAGTCCGGCTATCTGCTGTTCGCGAATGCCCGTTACCTGGAGAAGTTCTTTCTTTGATGCCGCCAGAACTGCAGTGGGGGAATGGAAATGATCAATTAACCGCCAGTAGCTGGAAAGCCCAAGTCCAGGCACCAGGCTAAGACGTATCCAATCGAGGGTGGCTGCCAATTTCTGCCTGCCTTTTTATCAAAACCTATCAACTGAACGAGCATTCCCCGGTTCATTGCAAGTTTGAACCGCCATCCGCCGCAAAATCATACAGCTCATGGGCGAACATACGCCAGCAAGGAAAACTTTTCAATCAGTCATAAATACTTTCAACTCTTCCACTCGGGAAGGATGCTTCAGTTTCATTATCGCCTGGGCCTCGATCTGGCGAATGCGCTCTCTGGTGACTGCAAAACACTTGCCTACCTCCTCAAGGGTATGATCACAATCAACATCTATGCCGTATCGCAACCTTAAAACCTTGGCTTCTCGCGGCGAAAGAGAGGACATTACCTGACTCAAACATTGTCTGAGGCTTGCGACCATCGACACTTCATCAGGTCCGAGTTTTTCTTTATCCTCAATGAAATCGCCAAGAAATGTTTCACCGTCGTCACCCACGGGGGTGTCAAGAGAGATGGCATCTTTTGCAATCTTCAGTGCCGACTTGACCTTTCCCACTTCGGTTCCCAGCTGTTTAGCCATCTCCTCGGGTGTCGGTTCCCGATGTTCTTCAAGGAGAAAATCCTTGGATACCCTGAGGAGTCGATTGATCGTCTCAATCATGTGTACGGGCAGGCGAATGGTTCTCCCCTGATCGGCAATCCCTCGGGTTATGGCCTGCCTGATCCACCATGTGGCATAGGTACTGAATTTGTAACCGCGGTGATAGTCGAATTTCTCCACCGCCTTCATCAATCCGATGTTACCTTCTTGAATAAGATCGGAGAACTGCAGGCCGCGATTGACAAATTTTTTGGATACCGAAATCACCAGACGCAAATTCGCCCGCACCAATCCTTCTTTAGCTTGTTTATAGGCATCCCAACCGACATCAATTTCCTTGAGGGTCTGTTGCAGCTGCAATTCATCAATGCCGGACTCTTCGAGCATCTGACGATTAACCTGCCGCGAAAGCGCTTCGGGCAAAGCGGTATGGGGCGCGGAAGATATTTGGCTGCTATGCTGATGCATCAACTCAACAAGGACTTTCCGAAAGCGTTTCGACAGCTCCTCCAGTCCATCGGCCATCGCCTTGATGCATTCGACACAGATAAATTTTTCAGCAAACAACCCGGCAATTTCTTCGCCAGTCTTCAGAATTTCTTGAAAAATGGCAGAGGCTTCAGCAGTTTGTTCCGGCAGCTGGAGATACGCCAAAAGCAACCCCTCTCTTTTTGCATTGAGGTCGACAGCCCGTTCAACGAGAGCCAAAAAGTCCCGACTTTCCCTTTTTACCGTACCAGGTTTATTGTCAAGAATGCCGCCGAGAATCTGGCAGATCCTGTCACTGTTAGCATCAAGACCTCGAACCACCTCAAGTAAAGCAGGGATTGCCAGTGGGGCTTTGAGAACAGCATTCTGAACCCGTTGTTTGCCAACCTCCATCATTTTGGCAAGCTTCAATTCTTCTTCGTGGTTGAGCAGGGTCAGTGTTCCCATTTCACGAAGATAAATATTCATAGGGTCTATAGAACCCTTCGATTTGCTTATTTTGTCCTGTTCCTCCGAATATCGCGCTGCCCTCCTTCGGTCTCTCTTACGTCGATCACTCAGAGCAGTGCTCCGGCGATCTTGAATCTGGGCGGTCCTTTTGTCTTGCTGAAAATCGGATAATTCTGTGGGAACAATCAGTTCATCGGCAAGGTCATCGGTAAAATCATCAGTTAAAGCGTAGGATGATGGGTCGTCTTGCAAATCGTAATCTCTCATGACCTCATCGGCCTCCCTGACTATATCGTCTTCATTTCCCGCCAACGCCATGCATCTCTCCTGTGAGCAAATCTCGGTAAAACCAATATGCCTCTCTTGCCAATCAGTCCCACCCCACATCCAAAATATTTAACAACCGGCGAGAACCGGTCATTCATTCAGATACAGACTCCAATCAAACGAAACAGGTGGAAATGTCAAGAATTTTCCTTGCAATGTTAAAAGTATTTAGATTCTTACATCATTTTTCGGGAAAATCGGCACTCAACTACAGAACCATTGTCCATTTTCAACCGCAGGCTACTTCTAACAATCCCATCCGCTTCAAACGCTTTTTACATACGCCACAAACACAAACTGCCGAGTTTCAATTCCTAACCATGCAACCTTCTGTTGATCTCAACCTTCTCCATCAGCAGCTCCTGTAATTGCTGGTAATTACCCGATTTATCGGCCTGGTGAATGCGCTGCATGAGTTCCTCCGATTGCTTTTTCAATTGAAATTTGTGCAGATAGTCCAGTAAGTCGCTGACTTCGTTTGCAGATCTGTTTTCGTCGCCGTCCGTTTTATGAACCGGAGCACGGAGGAGAAGATCGGCAACCAGCCTTCGTTCGGCACCCTCGGGCAATACGGTCAATAATTCTTCGGGTTCGGCATGGGGATTTGCGGCAAGGAGGCTCTCCAGCTCCAGATAGAGTATTTCGCCGATACCGCCAGTCAAACAATTCCTAAGACCTCCCTCAGCAAGCCGAGAAAAATATTGCGGATGAAGAATCATAAATTCAACGAGTTGGCGCTGTGCCATGGCCAGTACCGCGCCCTGATCTGCTCGGGGTTTATGAACCGGTGGAGGTAGCGACTCTACGCGCGACACCGATGCAGGCAAAAGATTAGCATCGAGTTGACCCGGCGGAAGGCCCAGCTTGTCTGCAAAATGGGCAATAAAAAGCGAGCGTTGCAGGGGAGAAACCGCAGCAGCGATCAACGGTTTCAACTCTTCAACGATCTTGCTCTTGCCATCAAGGGTAAGCCCATGCTGATCTATCATCTGTTCCAGGGCAAACTCAGGCAGAGCAACCGCTTGATCAAGAAGAGCGTTCAGTTCCGTCACTCCCTTCTCCCGGACAAAGGTATCCGGGTCATGCCCCGCCGGCAGAAAAGCAACACGACCGGGAATCTGTTCGGCGAGAAAGAGCGGCACTGCCCGGACTGCTGCCTTTCTTCCTGCATTGTCTCCATCAAATAGAAGCGTTATTTTTTCGGCGAAACGTTTAAGCAGTCGAAGCTGCTCCCGGGTCAAGGCAGTCCCGAGGGGTGCCGCCACATGATTGCACCCATGGGCAACTAAAGAAATGAGATCGAAATTCCCCTCGACTAATACCGCATGATTTTGTCGCCTGATGAATTCTTTTTGCTGAAACAGACCAAGCAACAATTTGCCTTTGTTAAATACCAGACTTTCCGGAGAATTGAGATATTTCGGCTGACCCTCTCCGACAATCCTTCCGCCGAAGCCGCAGATTCGGCCGCTAATATCGGAAATGGGGAAGAGTATCCGGTCCCGGAAACGATCATAACTACCACCTTGTTCCTTTTCCACCAAGAGGCCGGCTTCTACTGCGGTTTTCACTTCTTCCTTGCCAAGCTGGCTACCAAGAAAATTCCAACCGGCCCCTCCAACCGCCGGCGCGTAGCCGATACGAAAACGGGTCACCAGCTCGGAACTGACTCCCCTCTTGTTTAAATAGTCCCGGGCCACCCTGGCACCTGGCGCCTCCTGCAGATAACGACTGAAAATAATCGCGCACCGGTCGTTGACAGCAAAAAGCAATTCGCTCTTTTTCGCTCGCTGCTCCTCCTCTTTTGACGGGCGATGCTCCGGCAACTCTATCTGATATCTTTTGGCCAGTTCCTTTAAGGCGGTTGGAAAGTCAAAATTATGATATTTCATCATAAAGCTAAACACATCACCGGACTCACCACAACCAAAGCAATGGTAAAACTGCTGACCTGCATGCACCGAAAAAGAGGGGGTTTTTTCGCCATGGAACGGACACCGCCCAAGAAAGCGCACACCACTCCGCTTAAGCTCTACGCATTCCCCTATAATTTGCACAATATCTGCTCGCTCTTTAATTAGAGCGGTAACATCATCCCGTGATTCTCTCAGAGCCATTATCCTATCCGTTTAAAAGTACGATGCATCTTCTTAGCATTCATACTATACTACCCTTACCCATTGGATGCCATCGCTTGACTGGCGATTTCCCACCTTCTCCCCCTCACTACCCGGTTTTCGACATGGAAAACATCGCTAACGCCATCGCCTACGAGGTAAAACTGGAAATGGCCAACCGTTATTTCGGTTTTCGTACCCGGATTGAAAACCAGTCGAAAGAGTATCTGACTAGGTTACAAGAAAGCGGCCGAGAACTTGAAGCCGCAGTCCGGCTTGATCTTTGCCGAACGCAATATCTTCTCCAAGAACCGCGTCTATTTTGCTCGTTCGTAAATCTTGTCGGTCTGCCTAGGGACTACGCCCTGAGTTTGTGCAGTCGGCAATCATTCTTGCAAGTTCAGGAGCTCTTTATGGCTATGCGGGGTGAAGGATTCACCCGTTGGCGAAGATTTCGCGGGTTAGCAACCATTGTCTACCACTCCCTAGCTGATGATATTGCAACATATCGAGACATGTACCTCCTGTTCCAGGATGAACATGCCGAAATTTGTCAGGAGATTGAAAGATTCCAACGCCATAATGATCTTTCCGAAATTCTCTGTTTTCTCCGTAATCTCGATTCCCCGGATTCAGAACGAATAAAATTTCTCCATTCCCAGGCTAGCCTTCAGTCTAGCAATAACATCGAGCACGATCTGCGCCTCGCCCTCCCCCCTCCTGTCAATGAAAGCGCGGTGTTGCTTAACCTCCTCCCACCGTTCAAACAGATCAAGGGACAATTCACCGAACTCCTCAAACAGGCTTTTGCCCGACACGATTGCTCCGGCAATTCGTTTATCCCTTTCTGACAGAAAGAGTCCGGGTCATGGGTGATTCATGGACAAAATGAAACAATATTCTAAACACTTGCTTTTTTGTAATGAGAAAATATATACTTTGACAATATGATAGATCATCCTGCAAAAAATGAAGACATTTTGTTCGCCGCAGGAAAATGAACCAAGAATCCTTTGCGCCATGACCGATATACGGTATCTCACAGCCTCAGATCTCGGCACGGACCAGCGCCTTCAGGAGCTTGTCCATGATCTCTGCGTGTCAGCTCTTTATATATCCGCAGGGGTCTTTCCCACCACCGAGGCGTTGCGCAAAGCTAAGCTTATACTCATTTCCGAGACTGCTGAAGAGGTCCAAATGCTCTTGGAACACACTGCCCTGCCGCCTTCCACCCCGATCCTCTTCCTCGGCACCGAGGCCGCGGTGCCTGCTCTTTTTCAGCGATTCAAGGACAAGTTGTTACTCGACTATTTGTTGCTCCCCGTGCCCATCGAGGTTTTCTTTAACAAAATCAAATTCCTCTGCCGGGTGCAGCAAATGAGTGTTGAACATCATGCCAATTCCACCACTCTCAATCGGCAACTCGATGCCTTCTCCACCCGGGACGGACTTACGGGACTGTATAATCGGCGTCATCTCACTGCAAATCTGATGCAGATTATGGAGAATACCAAAAATTGCGGCGAAGACCTTTCCCTGCTGCTCCTCAACATCGATTTTTTCAATACCGTCAACAAAACCTCCGGCCAGAAATACGGTGATTTCGTCCTGAACGAAATGGCAGCCAGACTGACTACAACCTCGCGAAAGACTGACAGTTGTTACCGTTTCTCGGGTGAAGATTTTGTTGTTCTCATGCCACGTACAGATATCAATGAGGCTAAAAAAATTGCCGAGAGAATACGCAAGGCCTGTTGCGATAAACCCTTCACCCAGCGCCAGATAACCCAAAACATAACGATCTCCATGGGTCTTGTTTCCTTACGGATTCATAATCCGACCAGCCACGACGATTTTATAAATATGGCGGAAACAGCTCTCTTCATGGCTAAGGCCCGAGGACGCAACAGACTGAAGGTCTTCAGTCCTCTGAACTGCCCGGGCCAGCTGACTCCCAGAAAGTCGATGGTGTTCCTCAGGGACTCGCTTCAGCGCATAATGGAAAGGACGAGAAGTTCGGCAATAGACTCCGTTCAGCTGCTCGCCAAGAATGTCGCCGGCTCCGGCCATCAGATCCATGCAGCTACGGTCTCTCACTACGTCACCCTCCTCGGCCAACAGCTCGGTTTGCCAGGACAACATATCGAGACCTTTCTTAACGCCATTACCCTCTGCAACAGTTTTCGCTCTCTCCTCCATAATGATCTGATCAGCAAACCCGAGCAACTATCATACAAAGAACGAAAAATTATTGACGACTTGCCATTCAAGCTCACTGAACTTACTAATATATTTGATTACTTCGCCAATGAACGGGAGGTGTTACTGTGCCAGGGCGAGCGCTATGACGGCACCGGCCATCCGCGCGGCCTGAAAGGTGACGAGATCCCTCTTGGTGCAAGAATATTTACAATCATTGATGCGGTTGCGGCGATGAACGCCGAACGTCCCTACCGTCGAAAGCTCACTGCCGAAGAGATCTTATCCGAATTGACCAAGGGAGCCGGCAAGCAATTTGATCCGTTTTTAGTAGGTCAAGTTTTCACCGTTATCGAAAAAAATCGTCTTCTCAACCTGGATCAAAATATCCTTGAACAAGCCCGTCTGGATCTGTTCAATATCTTTCCACACCTCAAACCATGACAGATCATTATCTCCACTCGATAAATTCCCGGATTGAATCGTTTCCGGCCTTGCCGGCAATCGTTACTAAGATTATGACAGTGACGGCCAATCCCGAGAGCAGTGCCAATGATCTGATCCAGGTCATTCTCCCTGATCAGGCCATGTGCGCCACCATCCTCAAGGTGGCAAACTCGGCATTTTTCGGTATTCCCAGGGAAGTGAGCACCCTTGAACGGGCAGTTGTTGTGCTGGGATATGAAGAGATCAGAAACATTATTATTGGTAAGGCAATTTTTGCCTCGTTTCCGAAGATGACCAGGGAAACGAGGCATACGGTCGGCCTCTTCTGGGAACACACCTTCACCTGTGGTTTAGCGGCGAAGATCATTGGTGAGCATCTGCATCTCTCCCCCAGCGAACTGTTCATTGCCGGACTCATTCACGATATCGGCAAGCTGGCGATGTACCTCACCTTTCCCGAACAATATCCGATCTTGCAGGAACTTGCCAACCACCCTCTTTTCGATAAAATAGCCGAGGAGCGGAAAAATTTCGCCATAAGCCATGATCAGGTGGGGTTGCAGCTGGCTAAAAAATGGCTGCTCCCGGATCAGCTGGTTGCGGCCATAGGCTACCATCATGCACCGCAGGAAGCCGCTGCCTACCGCCAATATCCCCTTATCATTCAGGTTGCCGACATTCTTTCCCTCATGTACTGCAGTCCGGAAATGCTCAGGGCCGAAGATGTATCCAAAATGTTTGCCGATTTCCTGCCGGAAACAGGTAACCTCTGGCTGGAAATCGGACTCGATTGGAACGACGACAACCTTGGACTCTGGTTTGAAGGACTGAAACGCAGCCGGCAAAGTGATCAGGCAATCCTCAGTATCTTTGCCTCCGCATGAAAATCACCTCGATCAAACGCACTATCAGAAACACCCGAAGATTTGCTGAAATCGTTAAGGTGCTGAGCAAATTCGGCTTTCGCCAGCTGGTCCAGGACACCGGCCTACATCGCCTCCTCGGCGGCAACAAGGAAGAGCTCGAGACCCCTCCCGGCAACGGCAATGAAAATCTCCCTCGGCCGGTTCGGGTGCGCATGGTTCTTGAAGAACTCGGCCCAACCTTCATCAAGCTTGGTCAGATCCTGTCCACCCGTCCGGATCTTATCCCCCCGGAATGGGCGAATGAATTCAAAAAACTCCAGGACAATTGCCAAGTTGTCCCCTTTGCCGATATTTATCAGGTTTTGACCCTGGAATTTCCGGGCCGACTCGATCTGATTTTCACCTCTCTCGATGAAACTCCCTTGGCCGCCGCTTCAATCGCCCAGGTGCATCGGGCGGTCCTCCTGGACGGAACTGCGGTGGTGATCAAGGTTATACGGCCCGGGGCAAGAGAACTGATCGAAGAAGACATGGCCCTGGTGGAAAGCCTGGCGCAACTCCTGGAGCAATATTTCTCCGATCTCGGTTACAGCCCGACCGCCGTGGCCAAAGAGTTTTCCAGGGAACTGCTGAAGGAACTGAACCTTATTATCGAGGGCCAATCCACCGAACGGCTGCGCCGCTATTTTGAAGGTGATCACCACATCACCTTTCCCAAGGTGTATTGGACGGCAACCACCCGGAATGTCTTAACCATGCAGGAAATCCAGGGCAGACTCCTGGCAACCGTTCGCCCCGAGGAGTTGACTGCTCTCGAACGACGGACCATCGTCGCCAACGGCACGGATGCAGTCTTCAAACAGTGTCTGCGCTTTGGCTTCTTTCATGCCGACCCCCACCCCGGCAACATCTTTCTGCTGCCGGAGGGCAAGCTCTGTTTCATCGACTGCGGCATGACCGGACAACTCGACCGAAAAACCACGGAACAACTCATCAATCTGGTGGCGGGAGTGGTAAAAGGGGATATTGATAAATTATGCCGGGTGGTCATTGAACTCACCGAGGTTGATCCGGCGGTCACCGACAGTCGCGATTTTCGCCTTGAACTGCGACATCTCACCGAACATTTCCGTAACACCGATCTGCAGCATCTGAATATAACCGGCCTGCTTTCCGATTTCTTCGGCATGCTGCAACGCTACCGGATCCAGTGCCCCAGTGACTTGATGCTGTTGACCAAGGCTTTGACTACCATCGAAGGGGTCGCCGCTCACTTTGATCCGACCTTTGACGTGCTCAAACACGTCGAACCGCAAATTCAGGAAATCGTCATCAACCGACACAGCATGGGGGCAATCCGCGAGCGTGTTTTCAAAATGCTTGCCAGCTCTTTTGAGATTCTCGAAGATTTGCCGGGAGATCTGCAGCGCTTTCTTGACCATGCCAGGCACAGTCGCTTCACCCTCAATCTTGAACTGAAAAGGATAGAACACCTCTCCGAACAGCTCGACACCTCCAGTCGCCTGATGGGCATTGCCATGATCATTGCCGCCTTGATCGTCGGTTCCTCCATTCTTATCCTCGCCGATCGGATGTCACGGCAACCGGGGTTTATAGGCACCCTCGGCATCCTTGGTCTGATTCTCGCTGGCATCAATACCGCAGGCTTCGTCATCTCCTTTTTATTGCCGCGTAAACACAATTAAACATGACCGGCCTACCTGTCGTTTTACCGATTCTTGCGGGTTATCGAATGGTGATCAGTTGAAAGCTTACGGCGCACCTCACCCTCCGTCAGACCGCGTACGAGCAGCTGTTTTCTTCGCCCCCGGGCTCCCGATTTTAAAGTTATATCCCGTCCCGGAATGGCCAACAGACCGGCAAGAAATTTTATGACTTCCTCATTGGCCTTCCCATCGACCGGTGGCGCAAGGATAGCAAGCTTCAGACACCCATCAAAGAACCCGCATATCCTGGTTTTGGATGCCTTCGGCTGGACATGCAACCGGACCATGACGGTTCCATCGGCTAATTGCGAGAGATAGGGCATGATTTAATCAGGCGAGATCCATATTAATATCGCCGATATCATCGGGATCGGCATTTTCATCCTCCGGCAGGAGGATGCTCTCAAAGAGATCAGAGAGATCATCTTCCTTTCCCGCCAACTCCTGGTCGGGGAAGATCTCTAACGCTTCAAGATAAGAGTGCAGCATTGCCCGTAAGTCATCCCGCACCTTGATTCTCTGTTGATGCAGCTTTTCTATCTCTTTCGGCAATCTCGACAGTTCGGCATTGGCCTCGGTGCGAAATTTCTGTACATCGGCACGGGCCTTCTCCATTATTCGTTGCGCGTCCTCTTCACTGCTTTGCCGCAGGCTGTCGGCAAATTTCTGAGCGGCGAGAATAGTGGTTTTAAAATCAAGTCCCTGTTGTTTCAGTTCCCGATTCTGCTCTTCGAGCAGTTCAATTTTCGCACGAAGTTTCTCAATTTCCGCCTGTTCATGAATACTGACCCCAACTCCGCCGGCAAGTTTTTCTTCCAAACCGGTCAGTTTGCCCTGCAAAACACGATTTTCTTCCTCAACGACCAGAGATTTCGCCCTCATCCCTTCAGTCTCGGCTCTCAGATCGCTGATCTCCTTATCCTTGTGTTTATAGCCCTGATCGATCTGAGACTGGATACCTTCGGCATTTTCCTGACTCAACCGCACCTCCGCAGCAAGGCTATCTTTTTCCCGCTGAAGAAATTCCAATTCCGTTTTAAGCGATTCGATCTCTTCCCCATGCAGGCGATTCTGTTCGGTCAATTCAAAATAGTCCTCGGCGAGCAGCTCCAGGTAGGCTTTCACCTCTATCGCGTCATATCCCCTGAATTTAATCTGAAAATCCTGATCTTTTATTGCCTGCGGTGTTAGCATGGCTGGCTCCATTGTAGATGTTGTGTGAATATGCCGGAATCCCAATAGCCGAAAGAGGCTTCTCTGGTGTTCGTTTGAAAATCTTCTGTGTTTCTCGGAGCCTGCCGCAAGGCTCCATTAAAGACCAGAAACAGCAAACTTCTCCTTGTCTTTTCAACCCATTCGCATAGCTAATTGGCGAAGAGTCGCGACAAGAAAACTCTGCAAAAACATTATTCCAAGAATGAGGATCATTGGTGAAAAATCGATACTGCCGAAACTTATCGGCAACCAACGGCGGATGCGGCTCAATACCGGTTCGGTTGCCTCGTAGAGAAATCGGACAACCGGATTGTAGGGGTCGGCATTGACCCAGGAGATAATCGCCCGACCGATGATGATCCACATATAGGCGGTCAAAAGGAAATCGAGAAGTTGGGCGATTGCCGACATAAAATTATTGACTACAAACATAGATTCTCCTTTTTGATCACGCGACCTTGCTGCCGGGCGCAACTCTTTCATGCACCCTGGAAAGAACCAATTTTTCTTTGCCGTCAACTTGGGTTTTCGCCGCCAGTATCATGCCGTGCGAGCTTACTCCCATAAGTTTTGCCGGTTTGAGATTGGCAACGATGATGACCTGGCTGCCGATTAATTCTTCCGAACGGTAGTGTTCGGCAATCCCGGCGACTATTGTCCTTTCTTCCGGGGCAAGCACTGTGACTTTCAACAGCTTCTTTGAGTTTTTTATCGGTTCGACGGCTATTATCTCCGCGATCCGGAGATCGAGTTTCTGAAAATGCGAAAATTCGACTCTATCGACCTCCGCCACGGCTGGTGAATCCTGCTTTTTTGTATCTTTTTGCTCTATATTCTTGGCCTTTCCACCCGGCACGACCGTGCCCTCCAATCGCGGGAAAAGTGTGGCAACTGCCGTCAGTTCCCCTCCCGGGACAAGCAGGCCCCAAGCACCACCTCTGTCAAGAGAGGCTACGAGTGGATCATCGGCGGCAATTCCGAGGCCAGCCGCCATCTTGGCTGCCGCTCCGGGCATGACCGGCTGCAGGGTGAGCGTCAGCAGGCGGAGACATTCGAGGAGATTATAGAGGACGGTATCAAGTCTTGCCACCTTTTCCACATTTTTTGCCAAGGCCCACGGTTCATTGCTCACGATATATTTATTGGCAAGGCTGACCAGTTCCCAAACCGCCTGCAAACCGAGGTGAAAGCGAAACTCGGCCATCGTCTGCCGGTACTCGCGAAGCATTGTCTCCACCGCCTCACGGAGAGGTCGATCTTCTTCGCTCGGCTCGCTCGGAGCAGGTACCCGCCCCGCCCGGTATTTCCATACCATGGTGGTCGCCCGACTGAAGAGATTGCCAAGGTCGTTGGCCAGATCGGCATTTTGCCGGGCCACTATCCCTTCGCAACTAAAAGAAGAATCGAGACCAAACGACATCTCACGGAGGACAAAATAGCGAAGGGTATCGACGCCGTAGGCCTCTACCAGATCTTTCGGCCGGACGACATTACCGATGCTCTTGGACATCTTGGTCTCGTCAACGTTCCAGTAACCGTGCACATGAAGCTTTTGATACAGCGGCAACCCAATGGCCATAAGCATGGTTGGCCAATAAATGGCATGGGGTTTGAGAATATCCTTGGCGATGAGGTGCTCGGCAACCGACCAGAATTCATGAAAATCCGGACCGTCGGGATAGCCTAAGCCGGTGAGATAATTGATCAGGGCGTCAAACCAGACATAGGTGACGAATGTATCGTCGAAGGGTAGTTCGATACCCCAGGTCAGACGGGATTTCGGCCGGGAAATGCACAGATCGGTCAACGGTTCGCTGAGAAAGGCCAGGACTTCGTTGCGGTATCTCTCCGGGGTGATGAACTCGGGATTATTGCGAATATGCTCGATGAGCGGCTGTTGGTAGCGAGACATCCGGAAAAAATAATTTTGTTCGGCAATTTCCTGGGGTGGCGTCTGGTGGTCCGGACAATTACCGTCGACTAGCTCCTTTTCCATCAGGTAGCGTTCACAGCCCCGGCAATACAGGCCGGAATATTCATCAAAATAGATATCCCCGCGATCGTAAACCTTCTGGAGGATATCCCTGACTACGGCGACATGCGCCGCATCGGTGGTCCTGATAAAATGGTCGGCTTCAACTTGCAGCAGCGGCCAGGTTTCTCGAAACAGGGCACTGATCCGGTCGACATACTGGCGCGGCGGGACGTCCTCGAGTTCCGCGGCCTTGACGATCTTATCGCCGTGCTCATCGGTGCCGGTCTGAAAACGAACCCTCTCGCCACATAACCGCTTGAAGCGGCTGTAGGTGTCAGCGACGATTGTCGTATAGGCATGGCCGAGATGCGGCTGGGCATTCACGTAGTATATGGGTGTGGTAATATAGGTAGTCATAGTTCCATCAGTTATTCTGTCAAAACCTTCGGTGGCAAGCCACCCCGGTCAAGTTTGGGCGGATGTGTTTCATCCGGCTCGCCGCTCTTTCTCTCTTTCTTTTTTTCCTGTATCTCTTTTTTCACCTGCTGGAACATTTTCCACTCCCGTTTCCCTAGAACAACCTCCTCGCCGGCGCTATTTTCGGCGACAATCGATTCCTGCAGCGGGTTCTGGCGTTTGACCAGGTACTCTTCATCGTCTATTTTTATCCGTTTCCCGGATTTTGGCATATTCTTGCGCTGTTTTCGATAGGTTTCATATTCATAGGTGAGACAGCACAACAACCTGTTGCAGACTCCGGAGATCTTTGTCGGGTTGAGGGGCAGGTCCTGCTCCTTGGCCATTTTAATCGAGACCGAATCAAAATTCTTGATAAAGGAAGAGCAGCACAGCTCTCGGCCACAGGTACCAATGCCGCCGATCATCTTGGTCTCGTGGCGGACCCCGACCTGGCGCATTTCCACCCGAGTGCGAAATTCCTGTACCAGATCCTTGACCAAACCACGAAAATCGACCCGGCTATCGGCGGTAAAATAAAAAATCATCTTACTGCCGTTGAAAAAACGCTCGACCCTGACAAGCTTCATGCTGAGTTGATGGCTTTCGATCAACCCGGTGCAGACGTAAAAAGCCCGATCTTCACTTTCCGCGAGACCAACATATTTTTCACGCTCCTCAAGGGTTGCCAGTCTTTCAATGAGATAATTTGCCTGACGGCTTTCCCCCCTACAACCGCATATCGGTGAATACCCGGCAATAGTTGCCGGTTCAATACCATGATCGGTCCGCACCATTATCACCGTACCGGCCAAACACGCTGGAATTTCCGCAGCGGCGGTGAACTGTTGTCCACCCCGGCGAAACTGAATCCGGTAGTAGCTCAGGTCTTCAGGCGCTGTTTCTGTTGCAGAGTCATCTTTTACTATATCATTTACTGTCATGAAATTTCATCTTCTCCCATATTCCGTCGGAAACGGCATAATGCATCATTGCAAGGCAAACAACAGCACCTCACAGACCAGATTGCGATTGCAATTTCGGGCAAGTTCCCGCTCCGCTCTGGAAATTGCCTGCAATTTAGCAAATAGTTCGGCTGAACTCCAGCTTTTCCGTGGTCTGAAGTCATCCTTAGCAATATCTCCTGTCGCTGGTGCGGGCAAAAGTTGATCGCGGAGCCAAATTTTCAAGAGTCCTAAAAAAGGCGGAAGATCATCTTTTTGAGCCGCCATCCTTTCCGCCAGTCGTAGCAGCACCCCAACATCGCGATCCGGCAGTATGGCCGGATCGGAAAGGACACCGACGGTCTCGCGCCACAGGGTAATCATTTCACTTTTTTGAAAAAGCATCGCCCGGCCCGGGCTTCCTTCGGAGAGTCTGGCAAGGAGCAGGGCAGCATCGGTTTCGACACCATGGGTCATAAGAATTGCCGCCGTGTCACCGGTGCTGAGTTGGGTGAAGGGCACCACCTGGCATCGTGAGGTGAGGGTGGCGAGGATCTCCTGCGACGTTTCGGCAGTCAGAACCAGAAGGTTGTCGGCCGGCGGTTCCTCCAGGGTTTTCAACAGGCTGTTCGCCGCTTCCCGCCGCATGGTATGCACATCCTCAAGCACCACGATGCGCGTTTTCGATTCAAAGGGCGGGTAACTCAGTTCCTTGGCAAGTTGGCGAATCTGCTCGATCTTGATCATTCCTTTCATGGGACGGATGACCAGGAAGTCAGGATGATTGCCCGACCGAAACTTCCGACAGGACGAACAGTGGCCGCAGGCTGCCGCTCCAAGGCGATCTCGACAGTTGATAGCAGCCGCCACCCCTTGGGCAAAGAGTCGTTTACCGACCCCATCCGGACCGCGGAAAAGATAGGCGTGCGGCACCCGACCGGCAATAAGGGAGCGGCTGAACAGGTGTTTAGCCTTTTCCTGCCCGTAAAGCTCTGTAAAACAGAGAGGTGAAGTATCGGACATCGGCGCCATTGCTCACTAAAAAAGAGATGGTTGCCGGCTGTTGCTCTCTCCTCGTGTCTCCTCCGGCTGAACTTCCTGCTTGGGCAGGCCACCAAGGTACAGATAACGTTCCAGGGAACGTTGATACTCCGTCCAGGTCAACTCGTTTCCCGCCATTTTCCGACGCAGTTGCTCGGTAATATTCATCTTGGCATCAAGGTCGTCGAGAAAACTCAGGATAAAGGCCTCGACCGTCATCGGCACCGCCGGTGAACCGAACTCCTGCCGCCCGTGATGGCTGAGGATAAGATGCTGCAGCTGTTCCGCCAACTCTTCTGGGAAATCGCGAATTTTTCCGGCAGCCAGGGCGATCATCTCGCTGCCAATAACCAGATGTCCCTTCAATCTGCCTTTCACCGTATATTCGACCAGCCCACCGACCATGGTTAATTCTTCGATTTTACCGATATCATGAAGAAGGGCACCGGCGATCAAAAGGGAACGATCGACACCGGCATAGTGGCCGGCAAGAAAATCGGCAATTCGCCCAATCGACAGAGAATGTTCGAGCAATCCACCTACATAAGCGTGATGGATAGCCTTGGCGGCAGGGGCTTCCTGAAACCTTTCCCAGATCTCGCCCTTTTTAAAAAAATGGCCGAGAATTTTTTTCAGATATGGGTTGCTGACGCTCTGAATGAGCGTATGGAGCTCGTCGGCCATTTCTTCCAGGTTTCTTGTCGACGAAGGGAAAAAAAGACCGGGATTGATATCCTCCTGCGGCACTTTATGGATGGTATCGATCTTCAGCTGGGGTTTTTCTCGATACGATTGCACTATACCGACCAGGCGAACAACCTCGGCGGGCACACAAAGATTCTGCAGCGCCTCAACGTTCTCCCAGATCGGCCCGGAAATCTCGCCGCTCTTGTCCATGACCGTCAGCACCAGATACGGTTTACCGACCCTGGTTTCCCCGAGCTTTGCCGACTTGACCAGAAAAAGGTCATCAATCCGCGCTCCTTCTTTCAGATCTGCAACAAAGACGTTCTTTTTCATTCTCGCATCCAATTTGTATATTATTTGCCAATGGCTCCTAAATTACACAAGCAACCGGTAAAATACACCCATTAATTCGCCGGACACCTTGAACCTTCTCCGGCCCGAGGCAGTAGAGGTGACAAAGAAAGGTTTTTTTCGTCCTTGATGATTTTCCCAAAGCGTGGAATAATGGCCGATTCCTCTGACATCGGAGAGCAAAAAAGTCTCAACTTCCTTACCGGAAAAATTATAGCAGCCCCTGGCAGGAGTAAAGAACATGAAGAAACAAATGATCATTTCCGTGATGTCCAAAGACCGCCCGGGCATTATTGCCAGCATTACCGGTGCCATCTATCAATTGGGAGGAGACCTCGCCGATTTGAACCAAACCGTACTCTGCGGCTATTTGACGATGATCCTCAGTGCCTCGTTCGATTCGCAAGTCACCAAGGAAGATCTGGTGGCGGCTATCTCGCACATCAAGACCGATAGCAAATTCGAGGTTTCCATCAAGGAATTGTCGGCAAACATCGATGGTGGTGCCGAAAAACCACCGGCAGAAACCTATATTCTCACTGTCCAAGGTCCGAACAAGGCCGGTATAGTACATGGCATCAGCCAGTTCTGTTTTGATCACAATATCAATATTCTGGATCTTGCCACAACGCTCAAAAACGACCAGTACACCATGGCCTTGCAATTGGATTTACGAAAATGCAGCCTTGAACTTGAACGCCTCCAGAAAGAGCTTGACGACTATTCCCGGCAGAGCGATCTCACCGTGATGATCCAACACAACGATATTTTTCAGGTAACCCACGAAATATCTATGCCTTGAGCGGCGCAATAGCCTTGCCGCCGTAGACACCCCTTTTGCCAACCCAGCCAACCAGGAGACGTTTATCATGTTACGTTCAGACCAGATTCTTGCCACCGTCGAGATGATTCAAAAGGAAAATCTTGATGTCCGAACAGTGACCATGGGTCTTAATCTTCTTGATTGCCGGGGTGGAAATATCGACCAGACCTGCGAGAAAATCCGCAGTAAAATAGAGAGTTATGCCGGAAACTTTGTCGCCACCTGTGAAGCGATGAGCAGAAAATACGGGATTCCGGTTGTCAACAAACGCATTGCCGTCACCCCGATCGCCTTTGTCGGCGCCGGTTTTAACCGGCAAGATTTCGTTCGCCTGGCTATAACCCTCGATGAAGCGGCGACCGCGGTGGGGGTGGACATCCTCGGCGGTTTTTCCGCCCAGGTGGAAAAAGGTATGACCGCCACCGATCGTGAGTTTATTGCCTCCATCCCAGCGGCGCTGGCCGCCACCAACAAAGTCTGTGCCTCCATCAACATCGCCACTACCCAGAAAGGCATCAACATGGACGCCGTGGCGATGATGGGCAAAACCGTCAAGGATCTGGCGGAGATGACCGCCGATCAGGGCGGTTTCGGCGCCGCCAAATTCGTGGTCTTCTGCAATCAGCCCGGCGACAATCCATTTATGGCCGGAGCCATTCACGGCCTGGAAGAGGCGGAAGCAGTACTCAATGTCGGAGTCAGCGGCCCGGGGGTCATTGCCCGGGCACTGGAGCGGCTTATCCACAACCATCCGGCACCGGGCACCCTGCAACTGGACGAATTGGCAGAGGAGATCAAGCAAACGACGTTCAGGGTCACTCGTTGCGGCGAACTGATAGGCCGGGCGGTGTCACTCTCCCTCGGTATCGAATTCGGCGTCGTCGATCTGTCGCTTGCCCCAACTCCGACCGTCGGCGACAGTGTCGGGGAGATCTTCAAGATTCTTGGTGTCGATGCCATCGGCGCACCCGGTTCGACTGCCATCCTGGCCATGCTCAACGACGCGGTGAAAAAAGGTGGTATCTTTGCCAGCAAGACCGTGGGCGGCCTCAGCGGTGCATTTATCCCGGTCATGGAAGACGCAATGCTCGCCGAGGCGGTGGGCAACGGCTCCCTGTGCTTGGAAAAGCTCGAGGCGATGACCTGTGTCTGCTCCGTCGGCCTGGATATGGTAGCCATCCCCGGCTCGGTGGACGCCGATACCATCTCGGCGATTATTGCCGACGAGATGGCCTTGGGGGTTATCAACGGTAAAACCACCGCCGCACGACTCATTCCGGTGCCCGGCAAGGAAGCCGGCGACCATGTAAATTTTGGCGGCCTGTTCGGCGCCAGCCCGATCATGCCGATCAGAAATGTCGGCATGTCCAGCCGGTTCATCGCCTGGGGAGGGAGAATGCCGGCGCCGGTCCACAGCTTTAAAAACTGAGCTCCGGTCACCGACTCCTGTTTTGCCTGATTAGCCACCTGACGCTGCCTCTCGCGCCTCATGCAGCCTGGCGACAAGGTAGTCGGCAAGCTCACTGTCGTCGCCGCTCAAGTCGAAGCAATAGCCATCGTCGCCGGCAAGGCCTCCGGGAATGGTCTCCCCACGCTCTTCCGGATCCTCTATCATATCCCTGTAAAAGCATACGGACAGCCATCTGTTTTCCGGCTCGTCATCGATGACATCGATTATGGCAAAAAACTCCCTGCCAAGCACATTTTTATGGTGCGGTCGGAGTGAATAACTCACCCCCGGCCTGGCATTGAAGCTGAGGCTCACTCCGGCCATGGTCTGCAACTCCCGGTAAAAAATCCTGAAATAATCACGCATCGGCTGATACTCTCCCGGCCAATTTCCAAGAAAAGCCTCTACGTCGTCAACCACGCTATTTGCTGTCGTCATTTTTTTCTCCATTACCGGTGTTTAAAACCTTATGTTTGCCCAGGGTTTGCCAAAGTTATAAAAATAGTATAAATTTCGGCAACGGCAATCCGATTTTCTCCATGTCGAGTTTATTTTCCGGAGATCCTATGCAGATTATCACCTCACCTTCGAAGACCCAACAATTTAATGGTCGGGAATACCGTCAATACTCCCTGCCGCGGCTCCAGAAGAAAACCAAACCGCTCATCGACTTGTTGAAGAAAATGAACCGGAAGGAACTGGCGGACCTGTTGAAAACCAGTGAGAAATTAACCCATGCGACATACCGTAAAATTCAGGGTTTCACCACCAAACTGACCCTGCAAAATGCTAACCAGGCCTGTTTACCTACCAGGGAGACGCCTATAGCACTATCGCCGCCGATCGCTATACCGATGACGAACTGGATCATGCCCAGAAGCATCTCTTCATTCTTTCAGCACTGCACGGGATTCTCAGGCCTCTCGATCTCATCCAGCCATATCGCCTGGACATGACCGCACCTCTCCATATAGAGGGTGCTGAAAACCTGTATCAGTACTGGCGTGAGGCGGTAACTGAGATCCTTAACGAAAGTCTTGTCGAAAACGAAGATCGAACACTCATCAACCTGGCCTCGGCGGAATATGCCAAGATGGTCGGCAAGCAGGAGTTGCAGGGGACAATGGTGACCATCACCTTTAAAGAAAAGGTGCAGGGGAAATACCGATCCGTTCCGCTCCATGCCAAGAAAGCCCGTGGCCTCATGGTGCACTATGTCATCAGTAACCGGATAAGCGAGCCACTCAGACTGAGGGATTTTAGCGAGGATGGCTATGTTTTCCAGCCAGCTGAATCGACGGAAAAGGAATGGCTTTTCTGCCGAGAAGAATAAACCGCTTTAAGGACGGTGGCCCTCTACCAAACTGAGGACGGCGGCAACCGCCCGGGGCACTGCCAAGGTGACCTTCTCCGTCAATCCTACACCCAGTTGACTAAAGCACTGCCCTTCGACGCCAATGAGGAAGATCTCCCTTGGCACCCGTTCCGGATAGAGTTTCCGGCCGACACCGATCGCCTCACGGATACCGATACCGTGACCGCTGACCGGTCGAGGCGAAGCAGCAGGGAGTTGCTCCCAACCGAGTTGATGGATAGTCCCCGGGTCGTCGCCCAGTTGCACCCCATCCACCACCACCAGCAATTCTTCACCGTCGATCTCTTCAAGCAGATCGATACCTCCCAACCCGAGGAAAACCAGACGAACATTCTCCGGCAAATGACTGTCCCGGAGTCGTTCATACACCACCCACCCGACCCCGTCATCCGCCACCAGTTCGTTGCCGATGCAGACGATCAGCGCCGTAGCGCTCATAGCTGCGGGCGGGCGACGCTAAAGGCCAGGCTAAAGGTGCAGTGCTCGCCGACGGTAAGGGTTTTCGGGCGAGCCGGACAACCGGACAGTTCGGCGACGATGCCGGCCAGATAATAATGAAACATTTGACACACCTGGCTGCCGAGTTCCATCTGCCGGTTTTTGCAGACGCTGCCTATCGGACAGTCATGCATCGATACCACCGCTTCCGAACCATGAAGCTTGGCGTCTATCTCCATCCGCTGAATTCTGAAAATCCGGACCAGCTCGTCAAGAGCCAGGGTCGGAGATTTCTCGGCCATATGCACCGGCATATTGACAGCCATCCTCCGACCGGCGGCAACCACCAGGGAGGGTGTTGACTTGCCGACAAAGGCGGTGATGGTTTCAATTAACATATCCAGGAGAAAAGAGACCTCGGTAAAGGCCTTGTCATAATCCTCGGGGGCGAGGGTCAGTTCACTGTTGCCAATCATAGAAATCTCTCCATCCGCCGGCTGAATTCAATATTGCGGTAAAAATTCTTCACCTCATGAAAATTCCTGTGACTGATCGCTCCGGACGGGCAAATAAAGGCGCAACTGAGACAGGCAATGCAGTTTTCAACAATTGCCACACTCGCCTTACCGGTGCCGGCATCAAAGGAGAAACATTTGGTCGGGCAGACGTCCAGGCAGAGCTGACAGCCGCGACATGCCTTGTCATTAATGGTCATTTCAAGCATCTCAGTTCCTCCTCAGTTCACGAACAACCCGGCCATCCCGCCGCACTTCCACCGCCAGGGCCATCCGTCCTATGGCGTGAGTCGAGCAGGCCAGACAGGGGTCATAACAGCGTACGACAAATTCAAGGGCATTCAGCATCTTCTCATCCTCTTCACCCTGCAGAAGGGCATTGGCTCCTTCTTTCAGGGATTTATTGATAACGGCGGTGTTCTGTTGGGTGGCGATGATCATATTGGCCGCCCGGACAATGCCTTTCTCGTCGATCTCATAATCGTGGATAAGGGTTCCCCGGGGGGCTTCGATATGTGCTACACCTCGTCCGCCTTTGAACTGCACGGGAACGCGGTTTTCGCCGTGCAGGGCAGGGTTATTGATCAATTGCTCGGCGCGCTCACAGGCATACAGCAACTCGATGAGTTTGGCGTACATCTGGACCACCGCATTGTGGCAGGGTCGACCGAAATTTGCGCGGAATTGTTCGAATTCCGCCTGGGCCAGTGGGGTTGTAAGACCATCGACGACATTCAGCCTGGCCAGGGTGCCGACCCGATACATATGTTCGCTTCCGGCGAAATCGACATACACCTCCTTGGCGTAGGAGTTGCCGACCGCCCGTTCGGCGAGGAAATTGATATACTGGTCGGCGGAAAATTCAGTTTTGATACTGCCGGACTCATCCATGGCCCTGATTCGCCCGTCATAGAGATTCAGCATCCCGTCTGCTGCGACGGTTCCTACATACCAGCTCGGCACATTGAGATTGGCTAGCAGTCGCGGATTGTCGTCGAAAAGCCGCAAGAGCAGGGTTTTCAACGGGCTGCTCAGTTCTTTCGCCAGGGCTACGGCTTCGACGGTCAGTTCCCGCAAGCGCTGAAACTGGCCGTCGCTGAGGGTAAATGAAATGCCGCCGGCTACTGCGGTTACCGGATGAATACCGCGACCACCAATGGTTTCGTTGATCTTTTGCCCGAGACTTCGCAGGCGTAGCCCTTTTTTGGTCAGCTCCGGCTCGGCCTCTACCATGCCGACGATATTCTGTTTCGCCGGATCGCCCTGCAGACCAAAGACTAAATCGGGTCCGGCCAGGACAAACAGCGACAAGGCATGGGAGTGAATGACATGACCCATATACATGTATTCGCGCAACAGCTTAGCCGCCGGCGGAATCGTCACACCGCAGCCATTGTCGAGGGCCTTGGCGGCCACCAGATGGTGGGCGGTGGGGCAGACCCCGCAGATACGGGCGGTTACCTGCGGCAGGGTGTGGGCCTGCATGCCGACGAGAATTCGCTCAAAGCCGCGCAACTCGTTGACGCAAAAGAAGGCTTCTTCTATCTTGCCGTTTTCATCGCAGTCGAGAAGTATGCGGGCGTGCCCCTCAATTCTCGTAACCGGATCGATTTTTATGGTTTTTGACATTATCGCGCCTCCCCTTCAGCTATCCATTTGCGAATGAGAAATGTGGGTTTGTTGCCGATCATCTTGGTAGCCATAGCATAGGCATAGTGGGTCTTAGCCGATCTCTCCAGGTGTTCCTTGACCGTATCGTAGGGAATCTTGGTTAACCTGGCCATCCGGTCGCCAATCTCGGTGCGGATGTCCCGGGTCGGCTCGGTGAGGATCTGCATGGTCGGACCGGCGCAGCCGCTGCACGGCATACCGTGGTTGGGACAGGGCGTCAGGCAACGATCAAGGGTGACCGATCCCTGGCAGATATATCCCTGACTTAAAAAGCAGGTTGCATTATCCGGCACTCCTTCGGTGATCTCCTTGATGGCCGCCACCTCGGTTTTCACCATCGTCCGGCGGCAGCCGGCGCAGACGCTTTCCTGACCGGACCTGGGACTGCGATTCTCAATGAGGGCACTCAGCCCCTCGAAGATAAAATGGGGGTGGGGTGGGCAACCCGGAAGATAGAGATCGACATCGATGACTTCATCGATGGGGGTGACCATTTTTTCCAAACGGCTGATGGAGTTGCCCGGGATAAAATCGGTCCGGGTGCTCGGACTGTGACGGTAAACATGGTCCATTATCTCTTCCCGACTATGTGCAAGACCTGCTCCATGCAATCCGCCATACACGGCGCAGGTGCCAAAGGCAATAAGAGTGCGGCATTTTTTCCGCATTTCGACGGCGGCATGTCGATCATGCTCGGTGCGCACCGAGCCGGTGAGAATGCCGATATCGGCTTCCGGATAGTTTTTTTCGTCAGTGAGAACCGGACATTTCAAAATTTGCACCGATTCCAGAACATTCAAAATTTTTTCATGCAGATCAACGAGAGCCACGTGACAGCCGCCGCAATCGCATAACCACTCGGTGTTCAGACGAATTTTGTTCCCACTCATTGTTTTCCTCATTTTTGCTGCCCTTTTATCAAATTGGCAGCCGTTGGTCATTACGACGGAGAAGCTGTCCCAAACAACTCTAATTAAAGGGTTATCCTTCCACAGTCAGCATCTTCAAACAGGCATTTTCCCCGGCATGGCGAATTTCCAAGGTAGCCTTCTTGCCCATGATCGTTTCCAGGGCTCCGGCAAAAAAACCGTACATCATATTGCACAGCGATCCCTGCTGGGGATGGCCGAATCGCAGGAGCGACTGCCGAATCATACAATCGCGGAACACCAGCAACATTTGTCGCTCGCCTTTGCCATTTCTGGTGATGAGTTCTTCCTGGTCCTTCGGTTTGAACGGTTCAAAACCCCACAAACAACTATTCGACTGAAGAATATGGCGGACCTCTTCGACCGCTTCAAGAAGGTCATCGGTCCGCCGTGCCGAGGCCGAAAATTTGCGTCCAAGATTGCGGCCCGCCGACATGGTCATGCTGTTTGCCCCCCGCCCGAGAATCGGTTCGATCCCGGCCGATAGAGCCGCCATGAAATTCATGGTTTCCTGGAGCGTTCTTCGTTTTTTTAAAATTTCTTCCACCATAGATCTCCCTTGGCAATATTTCCTAGTAGCAAACCACAATTACCTGCATCCTGGCCACTCGATCCGGAGCAAACGATCAGATCCCGGAGAGAGTCAGGAGGTTGCTAGGTCTCCCGGCAACTACCGACGTTTATCAAATATCGTATCGAAAATACGTTAGAAACTCAAGCACAGATGGCAGAAATTATTCTGACCCCACCAAACAGATGGCCGCATAACGAAAGGACTTGTCGGGAATAGCCACGCACATGACGACGAAAAAGACGTCGGGAGGAAAGGAAGAAAGAAGATGAGACAAAAGCGATGAAAAACAAGACCCATTCGTCCGAGGGTCCGCTGATCCACTCCATACACACAGGTTGGTGAATCACCACATCCCGGCCGCGCCCACGGATTCACCGATTCCAGCCATATTCTCCAACCAAATCGACAAAACGGACACCGGCGAGAAGAGTAAGTATCACTTGCCCCTCTTTTTTTTCAAGAAGTTGTAACACCTGTTCATGCTGGTCACCAACCGGGATGATCAACCGGCCGGGATCAGCCAGTTGAGCGATCAATGGTTCGGGAATCTCAGGCCCGCCGGCAGTAACGATGATGGCGTCGTAGGGGCCGAACTCCGCCCAGCCCAAAGTGCCATCGTCGAGTTTTGATCTGATATTATAAAAACGCAGCCGGTCAAAGATCCGTCTTGCTCCTGCCAGAAGGGAATTAATACGTTCGACGGTGAAAACCTGGCTGCAGAGTCTCGAGAGTATGGCCGCCTGGTAACCTGAGCCGGTACCTATTTCAAGGACCTTTTCCTTGCCCTGCAAACCGAGGGCCTGGGTCATGTAGGCAACGATATAGGGTTGCGAGATGGTCTGGCCGGCACCAATCGGCAGGGGGTGATCACCATAAGCCCGACCCTGCATGGCATCGTCGACGAACCAATGTCTGGGCACCTCGGCCATAGCCGCAAGGGTGCGCGGGTCATGGATATCACGACCTTGAAGCTGGTCTTGAACCATTCGCATCCGCCCTGTTTCGTACGGATCGATCACTTCTTTTTCTCTTGCCAGGAAAAGTCTTTAGCCCAGTCCATATCGTCCTCGTCGGAATAGGAATAGTCGCAGGCGGAAACGACACCATTTCGGAGTGTTACCACCACTTGATTAAATTCCGGTGCGCCTATTTTGCTCCCCACCAGGGGCGTTTTTTGCAGAAGGCTCATATTTTTTTCCCGATAAAGCCATTTTTGCACGCCTTCGCCCAGTTCCTGTTGTTCATCCGGTTCACCAAGAAAAACGACGACATCCTCCCGGGTGGATTTGCCGACCTGCAACAGAGCGATATCCGAGGCAAGATGACGGACGGGTTTAGTATAGCAGCCGGAAAAAATACTGAGAGCCAGGAAGAGCAGGAGAAAGGAATTTATTTTTGAAGCCATGCATATCTCCATATGAGCGGACTGGTGTTTGTAAGATCAACAACTCTATAGCCTGTGGACTTCAAATTTTCAATGAATAACTCCGTGGCCGGGGCAAGGATCATTCTGACCTCGACAATAAAAGCGGCATACCATCCCTGCCGGCATGCCGCTTGACCCGACGAACCGCCTAGCCTTCGACTACACGGCCGAGAATGCGATAGTTTCTCTCGACCATTGCCAGGGGATCGACCACAAGACCGGCCTGAATCATGGCGTTGTCGTGAATCTGCCTGGCCACCTCGGCGGCAAAGTCTTCATCCCTGTCATGCAGGGCGGCAAGCTTTTTGATCAGGGGATTACCGGGATTAATCTCCATCTTTTTCTTCGACTCGCCCATCCCGGGAATTCCGTGATCCTTCCGGCTGGCGGCGAGCACCCGTTCCATAGAGGAGGTCATGAAGCCATCCGGAGTAACGATCATCGCCGGCGCATCAACGAGACGCTTCGAGACCACTACCTCAGAGATACTCTTTTCGAGGATTTTTTTCATCCATTCGGTGAGCTTGGCCAGAGCATCTTTGCCAAGTCGCTCGTTTTCATCGGTCGTGCCGTCATTCTTTATCTCTTCTTCATCTTGAGTAAGCGACAGATCGGCACGGTCGGCGGAAACCAGCTTCTTGCCGTCAAATTCGCCGAGATGGCTGAGAACGAAGTCATCGATCGGCTCCAGGGTATAGATGATCTCAATATCCTTTTTCTTGAACATCTCAACGTACGGTCCAGCCTCAATGGCCTCCCGGGACGGCCCGTTTATATAATAGATCTCTTTCTGCTCACCCCCCATGCGCAGGACATAATCGGCAAGGCCAACAGGTTTGCCGGCTGCCGATTTGGAAGATTCGAAGCGCAGCAACTTACCAAGTTCCTTCTGGAATTCGTAATCGGAGGTCACCCCTTCCTTGAGATAGATACCGAAGGTCGTCCAGAATTTCTGGTATTTTTCGGCATCGTTTTTCGCTTCTTCTTCCAGATGTTTTAAAAACTTTTTAGTTATAACCTTGCGAAGTTTGCTTACCAGGGCATTGTCCTGAAGAGCCTGCCGGGAAATATTGAGGGGCAGGTCTTCGCTGTCGACAACGCCTTTTAAAAATCGCAACCATTCCGGCAGGATATTTTTGGAATGCTGATCGATAAGGATGCGCTGGCAGTAGAGGTTGACCCCAGGGTCGACCTTCCCAAAACCAAAGACTTCGAAATTTTCGGCCGGAACAAAGAGCAGGGCATTGATGGCCAGCGGTACATCGGCAGAGAAATGCAGGCGGTACATCGGTTCGGAGACCGCACCGCCGATGAATTTGTAAAACTCGCTGTATTCTTCCTCTTTTATGTCACTCTTATTTCTTGTCCACACTGCCTGAACGGTATTAACTACCTCGCCGGCTAACTTTATCGGAAAAGACACAAAGGCGGAATACTGTTTAATGATCGACTCCATCTTCCACTTCTGCACATAGTCCTTGGCATCGTCTTTCAATTCGATAATGATCTTGGTGCCCCGACGCAGTCCGGGCATTTCGGTGATGGTGAAAGAGCCGGTGCCATCGGACAGCCATTCGTGCCCTTCACTCTTGTCCCACGACCGGCTCTGCACCCTGACCACATTCCCGGCCATAAAGGCGGAATAGAAACCGACACCGAACTGGCCGATAAGACTGACATCCTTTTTAGCCGCCTCGGCCAGCTGGGACAGGAAAGTGTTGGAGCCGGAATGGGCAATGGTCCCGAGGTTATGCTCCAGCTCAGCACCGGTCATGCCGATACCGGTATCGGTTATCGTCAGGGTGTTGTTCTTGTCATCCAGATCGATGGCAATCTCAAGCGGCAGATGGCCGTCGAAAACGTCGGTTTTGGTGAGACTCTCGTGTCGGAATTTCTCCAGGGCATCGGCGGCGTTGGAGATCAATTCGCGGACGAAGACGTCTCGTTCGGTATAGAGAGAATTTATTACAATATCGAGGAGTTTTTTAGTTTCTGCCTTGAATTCGTAGGTTGCTGTCTTGCCTGTCATGATTCACCTCTTACAATGTAGGGACGGGAGAAAGAGGGCTGTGCACCCCTTTCCATTGATTTTTTCAAGAAATTCGGCCAAAATGTTAAGCATCGATGATGGACTGTCAAGAGTTTCTCCCTCCTGTCGCGCATCCCAGTTAAATGAGAAAAGGACCATGAAAATAATAGCCTTTGGCGATATCCATATGGCCACTGGCGAGGCCGGTAGAATCCCGGGAATCCGCGAGGCGGACGTGGTTCTGCTCAATGGCGACCTGACCAACCTTGGAGGAGCAAAGGAGGTCCGCACCGTCCTCAACGACGTTCTCATGCTGAACCCCAAGGTTCTCGCCCAATTCGGCAATTTTGACCGCCGGGAGGTCAACGACTACCTGGAAAGTCTCGAACTCAATCTGCACGCCCAGGCTCGAATCCTAAACGGCGAGATTTGCCTGGTCGGGATAGGGGGCTCAAACTATACCCCCTTCGACACCCCTTCCGAGTTTTCCGAACAGGAAATTTTCGCCCTGGCCGACGGGGCGATGCGACAGGGAAAGGAATATATCGCCCTGGCCGAACCTCTCCACAAAAGGCGGATCCCCCTGATACTCGTGGCGCATGTACCGCCCTTTAACACCAAGGTCGACAGGATCCATAACGGTAAACACGTCGGATCCACCGCTATCCGATCGATCATTGAACAGTATCGCCCGGATCTCTGCATAACCGGCCATATCCACGAAGGCAAAGGGTGCGATTACATCCATACCACCCCCATCTACAACCCCGGCATGCTGCGACGCGGCGGCTGGATAACCATTCAAGTCAACAACTCTCAACTGGAAGTACATTTACAATGAACGATTCCTACCAGACTGTTATTATCGGCGGCGGTCTTTCCGGCCTGATCGTTGCCCACAAACTCCGATTGCGCAGCCCTGGCCATCGTTTTGTCGTGCTCGAAAAAGGCAACAGGACCGGTGGGGTCATAGCCACCCACTCCGACCAGGGTTACCTAAGCGAATGCGGACCGCACGGCTTTCTCGACAACTGCCTGGAAAGTCAGCAGATACTTGCTGAAACCGGCCTCGACCGAGAAAGTGTAAAGGCGCCGCTCATCGACTTTGTCCGCTACGTCCGGCTGAATGGCAAGCTGAACCTCATTCCCCAAACACCGGGCAAAATCCTCATGGCCCCTCTCATCCCCTGGCATGCCAAACTCCGTGTTCTCGCCGAGCTGTGGCAGCCGGTCCTCGAAGGGGAACCGACGGTTGCCAAATGGGCGAACCATCGCTTCGGACCAGCCCTCCTGCCCTATCTCGATGCGGTGTTTACCGGCACCTACGCCGGTGATTTCGACAAGTTGACCATTGATAGTGTCATGCCCGGAGTGCGGGCGCTTGAGAAGAAATACGGCTCGGTGCTGCGGGGGTTGCTCGCCTCGATGCTCGCTAAAAGGAAGAACCGGGCCGATAAGACCCCGTTCAAAATGCCGGCAATGACCTCCTTTCCGACAGGTATGCAGCGGCTCCCCGAGAAACTTACGGAACATCTCTGTCCCGGTCGCGAGCTGTTTTTGCATACCGCCGTCACCGGCCTGCAACCTCTGGGAAATGGCTGGCTTGTTGAGTCATCGCAGGGGACATATCACACCAGAAATGTGGTTTTTGCCGTACCGGTCAATGCGGCGCTGCCACTCCTCGAAAGGATCGATCCAGCTATCCCGGCAAGAGCGATCCCCTCCACCTGGCTGGCAACGGTGGTTTTCGGTTGTAAAGACAGCGTCAAGCTCCCGCCGGGATTCGGTTTTCTTGCTCCGGAAGTGGAGCGGCGATTCACCCTGGGGGCACTTTTTTCCTCGAACATGTTCCCGGGTCGCGCGCCACGAGGACACATAGTCTTTGAAACCCTGATCGGTGGCAGAAGACACCCGGAACGACTGGAGTTGGACGATAGGACGCTTGCCGACAGGGCTTATGAGGATGTTCGGGAAATTCTCGACCTGCCGCGACAACCGGCGTATCAGACGGTTTTGCGCTCCGACGGCGGCATTCCTCAGTTGGAACGCAATTACCCTCGCCTGCTCGCCTGGCGGGAAAAATTTCTTGCCGATCGACGCAGCCTGCACATTTGTGGATTTGGCTGGGACGGTATTGGTCTCAATGATATGATGAAGCACGCCACCCGGGTATCCGAGGCCATTCTCAAGGACACCGGAACACCCAGTGTCGGCGCTGAGCTGAAAGGGGTTTATTTTTAAAAATGACGGGATAGATTGGCTGGCGAAAGAGGGAAAACCAGCCGCGGCAGCAGCTGGTGGTCAGGTACCGGATCCTTGCCGCCCTTAAAGGTGTTTCACCTTGTTGCCGAGAATTTCCAACTGCGCTCCGACCGAGCTGTTCCTTACGACCTGACTCGAAACAGTCTTTATGGCATGGATAACAGTGGAATGGTCCCGGTTAAAAGCCCTGCCGATATCGGCCAGCGATTCTTCGGTGTACTTTCGAGCAAGGAACATGGCAACCTGACGAGGAAAGGCAATGGATCGCTTGCGCGAGCGGGACCGCAGATCCTCAAGGCTGACTTTAAACTGCCCACTCACCAATTCGCCAATTGTTGCGGCGGTAAGAATCTGATTTACCCCGACAATTGACGCAACCACTTCTCGCACCAAATCCATATCCACGTGGCCACCGAGAAGGCAGGCCTTGGCGCGAACGGCGATCAGTGCTGATTCGATTTTGCGAATATCGCCGCGCACATTGTTGGCCAGATAACCAACCAGCTCTTCGTCGAGGATCAATTGTTGGCTCAGTGCCTTCTTCTCGACAATGCGGTAACGGGTGTTGATGTCCGGTGCCTTAATGGCGGTCACCAGACCGGAGGTCATCCGTGACCGGAACTCATTATCAATACCGACCAAATCACGCGGTGCACGGTTGGCGGTGAGAATAACACGTTTGCCCGATTTGATCAGGGTATCGAGGATATCGTTCAGTTCTTCCTGGGTCTTCTTCTTGCCGGTCAGGGAATGGACATCCTCGACAAGCAGAATATCACAGTTTTCCTGATATTTTCGCTTAAATTCATCCATCGAATTGTGTTGAATGCCGCGCACCATCTCCGCCGAGAACTGCTTGGCGGTAAGATAATGCAGCCTGGTCATCGGCGATTCGGCAAAAATCTGATGGGCAACGGCATGGGTCAGATGGCTTTTGCCAAGCCCGGTATCACTATTAATATAGAGACAGGGCCCAACCATCCCGTCTTTATTGACCATCGAACGGCAGGCCGATTCGGCTAGAATATTGCTCTCACCGACCATAAACTCATCGAAGGTGTATTTGGGATGGAGTGACTTGCTTTTAGAATTGTTTTCCGGAAGGTACGGGAGTCGCATCGGAGTTCCGGCAAGCCTTTTTGGAGACCTGACCACTGCATTTGCTTTGGGTTCCTCACAGAAAACCACCTTTATTGCCGGCAAACCGTTTTCCACGAGTTTGTCAGTTATATCCCCTAGAAAGTTCTGTTTTATATAGGCGCTGAAATATCTATCCGGGCACGCCAGATATAAGCAATCATCTTTTGTCTGCACATATTCAATCGGCTCTATCCACAGCGAAAAAATATTTTCCGCCATCGATTCTTTCAAACTCTCCTTGACTTTCTCCCAGATCATACGAAACCCTTCCCCCTTGATAATACAAAAAAGCAATAATAAACCAAATAAGGCAATTTAGACGGCAAAAACTCATTGCCGTGAGCCATAATTGTTGCTTGGAAATGACTGCTCAGCAGCCTCGTACTCTAGTCGCGCAGAAGTGTCGCGTGGGACCACACGACATGTATTTTCAAGCGGGGAATAAACTCTAAATCCCTTCCCCAGTCAAAGGCGGTTATAAGATATTTTCTTTTGAACGCGGCCTGTTATACACACTCCTCTACAGCCCGCGGATTCATTGCAGCAGCACCCTCAGACCTGCTATAGGCCTTGGATTCCCGAGGATTTCCGGACAATCGTCGTTTCCTCCGACAATTGGCACCCTTAGACAACTATGCACAAAGTTATCAACAGTTTCAGATTATCGTTAATCTCTATATTAGTCTTGTTTATTCAATTTTTCTCTACATTACTCAATTTATCACAACCTCCGATAATGTATTCGCGTCATATCGCGGCCTTCGTAGCACCAACAAAAAAACTCTTTTTTTCTTCTTCTGTCCTCATCGCATCCTACCACGTTGAGGCACCGCCACCCTTGCCAGGGTAAGAACCTTGACAGCACGTGCACCATGGCGCTCCAAGGGCTCGAGCGCACTCGCCCACCGTAGTTCCGGTGGTGTAAACATCATCAACCAAACAAATCAGCGCACCTTCCAGATACTTATCAGTGCGAACCGCAAATGCACCCGCCAGATTTTTCCGGCGGGCAATCCCGCCGAGACTGGTCTGGGCTATCGTATTCCGGGTCCTGATCAACCAATCGGCACGAATCAGCTCGGTTTTCTGCGGAAAAAACAAACTGGCAAGGATTGTTGCCTGATTCAGCCCCCTTCTGCGATGTCGAGCGACATGGAGCGGAACCGGGATTATCCAATCACAGTCGGCAAATTCCGACAAATCACCGCCCCTGATTATTTCCGAAATTCCATGAGCGACTGAGGTGTCACCGGCATATTTCAATCGTTGCACCAGCTGCCGAACGGCAGGTTCGTAGCGAACTAAAGACCTTGCAAGATCAAAAGGAGGAGGGGTCAATAGGCATTCTCCACAAAGATGGTCCCGGTCGGTCTCGCCGGCCAACTCCATACCGCAAACCCGACATGTTGGCTGCAGGAGATACCTGATACTGCCTGAACACCGACGGCAGAGACTCGGCTGCCGGCAAGCATCCAGTCTCATCCGGCAAACCGCGCACAGAGGTGGAAAAAGAAGATTCATAAAATCCTGTACCAGCTGCCGAGCCGCCTTCATTGCCTTTCCTCCAGCCAATTGTACATGATTCCAGCTACCTGACACTTCACTTTCCCTTGCCACACCCTCCGCGACGGCCCTTGAAAAGATATACTACTTTTCTTTTCCTACATTTTTCCTTTATTTCCATAAGCATCCTTTGCAATTACCAAGAAACATGGCATAATACGCAGGTTTTTTGACAAGATTGATTGGCCTCCAGTTGAATCTGTTATTTTTTTTATTTAATTACAAAAAGTTAAACCACCTATTCAGAGGTTATCGGCAAGAGCTTTCACCCCGATTGTGTGGTCATTTTACAGGAAGGTACTCTATGACTGTGTTCATGAAGATAGTTCGTCGCGATCCGGCAAAACTTTCCCTCTCTCCTCGCCTCACCCTGTTGCTGCTGCTGTTGTTTTTTCATGTCCTGCCGGCCTGGTCCGCCAGCCAGAAGACCAGCTTTCTGCCGCTCAATGTCCATACGGCAAATGATCCTAAGTCGCTGCAAGCGATAGCTGATCGTGATTTACAAACCGCCCTTGGCTCGACAAACATTGCCCTTATTCCTCGGAACGACGCGGAAAAGCTCGCCAACTATCAAGGACCCTGGCCCCCTTCGGCGAAAACCCTCAAAGACCTCGCCGAAAGGACCGGCTCCGACAATATGGCTGCCGGCGATTTGACCATTATCGGTAACAAAATAAGCATCGATATTAAACTCTTTGACCTCCTTTCTCCCGGCACCCCCACCTATTTTTTCCAGACAGCCGACTCATTGGACGGCTTGAAAGATGCACTGGTCAAAATTGCCGGCGAAATGACCAATCATCTGGGACGAGAGATGCGCATTGCATCCATTGCCCCGGAAGGTAATCAGCGAATTGATTCCGGAGCAATTTTAAGCAAAATTCTGACAAAGGTAGGTGACCCCTACAGCCAGACCGGGCTCCGTAACGATCTTAAAGAAATCTTTAAAATGGGCTTCTTCAATGATGTCCAGATCGACATCAAGGATAGTGCGAAGGGGAAAAATGTCGTATTTCGAGTTATCGAAAAACCGGTCATCAACACTATTGTTTATGAAGGCATAAATGAACTGAAAGAAGAAGATGTCAAGGCGGCGGCCAACATCAAGGAACACTTCATCCTCAATCCGACAAAGATCAGTGCGGCTGAGGAAGCCATAAAAAATCTCTATAAAACAAAGGGCTTTTACAACAGCACGGTGACTTCGGCAATCACCTACCCGGACGATAAGGGCGCCGACGTCCGTTTTATCATTAGTGAAGGAAAGAAGATTTTCATCAAGGAAATCACGGTGGAAGGTAATGTAACCTTTACCGACAAAGAACTGCTCGGGGAAATTGAAACCGACGAGAAATGGTTCATGTCCTGGCTCACCGATGCCGGTCTTCTCGATATGAGCAAGATCCAACAGGATGCCCAGAAGATCGTCGCGTATTACAACAACAATGGGTTTCTTGAGGCAAAGGTCGGCGAACCGGTGATCAGCCAGCAGGAAGAATGGCTGTTCGTCAAATTTATCGTCGAAGAAGGCCCGCGTTTTCGCGTTGGCACAGTTGATGTCACCGGTGATTTAATCGGTGACAAAGAGAAAATGCTTGCCCTGCTGTCCATTCGCAATGAAAAATTCGTCAGCCGCCAGATTATCAGGGACAATATTCTTGCCCTCACCGACTATTATGCCGAATCAGGTTACGCCTTTGCCAGCATCAGACCGATCACCAGCAAATCGCCGGCCGGCGACCGCATGGACGTTACCTTGAAAGTCACCAAAGGCAACCTGGTATACATCGACAGGATTTCCATCAAGGGAAATACTCGAACCCGCGACAACGTTATTCGCCGCGAATTACGCATCGTCGAAGGAGGGGTTTTCGATTCGAAGGCGTTGCGGCAGAGCACCCAGTCCCTCCAGCGGCTTATGTACTTTGAGGAGGTTAACATAACTCCCGAGCCTTCCCTCGATCCCGACCGCATGAATGTCATCGTTCAGGTCAAGGAAAAGAGCACCGGTACCTTCAGTATCGGTGCCGGTTACAGTTCGGCGGACAACCTCATCCTTATGGGGCAGATCGCCGAGAATAACTTCCTCGGCCGAGGCGATAACCTCTCCTTGAGCGCCAATGTCAGCGGCAAAAGCTCCCGATACAATCTAGGATATACCGACCCGCACCTAAACGATTCGCCCCTTTCCTGGGGCCTGGACGTATTCAGCACCGAACGCGAATATGACGACTACACCAAGGATTCAGAGGGTGGCGGCATCCGACTCGGCTATCCGATATTTGAAAAATGGCAGGTTTTCGGCAATTACAGCTATACCGACACCGATCTCACCGATGTCTCGCGAAACTGCTTCATATATCATCCGCAATTCGGTCGATCTGCATATTACCAGCGCCGTCAAGATGAGTCTGGTACGCGACACCCGTAACAAGCGATACGGCGCCTCCGACGGTTCGCGCAATAGCGTCAGTGTCAAATACGGTGGCGGACCTTTCGGTGGCGATGCTGAGTTCACCAAATTTGAAGGATCATCCGGCTGGTACTTCCCCATGCCTCTTAAAACCATCTTCCATGCCAACCTTTCAGCCGGACAAGTATTTGAAAATCAGACCGATAAGCTGCCGGTTTACGAACGTTTTTACCTGGGTGGACTCAACTCGGTGCGTGGTTTCAAATACGCCAAGATCAGTCCGATCGATCCGATCACCGATGAACGCATCGGCGGTGACAAGATGTGGTACACCAATGCGGAAGTCGTCTTTCCATTACTGGAAACCCAGGGACTCATGGGCGTTCTCTTCTTCGATACCGGTCAGGTTCTCAATGACGACGAAGATTGGGGTGATACAGGCGATGAGGAGCTTGGTACTTCAATCAAAACAGCTAGTGGTGTGGAAGTTCGTTGGCTTTCCCCCATGGGTCCGCTCCGCCTGGTTTGGGGTTATAATCTTGACCCCACCTCGGGCGAAGACGAATCCGTCTGGGACTTCAGCGTCGGCGGCAACTTCTAGTCCCTTTTTTCCCAATATCCTCTGCCTCCTGCCGGTTATGCGTCTGCATAACCGGCACTTTTGTTGATGATTCTAGAAACTCTCCTCAAGCAGTTTGCCAAGACTCGCCTCCTTTCCGTTTCCGGCCTCCGAGGGGCAAGTCCGGCATGGCTTGCCACCCAACTGGCAAAGCAGCAGCCGTGTTGCATCATAGTGCCGGACGAACACCTCATTTCAATTGTTGAACAGGATCTCAGCCTTTTCACCGACGAACAGGTACTCACCTACCCCGGTCATGAAATCCCTCCTTACACCCCCTTATCGCCGGACCAACGCATTGCCGCAACCCGTCTCTCAACTCTTTACAGGCTGAAAACCACCGCCGGACGAATTTTGGTCACCTCCATTGAGGCCCTGCTGCGGCGGATCATGCCGGAAACCGTACTCACCGGAGTTGCCGAATATCTTCTGGCCGGAGAGGATTGCGACCAGGGTGATCTCCTGACCAAACTTCAATACCTCGGCTATGAAAAGGTCGCCCTGGCCCAGTCGGTTGGCGATTTTTCCGTGCGTGGCGGGATTATCGACATCTTTCCACCACCCTTTACCCTCGACAACGGCACGGTCCATGACGGCCCGGTCCGACTCGATTTTTTCGGTGACACCATTGAGTCACTCCGCTCCTTCGACCCCTTTAACCAACGTTCAACAGGAGAACTGGCGGAGGTAACCCTTCTCCCGGTAACCGATATCCTTCTCGACCCCAGCACCCCTGACACGTACAAAAAGGCGGCAGCGCTTTTCCATGATTACGCCGGCAAATTCGACTGGGACAGCGAGGAAACCGCTCGCATCGCCGAACGGATCGGCACCGGCCAAAGGTTTGCCGGGATGGAATTTTTCCTCCCGCTCTTTTACCATGGCCATGGTCGTCCCAGTTCTGCGGTACTCGACTTTGTCCCGAAGAATGCCATCCTCCTCCTCGTTGATCCGGAAGGTATCCAGCAGAGTATGAACCTCACCCTGGAACGGATCTATAAAAATCACCAGACTGCCGGAGAAAAATCCACCCCCGCCCTGCCACCCGCCGAACTGTTTGTCGAGAAAGAAGAGATGGCAAAGCAGCTTGGCAATTTTCCGCAGTTGCACGTCACCGATTTCTCCCGCCCCGACGAGCAGGTTGTAACCCTGAGCGCCGGCAACCATCATCTCCTGAAACAGGAAATTGCCTTAAAACGAGCAAAACTTGGCATTCTCGCACCACTCTCAGAACAGATCCACCAGTGGCAAAAAGAAGGTGACCGAGTGGTGGTCTGCTGCCGTTCCGGACGGCATACCAAAAATCTCGCGGAACTCCTCAGTAAGCATGGCCATCAAGTGGAAATGCTCACACCCCCGCTTGATCTGCAAAATATCCGGGTCGAGGGTAACGAGCAGCACCTGTATCTCACCGACCACCCCCTGTCCGAAGGTTTTTCCCTGCCCGACTGGCAACTGCACCTCCTCTCGGAAAGCGAACTGTTCGGCGAGATGCGTCTCGGTGGCAAAAAAAAGCAGAAGCAGAAAGAAGATCCGCTCCTTTTTACCGAGCTCAACGCCGGCGATATTGTCGTCCATAAAGACCACGGCCTGGGCATCTACCGGGGCCTTGAGACCGTTACTTTCCAGTCGGTTATCAACGATTTCGTGTGCATTGAATATCGCGATGGCGACAAGCTGTTCCTGCCGGTCGACCGACTCAACCTGCTGTCCAGGTACCAGGGGCTCGCCGACCGGGAACCGAAAATCGACAAACTGGGCACCCAGAACTGGAAGACCACCAAAGCCAAGGTCAAGGAAGAGGTGTGGAAGGTTGCCCAGGAGTTGCTTGATATCTATGCCAAACGGGAACTGCGCGAAGGCAAGCAATTCTCCCCGGCCGGTCGGCTCTTCAACGAACTGGAGGAATCTTTTCCCTTCGACGAAACCCCCGGCCAGGAGCAATCGATCAACGATGTCATAAGCGACCTCACCAGCGACCGGCCGATGGACCGCCTGGTATGCGGCGATGTCGGTTACGGCAAAACCGAGGTGGCGGTGCGGGCGGCCTTCAAGGTCGTCGAGGATGGCTATCAGGTTGCCATCTTGGTTCCAACCACCGTCCTTGCCGAACAGCATGCCAAGACCTTTGCCGAAAGATTGCAGGGATTTCCGGTCAATATCGCCTGCCTCAACCGCTTCCGCAGCCCGACTGAACAGCGCAAAATCCTCAAGGACCTGACCCGGGGAGGGGTTGATATCGTCATCGGCACCCATCGCCTCCTCTCCAAGGACGTGGTTTTCAAAAACCTCGGACTGGTGGTTATCGATGAAGAACACCGTTTTGGCGTGGCGCACAAGGAACGGCTCAAAAAATTGCGGGCCGAGGTGGATATTCTCACCCTCACCGCCACTCCCATTCCCCGCACCCTGCAGATGTCGCTGCTGTCCATTCGCGACCTGTCGGTAATCTCCACACCGCCGGTGCACCGCCAACCGGTGAAGACCTTTGTCGCCCGCTACGACGAACTGGTTATCAAGGAAGCGGTCAGCAAGGAACTTCGGCGTGGCGGACAGGTGTTTTTTGTCCACAACCGGGTCCGGTCGATTCACCAGATGGCCACCCTTATTCAAAAGCTGGTGCCGGAGGCGAATATTGCCGTGGCGCATGGCCAGATGGCCGGCAAGGACCTTGAAGAAATCATGGTTTCCTTTGTCACCAAAAAAATCAATGTCCTGGTCAGCACGACGATTATCGAGTCAGGTCTCGACATCCCCTCGGCCAACACCATTATCATTAACCGCGCCGATATGCTCGGACTCGCCGAAATCTATCAACTGCGCGGCCGGGTCGGCAGGTCAAGCACCCAGAGTTTCGCCTATCTCCTCGTCCCATCGCTTGATGGCCTGAGTAAGGATTCCAAGGAACGACTCCGCGCCCTTATGGACTGCAACGATCTGGGCGGCGGCTTTAAACTGGCCATGAATGATCTGCAGATCCGCGGCGGCGGCAACCTGCTGGGAATTTCCCAGAGCGGTAATATCGCCGCCATCGGCTATGACCTGTATCTCGACCTCCTGCAAAAAACCGTCGCCGACCTCAAGGCCCAGGCGCATCTTACCGATCAACCGCCTCTTGAGGACCTTGACCCGGAAATCAATCTTCAGCTCTCCGCCTATATCCCCGAGAGCTATATTCCCGACATCAGTCAGCGCTACATCACCTACCGACGGATGGCGGCCCTCGGCAGCTCGTCACAGGAAAGCCAGGATGACCTGCGTGAAGAACTTATCGATCGGTATGGACCCCTGCCTATTGAGACCCAGACCCTCTTGCGGATCATCGCCATCAAGAAGGAATTGGCGGCGCTACGGATCGTCAAGCTCGAACAGGGTCGGGACAACCTGGTCTTCACCTTCCAGAACGACACGCCCCTCTCGCCCGAGATGCTTTTGCAGTTCCTCCAGAAGGGCACGAGACACAAGAATCGCATGCCACCAAAACTCGCGCCGGATGGCCGCCTGATCATTGGTGGCAAGATGACCTCCACCGAACATGTTTTTGACACCATTGCCACGACTCTCCATGAACTCAATACACTCGTCCCAGCCACAGCCTGAGACACAGGAGTGGGCTCAGCCCAATTTTTCCTGGTCGGATATCGAAACGGTCTTTCTCGATATGGATGGCACACTCCTCGATAAATACTATGACGACTATTTCTGGGAGCACTATGTCCCCGAAAATTTTGCCAGGAAAAACAATCTCAGCCATCCCGAGGCCCGTCAACACCTTCTCGGAACCTATAAAAGCGTCGAAAACACCCTGCAGTGGACCGACCTCGATTACTGGTCGGAACGTCTCGATCTCGACATTGCCAAACTGAAACAGGAGATCAGCCATCTGGTGCGCATCCACCCCCACGTCATTGAATTTCTCGCCTACCTGGAAGACCTGGGGAAAAAGGTGTACCTGGTGACCAACGCCCACCCGAAGGCATTGCAGGTGAAGATGGAGAAAGTGCAGATTGAAGGATGGTTTCAGCGGCTGATCTGTTCGCAAGAGGTCGGTGCAGCCAAGGAGCAACCTGCCTTTTGGCATAACCTCCACAACCTCCTGCCATACGACAAAGCCACAACCCTCTTTGCCGATGATACCGAAAAAGTCCTGCACTCGGCCGCGGATTACGGAATACAACACCTCGTTCATATCGCCAAACCGAGTTCCCGACTGGCTTCACGACATTCGCATCACTATCCGTCAATTCTCACCTTCCGGGAGCTGATGTTTTAGCCACCTTTTCCCCAACCCCCGAGAACACAATGTACCTGATACGCATCTGTCTCCTTGCTGTCTTTCTTTTCACTCTCGCCAGCCAAACCCAGGCGACGACCAAAATGGTTATTGCCGCCAGCGGTGCCGGCAAAAATCTCATCGAGCACAGCCTGCCGGCAGCAACGCTGGCAGCAGCCATTGGCGTTGATTATCTTGAGCTGCATGTGGTCATGACCGCCGACGACCAACTTGTCGTCTTCCACGACCTGACCCTTGATCGATTGACCGATGTCGCCCAGGTTTTCCCCGACCGCAAACGCCAGGACGGTTTATCCTATGTCATCGACTTCACCCTTGACGAACTTCGCAGGCTTCGCCTCCTGGGCTCGGCCAATGGCAACAGCAACGAATTTCCCCTCGTCCTCGCAATTCCGACCCTGGCCGAGGAACTCCGCCTGCTGCGCCGTCTCGAAACCATTCTCAACCGACAACTCGGCATTTTTTTGGAAATCCGCCAGCCATGGTTTCATCTCCAGGCCGGCAAAGACCTCAGTGTGGCAACCCTCGACACCCTCGCTCGATTCAGATATACAGCCGTCAACAACAAGCTCTACCTGCAGTGTTTTGATCCGGATGAACTGCAAAGAATCCACGGTCAACTTATGCCGGAACGACAGATGAGTTTACCTCTCGTTCAGCTGATCGGTGCAAACGACGGTCTTGAGACCAAGCAAGAGCACCAGGGCAACCTGGAACCTTATAATTACGACTGGCTGTTTACCAATACCGGCCTGCGCATGGTGGCTTCCTATGCTGTCGCCATCGCCCTACCGACTGGAGCCTTAGTTGATCAGGACGGCAACTTGCCTCTGGCCGCATACGTTAGCGAAGCGCACCGCCATGGCCTGATGGTACTGGCCTTTTCTGTCAACGCCATTGCCAACTATCCAGCATTTGCCGCCAATCTCCCGGCGCTTGTCGATTTTTATTTTTCCCGAGCCGGAATCGACGGCGTCTATACCGATATGTTTGTCGATGTCCAGCGCGCCATTCTGAAACAATCGGAAAACATACTGTTAAAGGAGCAACCACCTCCCAAAAAAGAGGATGCTGTCCCGATAACCGAGGAGTTGCCACTGTCACAAAGCGATCTGCCGCCTTTCTTCAAGAACTTGAATCTCTCCCGACCAACTCCAACGAATGCCGAGCGGCTAGAGGAACAAGAAAAAGTACTGCCAGAATAATGCCGGTAGAGATTCTAGTTGCCAAGGCCGGTCATGATGACTACCAATACAGTCAGCTGGCGCTTCAGATAATATTGTTGTGAACATTTCTGTTAAGGAGAAAATGATGAAAAAACTAACGCTGCTATTACTTCCGATACTTCTTTTCGCCCTCACATCCTGTGCCAATGAATACAGCAAGGGACCACAAGGGGCGGTAATCGGCGCGGGAAGTGGAGCAATAATCGGCCAGGCGATCGGTCGCAGTGCCGAGGCAACCCTGATCGGCGTGGCCGTTGGTGGCCTGCTCGGTTACATTGTCGGCAACGAGATGGACAAGTATGACCGCCAGGAGTTGAATCAAGCCTACGAGTTTGGCCCGTCGGGACAAAAAACCAGCTGGCGCAACCCGGACAGCGGCAAGAGTTATCAAGTCATCCCGCAACCGGTCTACGCCCAGCCCAATCAACCGGAAAGACCCTGCCGCCGGGCCGAGATCCTCGCGACCATCGACGGCCGCACCGAAAAAACCTATACCACCGCCTGTCGCAACAACGCCGGCCAGTGGGAACTGCAAAATTAACGGTCTTTCCTCTCCGGTGATCGACCTCTGCGGCAAAAACCGCAGGAGGGTCGATCACCCTTCTCCTTCTTTTTACTCATTATCCGGCCATTATGCCCTCTTCCTTTTCCGGCCGGAAACCCTCCCTGGCCACCCTGGCCCTGGTTCTCGCCATGTTCCTCTGGGCAAGTTCCTTTATTGCCCTGAAGTTTGCCTTTCGCACCTATGACCCCCTGGTGGTGATTTTCGGCCGGATGCTTGTTGCCAGCATCTGCTTTCTGATCGTCGCCAAGCGAGTGACCAAGGCCTTGCAATACCAACCCGGGGATTACAAACTCCTCCTGTTCATGGCCCTGTGCGAGCCTTGCCTCTATTTTCTTTTTGAGGCCAAGGCGGTGGAAAACACCACCGCTTCCCAAGCCGGCATGATCACCGCCATCCTGCCGATTCTGGTAATGATTGCCGCCGCGCTGATCCTCAGGGAGCGTGTCAGCGGCAGATCGTGGCTGGGTGCGGCAGTCGCTGTCGGCGGGGTATGCTGGCTTACCTTATTGAGTGCCCCTACCGACGAAGCTCCCAATCCGCTACTCGGTAATTTTCTTGAATTTTTGGCGATGCTCTGTGCTACCGGTTATACCATTGCCTTAAAGGCCCTGACAAAACGTTACAGCCCATTTTTTCTCACCGCCCTGCAGGCTTTCTCCGGCTGTCTCTTCTATCTGCCAATCCTCTTCCTTCCTTCGACACAAATTCCTGCTTCCTTCCACCTCGGCCCGGCACTGGCCGTCGTCTACCTTGGGGCGGTCATCACCTTGGGCGCCTATGGGCTCTATAACTACGGACTCAAACATGTACCCGCCAACAAAGCAGCTTCTTTTGTCAACCTTATCCCGATTTTTTCGGTGTGCATGGGCTGGCTGCTCCTCGGCGAGACCCTGACGACCGGCCAAACGCTCGCCGGAGCGGTGATCATCGGCGGCGTCTGCCTCACCCAGCAATAAGCTCCAGGTACCGCAATACGCTACCCCCTGTTGTACCTCCTCGGCAGATCGCTGCCATGGTCAACAAAGCCGAGGCTGTCGAGCCGCCGGCCCGCACCAGAAGCCGCCAGTCACTACCAATCAATTACATGCAATAATTCCCCGCCTTACAAAAAGGTTTTGACAAGGCCATAATTATGGATTAATCAAATCGTGTTGATTGAGCGCTCGTTCATGTTATCTGGTAATGCCTCTGACTATGGCTGTTTCCCTGCCGGAACAACGGCCGGGGAGTGGTCCGGGTAGGGACCCCCCATCTCACCTTTGACAACAAGGATCTCACATTTATGAAAGACGAACTGTATAAAAAGGAATTATGGATTACCATTGTTTTCAGCTTTTTGTTGATGCTGTCGGGCCATTTTGCAACGGTTTTCGTGATGTTTCCCTCCTTGAAAGGCGGCATGCTGTGGGGGTTTCCGGTCGAATACATTGTCCCCATCCTCATGGGCTGGTTCGGTTTGATGGTCGTCTGCATTGCCATGGCCCTCGTCTGTAACAAGTTTGACGACGACATGGAGGCCTTCGCCAAGACCCAGGGCCAGGAAGTCATGTCCGATAAGACAGGAGGGAAATAACCATGAATAATGAATTCGCCATCACCAATATCTGGGTAGGTGTTGCCGTTGTAGTCATACTCTTCGCCATCTGCTACGGCATCGGCTGGTGGGCAAGCAGAATGACCACCAGCGAGGAAGATTTCTACGCCGCCGGCTTCAAGATCGGCCCGGTCACCAACGGCCTGTCGATGGCCGCCACCTGGGCGAGCCTTGCCACCTTTCTCGGCGTCATCGCCCTGATCTCCAAGATGCAGGTTCCCTTTGTCTATCTGTGGATCCAATGGGCCATTTCCATCCCGCTGCTGACGCTCCTTTACGGTACGAGTCTCAGGCGGATGAAGGCCTTCACTCCGGCGACCTTTATCAAGGCCCGCTACGGCAAGGGCGCCACCCTGACCATCGTCCTGTGGATGATCCTCATCATGGTCATGTACGCCCTTGGCCAGATGATCGGCCTCGGTCAGGCCTTTGAGATGCTCTTCGGCATTCCCTACAACATCGGGCTGATAGTCGCCGGTGTCGCCACCGTCGGCTACGTGACTCTCGGCGGTATGTACGGCGCCTCTTACAACGCCGCCTTCCAGATGATCATCATGACTATCGCCATGATCGTCCCCATGGGAGCGATTATGAAGGCTATGGGCTCCTCCGGCTGGTGGTTTCCGCCGCTTGCCTACGGCGACATGGTGCCGGCGATGCTCAAGGTACTGCCGACCTTTTTTGACATGAAGTACGATGTCCGCTGGTATTTCGCCCTCATCCCGGCCTTCACCCTTGGACCGGTCGCCCTGCCGCATCTGGCCATGCGCGTCTTCACCTCGTCGAGCGTTAAAAGTGCCCGCTGGGCGGTTGTGTGGTTCGTTCTCTTTCTCGGCCTGCTCTTTCGCCGGCACCTATACCAGCGGTTTTGCCGGCAACTACTTTGTCGCCACCACCGGTAAAGCCATCGCCAAGGCCGACCAGACCCTGCTTATTCTTAACGTCTTCTATAACCCGATGTGGGTAGCCGCCTTCGTCATGGGTGGCGCGCTGGCAGCCGGGCTGTCGACGGTCGGCGGCAACCTCATGGCCATTTCCGGACTGGTCGGCAACGATCTCCTGGGTATACTCGCCCCGAAGATGGAAGCCAAATCACGAATCAGGTGGGGCTTTGCAGCTCTTGCCATGGGTGGGGTCATCGCCGTTCTCCTCGCCTTCAACCCGCCGAAGTTTCTGGTGACCAGTATTCTCTGGGCCTTCGGCCTGCTCGCCTCCACCGCGACACCGGGCATCCTTCTCGGCGTATGGTGGAAGGAGGCCAACAAACTGGCCCTGATCATCTCCTCTAATATCTGCGGCTTGATCTTTATCGTCATCTCGCCGCACGTCTTTCCGAGCATCGTTGTCGGCAAGGGTGCTACCGCCGCCCTGGGCATGTCCGGCGGCCTGGTGACCGTTCCCCTGTCCTTTACCCTCTTTATCTTCCTGTCACTGATTTTCAATCGTATCCCGGCCCTTTCCGGCTGGGCGCCGAGCCTCGACGACAAGAAGGTCATCGACCGTATTCACGGCTGGGGCGATTATGACGAGAAACGCTACAACGGCATTGTCTGGCCAACGGTTCTCGCGGTAATCTGTATCTTTATCTCCATTTGGGGGTTGCAGCCCTGGAAGTATTAACCAGGACAGCACAATCCTGACCGGCAAAGGGGAGATGGAGAATTCCACCTCCCCTTTTGTTTGAAATGGTGTATGCTGACATGTCTTTAGAGAAAAAAAGGGCCAGCGACCATCACCCCTAAAGCAACAGGCAATATATGGAATATTTTCAGCATATGCTCCGCATTCTCCGCTTTGAAGAAGGGGTGTATCGCGAGGTCATCATCCGGGACAAACTCTCTCTTGCCTACACGGCGGTCAATGTCGCCGCCTTTGGGGTACTGTACGGTTTGAGCGCCATCTATTTCAGCCGGCACCTGCTCGAAAATAACGACGGCGAACCCCTTTCCCTGCACATCCGGGTAACCCTGGTTCTCATGGGAATCTCCGTCGCCTTTCTGGTGCACGGCGGCATGGCCCTGTTCGCCTGGGTATTCTGCCGGGGCTTTGGCGGGTCGACCTTGTTTTTACCGATCTACCTGGCCCTGGGCATGGCCTGGATTGCTTTCTGGCCTCTGGCCCCGGCCCTTGCCGCCTTCCAGGTGAAGATGACCGGCGGCCTGTTCCTGCCGATTGCCGCCGTGGCCTCGTTCCTGGCCCTGGCGGTGGTGTTTTCCGCCCTGAAATCGGCCTCGGGCTTATCCTTTGTCCGCATGCTCCTGGTTCTCGCGGTAATCATCGTCTATATCGGCAGTTTCATGTACCTGTGGGTGGGCTAGCGCCAGGGGAGCCATCGTCTGTGCCTTTGCCCTGGGGTCATCATTGCAAAAATAATGGGGCCTTTCTCTTGCGATCGAACACTCAATTCTGGTGGATTCCGGCTGCCTCAACCCTCTGTTTTGTAACCATCTTCATCTGTCTGCTGTTTTTTCTCCGCTACCGGCTGACCCCGGAAAACCAGGCGGCCCTCCTGACAATCATCGGGGATAATTTCCTCACCCTGGCCCTTGCCACCGTGGCCATAATCGGCATCCTCCTCTGGGGACTGGTCGCCATCTTCAAAAGGTATGTCGAGCCGACCCGCAAGATCGCCGACGAAATGATGATCATTCATTCCGCCAATCCGGGGTACCGCATCGATATCAACGCGGTAAAAAATTTCGATGCTCTCGCCACCCTGATCAATGAGACTGCCGATCGCTATCAATCCCTGCAAGAGAGCATCGACGAACGCATTCGCCTCGCCGGCGAGGCCCTTGAGGAGGAAAAAAATCTTCTGGCCTCGATCATTTCCAGCCTTTCCGAGGCGGTGATCGTCTGCAACCCTTCCGGGAACATCCTCCTTTTTAACAAGAAGACTGAGGAATTTTTGAGTTTCCGGGAAAGTCGGGAAAACCCCATGCTCCCCCTCTCGCTCATTGGCCTCGGACAAAATATCTCCTGCTTTCTCAACGCCTCACAAATCAACCGGGCATTTTTCGAGCTGAGCAGCAGGATATCCCAGGCGGAGGACGACCACGGCACCTGTTTTGTCACCCTCGGCCCTGCCGGCCATTTCCTCAGGGTCGAGGTCGTCCCCATCCTCAATAATCAGCACCTGGCGGCGGGTTATGTGCTGCGCCTCAAGGCTATTGGTCCATCTCAGGCTTCGCCGGAGGATATTTTCTCTCCCACCCGGGGCCCGTCAGACCGCCACCAGGCGACAACAACACCCCCCACCCCGGCCCCGGAAGATCTCGTCATGGCACCGCTGCAGCTGCAGAAAATCCTCGAGACCCTGAAAAACCGCCTGGTGGAAAAAGCAGGCATCACCCTGGAGCTGACCATGCCCGGCCAGCCGGCCTGGATATATGGCAATGACCGCTATTTGCTGTTGGCTCTGACATTTTTGCTGAGCGGCCTCCGGCAGCTGGCCGGGGAGACGACGTTTGCCGGTATCGTGTCGATTGAACAGGATTATTTCCATCTTGACATCGTATGGAACGGTGCGCCTCTCGACAACGGGCAGATCGAAGCATGGAACAGAAGCAGCATACCCTTGACAACCGTTGGGGAATTCCTCATTCTTGAACAGATTTTCACCGGCCACCAGATGGAATGGTGGTCATCGCCACACCACCCCTCCCCGGGAAAGGCCGCTCTCCGGGTATTCATTCCGGCCGCCGAGCCTGGCAAAGCAAAAAGTATCGTCCCGATCACCCTCGCAGAAGGCCGACCGGAGTTCTTCGATTTCGATCTGCTGCATCGACCGGAAAGTGATCCCGACCTCCAGGGGCAACTGCTTGCCAACCTCAGTTACACCGTCATCGATACCGAAACCACCGGCCTCGACCCCACCACCGACGAAATCATTGCCATCGGCGCGGTGCGCATCGTCAACGGGCGGTTGCTGCGGGGTGAAATTTTCAACGTCCTCGTTGATCCCCAACGGGACATCCCGGAGAAATCGATGAAAATCCACGGCATCCGCCCGGAAATGCTGCAGGGGCAGCCAACCATCGAAAAGGTGCTGCCGCAGCTCTACCAATTCGTCGGTAATAGCGTCATAGTTGGCCACAATGTGGCATTTGACATGCGGATGTTTCAGGTGAAGGAATATATTGCTCCGGTGCGCTTTACCCAGCCGGTTCTCGACATCATGTTTCTCTCGGCGGTTATTCACCCCGCACACCGCCGCCACAACCTTGAGGCCATCTCCGAACGGCTCGGCATCACCATTACCGGCCGACATACCGCCCTGGGCGACGCCCTGACGGCAGGGGAAGTCCTGCTGAAATGCCTGCCGATTCTGGCAAGAAACAATATTTTAACCCTCGAGGATGCGGTTTTGGCCTCGCGGAGAACCAAATATGCCAAGCTTTCGTATTGATACCCCGGCCGGCGGAGAGCCGGAGAACGCGGCCTGAGGTCATCAGCACCCTGAGGAATTTCCATGCCTGACCATTTCGTCAATTTCCTATCCACCCTCGGCCTTTTTGCCGATCTTCCGGAAAACCAGCTGCATAATGCCGCAGCCTGCGCCGGCCGGCAGGATTTTGCCGGCGGGGAAGCACTGTACACCGAGCACCGGCCCCTGGTCGACGGCATCTATATCCTCGAACACGGTGAAGTCGAAATCCTTTCTGCGGGGAAAGACCAGATCCCCCGGCTTGACCGGCTGCGGCAAGGCGGGATCCTTGGCGGAGAAGAACTGCTGACAAGTCTCGGCCTGCGTGTCATGAACGCCAGAGCAACCACCGACACACGCTGCTATACCCTTTCCCTGGAGGTGCTCGAAGATCTCTGCCGGCAGTATCCCCTGTTCAATCGCCGCTTGGCCGAGATCTTTCAGCTACCGATGCCCGCCATTGCCACCACCGCATCATTTCTTGCCAGCCGGGCCATCCATTTCCTGTCGACCATCGCCCCGTTTTCCTTTTTGAGCGAGGTGGAAATCGAACAGGCTGCCGGCGAAATGCTGCCGGTCTATCATCCCCGCAACACCACGCTTTTTTCCACGGGGCTGTCGAAAATCGACTCGCTGCATATCATCCACCGCGGTGCGGCGGAACGTTTTTTTGAAGACAGCCACCATAAAATCGACGGTGCCTTGATGGGTGAGGGCGACATCTTTGGCGGTATATCGATACTCCTCAACAATGCCGTGGCCATCCGCTCGCTCAGGACGACCGAGGATACGCATTTTTATCTCTGGCCGAAACGCTGCTTTCTCGACACTTGTGACAAAAACACCCAATTTTTGGAGTATTTCACCGATACCTTTGGCAAGCGCATGCTGGACAGATCCTATGCCGCCATTGTCGCCACGACCATGCAACCAGGTGAAGAGGCTCACCAGTTCCTCGACCGCCCGATCAGCACAATTCCCGGAAAGGCCCTGCTTTCCTGCCCAACGACCACGACCATTCAGGCGGCGGCGCAATTGATGAGCAGCCATAATTGCGGCAGTATCCTCATTGCTTCGGTCGATAAACGCTATATCGGCATCGTCACCGACGGTGACCTGCGGCAAAAGGTTGTTGCCGCCGATCAGGATATCCAGGCAGCCGTTGAACGTATCATGTCCGTTCCCCTGCGAACCATATCCGGAGAAGCCCAGGTCTTCGAGGCCCTGATCACCATGATGCAAGCAAATATCCAGTTTCTCGGGATCACCGACGCCGAGGGAGAAGTCGTCGGCATACTCTCCAGCCAGGACATCCTTGCCGCCCAGGGCCGCTCTCCGCTGTTGCTGATCGGTGAAATTGCCGCCGCCGGCAATATTGAGACCTTGAAACAGCAGTATCGGCTGCTGCCTGGAATCATCCAGATGCTCATAGCCAGTGGCGCGAAAGCAACAAGCATCAGCCGTCTCATCACCACCGTTTCCGACGCCATCCTGCAAAAAATCATCACCCTGGCTGTTGTGGAACATGGCCGCCGCCCTGTGCCTTTGCCTTTATGGTCATGGGCAGCGAAGGGCGAAAGGAACAGACCCTGAGCACCGATCAGGACAATGCCATTATCTTTGAAGATGTCGAACCCGCACTGCAGGGAACGACGCAGGCGTATTTTCTGGCGCTGGGAAGCACCATCTGCAGGGCGCTCGATGACGTCGGTTACAGGTACTGCAAGGGCGACATCATGGCGCAGAATCCCCAATGGTGTCAACCTCTTGCGGTATGGAAAGACTACTTTCGCTCCTGGATACGTTTCGCCTCTGCCGAAGATCTGCTCAACTCGACGATATTTTTCGATTTGCGATGCGCCCATGGCCATGCGCCTCTGGTCACCGAACTGCGCATTTATTTAATGGAACGGCTGGTCGAATGGCCGCTGTTTTTAGGGTATCTGGCAATGAACGCCCAGCATTTCAAGCCACCGCTGGGTTTTTTCAGGAATTTTCTTGTCGAATCAAAGGGCGAGCACCGGGATACCTTTGACATCAAGAAGGTTTTAGTGCCGATCGTCGATTTCGCCAGGATTTTTGCCTTGAAACATGGCTTTGCCGAAACCAACACCCAGGAAAGACTCCATCGTCTTGTTCAGTCAGGAAGTTTATCTCCGAGGAAACCTATTATGAAATGGAGCAGGCCTACAGCTTCTTGATGCAACTGCGTTTTGCCAGGCAGATCAACGGCCTGATGGAGGGAAAAACCCTCCGGACAATCACATCAACCCGAAAAAGCTGACGAGAATTGAACAGACCACCCTGAAGGAGATTTTCGCACGCATCGACAATATGCAGAAGGAAATAGTTATCAGGGTCGGGGAGCAGCTCGATTTCGGATAGCAAGCAGCAGATGCGGCAAAATAGCAGCGTCGGCCCGCAGCCCTGTCTCACCGCACCTGCGGGGCGGCGTCGGTTTGCGGCGCTGCGGCACTGCCCGCAGTGCCTTGCCGGCTCCGGCCACCAGGGGCGAGGGCGTCCCGGCCATGCCGGCACCGCGCCTCATGATATTGTTGTATTCGGCGGTGGTTTTTTCTTTCGGCCACTCCTGGCGGTTCTTGCAGACAATCCTCGCACAGATACGCTCCTCGGTGAGGACATCGAGTAAAAAGTCCATGAATTCGTAGTGGTAATCGGGCCAGGCGGTCTTTTTCCCCTGCGGACCGTCATAAAACCAGATGTTTTCTTTAAACTCACCGCGGGCGCTGAGGGCGTAGCCAAATTTTTCGTAGAAGCGCGGACCGCCGTCGAGGGGCGGCAGGTGGTCGCTGGTGACGACAATGACAGGCCGCGGGATCGAGCCGCCGCAATTCTTTAAGGTAGCTGACCAGGGCCTCGGCGCGGTAATAAAACTGGTTGATCGCCATATCGGTCTGGCTGTTGCGATCAACACCGTCGATCTGCACCCGGTGAGGAAACCGCTTCAGATCGGTGTCATGGGGCAGATGACCATAGGTGCCGAGAACGTAGTTGAAGATCGGCCGACCTTCGCCCAGGCTCTTTTCGACATAGGCAAGATTCTGCTGAAACAGATCGCCGTCGAAGATGTAGTTGTCCCGATCGTCGTGCTGCAGATAGGTTTGCCGTTGTCCGGCAAAGACGGTGGGAAAGTGGATTTCCTCGAAAGCCCAGGGATTTGTAGGCCTTCTCCGAATTAAAAAAATCGGGCTTATAGGACTGGGTGGCGATGGTGCGATAGCCGGCCCCGGCGAGGATTGTCGGCAGGCAGGGGGCCTTGGAGCCGTCGAGCATGTTGAACTCGGCCGAGGAATACAGCTCAAGCGCCGGAACCCCGCAGAGCAGCTCGAATTCGGCCTGGGCGGTACCGCCGCCGAAGACCGGCGAGGTGGCGACATGCATTTTTTTGCGCAGTTCCTTGAATTCCGGTGGGGCCGGTGGGGTGAGAAACTTCAGGCCCTTGAACTGCTCGGGGTCGAGAAAGGATTCGAGGACGATGAAATGGATGTTGCGCGCCTCCTGCAGGGTACTTTGCAGGAGGGCCGGATCGCGGCCGGGATCGTCGAGGGTCGGCAGCAGGGCCAGTTCGCCATGGCCTTGTGTTTGGCGGCAGCAAAGAGCATCACCGAGGTGGCCCGGCCCATGAGGATGACCGTCCAGCGGTCGGACCAGGGAACGATATTGACGCCGCGGTTGTCGGCCTCTTTCAGGAAGGCGCTCGGGGCCTTGATGGCGGCAAGGGGCGGCAGTCAAGGCGGCAAGCAGGAGCAGGACGGGCAGCAGCAGCTGCCGCGGTCTTCGCTTGAGCAGCAGCAGGAAGGTCAGCCCCCAGGAGACTGAGGCCGAGCCAGAAGCCGACCTGAATCCACAGGGGGGAAACGATCAAGCCCTCGGGAAGGAGGAGAAGATCGTCGAGTTTGACGATGCTGTGCAGGAACATATAGTAAAGTTCCATGCTCAGATAGAGAACGACGATCGGCGCGGCCGCCACCACCACCCGCAACATCCCGGGTCGCATCAGGTAAAGGAGCGCGGCAAAGGCAAGGAGGACGCAAGGGCAGCTCATAACGGAAGGAGAGCAGGTACAGGCCGAAGCCGCCGAAGGAAAAACTGAAGTCGACAAAGGGGGCCTGCCGTCGGAAAAGGTCAGGGTGATATTCGTCAATGCCGCCGAAATAGCCAAAGACCAGGGAGATGGCAAAGACGATGGCAATGACGGCCAAGATAGGGCGCAAGCGCTCTCCCGGCACGGGCGAAGAGCCCCGCCGCCGGCGACGACCAGGATGATGACTGCGGATAACTGAGGGGCATGGATGTTGGATATTTCCGGTGTATGACCTTGGCACCTTAGAAATTCATTTACTGCTTTTTATAATGAGTTTCGTCAAGGCAGATATCCCGTTGATCGGTGGTCTTGAGCAATGAATTCGAGCAATCGGCAGTGTCAGGCTTGCAGCGTAACCCTGCGTCGATACACTTGTCGGCAGAGAGAAAGACGAACGCCGACTCGATCCACCGTTCAGCAAAGAAACGACCATACCCCATTCCCCTGGTTTTTACAAGATCGATGGCAAGGTCACCTTGCCGGTCAAAGACAAAAAGGAAATCGAGCAGGTCGAATCAGCTCCGCCAACAGCGACGATTTCGGTTTCAAGGCCCTGACCGAAACCTACGAAAACCTCATGGCCACCGGGCGGTATGGGAGGAATGGACGACATGGATGCATATACTGAAGCGGGCTGGCGCCATGAGGTTTTTCCTCAAAAAAATTGCACAACAGCAGATAAAGAAGTAATTTAGGGGGCGTCAGGAAGCGACCCTGCCATGTGCCGCCGGCGGTTTAACGGCGACTCCATGGTTCTCCGGGGAGATTCTTAACGAAAGGGGGCAGCCGTCCTGGACAAGGATATTGCTAGACAGCCTGTCAAACCGTTATTCTGCTATGGAGTCTTCCGGAGGTTTCAATGAAATTTCGGTTTTTGATCGCCACTGTTCTCCTTGCTCTGCTTCTTGCGACCAACAGACGTTTCGCCCTGAACGGCAGCCAGCGCACTATAGAAATGCTCGTCCGCGGCGGCCCGGAATCACAACGTGATGCTGCCCAGAATATCTATAACGGCGTTGAACGTAATCCCGAGGTGCTTGACATAGTTGCCGAGGTACTTCTCCAGGGCTACCAGCGGCCTGGCAACATTCAGGTCGATGCCACCTCCTGGATGTGCAAGGCCCTGGGGGCTTCAGGCAAGGCCCGTTACCGCGGCGTCCTGCAACAGATTGCCGACAAGGCGGCGGAAAGAAAAGTCCGCAAATACGCCGAACAGTCCCTCGCCCTGCTACCGCAGAGCGACGCCGCCCCTTATATTGCCGGTACCGTTGATCTGGAAAAACTCCGGGAAGCTGCTGCCAGTACCCGGGAAGCGCCGCAAACCGGCGGACGACGACGGCAAGGGCCTACTCCCACCGCCGGCGGTGCGGCACCTTCGAGCGACTCTCCCAAGGCATGAGCATGGAGGAGGTCTTTGCCCTCATCGGCCAGCCGACCGCCACCACCTCGCGAATCACCGGCAAGGCCTGGGCACCCTTCTACCATGGAGGCGACACCGCCCGTATGTTCGCCCTCTACAAGGGCAGGGGAAGGATCATTTTTTCCAACACCTCGCGCTACGCGCCTGTCTGGCGGGTCATCGAAATCGTCGAAGACCCGTCGGAAAGCGGCTATCCCTGATGGCCGAGGCGTTGTCTTGGGACCGGAAACTCCGGATGACGGCTATCAACCGCGGTTCATTCTCGCTCTTCCTCTGTTCTCCTGGCTCTGTTTTTGGTCCTGCTTTTGCCGTATCCGGGCACGGCGAGAGAATCAAGAAGAGCGTTCTCTATCTGAACTCCTATCATCACGGCTATCAATGGTCGGATTCGATACACGACGGAATACGCGCCACTCTCGATGACAGCCCCTATAAAATCGACCTGCAGGTTGAGTATCTTGATGCCAAACGTTACAACACCGTCGAGGTTCTCCAGAGCCTTTTAAAGGTTTTCGAGAAAAAATACGCCAGCGAGCATTTCGATGTCGTTATCGTCTCTGATGACGATGCCTTCGATTTTGCCCTGAAATCCCGCCCGCAACTCTTCCCGGGGGTGCCGATCGTCTTTTGCGGCATCAATGACCTGCGGGATGAACAACTGGCGACAGGAAATTTCACCGGTGTCGTCGAAAGCTTTGATCTGCTCGGGACCATCGATGTCGCCCTGAAACTGCACCGGGAAAAGCGCCGCATGGTGGTTGTCGGCGACGACTCGACCGCCGGACGGGCGATCAAGAAGCAGATTGAGACTCTCGTCCCTCGCTATAAAGACCGGCTGCAGGTCGATTACTGGGTGCAGGTTAATCTGTCCGAGGCGCAACGCCGGGTGGAAAAACTGCCGGACGACACCTTCCTCTTTTTTATCCCCTATTACCAGATCATCGACAACCGCACCTATACCGCCGAAGAAGTCATGCGTGCCCTGTACACCCATTCCAGCGTCCCTCTTTACACCTGCTGGGAGTTCCTTCTCGGCCATGGGGCCGTCGGCGGCAGTATGCTGTCAGGCTTAAAGCATGGCCGGACAGCCGCTGAATTGGCCCTGGATATCCTCGACGGGGCGGCCGCCGACGCCATCCCCATCGTCCGCGAGCCTTCCGGTGCCTACCTTTTCGATTACCAGGTCATGCGGCATCTGGCCATCCCCGAAGAGCTGCTGCCCAGGGGCAGCACCCTGATCAATGCGCCGAAGGCCTTTTACGAACTGCCGAAGGAACTGTTCTGGACGATCATCATCAGCCTCGGCCTGCTGCTGGTCAGCCTTATTTTTCTCATCTTCACCATGCTCGGCCGCAAGAGGGTCGAACGCACCATAAAGGATCAACTCTCCTTCCAGGAAACCCTCATGGATACCAATCCGCAGCTGGTTTCCTGGAAGGATTTGAATTTTCGGTATCTTGGCGCCAACCGGACCTTTGCCACCTTTTTCGGCTTGAACGACCCCAGCGAACTGATCGCCAGAACGACCAGGGACGTCATTCACGACCAGGACTATGTCCAGTGGTCGCAAAGTGCTGATGTTGCCGTCGTCAACAACCGCGAGGCCTTCCGCAAGGTCCGCAAAAAACTGACCGACCACAGGGGCAATGTCGCCTGGATCGAGGTGAACAAGGTCCCCCTTCGCGACCAGTCCGGCGAGATCGTCGGCGTCCTCAGCACCGCGAGAATATCACCCGGGAACTCGACCTGGAAAAAAAGCTGCTGCAGTCGCAGAAGATGGAGGCCATCGGCACCCTGGCAGGAGGCATTGCCCATGATTTCAACAATATTCTCACCCCGGTCATCAACTCCACCGAACTGGCCATCAGCGACGTCGACACGGAATCGCAGACTGCCCGGGATCTGGAGAGGGTCCTGAAAGCCGCCCGCCGCGGCGGCCGGGTGGTCAAGCAGATCCTCGCCTTCAGCAAGCCCTCCCAGGAAGGCTTTCGCCCGACCAATCTCACCGCGGTCATCGCCGAGGTGGTCGGCCTCATGGAAATCTCTCTGCCCGGCAATATCGAGATGCGCTCGCACATCTCGCCGAATATCGGCTGCATCCTCGCCGACCCGACGCAGATCTATCAGGCGGCGATGAACCTCTGCACCAACGCCTTCCAAGCCCTCCGGGAGGGCGGCGGGAAACTGCATATCCGCCTTGAGGACAAATACCTCCGGGAAGAAGAAGCCAAAGCCCTCAGCCTTTATCCGGGGGAATATATCCAGCTGACGGTCGCCGACAACGGACCGGGCATCGCCCCGTCCATCCTCGACAAGATCTTCGACCCCTTTTTCTCGACCAAGGACAAGACCGAGGGCACCGGACTCGGTCTCAGCGTCGTGCATGGCATCGTCAAGGCCCATCACGGCGGACTGCGGGTCGAAAGTCACCGAAGGACAGGAAACCGCCTTCAAGCTGTTTTTCCCGAGAATCTCTTCCACCGACGAAAGCCCGGAACAGAGGCGAAGCTTCTTCTGCTGCAGAAACGGCCGCATCCTCTTCGTCGAGGACGATGAGGACCAGCTCAACACCACCCCGCGCATCCTCGAAAATGTCGGCTATTCAGTCACCGCCTCCGGGCTGCCGCGGGAGGCGCTTGACATGGTGATCAGCCGATCCGGAGCGCTTCGAGCTGCTGATCACCGATTACGACATGCCGGGGATCAACGGCATCGAACTCATCCGCCGGTCCATGCCGTCAACCCGAGACTGCCATCGATTCTCATTTCCGGCAGAGAGGACGCCATCAAGGCCGCCCATGACATCCCCTCGATCCGCCGTGTTTTCATCAAGCCCTACGACACGATCGATCTGACCTTCACCATCAACACCATTCTGGAAGAAAATTGAGCTATGGCGAGTATTCTTATCATCGATGACGACAAAGAGATCTGCGAGACCCTGAGCAGCCTCGGCACGCGCCTTTCTCACCGCTGCCAGTCGGCCCACTCCCTGGGGGAAGGTCGCAAGGCGGTCCGCCGGTTACCCTTTGACATTGTCTTTCTCGATGTCCGTCTGCCGGACGGCAACGGTCTTGACCTGCTGCCGGAATTGACGGAGATGGTCGATCCTCCGGAGATCATCATCCTCACCGGGAAAGGCGATCCGGACGGTGCCGAACTGGCCATTCAGGGCGGGGCCTGGGATTATATCCTCAAGCCCTCAAGCGTCAGGGAGATCAGCCTGACCCTGAGCCGGGCCTTGAAATATCGTGAGGAAAAAAAGACCCGCAGCGAGAGCGAGACTCTCAATGTCAGCAAGATCGTCGGCGCCAGCCCACGGATGAAAGCCTGCTTCAAATTCATGGCCCAGGCCGCCCATTCCGACTCCAATCTCCTGATCACCGGCGAGACCGGCACCGGCAAGGAACTCTTTGCCAGGAGCATCCACGACAACAGCAGCCGTGCCGGCGGCAAATTCGTCTTTGTCGACTGCGCCTCGCTGACCGAATCCCTCGTTGAATCGACGCTGTTCGGCCATCGCAAGGGGGCCTTCACCGGCGCCCAGGACAGCCGTATCGGTCTGGTCAAACTGGCCGATAACGGCACCCTCTTCCTCGACGAGATCGGCGAGATGCCTCTGTCCATCCAGAAGGCCTTCCTGCGTGTCCTCCAGGAACGGACCTTTCGAGCGGTGGGCGACACCGTCGAACAGACCAGCAACTTCCGCCTCATTTCGGCCACCAACCGCAACCTCGACGAAATGGTCGAAAACCAGGAGTTCCGCAGCGACCTGCTGTTCCGTATCACCACCATGCGTCTGCCCCTGCCGCCCCTCCGACAACGGTCCGAGGACATCCGGGCGCTTGCCGCCTTCAAGACGGCGCAACTCTGTCTGCAATACGGTATGCCGGAAAAGACTATCGATGAAAATTTCTGGGAGACTCTCGAAAATTACGACTGGCCGGGCAATGTCCGTGAGCTTTTCAACATCATCGAACGCTCCATCATCGCCGCCGGAACGGAAAAGAACCTCTTTTCCATGCACCTCCCCCGCCAGCTGCGCATCCAGGTGGCCAAGGAGCAGATCCGCCAGATGACCGGCTCCGAGGTGCTCTCCGACGGCAGCGGTGCAGAGCCGGACGAGGATGTCCGGATGATCGGCCAGGATATTTTTCAGGATATTTTCGACCGCCCCCTCCCCTCCTTGAAAAGTTTCAAGGGGGCCTCCGAGAAGATCTACCTCAGCGAGCTCATTCGCCAGTGCGGCGGCGAGACCTCGCGCATCCTTCGGACCTCGGGCTTGTCGCGGTCGCACTTCTACGCCCTGCTGAAAAAATACGGCCTCTCCATCCAGAGCGACGAGTCACGCTCCTGAGCGAAGAAGCCGCCGGCGATCAACGGAAAACTACCCTTTGGAACCGAGGCGAAGGCCACCGTGGATAAAAACCGTCTCGCCGGCCATGGCCTCGTTGCGATACAATTCCACCACCAGGCTGACCACCTCCTCCGGTTCGATGAGCCGGCCGATCGGCACCTGCTCGACGATCTTGCCGAGGACCTTCTCGTCAATACCCTTGACCATCGGCGTTCCCACATAACCCGGGGCAATAGCCATGCAGCGAATGCGATCGGCAAAGCCGCGGCGGAAGAACTCGGCGGTCAACACCTTGGGCATGACCGACATCGCCGCCTTCGAAGAGGCGTAATTGATCTGACCGGCGGTGCCGAGCGAGCCTGTGGAAGAGACCAGACAGATCAGACCGCTGCAGTTGTTGTTGACCATTCTTTCGACACACTCGCGGATCGTCAGAAAGACCCCGGTCAGGTTGATATCGATGACCTTCTGAAACTGGGCGAGCGACATCTTGCCGACGACCTTGCCGGTATCGCGGTCGGTCGTGATCATCATCGCATCACTGGTGATCCCGGCGAAGGGTGCCACCAGATTGATTTTACCAAAGGTGGCGATGGCGTGGTCGGCCAACTTCTCGCAGTCGGCCTCTAGAGTGACATTGCAGCAAATCGAGGTCACTTCGCCGCTGATCTGTCGCAGTTCCGCCTCGGTACGCAGCAGAGGTTCTTCGGCAATGTCGGCGATTACAACCTTACCGCCCTGCCTGAGCCAAAATTCGCCCAGTGCCCTGCCGATACCGCTGCCACCGCCGGTGATGACAGCCACTGCCTCCTGTATTTTCAGCATGTTTTCTCCTTCTCGGTGCATAGCACCGACGTTTCTATGAATAATAGTTTACATTCACAACCCTTCTCGACTCTCAGCAATTACCAGGGCAATCACATCACCCCGATATTGCAAATTCTGCTCCAGACAACCATCTCCTCACGCCCCCTTCTGCCGCCCAGCAATTCAAGCTGGCATTTTTTTTGCTAGAAGGTGTCTACATAGCCATTTGGCCCTGCGCATGATCGCGCCATTTACCGACCATGCCACGGCCATCAAACTTCCACCCACAGAGCGCTCCCCATGAAAAACCCGTCTGGCACCCCCGATCAACCGTCCGCGGTAACATTCACCCCCCGGCTCCGTAAACAAAAAATCGTCTCCGCCGAGGAGGCAGTCCGGCGAATCCGCACCGGCGACACGGTCGCCACCGGCGGTTTCGTCGGCACCGGCTTCCCCGAAGGCTTGGCGATTGCCCTGGAAGAATATTTCCTGGCGCATGGCGAACCCCGCGACCTGACCTTGGTCTATGCCGCCGGCCAAGGCGACGGCAAGGACCGGGGCCTCAATCATATGGGTCATCTCGGTCTGGTGCGCCGGGTCGTCGGCGGCCATTGGGGGCTGGTTCCGAAGTTGCAGAAACTGGCGCTTGAAAACCGCATCGAGGGCTACAACCTGCCCCAGGGTGTCATCTCCCACCTGTACCGGGACATCGCCGCCGGCAAACCGCGGACCATCACCACCATCGGACTCGGCACCTTTGTCGACCCCTTGAACGGCGGCGGCAAGATCAACGATATCACCAAGGAAGATCTGGTGGAGCGCATCCAGTTCGACGGCCGCGACTTTCTCGCCTACAAGACATTTCCCATTCATGTCGCCCTCCTGCGCGGCACAACCGCCGACACCGACGGCAATATCACCATGGAACGCGAGGCCCTCACCCTTGAGGCGCTGGCCATTGCCACAGCCGCCCATAATTCCGGCGGTCTGGTTATCGTCCAGGTGGAACGGGTGGCGGCGCGGGGCAGTCTCAACGCCCGCCAGGTGAAGATTCCCGGCATCCTCGTCGACTGCGTCGTGGTCTCCGAGCCGAAAAATCATTGGCAGACCTTCGGCACCCAGTACAACCCGTCCTTCAGCTGTGAACTGAAAGTACCGCTGCAGTCATTGCCGCAAATCGACATGGGCGACCGCAAGATCATCGCCCGCCGGGCGGCCTTCGAACTCGCCGCCGACAGCATCGTCAACCTCGGCATCGGCATGCCGGAGGGCATCTCCAGGGTCGCCAATGAAGAGAATATCCTTGATTATATCACCTTGACAGCGGAACCCGGGGTCATCGGCGGTCTACCGGCCGGCGGTCTCGATTTCGGCGCCGCCTTCAACACCGATGCCCTCATCGACCAGCCTTCGCAGTTCGATTTTTACGACGGCGGCGGCCTTGACCTGACCTTCCTCGGTCTGGCTCAGGCCGATCGCCAGGGCAACCTCAATGTCAGCAAATTCGGCACCCGACTGGCGGGAGCCGGCGGCTTTATCAATATAAGTCAAAGCGCCAAGAAGGTGGTCTTTGTCGGCACCTTCACCGCCGGGGGTCTGGAAATTGCCGTGAAGGACGGCAATCTGGTCATCCTAAAAGAAGGGTCGGTGCAAAAGTTTGTCAACCAGGTCGAACACGTGACTTTCTCCGGCCCCTACGCCATTTCCAAGGGCCAGACGGTTCTCTATATCACCGAGCGCTGCGTCTTCTCGCTGACCGGCGAGGGGTTGGAACTGACGGAGATCGCGCCGGGCATAGATCTGGACCGGGATATCCTCGCCCATATGGCCTTCCGACCGATCATCAACGGTATTCCCCGCCTGATGGACGCGCGGATTTTCAAACCTGAGCCGATGGGTCTGAGCCGGAGTTTCTAATCATCAGCCGGCAACACGGCCTGGAATTGTAGCAAATACGCTACAATTCCAGGCCGTGTTTTTTCATTTTCTTGTACAGTTGGGTACGGTGGATACCGAGCAGCTTGGCAGCCCGGGCCTTGTTGTTGCCGGACGCGGCAAGAGCCGCCTGCAGCGCCGCCTTTTCCGCCTCGGCCTGGGCCTGGCGGATCGGCTGGATATCGGCGACCGGCAGTGGCGAACCGCTCCGGACCGCCACGAAGGGCAGATCGGTCGGCTGCATCTCCTCGCCGCGCATCGCCAGGACGGCTCGTTCCAGGACATTGGACAATTCACGAACATTGCCCTGCCAGCTATGCGCCGAAAGGGCATCTCCGGCCCTGGCGCCGATCCGTACCGGCACAACGCCGTTCTTCCTGGCGCACTGGGCCAGCAGATGGTTGGCTAACGGGAGAATATCGTCCGGCCGTTCCCGCAGGGGGGGGATATGCAGGGAGATGACGTTTAACCGGTAGTAAAGATCCCGGCGAAAATGGCCACGGCCGATCTGCCCTTGAAGATCCTGATTGGTGGCGGCAATAAGCCGAAAATCCGAGCGAATCAGGGTGTTCCCCCCTACCCTTTCAAAGCATTTTTCCTCCAGCACCCGCAGCAGTTTGGGTTGCATATCGAGCGGCAGATCGCCGATTTCATCGAGAAAGATGGTGCCGCCATCGGCGATCTCAAATTTCCCCGGTTTGCCGCCGGCCAGCGCACCGGTAAAGGCTCCTTTGTCATAGCCGAAGAGCTCCGACTCCAGGAGATCCTTAGGGATTGCCGCGCAGTTGATCTGGATGAAAGGCTGGAGTTTGCGCGGACCGGCATGATGGATGGCCTGAGCGAACAGCTCCTTGCCGGTGCCGCTCTCGCCGGTGATCAGCACCGGCGAGGTATTGGCGGCGGCCATCAACGCCGCCTGCTTGAGCTCACCAATAGCCCTGCTGCCGCCGACAATGCTGTCCAGGGTAAAGCGGGTCGAACGCAGTTTCAGCAGCTCTTTCTCGTAGCTTTTGACCTTTGATTCCAGCGAATGCAACTTGCGGGCAAGCTTCACCACTTCGCTGATATCCTGGAACATTACCAGGCCGAAGACGGCGATAATCCGGTTGTCTCTTTTCAGCGGAATGCGGTGGACGACGATATTCTGACCGCGGATCATCTGGATCTGGTTGATCTCGGCAATGCCGGTTCGGCCGACGACGTGCATTCGGCTGTTTTCCACCACCTCGGTGCAATGCCTGCCGATGCTTTTGGCGATATCGATGCCGAGGAATTCGGCATACGGTCGGTTCAAATGGGTGACAGTTCCATAAATATCGGTAATCATTGCCCCACTGGGAATATTGTCGAAGATCAGCTGAAAGAGCTCCAGCTGGTCTTCCATGCTTTTCATATCGAAAGCCTGCCCCTCTTGTTTCATACACCACCTCCCGCCGAGATATCCTGCCGGTGAATTGCCCTTGCCGCTGCGCCTCCAGCACCGTCCTTGCGGTTTATTTCAAGACCATGTAGCCACATTGATACAGGTCATGTAGCTCTTTGTCTACAAAAATAATTTTCCCCGGACACAGCGACGGGCTGAAAAAAAGTTTTGATCCGCTCCCCGCCCTCTGTTCCGCACGGTTGTCCTAAAAATAAGACAGATTCAGATTGCCCATCAAAAAGGGTGCAGCTCATGTCCGCCCCCTCTGCACTTTACTCTGTCCTTCATGTATCTTTGCCGCGCAACAATAAATATTTTATCTGCTATTCAAGGATAATACATGACATTCTCGGCGTTCTGACCATTTTTTGACCCGAAAGTGCCATGACTCCGCTATGACTATTCTCACTGCTTCATTGTCTTTCATCCTCGGTGCCAAGGGGCCAATCCTCCGTTCTGCCGTTCTTCCTGTCCATTTTTTAGGACTTTAATTATATTTTGTTATTTCATATCGATAAGGTATTTATCTCGGACATACCAGCCGATGCCGTGAAATTTTACCCTTTTCCGTCCTCGGCGATTGTCCATAATTTCATACAAGCCCCCGGGCAAAGGAAACAGTTCCCGCAACAAAGCCCTATCTTCCTGTATTTACGGCTTTTGATAACAGTATCCAGACTGGCACGCCGGTTGCTAGGGATTTCAGTGCAGGGCTTTACTCAGGCCGTGCCAATGCTCATGTGAGCTGTATGAGCTCTACGGATGCTCATATTACCGACGTGATAGAGTATCGTTTTATTGATAGTGCCGGATGGACCGGCGCACAGAAACATCCAAATCTTTGGAGGAGGGAACCATGAAGAAAAGCTGGATCATCACCGCCGTTGCCGCTGTCGGTTTGACAATGGCCGTCACCAGTGGCCAGGCCGCTGAAAAACGCGAGAAATTCGGTGCGGACAAACGGCACGAAGCGGTAAAAAGCGAACTGCGCTCCATTAAACCCAGTACCGAGACATTCAAGTGGAAGATGGTTATGCCCTGGTCGAAAGGGTTGCTGTTTTATGATATGGCCCTCCATTTCGCCGACTCGGTAGCACTCGCCTCCGGCGGTCGTCTGGAAATCAAGGTCTTCTCCGCCGGCGAACTGGTCGGTGCCATGGAATCCTTCGACGCGGTCAGCAAGGGTTCGGCCGAGGTTGGCCATGACTGGCCCGGTTACTGGCAGGGCAAAGATCAGAACTTTGTCTCCTTTGCCTCCGTTCCTTTCGGACTCGATACCGAGGGTTACAACATCTGGCTGTATGAGCGCGGCGGTCTCGAGCAGATGCAGGAACTCTACGGCAAATACAATCTCTTCGCCCTGCCCGGCGGTAACGGCGGTCAGGAAATGGGCTTCTTCTCCAACAAGAAAGCCACCAAGATGGAAGATTTCAAAGGTATGCGCGTTCGTACCCCCGGCTGGTATATGGACATCATGACCCGCCTCGGCGCTTCCGTTACCCCGCTGCCCGGCGGCGAGATCTATCTGGCGCTTGAGCGCGGTGTTATCGATGCCGCCGAGTTCTCCACCCCGGCGATGAACTATCCGATGGGCTTTGACGAGATCACCAAGTACGTTCTTACCCCCGGCATCCATCAGCCGTCCGTACAGTGCGCCTTGTTCTTTAACAAGGACGCCTATAACAAACTGCCGGCCGACCTCAAGTATATCGTCGATATCGCCGCCAAGGAGACCCAGCTGTGGTCCACCGCCTGGCAGGAAAACCTGAACATCGAAGCGATCAAGCTGTTCAAGAAGAAGGTCGAGTTCGTCAGAATGGACGACGAGGCCACCACCACCTTTGCCAAGATGACCAAGGAATATCTTGACGAATTGAAGGCCAAGTACCCGAACGTCAAGACCACCCTCGATTCCCAGGAGCAGTTGAAAAAGGACTTCGCCGAGTGGCGTGAAATCAGGGGCGGTTTGGCCCCCTGGCCGCTTGATGACTATATCGGCGGCAAACGCGTACAATAATACTCATCCAGAAGTTTTCACCGTTTGAACCTCAAGCGGCGGGGCCAGGTCCCCGCCGCTTCTCCCCTGAACCATCCTTGTTACAAGAAAGGACGTAAGTTATGGAAACTCTTTCCAGGGCCATAGATGCCCTCAATGAAAAGGTAGGTCTGTACAGCTCCTACCTCGTTCTGCCTCTGATAGGTGCGGTCCTCTATGAGGTCTGTATGCGTTATATTTTTAACGCACCGACTTCCTGGGGTTTCGAGATGACGACCTTTCTCTATGGCATGCATTTCATGCTGGGCTTAGGTGACGCTCTCAGGACCAACACCCATGTCCAGATAGATATTTTCGAGTCAAGGATACAACCAAAGGGCCGAAACGTTCTCCGGATCATAACCGGCCTGGTCCTCTTTGTCCCGGCTATCGGGTTTATGACTTTTGGGGCGATCAAATACGCCGCGACCTCGTGGATGATGTTCGAACACGCCTCCTCCTCCTGGGGGCCGGCCATCTATCCGTATAAAACGGTCATGGCTATCGGTTTTGTTCTGTTTTTTCTGGCAGGGATTTCGAAGTTGCTCCAGGACTTCCGTGCCCTGCGTTCCGCCAATTAACCACCCGCTAGGAGATAAACCATCATGGGTCCAGAAGTATTACCAATATTAATGTTCATTGTCCTGATGGTGGCGATCGCCCTCGGCCACCCTCTGGCGGTGACCCTGGCGGCCGTGGCCACCCTCTTCGGCCTGATCGACAACGGGTTCAATGTCCTCGGTCTCATAGATCTTTTTACCAATAACAACTGGGGTAACTTCCTCAACTATACCCTGGTGTCGCTGCCGCTGTTTATCTTTATGGCCCAGGTCCTTGACCGCGCCAAGGTCTCGGAGGAATTGTTCGAGGCCCTGTATATCATCCTCGGCGGCCTGAAAGGCGGTCTCGGTATCGCCATCATCGTTGTCTCCACCGTCTTTGCCGCCACCACCGGCATCGTCGGCGCCTCGGTTGTCGCCATGAGCCTGATGGCCGCCCCTTCGCTTCTGAAGAAAGGCTATGCCAAAGGACTGTCGGCCGGTATCATCACCTCCTCCGGGACCCTTGGAATTCTTATTCCGCCAAGCATCATGCTGGTTGTTTATGCCGGTCTCACCGGCCAGAAAGAAACCTCGGTCGGCAACCTTTTCGCCGCCGCCATCCTGCCCGGCCTGTTGCTTTCCGCCTTATATATACTTTATGTCGGTATCCGCTGTGCTATTCGGCCGCAGGACGGCCCACCGATCCCGAAGGACGAGCGCACCGCCACCTTCGGCCAGAAGTGCTTCATGTTCGTCAAGAGCCTGGTGCCGCCCTTCGGCCTGATCCTGGCGGTCATGGGCACCATTCTCGCAGGCATTGCCACGCCAACCGAGGCGGCCGCCCTCGGCGCCTTCGGCGCCATGCTGCTCGCTCTCTTTAAGCGCACCTTTACCTGGGAGATGATCAAGGGGGCCTCGATTTCCACCGCCCGCACCACCGCCATGGTCATGGCACTTTTTATCGGCGGCAAGGTGTTCAGCGTCGTTTTTCTCTCCATGGGCGGCGGCGACATGGTCGCCGATTTCATGCTCGGCAACAACCTCAGCCCGGTCATGGTGCTGATCCTCATGAACGCGGTGGTCTTTATCCTCGGTGCCTTTATCGACTGGGCCGCCATTCTGCTGATCACCGTGCCGATCTTCACGCCGATCGCCATGGAACTGGGCTTTGACCCGCTGTGGTTTGCCATGGTTATCTGTGTCAACCTGCAGACCTCGTTTCTCACTCCGCCGTTTGGTTACTCGCTCTTTTACTTCAAGGGTGCCTCACCGCCGGAATACACCATCGCCGATGTTTACCGGGGTATTGTTCCCTTTATCTGCCTGCAGGTTATCGGCGTCATCGCCATCTGTGTCTGGCCGGAAATCATCACCTATCTGCCGTCGGTATTCTTTGGCGATAAGTAAGCGGGATTTAATAAACTTCAACGGTAAGGAGAGCTAGAATGCTACCAGCCATAAAGACCATACTCTATGCCACCGGCCTTGGCCCGGGTGCCCCGTATGTCTTCCGTTACGCCTTGACCCTTGCCCGTCAGCACCAGGCAAAGATCGTCATTGTCCACGGCATCGAGCCGCTCGGCACCTTCGGCCAGAGTCTCGTTGAACAGTATATCTCCCACGATCTTTCCGAGGAGATGCACCGCAAGGCCAGGGAAAGCGTCAAAGCCGGTTTGAATGAAAGACTGGCCCAGCTCTGCGCCTCGGAATGCCCCGACGCCACCGAATGTCAGCTGCTGGTCAACTCGATCCGGGTCGTTGACGGCCAGCCCGCCCAGGTTATTGTCGATGTAGCGAAAGAGTGCGCTGCCGATGTCATTGTCATGGGGGCGCAGCGTCACACCCTGGTCGGGGAAGTCATGCTCGGCAGCACCACCCGCAAGGTGCTGCACAGTGCCAGACCAGCCGGTCTTGGTGGTCAAAGTACCGAAAGGATTTGCCGAAACCCGTTAAGGGTTCGACTAGCAATTTCCTGACACACTACTAGGCCTCCCGTTCTCCGCTTACCCTTCCCCGGGACCGGAAGGGAAAGCGGAGAGGAGGCTCCCTTACCAGTCGCTTTCTTCACCATCTCGGCAACAGTCCTGGGAATTATCAGTCGACTTTTCCAGGTGATATCGCCGACGAACGGCTTCAGGCACCCAACAACAGGAGGCTTGCCCCTGGGGCATGGAACTCATGACACGAGACAAAGATCGGCAGCATCTGCTCAGTGGCCGCTTTAGCGAAAAGGCCCAAGCAGTATCCGCCTCTGTCACCAGGGTTGCCACCTTTGCGGAAGCTCTTGCCTATTGCCTCGATCTCTGCGGCCGACAGGGTGGTTGCCGGATCAAGATTTCCGGTTGCGACGAAGCACTCTCAGGGCCTGCCGAGCGCCTCTGCACCCTGAAACAGGCAAAAATCATCGCCGCCCCAGGGTCTCCCTGAAGAGCAGTACACCCGACTGCTCTCCGGCTGTGCTCAGGGAGGTTTTACCTGTATCAGATCCGGGATGCGTAACCACCTGAGCGGCATCGATATCGGCTTCACCATCGCCGACCTGGCCATCGCCGAGACCGGCACCCTGGTGGTGAGCTGTCCGAGCGAGGAACTGCGTCTCGCCACCATGCTCTGTGAATACCATGTCTGCCTGGTACACAGTTCGAGCATTGTCGAGGACGCCTTCGCCGCCGAGCAGCATATGCTCAAACACCTGCACAAAACCCCGGACTACACCGCCTTTATCACCGGCGCCAGCCGCACCGCCGATATCGAGCGGGTCCTCGCCCTCGGCGTGCACGGCCCGCTCGAATTACATATTCTTCTTCTGGAGGACTGACCATGCAGGATGCCAAAAACCTCAAAGAATACCGGAAGGAGATGCAGGAATCCCTCGACAACACTTTTCTGCGCCAGGCCCTCGATACCTTTGCCGTGGCCTACCGGGCCAGCCGGGCCAAGGCCTTTGCCGGGTTCGATGTCCAGCAGCTGATCGCCGATGTAGCGAAGGCCAAAGATGCGGTGCTGCCGCGACTCCACGAACTCTTCCTGGAATTTAAAAAGAACGCCGAAGCGGCCGGGGTGAAGGTCCATTTCGCCAAGGACGCCGCCGAGGCCAATGCTCTGATCGTTGACATCGCCAAGGCGACCGGCTGCCAAAAAATCGTCAAATCGAAGTCGATGACCGCCGAGGAAACCCTCCTGAACCACGCCCTTGAAGATCACGGGCTCGACGGTCACTGAAACCGATCTCGGCGAATGGATCATCCAGCTGCGCCACGAAGGCCCGTCGCACATGGTCATGCCGGCCATTCACCTGTCGCGCTTCCAGGTCGGCGACCTCTTTACCGATGTCACCGGCGCGAAACAGCAGCCGGATATTGAAAAGCTGGTCAAGGTGGCGCGCCGGGAGCTGCGCAGTGCATTTGCCGAGGCCGATATGGGCATCACCGGCGCCAATTTCGCCATCGCCGATTCCGGCACCATCGGCCTGGTCACCAATGAGGGCAACGCCCGGCTGGTGACCACCCTGCCCAGGGTCCACGTCGCCCTGATGGGTATCGACAAGCTGGTGCCGAGCCTTGCCGGACGCCTTAAAAATTCTCAAGGTCCTGCCGCGTAACGCCACCGGCCAGCATATCACCTCCTACGTCACCTGGATCACCGGGGCGAGTGAGTGTCTCGCCGGCCGCCGACAAGAAAAAGGACATCCATTTCGTCGTTCTCGACAACGGCCGGCTGGAAATGGCCGAGGACCCGCTCTTTTCCCAGGTGTTCCGCTGCGTGCGCTGCGGTGCCTGCGCCAATGTCTGCCCGGTCTACCGTCTGGTCGGCGGCCATAAGATGGGCCATATCTATATCGGGGCCATCGGCCTGATCCTCACCTATTTCTTCCATGGACCGGAAAAAGCCAAGAATATCGTGCAGAACTGCATCAACTGCGAGGCCTGCAAGGATATCTGTGCCGGCGGCATCGATCTGCCACGGCTGATCAAAGAGGTGCATCGGCGCATCCAGGACCAAGGAGGGCCATCCCGCTGCCCAGCCTGCTGCTCGGCCAGGTCATGAAAAACCGCAAACTCTTCCACACCCTGCTGCGCACCGCCAAGTGGGCGCAGAAACCGGTGGCCGGCAGCGATGGCTTTATGCGCCATCTGCCGATGATGTTTTTCAAGGAACATGATTTCAAGGCCCTGCCGACCGATCGCCGAAAAACCCTTCCGCGACCTTTTTCCGGAACTTCCCCAGCCGGTTGCCGACCCCACGATTGCGGGTCGGCCTGTTTTCCGGCTGCGTCCAGGATTTTGTCTATCCTGAACAGATGGAGGCGGCCTTCCAGCTGTTTGCCGAACAGAATATCGCCATGACCTTTCCCGATGGCCCAGTCCTGCTGCGGCCTGCCCCTGCAGATGATGGGCGAGGCGAAAACCTCGCGCGATGTGGCCCTGCAGAATGTCCGGGCCTTCGAGAAGGAAAATGTCGATTACATCGTCACCCTCTGCGCCTCCTGCGCTTCGCATCTCAAACATAACTATCCGGTATTGCTGGCGGATGATCCAAAGATCTCTGGAGAAGACCCTGGCCTTTACGGCCAAGGTGATTGATTTTTCCTCCTTTGCCCACGATGTCCTGGGTCTTGCAGCGAACAGGATTTTTCCGGGGACGGCAAACGGGCGACCTTCCACTCTCCCTGCCATCTCTGCCGCGGTCTCGGAGTCCACGACGCACCGCGCCATCTGATCCGGGCTGCCGGCTTCGACTACCGGGAGGCCGAGGAATCGGAAGTCTGTTGCGGTTTCGGCGGCACCTTCTCGGCTAAATTTCCCGAGCTCTCCGGCCTGCTCCTGAACAAAAAACTCGACCATGTCGAGACGACCGGTGCCGAGATCCTCCTGACCGACTGTCCCGGCTGCGTCATGCAGCTGAAAGGCGGCCTGAAGAAGCGCGACTCAAAGATCGTTGTCCAGCATACCGCCGAGGCCCTGGCGGCCAAGGCTAAAAAAAGATGAATAGCTGCCGGTTTATCAACACGTTTCTCGCTCGGCCGGTCTTCGAGAACAATACGACCATAGGTCTACAACCCGCTCCTCTCCGGATATTCCTTGACAAACCGGGCCCATGCCTCTTCAACCGGATTTTCGGGGGTCTCTCCTCCTAGAAAAACTTGGACAAAATGGGCCTGGAACGGATGTGCCGGAGCGATTTTCCCGGAGGCCAAGGCATCCATCCAGTGACCTATGGTTTGAATGAGATATCTGCCGATCGGCGGATAGTCATAACAATCCCCTGCAAACCGACAGGTCTACAGGGGAAAATGTGCTTTACCCGAAAAAGGGGACTTATTTAAAGCAGATCCGTTTCACCTCATCAAAAGTTGAAACAAAGTACGGGGTGATTCCTTCCTTGATGTGCGCCGGCAACATCTCAAAATCCTCCTGATTGTCTTTCGGCAGGAGGACCTCCTGAACTTTCGCGCGCTGCGAGGCGATCATCTTTTCCTTCACCCCGCCTATCGGCATAACGAGACCGCTGAGGGTCAACTCTCCGGTCATGGCGATATTCGGTCGAATAGCCTTATTCATGACCAGGGAATAGAGCGAACAGGCCATGGTGATGCCGGCCGACGGCCCGTCTTTCGGTGTCGCTCCGGCCGGGACATGGAGGTGGATAAGATTGTTCTTAAAGAAATCGCTCCCCTCCTTGTTGTCGCGCATCAGCGACCGAACATAGCTGTAGGCGATCTCCGACGACTCGATCATCACCTGCCCGAGCTGACCGGTCTGTTTAAAGCCGGCCTGGCCGGTGGGAATGGGAATCGACTCGATATGCAGAGTCGCCCCGCCCATACTGGTATAGGCCAGCCCGGTGATAACCCCGACCCGCGGCTTGCGGAAGGCGTGTTCCTCGGAGAAGAAGCGCTTGCCGAGCAATTCCTTGAGATCGTCTACATGGATGCGGATGTTCTCTTTCGGGTTGTCGATAATCTTGCCCACCGACTTGCGGAGAATCTTCTTCATGGCGTTCTCCAGTCCCCGCACCCCGGCCTCGCGGGCATAGCCGTCGACAATCGCCGCCAGCACCGCCTTCGGCAGAGTTATCTGCTGGGCAGTCAGGCCATGGGCTTTAAGCTGCTTGGGCAGGAGGTGGCGGCGAGCGATTTCGATCTTTTCTTCCATGATATAGCCGGGCAATTGGATAATCTCCATGCGGTCCATGAGCGGGGCGGGGATGGTATCCAGTTGGTTGGCGGTACACATAAAGAATATCTTCGATAGATCAAAACGCACGTCCAAGTAATGATCGAGAAAATCGCGGTTCTGCTCCGGGTCGAGCACTTCCAGCAGGGCCGAGGCCGGATCGCCATGGAAGCTCGCGCCGATCTTGTCGATCTCATCGAGCATGATGACCGGGTTAGCGGTCTTGCAGGTTTTGATAGCCTGGATGAATTTGCCGGGCATCGCCCCGATATAGGTGCGGCGGTGCCCTTTGATCTCCGCCTCATCGCGCATTCCTCCGAGGGAGAAACGGAAGAACTCCCGGCCCAGGCTCTGGGCCACCGACCGGCCGATGGAGGTTTTGCCGACGCCCGGCGGACCCTGCAGGAGAAGAATGGTGCCGGACAGATCGCCTTTGATGACGCCGACCGAGATCAGTTCGAGAATACGATTCTTGACGTCTTCAAGGCCGTAATGATCACGGTCGAGAACCTTCGCTGCCTTTTTCCGGTTATAGCTGTCTTTCGAATAGACCCCCCAAGGCAGAATAGTCAGCCAGTCGAGATAGGTCCGGGTGACATTGAATTCCGGTGAAGAAGAGCCGAGAAGCTTCAGTTTTTCGATCTCCTCCGCCACCTTCTCCCTGGCCTCGTCGCTCAGTACCAGTTTTTTCAAACGATTTTCATATTTTTCGATCTCCGCCTGGGTGTCGTCCTTGGCCAGGCCCAGCTCCTTTTTGATTTCCTGCAACTGCGCCTTGAGAAAGAATTCCCGTTGCTGCTTGGACAATTGTTCCTCGATGCGCTTGGAGATCTTGGCCTTCAGTTTGGAGATCTCCACCTCATTTTTCAACAGGATCAACACCGATTCGAGTCGTTCGCGGATATCGGAGGTTTCGAGAATTTTCTGGATTTCCTTGCCGGAAGAAGTGGTCATAGCGGCGGCAAAATCGCCAAGCGATCCGGGATCGCTGAGGTTGATCCGCTCGATGAGCAGCGACAAGCCCTCCTTGAACAGGGGATTCATATTCACCAGCTCTTTGATGCAGTCGATGATCGCCACCGAATAAGCCTTCAGCTCATCGGTGTTTTCCTGAATCGGTTCAAAGCGGTAGCTGACCTCGGCGACAAAAAGCGAATCTTTTTTCATGAGAGCGAGAATATCGAAGCGCTCCAGGGCCTGGACGAGAATCTGCAAAGGTTCACCCGGCTTAAAGGGTGAAACCTGAATAACCCGGGCCACCGAGCCGACCTTAAAAAAGTCGTCGGCACTCTGGGCGGCATGGGCAAGTCCGTCTTCCTTGGGGATCTGCAGGACCAGACCGAAGTAGAGAGCGGTATTTTGGTTCATATGCTTCATGACCGCTTCCTGCAAACCACCATCTTCGATGATGATCGGGCCCATCATTTTCGGGAACATCGGGCGGTCGTGCAGAGGAATGAGCATTAATTTTTCCGGCAACAAATCCTTGGCAACGATCAAAGCTTTCCCAGACTCCTTTTCCTCGCCTGGAGATTCAATTCCATCAGGGGTTAATACAGTGGTTTCTTCAGCCATTCTTTTTCTCCTTAGTCCCTTTGAAAAAATTTTTTAGATATCTGTCCCAGAAGCGTGGAGGAATCAGCGTTGCTAAGATCTTTTCGCGAGGACCTTAGTTGGTTTTCTTACAAATCGTTCACAAACAAAGATAATCATTTGCAACTGAATGCAAACTATTTTCCATGCTCTTCTGCATTATCTAGTATTTTTGAGGAATTGTCGGCGGTGCAGGGTTCTTGATCTCCCACCAACCTGCCTTATATTTGCTAAAAATCAAACACAGGTCATTTATGAACGTCACTCTCGCACTGCAACAACGAAAATCAACCCGGGCCTTCCTGGCAAAACCGGTGGACAAGGAGAAAATCGTCGTCCATCCTGCAGGCCGCCCGCCACGCTCCCTCCGGTACCAATGCCCAGCCATGGCAGGTAGCGGTGGTCAGCGGCAAGAAGAAGACCGAGTTGACCCTGGCCATGGAAAAATCCTTCCGCGACAGCGGGTTGGGTACCATGGACTATCACTACTATCCTCTGGAATGGCATGAACCGTTTAAGAAACGGCGGGTCACCTGCGGTGCTCAATTGTATTCGGCACTGAACATCGAACGCCATGATAAAGAGCGACGGCTTGTGCAGTGGGCCGCCAATTACCGGGCCTTTGATGCCCCGGTGGTCTTGTTTTTCTTCCTTGACCCAGCCATGCAAAAGGGTTCCTTTCTCGACTACGGCATGTTTATCCAATCGGTAATGCTGGCGGCGGTGGAAGAGGGCCTGGCCACCTGCGCCCAGGCAGCCCTTGGCCAATATCCGCAACTGGTCAAAGATTTTCTGGGCTACAGCCGGGAAACCATCCTCATCTGCGGTATGGCTCTCGGCTATGAAGACAAAGATGCTCCGGTCAACAACTATCGAACGGAGCGCGAAGAGGTCGCGGTCTTCACCAGATTTTTCGAGTAATAATACTTTGCTGGCGATAAAAATCCTGTACAATAGTGACGGATGCCGGACCCATGTATTTTGTATCGGAAACCGTATAGACCATCATTCAATCACCTTAATGCAGGAGAAACAGATGTTCACCATCGCCGATATTCGCAATATCGCCGTGCAGATAGAAAAAAACGGGGAAGAGACGTACCGAAAGGCCAGTCTTGCCAGCAAGAACCTTGAGATAGCACAATTACTCGCCGCCATGGCCGAGGATGAAAAACGGCATGGGGAGTGGTTGGCGACCATAGTCTCGGACAAACCTCTCACCGAGGAGCAAAGGGAAATGGAAGCGGTCGGCCGGGCGCTGCTGCAGGATATGATCAAGGGTAATGCCTTTCTTCTGGCGGCAGATGAGCTCGAACGTGCCAAAAGCGTGGGAGAGGTACTGACTCGGGCCAAAGGTTTTGAGGAGGACACCATCCTCTTCTACCAATTCATCGAGGGATTTCTCGATGACCCGAACGCCGTCGATCAAATGAAGCTCATCATCGCCGAAGAGCGCAGGCATCTGCACCAACTGCAGCTGCTTGAGAAAAAGTATGCCGAATGCAACAGGGGCGGCACTTCCCTGCTTATAACGGGTATTCCTGCCAAGATCCGGCAAATCACCAGGCAGCCATTGTCTTCTTCCGCCGTTATATATATCCTTTTATGACAACCTGAACGACAACCCTCTTCGATGGATACACCCATATGCTGAGATAATAACCTCTTGAAAACGATTCGTTACACTCTCTGCCTGCTGCTCTTGAGCCTTGCCCCGGCCGTATCCGGCGCGGAACATCCGGCGACTTCGAAGGGTCAGGACGTTTATGTTCCGGCATACTCCCATATCTACCATGGCAACCGGGAGTCACCGCTGTTGCTGACCATTACCGTCAGTATCCGCAACGTCTCGCCAACCGGCTCACTGACCGTCACCGCCGTCGATTACTATGACACCAAGGGCGCAGTTGTGAAGAAATATATTACCAAACCCTTTACCCTTGGCCCTTTCGGTTCGGAACGGTTTGTCGTCCCGCAAAACGACGAGTCCGGTGGTTCGGGGGCAAATTTTATCGTCAAGTGGCATTCAGCGGAACCGATCAGCCCGCCGATCATTGAAACGATTATGATCGGCAGCCAGAACCAACTCGGCATCTCCTTCACCTCCAGGGGCCAGGCAATTTATAAATAATTCGAAAGTGAGGAACCCATGAAGAGTCTTGACTTCGTAAAACAATTACCCGGAGATAGCAACGCCTGTCACTACTTTGCCATTCGAGGAACTGGCCAAGGTGGGTATGGGAGCCACCGACCGACTGCCCTTCTCGATTCGCGTCCTGGTCGAGAACCTGCTGCGAAAATTTGATGGCCGGATCGTCACCGAAAAGGATCTGCAGGCCATCGCCGGCTGGCAGAAACGCTATGACGCCCCGGTGGAGATACCCTTTCATCCGGCCCGGGTACTGATGCAGGACTTTACCGGGGTACCGGCGGTGGTTGACCTGGCGGTGATGCGCGATGCGGTCAAACTGCTCGGCGGCGACCCGGCCCGCGTCAACCCCCGCGTGCCGGTCGAACTGGTCGCCGACCATTCGGTGCAGGTCGATTTTTCCGGCACCAGCAAGAGTCTCACCGGCAATGTCGCCAAAGAATACGAACGCAACAGCGAACGCTACACCCTGCTCAAATGGGCCCAGAAAAATTTCAATAATTTCAGAGTAGTGCCGCCGAATTCCGGAATCTGCCATCAGGTCAACCTGGAGCATCTCGGCCGGGTGACCATAACCGAGGCAGCAGGTGACAGGACCTTTGCCTACCCCGACACCCTGGTCGGCCTTGATTCCCATACGCCGATGATCAACGGTATCGGTGTTCTCGGCTGGGGCGTCGGCGGCATCGAAGCCGAAGCGGTCATGCTCGGCCAGCCCTACTATATGTCCATCCCCGAGGTTATCGGGGTGCGGCTTACCGGCCGGCTGCCGGTCGGAGTCACCGCCACCGATCTGGTCCTGACTCTGACCGAGCTCCTGCGCAAAAACAAAGTGGTGGAAAAATTCGTCGAATATTTCGGCCCGGGCATGCAGCATCTGTCGATCCCCGATCGGGCGACCATCGCCAACATGACCCCGGAATACGGCGCAACCCTCGGCTTCTTCCCCATCGACGAAAAGACCATCGGTTACCTGAAGATGACCGGCAGGAATAAACAGGCCGCTCTCACCGAGACGTATGCCAAGACCAACGGCTTCTTCTACAGCGGCGGGGAAAGCTGCGACTACACGACGGTCATAGACTTCGACCTGACCGGCGTCGAACCGTGTCTGGCCGGACCGGCACGACCGCAGGACCGTGTGCCTCTGTCGGCCATGCAGCTCGACCTTTGCAAAGATTCTCGGCTGCAACTTCGAACGAGACCTCCCTGCCGCTGCCGATTCGACCTTCATCCATGAATCCGGCAGCGAGACGAACCGCAACGAGGCCTGCCGCGTCAAGGGCAAAAATAATATCGCCACCCTGGTCAACAGCACCCCGGTCAGCATCGGCGACGGCAGCGTCGTCATCGCCGCCATCACCTCCTGCACCAACACCTCGAACCCCCATGCCCTCATCGGTGCCGGACTTATGGCAAAAGCGGCCGTCCAGCGCGGCCTGAAGATACCGGCCTTATGTCAAGACCTCCTTTGCCCCGGGATCACGAGTGGTCAGCAGGTATCTTGAGGGAAGCGGCCTGCTCCCCTATTTCGAGGCCCTCGGCTTCCACATTACCGCCTATGGCTGCACCACCTGCATCGGCAACAGCGGTCCACTTAATCCCGAGATTGAAAGGGTCATCAAGGATCACGATCTGAACGTTGCCGCCGTGCTTTCCGGCAACAGAAATTTTGAGGCTCGCATCCACCAGCTGATCAAATCCAACTTTCTCGCCTCTCCGATGCTGGTCCTCGCCTTCGCCCTCGCCGGCCGGGTGGATATCGACCTCACCACAAGCCCTTTAGCCTATGACCCGAATGGCCAGCCGGTCTACCTTAAAGAGATCTGGCCCGGCCAGGAGAAGGTCGACAATCTGGTCCGGCAATTTGTCACCACCGAGGCATTTAAGCTGGAATATGCCAAGGTTTTTGACGGCGACAACTTCTGGCAAGGCTTGCAGGTCTCGGAAAGCGCCACCTACCTTTGGGACGAAAAATCCACCTATATCAAGAAACCACCCTATTTCGATCACTTCACCAGCACTCCGTCAACACCCCAGGATATCTTGGCGGCGCGGGCTTTTCTCCTCCTCGGCGACAGCGTCACCACCGACCATATCTCGCCGGCCGGGGCAATTTCCAAGAGCTATCCGGCCGGGCAATACCTGATGGCCCAGGGTGTTGACCCCGAGCATTTCAACTCCTATGGGTCGCGGCGCGGCAACCATGAGATCATGATGCGCGGCACCTTCGGCAACATTCGCATCAAGAACCGGATGGTTGCCCCGAAGGAAGGGGCATTCACCATCAAGTATCCGGAGAGAATGGAGATGTACAATTATGACGCAGCCATGGCCTATCACCAGGAGGGAACACCGCTGATCGTTCTCGCCGGCAAGGAGTACGGCACCGGTTCCTCCCGCGACTGGGCGGCCAAAGGTACCAACCTGCTTGGCGTGCGGGCGGTGATAGCCGAATCCTTCGAGCGTATTCACCGCAATAATCTGGTCGGCATGGGTGCCCTGCCCCTGGTCTTTAAAGACGGCCAGAATGCCGGCATCCTCGGACTGGATGGTTCGGAAACCTACTCCATCTTGGGCCTTGCGAACATCAGTCCACGCAAGGAGCTGAGCGTCGAAGTGGTGAGAACCGATGGAACCGCTCTTAATCTTCACGGTCATTGCCCGCCTCGACACGGAGGTCGATGTTCTCTATTTCCAGCATGGCGGCATCCTCCCCTATGTCCTGCGGCAAATGATGAAGGAGAAGGACTGAGGACGATGGACACCGGGCAACTTGCCGATTTGCTGCAGACTTTCGCAAAAATACGGCTTCGGCCGGATAAATCCTCCTACACCAGTCTGCTGCTCGCCGATGCCTGGGCCATCGGCAAACAAACCGGCCTTTCCTTAAGGCAGGTGGAAAACGCCGCCCTGACCGCGGGAATTCTCCCGGAGCGCTACAGCCGGAACCAGAAATCCTTGTCCTGCGCCGACCAGCTGCGCCTCCTGCAATCGCATGTGGCAATCATCGGTCTGGGAGGGTTGGGGGGAACGGTGACTGAGATCCTCGCCCGCCTTGGTGTCGGTGGCCTGACCCTGGTCGATGGCGACGTCTTTGACGAAAGCAACCTCAACCGGCAATTACTCAGCAGCCCGACGCGATTAGGCGAGAAAAAAGCATCGGCGGCGGCAACCCGCGTCCGGAACATCAATCCGGCGGTGGAGATACGGGCCATCGGCGACTTTTTTACTGCCGACAACAGTGCCGGCCATCCTGACCGGTGCACACCTGGCGGTCGACTGTCTGGACACCATCCCGGCCAGGTTTCTGTTGGAAGAGGCCTGCCGCAAAGCAGGGATTCCCATGGTCTCGGCCGCCATCGCCGGAGCAAGCGGCCAGGCAACCGCCGTCTTCCCTCCCGACCCAGGTCTGCAACAGATCTACGGCTCCCCGGACAAGGCCCCGCAGAAAGGCATCGAGGCCTCCCTCGGCACCCTGCCTTTTGCCGCCGTCTACATGGCCGCCGTCGAATGTGCCGAGGCCACCACCATCCTTCTCGGCAGGCCCCCGGAACTGAGGAACAGGCTCTTCCTCGCCGAGGTCAGTGATCACACCTCGGAATTATTGGATCTCGCCAGCCAGGTTGATAATAATGACTGAGTCAGAAAAAACTACACGAAAACAAAGAATTGACGAAAAACTCAAGTCATCACTCCTGAAGTGGATCATTATCCATAATGATCAAGTAACCGATACAGCATCGCTGAATTTTCATGCCGTTGAAGAATACCCAACCGCTACAGGGCCGGCTGATTATGCCCTCTTTGTCGATGGCAAATTATTAGCAATTATTGAAGCAAAGAAAATTGCCCTTGGCGCTGAGAATGTATTGGAGCAGGCAAAAAGATATTCCCGGGGCGTAGCAAATACCATCGGGCAGTGGCGCGAGTATAAGGTGCCCTTCCTTTATTCCACCAACGGGGAGCTGATATTTCATCTTGATGTAAGAAAAAAGGACAACAGCTCCTATCAGCTGGTTGCTTTTCATTCACCGCAGGCATTGCTGGACAGATTTCATAGAAATACCTCCGCGGCCGAAGAGTGGTTGAAAAATCGACAAGTCAGTGAGATTACCCGCCTGCGACCGTATCAAAGAGATGCTATTGAAGCTCTTGAGCAAGGAATCTGTGCCGGCAAGATGCGCATGCTTCTGGCAATGGCCACCGGTACCGGCAAAACATTTACCCTTGTTTCTTCGATGTATCGGCTACTGAAGTCCGGCTATGCCAAGAGGATACTTTTTCTTGTCGATAGACGGGTGTTGGCGGCCCAAACCGTCTCGGCCATTTCCGCCTTTGAAACACCGGAAGGTTTAAAACTCGATCGCGATTATGAAGTGTACAGCCAGAAATTTAAGCGGGAAGACTTGGATGATGCTGCCAACTTTGACCCACAGGTTCTTCCCGAAGAATATTTAACCAATCCGCAAGAAAAACATTCCTTTATCTACGTATCAACCATTCAGCGGATGGCCATAAATCTGCTGGGCAATGACGCTGCCGGCGATTTTGAATACGATGTCGATGCGCATAAACTAGATATACCCATCAACGCCTTTGATGTCATCATTGCTGATGAATGTCACCGGGGCTATTCGGCCAAGGAAACCGGCAAGTGGAAATATGTCCTCGACTATTTTGACGCGGTTAAAATCGGCCTTACCGCCACACCGGCCACGCATACCCTGGCCATGTTCAAGCATAAGGTCTTCACCTACAGCACGGAACAGGCCATACTTGATGGTTATCTCGTTGATTATGAAGCGATAAAAATACAATCAGGGATACATGTCAACGGCGCCTTTCTCAAAGAGGGGGAGCTTGTCGGGGCAATTGATATGGCCACCGGCGCGGAAAAACTTGATGAACTTGAGGATGAGCGCGAATTTGCCGCAAGCGAGATAGAAACAAAAATCACCGCACCGGACAGTACCCGAAAAATCCTTGCTGCCATCAAAAAGTACACCGACAGGCATGAAGAGCAGTACCACCGCTTCCCGAAAATGCTCATCTTTGCGGTCAATGATCTGCCCCATGTCTCCCATGCCGATGAAGTTGTCCGGACCTGTAAAGAACTCTATGGCAGGGGCGATGATTTCGCCATGAAAATTACCGGAAGCCCCACGGTTGACCGGCCACTGCAAAAGATCCGGCAATTCAGAAACCGGCCGGAACCGAAAATTGTCGTGACCGTCGACATGCTCACCACCGGAGTGGATATTCCCGCCATTGAAACGGTTGTTTTTATGCGCATGGTGAAATCGCGTATCCTCTGGGTGCAGATGCTCGGGCGCGGCACACGGCTTTGTCCGGAAATCAACAAGGAAAAGTTCACCATTTTTGACTGCTTTGATGGCTCGCTGATCGAGTATTTCAAAAATGCCACCGATTTCAACGTGACCCTCCAGCCATCGACTGTCGCCCTTGCCGAAATCATCGAGAGCATCTATGACAACCGCGACCGGCAATACAATATAAAACGACTGATCAAACGATTGCGGCGCATTGAAAAGAACATGGGTGCTGAGGCACGGCAACTCTTTGCCAAGTACCTCGCCGATGGCGACATCAAGGCCTATACCGACCAACTCAAAGAAAATATCGAGTCAAAATTCACCGAGACTCTGCAACTCCTGCGGAACAAGGACTTTCAAGACCTTTTGGAAAATTACCCCCGCCCGCAAAAGGTGTTTTTCAGAGGCTATGATATTGTTGATACCGTCGAAGATGCAGTCATGTTCCGGGTTGGCAGTGAGTATCAGCGGCCCGAGGATTACCTCAAACTCTTTGAGCGCTTTGTCAAAGACAACCCAGAACAGATCGAAGCCATAAAGATATTGCTGGCAAGACCAAAGAAATGGAACACCGAGGCCCTCGAAGATTTACGGGCAAAACTGCATAAAAATGATTTCTCCGAAAAAGATTTACAGCGCGGCCACGAATTGGTTTATAAGAAGCCCCTGGCCGACATCATCTCGATGATCCAACATGCCGGAAACTCTACGCTGCCCATTCTCACCGCCCGGGAGCGAGTTACATATGCTGTTGCCAAAATGGTCCAAGGCCATACCTTCAGCAACGAACAGCTTACCTGGCTGGCCTACATCAAAGAACACCTTATCGAGAACCTGGCTCTTGCCGAAGAAGATTTTGCCATCATGCCGGTTTTTGAACGGCACGGCGGCCTGGGCAAAGCCAGGCAAATATTTGGCTTGAAATTCGATATGTTGATAGAAGAAGTAAATGAAGCCCTTGCCGCTTAGGGAATCGCAAAAAGGAACGCAAAACAGATGTCTGATGTTGTAAATAAACTCTGGGGCTTTTGTCATACCCTTCGTCACGATGGTATCGACTACGGCGATTATATCGAACAGTTGACCTACCTGATGTTTCTGAAAATGGCCGACGAGAAGGGTATCGATCTGGCGAAGATGGAGTATGAAGAGAATAAAAAGATTGTCAAGATGGACTGTTCCTGGCAGCCTTTTACCGAAAAATCCGGCACCGACCTGCTTGATGCCTTTGCGCAAATCATGCGGGCATTAAGCCGCCAGTCAGGCCTGTTGGGGGATATCTTCACCCAGGCCATGCCCCGCTTTACCAATCCGGTCAATCTGAAAAGAGTCATTAATATGATTGACGAGGAAGACTGGTCGGCCATGGATGTCGACGTCAAAGGCGCTGCCTTTGAGGGGCTTCTCGAAAAATCCGCGGCCGAGGGCAAAAAGGGCGCCGGGCAATACTTTACGCCGCGTCCGCTGATCGGCGCTATTGTCCAGGTCATGCAGCCGGACCCGCGGGCCGCCAAAGAGTATAAGATTTGCGATCCGGCCTGCGGCACTTCCGGCTTTTTGATGGTGGCCTATGAATGGCTTATGACCATTTCCAAAGGGGCACTGGAGAGAAAAGACGTCCAGCGCATCAAGAAACACACCTATTTCGGCCAGGAGCTGGTGCCCCGACCCCGCCGGCTGGCGTTGATGAACCTCTTTCTCCACGGCCTTGAGCCACAGATTTATCTGGGCGACAGTATTTATGAACCGGATCGTGGCGAGCGCTACGATTGCATTCTCACCAATCCGCCCTTCGGCACCAAAGGGGCAAATCAGGCGCCGGTGCGGGATGATTTTACCGTCGCCACCAGCAATAAACAGCTCAATTTTATTCAACATGTGGTGACCATCCTCAAACCCGGCGGACGGGCGGCCATGGTCTTGCCGGACAACGTGCTTTTTTCCGATGCCGCGGCCGATGTGTTTCAATACCTGATGGAAGATTGCAATGTCCATACGGTCCTGCGCCTGCCCAACGGCACCTTTACCCCCTATAGCCAGGGGGTTAAAGCCAATGTCATTTTCTTCCAGAAGGGCTTGCCCACGGAAAACATCTGGATCTATGATTGCCGCACCAATATTGCCGGTGTTACCAAAAAAGACCGCCCCCTCACCGCCGCCATGTTTACCGATTTTACAAGGTGTTATGGCAAAGACCCCAACGGCCAATCAAAACGCCGGGATCTGGGTGAAGAGGGCCGCTTTCGCAAATTTGCCCTGGCTCAGATAGAAGAGCGCAAGTACAACCTCGATCTTACCTGGCTGAAAGATGAAAATCTCGAAGACCCCAATGGACTTCCCGAACCGCAGGTCCTGGCCGCTGACGCCATTACCGAGCTCAATGCCTGTGTCGATGAACTGCAACTAATCCTTGATTTGATTGAGGCGGAGGAGACGGAATGAGTCTTTCTCTATCAGTACCAGAAATTATTAGAAAAAGTTCAAATCCATTGGTCTCCAAAGCGAAGCAATGGGAACGGGTTAACTTATCGGAAATTTGCTCTGTGCTAAATGGGTTTGCTTTCAAATCAACATATTTCAATACTAAAACCTGTGGTCTTCCACTAATTAGGATTAGAGACGTCAAGGAATCTACAATTAGTACCTATTTTTCGGGTGAATACTTATCCGAATATATTATTTCAAACGGCGATATTCTGATTGGAATGGATGGAGATTTTAATTGCAAAAAGTGGCAAAATATTCCTGCCTTATTAAATCAACGCGTTTGTAAAATTGAAATTTTTAATGAAAACTACAACAAGAACTTTCTATACTACGCCCTACCTGCCTATTTAAACGAAATTAATGTGTGGTCTTCTGCGGTTACAGTTAAGCATTTGTCTTCAAATTCGATAAAGGAAATTCCTCTTCCCCTCCCACCCCTCAACGAACAAAAACGCATTGTCGCCAAACTGGATAAAATCATTCCCCGCATTGATTCGGTAAAGACACGGCTCGACAGAGTGCCAACAATTATCAAACGCTTCCGCCAGTCGATACTCACTGCTGCGGTTACCGGCAAACTGACCGAGAAGTGGCGGGAGGAGCATCTTGAGGTTGAAAGTGCGGAAGTGCTGTTAGTCTGCAGAAAATATAAAACAAACTCAGAATTCAAAGATATTGGGGCAATCCCAGAAAAATGGTGTTGGTGTGCTTTAGGTAACTATGCGCAATTGAGTAGAGGGCGTTTTTCAATCAGACCTCGTAACGATCCGCGCTATTTTAACGGAAATTATCCATTCATACAGATTGGCGATTTACCCAGAGAAGGCGGCTATGTAAATGCGCATAAACAAACCTTGAACGAAAAGGGTTTGAAAGTAAGTAAAGAATTTAAAAAGAATACTGTAGCAATTGCGATAGTAGGTGCAACCATAGGAAATACCGGCATTCTTTCTTATAAAATGTGTTTTCCTGACAGCCTTATCGGTATCGAAACAAAAACAAAATTTGCAAGTGTTTATACGGAATATTATTTGCGCACCGAAAAGGATAATATCAGAAATATTTCATACGCAAGTGGAGGCCAGCCCAACATCAAATTGCCAACTCTCACTGATTATCCTTTCCCCCTCCCCCCCCTAGAAGAACAGCAAGAAATAGTCCGCCAAGCAGACAAACTCTTCGCCCTGGCCGACAAACTGGAGGCCCACTACCAAAAGGCCAAAACCCACGTCGGCAAACTCTCGCAAGCCGTTCTGGCCAAGGCCTTTCGCGGTGAACTCGTGCCGCAGGACCCGAATGACGAACCGGCGGAAGAACTGCTGGCGCGCATTATGGAGAAAAAAAATGAAAAAAGTCAAAGACCTGCCGCAAAACGAACGGCCCCGTGAAAAGCTTCTCACCAAAGGCGCCGGGTTTCTCTCCGACCAGGAGTTGCTTGCCATTATCCTTGGCAAAGGCACGCAAAAAGACGATGTGCTGTCGCTTGCCAAAAAGATCGTAAAAATCATCGATGAGAAAGGCTTAGACTTTCAAGCACAAGATATCATTGAGGTTGACGGAATTGGCGAGGCCAAGGCCACCACCCTCTCCGCCGCCTTTGAATTTGTCCGCCGACGCATAAAACCGGAAGGACTGAAAATCACATTCCCCGCCGACATCCTCCCCCTCATCCAGCATTACGGCGACCGCAAGCAGGAACATTTCCTTTGTGTCTCGGTCAACGGCGCCAATGAGGTAATGAATGTCCGGGTGATTACCATCGGCCTGGTCAACAAAACCCAGGTGCACCCCCGCGAGGTTTTTGCCGATGTCATCGCCGAAAGGGCCTCCGCCCTTATCGTGGCGCATAACCACCCGAACGGCGAATTACGGCCCAGTGATGAAGACCGGCAGATAACCAAAAGACTGCAGGACGCTGCAGAGATCTTAGGCTTGAAATTGCTCGACCATATAATCTTTAACGCCAAAGGCTATTATTCGTTTGCTGAAAAGGGTGATTTATAACACCAACCGGCAATGAAACCGGCATAAATATTACATCTTACATTAATAAATTATTGATATATAGTGCATATAATGTGTTCAACAACCGGCAATAATTGAACGTAAATCCGCATGAATATTCCTGAAAACATAGGCGTGATGGAACCGATGCTGCCGCCGGATGGTGAGCGTACTCTGGAAGATCTGGCGATTGATATGGCAACAAAAGCCAGTGGCCTCGCAAGCCAGTTGCCGCCAACTGTGCGACGCGGGGTAGGAGATCTGGTACGGTCGATGAACTGTTATTATTCGAACCTTATCGAAGGACACGACACCCACCCGCGCGATATCGACCGTGCCCTCACGCAAGCCGACTATTCGACTGATCCGAAGAAGAGGGCTTTGCAGTACGAAGCCGTTGCCCATATAGAAATCCAGCAGCTCATCGATCACCAGAGAGATTTGCCGGTAGAGACAACCAGCCCGGAATACCTCACCTGGTTACATCGCCAATTTTGTGAGCGACTGCCTGACGAATTCTCTTGGATACACCCCTTTTATGACGGCAACGGGCGAGTTACCCGTCTGATGTCGCACGCCTCGCTTTTACGTTGCGGAATTGGCAGCAGCCTGTGGTCAGTGGCAAGAGGACTGGCGCGAAACGTTCAGGACTACAAAGCCCTGCTGATGGCCGCCGATGCACCACGGCGGGGCGATCTGGACGGACGAGGAACGCTCTCGACACAGACCTTGACGGAGTTTTGTCAATTTTTCCTGACCATCTGCATCGATCAGATCGATTTTATGGCTTCCCTGCTTGAACCGAACGATCTTCTGCGCCGCATGCGTCTGCATATCGCCGATGAAGTGGAGGCGGGGCATTTGCCAAAAGGTTCATTCCCCCTGCTCCGCGAAGCCCTGCTGGCAGGAGAGGTACCCCGGGGCCGCGCCGGAGAAATTACCGGCTACGGGGAACGTATGGCGCGAAGTGTCGTCTCCTCCCTCCTCAAAAAAGGATACCTGAAGTCGGAAACCTCTCGCAGCCCGCTGGTGCTCGCCTTTCCGATTGACGCCGTTGAACGATGGTTTCCACGGCTGTATCCAACGGCTTAATGGAAAACTCCAAACTGGTCCCAGAAAATTGGCAGAGCATCAATTTTCATTTGAAAAACTGCGGCAGAACGTGCAGCGTAGTCAGGGGATGCGGCGGACATCCGGGGATATAAAGATCGACAGGCAGTGTGAAACCTCGCCGCGCCAGTGCTTCTAGCAGAAGTAGGGCTTTGAGAGCGAGAATCGCCGTCAGCATGAGGGTAACAAAAGCAACCGGGAACAGCATCGACATGCAATGCCCTGTGGCGGGAGGAAGCAGGTTATCAATGGTAGTACGACTTACAAGCCGAGGCTCTGTGCTACTCTGGGATATAAAATTTCCAGCAGATCTTCCCGGCTGAGATAGGGACAAGGCGCATCATAGGGAAAAGCGCTGCATTGCGATGGTCTTGCCATGTGGATGGTACAACGTTTACTCAACTTACCGTTTGCCAGGAAGATGCAGGAGCCGTCTTCCCGTACCTTGAAGGTATTGCGTTTCTCTATGTATCGTTTACGTACTTCACCGTCGCTGATATGCAAATGTCTGGCTATACGGTTGATATCGAGGTTGGTGATAAAGAGGGTGGCACCCGGCAACCGATAGCAACAAAAACCGGGGCAATCGTTACAGAAAGCTCTGAACCCGGAGCTCTCGGCTATTGGCGCAACACTTTTCATAATTGTCCACCCAACCCGACCATCGGTATGCAGGTTGTCATAAAGAAGGTGCCTCAATTTTCGGAGAATCTCTGCAACGATGATATCTTTGATACATATAATCGACAACAGCCAAGCTTGTCCAACCGAAAGCAAAATTTAAATTTTTCCGGAAATCCTTCTCCCCCGGCCGAATGCACGCATACCCTCTGCTCCCACAAAACCAGCCAAAATTTTCAATCCCTGCCGGCAATCCGTCTTGCGTAAAGAAAATGTTTGTTTTAATGTCTCATTTCGCCTCCCTCAGTGCTGAAGGAAGGCGGGTACACACCTTCAAGCCGGCATGCGTACACCTGCGCCAAAGGATTTCTCCCCGATGAAAATTTCCAGTCGGCAAATCGCCCCGAGAATGCTCGGTGTCGCTTTTTTCATACTTCTCTCCGCTTGCACGGTTGTCGGGCCTAATTATCAACCACCGCAACAGGAGATGCCGGCGGAGTGGCATGCCACCGATAAAAATATCGCACCGGTCGGCGATCTCCCGGGCAGCGCATGGTGGGCCCTCTTCGACGACTCGCTTCTCGATTCTCTGGTGGCAGAAGCGACTGCCGCCAATCGCAACCTTCGCAAGGCTGAAGCGAGAATCCGCGAGGCCAGGGCCCAGCGCATAATCGCCGCGGCAAACGGCTCCCTGGAAGCTGCAACCAATGTCAATAGCGCCAGGCGCAGCGACAACGCCTCCTCAAACGGCGGCGGCACCCAGGATCTCTTTCAGATCGGCTTTGATGCCCATTGGGAACTCGACCTCTTCGGCGGCCTGCAAAGGGCAAGTGAATCCGCCGATGCAACGCTCGACGCAAGCCATGAGGAGCTGCGCGATGTCCAGGTTTCCCTGCAGGCCGAGGTGGCGAGCAATTATTTGAATCTGCGGGGCAGCCAAAAACGGCTTGCCACAACCCGCAATAATATTGCCGGCCAGGAAAAAACCGTTGCCCTGGTCCAGGGCCGTTTCCAGATGGGCCTTGATAACGAGCTCGATCTGCTGCAGGCCAAAACCCAACTGGCCCTTACCAAGGCAACTCTGCCGGCGCTGGAAAGATCGATCAAGCAGGCAATGCACCAACTGGCCATTCTCCTTGGCCAGACCCCGGGCTATCTCATCAACCGCTTGTCCGGAGAAGGGCAAGACTTGAGAATTCCTCCGCAGATACCGATAAACCTGCCGTCCGACCTGCTTCGGCAGCGCCCCGATATCCGTGCCACGGAGAGAAGACTGGCAGCCGCCACCGCCGACATCGGGGTTGCCACAGCCGATCTCTTTCCTAAGTTTTCTTTGGCCGGACTTTTAGGGCTGCAAAGCAAAAGTCTTTCAGACCTTATCCGCAGCGGTAGCCGCTACTGGTCGATCGGCCCGACAATCTCTCTGTCTCTTTTCGACCAGGGCAAGAACCGCGCCGCCATCGAGATCCGCAATGCTCGCCGGGATCAGGCCCTTGCCGAATATGAAAGCGCAGTGCTGAACGCCCTTGGCGAGGTCGAGACTGCCCTCGTCACCTTTTCCCAGGAACAGGAAACTCTGCGAATCCTTGAAGAGGCAGTCATTTCCGGGGAAAAGGCCGTGAAGATCGCCAATGGTCTCTATGAAGCGGGTCTTTCCGATTTTCTTCATGTCCTGCAGAGTGAAAGGACTCTGTATCTTTCTCAGGACCAACTGGTATTGAGTGAGCAACGGTTGGCCCTGTCTCTTGTTGCCATCTTCAAGGCGCTCGGCGGCGGCTGGCAGCATGAACATGAACAAAGAAGTGACTCCATGCCCCGAACCGAAATGAGTGCCCTCCCGAATAAGCAAAAAACTCCACCTGACAATAACCCGACATGATGCACTCCACTCCAGCAAAAACAGGGGAGATCGTTACCCGCTTGCAAATAGCCCCGATCCTTCTCCTGCTCTTCATCCTTATCCTCGGTGGCTGCTCCGACACTCCCAGCAGCAAAGCTAAAGCCGAGAACGGCCCGAAAAAACGGGCGGTTCCGGTACTCATCGGGATCAGCGGGCAAAAGACCGTCCCCGTCGAACTCCAGGCGATCGGTACGGTCGAACCCTTTGCCACCGTGGCAATCAAAGCGCAGATCACCGGCACCCTGCAACGCATCCACTTTCAGGAAGGTGCCGACGTCAAAAAAGGCGACGTCCTCTTCTCCCTTGATCCGCGTCCCTTCACGGCCATGCTGGGCCAGGCCCAAGGTGCCCTGATCCGCGACAAAGCGCAGCTCGACAACGCCCGCAAGGAACTGGAACGATACGCCAATGCCGCCAAAAAAGGCTATGTTTCAACCGAGCAGGCGGAGCAGGCGGAAACCAAGGTAGCAACACTTGCCGCCACCATCAAGGCGGGTGAGGCGGCGGTGGAAAACGCCCGGCTGCAGTTGGAATTCTGCACGATCTCCTCCCCCATCGACGGCCGCACCGGAGAACTGCCGGTAGCCGAGGGCAACCTGATAAAGGCCAATGCCGATACGGCGATGGTAACCATCAACCAGGTCAGTCCGATCAAAGTCGCCTTTACTGTACCTGGCAAACATTTCGGCGACATAAAAAAATATCGGGATAACGGCTCCCTGAGGGTCTCATTGGCCGGACCGGGTGGTGAACCACTAACAGGAAGGTTTGCCTTCCTCGATAACACCATCGACCAGGCCACCGGCACCCTTCGTCTGAAGGCGGAGTTTGCCAATATCGACCGAAACCTCTGGCCCGGACAATTTGTTGAAGTGCGGCTTGCCCTGACTTCCCGTCCGAGGATGTTACCGTTGTCCCGACTCAGGCCATTCAGGTCGGGCAGCACGGACCGCACGTCTTTGTCGTCAAGGATGATACAAGCGTCGAAGACCGGCCGATTACCGTTGGAATGAATTTCGATGGACAAACCGTTGTCGAATCCGGCCTGGTGCCGGGCGAAAGGGTGGTAACCGACGGCCAGCTGCAGCTGGTCACCGGCACCAAGGTGGAGGAACGCCGTAATACCGATCCTGGTCTCGTTCCCGGAACACCTGATAAACCTCGGGGTACGCCATGATTTCCCTCTCCGATATCTTTATCCATCGGCCGGTCATGACTGTTTTGACCATGCTGACAATCCTCCTCTTCGGCCTCATCGCCTATAAGGAACTGCCGGTCAGCGACCTGCCCAATGTCGATTATCCGACCATCAATGTCACCGCCACCCTGCCAGGGGCAAGCCCTGAAACCATGGGGGCGTCGGTTGCCACCGTCCTGGAAAAACAGTTTTCCAGTATCGCCGGTATCGACTCGATGAGTTCGGTCAGCACCTCCGGCCGCACCCAGATTACCCTGCAGTTCTCCCTGGAGCGTGACATTGACTCGGCCGCTCAGGATGTCCAGTCCGCCCTCAGTTCGGCAGCTCGCCAGCTACCGGACGGCATGCCGGCACCGCCATCGTTCCGCAAGGTCAATCCGGCCGATATCCCGATCCTCTATATTTCCCTGTCCAGCCCGACCCTGCCGCTGACCGAGCTGGATAAATACGGCCAGACCATGAGCCAGCGACTCTCGACCATTCTCGGCGTCGCCCAGGTGCAGGTGCGCGGCTCACAGAAATACGCGGTGCGCATTCAGCTCGACCCGGTGGCCATGCAGGCCATGGATCTCGATGTCGAGCAGGTCGCCGCTGCCGTCGCTGCCCAGAACAGCAACCGACCCATGGGTCAGCTGAACAACGACCGGCGCAAGATGACCCTGCAGATCCAACGGCCAGTTGTCCGAGGCCAAGGAATACCGCGATATCGTCGTGGCCGTGCGCAATGGCCGGCCGGTGCGGCTGCGCAGAAATCGCCACAGTCATCGACAGCGTCGAAAACGATCAATCGGCCGCCTGGTTTTTCACCTCGACGACCAAGGCCCAGTCGATTTTTCTCGCCGTCTTCAAACAACCGGGCATGAACACCCTGGAGGTGGCCGATGCGGTAAAAGCTGTTCTGCCGGGCCTTGAAGAGAGCCTGCCGGCCTCCGCTAAACTGACAATCCTCCGCGACGGCAGCCTGCCGATCAAGGCCTCGGTTGATGAGATCCGCTTCACCATGATGCTCACCCTCGCCCTGGTGGTCATGGTCATCTTTCTCTTCATCCGCAATCTCTCGGCCACCGTCATCCCCAGCCTGTCGCTGCCGATGTCCATCGTCGGCACCTTTGCGGTCATGTATCCGCTCGGCTACAGCCTCGAACAACATGTCGCTGATGGCCCTGACCCTGTCGGTCGGCTTTGTCGTCGACGACTCCATCGTCATGCTGGAAAACATCGTCCGCCACCTGGAGATGGGCAAGAACCGCATGCAGGCCGCCCTCGACGGGGCAAAGGAGGTCGGTTTCACCATCATCTCCATGACCTTTTCGCTGGTGGCCATCTTCATCCCCCTGTTTTTCCTCGGCGGCATGATGGGCCGACTGTTCCGCGAATTTGCGGTCACCATCGGCGTCGCGGTGCTGGTCAGCGGCGTTATCAGCCTGACCCTGACACCGATGCTCGCCAGCCGCTTTCTTCGTGAACCGCATCTCCTCCATCATGGCCGGATCTATCAGGCAACGGAGGCGATGTACCAGGCAATGGTCGGTCTCTATGACCGCAGCCTGCTCTTTGTTCTCCGCCATCGCTTGCGACCCTGCTGTTTTCCCTGGTCATGCTGGTGGCGACCGTCTACCTGTTCAGCATTGTCCCGAAGGGTTTCATCCCGGCTGAAGATCGCGATATGATAATGATTTCCACCGAGACGGCCCAGGATACCTCCTGGCCGTCCCTCGTCGACTACACCATGCAACTGGCGGCCATTCTCCAGAAGGACCCCAATGTCGATCGCTTTCTGGTCGATGTCGACACCTCGGCCTTTATGCTGGTCGTTCTCAAGCCACGGGCCGAACGACAATTGAACGTCGAACAGGTGATCCAGACTCTCCGGCCGCAGCTCAATTCGGTGCCGGGAATCAGCGCCATGCCGATCAACCGGCCGCCGATCAATGTCGGCGGGCGCCGGACCCGCAGCCTCTACCAGGTCACCCTGCAGGGGCTCGACCTCGATCATCTCTATGCCTCGGCGAAAAAACTCGAACAGGCGATGCGGGAAAAGCCCGACCTGCTCGACGTCTCAAGCGACCTGCAGCTGGAGAACCCTGAGCTGAACGTCGAGATCGACCGCGACCGGGCCCTGCTCCTCGGCGTCTCACCGCGACAGGTCGAGGATACGCTGTACAGCGCCTACGGCACCCGAGTCGTCTCGACCATCAACGGCGCCAACGACCAGTACGATGTCATCATGGAAGTTCTGCCGCACTACCGGACCGACGCCTCGGTTCTCGACAAACTGTACATCCGCTCCAGCCAGGGAAAACTGGTGCCGCTCACCTCGGTGGCCAATCTGCGCGAGGGGGTCGGGCCCTGTCGATCAACCATACCGGACAGCTGCCGTCGGTGACCCTGTCGTTTAACACCAAGGCGGGGGTGGCCCTCGGCGATGTACTGGCCGATCTGGCAAAGACTCAATGCCTCCGTTCTGCCCGACGGCGTCAACGCCTCCTTCCAGGGCAACGCCCAGCAGTTTCAGGATGCCCAGGCCAGCATGGGCTGGCTGCTCGGCCTGGCCATCATCGTCATTTATATCGTTCTCGGCATCCTCTACGAAAGCTTCATCCACCCGCTGACCATACTCACCGCCCTGCCCTTTGCCGGTTTCGGGGCGGTGTTGACCCTGCTGCTGTTCGGCACCGAGCTGTCGATCTATGCCTTTGTCGGCATCATCATGCTTATCGGCCTGGTGAAGAAGAACGGCATTATGATGATCGACTTTGCGGTCGTCGCCCAGCAGCAGGGCAAAAGCCCGCACGACGCCATCCGCGAGGCCTGCATCATCCGTTTCCGGCCGATCATGATGACCACCATGGCGGCACTGATGGCCGGCCTGCCGATCGCCCTCGGTTACGGCGCCGGGGCGGAGTCGCGGCGGCCGCTGGGGCTGGCGGTGGTCGGTGGCCTGCTCTTTTCCCAGACGCTGACCCTCTACGTCACCCCGGTCTTTTATATCTATATGGAAAAATTGCAGCAGTGGCTGAAGGGCAGATCGAAAAAGGCGGAAGAGGAAGTTACAACGGACAATGGATTATCCTCTGACCTAATAAAAAAACCACCGATGACAACGTCTGTGCTATAATCACACGTTTCTCGACAATGCAGGGCTTGGCCGGGAAAGGACTTCTTTCCGGAAAAATATCCACAAACCGGTGAGTATGATATATGTCTCATCTATTCTTTTCAAGCTTATCTGGAGGTATCAACATGTCAAATGCTGCAGAAAAGGAGCCCCCACCATCAAGTGTTGGTCTCGGGCTTGCCGATATTACCATCTGTGAATCCGAGATCTGCTATATAGATGGCGAGGAGGGCCGCCTGGTCTATCGTGGCTACGATGCCATCGAACTCGCCAGACAATCGACCTTCGAAGAAGTCGCATATCTTCTCTGGTACGGAGCACTGCCAAGACCGACCGAATTTAAGGCCTTTTTGGCAGGCTTCACCGGTTCCATGGCCCTGCCTGTAGAAACTGTTATGATTATGCGGATGTTCCCGAAGGCCGCCACTCCGATGGAGGTTATCCGTACCGCCGTATCCTCCCTCGGCCACTGGGATCCGGACAGCGGCAATACCGGGCTCGACGCCAGCCTGCGCAAGGCACAACGCCTGGCCCTGCGCATTCCCCTCCTCATTGCCGCCCATCAGCGACTGCGCGAAGGCAAGGAGCCGATAAAACCGATTCCCGGTCACGGCATAGCCTTTAACTTCCTCTATACCCTGTTCGGCAAAGAACCGGACGTCATGGCCGAAAAGGCCTTTGATGCCGCCCTGATCCTCCACGCCGACCATGAACTTAACGCCTCGACGTTTTCGGCGCGGGTTACCGCTTCGACCATGGCCGATATCTATTCGTCGGTAACATCGGCGATCGGCACCTTGAAAGGCCCCTTGCACGGTGGTGCCAATATGGAGGTTATGCTCATGTTGCAGGAGATCGGCGAACCCGGAAAAGCCCGTGCCTACATCGAAAACAAACTGGCCAACAAGGAGAAGATCCCCGGATTTGGCCATCGTGTCTATCGTTGCGAGGATCCCCGTGTCGATCTGTTACGCAACCATGCCAAGGCATTATCCGAGAAGGCCGGAGACTCCAGCTATTTCGAGATCACCCAAGAGATCCAGAAAGTGGTTGTTGAACGAACCAAGGTCTTCCCGAACGTCGATCTCTACACTGCCTCGTTGTACCATGCCATTGGCCTGCCACCGGAGCTGTTCACCCCAATTTTTGCGATCAGTCGGACCGTCGGTTGGACCTCTCATATCCTTGAACAGTGGAGCAACAACAAACTCATCCGCCCCCGGGCCGAATATATCGGGCCGAAGTCCTATTGCTATATCCCGATAAAAGAACGGACTCGTGGTTAATCAATTGCATCGGCAATGCAAACCAGGCTTCGCAAGAACAACTCCATGCCGGCCTGCCCCCAAGGGTACGGCCGGCAATCCAAGGTTTCACCATGCATACCACTCTCATCATCTTGGATAGCGTTTCCGACTGGAAACCCTACTATGAAACCGACAGTATCATCACCGCCGGCGAATACCTGCAAAATGAGCAGTTGAGCCAGGAGAAATTCCTGATCATCAATTTGTGCAGCGATCTCAGCTACAATTCCGAAGGATACTATTGTTCTTTGCTGGCCCAGGCGCGCAAGCACAAAGTCATACCCTCCGTTGACGCCATCAACAGTCTGGACTGTGACAGAACCATTAAACTACAGGGATTGTTGAAAAAAACCTGCCATTCCTGGGTCTGTGGCAGCGCTAACGCCAACGGCATCGGTTCGCCCTGCACCATCGATATCTTTTTTGGCGATTGCGAGGAATCTTCACTGAAACGTCTGGCGAAATTCATCTTCGACCAGTTCCCCTTCCCTATCCTGAAAGCCACATTTTCCGACAACAAATTCAACCAGTTGGAACACTTTCGGACCATGGCCCTCAGCGAACTCGACGATGGCCAACAAACCCTTTTCGCCAACGCCATCGACCGTTTCAACAAAAAGATCTGGCGCTTTCCGAAAAGCCGGAAATCGTTCGGCTACGACCTGGCTATTCTCCACGACCCCAAGGAAAAAATCCCTTGCAGCAACACCTCGGCACTCAATCTCTTTGTCTCCGAGGCAAAAAAAATGAACGTCAATGCCGAACTGATCACCGCCGACGATTCGTCTCGACTGATGGAGTTCGATGCCCTTTTTATCCGACAGACCACGGCGGTCAACCACATCACCTACCAGTTGTCGAAAAAAGCCCAACAGGCCGATATGGTGGTCATCGACGACCCGACTTCGATCATCCTCTGCACCAACAAAGTCTACTTAAAAGAACTTCTCGACCGAGAAAAAATTCCCTGCCCCAACTCACGACTAGTTTTCAAAACCAATCCGGCAAGTTATGAGGAACTGAGTCAGGCCCTTGGGACGACCATGGTGGTGAAAGTTCCCGATGGCTCTTTTTCCATCGGCGTCACCAAGGTCACCAATCGAGCAGGAATATGAAAAGACCATAGCCGAGCTCTTCTTCAGTTCCTCCATCCTCCTGGTCCAGGAGTTTCTGCCCGACCGATTTTGACTGGCGCATCGGTATTCTCGGTGGCGAATGTATCTATGGCTGCAAATACTACATGGCCCGCGGTCACTGGCAGATAATCCAACACCGGGCCAACGGCATTCCCCGCGCCGGTGGCTATGAAACCATCCCCCTCAACAGCATCCCCCCCAAGGTTAGAAAACTGGCGATCAAGGCCACCTCGCTCATCGGTAAGGGTTTGTACGGCGTGGACATCAAGATTGTCGGAGACCAGCCGATTATCATCGAGATCAACGACAACCCATCGATCGAGCATGGCGTTGAAGACAAAATCATGGGGAATGAACTGTACCGCATCATCCTCCGGGAATTCATAGACAGGCTCAACAGCAGGCAGCATAAGTGATGCAATCGGAAATTATTTTTACCCCAGCCGGCAAGGCCGATGTCGACCGGCTGGCGATGTTGGAAGTCAATCTCTTTCACACCGATCGATGCTCGAAGAAAAGTCTCCGGTACCTGATACAGCATGCCCACGTCATTGTGGCCAAAAAAGATGTGACAGATGAAATTCTCGGCTATGCCGTTTTGCTCAACCGGAAAAACAGCATGAAAATGCGCATATATTCGTTCGGCATCGTTCCCGCCGCGAGAAATCTGGGACTTGCCGGAAAATTACTCAAGGTTCTCGAAAGCATAGCTGTAAGATCACAACGAAAGACGCTCACCCTAGAGGTCGGCGACGGCAATACCGCAGCCATCAACCTCTATAAAAAACATGGCTTTGAACAATATGGCTTTCGCCTCGGCTACTACGAAGACGGCGGCCACGCAATTCTCATGCGCAAACATCTTCCCGAGGAAGCGACAAACAATGATCATCCCCTGCACCAAGGTAGTTCATATCAATGATATTAAAGGAAACGGGGTGGTGGCGACGGAAAGAATTCCGCAAGGCACGGTCACCTGGGTTTTCGATGATCTGGACCGGGAGATCCCCTTGGACCGACTGGCCGGCATGTCTCCGCCCTGCCGGGAGGCCATCCTGACCTATTCCTATCGCAACAACAAAGGTCACTTGGTCTTTTGCTGGGACAATGAACGGTTCATCAACCACAGCTTCAGACCGAACTGTTGCCTGACCCCTTATCGCTTTGAGTTGGCCATCCGAGACATCCAGGCCGGTGAGGAATTGACCAATGATTACGGAGTATTCAATATCATCGCTCCGTTTACCGTCGACTGCGAAGGCGGCGACCGTACGACCATCTATCCCGACGACCTGCTCCGCTACAGCAGCCTCTGGGATGAACAGCTGCAAGAGGCGTTCGGCCGGTTTCTTCTAGTCGAACAGCCCTTACGGGAGGTTTTTTCGCCTGATACCTGGAGGTTGGCCGAATCCGTGGCCCGAGGCGAAACTGTCATGGCATCGGTCAAAGATTGTTACTATTATGAAAACAGAAAGTAACTGCGGGGACGGGGATGGCAGCCACGTTTAGACCCTCTGCTCCCAGGAATCTTTATGCCTTTTCACGGTTCTCCATGACCTCTGAGATGAAAGATCAACTTGCCTCTCTCGATATCGGCAATCAAGTTCGCGGGCTCCGCAACAGAAGGGGCCTTACCCTGCAGGATCTGGCCGATCTCACCGGCCTGTCAAAGCCCAACCTGTCGCAGATCGAAAATAATTTGGTCACCCCTCCCATCGCCACCCTGCTGAAAATCGCCGGTGCCCTGGGTGTCTCCATCGGCTACTTCTTCCAGGGAACCGGCCCCGACAGCAGTATGGCAGTGGTGCGAAAGGCCGACCGCTATGGGGTCGCCAAAGGTCCGCATATCTCCCATATCGGCTACCAATACGAGCCCCTCGCCTATCCGAAAGTCGATAAAGCCATGGAGCCGTTCATTGTCCACATGGAAGAACGGGCGGCCGATGCCGTCGTTTACAACCACCACCGAGGCGAAGAATTTTTGTATGTTCTTGAAGGTAAGCTGGAGTTTCGCCGCGGTGATACCGTCGTCCTCCTTGAGGAAGGCGACAGCCTTTATTTCGATTCCGTTATTCCACACGGCTATCGAGGCATCGGTGGCCCCGCCAAAACCTTGGTGATCATCTACAAACCTGCTTGATTGGCACAAACCCGTCATTGAGATAGACGGTTCGTTGACAACGCGGTATAGTTCGCTGGATTCGTCCCTCACACATTCCATCCTTCACCAGAGCTCTATCTCCGATGTCCCATTTTTTTATTTCCCAGATCCTCATTGGGATTGCCATCTGTTTTGATATCCTTTCCTTTCAATTCAAGGAAAGAACCAAGATAGATAGTAGCTTGCCTGCTGGTTTCCTGTACCCTCATTTCCATCCACTTCATGCCGGTTCACCGGGTGCGGTGCTGATGGAAGCGATCTTTATCGGCAGCAACCTCGTTGGTTACTTTCGTTATTATATTCGGCCGAAAAAGCAAGCGCTGTCATAGGGTGCGTAAAACGCACCCAATGACAACAGCATTACATGTCGGGATTTTTTCTGAAGGCACAGTAGCCTGAACGTGGACCGATGCCCGGATGGTTGCGACAGGTGTCGGGACGAAAGGCATAGATGGTACAACGCCTGGTCTTTGGATCGAGATAGAGACAGTCGCCGTTCGCCCGCCTCGCCAGGGTAAAGGTGGCCGTGCGAGCGTGGAAATGCTCGACGATACCCGCCTTTATCAATCTCCTGGCAATAAATTTCGGATCATCCTGGAGAGCAAACTCATCCATCAACCGCATACGGACCAGGTCCCCGGCCTTTACTTCAACCGGCAAACCGCAGCAGGAGGCGGCACAGTGCCGGCAGAGTTTTGGCGAATATTTTGTCCAGGTTCCGGTGTTTTCGAGGTTGGCGTTCTGCCTTGGAAGGTGGTGCAACATACGGTACTGTCGTGAAGGATGCAGATTGACGAAAGCCACCCCTTTACAAAAGGAGGGATTTTGACGGTTTCTCAAGGGGAAGGGTTTTTACCACGATCAGGCGGGCCGTGACAAGGTTTTTTCCACTACAGGGGATGAAGGAATGTGGAAAGTAGGTGCAATTTCCCCTTTTTCATGGAAAATTGCCCGGAAGTACCACACGGTACGGATCGCCGTTTACCGCCGTTACCGAAAATACCGAGCCCAGCGCCCGGCAATATCCAGAGAAATGAGAGAAACAATGCAGCCTATTCACCATGACAGGTTCATTCGGACACGGCGGCTGCTTGGCGAAGAACGCTTTGCCCTTCTCCAGTCGCGGACGGTAACGATCGTCGGCCTTGGCGCCGTTGGCGGCTATGTTGTCGAAGGACTGGTGCGGGCCGGAATCAGCCAGCTGCGCATCATCGACTACGATACCGTCCAGGCAAGCAACCTGAACCGACAAATCCTCGCCCTGGAATCCACCCTGGGCAGGGCCAAGGCGGAGGTTGCCAAAGAAAGGATTCTGGCGATCAACTCGGGATGCCGGGTCGAGGCACTGCAACTTTTTGCAGGGGAAGAGACTCTGAACCAGATCCTGGAGCCAAGACCTGATCTGCTTATCGACGCCATCGACTCACTGAACCCCAAGACCCAACTGTTGCATGGCGCCTATACCAGCAAGATCCCGATCATCAGTTCCATGGGCGCCGCCCTGCGCACCGATCCGGCCCTGATCCGTTCCGGCGATCTTTTCTCCACCTCCAACTGTCCGTTGGCCAGACATCTGCGCAAACGCTTGCGTCGACGGGGCGTCGGCGAGGGCATTTTCTGTGTCTACTCGGTTGAAAAAATCGACTTTCGAATACCAGTTGCCGGAGGAAGAAGACGGGATCGATACCAGTCCCTATGCCGACCGAGGGAGGAAGCGGAATGTGCTGGGAAGCTTGCCGACAATTACCGGGATTTTTGGCTTGACTATCGCCAACCAAGCGATCATGCAACTCTCTCAACCCTAACACCACAAAGGGGGTATAAGTACCTTCACGAAATTCATTCTTAAAAAACAAGAAATGAATTTCTAAGGTACTGAGATCTGTTCTGAACAGCCAGCTTCTTCCCGAAGAAAAACCGCCAGTTCATCCTCATCATAAAAGGCTTTCTCAAAAAACAGCCCGGCCGCCGGGGCCGTATGATTGAAGGGAATATCGGAAGAAGTGTGTAACAGAGCAGCAACATCCTTTTCCGGCAAGCGGTGGCAGCCGACCTCCACCAATATCCCGACCATCCGCCGGACCATGTGCCAGAGAAAATGCGATCCGACCACCCGCACCCGAATGAGTTCGCCGTCCCTCAGCAACCGAACCTGATGGACCATGACCTTGGTCGATTTCTTCAGCTCCTGCTTGTCGGCAAAGGCGGCAAAATCATGCATCCCTGTCATCACCAGCCCGGCCCGCTGCATGGCGGGAAGATCCATCTCCTCATGGATCCACCAGCTGTAGCGTTTGCCGAAAGCCGATTTGCGGTTACGCAATTGATACACGTAGCTCCTGGCGATGCAGCTATGACGGGCATGAAACCGTGGGTCTGCGGCCTCGACAGCTCGCACCGCCATATCCTTCGGTAGGGTTTCATCGAGCATCCTGGCCAATTCCCGGGTTGACATCGTGCTTGCCACCTCCAGGTGGGCAACATATTCCAGGGCATGAACACCGGCATCGGTGCGGCCGCAGCCCTGAATATCCATGGGAATATCACCAAAGATGCGAGTCGTCACCTTGAAAAGATCGCCCTGCACGGTACGGGCATCGTTCTGTTTCTGCCAACCGCTGAAGTTGGTGCCGTCATACTCCAGGGTAAGACGGTAGCGGCGGAGATTTGTCTTGCCAATCATTGCCGTATGTCACCGGAAGCGTCGAGGATCATAGTCATGCCGGGTTTTTCCGCCAGACCGTCACCTGGCTGATCGAGTGCTGAAATTTCCGTTTCGTCTCACGAACAACAAACTGCAGGTCGCGCGGCTCGGCGGCCAAAGTAAAATGCAGCTGCAGCAAATCCTTTAAACCATCCAAGGTGGTATACGGCTCACCATCTTTGCGGTAACCGCCCAGCCATTTTTCCCGGACGGTAAACTCCGGCAGCCAGGTATAGGGCGAAGCGAGGACCAAAATGCCGCCGTCATTCAGTCGCTCATGTACGGTGGTCAGAAATTTTCCGGGATCCGACAATCGATCAAGGAGATTGGCGGCGAGAATAAGGTCATAGTTGCTGAACTGCGGCTTGAGGTTCAAGGCATCGGCCTGAAAAAATTCAACCCGGCCGGTCGTGCCTTCAAGGTCCAAATCCGCCAGTCGCCTTTCGTGGTAGGAGACGATCTCACCTTCTTCCGGCAACTCATAACGGATAAGTCCCTTTTCCTGCATCTGGTAGGCGATGCGGATGAAACGCGCCGAGAAGTCAAGACCGTTGACAAAACCAAACTCCCTGGCCAATTCGAAACTGGCCCGGCCCACCGAACAGCCGAGATCAAGGGCGCGGTTTTTCTTTTGGCCGGCCATGAACTCGAAACAGATTTTTGCACAATTCTCGGGAAAATTGCTTACGCTGAAGACGGTTTGACCATAATGTGCCTCACAGTACTGGGAGACGGCGGTGTCGCTTTCATACATCGCCTCTGCCGCATCGAGGGGTTGGTCGGCTTCGACATAGCGAAAACCGGCATGCTGGAAAAAATGGCGGCGGAAGGCATAACGTGAATCCCTGGTCGCCTCGTTGCCGGTTGAGATCCACGAACCGCCTTTGATCAGATTATGCTGGGTGTCAAAGGTCGGGGTGGAAAAATCATCGTACCAGGGATGGACCTCAAAACCTTCGAAACCGGTGATCGGCGTCTCCGTCCACTGCCAGACATTGCCGATGATATCGAAAAATTCCCCGAAGGAAAAATGGTTCACCGGGCAAGAGGACGCCCAATGTTCCAGGTTGATATTGCCGGGCGCCTTGTCCCAGTAAGGCTGGTCGGCGATGGAGTGCAGGTCGCGCAGCCGGTACCACTGGTCCTCGCTCGGCAGACGAATCTTTGTCCCTTTTTTCTCGGCAAGCCAGTTGCAATAGGCCTTGGCCTCCAGGTAGTTGACTTCAACCGGCCAGTCCCACGGCATATCGACGATCCGCGCCAGGGTGCGAAAGCGATAACTTCCCGCCTCACCCTGCCAGAACAGCGGGTGGCGGGCCTTGGTGAACTGCAGCCAGCGCCAGCCTTCATCGGTCCAGTACTGTTCTTTCTGGTAGCCTCCGGCCTCGATAAACGGCAGATATTCGCCATTCGAGACCAGGTATTTACTTGCCTTGAAATCCCAGACCTCGCTTTCACGCCGACCAAATTCGTTGTCCCAACCGTACAACGGATGTTCCTTGGATTTGCCAAGCAGCACCCGACCACCGGCAACCGGCAGGAGGCTGTTCCCTGGAGCTTCGCCCATACGCGGACAATGCTCCCAGCCGGCAAGAGGCCGAACCTCGTCAATCGGCAGACGGCGAATGATGACCGAGGAGGTTTCGATATGGATCCGTTGATGTTCGATGCCCATCATAATCGCCCAGAAAGGCGAATCCCAGGTGATCGGCATGGACAGCGGCAGACTGCCGATAACCTGGACCACCAGTTCCCTGACCTCGCGGCGATACGCCCGGACTTCATTGACAGTCGGCCAATTATAATTTTTGGCACTCAGATCGTCCCAGGACATCTCATCGACACCGATGGCAAACATCGATTCATAGGCCGGATTTATCCGTCGATCGATGAGTCGGGCGATGTTCAGTTTATTGATATAAAAGGAGGCGGTGTGGCCGAAATAAAAAATCAGCGGATGGCGCAGCGGTTCGGCGCGCAGAGAGAAGGTCGCTTCGCTCGCCAGATGATCATACAGGTGTTCGTCAAGAGCGTAGGTACTATGGAAGTAATCCAGTATCTCTGCCCGTTTTTCGTCGGCATTTCCGATATTCAGAAGGGTTGTTCGGGTATTTTTAAGATCCATGATGTACTCCTCGTTGGCAGACAGCTTCAGTGACAGGGTTGCAGGGGGCAGTGTGCTCATGTGAAAAATTATGCAATCAAAGTGACCGTGTCAACAAAGAGGTGGTCATCAGGGCCATTAAACCCGCTGCGCTCGTTCTTGTTGTTGTCGAACATCACTTTTTTTCTTACAATCAACCGTGCAGCGTCACTCTCCCGACAATGAACGACTCGAAAAAGAGAAGGGGACAAGATGACACGCCTTTTCATCGCCATCGCCATTCCTGTATCCATCAAGGGCGAGATTGCCGATCTCGGCAGATCGATTCCCGGAGCGCGGCCGGTTCCGGTCGAGCAGATGCATCTCACCCTGAAATTCATCGGCGAAGTGGAAGGCAGCAGGGTACTCGATATTCGCGGGACCCTTTCGGAAATCTCCCGACCACGGTTTGCCTTGCAATTACAAGGCGTCGGCACATTTCCGCCCCGTGGCACGCCCCGCGTCCTCTGGGTCGGCGTGCATCCGACAGGCGACCTGCTCGCTCTGCGCCAAGCCATTGAAAAGAAACTCGTAGAAATCGACATCCCGCGGGAAAAACAGAAATACTCCCCGCATCTCACCCTGGCCAGGCTGAACAAATCGCCGCTGCATCGCCTCCAACAGTTCCTGGCCGGCAATGCTTTCCTGCAAACCCCGGATTTTCCGGTTACCGCTTTCATTCTTTATAAAAGTCAGCTCACCAGAAACGGGGCGATACATACCCTGGTGGAGAGTTACACCTTAAACCCCGCGGCCGGCAATGGCGCCCTTACAACCGATCAGCCACCTCCGTTCCCTGAGCAATAGCCCGTTTGGCATCAAGTTCGCCGGCTTTCAAGGCTCCGCCGATAAGATGATAGCGCACCCCCAAGGCGTCAAGTTCCTTGGCCAAACCAAGCTCCGACATTTGCCCGGCGCAGACCACTACATCATCCACCTCCAGGAGCTGTTCCTTATCTTCGTGGCGAATGAGCAGTCCCTCGGCGGTAACACCAAGATACTCCACACCGACCATCATCTTCACCCCGTTCTTTTTAAGAATCGACCGATGAATCCAGCCGGTGGTCTTGCCGAGTCCCGCCCCCGGCTTGCTGGTCTTGCGCTGCAGGAGGTAGATTTGTCGTGCCGGGGCCGCCTTGTGTGCTTCCCCGAGACCGCCCTCACCCCTATACTCCATATCGACGCCCCACTCGCCCATAAAGGCGGCAACCGTTTCCGGAACTGATCGTTCGTGCAGCAGAAAGGTAGCCATGTCAAAACCTATGCCGCCGGCGCCGATTATCGCTACCCGCTCGCCGATCCGTTTTTGCCCGGTGAGAACCTCGGGATACAGAGCAACATTTCCACCCTCGCTGCCCTTGATGCCTATTACCCGCGGTTTTACCCCGGTGCTGATGACGATTTCATCAAAGGCCTGCAACTCTGCGGCGCGTGGAGTGGCATTGAGCTTCAGACTGACGCCGTGCAATTGCAGCTGGTTCTGATAATAGCGGAGCGTCTCGGCAAATTCATCCTTGCCGGGAATCTGCCGGGCCAGGCGGAACTGGCCGCCGATCTCGCTCCTGGCCTCAAAAAGCGTTACCGCATGGCCTCTCGCCGCAGCGGTAACCGCGCAGGCAAGGCCGGCCGGACCAGCGCCGACCACCGCCACCTTTTTCGGGACTAGGGTCTTTACAAAGGGCGCAATCGTTTCCCGGCAGGCTCTGGGATTGACCAGGCAGGTGGCGGATTTCCGAGAAAAAATATGGTCGAGACAGGCTTGATTGCAGCCAATACAGGTATTGATTTCCTGACTCCTTCCCTCTGCGGCCTTCCGCACCCAATGGGGATCGGCGAGAAAGGGCCTGGCCATACTGACCATATCGGCACACCCTTCCGCCAGCACCGCCTCCGCCACCTCCGGCATGTTGATACGGTTGGTGGTCACCAGAGGTATCTTCACCTCGCCCATCAACCGTTTGGTCACCCAGGCAAAACCGGCGCGCGGCACCATGGTGGCTATGGTCGGCACCCGTGCCTCATGCCAGCCGATCCCGGTATTGATGATGGTCGCCCCGGCCTGCTCGATTTCTTTCGCCAGCATGACCACCTCGTCCCAGGTACTGCCGCCCTTGACCAGATCGAGCATCGACAGCCGGTAGATGATAATAAAATGTGTGCCTGCGGCCTTGCGCACACCCCGGACTATCTCCAGAGGAAAGCGGATGCGGTTGGCAAAGGAGCCGCCCCAGTCATCCTCACGCAGATTGGTTTTACGGGCAATAAACTCGTTGATAAGATAGCCTTCCGAGCCCATGATTTCGACCCCGTCGTAGCCGGCGTCCCGGGCGAGTACCGCGCAGTTGACGAAATCACCGATGGTTGATTTGATCCCCCGGTCGCTGAGTACCCTCGGCTTAAATCGGTTGATCGGCGCCTTCACCCCGGATGGTGCCACACAGAGAGGATGGTAGCCATATCGCCCGGCATGGAGGATCTGCATACAGATCCTGCCGCCATCCCGGTGTACCGCATCGGTGATCAGACGATGGTCAACGACCTGCGATCCTTTGGCCAGCCGGAGTGAAAAAGGGGCCACCCATCCGGCCCGATTCGGCGCCACGCCGCCGGTGACAATCAGCCCAACCCCACCTCCCGCGCGGGCGGCGTAATAAGCGGCCATCCGAGTAAAACCGTCCTTTTCCTCTTCGAGGCCGGTATGCATCGAGCCCATGAGAACGCGATTTTTCAGGGTAACAAAGCCAAGATCGAGGGGCTGCAGGAGATGCGGATAACGTGGCAGCGAATCATCTGTCATTTCTTTCATTCCTTTGTCGTTAACCTCCGCCGTGGAAGGTTTTCTGTTGCATCGCAGGCTCTCTGTACTATAAAGCTGAGTTGAGCAGCTTGTCTGCTCAAACGAAACTTATGCCCTTGCGGTATAAAGAGATGTACTGCAACATCTGCTCATTAACAACTCTTTGGGTGAAAAACCATGCACTATCAAGGCAACATTTTCCGGCCACCGAGCGAAGCATATTCGATTCTGCTGCAGATTACCACCGGCTGTTCGCACAACAAATGCACCTTTTGCGGTATGTACAAGGGCACTCGGTTTTCGATAAAAGATGACGAAACGATCATGGCCGATATCGATTTTGCCGCCCTGCACTGCCGCAACCAGGATCGTCTCTTTCTCTGCGACGGCGACGCGCTTATCCTGCCGCAGGAACGATTGCTGGCAATCCTTACGGCGGTGCGCAGCCAAACTCCCCTGGGTGACTCGAATCGGTACCTACGCCAATACCAAGAGCATCCGCATGAAAAGCCCGGAACAGCTCCGGGAACTTCATGAAAACGGCCTGACGATTGCCTACATGGGCCTTGAATCGGGGGATGACGTCACCCTGAAAAACATCAACAAGGGGGCGGATAGCGAACGAATGATCGACATGGGCAAAAAGCTCCGGACTGCGGGTATCAAGCTGTCGATCACCGTCCTCCTTGGTATCGCCGGCAGAGAGCGCTCCCATGTCCATGCCCGGGAAACGGGCCGAGTCCTGACGGCCATCGACCCGGAGTATGTCGGGGCGCTGAGCCTTATGCTGACCCCGAACACCCCACTTTTTGCCGCCTCGAACCGGGGCGAATTTTCTCTCCCTTCATCGAAAGAAATGCTCGAAGAGCTGGCAATTATGATAGCCGAAACGGAACTGACGAACGGCTATTTTCACGCCAACCATGCCTCGAACTACCTGCCGATCAAGGCCAAACTGCCGCAGGATAAAGAAGCGACCCTCCAGCTCATCGCCCGAGCTCTGCAGGGTAAGGTCGGCCTGAAACCGGAATATATGCGCGGTCTTTAAGAGCGGATACCCCCCAAACAACCAACCCCCTTGCTGCTCTTCTGCAACAAGGGGGTTGGTAATAACAGCTGCGACAGACCTTTCAGTGCCTTAGAAATTATTTTCTGCGCGTTTTTGCCAGAAAATAATTTCGTGAAGGCACTTATACCTCCTTGCGGGGTGTTAAAACCGGTAGTTCACACCGACAGTGACCAGTATCGCTGATGCATCGGTAAACTCGCCGTAGACCCGGTCGGTGGCATTGACTTCAACCTTGCGGCTCTCTTTATAGTCATAAAGCATGGCCACACCGACATCCAATTTGTCGTTGATCTTGTATTGGGCACCGAGTGAATAGAGCCAGGCATCGGAGTCGGGAAGTTCAAAGCCGACAGTTTCGTCCGGTGCCGGATTCTCGTCATAGCCAAAACCGGCCATGAGATCGAGACTCTTGGTGACGCCATAGGTGACGCCGATACGGAAGGCATCGGTGTCATCCCAGTTTCTTGCCTGGGCGGGCTCGAAGGGATTGCCGGGAATCGCCGGGGAGAAATTGAAATCGAGGTTCTCATACTCAGACCAGAAGGTACGATCCCAAGTCAATTCCACATTGAGATTGCTCGAGCACGTCATAGGCAACGGAAAGGGCAAACACCGCCGGTACCGGAATGGATACTTCGGCATCCAGAGTCACCCTTCGGCCCAGCAGGTTCAGTTTGGCATCATCCTCAAAATCCAGATCGACATTTGAGCGATAGGTGGCGGAAACGTTCAATTTTTCGATCGGCTTGACGGAAACGGCGGCGTTCCAACCCCATTCGACGACATCGCCTTCCATTTCGCGGGTAAGAGGGATGCCCAAACCGCTGGCATCACTTTTAACCGTGGCATCGGCATAAATCATCCTCGCTCCTGCCGCAACGGAAACCATCTTGGCAAAACTGTAGGAGACATTGGGGTTCACCTCAACGGTAGCAAGCGAAAATTCTTCGGCAACGGCTTTCTGATAGGGATCTTTCCAGCGCTTGGATAAACCCGCCGGTTCAACGATAGCCAGACCGAAACGGGCTCCGCCAAAAGAGGGGGAAACAGCGAAAAGCTCTGGAAGCAAGAAATTTTCAGATTCGGATTCGCCGTCAAATCGGGAAGTTCGGCTATCTTCATAGCTTATCGAAGTCAGATGGATATAGGTAGCATCGAATTCAACATGGGTGGTATCAGCCATCCAACTCATATTGGCTGGGTTGTAATAGGCCGTATCGGCTCTGCTTGATGAGGCAATGTTCGCCCCAGCCTTGGCCGTTGAATCAACCGACTGCTCAGGTATACGCCAACCTGAAGCCATAGCCGATCCCGCAGCCAAAATGGATGTTAATGCCAGTACGGAAATCGCTTTTTTCATACCTTTCTCCCTTCAGTATTAGATTTCTTACTGCCTTAGTCTGAAAGATTCTCGCCCACTCACCTTCCTCGCCATCGACAGACGCTTCATTACCCTCCATCCCATCGATACTTCCATGAAATAGAAAGCCTTCCTCTAAAAATATAACTTTTACGTTCAGGTTAATCAGCAAGTCAAAAAAAATTATCACTTCTTGTTCATGCTGAATAATATATAAACACAATGAATGTCAACCATAAATCCTGTTTGCCGGGCACGAATGCCGGCATATCCCAGGCAGCGGCTGAACGAACGACTTGCCTGCGTAACCCGGCCATATTTGGTGCTATTGCAATTTTTCGATCTCCGCCCGAATCTCCCCATCCATGGTCACCGCCCGACCGGTTCGGTCGGAAATGACAAAGGTAATGAGGGCATCGGCCGCCACTTCCCGGCTTTCTTTCAAAAGGATCTCCTGCTTGAGAACCACGCTTCTGTTGCCGATTTTCTCAAGCCTGGTGGTGACGATCAGCGTCTCACCGACCGGCACCGCCTTTCGGTAATTGACATTGATATTCACCACGAGAAAAGTCAGACCTTTCTCCGCCCACTTCCGCAGATCGATCTTCGACTCCATCTGCGCCCAGCGATCTTCTTCAAAAAACTCCAGGTACCTTGCATTATTGACATGGCCGTAAAAATCGGCATGATACCCGCGAACCTTTATTTCCGTCAGGTAGTCCATTGGTTCGTTTCCTCTCGGTACTCTTCTTGTTCGTTGACGGGGCATCACGCCCCATCAACCAGACCTACTTGCCGAAACAGCGCAGAAAATCCTGCAATGCCGTTGGATTGTTGGACTTGATCGTACCAGTCAGAAAATCCTTCATCCCCGGCCGATAGTCGTCCTGCCAGATCCGCAGGAAAAATTCCGGGCTGGTCTTACAGACACAGTCGGCATTTTCGACAGTCTTGCCGTCCGTCACCCGGCAGCTGTCGCGGCTCAACTCAACGGTCTTTTTCATCTCCCCCAGGGAAAAGTAAAAGCTCATCGGTTCTGAAATAGCCTTCGGTACAAAGGACTGCGGCAGGGTTGCAAATATTTCTTCGATCATACGAGCATCCGGCCTCTTACAGGGCTTGAATTTTTTCAGTGAGCATGGGCACGAACTGCTTCAGATCGGCGACCACCAGGACATCGGCGACATCGCCGATCGGTGCGTCCTTATCGGTGTTGATGGCCACGATGAACTCCGATTTTTTCATGCCGGCCAGATGCTGAATGGCCCCGGAAATACCGCAGGCAATGTAGAGTTTCGGGGTGACGGTCTGGCCGGTGGTGCCGACCTGGCGGTTATGCTCGACCCACTCGGAATCGACGACCGGCCGACTCGCTCCGTATTCTCCGCCCAGGGCCTTGGCGAGAGCGGCAATCATCGCCACGTTCTCGGGTTTGCCGATACCGCGTCCGGCGGAAACAATAACCTGGCTTTGCCAAGATCGACACCACCGCTTGCCGCCTGCTCGTAGCCGGTGAACTGCACCCTTCCTGCCCCGGCAACGGCGATTTTCTCCACCGCCGGAGTGCCATTCGGCTCGTCAGCAAGACCAAAGGCGCCGGCCTGCAGGGTAACCACGGTCTTGGTGGTTTTAGCTTTGACATCGCGACGCAATTTGGCAGTTACAAACCGGCACCACCGGCACCCCGTCGACCACACTCTACCACCTCGGAGATCTGCGCAGCTTCCAAGGCATAGGCGATACGCGGTGCCAGATCCCAACCATAGGAAGAATGGCAGAAGGCGATCATGTCCGGGTTTTCTTTGGCAATAACGTCCAGCACCAGCTGCTTATGGACATCGGGATTATATTCGCCGGCAGCCTTGCCGTCGGCCAGGTAGAGTTTACCATCATATTTCGGCAGGACGCCTTCATCGCCCACCAAAAACATAACGCTTTCGGCATTCATCTTCGCGGCGAAGGCCACCAGTTCGTAGGTCCCACCGAGAAGCTTGCCTTCTCTGCTTTCTGCGATCAGCAAAATTTTCATTGTCGTCTCCTCCTATGCCAAAACAGCGGTTTTTTCTTTCAGGATCTTAATCAGTTTGTCGGCCAGTTCGGCGATATCCCCTTCCAGCACCAGACCACCGCCTTTCTTCTCCGGGAAATACATCTTGGCGGTTTCCTGACGGGCGGCAACCTTCAACAGATCCGCCACCGGAATGGACAGCAGCTCCTTTTTCTTGGCCTTCATGATGTTCGGCAGGGTCGGATAGCGCGGGGTGTTCAGGCCGAGCTGACAGGTGATGAGGACCGGCGCCTGGACCTTGACGCAGGCCTTGACCCCGCCTTCCAGTTCCCGCTTGGCCTCGATCGGTACCGCCGGCATAGGCAAAGTGAACGACGGTGGAAACAGCACGGCAGTCCGAGCATCTCGGCGACCAGCACACCGACCTGGCCGCTGCCGCGATCCTGCGACTGCATGCCGGTGAAGATCAGATCGAAATTCTTGTCCTTGGCATATTCGGCGATGATCCCGGCGATCTCGAACGGCTCTTTGCCGGAACCATTGTCGTCGGCGATATGGGCTCCACGGTCACAGCCCATGGCCAGGGCCTTTTTCATGGTCTCCTTGACCTGCTCGGCACCAATGCACAGCACGGTCAGATCGGCATCTTTAACCTGTTCTTTCAGCTGCACCGCCTGTTCGACGGCATATTCATCGTACTCGTTCATCCGCCAGGCCAGATCGGTCTTGTCATACCAGGTGCCGCCGGCATCTACCTTGAATTTCGATTCCATATCGGGAACCTGCTTTATACAGACGAGAATTTTCATGTTTTCCCTCCAGTTGTTTTATCTTTACTCTGACAATATTCGGCTTTTCCTTCGTTTAATGAATACGTTCCGCCAAAATCTCGGCGATATCCTTTGGCTTCAGGCTTTCCTCGACCCCGGCCCCTTTGACACCGTCTTCAAACATGGTCAGACAGAACGGACAGTTGGATATCAGCGTCGCGGCCCCGGTCTCCACCGCCATTTTCACCCTGACGATATTGATCCGCTCGCCGATCTTTTCCTCGGCCAGGATACGGCCGCCGCCGGCGCTGCAGCAGAAGGCCTCCGCCCGATTCTTGTCCATCTCGACCAATTTGCCGCCGGCTGCGGCGATGAGGTTGCGCGCCGGCTCGTAGATATCGTTATGCCGACCGAGGTAACAGGAATCGTGGTAGGTGCAGGACAATTCCGCCGCATCGATCTTCAATTTGCCATCGGCGCAGCAACTGCTCAAGAAAGACGGTGTACATCGCAACCGGGGTCTCAAGGCCGAGATCCCGATAATCCTTGGCCAGGGTGTTGAAGCAGTGCGGGCAGGTGGTGACGATTTTCTTCACCCCGTAGCCCTTGATCAGTTCGATATTCTCCACGGCCAGGCTTTGGTACAGATACTCGTTGCCCATCTTGCGCATCGGCTCGCCGCAGCATTTTTCTTCCTTGCCGAGGATGCCGACCTTGACCCCGGCGGCCTGGCAGAGTTTGACAAAGCTCTTGGCAACGGCGATATTGCGTTTGTCAAAGGAGCCGTAGCAGCCGACGAAGTAAGAGGACATCGACCTCGGCATCCTCGGCCAGGGGCTTGATGCCCAGCCCTTCCGCCCAGTCGCCTCGTTCGGCATAGCCGATGCCCAGCGGATTGCCGTTGACCTCGGTGGCCTCCATGGCGGTCATCACCTCTTCGCCGGGAAACTCCCCTTCCATCAGCACCATGGAGCGACGCAGCTCGACGATCTTGCCGACATGCTCGATGGCCGCCGGACAGATCTCCTGGCAGGCCCGGCAGGTGGTGCAGGACCAGAGGACATCCTTGCCGATAACCTCGATCAGATTGGCCTCCGGATCGGTGAAGGCGACCTCGCCGATCTGGTTGACGACCTTCATCGGCGACAGCGGCTTGCCGGTGGCATAGGCCGGACAGCGGTCCTGGCAGCGTTTGCAGAGGGTGCAGGCGTCGGCATCGAAGATATCCTTCCAGGTCATCTCCTTGATGCTGGTTGCCCCGAAGGTCTCCGACTCCTCATTTTCCAGGTCGAGATTGACCAGTTTGCCCTTCGGACCGAGATCGGAAAAAAGATAGTTGCTGCTGGTGGTGAGGATATGGCGGAACTTGGTGAGCGGGATGATGATGAAGAAACCCATCACCAGGAGGAGATGGAACCACCAGGTGAACTTATGGAGGAGGAGCAGGCCATCCTTGCCGAGCCCGGAAAGAGCATTGGCGACAACCAAGCCTACCGGCGACCATGGAGCCAGTGGGGTGCCCATTTCGGTCACCGCCATCCGCGCACCCTCGATGATAAAGCCGGTGATGAGAATGGTAAACATCAGGCCGTGCATGATCGCATCGTCTTTCTTGGTCTCCAGCCCCTCCGGGGGAAAGAAATAACGGCGCACCAGCAGGCCGCCGAGCATGATGATGCAGACCAGACCGGCCAGATCGAGGGTAATCGAGAAAAGTTTATAGAAGGTGCCTTTCAGGAACTTGACGTCGAACAGCAGATCGGTAAAATCGGCCTGGATAACAATCAGGGTCGTGCCGATAACGAGAAGGACAAAACCCCAGAAAAACAGGCCGTGCAACAGCCCCGGCCATGGCACCCGCGTCACCTTTTTCTGCAGCAGGACGTTTTCCAGCATGATGGCAATGCGCCGACCCAGTTGATCGGTGCGATTGAGCGGCAACCCCTGTTTGTACACCGGGATCCTTTGCAACGCCCCCCTGACCAGCAGTCCGATGGCAATCGCCGCCAGCAGATACATGGGCACCAAGGTCATCGCGCCATGACCGACATTCCAGTAAATTTCTCGGGTAAATTCCATGGTTTTCTCCAGTAGCTATAACTCTTCCCTGATTCTTCTCACTTGCTCAGCGAGTCAGCGCGGCGCCGATGACCATGCGCTGGACCTCACTGGTACCTTCATAGATTTCGGTGATCTTGGCGTCACGCATCATCCTCTCCACCGGGAATTCCCGGGTATAGCCGTAACCGCCGAGGATCTGCACCGCCTGGGTGGCAACCCGCATGGCCGTTTCGCTGGCCATGAGTTTGGCCATCGCCGATTCCCGGGAATAGGACAGACCGTGGCTGGCTCGATAGGCGGCCTGATAGACTAAAAGCCGAGAGGCCTCGATCTGGGTCGCCATGTCGGCGAGCTGAAACTGTATCCCCTGAAAGCGACAAATGGGCGACTCGAACTGCTTGCGTTCCTTGGCATAACCGACCGCGACATCAAGCGCCCCCTGGGCAATGCCCAGCGCCTGGGAGGCGATACCGATGCGCCCGCCGTCGAGGGTCTTCATCGCCACCTTAAAACCCTGGCCCTCAGCGCCGAGGAGGTTTTCCGCCGGAATCCGGCAATCCTGAAAAACCAGCTCCATGGTTGGCGACGAACGGATGCCCATTTTCTTCTCCTTCTTGCCGAAGGTAAAACCGGGTGTCCCTTTTTCGACGATAAAGGCGCTGATGCCGTGGTGTTTCTCGGCAGCCTTGTCGGTCCTGGCAAAGACGATATATGTCTCCGCCTCACCGGCGTTGGTGATGAAGATCTTGGTGCCGTTCAGCAGCCACTGGTCGCCTTCTTTAGATGCGGTCGTTTTGGTACCGCCGGCATCCGTCCCGGCCGATGGTTCGGTCAGCCCGAAGGCCCCCATTTTCCGGCCCTCGGCTAAGGGGACGAGAAAGGCTTGTTTTTGTTCTTCGCTGCCGAAAAGGTAAATGGGGTTGGAACCGAGCGACAAATGGGCCGACAGCGTCACCCCGGTCGAGGCACAGACCCGCGACAACTCTTCGACGGCGATGGCGTAGCTGATATAATCGGCTCCCGCGCCGCCGTATTCCTCCGGAAAAACGATACCGGTCAACCCCAACTCAGCCAACCGGTCAAACATCAGCGGGCGATCGAATCGCTCTTCTTCGTCACGCTCTCTGGCTGTTGGACCAACTTCTTTTTCGGCAAACTCGCGGACCATGTCGCGAAGCAGATTCTGTTCTTCGGTATGTTCAAAGTTCATCCTATTCTCCCGATTACGGTCAAACCCTGATAAATGTGTCCTTAAAAATTTCTTTACTTCTCTTTATAAATTGTGTTTACGTAAAGGTCAAGATAATTTCTCATAGTTTTTCTCATCCTCTGCAAAGGTATAGAAAACGTGGGGCTATTCTCTTTTTTTTATTTGACAGGTCAAGGACCAGCATGCTACCTTGAGCAAAATGCATTACGTAAAGGTAAATATAAAGCCGAACGGTTATCTCCCGGCTGCCATCTTTTTAAATCATTGAAAACACGCGGCGTAAGACACTGCAAGAAGCCAGAAGATCGACACTATCGGCCTTAGTTGGAGCGTTAAAGGAAAAACAGCATGAGCAAACCTGAAATCAAACCGGTGCAAATTGGTGAACTGGCAAAGACTCTCGATATCACCACCCGGACAATCCGCTATTATGAAGAGATAGGCCTGATGGGCAAAACCGAGCGGCTGGGCGGCGGCACCCGTACCTACTCGAAAGACGAGGTCCTTCGCCTGAAGTTCATCCTCAAATTGAAAACCATGGGCATATCTTTAAAAGAGATGAAGGATCTTTCCGACATTTTTGACATTCACGAAAACGACTTTACCAAGATTACCCCGAAACTCATCGAAATTCTCGATAACCACATCGCCAAGGTCGACGAGAAGATGGCCAGTCTCTCCTCGCTGCGAAAAGACATCGTCGATTATCGCATCCGGATGACCGAATTCCTCACCCACTACGACCGGGAGTGATCGGGGCTATCCCCTTTTCTCTTCGTACTTGACGAGAATCCGCCCCAAAAGTGATGCTGCCAGGATAACCGCCATCCCCAGCAACACCCTCGCCGAAACCACCTGGTGGTGAATAACCGCCACCAACAGCACCGCCAGCGGCGGTGTGAGATAGCTGAGAAAACCGATGACCACGACGTTGCCACCGGTCATCGCCCGATTCCAGAGAAAAAACGACAGACCGAGCGGCACGCAGCCGAGATACACAGCCGAGCCAAGAGCGGCAAGCGACGGCATGCTATGGGGCATGGACAAGACAAAAAGCACCGCCGATAAAAGGGCGGCATACAGGGTGAAGGCGGTCATCGGTTCCTTCTTCACCTTGACATGGGCAAGACCAACGGAAAAACTCGACCAGATCAGCCCGCAGAGCAGCGCCAGCAGATAGCCCTTCATATAGCCCAGATCAAAAGTGAGTTCCTTTCCTGCGCTGATTACCAGACCTGCACCGAACAAGCCGACCAGGGCGGTGACGACGATTGATAGCTTGAGCCTTTTAAACAGCAGCAGTGAGGAAAACACCACGATCCAGAACGACCAGGTGGTGGCGAGGATCGCCCCTTCGGCGAGCGGGGCGTTATCCAGGGCCAGATAGTAGATATAGTGGTAAAGAAAGATCCCCCATATCCCCATCAGTGAGGCCTTCATCCCAGGCAAATACACCTTGACGGTCCGCAGGACAACCAGGTCCTGGAGATAGAGAAAGGCGGCGGCGCTGATAAAGCTGTAAAACATCAGCTCCTCGGTGGACAGCTCCTTCAGGCCGGAACCGGTCGCCGCCGGCAGACTCGCCCAGCAGAGAATAGCCCCGAGAGCGTAGAGATAGTATTTCATAGGGTACCGACCGCCACCTTGACCACCACCTTATGGATCAGTCCGGCTGAGATCAGCGGCAGATGGGCATCTTCCGGAAAAAAGATCGCAAACATCCCCGGCCCAACCGGCAACCAGGCGGCAGGTGGGTCGGCATAAAAACCGATATCCCCGTCCGGGTCATAGGGCCCTGCAGGTTGTCGGCAGAGAGCTTTCGGCCGCCAGCCCATGCCGTCAATCCCCTCCAGCACCATCTGGATATCGATATACCTCTCGTGCACCTCCAGCTGCGCTTCGTCCATATTGCGTCCCTGGTCCCTGGCCACCATGGCAAAAACCCGGTCGCCGTCAATGGCGTAACGGTCCACCGCCAGCTCCCGCAGGTCCGGCCGCCCGAGAAAGGCAAAGGCTTTGGCAAAACCATCATGCAGGATCGCATAACGCTCGGAGCTTTCAATAATATCGTAGATCATGGGCATGCCTTCTGTTTTTGGTAAGAGCCGATTTGGCAACCAGATTAAAATTCATTTCCGCTTTTGTGAACGTGCTTTGGTGATTAAACATCGCTAAGGTGTTTCAATAAAGCTATTTTTTCAAAAAAAATCCGTGGCAGGGCTTTTCGACGGAAGAAGCAATGGATCTGGAGCAGGATGTGCAAAAAACAGATTCAGAGAGCAACGCCGGTACCAATTCAAGATTATTTCCTAACCCTTTTCAGCTTGCATGACGCAATAGTTTGATTTAAGATAATCGCAATCTTAAACATTTACGCCTCAGTTCCGCCCCGTTTCAAAGGCAGGAATCGAATAAGACTCTGTTGTAGAGCACCAACAATTGAGTGGTTTTACAGTCTCAGATAAACCAGTTGTTATCGATGAAGGAAGAGAGCATGGGATTACTTGAGGCGGCACTGGCAGCCCCAAATTGTGTAGTGAGCGTGATGGGGGATCATGCTGGTGAAGGTGCTGATGAGATCTTCAACAGGAAAAAAGCCGACATAAATCGATTGGGCAAGACCTTCTGGCTCATGAGATCGTCAAAAGCACGACCCTCCCAAGTCCAGGGGATGTGTGCAACAATCCCAGCATATACGATTTTCATAGAACCAGCGACCAAAGGCGGTGCCCGTCCCACTACGGCAGAAGACGCGGCCAAAGAATACTCCGATGATCGAGTGTTATGGCACCGGTTTCCTGAAGGCTTGAGCCCTGTTACCGGGAAATTAGATGCCGGTGCAAGCGCCCTCGTTTTCGACATGATGACTACCGAGGTAAGTGGAACATTGGATTTATGGGAATATGCAGAGTTATCGGAGACCCCAAAGCCTCTCAGATTTGTGCTTGGTTGTTCTACGGTCTGCTCCGTCCGAAAGGATATGAAATCGCACCCAGAAAAAATGAAGTCGCGCTATCGTGGAATTGTCGCCGTAGCACGACTCGCAGATCCTTTCTGTGTCTGGGTTCGATGAATCGATAAGTAAAATAATTTGATTGAACGCGCCAGCCGCGAGGTTTCTCGAAGACCGTGGTGCAATCCGGAACTTATCGGAGTTCCGGGTGCGCCACTTAACTTTGTCGTTGAACAACCGCAAAAGAAAACATCATGGCACCACGAAAAAATAAAAAAGCAGAGTTCGTGTTATGGATGGGACCTCTTTTGGATGCTCTCAGGGAACTTGGTGACTCAGGATCACCTCGTGAAGTTTCAGACCTAATAGCCACGAATTTAGGAATTTCGGATTCGAAAAAAGAAGAATTGATGGAATCAGGTACACCTCGCTTCCACAATCAGGTTTGCTGGGCTCGTCAATATCTTGTCTGGGAAGGTCTGCTTTCATCCGAAAAAAGAGGTATCTGGCAGCTTACACAAAAAGGTAGAGATACAAAACTAACTGAAACCGATGGAAGAGCAATTTTTAAAAAATGGGTAGCCGTCCATGCAGAAGAACGTAAAGAAAAGCAAGGTATCCCCAAAAAGACTGAAGTAGAAGAAATAGAAGCTGAAAAAGTAGTTGAATTTAGTGGGGCTTCCCATAGGGAATTATTGCTTAAAGTTTTGCACAACATCTCTCCCGAAGGTTTTGAAAGACTCTGCAAATATATTTTACGAGTGTTTGGTTTTGAAAACGTTTCAGTCACGCCAAAAGGGAAAGATGGAGGCATAGATGGTTTTGGAACATTACAATTAAATCCATTTGTTAGCTTCAAAGTTATCTTCCAATGTAAACGTTATCAAGGCACCGTTTCTCGTGCCAAAGTCGGAGATTTGAGAAATGCAATGATTGGAAGGGCGGATAAGGGCATCATGATCACGACCGGCAACTTTTCCGAAGATGCGAAAAGAGAAGCCGTAAGAGATGGTGCACCACCGATCGAATTGATTGATGCTGAAATGCTCATCGATATGATGGAAAAAGAAGAGATTGGCTTAAAACCAAAAACTGTATTTGATGTTGATTATGCTTTTTTTGATCAATACATGTAAATCGTTTAACTGTAACGGTGCCACAAAAATCCAAAAATAAAGTTGATTTCAAGGTAACACTTCCCCTCCAGTCATGAAGCTACACTGCAAAAATGGCACAAAAATGGGGACAGATTTATATTCAGACTTCAATGCTTTTCTTCCGGCTCTCTCATATCCCAAGCCCCGTGGATTTCCTTTATGGAAAAAGGGGGGATAGCGACCGATTATTTTGTGCAATATCATTAACAATAAATGGTTGCTGCCACCCCATCCATCAAACCAATTAGCCAAAATAACCTATTTGTAAAATTCCCCTATTTGGTTATAATACTCACATGGAGAAACGTACCCCGCATTGTAACTTGTCGGTCGTGAAAGCATTGGTCGAAGCTGGAAATGTTCGAGCCACAGCTAATGCCTACAACGGTGCTAGAGACCTTGGTGTCAATGACTTGGCAGGCATGTGTGGGGTCATTATGACGCTCACTCCCGCCAATTTTTACAAGAGCATGACGACCCATGCCGATCACCGGATTTGGCAAGACGTGTATCATGCTCAGATAGCCGACAATGAGGTGTATTTGAAGCTGACCGTCATCGATGATGTTCTGATTGTTTCTTTCAAGGAGCTGTGACTATGAAATGCCCATGCTGTGGAGCTGCTGAATTGATCCACGATACCCGAGATGTACCGTATACTTACAAGGGCGAGACTACCACAATTCCGGGAGTGACTGGTGACTTCTGCCAGGCTTGCGGTGAAATCGTCCTGAATCGGTTGCAAGGTGATCGCTATAGCGAATTGATCGGATTATTCCGGCGGGAAATCAATGCTGCCTATGTTGACCCCAAGTACATTGCGAAGGTACGCAAGAAGCTTGATTTGGACCAGCGCGAAGCGGCCGAAATCTTTGGCGGCGGTCTGAATGCCTTCTCGCGTTACGAGAACGGAAAAACCAAGCCGCCTTTGGCTCTGGTGAAGCTGCTCAAGGTGCTTGACCGGCATCCTGATCTCCTTGAGGAGGTTAAAGCAGTATAATCTCCAAAAATGAGGAGGAGAAACCAAATGAAAATTTCAGACTGGCTGGACGCAAAGGAAGCTGAACAGGTAGATGTATCGCAAATCGTGTTGCCTGCAAATATGTCTTATGATGAAGATCCCGATGAAACTCTTTTTTTCAAGGAAATCAATGATTGCGGATTATTCTGCACGGAAAACCATCCCTTTTCTACCGTCGAACGCTTTGGCCACTGGTATTACTGCAGGGGACAAGACAAGAAGGCGGGTATACATTCAAATGAGATGAAGTGGAGGCTGTTTACCAAAGATAAAGATCTTGCACTGCTGACTGCCAAAGCGCATATAGAATAAACCATGATTACCTGCTACCTTAAATACGTTATTGACCCTTATAAAATCGATGAATTTGAACGATATGCCAAGATGTGGATTCCCTTGGTGAATAAATTTGGCGGGCAACATCATGGCTATTTTTTGCCGCATGAAGGGGCAAATAATATAGCCGTCGCCTTATTCAGTTTTCCAAGCCTCTCTGAGTATGAGGAATATCGAATGAAAATTCAGGAGGATGCCGAGTGTCAAGAAGCGTTTCAACATGCCAGAGATACAAGATGCATCGTCAGTTTTGAAAGATGTTTTATGAGACCAGTTTTTTAGCTCATCACAAATCAAAAAATACCGGTCAAGAGAGAACCGGTTTGAAAAGAAAAGTGGGGCAGATTCATTTTCAACCCTGCATTTGACAATTTCACTTTTATAAAGCGAAATTGTCCATTTCAAAAAGAGAAGATGTCCGGCAGTCAACAAAATACGTCACGTGTTTTCGCAGCCCTCAGGCCTCAGGGGTTAACCAGGATGCCGATCCGACCCCAGCGAACCGTACCGTCATCCCACGAGAAATAGATCTGCGTCACCCAGCCGACGATATCGCGCATTAATCAATCGTTAAATTTCGTGCCGCGGCAGCAGTCAGGCCACACAAACACCGACCGGTATTCACGAAGCGGTGCAGATTACTACAAATAGACGGAGAACACCGTCTGGCCTACTCCGCAGTCGAGACCATGACCACGCCAAAGACCGTCGATACGGACAGCAGGGGCTGCTGGTAGCGCTCCACCAGATGGCGAGCAGCAGTTCGTCCACCTCCCCGTTTGCGTACCTTGCCATTACCTTTCGGATCGTCCATATCCCCACCATTGTTACCACTCTCTTGCGCCCTAAACAGGGCCATAAGTTTTTCACGCACCGACAAGACGTGAAACACCGTTCCCGGCGGATATTTCATGCTTGGCGGAGATTTCGGCAATCGACCGCCCTTGAGGGCTCTATAGAATGTTCCCATGCTCTCAACAACGCCGTCATTTGTTGTCGGTCGAAGGTGATAGCGGCAAACCCCAGGTCAGTTAAGGGCGGTGCCGACGTGGATGAAGTGGTCGCGGGGGCCGAGGATGCCGAGATCGGAATTCTCTCCCCAGATCGAGCTGCTACGGACATCCGGATAACGTTCCCAGTAGGCTCGGGCGAGAATCTTTTCCGTCTCCAAGGTCCAGGACTGCAACCAGCGGCTGGAAGATCCGGCCCTCCCGCCGGCCATGCTGACGATAATGGTCACGGGGCCCCCAGATACCCATCGGGCCGTTCTCACCCCAATGGGCATCGAGACGAACGTCTCGATAGCGCCGCCAGTAGCTCTCGGCAAGAATCCTTTCCTCCGCCGCATCCGGCGTGTTCGCACGGATATAGTTTTTGACCAGCTGTTTTTCGCTCCCCCGCCGTGGTTCGATGAAGGGCGAATGGAGGAAACCCTCGCCCCACAGGAATACGGCGATGAGAATTGCCGCCGCACTGACAAAGAGGCGCAGGAGCCACGCCACTCTCTGCCAGCGCCCGCTCATGGCCGTGCCTCAAGAAGAAGCCAGGGGCTGCGGCCCGGCCCGTCCGCCTCACGCACCCGCAGGCGAAACGGACTGTTGGGGACGATCCAGGTCTGCCAGTAGCGACGGTCTATCGCTCCGAAATCTTTCACAGTCCCTCGCACCGCCAGGGTTCCGGCCAGTTCCCGACGACCACGCCCCGCCCGGTAATCGACAAGGTAATCGCGATCCGGTGCCCCGGACCACTGAAGAAGAAAATTTCCTGCCATCTCGTCGTAAGAATACGCGCCTGATCTAATCGGTCGCAACCAGCCAAGTGCTTCGCCACCCTCGTCCACAGCCTCGATCCGGGGCCGAATAGGTGCCAGTACCCGCCGGTCGTGAAGAGTCTTAAGCAGTTGCCGGTGCACGGCGGCAAGCTCCGGCCGGGCTGCGGCAAGATCCTTTTTTTCGCCGGGATCAACGCTCAGATCGTATAGAAAGAGGTTCTCAGCGCCGTCCGCCTCTACGCGCAGCCGGGATTTCCAGCCATCCTGCAGACATGCGTATTCAAAATAGCGCATCCTTTCCGGCTCGGGCTCGGCAAAACCACCGCTGGAGGTCATGCCGAACCAGGGTTCAACCCCTGTCGAGCGATCCTTGATGGCAAAAAGATCTCGCCCCTCAAAGGACAGCCGCGGAGTGATTCCCAGACGAGCGAGAATAGTCGGCATGATGTCGAGGTGGGAACTCATCCTGGCCGTTCCAGGGGTGCTGTCAAGATCGGCGAAGGTTTCCGGCAGCCAGACGAAGAGCGGCACCCGAACAATCTCCTCGTGCAGATGACCGGCCAGGGTGGTGGAGGCGTGGCCGACCATTCCTCGCTCGCCGTGTTCGTCGCCATGGTCGGCGGTGACAATGAGAATGGTATCCCGGCGACAGCCGGCACCCTGCCAAAAGGCCCAGAAATCGGCAAACCACCGGTCAAACTCGCGGATTCTGTTTTTTTGCAGGTTATGGACGCGCGGCACATCGTCCGCATTGAAGACCGCTTCATCATGGAGGAGGGCGGCCTGACTGCGCACCTTCTCCAGCCGCCTCTTTGCTTCCTCAGGCCACTCAGGGGGCAGCGGCTCCGGGCCATAAGGCAGGTGGGTGTTGACGTAGTGATACCAGAGAAAGAAGGGTTGTCCGTCCCGCCGCCGTTCGGCCAACCACAGGGTGGTCTCCTGCCCCCGGCCGTTGACCTCCAAACCGAGATTCTCGTAAATATCCATGGCCATGAAGGGTTGCAACCCCTCAACCAGATAGCCGGCCTTCGCCAACTGGGCAAGGGGCAGGATGATACCGGGATCGACGGACTGGCCCCTGGTATGAACCCCTGAGGCGAAGGGCGAAAGCCCGGTCAGCAGAGAGACGATATTGGTCCCGGTCCAGCCGGAAACCGCCCGGTGACCGGCAAAGCGATGCCCCTCCCGAGCCGCTCGCAGGAGATGGGGCGTGCTGTCCTCACCCACCTGGTCGTCGCGCAGGCTTTCGACGGTCAGCAGCACCACCCGCGGGCTTCGCCTGTCCCGCAACTCTTCCCAGCCGTTTAGTGCGAAGAGGGCAAAGATCAGGCAACACAGGCTAATTAAAAGTGATCTGCAGACCATTGACGACGAGGGGATAGACGAGAAAAAGGAAGGCAACGATGCTGGTCGGCAGCAGGCCGTGGCGGAACATCGAGCGGTCATCGACGAAAAAGCAGCTCCAGATGACCATCACCGCGGCGAGGGGCAAAAAGGGCCAGGCGGGAAAAAAGTCATGCCGGAAGGCTATCAAGGGAGCGGCCATGGCCGGAACGGCAGCGACAAGGCCCAGGAGATAGAGGATTCGCGACCGGGACCAGCGGTCGGCACCGGTCATCGGACCGCCGGAACGTTCGGAAAAAAGAGCCAGACCATGCCATACCAGGCCGCCGCCGATAGCCGCCACAACATTGACCAGCATGTCGCGTAAACCGTAGGTTCGGGACGGATGCACCCCCTGAAGCAGTTCGTCGTGAACCCCATACAGGCAAGAAAGCAGGCAGGAAAAGACCAGCAGGACCACACCGGAGAGGCGAAAGGCCAGGGTATGGCGGACATACAGAGAGAGCAGCAGATATTCCATGACGTGAATGCGCTTGACGGCGATCTCCGGGTCCGGCACGGCCAGGGCGGCAAAACAGCAGGTCAAGCCGAGGAGAACCGACGGAAGGCTTTCGCCGCCACGTCGCCGCTTAAAAAACAGAACGGCAAAAAAAAGCACCGGCAAAACCAGCGGTGAAAAAGCAACGAAACCACTGCCAAGCCTCTCGCTGACCAGTTGATAAAGGCTGAACAGGTGGACAAAAGCCACAACGAGGAGTCCGCAACCCAGATGGTGGAGGAGGATACATCCCTCGCCGGTCTTTTTTCGGAGGGCTTGGCTTGGCACTGTTATTTTCCGGTTTTTTCCAGAGTTCTCCGGGGAATGACCGGCCGAGGCTGAAAAGAGCAGGCAAGTCTTGTCTTCAGTCGGTCGCCAAAATCTTATTAAACCCCCAGTTGCTACCTACCCCATTCCCAAGGTGCGGCGGATTTTATTTTTTATGCCGTCGACGATAAAAGGTGTCAGCTTTTTCTTTTCTTTGAGGATTTGTTTAAAGAGGTCCTTTTTTTTCTCGGGCGGAACGGGACGTCCGGCTGCATGCACCAGGGAGAGCGAATGACTCGGGCAGGCGCTGATGCACGCCCCGCAACCCAGACAATTATCGCCGATGATCTGTACATGCTTTTTCCGCTTGCCGTTCTCCGCATCGACCATTTCCAGCGCCGCCACATTGCAGGCCTTTTGACATAAGCCGCAGCCGAGACATGTCTCGCTATCTATCTGCAGGGTGTAATTGGTCTTGGCCACTCCCATGGGATAGCCCATCTGTACGCCACCCAGCAGTTCACAGCAGCAGGAACAGCAGTTGCAGATAAAGGAGGGTTTATGGCGGATATTATCGGTGATGTGGGTCAGCCGAAGGTCCCGCGCCTGATCGAGAATCGCCAGGAGCTGTTCGGTGCTGCGCTTTTCGGCAAAACCACGGCGGGTCATGAACTTTGCGGCAGTGCCAAGCGAAATGCAGATCTCCTTGGTCGGTGCCTTCTTTTTGCAGCTTTCGTTCAGGTGATCTTTTTTATGGCGGCAGTAGCACATGCCGATGGCGCCGTAGCCGGCCTTCTTAATGATTTCCCGAGCACTTTCATAGGTCGCCACCTGGGAACTGGTCGGAATATACTCCTCATAGGGGAGTGAGCGAGTCAGCGGCGTCTTGCTGGTGAAGAATTCCCGCCCCATTTTTTGCTCGGGATCGCCGTACAGATACTCGTGCATGAGCTGGGCGAGTTCGGCCACCGGCAGATCGTTGCGTTGCTTCATGAAGCTGAACTCAAAGAAGCCGATCAGTCCCGGCATGAGCAGATAGAAGGTCTTGCCACCGTAGGTGGTGTCCATCACCAAGCCTTTCTCGGCCATCTCTTCAAGTGTCGCTTTGAGTCTCAAACTCTCCCAGCCGGTCGCCCGGACAAGTTCGGGAAGGGTTGCCTCGGTCAGGGGAAAGCGTGAGGCGACATAGGCCTCCTCCTCGGAAAAAAGGATGGCCAGGATCTGCCGCAACTTGTCGCTGTCGGGCAGACCTATGGGATATTTGTTCAACCGATCGATGAGCGGCACGATACTGCTTTTTCCGTCAAGATGATGGCCCATTTTTATTCCTTTTACGCTCTTCGTCCTGCCTGAACGTTTGCAGCCTATTCGTTCATCACATACTGGCCTTTCAGCCCATATACCGCCTGCCAGACTCGCTGGAATCCTTCACCATCTTTAACAGGTTTTTTAATCATCTTGTTAAAGATTTCTTCCTGGGCGGGAGAATTTTCCTGGCCGAGAATCATCTGCAGGGCCTGGACGGAAAAATCCTGGATCAGAAAAATAAAAATCTGCTCAAGGACATCTGCTTCGGTGCCATAAATTTTGGCGTTTTCCAGAATCAACTGAGCATAGACGATGAGGGTGAAGAGTTCGCCGGCGGCCAGCATATAATCGATATTCTGCGCCTGTTCCTTGCTCGGCGGAACGGAGATCAGCAGGGTCCGAAACAGCTCGACCTGCTCGCGGAATACCCGGACATTTGGCGATTCCATCCCCTGGTAGGCCAGCCGGTAATCGGGGAAACGCACGGACGCCAGCTTGCCGGTCATCTGGTTGAAGAGATAACGGTCATCGCCGGCCTGATTCTGTTGCCCGATCTCCGGAAAGGCCACCGGTTCAAAAAAGTAATTTTTCACAAACTTGATAATGAGGGCCATATTGACATGCTCGGTGCCCTCGAGCTTCGGCAGCATACCGATATCGCGGATGGCCATCTCGAAATAGGTGTCCTGTTCAAAGCCCTTGGCGGCGATGATCTCATGGAGACACTTCACCACCTTCTCACCCTGGCCGGTAACCTTCATCTTGACGATCGGATTGAAGAGCAGGTAGCGGCGATCGTCGTCGGAGGCCACCCGCAGATAATCCGCCGAACGGAAGGCCACGAGCTTCATGGCGATCAGTCGGGCGTAACTTTCGGTAAAGAGCTTTTTCACATGGGGAAAGTCGGTAACAGAGCGGCCATAAAGATTGCGACCGGCAGCGTGGTTCAGCGCCTCGTAAAAACAGTGGGTGGCGATGCCGATGGAGGCGCAGCCCAGCTCGAACTTGCCGATATTGATGGTGTTGAGCGAAGAATTCCAGGCGTGCTCGCCGCGCGAGAGGATATCCGCCTCGGTAATCGGATAATCGTGCAGGGTATACTCGGCAACATAGGCCTGGCGAACGCCTGAGGTATCGATCTTTTTCACGCACTCGTATTTTTCGTGCTTGCGGATCGACGACAAAAAAGACATACTCGCCGCTGCCTTCGATCTTGGCGAAGGTCGAGACCAGGGCGGCACAGTTGCCGTTGCCGATATAGTATTTCGAACCGCGGGCCAGATAGCTGCCGTCCGCCTGCGGGATGAGGAGCATCTCGCTCGAATAGAGGTCGGCGCCGTGGGCCCGTTCCGAGAGTCCGAAGGCAAAAATCCCGCCGGCCGCCAGGAGTTCGGCGGTCTTCTTTTTCACCGCCTCGTTGGTCGCCCATCCAGATCGGCCCGAGACCGAGGATGGTCACCTGCCAGGCATACCAGTAGCAAAGCCCGTAGAAGCCCAGGACCTCGTTGAACTCGCTGATCCGCCACATATCCCAGCGGCCGCCGGTCTGGCTGTAGGCTTCCGGGGTGAGCAAATCGGCGAAGATCTGTTCCTCCTTGATGAACTGCAGGAAATCCTCATACCAGACCATCGCCTGGTCGTCGGCTTTGATCTTCTTCAGACCCTTCTTTTCAAAGAAATCGATGGTTTTCAGGACCAATTCCCGTGACCTGGCATCGGCATGTTGGCGTTGATATTTTTTTGGATTAAACAGTTGCACCCTATCCTCCCTTGGAGTTGCTTCTTGTGTATTATCTGTAAATTCAGCAGATCAACCGATATTCTTACCGGTGTTATAGCCTTGATGATTGGCTTCGAAAACCGTGGCCGGGGCCAGGGCATCGCCAACCACCGCACAGCTTATACCCAGCTCTTCCGCCACCTGCTGCAGCGGGTTGGCCGAGCGGGTACCGACCGCCAGGACGACCGTGTCGGCATGCAACTCACGAATCTCGCCGCCGTGTTCCACACGCACACCTTTGTCGGTGATCTCCAGGACCTTGGCCTGAAGAAGGGTCTTCACGCCGAGACGGCCGACATCCTGGAGCATGCCCCAACGGGTCGATTTGCCGAAGTTACTGCCGAGGGTATCGACCATCTCGACGACCCATACCTCTTTCGTTCCTTGGGTCGCCAGCTTATACAGTTTTTCCGGGGCAACTGCGCCATTGACCAGGAGAAATTTAATCTCGTCACCGGACAGCGTCCCTTTTTCGGCAAGAAGCAATGCGGTTTCGATGCCGACAGCGCCACCGCCGACCACGACCACCCTGCGACCGGTTGCGACCTTGCCGGCCAGGACATCCCAGGCCTGGACCACATGTTCCTGCCGCACTCCGGGAATGGCCGGAGTAATCGGCGCACCGCCGGTTGCCAGGACCAGAAAGTCCGGTTTCGCGGCAGCAAGCATCCGGCGGTCCACCGGCTGGTTCAGGAATACCGCGACACCGTGCAGGACAACCTGACACGTCATATCCTCGGCAAAGACCAAGAACTCACTGCGACCGGGAGGGGCACCGGCCAGATGCAGCTGTCCGCCAAGGCGCAGTCCCGCTTCAAAAAGGCTGACCTGGTGACCGAGTTCGGCTGCGGCAATCGCCGCCGACATGCCGGCCACCCCGCCGCCAACAACCATGACCTTCTTCGGCTCGACGGTTTTCGTCGGCTGCGCCTGGTATTCGTGGCCGGCCCGCGGATTGCACAGACACTCCACCGGCTTCATTTTGACAAGGTTGTCGAAACAGCCCTGGCCGCAGGCGACACAATGGACAATTTCTTTTTCCCGACCGGTTCGCGCCTTTTCCGGGAAGTAAGGGTCGGCAATGAGAGCCCTGCCAATCGCCACCATATCACAGAAGCCTTCTTCGACCAGTAACCGGGCAATGGCCGGATCGTTGATGCGATGGCTGGCAATAACCGGCACCGCCACCTGTTGTTTGATGTCGCGGGCGAGATAGGAAAAGGCCCCGCGCGGCACCTTGGTGACGATCTGCGGCACCTGCGCCTCATGCCAGCCGACATTGACGCAGAGGGCATCGACGCCGGCGGATTCAAGGGCCACCGCAAACGCCAGGAGTTCCTCCGCGCCGATACCGCCGTCCATGAAGTCATTGCCGTTCAGCCGCACGAGGATGGGGAAATCGTCTCCGACATGGATTTTTATCTCGCCAATAACCTCAAGACCGAAACGCATGCGGTTTTCCAGGCTGCCACCATATTCATCCTCTCGTTTGTTGGTCAAGGGGGAGAGAAATTCACTGATGAGATAGCCGGTACCGGCGAGGATCTCGACGAGATCGAATCCTGCGTCGCGGACCCGACCGGCGGCATCGGCAAAACGCCGGATCGTCGCCTTGATTTTCTCGGAGGTGAGTTCCTCCGGAGTCTCCCGGGTCAAACGGCAGGGTACCGGCGAGGGGGCCACCGGCTTTTTGCCGCCGAGAAAAAACGAGGAATTGTAGCGCCCGGCATGGTTGAGCTGGACGGTAGCCTTTGCCCCGCCGCCATGAATGGCCTGAGCCAGGGCGGTAAGACCCGGCAGGTGCTCGTCGAGGTGGGCACCGATATTTGTCGGGGTGCCGGAAAATTCGTCAACAGTGGCATAGCCGACGCTTATCAGCCCGACGCCACCCTTTGCCCGTTCCCGGTAAAACTCCAGCAGTTGTTCGGTGACCAAAAAGTTCTTGCACATGTTGAGATGCATGGCCGGCATGTATAACCGGTTTTTTACCTCGACTGCACCGATATAAATCCTTTTAAACAAGGGATCAGACATATGTTCTCCTCTTAGGCTCTCCTCTTAGCGGCCCGTGGCGGCATTAAACAACTTCATAACCTGATCGAAAAGCCCGATCTCCACCAGCGCCTGCCGGAGTAGCTCCGGCTTTTGCAGGAGATCCTTCATAAAGACCACTTCCGAGGCCTTGAGATAGAGCATGAAGGCGTCCTTGATCGGTTCACCAAGCAGTTTTTCGATGGTAAGCATCAGATTCTTTTCGTCTTTATGGGGTCGAAGTTGTTCCACCCGTTGCAGCAGTTTGGTAATATAGAACAGCAGGGTTGCATCGATTCCAGCGATGGTATGCCGGTGGCCGGGCAAAATCCGCCGATTTTCCAGGCCGGCTAGTTTGACCAGGGTCTGGCAATAGACCTGGTAGTTATTGAACCGCTCGCCGGTCTCCAGATCAACATCGAGAAGCGGCGACTGGAAAATTCCCCGCAGCAGGGTATCCCCGGTAACCGCCCAGTCGTCGCCGACATATACCAGATCACTCTGCGAATGGCCGGGACAATGAAGGGTGCCGATTCCCAGCCTTTCCGGAAGCTCTTTTTCCGCCACTAAGAAATTTTGCGGAAAAGGTGGGAAAAGCTGGCCGCTTTCGAAGATCCGCCGCAACTCAGCAAGGGCCCGCTGATCGAAATCAAGGAAGGCGAGGAGTCGATACATTCCCTCGATACGCTTTTCGTGGTTGGTGATCTTCAGGCAATCCCGATAGGGCAGATAGACCGTGGCATCGCTGTTCTGTTCAAGCCAGAAGGCCAGTCCATAGTGATCGATATGGCCATGGGTGACGACAACATGGCGGAGATTTTTCAGATCGATATGTTCCGGATATATCGCTCGGCCTCGGGAGTCGGCGGACCGGTGTCGAAAAGTACCAATTCACCCGCCAGCACCCCGGAATAGCAATGCACGGGACCGACCATATACGGGGTGTTGATGGTATGTTGCGTGAGTCCGGCCATGGCGATCAGATGAAAATTCGACCAGGTTGGGAATCGGTGCCCGCCATTTGCGGCGGGCACCGATAGGGAGTTCTAAAAAATATATCTTTCGGTTTCGCAGGCAGCCTTGGCCAAGGTTCGCTTGGCGGTGAGCAGCCCGGTAGCGTCGTACTTGCCGAAACGCCTGATACCGGAGAGGATCATATTCAGAGTATCCCCTTCCTCTATGTAAAAGGCGCCCTTGCGTGCCGAGCTGGCGGCGATCTCGGAGGCCTCGAAGGCAAAGGTCTTCACTGCCGCCATAACCTGTTCGCGTTTGCTGTCGCTGTATTTGGCCAGACTCTTTTCAGCCCGCAGGACCACGCTTTCCAGGGCAAAGATCTGGATGGCGATATCGGCCGCGGCCATGAGGATCTCCTGCTCGTTGGTCAGTTTGTCCATAAACTTCTGAACGCCGACGCCGGAGAGGATCAGGAAAAGGGTCTTGAGGTTTTTGATCAGGGCCTTTTCCTTCACGAAAGGAATGGTCTCGTCCAGTTCCTCAAAGCTTGGGGTCATCAGCGACTCGAAGGCCTTCATCGCCTCGGCCTGCAGCGGCAGTTCGCCCTTCATCGCCTTGCGGAGGATCATGCCGGGGATGAGCAGGCGGTTGATCTCGTTGGTGCCCTCGAAGATGCGGTTGATGCGCTCGTCGCGGTAGTAGCGCTCGGCCGGATATTCGGCACAAAAGCCGTAGCCGCCATGGATCTGCAACACCTCGTCGACGGTCAGGGCCAGTACCTCGCTGCAGAAGACCTTGGCAATGCCGCACTCGGAGGCATATTCCTCGATGCCTTTCAGGTATTCGTCGTAGTAGTTGTCGATGCCCTTCTCGATGGTTGCCAGCTTGGTGTCAAGAAGGCCGGCCAGACGGTAGACCAGCGACTCGGAGGCGAAGATGTTGGCGGTCAGATCGGCGATCTTTTCGCCGATGGCGCCGAATTTGGCAATCGGGGTATTGAATTGCTTGCGCTCATTGGCATACTTGATGCCGACCACCAGGGCCATTTTCGAGGCGCCGCAGACGCCGGCGCCAAGCTTGAAACGGCCGATATTGAGGACGTTGAAGGCGATTTTATGGCCTTTGCCGATTTCACCGAGGAGGTTCTCGACCGGCACCTTGCAGTTGTCGAGGATGATCTGGGTGGTGGACGATCCCTTGATGCCGAGTTTTTTCTCTTCCGGTCCGACAATCAGACCGGGGAAGCTCTTCTCAACCAGGAAGGCGGTGAAATGCTCCTTGTCGATCTTGGCAAAAACCGTGAACAGCTGGGCAAAGCCGCCGTTGGTGATGAACTGTTTGGTGCCGTTGAGGATATAGTGCTTGCCGTCGTCGGAAAGCACGGCCGATGCCTGGGCGCCAAGGGCGTCGCTGCCGGAACCCGGTTCGGTCAGACAGTAGGCGGCACACCACTCGCCGGAGGTGATTTTCTCCAGGTATCTTTCTTTCTGATCCTTGGTGCCGTAGTAGACGAGCGGCAGGGTACCGATGCCGGTATGCGCCGAATAGGCGACAGAAAAGGAGCCGCCCTGGGACATCTTCTCGCTGACCAGCATGGTCGAGGCCTTGTCGAGTTCCAGCCCGCCGTATTCCTCCGGGGCATCCATCATCAGCAGGCCAAGTTCGCCGCATTTCTTCATGCCTTCGACGACGATGTCGAAGTTCTGCTTGTCGATTTCTTCGGTCTTCGGATAGATCTCGGCAGTGAGAAACTGCTCGATCGTTTCGCCCATCTGCCGTTGCTCATCGGTGAAATCTTCCGGGGTGAAAATGTCCGCACAGGGGGTTTCCGCTATCAGATATTCGCCGCCTTTCAATATTTTTCCAGCCATTATAGTTACCTCGCAGGTTGATACTTTCTTAAAATTATAATCTCTCAAAAATTCCAGCAGCACCCATGCCGCCACCGATACACATGGAAACCATGCCGTAGCGCAGCTTTCGCCGACCCATCTCATGGAGCAGGGTGGTGGTCAGCTTGGCGCCGGTGCAGCCGAGCGGATGGCCGAGGGCGATGGCACCGCCGTTGACATTGATGATGTCCGGGTTGAGACCGAGGGTCTTGATGACCGCCAGAGCCTGGGCGGCAAAGGCCTCGTTCAGTTCGATGAGTTGGAGGTCTTCCTGCTTCAGACCAGCCAGTTTCAAGAGCGGCCGGTATGGCGACAATCGGGCCGATACCCATGACCTCCGGGGCGCAACCGTTGGCGGAGAAGGCGAGAAAGCGGGCGATCGGGCTCTTGTCGATCTTTTCAAGGTATTCTTCGGAAACGACCAGGGCGACAGCTGCGCCGTCGGTCATCTGCGACGAGTTGCCGGCGGTTACCGGTCCGCCGATTTTAAAAGCCGGACGAACCTTGGCAAGCGATTCCAGGGAGGTGCCGGGGCGAACCCCGTCATCGACCATCACCATTTCCTTGGTCCGGACGAGCTTGCCTTTGACGATGGCATTTTTCTCTATCTCGACCGGGATGATTTCATCGGCAAACCGGCCGGCGTCAATGGCCGCGGCAGCCTTGGCGTTACTGGCCACGGCGAAGGTATCCATGGCTAGACGGTCAATGCCGTACCGTTCGGCGACGAGTTCGGCGGTCACGCCCATGGAGGCAAAGGCCTCCGGCCAGTCAACCATCATGCCGGGATTGGCGCTGTATTTCAGGCCACCGAGCGGCACACAGGACATTGACTCGACCCCGCCGGCAACGATACAGTCGGCAAAACCGCACATGACCCGCTCGGCGGCCATGGCGATGGTCTGCAGGCCGGAGGAGCAGAAACGGTTGATGGTCTGACCCGGCACCTCGATCGGTAGTCCGGCCTTCATCGCCGCTACCCGGCCGACGTTCATGCCCTGTTCGGCTTCTGGGAAGGCACAGCCGAGGTAGACATCGTTGACGGTCATCGGATCGATGCCGGTGCGCTCGACAAGGCCTCTGATCGCTAGCGCCGCCAGATCGTCCGGCCGCATGTCTTTGAATTTGCCTTTATTTGCCCGGCAGCCCGGAGTTCGGTAACTGGCCAGTATATATGCTTTTTTCATATTGAGTCTCCCTTGTTGGGTAATTTTCTTAATTTCTTAACGGCTTGCCGGTCTTCAGCATATGCTGGATCCGCTCGGCGGTCTTTTTGTTGCCGCAGAGTTTCAGGAAGTTCTCCCGTTCGAGCTGAAGCAGGTACTCCTCGCTGATCAGGGTACCGGCATTGACGTCGCCGCCACACATGACCTGAGCGATAGTGAAGCCCATCTCCGCCTCGTATTCGGTAATAAAATTACCCATCTTCATGTTCCACAACTGGCTTTTGATGGTGGCGGCAATGCCGCGGCCCGGTGCCGGGAGGTTTTCCAACGGCCGCTTCGGCCGATAATTGACCGCCAGCGCCAGTACCTTCTGCTTGGCGTCGCCGATCAAGCGGTCGATATCCATGGTGATGCTGTCGCCCTGGCGCATATAGTCCATGCCGAACAGTTCGGCCGCCCCCATGGAGACCTTGGCCATGGCGATCTGCTGGAAGTTCTTGATGATAAAGGGCTGAACATCGGTGTTGAATTGCTGGGCCAGCTGGATGGCACGCATGCTCATCTCCTTGGTGCCGCCGCCACCCGGCAGAAGACCGACCCCGATCTCGACCAGGCCCATATAGGTCTCGGAGTAGGCGTTGATCGCGTCGGCATGCAGGCAGAACTCGGCACCGCCGCCAAGGGTCATGGCAAAGGGTGCGGCAACGACCGGCACCTTGGCGTATTTCACCGCCATGGTCGCCTTCTGGAAGGCGCGGAGCACCATGTTGATATCGTCATAGGCCCCTTCGGCCAGGGCTACAGCCATCATCATCAGGTTGGCGCCGACCGAGAAATTGACACCCTGGTTGGCGATGACCAGGCCGACACCTTCGTCCTCGGCCCGCTTGATCGCTTTGTGGGTCATGGCCAGGATGTCGCCGCTGATGGCGTTCATCTTCGAATGGAACTCGAAACCGAAGACGCCGTCGCCGAGGTCGAGCACCGAACAGCTGGCGTTTTTCTCGACGACCTTGCCGGCCTTGCGGAGAATCTCCAGGCGAATTTCCCCGGCCTTGACCGGCATCGGCACATAGGTGCGCTGCAGCAGGTCGAAGTATTGCTTGCCGCCCTTCTCGTCAAAGCGATAAAAGGAGGTCAATGCCTTTGAGAGATGCCGGCACCTTGACGCCGTCCTTTTCCGCCCGTTTAACGAACTCCTCAACACCGATGGCGTCAAACATTTCAAAAGGCCCGATCTCCCAGTTGAAGCCCCAGCTCATGGCGTTGTCGACATTGACGACGTCGTCGGCAATCTCCGGGATACGGTTTACCGCATAGATCAGGGTGTCGCGGAGGCTCTTCCAGGCGAACTCGGCGCCTTTGTCGCTGCCGCCGACGACCATCTTGACCTTCTGGCCGGGGCTATCGACCTGCTTGACGGCCATGCGCCGAGGCGAATTTTGGTTTGGCGAGGGGCTTGTATTCGCCGGTGGTGTAATCGTAGTAGAACAGGGCCTTTTTGCCGTCGACCATCTCTTTCTTGTAGAAACCGCCGCCGCTCTTGTTGCCGAGGAGACCGCCGTCGATCATCTTCTTCATGAACTCCGGCATCTTGAACACCTCGCGCTCCTCGTCGTTCGGCAGGAGGTCATGGGAGTTGGTACCGACATGGCCGAGGGTATCGAGCCCTACCAGGTCGGCGGTGCGGAAGGCGGCACTCTTTGGCCGGGCGGTCGCCGGACCGGCAATGGCATCGACCTCTTCGACGGTCATGCCCATTGCCACCATATGCTCGATGCCCTTATAGATGGCATAGGTACCGATACGATTGGCGATAAAATTGGTGGTATCCTTGGCATAGACGATGCCCTTGCCGAGCCGCTTGCTCATGAAGTCGGCCATGCCCTGCATAATTGCCGGATCGGTCTCCGCGCAGGGGACGATCTCCATGAGGCGCATATAGCGGGGCGGATTGAAGAAATGGGTGACAAGGAAGTTTTTGCGCACCTCGACCGGCAATACCGCCGCCATCTCGTTGACCGACAGGCCGCTGGTGTTGGTGGTGAGGATGGCACCGGGGGCAAGATTCGGAACAAGCTTTTTCAGGAGGTCGAGCTTGATCGGCATGTATTCAACGACAACCTCGATTACCCAGTCGCACTCCTTCAGTTTCCCCAGATCGTCGACAAGGTTGCCGATCTGAATCTGCCCGGCATATTCGCTCAGGTAAAAGGGGGCCGGTTTCATTTTCAGCAGGCCTTGCAGTCCGTTTCTGGCAATCCGGTTGCGAACGGCCGGACTGTCGAGGGTCAAGCCCTGCGCTTCCTCCTGCTTGTCCAGTCCTTTGGGAACGATGTCAAGCAAAAGAATTTCCAATCCCGCATTGGCGAGATGAGCGGCGATGGTGGCCCCCATTACTCCGGCGCCAAGTACGGCTACTCGATTAATTTGCCTCATGTTTTTTCTCCGTTAGGTTCGATAATCTTTGATCTTTTTAAAAATATCGCAAAAGATGCGTTCATTTTTCGATTATGCAGTTCTGCCATTGCCCTTGGTTGCATAAAGGTCTTCGATAAGGTCTTTGTATTTCTCGAGGATAACCTTGCGTTTCAACTTGAGGGTGGGGGTCAATTCCCCGCCATCGATTGAGAAATCGTTGGCAACAACAGCAAAGTATTTAATGGTTTTGTAGGGCGGATAATTTTTATTTAACTCCTTGATACGATTGGCATAGAGCTCCTTCACCCGAGGATTTTGCACCAGTTCTTCCATAGTCCTGTAGCTGATTTTTGCTTCACGGGCAAATTCGCTCACGGCATCGGCATCGGCAGTCAATATCGCCACCAGGTACGGTTTAAGATCACCGAAAACAATGGCCTGGGAGACATACTTGTCGAGTTTCAGTTCGTTTTCGATGGGTTGCGGGGCGATGTTCTTGCCGCCGGCGGTAACAATCAACTCTTTTTTGCGATCGATGATATAGACATAACCCTCTTCATCGATCTTGGCGATATCGCCGGTTTTGAACCAGCCATCCTGCAGGGTGTCGAGGGTCGCCTCGTCATTTTTATAATAGCCGAGCATGACCTGCGGGCCTTTGGCAAGCAGTTCACCGTCCTCGGCCAGTTTCAGTTGCGTCTCGCGCAGAGCCTTGCCAACCGAATCGAAACGCACCATGCCGGCGCCGCTGATGGTTAAGGCCGGGCTGGTCTCCGTCAATCCGTAGCCATTATAAACCGGCAGCCCGATGATCCACATGAACTCGCAGATATTCTTGTCAAGCGGCGCGCCGCCACAGAGAAAATAGCTCAGTCTGCCGCCAAAACGTGCGCGGATTTTCTTGAACACCAATGTATCGAAGAGTTTATATTTCAGCTCAAGCAGCCCCAAAGGCTCTTTGGTGATGTATTTTTTATTGACATACTCCCGGCCTATCTCAATCGCCCGATTGAATATTTTCTGGCGAGCAGGCGGCATCTGGCTGACACCTTCATATACCTTGGCGTATATTTTCTCGAACAGCCTGGGAACGCTGACCATCGATGTCGGTCGAACCTCGATCATATTGTCTAAGACCTTCAAAGCACTTTCGGCAAAGGCGATATGGTTACCGTTTATCAGGGTCGCATAATAGCCGCCGGTTCGTTCCAGGACGTGGCTGAGCGGCAGAAAGCTGAGTGTCGTCATGTCCTGCTGCGGCATGCCAAGTTGGCTGAGACCGTGTTCGGCGTTGATCATGATATTGCGCTGGGTCAGGAGAACACCCTTCGGCACCCCGGTGGTTCCCGAGGTATAGATGATGGTGATCAGGTCCTCGTGGGTAATTCGGGCAATCTGTTCCTCGATCTGCCGCCGATCTTCATCAGACAGGGGGGTATCGATCTCGGACAGCTGATGAAGGGTGAAAACCGGGAAGGAGCGATGCCCCATGAACGGTTCAAATGAAACTACCAGATCGACATTGGGGAGTTCGTCCTTGATTGAATAGAGTTTCTGGTATTGGGCTTTGGTGGAGCAAAAGACGATTCTCGCTTCGCAATGGTTGATAACATAGGCCGCCTGTTTGGCAGTATTTGTCGCATAGATCGGCACAGTAATGCCGCCGGCGCTTTGCACAGCAAAGTCGGAAATCGCCCAGCCCAGGCGGTTTTCGGAAAAAATTGCCACCTTGTCACCCGGCGTCATACCGAAATTGTGGAGACCACGCGCCAGCATCAGCACCCGTTCGTAAAACTCCTCATAGGTCAGGGAATGATACGCTCCCTTCTTTTTGTAACTGATCGCCGGTTTCTTGGCGTATTTTTTGGCGTTGTCTTTGAGTATTGCCGGGATTGACTGATATGACATGATGCTCATATGTTTCCTGCTCCCTTTCAGCTGATCTCGCTAGCCAGCTCATGATAACGTTTACGTTAATAATCCATCATTCTTTTCTGTATACCTCTCCTTAACGTTTAAGTCAACATCAATTCTAATTTCTTTTCCCATCAATAATCATGGTGAACACAAGTGGCTGTTCGAGAGAGTTGCCACGTTGAATATTTCTATTATTTGTCGTGATGTTACAAACATCAATGAACACAAGAACAACCACCTGAAAAATGTATTCCACCCTCCGATTCCGACGCATTCACCTACCCCACTGTAAGTTCTTTTACGTAAAACAGCAAATTACTGTCTTTACGCCACTCTCTTTAATGGAAAGGATCTGCTGGAGGACATATCGATTAAAAAGGCATGTCTTAGGCTGTGAGGGATCGACTTCTTGACCGGTCGGCGGACTGTTGTCGTTGACCTGTAAGGCAATTGACAAAGCTATATCGATTATGATATCACAATGGCAAAATCATCGATGGAGATTTTGAATCCCTCAAGGCTATAAATACGGCAATAAAACGTCAAGAAGTTAGGATATGAATCTTTCTCTCTCGCTGCCATGATTCGAATCACCGCCATCCAAGTGGAAGCAAAAGACCAGCCCAAACAGGAAAACCTGGCCACCGCCCTCCGTCTCCTCGACGAAGCTCCAGCCGCCGACCTGCTTCTGCTGCCCGAATTATGGCCTTCCGGCTTCTTTTCCTTCGGCAGTTACCGCGCCGACAGCGAGGAGGTTGACGGCCCGTTGATCACCGCCCTGCGGCAGAAGATCGCGGAGAAAGCAGTGCATGCCATGATCGGCAGTTTTGTCGAGCGTGATGGTGTCCATTTTTATAACACCTCCCTGCTTCTTGGTCCAGATGGCCGGATCCTCGCCAAGTACCGGAAGATCCATCTCTTCGGCTTTCAATCCCAGGAAAAGCAACTGCTCACCGCCGGCAACGAGGTCGTGGTCGTCGACCTGCCCTGGGGTCGGGCGGGCATCAGCACCTGCTACGATCTGCGCTTTCCCGAACTCTATCGCCTCATGATCGACCAGGGCGCGACCTTCTTTCTTGTTGCTTCAGCCTGGCCGCTGGCACGGCTGGCTGCCTGGCAACTTTTCAACCAGGCCAGGGCCCACGAGAACCTCGCCTACCTCATATCCTGCAACTGCGCGGGAGCAAGCCGGGGCATCGCCTTTGCCGGCCATAGCATGATCGTTGATCCCCGTGGCAATATTCTCGCTCAAGGAGGCGAGACGGGAGAGTATGTCAGTGCCGAGATCGACCCGGACCTGCCAACTCGCGTCAGAAATGAATTCAGCGCCCTGGATGACCGGGTCTACCGGGTAATTGATAAACAATAGCGTCTTCATCAATAGCACTTTATCTGCATGCGAACGCCATCTCTGTCGATAATCACCCCCTCCCAGGTAATTTCCGTCAATCTCGTCACGGCATCGACCCGATCGCCCTCTCTCATGATCTTGCCGTTGATGATGATCATCCGTTGCGATGGAACCAACGCATAGGCGTGGCCGGCAAACTGCATCTTGGGGATCTCAGCCTGTACCTGGGGGGGCAGTTCCTGCAAATAGGGAACCGCCTTCTCAACTTTCCTGGATGAGACAAGGAGAGGCTGGGCGATGACGGTTGCCTCGCTCTCCGGGGACAGGACAACTTTCCCCCGGTCTCTTTTTATCCTTGTAGGCTGCTTGATGAATTTCTTTTTGCGAATGGCGGTAAGTACGACCGGTGAAATGTCAGGAGCAGCGGCTTCCCGTGCCACTTCAGTCGGTTGAGGAGTCCTGGGCAATGCCATGGAGCTCTCTTTTTTCGGCAAGTGTTGATACCAGTCATCGAACCTCTCCGGGTTAATAGTCATTGGGTCGAGAGACTTTGCGGTTTCGCTGACGGCGGACATCAACGTTGGAGAGGGTTGGACTAACTGGTCCATTATCTTCCGCGATTACTGCCGAAGCAGAGGGTGCTTGCCGAAAGGTTTGACCGTCGATCCCTTGCCGATGCCAGTCGAACCACTTGAACAGACCGGCAAACAGCAAAAGCCCGGATAAAAGCAGCCAGGTCCAGCGATATCCTCGGAAGACGCTCGTGTCTTTGAATGACGGCGCGGTACGATGGAGAGACTGCAGGTGCGAGGGAGTCTCCTGCTGTCTCTCCCGATCTGATTTTTTTAGAGCTTCGAGGATGTAGGACATGGTTTTACTCCATGTGAGTCGCAAGATAGAGAGCGGCGGGCAGGCCGACAGCAAAGAAAAAAACGGCTAGGGCAAGGACTACCTTCCTCTGCGACCACTGGTGACGATCGGAACCCCCGGCAATCTCATGGGCTGCTTTTCGTAATATCTTCAGGTCGACATGATCCTTATTTTCGGCATATGCCCCCAGTAGCGCATGATCACAGAGAATATTGATCAACCGGGGTACTCCCCTGGTGGTTCTGATAAGATGCTCGATAGCCTGCCTGCTGAACAGCGGATTGCTATCATCACCTCCGGCCACAGCTATCCTGTGAAGGATATATGATCTGACATCAGCAGGTTGCATCGGTTTCAGATGATATCTGGTGGTGATGCGCTGATTGATTTGTGCATATTTGGGATTACTGAGAGTTTTCAAGAGTTCGGGCTGGCCGATCAGCACGATCTGCAACAGTTTATGGGTGTCGGTCTCAAGATTGGTGAGCAGGCGCAGCTGTTCGAGAATCTCCATATCGAGATTCTGGGCCTCGTCGATAATCAGGACAGTGTTGCGCCCTCGGGCGTGCGAGTCGAGCAGATAGCGGTTCAGTCTGTCGATATACGATTTTACCGACGGGGATTTCTCTTCGAGAGCTATATTGAGTTCTTCGCAGATCGTCTGCAAAAGGTCGTTTATGGTCAGGTTGGGAATAAGAACGAGAGCGACGTCGGTTGTTTCGGGGAGCCGTTCAATAAGGCTTCGGCAGATCATAGTTTTGCCGGTACCCACCTCACCCGTCAACAGGATGATGCACCCCTCGCCACTGATACCGTAGAGCAGATGAACCAATGCCTCCCGATGCAACTCGCTCATATAGAGATAGCGGGGAGTGGGGGTAATGTGGAAGGGTTTTTCTTTTAAACCAAAATACCGTTTGTACATAGACCCATGGAGACAAAGAGACCTGTTTCTATTCCATCGTACGACCACGTCACCTGAGAAGGTTTGTCGGTATACTACCCCTAAAGCGAAAAAAGGACAGCGACTAAAAGTACCCTGTTGCTTTTCTTTGCGTTATGCCGGCTTGAACAGGGATAGCCGGTAATTTTTCAAGAGGTCATGCTCTCATTATACACACATAGCACCGGGGGTGCTATGTGTGTATAATGACCAGCGGTACCCCGGGGGGATGTCCTGTGCGACGTATTTGCAAATTGCACTTTGACAATCTGTTACCGTATCGATACGATTACAACAGGAGGCAGGTACGATGAAACAAAGGCTCTTCTTGCTCTTGATGGTTTTCTCCATGTCGTCACCCCCTTTCTTGGCCGCTGAAGCGGGCGAGCCCCGGGACAGGTTGACAAAGGTGCTGGAAACCGGCTTGTTACGGGTGTGCATCTGGCCGGATTATTACGGTATCAGTTACCGGAACCCGAAGACCCAGCAACTTGCCGGGATCGATATTGATCTGGCGCGGCAGCTGGCCGGCGACCTCGGCCCGAAGGTACGGGTCGAATTTGTCGACAGCTCCTTTGCCAAACTCACCCTGGATGTCACCGCCGACCGCTGCGACATTGCCATGTTTGCCATCGGCATTACCCCGGCCCGCGCCGAAAAACTCCGTTTCAGCCAACCGCATCTGCAAAGCGATATCTATGCTATTACTACCCGGAGTAACCGGCGGATCCAGCAATGGGCCGACATCGACCAGCCCGGCGTGGTGGTGGCGGTGGCCAAGGGAACCTACCACGAACCGGTGATGCGGGAACGGCTTCGTCAGGCCCGGCTGGCAGTGCTGGACACCCCTTTTGCCAGGGAACAGGAGGTCGAATCGGGTCGCGCCGATGTCTTTATGACCGACTATCCCTACAGCCAGCGGATGCTGGCCAATTCCGACTGGGCGCGTTTAGTGTCCCCACCGGCCAGCTACCATCTTACCCCCTATGCCTATGCCATGGCCCCCGGCGATGAGCGTTGGCTCCAGCGCATCGACCATTTTATTCTGACGATCAAACAAGATGGCCGGTTGCTTGCGGCGGCCAAACGCCACCAACTGGAAGCAATTGTCAAACTTGACTGATACCTGAGGCTACGGCAAGTGACTCTGCGTCGCGCCCTGAGCGCCAACTTCGCTTTCTTGACCCTGCTGATTCTGGCCGTCCTGGCCGCCGTTACCGGCACTGCTTATGTTATAGAGCGGCAGAAAAACATCGCCCTCGCCGAAGGCCTTGACCTCAGCGCTCTCCACGCCCGGGCATTCGAGGAGCATCTGACCCGCAGCCTGAAAACCATCCAGACCCTCGTTGATTTTATTGCCGTCGGACCGGACGAAGAAAATATTGACGAGCTTTTTCAACGGACCCTGCGTCAGGCTCCTTTCCTCCGCTCCCTGTCAATGCTCGATACTTCGGGCCGCATTATTGCCAGCTCCAACCCCGGCAATATCGGATTGCCGCTGGAAACCGGAGATTATTTCCCGCAGGTCACTGCCCCCCACGGCAGCCCTCTGCGCATCGGCCGTCCCTGGTCAGGCCGCGATTTCAATGAAGGGAAAGAGGTATCGGCTGAACCACCCGACACCTTCCGCCGACCTGGGTTTTATCCCGGTTCTTTGCCGCGTCGAGCATAACGGTCGAGAGGTACGCATAACGGCGGCTCTTAATCCCGATTTTTTTATCAACTATTTTACCCAATGGCTGTTGCCCAAAGAAGGCTTTGTCGAAATTTTACGGTATGATCGGATGCTTTTGCTGACCAACGGCGAGCTTTCCCTGACAGGAGAACAGCATCCCGACAGGGTTTTTGCCCGGTTGCTTGAAGAATCGGAGATCGGGCGCTACCACGGCGAGAGAGAAGGACTGGGGGAAACCTGCACCGCTTTTCGCGTCTCCCGGCAGTTCCCCCTAATAGTGGTAACCCACCTGTTTAAAAACCGTGCCCTGGCTCATTGGCGGCGGGAAAGCGGCAGACTGCTGTTGCTGGCTGTGCCGGCGCTGCTGGCCATGGTCTATTTGGCCACCGTGCTCTATCGCCGGGATCAGCGCATTGCCGCGGCCCAGGAAGCGGCGCGACGACGCGAATACGAAAGACTTGCCGCCACCGTCTTCGAAACGGTTCTTGAGGCGGTTATGGTCACCGATGTCGATCAGCGCATTTTCGCTGTTAATCCGGCATTTACCCGCATCACCGGCTACACTGCCGAGGAGGCTGTGGGTGCCGATTTCTCCCTGCTCGCCAGCGGTTATCACCCTGACGAATTTTTCCAGGCCGTACAGCAGTCGCTTAACAGCCGGGGCCGCTGGGAGGGTGAAGTTCGGAACCGCCGTAAAACCGGGGAAATCTTTGTCGCCTGGCTATCCATTAATCAGGTGCTGAACGATGCCGGCCAGGTATTGCATCACGTCACCGGATTCTCCGATATCACCGAGTACTGTGTCGAGGCCGAACGAATATCTCACCTGGCACATCACGACCTGCTGACCGGCCTGCCCAATCGGGCTCTGCTGCTCGATCGTCTGCACCAGGGTCTTCGCCAGGCCTACCGGAATAGCGGCAAACTGGCGCTGCTGTTCTTTGATCTCGACAAGTTCAAGCCGGTCAACGACACTCTCGGCCATACCGTCGGGGATCGTTTGCTGCAAGCTCTGTCAGCCCGCCTGCTCGGCGAGATACGGGATGCCGACACCCTGGCCAGGCTTGGCGGGGATGAATTTATCATCTTGCTCCCGGTTGTAAGGGATGGGAGCGATGCCTTGGTGGTGGCCGAGAAGATTCGCCAGGCGGTGGAGCTGCCATTCCTCATTGACCATCAGCATATCAGCATTTCGACGAGTATCGGCATTGCCTTTTATCCCGATCATGCCACCGATGCGGATGGGCTTATTCAATGTGCGGATAGCGCCATGTATCTGGCCAAGGCGGATGGCGGCAACAGGTTTACCCTGTACCGCGGCTAACCCCATAAGGGGAGACAAAGTGCCTCTATGAAAAAGGCAAGGAGAAAGTCAGCGAGTGATAAATCCGAAAATTTTCAAGTCGCTGGCCCAGCCACTCCAGTGTCCGGACTGAATTGCAACGGTCATAGTGCCGGGATCGAAAACGACCTCGGCATCCTGATCGAAGTTGCAGCGGCGATCATACTTCTTCTAAAAGCGGATTCCCGCATTAAAAGTCACCATATAGCCACTCAAATCGCCCGTGTACTCAATCGGAATGGAGGCGACTGTCTCACGAATCTCTATGTCATCGGTCCAGCGATATTTCCCTTCCACCCCTACAAAAAATCGCTGGTTGATATTGTAATTAACGCCGGCCACCACATGAACACCGAATACCCCATCCGAGTCATCGGTATCGAGATCGCCGAGTCGCGACGAATCGATTTCACTGTCCAAGGTGACCGAATAAATCCCTCCACCAAACCCGACGAAGAGATCGACCGGACCTGCAGAATACTCGCCTTTCAGGGTTACGAACCCGGCGACACCAACGAGGTAATTGTCCTGGGTATAGCTGCCTGCCTGATCGTTTCTGCCACTGAGATTCTGTTCAGAACCAAATGCGTCGAATCCTGCCTCCAGGATCAAAAATTTATTGAGATACCGACCATAGGAACCAGAGAAATCGCCACCGTTATCATAATCGGCATCATCCATGTCGCCGGTCGGTTTGAACATACCGACTTTTACCTGGGCAGAGTTCAATTTTTTGGTGTTTTCTTCTGCCATGACATTACCGGCCATGACAAGACTCATGACATTCGCCGCCGCCAGCATACCTATCAGTTGTTTTCTTCCCTTGATCATGTGTTGCCTCTTTTTGTTTCGATTGTTTGTTCGTTGGAGTGCACTGTCAAGAAGCATCTCGTGAAAACGAAACTTGCACTTGATGATATCTCAAATTACTCCAACCTTTGCTACTTGATGTTGTTCAGCCGCCAGTCATAGTCGAGAAACTCGATCTTAATCTCTCCAGCGGTAAGAGCGCGTACATCCTCCTTGGTCAGATCGAGGGCCTCAGCGTAGCCGGCAAAAAAAGCGGGAAGAGTTGAATAAGACCGCCATCCCTTCGCAAAATCGTCAGGGTACCATTTAAAAATGGCAGAAACCTCGAGGATCCGCCGGTTCAACCGGTTTCGGCTGCGATCCCGGAGAAAAAGACGGGTCGCCTCTTCCAGCTGCCTCTCCAGATCGGCACCGCGATAGGCCTCGGCGCGCAGAGCCGGACAACCGACACTGGCACAATTGGCGGCAAAATGGATGCGCGGATCTTCGTAACGGCCGGAACCGCGGATCAGGCCGTGTTCGATATCGTCAAGTGACCGCATTTCTCCAAGGAGCGGGATGAATTTCTTTTTCCACGGCGACTGGAAAAGACTGCCAAGATCCTTTATCGATTGCAGATCAGGGTATTTACCGAGAATGAGTTCGACGGTCCAACCATTATAGGCATTGAGAAGAAAGGCCAGCTGCTCACTTCCCGGCCAGGCATCGAACTCGCTGGCCTTAACCGTCGCAAGGCTTTGCAGATAGTCTGCCAGCTCGCTTCGCCTCGCCGCAAAACCTGCATAATCGACCTGACTGGCGCGGCCCTCCTCCAAAACCCGCACATGGGCTTTCAACAAACCATCCCAGACTCCGTGATTAAAAGGCCCTCCCTGCACCTCCGACGCCACCAGCAACAGGGACAACAGCACAAGTATCCGACCCATGTTCACCCCCTCTTCCAGCGATGATACCGTTCCATCCAGGCAAGTATCCGCGCCGGCGCATGCGACCGCTTCCACTCTCCGGCCGCGTATTTGTTGGCCTCGGACAATGTCGGGTAGGTATGGATGGTGCCGAGGATCTTATTCAAACCGAGCTTATGTTTCATGGCCAGAACAAACTCGGTCAGCAGGTCGCCGCCGTGCTCGCCGACAATCGTCACCCCGAGAATCCGGTCCTTGCCGGGTACGGTCAGGATCTTGACAAAACCATGGGCGGCGCTATCGGCGATGGCTCGATCAAGGTCATCGAGAGCAAAGCGAGTCACCTCGTAGGCCACAGCTTTGGCCTTCGCCTCCTGCTCGTTCAACCCCACCCGGGCAACCTCCGGGTCGATAAAGGTCGTCCAGGGGATAACCGAATAGTCGACCTTGAACCTCTTCCATTCTCCGAACAGGGCGTTCACCGCCGCGTACCACGCCTGATGGGCGGCGACATGGGTGAACTGATAGGGTCCGGCCACATCGCCGGCGGCGTAGATGTTTGGATAAAGGGTTTCCAGATAGTCTCCGGTCTGCACCGTTCGATCCGTCCCAATGCCCAGTTCTTCAAGGCCGTAACCGGTCAGACGGGCGCTGCGGCCGACGGCACAGAGCAGCACGTCATAGTTTATGCGCCGCTCCACCCCTTGGTGGGTAACAATAATTCCCCGGCCCTGTTCATCACCAACACAGCGGACAGCCCCATGTTCAGTGAGAACCGTCACCCCGTCTTTTTCGAGAGCCGCTCGAGCAAACGCCGACACCTCGGCATCTTCCCGAGACATGATTCGCGCCCCCCTCTCTATCTGTGTCACCCGGGCGCCAAGCCTGGCAAAACACTGCGACAATTCGCAGCCGATCGGCCCACCCCCGAGAATTACCAGCCGTTGCGGTACTTCCTCGTAGGCAAGGAGGGCGCCCCACAGGCTGTCGCTGGTCAGATATCCCGAGGTCTCAATCCCCGGCAGAGGAGGGACAAAGGGCCGTGCACCGGCGGCGATGATAATCGACCGGGTGGTGAGCACCTGCTTTTCGCCACCCTCAACCGCCACCTCGACGGTCCATGGATCGATAATCTTGGCATACCCCTTGAGTACATCAACACCAAGCCCGGTATAGCGCTCTATGCTGTCGTGGGGTTCCACCGTGGCGATAATCCGCTGTACTCGTTCCATGACCTCGCGAAAGCTGAATTGGGGCTGGTTGTTTTTTAAACCATAGGAACTGCCGTTTCGCATCTGATGCACCAACTTGGCGCTCTTGATCAGGGCCTTGCTGGGGACACAGCCGAAGTTGAGACAGTCGCCACCCATTTTATCGACCTCGACCAAGGTCACCTTGGCCTTCACCGCCGCGGCAATATACGAACTGACCAAACCCGCCGCCCCAGCACCGATGACCACGAGATTCCTGTCAAATTTCTTCGGCTTTGGCCACTGGCGGTAAACCCGCCGTTTGTTCAACCAGCCGTTGAACCTTTTAGCAAAGAGCGGAAAAACACCCAGGAGAGCAAAGGAGAGGAGCAGACCCGGTGAAACGATGCCCTGCAGTCCGTCAATTTTTGCCAGCTGCGTCCCGGCGTTGATGTATACCAGAGTACCGGCAAACATCCCGACTTGACTGACCCAGTAGTAGGTGAAGGTCTTGATAGGGGTCAACCCCATGAGGATATTGATGAGAAAAAAAGGGAAGATCGGCACCAACCGCAGGCTGAACAGGTACAAAGCTCCCTCCCGTTCAACGCCCTTATTAATCGCCGCCAAACGGTTGCCGAACCGTTTTTGCACCCAGTCGCGCAGGAGATAGCGGGCAGCCAGGAAGGCCAGGGTGGCGCCAATGGACGAGGCAAAGGAAATAATGACAAAGCCCCAGACCAGGCCGAAAAATCCGCCACCGGCAAGAGTCATGATGGTCGCCCCCGGCAGGGAGAGGGCGGTTACCAGCACATAAATGGCAAAGAAACCTAAACTCACCAGGAGCGGCGATTGGTCACGCCACATGAGAAACTCGCCCTGGCGCGCCTTAATATTCTCAAGGGTGAGTACCTGATGCAGGTCAAAGAAAAAAAAGCCGCAGACGGTAGCGAGGAGAACTATAACGATGAGGAGTTTTTTCATATAGCTCTTGACCGTGGAAAAGTCGCGGTTAGTTGAGCACTCTTTGCATGGCCTGGACGATTTCTTCTATCTTGTAGGGTTTTGAAAGGTAATCGTTCATTCCCGCCGCCAGACACTGCTGTTGATCCTCTTTCATGGCATGGGCCGTTACCGCCAGAATGGGGATATCCGGATGTGTCTTCCTGATTACCCGGGTCGCCTCAATGCCACCCATCACCGGCATCTGCACATCCATAAGGATGAGGTTATAGGGGCGCTCGCTGTTCTCCAAGGCATCAATGGCCTCTCGCCCGTTGCTGGCAAAGGTTATCTCGGAAAGTCCGATACCCTGGAGAATCTGGCCGAGCAGCAAGCGGTTCAACTCCCAATCCTCGACGACGAGTATGTTGATATCTTTCCGTTCGGAGAAATCAATGCTTTCCTGCTGTGCCGTCCGTTCCCCGCCAACACCGTCAGCAACCACCACCGGCAGGGTAAAAGAAAAAATCGATCCGGCTCCTTCGTGGCTGGTTAAAGAGATATCGTCTCCGCCAAGGAGTTTCACAATCCGCTGTGAGATGGTAAGCCCCAAGCCGGTGCCGCCGAACTCCCGACTGATTGAGCTGTCACCCTGGCTGAAGGAATTGAAGATCTCTTCTTTTTGGCTGTGCTTTATTCCGGGTCCGGTATCCTCGATGCGGAAATGCAGGTCGATCCGGTCACCGGGCTCGGCCTTCCCGGTATGGTCGACGGCGAGCAGGACATAGCCCTGTCTGGTGAATTTTATGGCATTGCCCAACAGGTTGACAAGAACCTGGTGCAGTCTTGTCCTGTCGGTGTGAACAAATTCCGGCAAATATTCTAACTTTTTGAGGCGAACCTCCACCCCTTCCCAACAATTTACCGCAGTGATGCTGATGACCTCTTCAACCAAGGTATGCAGGTTGGTCGGCTCGATAATTATATTCAGTTTTCCCGCTTCAATTTTTGAAATATCCAGTATATCGTTGATAATTTGTAGAAGCGTCAGGCCGGAAGAGTAGATCCCTTCGATCTTTTCCCGCTGTTCCTCGGAAATGGTCGAACGAAGTGCCATCTGACTGAGGCCGAGAATACCGTTCATGGGGGTACGGATTTCGTGACTCATATTGGCGAGAAACTCGCTTTTCAAGCGATTCGCCGACTCAGCCCGTTCTTTTGCGAGACGCAGCTCCGCGTGGGTCTTCCGCAAGTCTTCGTTGACCTGCGTCAACTGGGCAGTTCTCTCCCGCACCCGTTTGTTCGAGACGATCATGCGCTTCCTGCAAGGCGATCTCCGCCTCCCGTCTTTTAGTGATATCCCGGACAGATCCCTCGATAAAATAGCGTCCTTCCTTATAAATACGCCGCACATTGGCGGCGATCCAGACAATCGATCCGTCGTGGTGACGAAAGCGCAGTTCCAGTTCCTTAACCTGACCTACAGCCTTCAAATTCTTCAACAGTTTGAGCCGATCCGTAGAATCATAGTAGAGCTGGCTGGCAATATCAGTAACTTTCTCCTTAATATGGTCGGGCCCATCATAGCCGAACATCGCGGCAAAGGCTGGATTGGCTGCGACAATTTTCCCTTCAAAAGTAGCAATTATAATGCCTTCGGTGGCATTTTCGAAGAATGAGCGGTAGTGTTTTTCCGCCGCTACCAGTTGAGTACTTTTGGCCTTGAGGCTGGAGATATCCCGGATGACCACAACCGTAGTTTGTCGATCGGCGGGGACAAAACGGATTTCACAACATATTTCTTCTCCATTCTGGGTACGAACACATTCTCTTACCTCCTGAAGACCTTTGTCAAACATCTCGGCGAACGGGCCGGGGTCATCAACCAGACTGGACTGCCAGAGAAGCATACCGACATGATCCTCGCGCCGTATTCCAGTGAATTTGCCCGTAGCCCCGCCACGCAGGTCGATTATCCGACCACTCTCATCGAGCCAGATGAAAATATCGGGAAACACCTGGAAAACCGTGTGCAGGTCATCATTACGCTTACGCAACTCCTTCGAACTGAGATCGAGAGAAAGCTGGAGACGCTCGATAGTTGCATCAAATTCGTTGTAGGCCTGCTCCACCAGTTCGGCAAAGGGTTCAAAGGCGGTGGCTACACCCCTCCTGTCGAGCATTTTTAATTGTCGTCGCAATAGCCGATGCACAGTCAATCCTCGGAAATCGTCGTTATAGTCATTGTTTGATTATGCAGCATTACCCTCTCCCCCGGACAAAACGGGGCAATCTCTCCATACGAATAAAAGCCGGTCGTAGCGGGAATGACAAGGAGGTCCTTTCATGTGTCCAGCTCAATATATATCCAGCTTCCCAAAATTGATATGGAAAATTACCGTACAGTTTCACCGGGAGACTCCCGAAGACCCTTATTGTATTCCCAGGGTATCAGAGAGATTTATTTGTCATTTCGACGAAACAGATTTACTATATTTCCGCAAGAGAAGAATGCGAAGAACAAGGTGCAGCTTAGGGATGATCCTTGGGATACGACAATTTCACATGGTTCACCGGCCTCCAGCATAGAGCATGGCAATGAAAGATTATTATCAGATATTGAGCGTCACCAGAACTTGCTCTGCCGAGGAAATTCGCAAGAATTATCGTAAGCTGGCGATGCAATACCACCCGGATCGTAATCCTGACGATCCGACGGCGGAAGCAAAATTCAAGGAGGTCGCCGAAGCCTACGGCGTGCTTACCGACCCGGTCAAGCGTCGGCAATACGACAGCTGCCGAGCGGGTGGCGATACCTTTACCGACACTCGCGACGGGGGCGATTTTACTTACAGTCAGGAGGATATCCTCCGGGATCTCTTTAAGGATCCGCATTTCCAACAGATGTTTTCCGGATTGTTGCGAGAATTTCAGCGCTCCGGCTTCCGCCACAGTTCGGCATTTATCAAGCGGAGCTTTTTCGGTGGCAAAGGTGGGGTATTTATCGGCGGCATCTTCTTCCTCGGCTCGTTGGCCGGACCGCTCCTGGCCGGAGCCGCACGAAAAGGCTTATCGGGAAAATCCTCTCTCCTCAAATCGATCGGCAGCGCTGTCGGCTCCCTGCTTGGTTCAGGTATGAAGGCCATTACCGAGGGCCGACAAAAGCCTGCACCATCCATTGGCCACCCGGAATTGGACACCACCTACCGCACACCGCTTACCAACGCTGAACTGCACAACGGGAAAACCATCCAGGTGCAGGTCTACGGCAGAAATGGCGAACAAACCCTGCAGGTGAAGATCCCAGCCGGTAGCCGAGTCGGGCAAAAATTGCGGCTGCGAGGTAAGGGCCGCAGCAGCCCTTCCGGCAGAGGCGACCTCTATTTACATCTGGTCAAAAAGGAGCACTGACGGTGACTCACTGCCGAACCTGTTGCTGGTGACTCTGCAGGACAAACATCGCGGCAAGCACCACGAAAACCCCGGGAATAACCCTGAGGGGCGGCAAGCCATGCCCCAGCGCCAGATCGATGACCAGGACAAAGCCCGGATAGAGATAGGAGTAGGCCATCACCTTGGTCGGCCCAAGATAGGGCACTGCGTACTGAGTGAGAAAAAAGGTTATTATTGTCGTAAAAACTGCAAGATACCCTATACCCAACCAGGCAAAGAACGGAACAGTTTCCCAGACTACGGTCGGTAGCCTGCCACCGGCCAAAATCACCAGCCAAAGGCTGCCGGTAACCAGCACCCAGAAGGTCATAACCGCCATCGATTCCCCCCGGTGCAGAAGCTTCACCAGGGGGGTGTAGAGCCCCATGGCGAAACACCCAACTAAAAAAATCACATCGCCGCGGTTCCATTGCATGGCCAGGAGTTGCAGTGGATCTCCGCGAAAAATCACCCAGACCACGCCAACCATGCCGCAGCCCAGAGCGAACAATTGTCCGCGTCCGAGTCGCTCACCGTTAATAAGAAGGGCGTAACCTCCGGAGATCGACGGTACCAAGGCAAAGATGACGCTGGTGTTCAAGGCGGTGGTGTAGCGGAGGGACAAAAACATGCAGATGAAAAATACCACCATGCAGCCGCTGATCAAGGCGCAACGGAGGAAAAGAGCCCAGGAAAAACACAGACCGTAACGAAAATGGACCAAAGGTCCAAAAAGAGACGCCGCCAGGATAAATCGGATCAGGGTGAGAACCACCGGATCGAGTTCTCTGGTGATCGCCGCCCCAACGGTAAAGGAGGTGGAAACAAGGATTGCCGCGATCACCATCAGCAGATGGACAAAGAGGAGCGAGTTCTTCTTCCGAGGAACTCCGAGCCTGTCAATATGCGGACGAAACCATCTCCTCAACTGCGTGTTCGGATCTCCGGTTGACCACTCTCCCCTCGCTCGGCCTTGACGTGCTGAAAGGTGGCCATGGCCGAGGCTACCATACCGCTTAAATCGGTAAGATTTCCAGGGACGATCATGGTATTGTTTTCCTTGGCAAGCTTGCCGAATTCACTCAGGTATTGCTTGGCCACCTCAAGGCTCGCCGCCTCTTTTCCGCCCGGACCGGACAGTGCCTCGGCGACCTTGCGTATGCCTTCGGCGGTTGCCTCGGCGACCTTGAGAATTTCCAGCGCCCGGCCTTCCGCCTCGTTGATTCTCTTGATCTTTTCCCCCTCCGAGAGGAAAATGGCCTCACCCCTGTCGCCTTCGGCACGATTGAGGATGGCTTGTTTCTCGCCCTCCGATCGAGCTATTTCCGCCCGCTTTTCCCGCTCCGCTTTCATCTGCTTTTCCATGGCATCGAGAACCGTCTTGGGCGGCTGAATATCCTTGATTTCATAACGCAATACCTTGATGCCCCAGTTGGTCGCCGCCTCATCGAGCGCCATGACCACCTGGCCGTTGAGGGTTTCCCTCGCCTCAAAGGTATTGTCGAGGGTAATCTTGCCGATGGCCGAGCGCAGGCTGGTCATTGCCAGCTGGGAGGCGGCGAAACGATAATCGTCAATACCATATGCCGACATCTTCGAATTGACCACCTGCATGTACATTATGCCGTCCACCTCAAGGGTTACATTGTCGGCGGTGATGCAGGTCTGGGCGGGGATATCGATGGGCTCTTCCTTCAGGCTTCTCTTATAGGCGACCTTATCAAGGAACGGAAAAAGAATATGAAACCCTGCCTCCAGGGTTGTCCGGTATTTCCCGAGCCGCTCGACAACAAACTCCGAACGTTGGGGAACCACCACCGCCGTCTTGATGAGAACGACGACAACCAGCACTAAAAGAATACCGAGTGCCACGAGATTTTGTTCCATATTTCCCCCTTCTCTTCAATCCTTCAGGCAGACTGTCTGGTGGACAACAAAGATGAAAACCGGTGTCACACCTTTTCGACATGGATAACCAAGCCTTTCTGCCGGACAACCGCGATGATTTCACCTTCTTCGATCCTTTCATCGGCTGTCGCCCGCCAGGAAGAGCCGGAATATTTAATACGCCCCTCAGCGGGCGGGACTATGGTATTGCACACCACGCCCCGGTCGCCGGGAACAACCATCTGCCTATCGACATCCTCACCTTCCGTCGAGGGAACGGAGGCAAAGAACCGCTTCTGAATGAGCCCCCTCAAAGACAGCAGAGTGCCAAGCGAGGCGACAATAAAGAGCCCCAGCTGCATGGCGATACTCGTAGTCGGCGCAAGCCAGGCGACGAGGGCGGTAAGCATCGCACCAGCGGCGAAAAAGAAAAGGACAAACCCGGGCAAAACCAGCTCCAGAATAAAGAGCATCACCCCAATTATCAACCAGTACAAGGCAGGATCGAGCATTACTTCTTCAACCTTCGATGCCTTCGCATCTGCATTACCAACACATTTTCCGTCATGTGCCTACCTGCTTACCCAAATCTTTTCTCAATGCCGAACAGAGCCCGATAAACCAGCCCGCCGAGAACCACAAACATCGGCCAAGTCCAGATAAGACCGAGCCCTAAAGGCAGTGCGGAAACCATGAAAATCAGGCCGACGACCAGAAAGAGACCGAAAATTTTCCACCACTCTCCGTGAATAGCCTTTCGCGACGTTTCCATGGCCTGCCATGGCGACATCTTGCGATCGACAATGAGCGGCACGGTCATTGCGTAGCCGACGAGCAGATAAATGCCCGGCAGGATCAGGAGGAGAAAACCGATACCTACCAGCAGGGTCTGCAGGAGAGCCGCGACAATGAGTTTTCCAGCCACGGGGAACCCCTCAAAGATCATTTTCCAGCCAATGGTTTCGCCGGCTACCTTTCTGATGCCGATAAATATCAGTCCTGCCATAAAAATTACCGATACCGCGTTGGATATCAATTGAAACAGGACGTCAGCCAAGATTCCAGCTAGGTTCATGCCACCGGGTTGATCTCCTTGGGACGGCAGGAGAAAAGCACCACATGTAAAAAGAACGAGCAATGCCAGGTACATCACCGCACTGGCCGCCCATACTGTTGCCTTCGCGCCAGTGGTTTTTGCCCAGGCCTCCTTGAGAAGATCGCCAATGGTAAAACCATATCGCGGTTCCCGCGGAAAAGCGTCGGTACCACCGGCACCATCCATCCGGGGATCTGCGGCAGGGGGGTTGACCTCGCCTGGCTCCGGTTTTTCGGCGGGAAAACAGTCAGGACAATAGAGTCGCCCGTCCTTTGCAATAAACGGTACGCCGACGCTGTCCTTCTTGCCACATTGCCAGCACTGCTCTTTATCCATGCCGTAGGGTTGATTTTCAACCCCATCCAGGGCAAATTTTTCCGCCCCTCGCTCTTCCACCGGTTCGTCGGAGAAAAGCGGTGGCGTGACAGGCGGCGAAGGTGCGTCACTTCCCGGGACGGCATTGCCTGACGGGGCAGCGGCTTCAATCGGTTCTTCCTCTCGCTGTTTCCCTTCAAGTTGACCCATGTTGTCGGCGGTCGGTGCGTCAGCCTCGAAAAAGTCGTCGAGCATTGCCGACCCGCTGTCCTCTTCTTTGCCCCTGTTGGCGTCTTCCGCCATCGCCGTATCTCTTTCCGAGACAATGTCCGTCGAGGCAAGGACATTTTCCTCTTCGACAGCAGGTTTAACACTCGGAGCATCAGCAGACTGGTCGGTAAAAGGAGTTGCTTGCGCCTCAACTTCCGGCGGCGTTTCGGTTATCGACGTGATGGCTGGAAATATTCCGTTGCACTTCGGGCACTTCACTTTTTGTCCATGATACGAGTCATCTGCGGAACCTTTCACGCCGCAATGGGGACAATGTATTTTCATCGAACTCCTCCAACTTCTTTCGTCATCGATGCTCTTTATTAAAAAATTGAAAATGCGTATAATTATCGTATTATTAAATAGAAGCCGATGCAAATACAATATTTTTCTCAACCACTCCTTGTAAATGAGCCCCCATGGAAATAATCATAATCGCTGCAATAGCCAGAAACCGCGTCATTGGTCGTGAGAATAAACTTCCTTGGCACATCCCCGAAGAACTTCGTTTATTTAAAAAAACTACCATGGGTTATCCAATGATCATGGGTCGTAAAACCTTTGACTCATTATCTGCGCCTCTTCCCGGCAGGCGGCATATCGTTCTTAGCCGCAACCGGGAATATTCCCCTCAGGGCGGTGAATACGCCCCATCCCTTGACGCTGCTTTCGATCTCTGCCGCCCTTCCGACAAGGTCTTCATTATCGGTGGTGCGCAAATCTTCACCCTGGCAATGGCCATGACAACGACTCTCCTCCTCACCTATATCGACAGGGAGGTGGAGGGCGATGTGATCTTTCCCGAAATTTCCGAAAATGAATTTTATATAGAGAACAGCACACACTATCCGGATGGTACCGAGCCCTTTACGGTGGTCACCTACCGCCGGCGGACCCAACTCAGTTGCCCTCCACAAGGAAAACCGGCCGGGCAGGAATGATCCTGGCAGTCACCGGAGATTTGCCATGAACGATGATATTCCCATTACAAAACTTGAGCCTAAAAAAGACAGGGTTTGGTTGAATAGATTACTAACCGCAACCATTATTGAACAAAAAAAGGGGCCCATCCGCCATGCGGATCGACCCCTTTTTGATGGCAGTTTCAGGAGTGAGTTTGAAGGTCGTCAGGAAATAACAAACGGTTTACACAAATCACCACTCTCCGCCGCAACCCTGCCGCAAGACTGGCAGGAAAATTTCATTGCAGCAAGCTTCGCTTTACAGACATGGGTGGCTGCGACGTCAGCTTCCCCACAAAACGAACAGGAAATTACCTCGACCGATGGATTGCACAGATGGCCTGGATCATCGGCAACTGCTCCACAATTTTTACAGGTATGGGCCATAACAAGCCTCCTTATCTTAGTGTAGATTCATTCTGAAATGCATTCCGGTTTGGAGCCCGGATATGCCGGCAAGCCGTTTAACATAACCGAATGAGGAAATAAAATTATTTCCGAGTCGTGCTGTATTTACCGGATATCCGCTTAAGACCCTAAGCAACCTATGCCGATTGTCAATGGCGACCGAAACCGGCAATGCGGCAGCAAGGGCCTTGACAGGTACTTGCCCATTGCTATTTATCGGCCAAGGCTTCAATAGTAACAAGAATTTCAACATCCTTGCCGACGACCCCGAGATCAAAGAATTTGCCGTTTCCGACTTTATAGGCCAACCGATCTATGGTCACCTTGCCGTTGAAGCCGGCGACCTCTTTGCCTTTAACCATTGGATGATCTTTGACTCCAGCAAGGGTCAAAGGAAGGAGTAATTCATACTCAACACCTTTCACCGTAAATTTGCCGAGGACTTGGTACAGTCCATTGCCGGCGTCGGTAATCTTTGTCGATTCGAAGGTCATCAGCGGATATTTTTCGGTATCGAAAAAGTCCGCCGACTGGAGATGCTTATCACGCTTGGCGATGTTGGTGTCAATGGACGCCGTCTCTATTTTGAAAGAGAATTTGCTTTCGGCAAGATTCTTGGGGTCAAATTGAACCTCTCCGCTATACTCATTGAAATGGCCGCGGATTTTCGAATAAATGTGATCGACGGTAAAATAAAAATTGGTATGGGCTTTGTCCAATTCCCAGCTGCGTACTGCCGCCAGCAACGGCTGTGTGCTGGCAATGAAAAAAAATAGAGCAAGGGAAAGTATACTTAATCTTTTCATGATATCCTCCTCATGATGGTTATTGGCAATCAGGGCAACATCTCACAACGCCTTGTCCGGCAGTTGTCGAGGAACCCTGCAACGATAGTTTTAAGATAGTGAACCCTAGCCAAAAAGCAAGTTTGACATCAAACTATCTCTTAACTCTGGTTTTACTAAAATAAATCATTATCTTAGCGGTAACCACCAGGACAACCACCGTTACCAACATAACCTGTAGAGCGATTCTCGGAACACCCTGGGCAAAGGAATCGGCGACAAACAACACATGTACAGCCGCCAGACAAAGCGCGAGATACCCGAGCACCCTGTGAACTGCCCGCCATTTTTTATAGATGAACCCGAGCTGCTGTCGAAAGCTGGAGGATATGACTTGAATGATAATCACCAGGAAGAGACCGCCGCCGACCATCTCGGGCCAATATTTTTTGCCGATCGGCAGATTCGCTATCCCCTCCGGCACAAGCACGAGAACGATGTGCAAGGCAGCCAAGCAGCACAGGAGTATACCGTTCGCCCTGTGCCAGGTCATGACAGCGGCAACGCCAAAGGTATCCTCCAAAACCCTTCCCCGGGTGCCGAGAAGTATCTGGAGCACCAGGGAAATCAAGGCCAGCAGACCAACCAGCTGGCCCAATCGCAGCACGGTCTTGTCCACTCCCGCCTTGTACCAGAGGGTCTGGGATTCATAGACAAAAGGTATGGTCAAGGCCCCGACGACAACAAGAATGACAAGACCTATCAACAAAATTCCCAACAACCGTCGCATCATCGATTCACCTACCCCCGATTTGTTGTTTTGGTGCCATGAGTCTCACCGAGACCTGTTAGACAAGACCTGGATGCGACTTGATTTCTTCCTCGATCAGGTCGGGATCTTCGGCATTGTAGCGAATGATATTCTGCAGATGTAAGAGGTTTTCCGGATCGATCCTTGTGAATTTGATACTTGCCTCGCCATTGCCGGTGCGGACAACCTCCCCGAACACCTCTACTCCCGGCCCCATTCGAGGCAAAAGGACAGTAAATTTGCATGGTGAACCCGGCTCGAGCTCATCGGCTATCTCCAACTGGCAGCCGCCAACACTGAGATTGACTATTCGCTCGACCGTATAGACGGTTTCGCCCACGGCAAACCTTGCCCTGACATTGAAAATAATCCTACTGAATCGCCTTTTTTCTGCCGTCATGATCTCGCACTCCCCTCGTTATTGGCGCCTGTCGAGCAAGCGTAAAAAACCATTTCCGTTTTCCAACTATATTCAACCGGTATTTTAATTCAAGGGTTCATGCGGGCAGCCCGACAATCTGTTGGTTTAGAAGAGCCATTCGCCCCATCGACTTCGCATCCTTTTGCCCTTCCTCCTTATTGCGATTGCCAGGTATCCCGGTGCAGAAAACGGAGCAGAGCCTGCCAATAGTCGGAATACATGTCGATTGTCCCATGATCCGCCTCACCAATAAACACCACCTCTTTTTCACCCTGGATATGACGAATAAGATTTTCCGTCCGCTCCGGAGGAATGACCCGGTCCCGACCACCGTAAATCACCAGCAGAGGGCAACCGATCAAGTTCAGAGAATCAAGCGATGGGAAACGATGCTTGAGAAGCCATCCTATCGGCAGCCACGGATAATGCGCCTTGGCAACGTTTTCGATGCTGTCATAGGGTGTTATTAATATTACCCCCTGGACCGGCCGGTGCGCGGCGACATGGCATGCCACCCCGGAACCCAGGCTGCGACCGATGAGATAGATCTCCTTCGGTGCCAAGGTGCTGACGATATCATCCAGCACTGCCAGGGCATCGGCAAAAAGTTCCGCCTCTCCCGGCTTGCCGGTGCTTGGCCCGTAGCCCCGATAGGCGACAAAGAGGGTAGCCGCCTGAACACCCTGATATTCGTCAATATTGAGGAAGATGTCTTCGGCATTTCCACCGTAGTAGATAAGCAGTTTTTCGCGGACAAACCGGGGGTTCACCAGCCAACCCCTGAGATCTGCGGGACCGCGCTGCAGATGGTAATCGATCAGCGTTTCATAGCCATGGTTTTCATGGCGGGCCGAGGTCGGGTAAAAAATGAAGGAATCCTGACGCAGGTACATGAAAAGCGCGCAAAAGAGGTAGAAAATCAACAGGTAGAGCAAAATCTGCATAACCAGGGCCATCTTCATTTTCTCCCGCTCATCGGTATTCGTCATGTTTTGTTCCCGGATTTTCCGGCCGCACGGCTTTGCGGAAGAACTACCACGAAAAAGTGACCGCTGTCAACGAACCCGGCAACCATGGATCTTCAGCAAACCATCTGCCACGGGACACATCGCGGATTACTTTTTCCCACGTGCATGGTAAACTCCCGCCATGAAAATTAAAAATTTCCAGCACCACGAATTGCATATTGACGAGTTCACCACCGCTCCCGGTCAATCCTGGTGCATTTTTGGAGAAAACCACTCCGGCATCGATTGCTTTATTGACCTGCTCTCCGGCAAACTGACACAATACCAGGCTGATATCCTCCAGCTGCCAAGAAATCCTGGCATTTTGTCATTTCGCAACCAACAAGAGCTGTTTGAGAAGGAAATCCGCAATGACGACAGTGATTTCCTCGACAAAGCCGATCCCGGCACCCTGGTTCGGGAGTTTTTACCGGATGTCGATGGCCATCTTAGTTTGCTGCAAGCTTTCGCCATGGACCATTGCCTTGACCTCGGCTACCGCCAGCTCAGCTCCGGGCAGGCGAGAAAACTCCTGCTGCTGGGCGAACTGACCCGCGGCACCGCCACCCTGGTCCTGCAAAATCCCTACGACGGACTCGACGAACAGAGTTGCCAAGAATTAAACCATACCCTCGCGCACCTTCCTGAACGGGGTGTTGAGATCCTGGTATGCGTCAATACCCGGAGCGACATTCCCGAGTGGGCCAGTCACCTGGCAATCATTGAAGACGGGAGCCTCTTTGCTGCCGGCCGCCAAGAGCAGGTGCTGCTCAAAAAAGATTGGACGATGCCCCCCGACAAGGAGCATGAGGATTCGCTCAACACCCTTTTTCTTAAGTCTCCCGCGGAAAACACAAAGCAAAGCGAAGAACTGGTTTTTCTGCGCGACGGCTTTGCCGGATACGGCGAGAAAAAACTGTTCAAGGGCCTCAACCTGCTCATCACAACCGGCGACCACACCCTCGTCACTGGACCGAACGGCTGCGGCAAATCAACCCTTCTTGATATAATCACCGGCGACAACCCTAAATGCTACGCCAATGAACTGCGGATTTTCGGCAAAAAAAGAGGCAGCGGAGAATCGATCTGGGAGATAAAAAAACACATGGGCATGGTCTCCCCGACCCTGCACCGGGAACACCGCATCCCGGGCAGCGCCCTCCAGGTCGTCCTCTCCGGACTGTATGATTCGATCGGTCTGTATAACCAGGTAACGAGCAACGAGAAAAAAATCGCCAGGCAATGGCTGGCCTGGATAGCGCTCTCGACAAAAGCCGATGTCCCTTTCCGACGCCTAAGTTTTGCCGAGCAGCGTCAGGTGCTCATTGCCAGGGCACTGATCAAAGGTCCCAAACTGCTCATCCTCGACGAACCGACCCAGGGTCTGGACGATGCCAACCGTAACACCCTTCTTGATCTTCTCGCGGAGATAGCCATGCGGAACCTTTCGACTATTCTCTTTGTCAGTCATCGCCGCGATGAACACCGTCCCTTTTTCCACCGGCAAATCCACCTCGACGCCTATGCGGCCTGATGGTACAATGGCCGTTTCGTAGACACAGCCAAATATCATCCTGCCTCATCATAATACAACATCCTTTGCAACCCGTGGACAGCACCGATGTTTCAACAAATCCGACACTTTCTTAAGCGTATTAAGTATCGCTTTACTTTCCCTCCCTACCACCTAGTTCATAAATCCGGCCTTTTCGATCCGGATTATTATCTTGAGAATAATCCGGATATCGCTGCGTTAGGAGTCGATGCACTTTTCCATTATCTCACGATCGGTTTCACTGAACCTCGAAGGTTTGCGTTGCTTTTTGACACTGACTTCTACCTTCATCAGGCACAGGGAACAATTGAAAACCATGAGAATCCACTGTACCACTTTCTTGCCGTTGGAAGATTTTCCAGGCTGCGACCTAATCTTTTTTATGATTTCGATTACTATACCCTGAGAAATCCTCATTTCGATTCTTCTCGTGAGGATCTGCTTACCCATTTTCTTCGCAAAGGATGGAAAGCACGAGGATCATCCTCTCCATCTCCTTATTTTGATCCATCGTTTTATTGCCGAGAGTATCCTGATGCCGCAAAATATAAATCATCCCCGGCATTGGCTTACAAACACTTCTTGACGGTGGGTTTGGCAGAAAAACGCCGGCCAAGCATTTTTTTCGATGCCGATTGGTATCTCGACAAGACCCCGATCCTGCGCACACATGGTTTTGATGCATTCAGCCATTACCTGTATTTCAAGATTAGGCAGTCGCGAGAAAAAAGAGCCCTTCCCCGCTCTTCGATCCAATTTTTTACGCGAAAAACCTACCAATATCGAAAATTGCGACGATCTCTTTGCCCATTATCTCACCCACGCGGTACAAGCAGACCGGCAGCCCTGTTCCTGGTTTGATCCGGTGTTTTATCGACAGACCTATCTCAGCGGTCCGCAGCACTCAACATTCCCACTCAAACATTTCCTCGAAATCGGTCTGAAAAATCAGTTATACCCCAATAAAGAAGTCCAACAACTGGCCGAGAAGCCCGTCATCTCCGTCCTGGTGCCGGTTTATAACGTCGCAATCGCCCAGCTCAACAACTGCATCCGTTCGGTCCTGTATCAATCCTATCCGCATTGGCAGCTTTGTCTGGCCGACGATTGCAGCACCGATCCAGAGATTCGCCCGCTGCTCTCCCATTGGGCCTCGTCCGACCCAAGAATCAAGACCGTCTTCCTCGCCCAGAACTCCGGCATTTCCGCCGCCACCAATGCCGCAGCAGGCCTTGCCGACGGCAGCTATCTGGCATTTCTTGATAACGACGACGAACTGGCACCGGAAGCCCTGCAAAGCTTCGCCCAACGGATCAACAGCGATCCTGCCGACCTTTATTATAGCGACGAAGATCTTATCGGTGATGATGGTCGGCGGTTCAGCGTCTTCCGTAAACCGGGGTTCAACAGTGAACTGCTGCTCTGCCACAACTATGTCACCCATTGCGTGGTGACCAAAAAATCCTTGTACGAGAAGGTCGGCGGCTGTGCCGGAGAAATGAACGGCGCCCAGGATCTCGACCTCTTCCTCAAACTCTCCGAACAGGCGGACACCACTCTCCATATCCCCCAGGTACTCTATCATTGGCGGGCCTCGGAAACCTCGACCAGCATCAATCATGACAAAAAACACTACGCCGACGAAGCCGGTCGCAATAGTGTTGCCAATGCCCTCGCCCGCAGAGGTATAGCCGGCGAAGCCCTGTTTACCGACTGGAAGTTTTTTTACCGTGCCAAAAGAGCCATTACCCGGGAGATATCTGTTACCCTGGTGGTGCACGGGGAGGCACCGATCGGCGATATCCTTGTCCGGCTTCGCCCTGCCCTTGCCGCTGCCGGACACAGGGTGTCGCAACTTGTCATACTCACCACCGGCCAAGCAGGAGGTTCGGACATCGCGGCCTTTGTCCAGGATACCGGCATCAAAGCCGTCTGCCGTGTTTTTTCCGAGAATATCGGACCGGCGGAGCGATTCCACTCGGTCCTGCCCGACATCGAGGGTGAACTCGTCGCCATCGTCGGTGGTGGCATGGATTTGGGCGAACAGTGGCTGGCGGCACTTGTCGAATACGGCCAATTCTCCGAGGTCGGGATGGTCGGCGGCTGGATTCTATATCCCGCCGAGGAGGAGAATGCCGTCACTCCCATACCCGACTGCACCAATACCTCCCCGCTCTATTACGCCAGATTTCTCGCCGATAACTCCGTGCTCATGAATGGCCGGCAATGTCCCCAGGAAGTTCAAGGTGTTGGCGGCGACCTCGTGCTCCTTCGCCGCGAGCTGCTGCAGAGCGGAGGCGGCCTCGACTCAGCGCAGTTCCCGCTTCATTTTGCCTTCCTCGACCTGTCTTTCCGCCTGTATCAACAGGGAAAAAAGAATATTTACACTCCCTACTGCAAAGCACGCATCAACGAAGAGGGCATGAGGCGATTGCTGCAGAGACCACCGGCCGCCCTGCAAGAAGAAAAGAGTCGATTTCAGAAAAAATGGTTCGAACTGCTGAATTGTGGTAATCCCTTCTATAACCAGGGCATTATCTCCGACAGTGATCAATCCGTCGATGAGTTTCGGCTCTGGCTGACGGGGGCTCGGCTTATCGGCAGATGAATCTGTAGTCCCTTCCCACTCACCTACCCAGAAAGGAGGCACCCCCATGAACCTTGATGACCTGAATAAAAAATCTTTTCTCGAAGAACTGCACCGACAAACCAAGGGAATCATTGCATCCCAGGTATCCATGTATGAGGTTGGCGCGGCGATCGGTTTAGCCAAAGGTGAAGCGGGATCTCTGGCAGAAGGGCTTATGGTCGAAGGGCTTGTTGAACTGCGAACCCTTTCCGGAGGAATCAGCATTACCCGAGAGGGGTTGGCTGCCTTAGGTATCTCGGCACCAGCCACCTCATCCTCCGACAATGAACAACGCTTCAGCGACGGTCCTGTCGCCGGCAAAGCCGACCGTGAAATCCTTTGTCACCTCGTCGATGGCATGAAATCGAACCTTGCCGGTTTGAAGATGGAATACCAGCAACTGGAAGAGATCATCATTGACCTGAAAACCATCGAGGTATATTTGTTGTCGCCTTCGCCAAAAGTTGCTGTTTTCCGAGAACTCCTGCGTTCCCTGCATAATGCTTTTCAAGCTATCGGCAATAAAGCCGTGGCTGCAAAACTGGCACCTCTTCTCAGGTGAGGTTACTTCGTTTTGCTATAGCCGACAGCTCTGGAATTTTATAATAAAATAAACAGCACCAGACCTTTACCCCAGATGCAATTATGTGTCCTGCTCTTGGTGGTTTTGTGCAAATATTGCTCATTTCTTACATCATCTTGCTGTCAGTAACTGACATACATCTTAAAGCTCTTTATAAAAAACAGGAAAACAGCGAAATATCATTATATTAACCAATCGACCAGATTTAGCACTCTCATGATGACAGCTGGTATGCCGTTTGCTAGTATCAGTTGGTTGACAACCGCTGATAACACAACCCCAGCTCCCACGATGACACTTTTTTAAGGTGCGCTGGGCGAATCCGGAAAAACTCACTGATTGTAGACCAAAGTATCTCATTTCTGGACAGACACACGTTAACAACCTCCTGGAACTTATGGTGCAAAGACTTTGAAACTCGGCATCAAGCAGAAGCTGGCCCTCATCTTCTTTTTGTTTTTTCTGATCTTTTCCGGGACGGTCTTCGTGCTCCTGGCAAATGTCCAGAGAATGGTCGATACTACCGCACGTATTGTCAGCAAAAACGAGAAAATCGAGGAACTGGCGGAAATCCTCCAGGCCAGCCTCGTCGAGATGGATGGTAATAGTAAAAAGCTCATTCTCCTGAAAAAACAGCGCTATTTTGAATATTTTGAAAAATCTCGAAGCACCTTCGAGAACGCCCTTCGACAAGTATCACTCCTGGCAGGTTCTTCGGAAGTCAGCCAATCTCCATGGCAACAATTAGTGGCCAGCTATCAGCACCACAGCAGCGAATTCATCGCGGTCAACAGTGCTCCCGAGACGGATTTCAAGTGGGTATCCGACCAAGTTCTGACCGAGTGGATGGAGAAAATCGGCAAGGCCATGGAACAGAATAAACAAGAAATCGACCTTGCCCTGCAAGAACTCAATGAAGCAAGCAGGCTCAGCGCAAGAAACGGTCTTCTTGGTTTCTGCGCGAGTATTCTCGTCGGCAGTCTCGGTATCTGGTTTATCTCCCGATCCATACTTTCGCCCCTCAAAACCTTGACAAAACGGTTGCGAGGCATCTCTTTCGATACACCGCAAGAGCCGATCCGCCTCAAAGGTGGCGACGATTTCAAAGAATTGGCCACTGCTTTCAACGACATGAGCCGCCAGCTCAACGAAGAGGAAACTATCCGCTCAGAGTTCATTGCCACTCTCAGCCATGAAATACGCACACCGCTGTCATCCATCCATGAATCGGTAAATATGATTGTCGAGGAGGTCCTGGGAGACATCAACGCCAAACAGCGCAAATTTTTGGAAATCGCCAGCAACGAAATAAAGAGAATCAATAAACTGCTGAATTATCTCCTGAATGTTGGAGTCCTCGAAGTGGATGCTCGCAAAAGCAACGCTGTTCATTTCGACACCGACAGTGTTGTTGCCAATAGTACCGAACTCTTTGCCGCACCTGCCGAAAAGAAAAAGATACTTATAAAAATTGGCGATTTTAGTAAATGCCCGCCACTTTTCGGGGTGCGAGAGGAAATCCAGCAGATTTTTGTCAATATTATCGGTAATGCCGTCAAATATTCCCCGGAGGGTGGCGTTGTCACACTCACCTGGAAACGGGATCGAGAAAAAAAATTTGTGCTTTTTCATGTTACCGATTCCGGGCCGGGAATTGCCGACGATGAAAAGACGCTTATATTTACCAAGTATTATCGGACCAAAAATGTCCGCGGCCATCTTGATGGTGTTGGTCTGGGGCTGGCCATCTGTCGCCGGATCGTAACGAGTTACGGCGGGCGCATTGAGGTAACCAACAACAACGGTGCCGGATGCACCTTTTCCTTTACCTTGCCTACACACCCCTTGAGTGCGGCAAATACCGTTTGAATAAATACCCCATGCCGACCCAAGTGAACATGCTGGTGCCCATTACAAGAGAACTGAAACTGTGGATGGGCGTATGCTTTATCGCCATCGCCCTATTGTGCAGCTCATGCGCCCAGCCCCCCCCGCCACCACAGCCACCCCCACCTGAACCCGTTCAACTATCGCCTCAGAGTGTTGGTGAGACGCTTTTTCTCAACGAAGATTATGCCAATGCCCTCCTCGAATTCGAGCATGATTATGAAACGGCCCTCGCCCCGGAAGACCAGAGCCAGGCCTTGTACGGTCTTGCCTGCACCCAGTTGATGCTGGCCCGTTCCGACAGCCAGCTCGCTGAAGCCATCGAAAATCTGGAAAAATGGGATGTCGAAAAAGGAGATGCTCCCAACACCGAAAATCGCCGCTTACTGGTTACCGCCCTGAAATTTCAGAGTGAGCTTTCACAAAAAAAGGTCCACAAGCAAGTCCTCCTTGCCAAGCAAAAAAACGCCGTCATTGCCAATCAACGAAAGATGATTACTGAAATGGCAAGCAACGTTGATAATCTTCAGAAGCAACTTGAGAACCTTGAGGCTATTGATGAAACATTGCAGGAGACGAAGAAGCAACTTGAGGAACTTGAGGCTATTGATGAAACATTGCAGGAGAAGAAGAAACCACTATGAGTGAGGAAAAACATGTCCTGATCGTTGATGACGATCCAAGTATCCTCGAAGTTCTTGATGCCCGGCTGAGCGCTGCAGGTTTTGTGGTTCATGAAGCAGGGGACGGTCCTGCGGCGCTGCAAATCTTAAAATTATGTCAGAAAATCGATATACTCATCTCGGACATGAAAATGCCGGAGATGAGCGGCCTGGAAATACTGGCTCAGGCTCGGATAAGCCATCCCCACCTGCCGGTAATCTTTCTCACCGCCTATGGAACCATTCCCGATGCGGTGCATGCCGTGCAGGCCGGAGCCGTTGACTACCTTACCAAGCCCTTCGACGGCCGAGAGCTTGTAAAAAAAATTCAGCTGATTCTTGCTGCCCAACCACAATTTCCAGTGCATGAGCCCGTCCAGGGAGACGGTTTTGTATGGGGCACCAGCGCGGCTATGCAGGAACTCCACGGGATGCTGCAGAAAGTTGCGGTAAGCAATGCCAACGTCCTCATTCTCGGGGAAAGCGGCGTTGGCAAGGAATGCATCGCCAAACTCCTCCATAACTCCAGTGGCCGTCAGGACACTCCCTATATCGTCGTTGATTGCGGTTCTACACCTCCCGGTATTCTCGAAAGCGAGCTTTTCGGCCATGTTAAAGGTTCCTTCACCCACGCCATTCAGGATAAAAAGGGCCTCATTGAAGCAGCCCACGGTGGTACGCTGTTTCTCGATGAAATCGGCAACATTTCCCCGGAAATGCAAAGCCGACTCCTGCGTTTTCTCGAAGAAAGAACCATCCGCCAGGTAGGTGCCATCAAAGAGAAAAACGTCGATTGCCGAGTAATCGCCGCAACCAACGCCGATCTTAAAGCTGCCGTCGATACAGGTAAATTCAGACAGGATCTCTACTACCGTCTGAAGGTTGTCACCCTGCAAATCCCTCCCCTCCGCCAAAGGAGCGAAGATATCCCCGAACTGGCTCGCCTTTTTATCAGCAGTTTTGTCGAGGAAAATGGGTTGCCTCCTGTTGAATTGCCGGAGAAAACCCTGCAATGGCTGCAAACACTTTCCTGGCCCGGCAACGTCCGGGAACTGAAAAATGCCCTGCAAACCGGCATCATCCTCTGCCACAACAACCGGATTCTTCCCGAGGATCTGCAACTGGATAACGATCCATCTGCCAATGTGGTTTTAAGCGAGGATGATTTTTCTATGGAGCAGAGCGAGAAAGAGGCGATTATTCGAGCCCTGAAACAAACCAAAGGAATAAAAAAGGACGCCGCGGATCTGTTGGGAATCAGCCGTCGTGCCATTCAGTATAAGAGCAAGAAATACAATCTTGATTCGACTGATTTCAAGAATTAGATTTTCTTTGGCTCATCCTGCCATTTTCAAACCATCGACGGTGCTGCGGGCAAGGACCTGGCGACCCTTATAATGTCGGAATATCTCACGCGGGCACTTGGTCACACAGGCTGTCTCACAGGAAGGTCCATAGGCAATGCAGGCCTTCTGATCGATCTTCACCAGATTGTTCTCATAGGCGACCGCGCCGGCCGGGCAGGCCTTGACACACATCTTGCAGCCAATGCAACCGACCTGGCAGACCGCCTTGACATTTTTCCCGAGATCCTTGGTCGAACAGGGGACAAAAACCCTGGCCTTAAGGGTCTGAATCTCAATGATCGTTTTCGGACAGGCACGAACGCACACCCCGCAACTCACGCATTTGTCCGGGTTGATTATCGGGAAATTTTCTACCATATCGATGGCGTCAAAGGGGCAGGCCTCGGCACATTCGCCCAAACCGATGCAGGCATATTGGCAGGCCGAAGGTCCGCCGAAGCTGAGGTTGGCGGCGGTGCAGGAGGCGAACCCGTAATACTCGTGCTTGTGGCTGACCCGACCTTCTACTCTTGAGCAGCGGACCACGGCAATCTGATCCTCGACCGCCGCCATCTTCTTGCCGGTCAGTTCCGCCACCCGGTTAGCGACCTTTTCCTTGCCGGGGAAACAGAGATTCGGCGGTACGTCAGGGTCGGTGACCACGGCAATGGCGTAGCCCTCGCAGCCCGGATAGCCACAGCCACCGCACTGGGCAAGGGGCAGCGACTCGACGACATGCTCGATCAGTGGATTGACCTCCACCGCAAATTTGTGAGCGGCAATGGCCAAACCGATACCAAAAAACAGACCGATACAACCAAGCAATACCAGGCCACCTAATGCCAATTTAATTAATTCCGGATCCATATCTTTTTACTCTCAAACAAAATCTGGTTAAAGCTGAGTTGAGCAGCTTGTCTGCTCGTACGAAACTTATGCCCTTGCGGTATAAACAGTTAGAAAGCCAGGCCTTAAAACAGCTGCAGACCTGAAAATCCAAGAAAAGCCATGGCGAACTGCCCGGCAACAATAAAGGCGATGGGCAGTCCTTTAAAGGTTGGTGGGATCTTTGCCAGTTGCAATCGCTCGCTCACTGAACTCATCAGATACAAGGCCAGCAGGAACCCGCCCCCGGCTCCGAGCGCCAGCATAAAGGTCTCAAAAATATTGTAGTTGTTGTTGGCAAGAATCAGCGGCACGGCAATGATGACACAGTTGGCGATGACCAGAACCAGGTACACCCCGAAGGAGTTGAAGAGGATCGGGTTGACCTTTCTGAGAATTGTATCAACAGCCTGTACCGTCAGGGAAACAAGGCCGATAAAGACTACTATCTGGAGAAAATTAAGATTGAACGGGGTGAGGATAAAATTAAAGAAAAACCAGCTCATCAGGGCCGATACCACCATGACGATGGTAAAGACCACACCCATGCCCTTGGCGGTGCTCTTCTTTTTGGAAGTCCCGAAGAACACGCAAAGCCCCAGGTATTTGGTAAAGACAAAGTTATTGATGAGGAGCGCCGAGATGAGGATGCCGAAGAGGTAACCCAGATACGACTTGCTGACCTTAATAGTGGTCTTGTCGATGCCGGCGAGACCCCTGGCGGTTACAACATGGGTTTTCACCGTATTGAGGTTCCCCTTAAAGAGCAATGTGACACTTTTGCCATCGGTACCAAGAGTAGCCGAAGCCAAGTCGAGAATGATATCCGGATCGGCTTCTTCAAAGACCGTATAATTTGCAGACATTTTCGGCGATATTCTTGTCCACCGCACCGGACAATTGCACGGTTATTGCGTTTTTACCGGAGAAACTTTGATCGATAACGAGTCCCTCCGCCTGCACCGACCAGGGGGCAAACCAGAAGAGAAGCGCTGCCAGGACGATGTATTGGGTTTTTGCCAGCTTCATCATTTCAATCCTTTTGAACGTTTGTAATACACTTCGATCCAGTTGAAAAAGGCCATCATCAAGCCAACCACAAAAAACCCGGCACTCGGCAGGATAAAGAACAGCAAGGGTTTGAAACCGAGAACATCGAAGCCGAGGATAGCCCCCGAGCCAAGCAATTCGCGGACAAAGCCGATAACCATCATGCCGATCATAAAGCCAAGGCCCATCCCCATACCGTCCCAGAAGGAATCCTTCACCGGCTCCTTACAGGCGAACATCTCCAGACGCATAGTGATAATGGCGAAAGCGACGATCAGTTTCACGAAGATGCCCATTTTCGCATATGCTTCGGGCAAATAGGCGGCAAGCACCAGATCGATGACCGTAACCCAGGTGGCTATGGTCAGGGTGTAGGTCGGGATACGAATGCGCGGATGAATGACGTTTTTAAAGATGGAAATCGTCACACTGGAAAAGACCTGGACGAAAAGCACGGCAATGCCCAGCATGAATCCGTTCATGACGGTGGTGGAAATACCGACGGCCGGACACATGGAAAGGGCCAGTTTAAAGATCGGGTTTTCACTTAAGATGCCGCGGGTAATCAGCTGCATGCTCGATTTATCATTAGCCACGTCGACTTCCTCTCACAATAATTAGAAGGATACAGCAAGCTGCTGTTCTTGCAAAACCTTATCCAACACATTGACCCGATAGGCGAATTTGCTGACAATCCCTTTCACCCCTTCAGCCACCGCCTTGGTGGAAATGGTGGCACCGGTCAGGGCATAAACCGCCTTGTCCTTGTATTGTTCGCGAAATTTCAGGATATCTTCCGCACCGATCTTGCCGTTCAAGGCCTCGAGATAGTCAGCGGGAATCGGCGCCTTGACAACATCAATCGTCTTCAGAGCCTCAAAGGGTTTGCCTTTGAACTGATTCTTGAAGTAATCCTGATCGATTTCCGCCCCGAGGCCTGGATCTTCCTCATGCTCTAAGACCTCCAGTCCGAGGATGGTGAACTCGGGATCGACCGCCAGCATTACATTGACAAAGGTTTTAAAGCCTTGGAATTTACCACCAAGAAGATAGGCGATGCGGGTGCCGTTATTGGTGACGACGATGGTCTGATCGGCAAATTTCACCGTATATCCGGGGCCTGCTGCCTGCTCGACTGCCTTGCCCCGCAATTTCCCATCCAAAGCATCGGTCTCGCTGAGATTAACCGCCTTGTTTGCCAGAAGCCTACCGCCAAGATCGATATTGACAAAAAGGAAACCACTCTCCTTGCCGTGGCTTTGCGGCACCAGATAGCCGATGGACTGTTGGTCACCACCGGTTATAACATACCGGTACACCTCATGCAGGGCCATGGTATCAGGGATTTTCGCGCCATTTTTATAGCCAAGCAGCTCATAAATAACCCGCTGTTCCTGTACATGCTCATTATGCTTTTTGGCATTGCTGGTAAGGATAAAGCAGAGCCCCATGACGCTTGCCGCCAGCAGACAGGAGATGGTAAGACGAATGACTATGGTGATGATATTTTTCATTTCACACCTCCAAGCGGCGGTGCAAAACGTTTCGGCTTGAACCAGCCATCGAGAACGGTACTGAGGGGGTTCATCAGCAGGATGGCGTAGCAGATGCCTTCCGGGTAGCCGCCTTTCAGCCTGATCAGCACGGTCAGCGCGCCGATACTGATACCGAAAACAATCTTTGCCATCCTGTTGCTCGGGCTGGTGACATAATCGGTGGCCATGAAAAAAGCCCCGAGTATGGCACCCCCGGAGAGCAGGGCCAGCAGGGGATCGCCGGTCATATAGCCTTGACCGCCGAATATCCAGGTCAGCAGGCCAATGGTTCCGAGCAGGGAGACCGGAATATGCCAGGTGATATAGCCCCGGTAGAGGAGGTAGAGGCCACCGAGCAGGAGGAGAAAACCGGAGGTCTCGCCGATACAGCCGGGCCGCCAGCCGAAGAAAAAGCTGCTGTAAAGATCGGTGCCGCTGCCGAAGGCCTCGGTAAAGGCCGCCATCCCCTTTTCTTTCATCACCGCCAGGGGAGTTGCCGTGGAAATTGCATCAAGCGAACCACTAAAAAAGGAGAAAATTGCCAGATTCTTCACCGGCGGCAACCAGGCCGAGGTCATAGCCACCGGAAAAGACGCCAGGAGAAAGGCCCGGCCGAGAAGTGCCGGATTAAAGAAGTTGTAGCCGATACCGCCAAGGAGATGTTTGCCGATGTAAATGGCGAAAATGGCCGCGAGAATCGGCAACAGGGGCGATACACCGGGCGGAATGACAAAGGCCAGAAGCATCCCGGTCAGCACCGCACTGCCGTCTTTGATGGTCACCGGGCGTCCGAGGGCCTTTTGACTGAGCCACTCGACGGCCACGCAACTTATCACCGAGACCGCGGTGATCAGGAGGGTTTGAATCCCGAATACAAATACCGAGAGAACCAGTGACGGCACCAGACAGGCCACAACCGTCCACATAATTTTTTCGACCGACTCACTGCTTTTCAGATGCGGCGAAGTGGAAACCTTCCACAAGCCCACCGGCGCAGCCGACTGGTCGTCCAACGCTTGTTCTTTGTTCACGACTCTCCTCAAAGCCTCCTCTTTATCGTCAAAACCCACTTTGTCGGGGTCAATCACTGTCAGCAAACTCTGTCTGTTCTTTTCCAGTCTCTATTGCGGTCGTTTCGCCTTCATCTTTGCCAAACGGATAAACTGCACCAGGGGCCGTTTCGCCGGGCAGACATAGGCGCAGGAACCGCACTCGAAACAATCAAACACCCCGAACGGCTCGGTGGCCTCCGATCGATTTGCCTCGACGTGAAGGGCAATTTCTTTCGGTTCCAAGCCCATCGGACAAGCCTCAAGACACCAGCCGCATCTGATGCACTGGGAATGGGGGTTGGTATCGATTTCGTCCTTGGTGAGAAACAGCACCGCCGAGGTGGTTTTAGTAACCGGCACCTCAAGACTTGACACGGCAAAACCCATCATCGGCCCACCCAGCACGATCTTCGATAAGCCCGGCTGCAGGCCACCGAGATACTCAACGATATCCCCCAGTTTTGTGCCGATCTTCACCAGAAGATTGGCGGGTCTGCCTATTCCCCTGCCGGCGACGGTGATGACCTTTTCGTACAACGGTTTTCGCAAAACCACCGCATCGTAAATGGCCTTGGCCGTAGAAACATTCTGCACGACCACGCCCACCGCCGAAGGCAGGGCCATGGCCGGAACCTTCCGCCCGGTAATTGCCTGGATAAGCTGCTTCTCCGAACCTTGCGGATATTTCACTTGCAGGGTGCGGATCTTGACGGAGGCACCGCTGGTGGAGGCCTGTTGGGCGGCCTTGGTCATTGCCAGGATCGCATCGGGCTTGTTGTTTTCGATGCCGATATGGCACTCGCCTATCCCGAGAATCTTCAGGATGATTTTTGCACCCTCAACAATCTCCGTGGTGTATTCAAGCATTGCCCGATGGTCGGCGGTGATGTACGGCTCACATTCGGCCCCGTTTAAGATGAGGGTGTCGACCGGCGAATTGGCCGGCGGTTTCAGTTTCACATGGGTCGGAAAACCGGCCCCGCCAATGCCGATAATGCCACCGTCATGGACCCTGGTCAGGAGTTCAGCGGCATCAAGGTTCTGCCACTCCTCTTTGGTATAACGCACCGCTTCCGCCTCGCGGTTGACCGTCAGGGTAATGGACGGGGCACTGACCCGAATCGGATGCACCGAGTTACCGATGTCCTTGATCTTGCCGGCAACCGGGGCATGCAGCGGCACGCCCAAACCTTTCTTAACCTCACCAATCAGAGCACCTTCACCGATCTCCTCGCGTTTGGCGACTGTCGGTTGGCAGGGAGCGCCGATGTGCTGCCCGAGAATCACTTCGATTTCATCGGGCACCGGCATAATTTCAATAGCCAGTCCCTGGGTCTGCGCCTTGAATTCAGGCGGATGAACTCCGCCTTTCGGGAATGTCAGCAACGATTTCATAAATATCCGATGATAGCTAGAAGATAGTACAGAGGTATCTTGTTGTTGAGAACAGGTGGTTGGCCCGGCGACCTTTCATATTCATGACCTGCCGGTTCAGGATATCCCGCCATAGTATTTCATGAACTGGGTACGCTCGAAAACCGCGGCGTCGGCCGCTTTTTCGTAGCTGAGCTTGCCGCGAAAATCGGCGAGGCTGCCGTACGACTTCCGGGTCATCCACTCGTCAAGGCCGGCGAGCATGGCGGGAATCCGCGCCACGCCATTTTTATAGATGGTCGACACGACCTGCACCGCCGTTGCCCCGGCTAGAAGTTGCTTGATCAAATCCTCACTGTCATGGACCCCGGTCGAGGCAACCAGAGCCTTGTCTATCTGACCGTACATCAGGGCAATCCAGCGCAGGGAGTTACAGGTTTCACCGGGGCTGCTGATCATATCGGCTGACTTGACGATCATCTTCTCGATGTCGATATCCGGCGTGTAATAACGGCTGAAAAGAACGAATCCGCCGACCTTCTTGATCCAGCTCAATTTTTGAATGAGACCGGCAAGGGCTGCAGAATAGTGGCCCATTTTCAAGGTTATCGGGATGGACACCAGATCGCCGACACAGTTAATGATTTCCACATATTTCTTTTCGTTATCGGCGCTGGTCAGTCGCGGATTTGACGGCAAGAGCGCAACATTCAGCTCAATGGCATCGGCACCCTGCTCCTCTATCGACTTGGCGAAGGAAACCCATTCGGCGGAGGAAACGCAGTTGATACTGGCAATAATGGGAATATCCACGGCCTTCTTGGCCTCGGCGATGAGCTTGAGGTAGGTCTCGACCTCATTGCCCCTGGTATATTCACGAATGTAATCGTTGGCTCCCGGGTAATCGGCGTTGTAGCTTTGCAGATTGGCGGAATATTCCGCCTGGATCTGCTCCTCGAAGAGCGATTTGAGAACGATTGCCCCGGCCTGATTGTCGGCCAGCTCTTTAATTTTGGCCACGCTATTGGTAAACCCGCAACTGCCGACAATAATCGGATTTTTCAGCGCCAGTCCCAGATATTTGGTGGAAAGATCATTCATATCGTTTCGCTGTGTTCCCCTAGAAAAGAATCTGCCTGACGTTCAGTGTCACTGTCAACGTCCAGGTCCTGTGTGCGGTTTGTGCACTTCAAAACCAAATCAACCTTGAGCTATGAAAATTATCAAACGTTTACAAATACAAAATTTTTACAGAAAATCAACCAGATTTTTCTCATATCGTTCGATCGGTTGAGCTAATTAATCGTTATCAATATCTTATTTTTTTGCTTATGTTTTTTCGGTTTATTTGTAAACCCTGAACAATGCCCATTGTCTTGCCGGTAATGTGCATCGTTTATGATATTTTGCACAACCCATCAAAGACCATTGCCTCCACCCAAGCCCTGGCCGTCTATACCCAATTCAACCGGCAACGAAGGAAAACTGAAATTTTTTCCGCAAATATTCGGCTGTTTCTGACAAATGCTCAACCGTCACCCGGTTAAATGATGCGAAAGAGCGCCAAGTCCATTATTGTTTAGTGCTTTGCACAAATGTTCAAATTAATCACTGAGAAGCACAAAGAAATAAATTATGGGTGACTTTTTCCGCCAGTATCGAGCGATTTTCCAGATGCTTGCCGGCGCCTTCATGATCAGCTTTTCAGCGATTTTCGTCAAGCTCGCCGATGTGGTGCCAACCTGCTCGGCATTTTACAGGGTATTTTTCGGTTTCTTTTTTCTTTTGGCCCTTGCGGTTTGAAAAAAAGACCTGCACAAACCGCCACCACCCTGGCAACTTCTCCTCATTTCCTTCTGCGGCCTGACCTTTGCCCTCGATCTGTTTTTCTGGCACGAAAGCATCATGTATATCGGACCGGGGCTCGCGACTCTGCTCGGCAATTTTCAGGTCTTCATCCTGGCCGCTGTCTCCATCTTTTTTTTGGGAGAAAGGGCTCGTCCCGCGCTTCCTCGCATCCTTGCCCATCGCAATCTTTGGGCTCTTTCTCATCGTCGGTGTCGATTGGCACCGATTGAGCAGCACCTACAAAACTGGCGTGTACTTCGGCCTTCTCACCGCTGTCTGCTATGCCGTTTATCTTCTCAGCTTGAAAAAAGCCCAGGTTGCCGGCAATCGTTCCCCAGTCTTTTCCCTTATGCTCGTCTGCTTCTGTTGCGCCTTTTTTCTTGGTACAAAAATGACAGCGGCCGGCGAGTCGTTTGTTATTCCCAACCTGAAAAGCCTGCTGTCTTTGATCAGCCTCGGCTTTTTCTGCCAGACTGTCGGCTGGATGCTGATCGCCGGGGCCTTACCGAAAATTCAAACCTCCCTAGCCGGACTCATGCTTCTTCTTCAGCCGTCCCTGTCGTTTCTCTGGGATGTCCTGTTTTTTGACCGACCAACATCCCTTCTCAACTGGACGGGAGTTTTTCTCACTCTGGCTGCCATTTACATGGGTTTAACCGGCAAGACATCAAACAAATCTTCGTCTTCTTAGCCGTTGCATTCTCCAAATTTCTTTTTATTATGTGAAGTATGATCGGCCAACAAACAGCAATAACTCAATATTCATCCAGGAAAATTATATGAAGATTACCAGTTACCAAGATTGTCCCGCTCAGCAGTTCAACAGCGAAACTGTGAAAGGTGTTACCGGCAGGGTCGTTATCGGCAAGGAAGACAACGCCGACAACTTTTGTATGCGCGTCTTTACTGTCGCCCCGGGTGGTTTCACTCCACGTCACTCCCACGCCTGGGAACACGAGATTTTTATCCACTCCGGCAAGGGCAAGGTATACCAGAACGGCGAATGGCGAGAGGTGACCAGCGGCACGGTGCTTTTCATCCCCGGCAACGAGGATCACCAATTTATGAATGGCGGCGGCGAGGACTTCGTCTTCATTTGCCTGATCCCTTCCGGTGTGGCCGAGCTTTAGGTGGCTGTCCACAATTTCGGACACAAGTTAACCGCCGCAAAATTTCTTGCCTGCTATGCATGCGGATGGGTATACAACGGAATTCCTCTCGGCAAAGCAATCGGCAAGAAATATGACAGACACCTCCACTACCAGTTATCTGTTTGGATGTATTTTCAAATTGTTAACCGACAAAGATGGAGTGACGAAAAAACTGTCTCATTGTCTTGTCTGTTTTACCGGACAGACTGTGTCACCGCCACCAGAAAGGAAAAGGTAAAACATTTCGAACCTTGAATTTACTCCAGGACATGAGGTCCACCTCCGCTCTGAGCAATATATGTGGCAAAGAAGATACCAGGCTATCCTATTTTCCAGACAACACCTTCTCGATTCTTTAAGGAAATTGGCAAAGGACACATTTTTTTCAATATTTTTAGCAACATTGCTACCAACAGCAACTTGGCATTCTATTTGCAATCTATCCTCGTGGCAAGCAGATATGCCGTCGGTTTTGCCGATGATATCCTCCTCAACCCTGCCTCCCTTACCGATGTTGTTGCCAGGGAAGCGTTTCCGGATTTTTTCATTGCCCACAAGGACTGGTTGAAAACTCTCTAGTAAAGGATGAATGTTATGACTGACAACAAGGTTGAGCGCTTTATCGAATCGGCAAAACGAGTCGGGGCACAAGTGGAAAGGGCAGCGAGCCTCGAAGAGGCGGTAAAGTATATTTCCGGCAAGGCCAAAGGAATCACCTTGGTACCGGAGACGCCCTTGGCCATACGGTACGGCCTCAAAGCACTCCTGGCAGGGGCCGGCGTTGAGCTTCTGAACAAGCAATTCCGAGACGGAGGGCTCTTCCCCGGGGCCGGCGTAACTTTCAGCAATTTTGCCATGGCCGACACCGGAACCGTGGTGCTGGAAAGCACCGATGAAAATATTCGCCTTGCCACCACCATTCCCGAAAAACATTTCATCTTCGTCGACCCGACGACAATCCTTGCCGACAATCTTGCCGCGGCTGCCCCCATGTCAGCTCTGCACCAGGGCATCGCTCCGAAGTTTATCGCCTATATAACCGGTCCCAGCCGAACCGCCGACATCGAACGAGTATTGACCATCGGCTGCCATGGTCCCAGAGAACTGCATATTCTTCTGGTTGAGAACATTTCCAACGATCTGATGGAAAACTAACCCCACACAAGGGGGTAGAACTTAGAAAAGGAAAAACGCTATGGCAACGGATATGACATATAAAAAGAGTGTTGAGGATGCCATCGGCAATCCTAAACTCAGCAAGGCCCTCCATCTTTTCGGCGACGCCTACCTGATAGCCCGGGAAAACGCCTTCAGGGGTTTAAACTTCGAAGAAATGCGCACGGACCTGGCCGCCATCAAGGATGAGGTTCGAGTCCGCCGGAAAGAACTGCTCGCCCTGTTTATTAAAAACGCCGAGGCGGCCGGTTCCAAGGTTTTCATCGCCAAGGATACCAAGGAGGCCAACGACTATGTGATCCGCCTGGCCAAAGAAAAAAAGGCCACCCTCATCGCCAAGTCGAAATCGATGGTCTCCGAGGAGGCCCATCTCAATAAGGCGTTGGAGGCCAACGGCATCCGTGCCTCGGAAACCGATCTCGGTGAATGGATTGTCCAACTCGCCGGACAAAGGCCAAGCCATATGGTCATGCCGGCTATCCATATGTTCAAGGAGGAGGTCGCCGAACTGTTCAGCAAGGAATCGGGGAAGACCCTGCCGGCGGAGATCAAGGCCCTCGTCGATCATGCCCGCGAGCGGCTGCGCAAGGAATATTTCAACGCCGACATCGGTCTGACCGGCGCCAATTTCCTTATTGCCGAAACCGGCGGCATCGGACTGGTCACCAACGAAGGCAATGCCCGGCTGTGCGCCACCCTGCCCAAGGTCCACGTGGTTTTTGCCGGCATCCATAAACTGGTCCGCACTATCGAAGACGCTATTAAAATCACCATGCTCCTGCCGCGCAACGCCACCGGCCAGTTGCTCACCTCCTATGTCACCTGGATCAGGGGGTGCGTGCCGGTCAATGGCCAGCCCAAGGAACAGCATATCGTTCTCATCGACGGCGGCCGCGAGGCCCTCTATGAATCCAAGGCCTGCCAGGACGCCCTGCGTTGTATTCAATGCGGCGCCTGCGCCAATGTCTGCCCGGTCTACCAGACCGTCGGCGGCCACGTCTTCGGTTCCATCTATATTTCCGCCATCGGCATTATACTCACCGCCTTCTACGAGGGTCTCGACCGCGCCAAGGAGATCACCAGGGCCTGCATCGGCTGCCGTTCCTGTGTTGCCGTCTGCCCGGCCAAGATCGATCTGGAGGAGATCATCCTCCATCTGCGTAACGAGGTCACCAAGGAATACGGCATGGGGGCCATCAAGAATGTCGCCTTCAAGGCAGTCATGAAAAATCGCTCGCTCTTTCACACCATGGTGCGAGCGGCCTCCAAACTGCAACTCCCGGTCACCGAGAAGAATAGTGATGATGCCGGACGACGAATCATTCGCCACCTGCCCCTGCACTTCATGTCCCGCGACTATACCGAATGGCGAAACCTGCCGGCGATTGCCGAGAAACCCTTCCGCGATCAATTTGATTCAATAATTCAAAAGGTCGATAAGCCGATCCACCGGGTCGGATTCTTTGTCGGTTGCGGCGCCGATTTCGTCTACCCCGAGGTGGGAATCAGCCTGATCAAGGTTCTCAACTCCTTCAATGTCGAGGTGGTCTTCCCCAAAGCCCAAAACTGCTGCGGTATCCCGGCACTCTACTCGGGCGATACCGAGACCGGCGAGTACCTCGCCAAACAGAGCGTCGAGGCCTTCACCGAGGCGCAGGTCGACTACATTCTCTGCATCTGCCCGACCTGCACCATGGCGGTCAAACGGGATTTCGTCGGACGTCTTGCCGATCATCCGCAATGGTCGGCCAAAGCCATGGCCCTTTCGACAAAGACCATGGACGCCTCGGCCTTTCTGGAAAACATCCTCGGCGCCTCGGCGAAGCTAACGGCCGTCGGACCCGAGAAGGGGATCACCTACCACGATTCCTGCCATCTCAAGCGGGGTTCCAATGTCTGGAAGGAGCCGCGCGCCCTTCTCGGCAGTTCCGGACACAAGATCGAGGAGATGAAAAACTCCGACCGTTGCTGCGGCTTCGGGGGAACCTATTCCTTCCTCAGCCACCCCCAGATCTCCAAGCAGATCACCCGTGACAAGGTCGATACCATTCAGGCGACCGGCATGAAAACCGTCGCCACCGACTGTCCCGGCTGCATGATCATGCTCAAAGGTGCAGTCGGCAAGGCTGATCCGACGATCCGGTGTGCCCACACCATGGAGCTTCTCGCCGAATCCCTTGCGCAAAAATAGCGTGGGGTTTTCCGACCAGCACAAGCACCCGGCAGAACCAAGGCTGGTCTGCCGGGTCGACTCGCTGGTTCGCTGATTTTTCGACTATTTTTTATAACTCAACAAATTGTCCTTTAAGCCGCCGTTTACCGGTTTTTCACCCAGCCAGATCTTCAACAGCGCATCGTTGAAATCGGCACCGGCAATGGCGCCTTTCTTCTGCCCTTTAATGGTCACGACAGTTCCGGTTGCCGCTGCATAATCAAGAATAATCACATCATCCTTTTTCACATCGACGAACAGGGCATTAAACTGATTGATCCTCTCCTGCAGTTTCGTAAGGTCGTCAGCGCTGTTGTTGTCTTTAAAACCTTCATTCCAAGCCTCGATCAGCTTATCCTTGGTAACTTCCTTATACAGGAAGTGCATGACGATTCTCTTCTTTCCTTTATCGCCAATGACCTCAGCGGCAGAGGCAGAGGGTTTTTCCATGTAGAGTTGGGCGATATAGATATCCATAAATAATTTCGACCTGATCCCGGCGCCATTCAGCTGCAGTGTCGTGCCATCCTCGGTCTGCAGGGTATCGTTTACCATCACCCCGGCGATCTCTTTGGCGTATGAGGGCAGGGCAATCAATAACAAAGTGAAGAAAACTAATATTCGCATAATCTTGCTCCTTGGTATGAAGTTTTAACCCCGGAAAGATGGCAGAAAGTAAGCGTCTTTTACGGGGTAGGGGGATTCTAATGACGGAACATTCTACCTTTTTACGACTCGAACGTAAACGTAAACTTTTGACACCATACCAAAAGTGCCAAGTCTCCATCCCCACGTGCCATCATTCAGCAACCGCCCGTTCCGCCACCGACGCGGGTTTGACTCTGCAGACGCCGCAAGCTTTGCCTGCTGTCCTTTCATTACCCAAACTCTCATGCTATAGTGTCGCCATGACAACCTTGTGCCATTTCCGACAACCTTTTTTGTTTGCTGACATCTTATGGCCGATCTTATTGAACGAGTTATTTCCGAGGCAGGCAATTTTTTTGGCGTTGCCTGTTCAACCACCACTCTCGTTACCGAGGCCTGCCGACGCCACGACGTCTGCCCGACAGCCGCCACCGCCCTCGGCCGGGCCCTGACCGGTGCTGCCCTGTTTGCCGCTCTCCTCAAAGATGACCAAAGTGTCCTCCTGAAATTCGAGGGGAATGGGCCTCTCAAAAAAATCATCACCGAGGCGGGATCACAAGGCTGGGTGCGCGGCTATGTCGCCAACCCGCATGGCGAGGTGCCGCTTAATAATGGCCGTATTGACGTCGCCGCCGGCCTCGGCAGGGCGGGGTTTCTGACGGTCGTCAAAGACATCGGACAGAACAGCAAATATCCGGGAACGATCCAGCTGTACACCAGCGAAATCGGCGAGGATCTGGCGTATTACCTCGCCCAGTCCGAGCAGACACCCTCGACCCTGGCCTTGGCCATCCGTCTTGACAAAGAGGGTATCATAGCTGCAGCCGGGGGCTTTCTCATTCAATCATTGCCGCCGGCCGATGAAGCGCTGCTCACGAAAATCGAAGAGAAGATTGCCCATATGCCGCCTCTCTCAACCCTGCTCTTGGCAGGCCAAAGCCCGGGCGACATTCTCTCCATGGTATTTCAGGACATCCCGCACCATAAAACCGGCAGCGGCAAACTGTACTACCAGTGCAGCTGCAGTCGGGCCAAAATGGAAAGCGCCCTCTTCTCCCTTGGACAACAGGACATCCGTGACCTTGTTGAAAAGAAGGAGGGTGCGGAAGTACGCTGTGAGTTCTGCCGACAAAGCTATGACTTCAGTCAAGCCGAGCTGGAGATGCTTTTGACAACCATGCCGGACAGGTTGCAATAACCCCCCTCTCTTTTTTTCGCAAAAAAAAAGAGAGGGGCTCGCTCTGTGATACCCCTCGTGCCTGGAGTTATGCTCCTTCGGTAAAAGTCCACAAAGGAGGAAAACAGATGAAAGAAAACACCCAGAGCATCGATCACCTATTGTTCAACCAATTGTCCGGCGAGGTCGCCGGCCGCCTTCTGTACAACCAGATACGGCAGGCACGCGTCTTTTTGTCATGCCTGGCTGGAAGGATTCTCCCGACAATCTTCGCCACCCTAACGATGGGGGTGATTTTGTTTATCGGCATCACCCTTTTTCTTTATCAGCTGGCCGAACACGGATGGTGAACACTCCACCCTCAGTATCCTCGGAATTGTCTTGCAGATCCGCAATTTTTATAATAAATCTGGCCTCTCAGGCGATGTGTTACGGAAGAAAAAGGCAGATACCGCTTCATATAAAGCAGAAGGAGAACAGAATGAAAGAGTTTCGCGACAATGCCAAAAAACTGATGGAAAAATACTGCCGGGTATGCCCGGTTTGCAACGGCCGGGCCTGTGCCGGGGAGGTTCCCGGTATGGGAGGACTGGGCAGCGGTTCAAGCTTTATCGATAATGTTTCGGCCCTGGCAGATATTAAATTCAACATGCGCCTCATCCACGACGTAACCGAACCGGACACGAAGGTTAGCATCCTCGGCAAAACCCTGGCTTTGCCGCTCCTGGCCGCGCCGATCGGCGGTGTGTCCTTCAATATGGGTGGCGGTGTGTCCGAAGAGGAATATATCGGAGCGATAATCAATGGTTGTAAGGCACAATCGATCATCGGCTGCACCGGCGATGGGGTGCCTGAGTTTATCCATAAATCGGGTTTTGCCGCCATTAGAGCAGCCGGTGGCTATGGCATTCCTTTCGTTAAACCTTGGGAGGACGAGGAGCTGTTTGCCAAACTCGAACTGGCGAAAGCGACCGGTTGCGACACCCTGGGTATGGACATCGATGCCGCGGGCCTTATCACTCTTCGCCGTATGGGCCGCCCGGTTTCCCCGAAACCGGTGGAAAAACTCGGCGACATTATCAAAAAATGCGGCATGAAATTCATTCTCAAGGGGGTCATGACCGCAGACGATGCGGAACAGGCGCTGTCTGCCGGTGCTGAAGCCATCGTCGTCTCGAACCATGGTGGCCGGGTAATGGATCATACCCCGGCTACGGCCACGGTGCTTCCCGACATTGCTGCGAGGGTGAAAGGCAGAATCACCATATTGGTCGACGGCGGCGTGCGTACCGGTGGCGATATCCTCAAGATGCTCGCCCTGGGCGCCGATGCGGTCTTGATCGGCCGGCCCTTTTCGGTTGCCGCCGTGGGCGGACTGCAGGCGGGCGTTGAGAAATATATCGAGACCTTACAGGGCGAACTGAAACAGGCTATGGTCTTGACCGGCACCCGCTCAGCGGCGAACGTCGAACGACGAATTCTTTACAGCGGCCAGGCTGCTTCTTGACGGTCACCATTCCCTCTGCAATGCTCCTCGACAAGACCTGCAGAGTGATGCGTTGCGGAGGGATCCTTTCATCGCCCGCCGGTAACAAGTCTCAGCAATCGCGGAAGGTATGCTCCGAGAACAGCGTGCACCACGACAAGAACGGCAACAACGCCCAGCGGTACGAGGAGATAAATCAGTAATATGGTGTATGGCCAGTTGAGGGGTAAAGTCTGAAAGGCGATAGTCCTGACAATTCCCAAGAACGGTTCATGGACTGCATAAACAAAAAAACTCGAGCCGCCAAGCCAGAGAAGAATTTTTTTGTAGCGTTCACGTTTAACGATCAGTTTGCTGGCATAGAGCACCGCCAAGAGACCGATGACTATACCGCAACGGTGCAGGCAAAGGTTAAACGGTGCCTCATACCAGATCACATCGGCAAGAAGCACCGGAAGATAAGCTAATACCAACCATTTACCGTATCTATCAAACATCAAGAGGCTTTTCCCCTTCATGGCTAGATAACCGCCAAGAGAGAAAAACAGCACCCCGACCACATCGGGGGTATACAGCGGCCACTTGCCGGTGATCCAGAGGGCGAACACCCCTGCCAAAACCGGCAGGGCAAAGAATCGCAGTACAAGGAATATCAAGGGACTGAGAAGCATGAGCAGCATAAGATCGCGGATGAACCAGAAGTGATACGCCTCCGGCGCCCTGGTAAAACCGAGCACGGCGTTGGCGAGATCAAAAATCGACAAATCGGCTATCAGCCCGCCGTCACCGGAAAAATAGGCTTTGACTGCCGGGATCGATTGCCCGAGAAATCGGGTGATAACCACAAGAATCGTCCAGAACAGGTAGGGAAGGAGCAAGGTTCTCGCCCTGCTGACAAGTTTCAAGCCGTACCCCTGCCATGACCACGTGAAGCCCTGGAAGAAAAAATATCCGGACATAAGAAAAAAGAGCGGCACAGCTATCCTGGCAAGTCCCTGGGAGATCAGAATTCTGACAAAATCAGCAGATAATTGAGCTGTTCGGGACCGAGGCTGACACCGGCGTGGTCGATGGTGGCGGAATAGGCATGAATATAGACCACGCCGAGAATAAGCGGAAAGTTGAGAATTTTGAGGCGAATCGATTCCTCAGCGGTAAGTACTCGCATGATTTTCGTAAGTCAACGGCCTGCCAATAAATTTTCCAACATCTTGCCGTGAATCTCCGGGGTAGCCGCCAATACCGAGTAAGGAGGCGACAGCAATTCGGCACCGCCGTTGAGATTCGTTACCCGTGCCCCCGCTTCCAGGGCGATCAGCACCCCGGCCGCCAGATCCCAAGGTTTCAGGGAGAGTTCCCAGTAGCCATCGAAGCGGCCGGCGGCAACATAACAGAGATCAAGGGCCGCCGAGCCCAGGCGGCGCACTCCTTGCGAAATCCTCGCGAATTTACCGAAATGATCGAGATTGTTCTGTTCCGTTTTCCAGATGTCATAGGGAAACCCGGTTACCAAGAGCGATCGGGCAAGCTCGGTTACCGGCCGGACGCCAAGCCTTCGCCCGTTAAGCCACGCCCCCTTGCCGCGTTCGGCGGTAAAGAGTTCATCCCGCATAGGATCGAAAACCGCCGCCAGAGTCAATTTCCCGGCAACGGCATAGGCAATGGACACGCAGAAAAACGGCACCCCATGTGCATAGTTTACCGTGCCGTCGAGGGGGTCTATGTACCATTGATGGCGGCCGCCATCTTCGCCTCCGCCTTCTTCGGCCAGCACCTGATGGCCGGGAAAACGGCGCCCTATCTCCCCGACCAGAAACTCCTCCGAACGGTGGTCGATCTCAGTCACCAGATCGATTTCCCCCTTATAGGCAAGCTGGTGTTCTTTTTCATAGCCGTCGGCGAGGATCAAACCAGCCTGTCGGGCCAGAACCTGTAAATCATTTAATACGGGCTGTAATTCCATAATAGGTATCGTCAACTCAGAAGGGATGAATATTTAAGCAAGATCTTCTTCAGGAAGTTATCCCTGACGGGCATTATAGACAGGACGGCCGCTATCTCGAAACCAGCAAAAGAGTGCCAGGGCCTCCTCGCGGAGAACATCCTCCTGCACGGTTATGCCCCGTTTCAGCAACTCATTTCGCCACGCCGGATGGAGCGGACCTTCATCGAAACCGGTCAGCTCTTCAAGTTCCGGGCCGCTGCCGGCAATGGTCAACCGCCTGACCCCTGACCACAGCACCGCCCCGAAACACATGGCGCAGGGGCACCAGTTCACCACCAGTTCATGCGCCGGTTGTTCCGGGCCACCCAAGTCATAAACCCCTAGACGGCTCTGAGCCAGGGACAGGGCGACAATCTCGGCGTGGGCGCTCGAACAGTTCGAAGGCATCACCCGGTTCATGCCCATTGCCACCAGCCGGCCGGTATGGAACTCGAATACTCCGGCGGCAAAAGGTCCGCCGGTATCCTCCTCGACATTGCACCTGGCAAATTCAAGAACCAAAGCCATACGTTTTTCAACCGTATCGAAAGTTTCGGCCACGGTCCCAAGCCTGGCCATCGCCCAGCCAGGGAGTGAAACCGAGAAACCTGTCGGAAAAGCATCCATAAGAAACTCGCGGAAGAGGTTGCGATACAGAGCAGTAAAAGATTTTCACTGGCAAATCATCACCGCTGCCACTATAATCAAACACCGAACAGCCTACAAATCAAAACAAATTTACATACAAATGAGGGATCCAGCCATCGAAACACGTCACCTGCAAATTTTCGTTGCCGTATACCGGGAAAAAAGTTTCACCAAGGCCGCCGAACTGCTTTACACCAGCCAGCCGACGGTTAGCGAACACATTCAAAATCTCGAGGCTCGGCTCAACTGTCGGCTGTTTGACCGACTCGGCCGATCAATCCTGCCAACCGCCGAGGCGGAGATGCTCTACCCGAGGGCGATGGCGATACTTGACGATCTACGCCGCCTCGAAGAGGACATCAATACCACCCGGCAGGGCATGTCCGGAGAGCTGGTCATCGGCGCCAGCACCATTCCCGGCACCTATATGCTGCCGGCAATCGCCGCTTCCTTTAAAAATGAGTTTCCGGGAATCTCTTTTGAAATAAGGATCAACGATTCCGCGAAGATCGTCGAAGCAGTCGCCAACAGCGAACTGCTGATCGGCGTAGTCGGCGCTAAGCTACCTGGTGCCGGCCTCCTCTTCCAGACGTTTGCCGAGGACGAATTGATCCTTGTCACGACTGCCGCAAGTCCAACTCCTGCGGCAATAACCATGCAAGAACTCTACAAGCTTCCCTTCATCGTTCGCGAACGGGGGTCCGGAACACGAAAGAGCATGGAGACACTCCTCAGCCAGCAGCAGTACACCCTCGACCGGTTCGATATCTGTGCAACCCTTGGTTCGAGCGCCTCGGTCAAGGAAGCGGTGAAAGCCGGTCTTGGCGTTTCGATACTCTCCCGCCATGCCGTGCAGGACGAATTAGCCAATGGGACGATCAAGGAAATCAAGGTGGCCGGGCTGGTGATGAAAAGGAATTTTTACGTGGTAACCCCGCGAAAACGGACACAACCCAACCATTACCAGATGTTTTTACAACGACTTCTCAACACTTAAAATACCGGTCACGCTACTCTTTTCACCAGGCTGACCTTACAGGATATTTCCTTTTTGAAACGACGTTTGAGGCGCAGTCGATTGAGGCAGGCAACAACAACCGTATCAGCAGCCGCATCCTCCGGCCCCGCAGGACCCGGAACTGCAACAGCCAACGGCGCCAAGGAGAGGATTCGAGGAACTGATGCTGAAGCCGGAACGACTGCCGGCCATGACATACCCATCGGATAGCGCATTGGCGGCGGCGATTCGCCCGAAATCGTAAGGATCGTCGACTATCGGGGTGAAAAAAACGACCGTTTGAATGAGTGCCAGCTCGTCGGATAATTTTTAAACCCCGGCATCGTCCGAGCTCTTGGCATGCCGATCAAAACGTTACCATCGTTGGGAATAACCAACCCGCTTAAGATGCTCTCCAGGTCCCCCGGAGTAATTTTTTCGGCTCATCCCGACCCTTTGACGCAACGGGTCCGGTGGATTGTTTTTGCGACCGTATCATCCATTTTAATAACACCTCCATTCAACGGATTGCCGAGGTGCTGTGGACTCTTGCGGTCGCCCCTTTTGCTGGCACTGCACTGTCGGTTTTGTCCGGGCACAAGGAGGATTCATGAAAAGACCCTGGAAGACCGACTTTAATTGCCCTTCATCAAGCCTGGCATTGAGCTGATCTTCGTATTCGTCGCTTCTATCATCGACCATTTGCGGCTCATAATGGCTTATTTGGGCGACATCCGGCCGGGCAACTCTTTCTTCGCAACGATAGAGAAGCTTACGGGGGACGAAGGTATCGTAGCGATGGTGTTCAATCCATTGATCGGTATCATCGTGGCTACCGACAAAAGGGATAAAAAGATGGCTGTCTGCCCTGATGGTGACCAATCGATATCCCCCGCCAAGATCGTACTTGACGCAATTTTTTATCCGCAGCTCACCTTTTCGGGTGCGTTGGCTCAAGACCGTTGCACAATGACATCCGTAGTGGTTGATCTCATTGAGAATGATCACACATTTACTGGCAGCCAACTCAGCTTTTTTGCCTGCTTTCCTCAACCCTGCAAGTTGTTTTTCCAGGGACCAAGAATAATGGACATAACGAATCATAAAAGAATTCCTCGGCAACCATCTGTCGGAAAAGGGCGACCGGCAGTGTCATCCATACATTCCTGCAAGTCGGTAAAACGTGCTTCCTCCGAACTGCAATAGTTATCGGAAAATGTTTGATATGTCAAATACATATATCCTATGCTGTTAGCTGCATCTATTGCTTCGACCTATAGTGACGACACAAGCGGTCATGCTATCGGAAACACCTGGCTTCGCGAGAGGATGGTCGGATAAATGGCCGTTCTATCTCAATTGGCGACTGCGCCGTGATTCTGCATACTTTTCAGACAGCTTGACAACTATAATGGGCCCCATTATGCTCTCAATAGGGGGAAGGCCATGCCTACGAGACCGAAATCACAGATTAAAACTAACGTTGGCCGGCGGCTGCCTGGTAATCGCCCCCCGACCCATCCGGGGAAAATGCTTTTGGAGGAATTTGTCAAGCCTCTTAACCTCACACAAACCGAGATTGCTCACCTTCTCGGCGTTTCCTACCCTCGTCTGAACGAAATTATCAAAAGCAGGCGCTCGGTAACTCCGGATATTGCATTGCGGCTGTCTCGTGTGTTGGATATGTCTGCAGATTTCTGGCTTGGTTTGCAACAAGAATGGGATCTTTGGCATGCCAGGAACAGCCCTGGAGCAAAACAGATTAATGAACTGAAGCCGCTTTCCAGATCTGAACATTCTTTTACATAATTATTTACATGGCAAAATCTTATACCCCGCGCATGCATTCAGCGGAACACATACTTAACCAGGTAATGGTCAGGAAATTTGGCTGTGGACGTTGCTTCAGCGCCCATGTGAACAGAAAGAAGTCCAAGTGTGACTACCACTTTGACAGAGCCCTGACTGATGACGAAGCGAAGGAAGTCGAAGCTGCAGTCAATAAAGCGATTTCCTCAAACCTGGTTGTAACCGAAGAGATGGTTTCCCTTGAAAAAGCCAATCGGAACTTCAACCTCACCCGTCTTCCGGACGGAATTGAAACCGTTCGCATAGTGAACATAGGCGACTATGATTCCTGTCCATGTATCGGAGAACATGTTGACAATACGGACGAAATCGGCCAATTCCATTTGATCTCCCAAGATTTCAACGACGGAATTCTTCGGATACGCTATAAACTCGACGATCCGCAATAGCAAGGTATGCCAGGTTTACTCCGGGCTGGCAGATAGACGGTTACATCGTCAAGCTATGCATCCAACAGCGCTTTGGCACCGAGAGTGAGTTGTCTGGTAAACTCAACCAGCTGCTTTGATTTCAAGTTCCAGCAATGCCAATAGAGTTTCACGGCGATATTGTGACCAGGTGCCAGATCAACCAATCGACCGTCGCCGGTAAATGGTTCGCTCTGCTGACGTGGTAACATGCCATAACCAAGACCCATGGCAATGAAATCCACGAATTTTTCAGCGGATGGTACATAGTTGGCTGGTATAGGGTCAGGTACTTGCCCGAGGACACGATGAAAGAGTTTGTTATGCAATTCGTCCTTGCGGTTAAAAATAATCGCGGGGGCGTTGCAAACATCGGCAATGGTGAGCCCTGCGGGAAACCATTTTTTTTTAAATTCGGGAGAGGCAAACAGCTGGTAATGCATCTGCCCCAGATAGTCGATTCGGCAACCTTGCAGAGGCTGATCCTTGGTGCTGATGCAGCCTACGACATCACCATCTTTAAGCAACTGGTGCGTCTGCTCCTGATCATCGACCCGAATATCGAGCAAAACACCCTCCTTTACCACAAAGGCCTTGATCGCATCAAGAAACCAGGTGGCAAGGCTGTCAGCATTAAGAGCCACCGCTATCGGCGTGTACCCTTTGTCAACCTGTCGAGCCATCCCGCCGAACAGATCATCCTCCAGCCGCTTGACCTGCAGATAGTGTTTTAACAGATTTCGACCAACCGAGGTAAGCCGGGGAGGTGCGGTGCGCGCCACCAAAATCTGCCCCATCTGCTCCTCCAGCAGTTTTACCCTCTGAGAGACAGCAGATTGGGTGATATTCAATGCCTTAGCCGCTTTGTCAAATCCGCCGCCCTGAGCCACAAACGCCAATGCTTCGATGAGTTTATAATCAAGCATGATTATTTGTTATTAGAATTATTAATCAGATATAAAAACAATTAATTTTACTTTCTAAACTATCTCGCCTATTTTCTCAAGCAAACACTATTTGTGGAGAAAACGAATGATGATAGCACCTTTTTTACAGGGGTTTGGAGCAGGTGGAGGACTGATCGTGGCCATAGGCGCCCAGAACGCCTTTGTCTTATCTCAGGGGGTTCGTGGCAATCACCATGTGACCGTTGCGTTGATATGTATTCTTTGCGATGCAATCTTTATCACCGCCGGCGTTGCAGGTATTGGTGGAACGGTGTCCGCCAATCCAGCTCTTGCACAGTGGGTAGCATGGGGCGGGGCAGGATTTCTCTTTGTCTATGGCTGTGGCTCCCTTCGCTCGGCCGTAAGGGGTGGCAGCCTTGAGACCAGCGATCGGGCCGCTCTTTCTTTGGGCGCTGCCATCCTGACAACCTTGGCCGTTACCCTCCTTAACCCGCATTTTTATTTGGATACGGTTATACTCCTGGGTGGCATCAGCAGCCGGTTTCACGGCGAACATCGCTTACTGTTCTGGGCCGGGGCTGTCTCTGCTTCGACCCTGTGGTTTATCTGTCTCAGCCTTGGCGGACAAATGCTTGCACCGATCTTTAGGAAACAACTCTCATGGAGGATTCTCGACACTTTGGTCTGGGCCACCATGTGGACAATTGCGGCGTCATTAGTCATGCACGGGATGTCTGACGAGTTTCTTGGATAACTCACCGAAATCCTATAAAAGCCTCCTGATGAAAATTCAAATTCTCCATTACCATGGGTGATGATTGCAGCCATTTCGATAGGTATTTCCTGTTTGACCTCCAGAACATCTTCTCTGTACTATGCTTAGCATTTCAGAGCTGAGCTTTTGGGGAACGCACCATTTACAGGGAATATCGCGCTATCGCGAGGAACAAAGCTATGAATCGCCGACACGGTTATCGAATTGCAAAACGCTAGCCTGCTCAGGGCGGGAGGTGAGTTATGATCGAGATCGACATCCCCGATTTTGGCCATCTGCGTCTTGCCCATCTTGTTCTTGATTACAACGGTACCCTGGCCTTTGACGGAAAGCTGCTCAGCGGTGTCACCGACTTGCTCGGACTCCTCGCCGAACATCTTCAAATCCACATTCTCACCGCCGATACCTTCGGCAGCGTCCACCAGGCCCTTGCCGGCTCTGACTTTACAGTCCATGTCCTGCCTTCGGGCAGTGAAGAGGAAGGCAAAGCCGAATATCTGCATCAACTGGGGAGCATGACGTCGGTCTGCATCGGCAATGGCCGCAACGACCGACTCATGCTCCAGGAGGCAGGGTTGGGAATCGCCGTGCTTGGGCGGGAGGGTGCGGCAACGTCGGCGCTTTTTGCGGCGGATATCATCATTCCAAGTATTATCGATGCCTTGGATATCCTCCTCCACCCGAAGCGTATCACCGCCACCCTGCGTTGCTGAAAATTGGCGGACTGGTCTATTTTTTCTTCAAGCCCTTTGTCAAAAAGGTGAATACCAGCAGTTTTCGCAAGACTCTCTTAGTTCATTTGTTTCCAATTCGGCACAGAAAGGGTAGTGTAAACAACAGTTAGGAAACTTCCCTCCATAGACGTTTCAAGGATCCGAATTGGATTTGGGAAAGGACGGTTGTTCATAAAGTGGTCGGCGAGGATATGGCGATGGCCCTTGTCAAGTATGACTATCGAGCCAAGGCCGATGACGAGCCATTCAGCACCTGGCTCACCTATGTTTTTCAGTTGCAGGACGGGCAGTGGCGAATCGTGCACGACCACAATACAGCTCTCGATTACGCTGCTTTTGCTCGTGCAGTTGGAATTGAAGTCAAGTGAGTTCGTCTAATGGATTGTATAATTGCCGAATGCCGGTGGCCATAAAAGCTACGCAGGGAGAAACTTCCTGCTCTTCACCCGCAGTCCCTTGCCAGGCAAGACCATCAAGGTCGAGGTGCCATGGGCAATCAGGGAACCAAGGTCGTCGTAGACCCGTGCCTCGGAATAGCAGATGGTTTTGCCCTCGCGGATACTGCGACCTTCCGCCCGCAGTCTGCCCTTGGTGACAGACTTGAGATAGTTGAGCTTGAGATCGACGTTCACCAATCCGGCATCCTCCGGAATACCCATAAACACAGCCCAGAACGTCGCCGTGTCGATCATGGTGGCGATCACCCCGCCGTGCACTAAGCCGAAAGGCTGCAAATGAACCGTACTCAGTTCAAGCTCGATGGTCGCCAGGCCGACATCCATCTCGGTCAATGTCATGGTCATATGCCTCGGGTAAGGCGCCTCTCCGACAATGGTCTGTAATTCTTTGATATATTCAGAATTTGGTTTCACATTGCTCCTTGTCAAAGAAAACTTATTTTTTCGGCACGAAAGAGAACTTGATGACACACTGCTCATCGCCTTTGACCAGGCTTTCCACGATGGAATGCACCGGCTCCAGCCTGAGCGCTTTCATAACACCGTTGCGGAGCGCCTGGCATCCGCAGGCATATCCGGCCGTCATATTCCCTGCTTGCAGAGAATCAAAAGCATTGCACTGCCGGCCGACCCAGGCCGCCTCGTCTCCTTTGATGGTTATCGGTTCGTGAATATACATTTCATCAAAAAAGCAGTTCGCCCAGATCCTTTTGAAGATGGCGACCAGGTCCTCGATGTTTTCCGGTTTCTTGATCTGACCGGACTTGAGAAGCATCAAGGTGTATCTTCTGAAAAACAGCTCATTGGCTGAGATGTTGAGCTTGTTGGCATGTTCCTCACCCAGTTCCCTGACAGCGGTTGCATGCCAGTAGGAATCATGCAGCCACCAGAGTTTCTTGACGTCATTCAACTCATCCCGTATTTCCATATCGCCATCCCTCAGTTTTGTTCCGAGTCCGCACCACAGACCGTCCTGTCTTACTGGTGGAGTGCCATAATGATCGTTTCCACCTCGGACAAGGCATTGTGCATATAGCCCTCCTCTCCCGTTGCCTTGGTCATGGCATATCCGCCTTCGACCAGGCATATCAACACCCGGGCGGTTTTCTCTGCATCGCTGTCTTTCGCAAACTCGCCGCTGTCGATACCGCTGTCAACGAGAGAAACGATCGACTCTTTCCATTCCCCGATGGCTGCCCGTACCGCCTCTTGCAATGGTTCGTTGACATTGCCGCTGTCGATCGCGGTGTTGACAATCGGACATCCGCCGGATTGAAGAACTTGCCTGAATATCTCGCGAAATGTTTGCGGATAGGCAAGGAGCCGGTCCAGGAAGGTACGGGCGCCTTGAATATTTGCCCTCAGTCGCTCCTTGATAAAAGCGAGATTATACTCAAAAGCAAGGATGGCCACATCGTCCTTATTTTTGAAATTGCCGTAGATTGCGCCCTTGCTCAGTCCGGTGGTTTCGGTCAGCTCTTGCAAACTGGTGGCGGCATAGCCCTTCTTGTTGAAGACAGGGGCCACCTGTTCGATGATGAATTGTTTCGTGCGCTCGGCTTTGCCCATGGTCAAAATATACCGATTGGTATATTTATTTTCAAGCTGAATTATGAACGCACTCAAAATCTCATTCTTGCGCTAATATTGGCGCGTTGGTTCTACCTGCTCTCTTAAATTTTGGATTCATTTTAGCTGATTATTTTGCAAGAGGCTCAATCACATCGGTATTTCTCGAAATCTCACCGATTGACAATCCGCATTCTTTATTAGAGAGTTAATCAAGTAATAACAACTTGATATGGAGTTTTTACATAGGCCTATGAACCCTCCTGTCGGTAATGTTCGTAAAGCATGTTCTTGAAGTTTTTGCTGAACAAGGAATGGATGTCAATTGCCTGGACAAAACCAATTGTGGCAAAAGGATCGACGTTATATTCAATGGCAACCCGAGGTTTGCACAATTTCATCAGGGTTTCAAGTCAAGCCATATCCCTTCTCACGATGGCTCTACTTCCATGTAAGAATTCCCTGGCAAGGGGCGAAGAACAACGACCTGAATTCCCTGCGAATCTTTCTGGGTTGCGACTATCTGCCCGCCTCGGCACCGCCAGGTGAGGTCCGGCGGACAGCTGATCTTCAGAGTGATCGAACCGTCAAACTCGGGAACCTGCTCAAGCAGGCCGAGATCTATGGTAATTTTCCCTTCACCCGCAGTCAGTTTCGCAAGATGATAGGCGGCGGCCTGCTTCCAGCAGGAGGCAAAGTCCGGGGCCAGAACATGGGCCATTGAATTCACCTGTTGTTCCAGCATCTCCGCCCACCTGTCGACAACGGTAAAATTCTTTGCCGGATCGGGGTGGAGAAGATTGCTCCAATGCAGGGGCAGGATGGGGTTACCGAAATCCCAAGCTGGATTGGCGGCAGCCTCGTTCCAGGGCACCGGGGCGAGGCCGCGTTCCAGGAGGCCGACGCCGCATTCCCAGGTGAGATTTTCATGGAGCGGTTCGGTATATCTGCGGGCCTTGGAAAAACGAGTGACCACATATCTTACTCCGTAATCGTAAAGAATCGCCTGCATGGAGTCGCGGCCATTGCCGAAACTGTGGTGCAGGGCGGGGGGCAGAAAGATTCGCGGAAAACCCGGCAGCTTATATTCTTCCAGGAGCTTGGCAAAGGCGTCGAGGTGGCTTTTAACGATATCGGCTGGTCGCATAATGCCGCCTGAGTCATGGAATTCCGAGCGTTCCATCCGCCCGTCCCGCCAAAATTCATGGCAGAGGCCGTGACAGGCGATCTCCAGCCAGTCCGCATTGTCGCGAAGGAATTGCGCCGCCTCATCGAGCCACGGCCCGCAGTTGAACTCGTTGTCCCAGACAGCCCCCATCCAGGTGGCGCCCGTCACGTCCCGCAACAGCTTGCGACGATCCCACTCGCCAAGAACCATGCCGATGGCGATACGCATCTTTAATCGTTTTGCCAGACGGCCAAGGGCCTGGTAGTCGGCAAGACAATGGCGTCTGGAAAAACCATTGCGAAACGGTTCATTATTCGCCGAACCGTCCCTGCCCTGCCACCAGCCGACATCCTCGACAACCAGAAAAATCGGCATCGGCAAGGAAACAACTAGTTTGTTTACAGCAACTTGCATGGGCTGATCCCTCACAGGCTGATCCAGCGTCTGCGGGCCGGACCGTCTCTTCGTGAAGTCGGCAGGTCGAGGGACTTCCAGGCCTCGTCGACCAATGTCTCCGCCTGGGGGTCCCAGCTGTGCGGTTTGCGGGAAAAAACATGCCAGGTAAGGGGCGTCATGGTCGCCCCCCATTGCAGTTTAAAGCGGCAGGCGGCACCACCCGGTGAAGAACGGCCAAAGTCAAACCACCGGCAGCCGCTGGTCACCGCCAATTCCAGCATCGCCCAATATAAGAGCATATTCGGACACGACGGCCGGTAGCGGCGCAACGACGATGCCCAGGGGTTGCAGAGGATGGCATTATGGGTGAAAACCATGGCGGCGGCAACCGGTTTTTCCGCAAGGTAGACCATTACCACCCGCGCGCCAAGCGATGGCTCGGCCAGCAGCATTTCGAAGAGTGACGGACTATGGACCGGCGAGCCGAGGTCGCGCATGTTTTCTGAGAACACCGCAGTGAAATCCTCGACCCGTTCCATTCCACCGACAACCGCCGCGCAACCGCATTTCCGGGCCTTGCGAATCTGGTTGCGAACCTTGGCGGGCAGGAGCGACCAGAGTTGCTCTCCTCCCTCGGGCAGGAGGCGACGTAATCCGGTTTTGAAGGTATGGGCGATATGAGTCCAGGAAGGATCGACTTTCTTGGCTATTTCTTGAAAACTCACCGCCCCTCCGCCCTGCCGCAGCTCGACATGCGCGGCCCCGAGCTCAACCGCCAGGTCCAGGGCGGCGGCCAGCAGTTCCGCGCCGATTTCCTGGTCATCGGCGATGAGTCCGGCGGCGTCGGTATAAGGCAGGGAAATGAGTCGAGGGTCAGAGCCCGGGGCGGCAAAGAGGATCAGAGGGAGAATACCGGCAAGGGGTTGATTCCCGGAGCGATGCTTTGCCACCAGACGAAAAAGCGGCAGTCGATAGGCAGCGGCAAGGCTCTCTCCCCAAAAAAAACGATGAGAAAACGTTGCCTCCCGGTTATAGGCGGTGTAATCGTCCCAGGCACTTATGCTTTGATTTCTTATGATATCAAACAATTGGTCTCCGTTATCCAGCGTGCGCCACGTCGATATAGTTAGAAGCTATTTACCCGCGCCGAATTGATAGGAACAAGCAATTGGTAATCTCCACGCCGCTTATTATACTGCTGTCCATCAAATGAACAACACTCCGAGAGGATTATGTATCTTTCAACCGAACACTTTGCTACCCCCCTTTCATGCCCGGCCATTCCTCGCCGTCAGGTGGAAACACTGCTGGAAAAAGGCAGCGGTGCGCTGAATGAAGATGTGCTCCTGCAGGCAGAGGACATGTTCGGCGTTTTCGACGGGGCGACAAGCCTCGACAAACGAAAATTCGCAGGCGAACTGACCGGCGGCCTGCTTGCCGCCCGTATCGCCGCCCAGACCTTTCGGAACGGATATGGCCGCCTGGCACACTTAGCCGACCAGGCAAACCGTCGCATTCGCCGCTCCCTGCTCGAAGAAAATGTGCCGCTCAGCGAACGGCACCGGCTGTGGTCGACAAGCCTTGCCGTTGTTCGTCTGGATGGGGAGCGTTTTGAATACTGCCAAACCGGCGACGCCCTGATCCTCCTGCTTCTGGATGATGGCGGGTATCGTTTGGTCACCCCGGAAATCGATATCGACCGGGAAACCTTGCAGCTATGGAAAGAATCGCCGGCGGCAAAGACAACCACCATCCATGACCTGCTCGCTGAGCAGATACATCGGGTACGGCTGCAGATGAATATCAGCTACGGGGTGTTGAACGGCGAGCCGGAAGCAATGAGCTTCCTTCGCCACGGCTACCAGGATCTGGCCGGGGTAAGCGATATCCTGCTGTTCACCGATGGCCTCTTTCTCCCCAGGGAAAATCCTCTGGACTGCGATGATTGGCAGTTTCTCGCGAGCCTTTATCGTCATGGCGGGCTCCAGGCGGTTCGCAATCATGTTCGTCGGCTGCAACAGGAAGATCCGACCTGCCGTAAATATCCCCGTTTTAAGCAACACGACGACATTGCCGCCGTGGCCATCCAGCTGCACAGCAGCCCTCAGGCAGCTGTCACAGTCTCGTAAGACGCAAAAATCCTCGCAAAAACCGCCTGCCAGCCAAAGGGCGAGGTGATGGCCGAAATTTCCAGAGGTTCAGGGCACGGGGTAATCAGCACCCGCTCGGCCATCTCGGTAATAGCTGCGGCAAGCCGTATCTGCAGTATCTGCCAATCCTTCGGGTCGGGTCGGTCGATGGTTGGCAGGGTCGGCAGATTGACAAAGTGCACCAGATCCGGACCGGCCTTTGCCAGCAGCTCCTGACAGCCCGGCAGATCTGTGGCAATAATGCGACAGCCGGCGGCGAGGGCTTCGAGAAGTACCAGCGGCAGCCCTTCATAAAACGACGGCAGGATAAAAATATGGCAAAGACCCATGAGCTGGGCCAGTTCCTGCTGGTTTATCCGGCCATGGATTGTTACTCGTTCACCCGCCTGTTCAGCCAATTGCAAACAGAGCTCTGCTTCCCTGCCGGAACCGGAGCCGGCCAAGTGCAGGTGCAGTCGCGGGTCTTCCAGGCCGATGAAAGTGCGGAGCAGCCAGTCAACCCCCTTGGCCAGGCTCAACTTTCCGGCATAGAGGAGGTGGATGGGCGGTGGTTGCGGTTTTATCCCCGGGACGAAGAGTTCTTTGTCATATCCGCCACCGACGATATCTATGCGATGGTCGTCTATGGCGAAAATCTCCTTTATCTTGTCCCGCTGATCCCGGCTAAGGGCCAAAACCCGGTCAATTTTCAGGCAACCCGGCAAAACTCTTTGGCGAAAATGCGGACACATCACGAACTGCCGCAGGTCGGTGGAGTGACAGGAGGTTACCATGGGGATATCCGGCAGAACCCGCCGGGCCAGTGCGCTTACCAGCCAGAGATGGTGGCTGTGCAGGATATCCGGCGAAAAGTCATGGACAGCGAGGCGGATCGCCTCGGCAAAGACCTTTTCATAGACGGCAAGCTGCTCCGACGTCAGCGCGTCGAAGCGGGAACTCGGATAGGGCATGACATTGCTCATGCCCGGCACGGCAAAGTTCAACTCGCCTTCGCCAAAGCGGACAAAGCTACAATGGTCCGGATCAATTCCCGGAATCCGGGGAATCCGTTCGCCGGTCATGCCGGCAATGAGAAAATTTTGGTGCCCGGCCGCCGCCGCTTGACGGATAAGGTTCTGCAGGTAAAAGCCGCTGCCGGTACTTTCCGGATGCTGGCTGATGAGATGCAGTATTTTCATGGTCAAAGAGGGGAAAGGGTTAGGCTCAACAATACTTTTTCCTTAAGAACCTTGCCGCCTCAACAATGGCGCAGAGCTTTCTGTAGGCCACTTCCTCGACATTGACCGAGCGGCTGGAAAAGCAGCCGAAACCGCAGTCGGTATTGAGAAAGAGCTGTTTCGGCCGATAGTATTCCAGGGCCTTTTCCGCCTTGGCGACGATCTCGGCCACCGACTCGACCGTATCGGTTCGCGGGTTTACGACGCCGAGGCCAAGTTCCCGGTCGGAGAGACTTCTACCCACCACCTCGATATCGCCGGCTCTGGGCGTGGCATATTCCAGGACGAACTGATCGACCTGCATCGGTTTGAGAGCCGGCAGCAGGCGGGCGTAGTCGCCCTTCAGCAGTACCTCCTCCTGTTTCGACCAGTTACCGCGGCAGATATGCACGCCGATGCGGATTCCGGTGACATCCTTGGTGATTCTGTTGATGAGGTCGGCTGCAAACTGTAATTCCTTACCCGCATCCCGGCGGGTGGCAAGGGTCGCTCACATGAAGGTCCGCCGTTCGCACTCCTCCGACATGACCACCTCGGTCAGCACCGGTTCGTCAAACTGGACAAAGTCGCAGCCGGCATCACGCAGATCGAGCAGCTCTTCCCTGAGGATTTTCACAATATCGTCGGCCATCTTTTGATGATTGCGATAGGCCTTGCGGGTCAAGGCGCTTACCCACATCGACCGGGTCAGGAGATAGGGCCCGGGCAGGGTAATTTTTACCGGTTTGTTGGTAATGGTCCGCAAAAACTGCAGGTCACCGAGGGCGAGCGGCTCACGCCTGGAAAGTTTGCCGACGCAGGTCGGATTTTTCACCGCCGAGGCCGGCATATCCATGGTCCGCAGCATCTCCTCGAATTCCGCCTTATCCTCGACAAAATCGAGCATATCGGCAAGGGACATGAGCTTGGTGCCGGCGACCTTGTCGGTGATAAAGGCATAAAAGCTTTCCCGCCGGTGCTCACCATCGACGACGATATCAAGCCCGGCCTGCTCCTGCAGGGCCACGGTACGGCGGATCTCGTTTTCGGCGACGGCGTTGAAATCGGCACGGGAGACCGTGCCCTTCTGGTAGCCGCGAAGCATTTTCAGCAGCTCCTTGGAACGCGGCCAGGAACCCACCTGGGTGGTTTGAAAGGTTTTGTTGTCACTCATATTTTACACAATGACCAGTTTTATCTGCAGATTTACCGCCTTTTTCAGGGTGGCCACCAAAGGTGAGCGGTCAAGGGTCCGCTGCCAGGCCGCTTTAACCTTCGCCTCGTCATCGAAGGTCGAGGCAAAGCACTTCATTTCGATGGCGGCAATCGACGGATCGCCCTCTTCCAACCCCAAGTGGGCAAGGATATTCATAAGCGAGCCACTCAGGGACAATTCGATATCGTCAATTTCCAGGTTGTCCCGAGCGCATTCCGTGGCAAAGCCGCTGGTAAGCGAACCGGCCAGGGCGCCGAACAGGTATTCCAGGGCGCAGGGGTGGGCGTCCTTTTCCTCAAAACTTGCCGCCTGGCCGACCTCGAAGGCAAAATTCCGGGCATACACCGTCGATTTCAGATGGCCGGTGGCCCTGGCCCGCAGGCGCCACTGGTATTTCCTCGCCTCTTCCTTGTCTTTTTCCAGGGCCGCTTCCTCTTCCTGCAGCCCACTGCCCTTCTGCACGAAATAGCGGGTATATCCTTCACCGGACAGTTTCCCCAGATATTCGTGCCCCGACATCCGGCACCACGGCGGCAGATCATCGCTGACCGTTCGTTCGCGGCTGCGCATCTCTAAGATCCCGTCCACCGGCACCTGACGCATGGCGTCGCGGATGAGGAGGATCAGGCCGGAACCGCAGTCCAGATCCCCACCGTCAAACATGTTATCGGGGACGATTGCTGCAATGTCCTGAGTCATGACCGCACCTCCTCCCTTCACCAATATTAATAAGCAACGCAGGGCGAGCCGTTAGACAACCATTCAACCAGAGCTGCACCACCGGCCGGAGTTGCTCCCTCGATTAGGCTGGCCTCGGAGATACCGCGTTTTTTCATGCACGGGGTGCAGACATAGATCTTGCCGCCCGCCTTGAGAAATTTTTCAACGAGATCCTTCAGGGGCGCAAAGGGGCCGCCCTCGTTGATTTTCGCCATCTCCTCGGGCACGGCACACCAAACGCCGTCGGAGCTGAGAAAGACCATGGTCTCTTTCTCGCTGCCCTGGGCGGCATTGGCGACGACAAAGCCGAGGGTGGCTTTATCGCCGTCGGTTTTACAGTGGGTGATGGTTACGCAGAAGGTTTTGGACATGGGTTTACTCCTTGATAAGTTCGGGTTTGAGGGTGATAAGATAATAGGGATGCTGCACTTCGGTCAGCTTGTTTCTGGTCATTCGACACCAGGCAGGCAGTTCGATCGGCGCGCCCGGGTCACGGGAAATGACGAGAATTCGCCGACCGGGAGGCTGATCGCGGATATACAGATACAGGTTGACGATGACCCGGCCGCAGGTCTCTTCGCCGCCGTCGAATTCATCGTCGAATTGCCAGGCTGGCAGGCCACTATTTTTTGTCATATTCCGGTATGGACGCTAAAATTGAGGTTTCATGGTCTTTCTCGGCGGAAATCACTCCCTATAACCCGCTCGAGAAACATGATCCAATTCCGGAACCCAGAAAAGGACTTCAGTTCCAGTCACTGCAACAGCAATATCCATCGGAATTACGCACTGCCGTACATCCCTCGATTTTTAATCGGAATTTCGCAATTTTACAAACAGGAATCTCCTATCGATCTATGCTCACCAATAACCTAAATTGATAACAACGGAACCTTTTGCAAAATGCACAGCCTAGCAATCTGTTCATTTTCCAAGAGGCTCCATTGTATTTTAATTACGCCGATACTATGTTATAGCAATGTTCAATTTAAATCCGGTCCGCTAGGTCAGCTGGTAGAGCAGGCGACTCTTAATCGTCAGGTCGTCGGTTAGATCCCGACGCGGTCCACCAGCAAACATTGAAGGCTCTTTCGGGGATTTCCGAAAGAGCCTTATTTTTTGGCCTTGTCCGGCTATTGATGAAATATGCCAGGCAAGGATCCTGCTCATCGACCAACCCTTTGGAGCCGTCGATTACCATTTGTGACAAAACCTCCAGGGAGCTTGCTTAGAATCCGTGTCCTGATTTTAAAAACAAACAGATATCCCTTCTGTCTTCAGCAGCAGTTGTCCTTGGTTATTCTCGGTAACTCTTCCTCGCCTCGGCAATATACCGTTGACCGGAAAAAGCATCGATCATTAAGATCAATTATGATCGATAGTGACTTTCCCTTCCCCAGCGGTAAAAGAGGTGTTAGCCGATGAACCTGCATATCCCTGACGCCCATGGTCCGATCGACAGCCAGTGGCTGCGTTTCGTCGATACCGGCAGCAATGATTCCAACAAGGTACGCGAGGTCATTCTCCGTTCATGGAAAAGGTGTTATGCGATTGGCGTCAACCCCTATGACAATGGCCTGCACCGCCACCTGCAAGGCGAGGGACTGGCTCGGGCTTTGAGCCACCGCGAACGTCTGCTGGCCGTTGCCCACCCCTTTATGACCGACCTGTATGCCATAGTCAGGGGCACCGGCTTTGTTGTGGTTTTGACCAATGAGGACGGCTACATCCTCGAACTGTTCGGCGACGAGGATGCAGCCGAGTTGCCGATGACCAGCAATTTCTTCGTCGGTGCTTCCTGGCACGAACGGGATGCCGGCACCAACGCCATCGGTACGGCACTGGAGGAACAGAAACCGATCCAGGTGACGGGGCCGGAACACTACTGCCGCAAGCACCACTGCCTGACCTGTTCGGCTGCGCCGCTTTTTGACCCGGACGATCAGTTGATCGGTGTCCTCGATATCTCCGGCGCCTATGCCGGAGCCCATTTACACACCCTCGGCATGGTGGTGGCGGCTGCCAAGGCGATAAGCGCCCAGCTGCGGATCAGGATGAAAAACCATCAACTGGCGGTGGCCAATAAAAAGCTGGTCAGCTTCTTCAATATGGTCTCCGATGGCCTGCTCATTCTTGACCACCAGGGGACAATCACCGAACTGAACCCGGCGGCGGAAAGAATCCTCGGTAGAATGCGCTCGGAAATGACCGGTGTCAAACTGACTCGGCTGCTGGTCGGCGAAGGACCGGAGAAAAAAAATGTTCTTGAGCTGATGCAGTCGCACGGCGAAATGGAGATTCTCCTCGACACCGGCAAAGGCCCCTGCCAGTGCCTGGCCTCCGTCGAACCCTTCGTCGATGAGCAGGAAGTGGCAACCGGCAGCTTTATCACCCTCCGGCCGATCAAGGCGGTGCAACACCTCGTCCATCGCTACAGCGGCTACTCCGCCTCCTTGCAATTCTCCGACATCATCGGCAAGAGCCGGGAAATGCAGGAGGCAATCGATCTCGCCAAACTCTCGGCGCAGAGCGCCTCAAACGTCCTGCTGCAGGGGGAATCCGGTACCGGCAAAGAGATTTTCGCCCAGGCTATCCATAACCAGAGCAACCGTCGGTCCGCCCCGTTCATCCCCCTCAATTGTGGCGCCATCCCCAGAGAACTGGTGGGCAGTGAATTGTTCGGTTACGAGGAGGGGGCCTTTACCGGCGCCTGCCGGGGCGGCAAACCGGGCAAGTTCGAACTGGCCGGCGGCGGCACCCTTTTTCTCGACGAGATCGGCGACATGCCGCTGGAGCAGCAGGCGGTGCTGCTTCGGGTCATCCAGGAAAAGCGCATGACCAGAATAGGCGGCATCAAGGTTATCCCGGTGGATGTCCGGCTGATCTGCGCCACCCACAAAAATCTGCTGGAAAAGGTCGGCGAGGGCACCTTCCGCCAGGACCTCTACTACCGGCTCAATGTCATGTCGATCACCATCCCGCCGCTGCGCGAGCGATTGGACGATATCCTGCCGCTGTTCCAATACTTTCTCGACAAACTGGGCCGCGACCGGGGCCACAGACTGACGGTCGACCGGGATGTCATGCACTACCTCTACGCCTATCCCTGGCCCGGCAATGTCCGGGAACTGCAGAATGTCGTCGAGCGAGCTACCAATCTGGCGGTGAGCGGTACCGTCACCGTCCATCAACTGCCGGCAGAGATCGTCGGCAGGCAAGGTGGCCTTCCGGCGTCTCTCCCCAGTCCTGGCCTGGACAGCGACACACCGCTGCCGGTGGGTCGCCGGCAGCGGATAGGCCAGCGCCTGGTTCGGGAGAAAAACCAGCTCCTCCACCTGCTCGATGCCCACGACGGCAATGTTACCCGCGTGGCAAGAGAGCTAGGGGTCTCCCGCAAGACCATTTATAACCGAATGCACCGCCTGGCAATCGCTCCGTAAGCAGTTGTGAATCAACTGTGAAGAGAGTGTGAAAATATCGCAACCTTTCGCGCCGACATCTTCACACTATGTTTACAGTTGCCGATTTTCCAGCGCCGTTTTCTTCCTGACCCGTCACTGTCCAGGTCTTTATAAACAAAGGCCCCGGCAACCTCCCTCCGAACTATCTTTTGATCACTCCTCGCCTTGGTACGCAATTTGCCTAACTCCCTTTATCAAGGCATCCACTTGTGGAATTGTCTGCCGCGGAAAACATGAAAATTCATGTGCGAACCTGTCTTTGCCTTATAGAGAGGCGAGGGATCATGTTCGCCGATTCATTATCGACGGAGGAGCGTTTATGATTAAAAAAGAGATAGTTGTCAATGGTATCCCAAGGCGTCTGGTGGTCAGCGGCGACGATACCCTGGCCACGGTGCTGCGGGCCAACCTCGGGCTGACCGGCACCAAGGTCGGCTGCGGCGAAGGCCAGTGCGGGGCCTGCAGCGTCCTCATCGACGGCAAGGTGATCGCGGTCATGCGCCACCAAGATGAACCGCGTTGACCGACGGGGCCAAGATCACCACCATCGAGGGCATCGGCACCCCCGACAACCTGCATCCCCTGCAGGTGGCCTGGATGGTCCATGGCGGCGCCCAGTGCGGCTTCTGCACGCCCGGGCTTTATCGTTTCGGCCAAGGGACTGCTCGACACCAATCTCAAGCCCAGTCGCGATGAGGTCCGCGACTGGTTCCAGAAACATCGCAACGCCTGCCGCTGCACCGGTTACAAGCAGCTGGTCGATGCCGTCATGGATGCGGCCAAGGTCCTGCGCGGCGAGATGAGCCTGGACGAGCTCTGGCTTTCAAGATTCCCGCCGACGGCCGCATCTGGGGCACCAAATACCCGCGACCCTCGGCCCTGGCCAAGGTCACCGGCACCTGCGATTACGGCGCCGATCTCGGTCTGAAGACTGCCGGAGGACACCCTGCAGCTCGCCCTGGTCCAGGCCAAGGTCTCCCACGCCAAGATCCACTCCATCGACACCAGCCGAGGCCGAGACAGATGCCCGGCGTCTACAAGATCGTCACCCACAAGGATATCAAGGGCAAGAACCGCATCACCGGCCTGATCACCTTCCCGACCAACAAGGGCGACGGCTGGGATCGGCCGATCCTCTGCGACGACAAGGTCTTCCAGTTCGGCGACGCCATCGCCATCGTCTGCGCCGACACCGAGAAACAACGCCAAGGCAGCCGCCGAAAAGGTCAAGGTCGAGCTGGAAGAGCTGCCCGCCTACATGAGCGCCCCGGCGGCCATGGCCGAGGACGCCATCGAGATCCATCCCGGCACCCCGAACGTCTATTTCGAACAGAAGATCGCCAAAGGCGAGGAGACCGCACCGATCTTCGACAGGGCCGACGCCGTGGTCGAAGGACGATTTCTATGTCGGTCGCCAGCCGCATATGCCCATTGAGCCGGATGTCGGTTTTGCCTACATCAACGACGACGGCAAGCTGGTCATCCACTCCAAATCGATCGGCCTGCACCTCCATCTCTACATGATCGCCCCCGGCCTCGGCGTCGAGCCGGAGAACCTGGTCATGGTGCAGAATCCGGCCGGCGGCACCTTCGGCTACAAGTTCAGCCCGACCATGGAGGCCCTGGTCGGCGCGGCGGCTCTGGCCACCGGCCGTCCGGTGTTCCTCGGCTACGACTACTTCCAGCAGCAGACCTATACCGGCAAGCGTTCGCCGTTCTTCATCAACCTGCGACTGGCCGCCGACAAAGACGGCAAGCTGCTCGGCATGGAATCCGACTGGTCGGTCGATCACGGTCCCTACTCGGAGTTCGGCGACCTGCTGACCCTGCGCGGCGCCCAGTTCATCGGTGCCGGCTACGATATCGCCAATATCCGCGGCATCGGCCGCACCGTCTGCACCAACCAGCCTGGGGTTCGGCCTTCCGCGCCTACGGCTCGCCGCAGTCGGAATTCGCCTCCGAGGTGCTGATGGACGAGCTGGCCGAAAAACTCGGCATCGATCCGCTGGAGCTGCGCTACAAGAACGTCTACCGGCAAGGGATCGACCACCCCGACCGGCCAGATCCCGAGGTCTTCAGCCTGCCGGAGCTCCTCGACACCCTGCGGCCCAAATACCAGGCAGCCCAGAAGAAGGCCAAGGCCGACTCCACCGCTGAGGTCAAACGCGGCGTCGGCATCTCCCTTGGCGTCTACGGCAGCGGCCTCGACGGTCCGGACAGCGCCGAGGTCGATGCCGAACTCAACGCCGACGGCACGGTCACCATCTGACACCACCTGGCACGATCACGGCCAGGGTGCCGACATGGGCGCGCTGGCTACCGCCCACGAGGCCCTGCGTTCTTTAGGTATCTGCTCCGGACCAGATCAAACTGTGTCTGAACGACACCAGCGTCTGTCCGAACGGCGGACCAGCCGGCGGCAGCCGCTCCCAGGTCGTGGTTGGCCAGGCCATTAAGGCGGCCTGCGACCTGCTGTCTGGCCGGAATGAAAAAAGCGTCCGGCTACCGCACCTATCGACGAGATGGTCGCCGAAAAGATTCCCACCAAGTATCGACGGCAAGTGGACCGCCCCGGCCAAGGCCTGTGACGCCAACGGCCAGGGCAGCCCCTTCGCCTGTTATATGTACGGGGTATTCATGGCCGAGGTGGCGGTTGACCGTCACCACCGGGGCGACCACGGTGGAGAAGATGACCCTGGTCGCCGACATCGGCAAGATCGCCAACCGCCTGGTGGTCGACGGCCAGATGTACGGCGGCCTGGCGCAGGGAATCGGCCTGGCCCTCACCGAGGATTTCGAGGACATCAAGAAGCACTCGACCATGCTCGGTGCCGGTTTCCCGTACATCAAACAGATCCCCGACGACATGGAACTGGTCTACGTCGAATGCCACCGGCCCGACGGCCCGTTCGGCGCCTCCGGCGTCGGCGAGCTGCCGCTGACCTGTCCGCATGCCGCGGTCATCAACGGTATCTACAACGCCTGCGGGGTCCGGATCACCCGACTGCCGGCCCTGCCTGAAAAGGTCCTGGCAGGATTGAAGAAGTAGCAGCGCCCCCTCCGGGCAGTTTTTACCCGGAGGGGTTTATTATTTTGGGAGACAGAATGGACCAACAGGAACTGCACCTTTTAGAGGCCCGTTGCATCCAGGAAGAGCCTCCGCTGTGCCGGGCCGGGTGTCCGCTCGGGGTCGATGGCCGGGGCTTTGCCCTGGCCATGGGCCGGGACGATATGGCCGGGGCACGGGCGATTCTTGAAAAATCCATGCCGCTTGCCGGCATCGTCGGCCGGTTGTGCGAGGCCCCCTGTGAAAACTATTGCCTCAGACGGGATTTCGGTGGAGCCATCGCCCTGGGGAGACTGGAGCATCTCTGCCTCTCCTTGGTTCCGGCCCGGGGCAAGGTCCTGCGCCTGCCGTCGCGGGGCAAGAAGGTATTGGTGATCGGCTCCGCGCCGAGCAGCCTGACCGTCGCCTGCGAACTGGCAAAAAAGGGATATTCCCTGACCCTCTGCATCACCGTCCAGAGCCGGGGGCTGGCTGCGCGACCTTGGCCGAAGCCGATCTCCCTGCTTCGGTCCTGGCTGAAGAACTGGCAGGCCTTCGCCGTCTGGGCGTGGAATTCCTCGCCGCAGACGAACTGGATTCGGCCCTGCTGGCCAACCATGGCGGAGATGCCGTCTTTGTCGGCCAGGACGACATCCTGGCCGAGGGTCTCCTGGCGAGCCTCGGTGCCCACGACCCAACAACCTTTGCCCTTGAAAGGCCCGGTTTTTTTACCGGCGGCCTGCCCACCGCCGATCAGCCCTATCGACTCATCCTCTCCGTTTCCCAGGGACGGGAAGCGGCGGTCTCCATCGACCGTTTTCTGCAGGGCGCATCCCTTACCGCCAGCCGGGTTCTCCTCCGTAACGGACGGACCGAGCTGTACACCAATACCAATGAGGTTGCTCGTCGAACAACGCATCATCCCCGCAACCCCGGAAGGCTATAGCCGAACAGAGGGATTGGCGGAGGCCAGGCGATGTCTCGACTGCCAGTGCCTGGAATGCGTCAAGCACTGCGTCTATCTGGCGGAATACGGTGCTTATCCGAAGGTCTATGCCCGGCGGGTGTATAACAACTCGGCGATCGTCAAGGGCATCCATCAGGCTAACCGCTTCATCAACAGCTGTTCCCTGTGCGGTCAGTGCCAGACCCTCTGCCCGAATGATTTCTCCATGGCTGACTTGTGCCTCGATGCCCGCCGGTTGATGGTCAGGGAAAATCGCATGCCCGCCTCGGCCCACTGGTTTGCCTTAGCCGAAATGCGCTCTGCGGCCGGCGAAACCGCCTTGCTCCGCCACGCTCCCGGCAAGACCGCAAGCCGGGTGATCTTTTTCCCCGGCTGCCAACTGGCCGGCATCCGCCCGAAGCAAACCTTAGGTCTCTATGCTCTCCTTCTTGACCGGAACGATGCGACCGGCATCTGGCTTGACTGTTGCGCTGCCCCGGCACACTGGGCCGGACGGGAGGAAGAATTCAAGACAATGCTCTCTCGGCTGCAGGACGAGCTGGAACACCATGGGTCGCCCCCGGGTGCTCACAGCCTGTTCAACCTGCCTGCAGATCTTCAGGGAACACCTACCGGAAATCGAGACGGTTTCCGTCTGGGTGACTGGCCGAAACTCCTGTTGGCCCGGCCAATCCGCCAGCCGAATGCCTTGGCCCTTACCGATCCCTGCACCTCCCGGCACGACGAAGAAACCCGCCAGGCGGTGCGAACGCTGCTTGCTGCCATGGGCCAGGATCTTGCCCCTCTTGCCATGTCAGGCGAACTGACCGAATGCTGCGGCTTCGGCGGCCTTATGGACAACGCCGATCCGGGTCTTGCCCGGAAGGTGGCAGCGGCACGAGCCCGCCAGTCGGATGCCGTTTTTCTCACCTACTGCGCGATGTGCCGCGATCAACTGGCCAAGACCGGCAAGGGGGTCCTCCATCTGCTCGATCTGCTTCTCCCCCGACAGCGCCCGTTCGGCCGATGAGCCGCCCGCTTCGATCTCGGCGCGAAGATCCGGGAGAAGAAAGCTGAGGGAAGAGATTCTTGCAAAATATGGCCCGGCGGCACCTGCCGTAAACGACCCTCGGGACGACTTACACATAGTCATCTCCGCATCCGTCGCCACCCTTCTGGAGGAACGACGCATCCTCGAAGACGACATCCGCGGCGTACTCGCAAACGTCTCCGGCGGCGGTTCGTCCTTCGTCCATGGTACCAGCGATCAGCGACTTGCCTCGGCACGGCTTGGCGAGGTCACCTTTTGGGTAAACTATAGGCCATCGATGGGGCCTATCATATCGACCGGTGCTGGAGCCACCGCATGACCATTGGCGAAGGAGACACACCATGAGGCTCAGTTTCTTACCCGAGGACATGAACTGGATCTGTAGTCCCTGCGGCATCGCCCTGGAACCCGGCATGGTTGAGCTGCACTATATGGGCAACGTCTTCAAGGTCGAGTTGCCGGTTTGCCGCAAGTGCGGGGCGGTATTGATCTCCGAGGAACTGGCCCTCGGACGGATGCTTCAGGTAGAGCAGCTGCTCGAAGATAAATGAAGCCACTCTACCTTACCGACCCGGTCCGTGCCGGACTTGGCCCCTGCCTCCGTCCCGGCGGCGAGGTGCTGACTCGGCGCATCCTCGGTCTCGTCACCCCGGCCCCCAGCTCTCTTGTTCTCGATGCCGGATGCGGCAACGGGTACCACCATGACCCTTCTCTGCGAATATGGGGTTCGTTCAGTTTTCGGTTGCGATATCGATCCGGGGCTCGCTGCGGGAAGGCGAGGCAAAAGCATCCTCAGGTAGCCCTGGCCGATCTCGGCCACTTGCCTCTGCCGGATTGCCGCCTTGACCTGGTGCTGTGCGAATGCGTGTGGAACCTCACCGACCGCCAGCAGGTGGCAAATGAATTCTTCCGAGTGCTGAGACCAGGTGGACGCCTTGCTCTCACCGATATGTACAGCCGTACCGGCAGCATCAGTTCATGGCCGGTTGCCTGCTGTTTTGCCGGTGCCACCGATCTGACAAAGGTTGCCGACATTTTCACCGAGGCGGGATTTACCATAGAGGTTTTGGAAGATCACACTCCCCTCCTCAACCAAACCACCGCCGGATTTGTCTTCGCCCATGGCTCCCTGCATGGCTTCTGGCAGGCGGTCTTAGGCGATGCAACGCTGGCCACCGCCGCCTGTTCGGCTGCCGCCACCAGCCGTCCCGGACTTTTCCTCCTTGTTGCAAGACGAAAAGAACACCATGAACGACTATGATCTTGATATCCTGAAGTTGGCGCGGCAGGGCTTTTGCTGCAGCCAGATTGTCCTGCACCTGGCCCTTGACCTGCGAGGGCAGGAAAATCGGGGCCTCATCCGGGCCATGTCCGGGCTGTGCCACGGTCTTTCGCATCCAAGGGCGCCTGCGGGGCCCTGACCGGGGCGGCTTGCCTCATCGCCTATGTATGCCGGCAAAGGTACTGCGGAGCGAAGAAGCGGACGAACAACTGCCGTTGATGGAAGGTGAGCTGGCCGCATGGTTCGAGGAGTATGGCACGACCCGTTTCGGCGGCATCAATTGCACCGATATCGTCAGCGACGGCCGGCCCGACACCTCGGTGTGCGGCGGTCTGGTCGGCGAATGTTACGGCCAGGCCATGACCATCCTCGTCGAAAACGGCTTCGATCCGGCTGGTGACTCCCGACCATGACTGAAGACCTGGGAAAGGTGGCAAGCGTCTGCCCGGAGTGTCTGAGGCGCCTGACCGGCCGACTGACGAAGGACGGCAACGACGTGCGGATGGAGAAAAACTGTCCGGAACATGGCACTTTTTCGGCAACAATCTGGCGGGGAGATCCGGCTTTTTCCACCTGGTACCGCCCGAAGCTGCCCTATCCGGGCGGCAGTCGCCTGGCTGCCGACAAGGGTTGCCCCTTTGACTGCGGCCTCTGCGTAAGCCATGGTCAACGCACCTGCACCGCCCTGGTCGAGATCACCTCCCGCTGCAATCTCCGCTGCCCGGTCTGTTTTGCCGAGCAGCGGCGGCTGAAGGCGGCCGATCCCGATCAGACAGGTCCTGGCCCGAATGTTTGCCAAGATCATGGCCCAGACCGGCGGCTGCAACCTCCAGCTTTCCGGCGGCGAACCGACCGTGCGCGCCGACCTGCCGGAGATCGTCCGGGCTGGCCAAAGGCCGGTTTCACCTTTATCCAGCTCAACAGCAACGGCCTGCAGTTCGCCGACGATCCGGAACTGGCCGGGCGGCTGCGCGACGCCAGGACTGTCCTCGGTCTTCCTCCAGTTTGACGGGCTGGACGACCAGGTTTTCACCAGACCCTGCGCGGCAGGACGCTGTTCGCCGAAAAACGCCGGGCCATCGACCATTTGGCCGCGGCCGGACTGGGCATCGTCCTCGTGCCGACCCTGGTGCGGGGGATCAACACCGAACAGATCTGGGAGATTGTTCGCTTCGGCCTTGACCGGCAGCCGACCGTGCGCGGTGTTCATTTCCAGCCGATCAGCTATTTCGGCAGGTTTCCGCAAAGCTTTGCGCCCGACCATTTCACCTTGCCGGAGATCATCCAGGCACTCGAAGACCAGAGCTGCGGCCAGGTGCGGATGGAGGATTTCCGCCCACCCGGCTGCGAACACGCCCTCTGCTCGTTTTCGGCCAAATACCTGGTGGCGGAGGATGGTCGTTTAACGAAACTGGGCGGCGGCACCTGCGACTGCAAACCAAAACCGGCCGAGGAAGGGGCGCTTACCGCCATCGGGGTTACCGCCCGTCAGTGGGGGGCAATCCCCATGGCCACCGTCCCCCTCCCGGCAAAACCGCCGATGACCTGGACCGCTTCCTCAGCCGGGCGGCCAGCTACACCTTCACCATCTCGGCCATGGCCTTCCAGGATTGTTGGAACCTTAATCTCGAGCGCCTGCGCGGCTGCTGCATCCATGTCGCCCAACCGGACGGCCGCCTTATCCCTTTTTGCAGCTTCAATCTGACCGCCCGGAGCGGCCGGAGCCTGCACCGGCGATCTTCGATAAAAACACATACAAACCTGGCCAAAACCACCGTCGATGCACTCGTCGCCCGGCGGTTTGCTGTGACCGACCCTCTCCACCGCGAAGAACTGGAAAAACTGCAAATGACTGCCCTGCGGAAGGTAATCGACCACACCGTGGCCAATAGCCCGTTCTACAGGCGGCATCTGGCCGGAATCGATAGCCATAGCCTGCAATCCCGCGCCGACCTCGACCACCTGCCCCTTCTCACCAGCGCCGATTTCATCCACCACGGCCACCGGATGCTCACGGTGTCGCAGGCCAAGGTGGCGCGGGTGATCACCATGCAAACCTCGGGCAGTACCGGCTCGCCGAAACGGCTGGCCTTTACCGCCGAAGACCTGGCGGCAACGCTGGAGTTCTTTCTTCAGGGCATGCATAATTTCGTTGACAGAGGCGATCGGGTCATGGTGCTCTTGCCCTTTACCCTGCCGGATTCGGTAGGAGATTTACTGATCCGCTCGCTCGAAAGCGGTGGGATTAGCGCCGTCGGCAGCTGGCCGCCGATAATGCCGCCGGGGCACGATACGCTGGAGAATATTCGCCGTCACCGGCCGACCTGCCTGGTCGGCCTGCCGCAACACCTTCTCGCCCTGGCAGAAGCGGTCGGCCCCGGCATGTTCAAATCAATGCTGCTCTGCTCCGACTACGCCGCCCCGGCGCTGCGCCGACGGATCGAGAAGGCCTGCGGCTGCACGACCTTCCTCCATTACGGCTCGACCGAGACCGGCCTTGGCGGCGGGCGTGGAGTGTGCGGCTCACAACGGCTGTCACCTCAGGGAATCCGAGCTTCTAGTGGAGATCATCGACCCTAGGACTTGCCGCCCCTTGCCGGATGGCGAAATCGGCGAGGTGGTCCTGACTACGCTTGCCCGCCAGGCCATGCCCCTCATTCGCTATCGAACCGGTGATCTTGCCCGACTCGACCGTGCCACCTGCGGTTGCGGCGGAGTGACCGCCCGCCTGGTCGATATCCGCGGCCGGCTCGGCGGCTGCTTCATGCCAAACGGCACCATGCTGTGCAGCCCGGACCTCGACGACCTCCTTTATGATATCCCCGGTCTGGTCGATTATCGCATCATCCTCGACCGCGATGTTGTTGATCGGCTGCATGGCGAATTCGTCGCCACCGGAGATGCCGCGAGCACCTTGGCGCAAGTCCGCGAAAAACTCTTGCAGCTTCCGGCAATCGGCGATAGTCTCGCTACTCGCCGGTTGGCCCTGGCGACGCTTCACCTGGTAACCGGCTTTACCGCCACCCATACCGTCAAACGAACCATTCTCGATCTTCGCGATCAAGGGGAAGAATATGCGGCACGTTCTTGATAAACTCATCACCGCCCTGGCTCTCGGGCAACCCGCTGTGCTCTGCGCCATCGTCCGCAACTCCGGCTCGGCGCCGAGAACCTCCGGTGCCCGGATGGTGGTCCTGCAGGACGGTTCCATCGCCGGCAGCGTCGGCGGCGGCGCCCTGGAGGGCAAGTGTCAGGCAAAAACCGCGGAACTCTTTTCCGGTCCGGCTACTTTTGCCGAACTGGACTTTCAACTGACCGCCACCTCCGCCGCCGAGGAGGGGATGGCCTGCGGCGGCACCGCCTCGGTGTTGCTGCAACGCATAGAACCGGAAATGCTGCCGTTCATGCGACGGCTGCAGGACGATTACACAAGCGGGAAAAGGCCGATGTTGCTCACCATCCTGCCGCAAAAGGGTGAACCACCCCGCCTGCTCCTTCTGAGTCAAGAGGCAAGCCCGGATGTCCCTGCCGACCTGCGGGCGGAAATCACCCGCAAGGGCCGGAGGGCACCTTTTCTCCTCGAGTTCCAGGGGAGGGAGATCTTCGTTGAACCGCTGGTCCATCCCGGTACGGTCCATCTGGCGGGGGCAGGCCACGTCGCTCTGGCTGTCGCTAAACTTGCAGTCTTTGTCGGCTTTGACGTCGTCGTCATGGACGACCGGATCGAATTCGCCAATGCCGATCGTTTCCCGGAGGCCAAGGAGGTCCGCCTTCTCCAGTCCTTTACCAGGTGTCTGGAAAATCTCGGCCAGGACGACTACGTGGTCATCGTCACCCGCGGTCATCTCCACGACCGCGAGGTCCTGGCCCAGGCCCTGCGCACCAAAGCTGGTTATATCGGCATGATCGGCAGCCGGAGAAAACGCGGTGCCGTCTATGAATCGCTGCGGCAGGAAGGATTAACCGATACTGATCTCGCCCGGGTTCATTGCCCCATTGGGCTGGCTATCGACGCCGACACCCCGGAAGAGATTGCCCTGAGCATCGTCGCCGAAATGGTCCAGGTTCGGACGAAAATGGCCACATGAAACTTGCGGCAATCATCCTCGCCGCCGGTTTTTCTTCACGAATGGGCGACTTGAAACCGCTCATGGACCTTGGTGGCCTGTCCCTGCTCGGCCATTGTGCCGCTCTTTTTCGCAAGGCGAATGTCGAAACGATAATGCTGGTAACCGGCCACCGCCACCTGGAAGTCGAGACCCTGGCCAGGCGCCTTAATCTCCTCTGCATCCACAACCCTGAACATGCCCAGGGGATGTATTCCTCAATACGGGTGGCGGTTCAAGGTCTTCCCACGGTTGACGGCTTTTTCCTCCTGCCGGTGGATATCCCGCTCATTCGCCCGGCGACCGTTGCCGCCCTGACCGCCGCCTTCAACGGCCGAAACGTGGTCATGCCCCATTTCAACAATGTCCCGGGCCACCCGCCGTTAATCCCGACCCGTCTCATTCCGGCTATTCTTACACACGACGGACAAGGTGGCCTGCGGGGTCTGCTGCAGAAGCGACCGACGGAGGTGCAAATACTTCCAGTCTGGGATAAAGGGGTGCTTCTTGATGCGGACACCCCTAAGGACTTCGCTGCTCTCTGCGACCGCCTGGCTCGATTGACAATCGGCGAACATGCCGAGGTCCTGGCTTTGGCCAGGCTGCTCCTGCCGGAAAAGGGTTTAGCACACGGGTTGGCGGTGGCCCGGGTTGCCGAGCGACTTGGCACCGCACTCAATGGTCATGGTGGAAAGCTCAATCCGGATCTCCTTTACAACAGCGCTCTCCTCCACGATGTCGCCAAAGGCCGACCGCAGCATGAGACAACAGGCGCAAAACTGCTCGCCGGACTTGGCCTTGGCGGTCTCGCGGAAATTGTCGCCGCCCACAAGGATGCCCTGCCACCCGTCTCAGGGGTCCTCACCGAAAAAGAGGTGGTGTGTCTCGCCGACAAATTGGTCAGGGGGCAATACCGTGTTTCGGTACAACAGCGTTTTCTTGAAAAACTTGAACTGTACGCGGGCGACCACGAGGCTTGTCTGGCGATCAAGTTGCGAATGAGCAATGCCCTGGCCCTCCAGGACATGGTGGAAAAAACGACCGGTAGAAGTATTGAAACGATCCTCGGCAATGGGCAGGCACAGTGAGTACCGTTTACCTGATCCGCCACGGCGAGATTGCCGGTCGTTCGAAAGAGCACCGCTTTATCGGGCGGCTCAATCTTCCCCTGAGTGACCTTGGTCGGGAGCAGATATTCCGGCTTGCCGGCCATCCTTGCCTGCGGAGCGTCGGACAAGGTCCTTACCAGTCCGCTTCTTCGTTGCACGGAAAGCGCGGCAATCCTCACGGCTTCGCTGGACAGTGCCGAGCAGCTGAAATTGTTGACGATCTTGCCGAAATCGATCTAGGAGAATGGGAGGGGTTGACCGCTTGCCGAGGTCAATGATCGTTTTCCCGGCGACTATAGAGCAAGGGGAAAGGACCTCGCATCCTTCCGCCCCGGAAAAGGAGAAAGCTTTGAAGACCTTCTTCACCGCTGCTGGCCCGTTTTCGAACGCCTTACCCCCTGCCATGATGAAAACCTTGCCGTGGTAGCTCATGCCGGCGTTAATCGGGTGCTCCTTTGCCGGATCCTCGGAATACCACTGGGCGATCTCTTTCGTCTGCCACAAGATTACGGTTGCTGCAATATAATCTATGCTGACGATCGGAAATACCGCCTCGGCCCCATCAACCTCCTTCCCGGGGACCCACTCTGAAAAGTTGCATAGAAGCCAGGACCATGAACTGATTTTCTCCCAGGAAAATCTCTCTGTCGATTATTTTCGATTGTTGAATTGCCGTATCGGCAAACTGCTGGCGGTTGACAGTCTCGCACAGCTTTCGGCAATTATCCGCTGCCAGCGTCATTAAAAATCGGTTGACAGCACCTTAATTTTTTGTATATTGAATTTTGAATACAAAATGCAATATACTTATTTTCACCCCTCAACCATGTTGAAAATTGCAAATGAATCTTGGAATTGAATATGAAAATCTTGACCAGAAGGTCTACCAGGTCGTCAAACAACTCATAGAGAATCGGCAACTTTTGCCGGGTGAGAAGATCCCGCAGGAAAAACTGGCCAAGGAACTCGGCATCAGCCGCACCCCGCTTATCAGTGCCCTGAAGTTTCTCGAACATGAAAAACTCGTTGAGGTCAAGCCGCGTCGCGGATTTTTTGTCCGCCTCTTCAGTGTAGAAGAAATGATCTCCATCTTCGAGATCCGCGAACTCCTGGAAGGCCTTTCCGCCCGTCGGGCGGCACGGTGTATCACCGCCGATCAGGTCGCCTTCTTGCGAAATATATTCAAAGAATTTATAGATATAGATGACATAGTCGACTTTCAGGCCTATTCCCGCGCGGACAAACAATTCCACACGTTCATCGCTGAAATCGGCGCCAGGGAATTTTTAACGACGATACTCCAGACACTGAACATCATCACCCTCGCCTACCAGAACGTCACCAGTGAGGGGTTGATCAGGGCCCCCAACGAGACCATCAAGGATCATCTGCAGATCATCGAGGCAATCTGCAATCATGACACACAAGGGGCGGAGATACTCATGCGAGAACACCTCGCCAAAGCCATTAAACAACTGAAAAGTCAATGAAAAAAGGCTCACTCAGATAGTGACCTGTAACTGAAAATTAATGGGTTCCGATGGGGAGCTCAACGGGTGGAAACATATGCTTTGGAATATCAATTCAATAAGGAGGATATCATCATGATAGGCAGGTCAATTTTCGCCACTTTGTGTGCGGCCCAGATGCTCTTTTCTTACACGTTATCAGAAGCAGCCGATCCGGTAGTTCTCAAATTCAGTCATACCGACCAGCAGCAGGGATTGCGACACGCCGCAGCCTTGAAATTTGCCGACAAGGTTGGAGAATATACTGCTGGTCGGTACAAGGTCCAGGTGTATCCTGCCGGCCAGCTTGGTAATGACCCGAAGGCCATTGAACAGCTGGCCCTGGGCGGTGTCGATTTTACCGTTTCCAGTACCGGTTCCTATGCTCCCCACGTCGATTCCTTGAATATGACCATGCTTCCCTATCTTGTCGAGTCCTACGAGCAGGGCTGGAAACTTTACGATGAATCAAAATGGCTGCAGACCCAGTTTGACAAAGCCCCTGCCAAAGGCTTCCGTTTCCTGGCTTCCTGGGAAGCAGGTTTCCGCTGCATGACCACCAAGGACCCCCTGGCCTCCCCGGCTGACGCTGCAGGCAAAAAACTGCGAACCTTCCCCAATGAAATGATGCGTTGGACCCTTGAGGCCATGGGTTTCGGCATCCAGATCATGCCGCTTCCGGAAGTCTACCTGGCCATCCAGCAAGGGGTGGTTAGCGGCCAGGAAAACCCCGTTGACACCATCTATTCCAACAAGTTTTATGAGGTTGCCCCCAACGTCACTCTGACCAGGCATGTGTATAGCCCGATCCCGCTGACCATCTCGGAAAAAACCTGGCAGAAACTTTCTCCTGAGGATCAAAAGGCAATTACCAAAGCCGCCAAGGAAATCGCCACCTGGCATCGCCAGGAAATTGTTGCCGTTGAAGATAAACAACTGGCTGAAATGACGGCTAAAGGTGCCAAGGTCTCAAAGCCTGACCTTGCCGCCTTCCGCGCCTCTGTCGCCTCGGTCTATGATAAAGCAAAAGAAAAATTTGGCGCAGCCGAGGTGGAAGCCCTGATGAAGGATGCCGAAGCCATTCGCAAGTCCACCCCGGTGAAATAGCCACTGAGAGCAACGGTGGCCGCACGGCCGCCGTTGCAAAGGAGTGAGCAATGAATTTGGCAACCCTGCCGGGGCCGGCACCGATACGTTATTTAGATTGTTTGCTGAACGTCATGCTCATTGTTGGCGGATCGGTCATGGTGGTCCTGGTTTTCACCAATGTCGTCACCCATCTCTTTAATAAAGATATTGCCTGGACTACGGAACTCTGTGAGTTTCTAATGGTCTGGACCTCCTTTCTCGGCGGGGCGGCAGCAGCCCGCCGCGGAGCCCACATGACCATCACCGAGTTTCTCGACAAACTGGGAGAAAGTCATCGGTTTAAGGCCGATGCAATCATACAGCTGTTGTGCCTGGTGGTCCTTGGTCTCCTCATATGGTTCGGCATGGTCATTGTCAACGCCAACTGGGAGAATCATCTGACCGTTCTCGGCTGGCCGATGGCCTCTCAGTATCTGGCGCTGCCGGTAGGCGCATGTCTCAGTTTTCTTTTTGTCGCCTATGACCTGCAACAGATCGTCAAAGGTTTTTCCCGCCTGGAGCGTTACGGAGAATAATTCATGCTGGCACTCAGTCTTTTTTTTGTTTTCTGCGTCATTGCCTGCCTTGGTGTTCCCCTTATGTACGCCCTGCTGGCCACAACCCTCGGGATGATTCTCATCGCCGGCATGAGCTACCCCATCGAGACTATTCTATTGACCTTCATTTCCGGGGTGGAACCCTTCATCCTCATTGCCGTACCGCTGTTCATTTTCGCCGGCGAGCTGTTGTCGAAGGGTGGGGTGGGCAAACGTATCGTTGCCTTCACCCAGACACTGCTTGGCTTTCTCCCCGGCGGCCTGGGAGTTGTAACCTGCTTTTCCTGTCTGCTGTTCGGCGGCGTTTCCGGCTCTGCTATAGCCGACACCGCCGCCATTGGTTCTCTCGTCATCCCGATGATGAAACGCAAGGGCTATGAAGCGGCCTTTGCTGCTGCGCTTCTGGCCGTGGCCGGGACACTGGCACTGCTCATGCCTCTGTCCATTCCCTTTCTCGTTTACGCCTTTATCGCCGGGGTTTCCATGCGGCAGCTGTCCATGGCCGGGATCGGTCCTGCCCTCATTTCTGCCCTGGCCCTGATGGTGGTATGCATGTGGTATGGTCGGAAAACCGGCTGTGACGCCGGTGGCCGGCTGTCGACTTTGACAGAGATCTGGTCCTCGTTCAGGGCGGCCTCAAGCGCTCTCCTGATGCCGGTGATCATCGTCGGTGGCATCTGGTCAGGATTTTTCACTCCCACCGAAGCGGCGGCCATCGCCGTTGTCTACGGCCTGATCATCTCCATCTATGTGTATCGTGACATCGGCTGGAAGGATGTGCCACCTCTCATGCTTAAGGCCTTCCAGACCAGTGCCACGGTCATGCTGGTTATTGGCGCCACCGGCTGCCTTTCCTGGCTTCTGACCGTCGAACAGGTAGCGGTGCAGATGACCGAGTGGGTAAGAATTATTGCCACCGAACCGTGGATCTTCCTCCTTCTCGTTAATTTAGTGCTCTTCATGCTCGGTATTTTTATCGAACCACTGCCGGCAATGCTCCTTTCGGCACCGCTGCTGCTGCCCATGGCGCAAAGTTTCGGCGTTGACATGGTACATTTCGGTGTGGTGGTTACCGCCAACCTGGCCATCGCTCTGTACACTCCACCGGTCGGTGGCACGCTTTTCGTGGCTTCTAAACTTGCCGAAGCAGGAATCGGCGCGGTGACAAAACACCTTATACCGCTCATGGCGGTAACCCTGCTCATGCTCATCGTTATCACCTATGTCCCGCAACTTACTAAAATTGTGCAATGGATGGTGCTCAACTGAGGAGCGCAAACCCGTTGTTGACATGCAGAATCAATACCCCACGGAGTTTATCGATGTTAAAACTGGCAATCATTACCGGCTTCCTTTCCCAGACCAAGGATCGTTTTCATAACTACAATACCCCTTTGACCCTTGAGGAAAAATTTTCCCTGATGGCAAAAATCGAAGGTTATTCGGGAGTGGAAATTGTTTATCCCTATGAGGTACAGGATGTGGAGGCGACAAAGGCTGCCCTGAGCCGGTATGCTCTTGCCGTTGCCGCCATCAACGTCAATGTCAAGGCTGAGCCAGAGTTCCGCAACGGCGGCCTGACCTCACTCGAACCGGAGATCCGCGCCAAGGCCGTACAGTTGATAAAAAACGCCAAGGACTTTGCCGCCGAGGTCGGTGCCGACAAGGTGACCTGCTGCCCATTGGGCGATGGTTATGAATTTTCCTTTCAGTATGATTATGCCTCGGCGTGGCGTCACCTTGTCGAGACGTTTTCCGAGGCCGGTAGCCACCGGCCGGAGATTCCGCTGTTTATCGAATATAAACCGAGTGAAACCCGCGGCCGCTGCTTCATCGACACCGCATCCAAGGCCCTCTGCCTCCTCAACGATATGCAGGTTCCGGCCATGGGAGTGACCCTCGATTTCGGCCACTCAATGTATGGCAACGAAAACCCGGCGGAGGCGGTGGCCCTTCTCGAGGCAAGCCGTTACAAATACTATGTCCATATCAACGACAACGACGGCAAGTGGGACTGGGATTATTTCTGCGGCACCAAACACTTTCTCGAATACCTTGAATTTCTCTATTATTTGAAGAAATACAATTACAACGATTATTTCACCTCCGATACTTCTCCGACCCGCTGGGATATCCGCGGCACCTTCGAAGCCAACAGCCGGTTGACCCTGAAAATCTGGCAACTCCTCGAAAGTATAGACACTCCCAGGCTCGAAGCGCTGATGGCCCGAGGTGATTATCTGGAGACCTGGAAGTTTATCGAAGAGAACGTCTTTTCGCTGCGTTGAAAAGGAAGAACGATGTCTGCTTTAAACACCCAGCCCCTCAGTCTGCTTGACTCACTCCCGCCGGAATGGCCGGTCGATCTGCTGCCTTCTATTCGTGAGTCAGTGGCTGAGTCGCCCTATAAAATCGTCATCCTCGATGATGATCCCACGGGCACCCAGACAATCTGCGATCTTCCAGTTCTCACCCACTGGTCGGAAGAAGCTCTGCAAGCCGAACTTTGCGGCAAGTACCAGGCCTTTTTCATCCTCACCAACAGCCGAAGTCTGAGTGTTGACAAGGCCTGTGCCCTGGTGCGGACAATCGCCGCCAATCTGCGAAAAGCCTCGGAGACATCTGGCGTTCGCTGCCTCGTCATCAGTCGCAGTGACTCAACCCTGCGTGGCCATTTTCCGGCCGAGGTGAATGCCATGGCCGAGGCCATGGGCAAGGAAAATCTCCCCTATCTGCTTCTGCCATTTTTTCTTGAGGGTGGACGATATACCATCGGCGATATCCATTATGTGCGGGAAAACGACCGACTCATTCCGGCAGCCCAGACTCCTTTTGCCAGGGACGCCGCCTTTGGTTTCAATCACTCCAACCTGCGGGAATGGGTAAATGAAAAAACCGGAGGAAAAATTCCTGTGGCAGCAGTTACTTCAATTACCATCAGTGATATCCGCCTGGGCGGTCCGCATAAGGTGGCAAAAATCCTCGGCGGGGTCGATCGCGGTTGTGCCTGCATCGTCAACGCCGCCAGCTACCGGGATATCGAAGTAGTAGTTACCGCCCTGCTCATGGTCGAAAACGATGGCAAGGAGTTTCTCTACCGCACCGCGGCCTCCTTTGTACGTACAAGAACCGGACTAGGGCACCAGACCGAATTGCTTTCCCGGTCCGAACTGGCCAGTGACAACCACCACGGCGGCCTCTTTATCATCGGCTCCTACGTTGAGAAAACCTGCCTTCAGCTGCAATCCCTTCGAGCCCGGACTCAGGTCACAACTCTTGAGGTTGAGGTAGGGGCGCTCCTTGATCCAACACTCTGTCACAAAGAAATTGCAAGGGTTGCCGTTTCAGCTTCGGAATCCCTTGCGGCCGGTAAAGATACCGTCATCTTTACCAGCAGAAAACTGATCGTTGGCAGGGATCCGGCTGCAAGCCTAACAATCGGCCAGACGGTAAGCGACAGTCTCGTTGCCATCGCCCGGGCGATTTCCGTTCAGCCCCGATATCTTGTTGCCAAGGGTGGCATTACCTCCTGCGACATTGCCACCAGGGGGCTCGGAACTCGCCGGGCAATGGTTATCGGCCAGGCCTTGCCCGGTGTTCCTGTCTGGCTTCTAGGGCCAGAGACGCGCTATCCAGGCATGGCCTACATCATTTTCCCCGGAAACGTTGGCGACAGCGAAGCCATGGTATGCCTGCAAAAAAAACTTTGCCGATAAAGCTGGCCAATCTTATACAAAAGGCCGATGACGCCATGAAACAATCAGTGCAAGAAAAAATCACTCTGCCTTGTTCCGCCGGCAAAGCATCAACCACAACTCAATCATAGAGGAGAAACCCGTGAAACATACCGTAAAAACCATCCAAAAAATGAAGGATGAAAAACAGCCGATCACCATGCTCACCGCCTACGATTACCCCACCGCGAAAAAGGTCAACGATGCCGGGATCGATATGATCCTCGTCGGCGATTCCTGCGCCATGGTGGTACACGGCCACCCCAACACCCTGACCGCCACCATGGACATGATGGTCCTCCACTGCGGCTCCGTCGCCCGTGCCTGCGACCGCACCATGGTCATCGCCGATATGCCGTTCGGATCCTTCCAGTACGGTGTTGAAGAGACCATGCGCAACGCCGCTCGTTTTGTCACCGAGGCCAAGGTTGACGGGGTGAAATTTGAAGCCACTCATAACCATATCGCCAAAACCAAGGCCATCGTCGAGATGGGCATAGCCGTGGTCGGCCATGTCGGACTCCATCCCCAGGCAGTCGGAGCCCTTGGCGGCCTGAAGGTGCAGGGCAAGGATATCGATACTGCCAGGAAAGTCGTTTCCGAGGCGCTTGCCCTGCAGGAAGCCGGAGTCTTTGCCATCATCTTCGAGGCGGTACCCGCCAAACTTTCGGCCTATGTCACGAGAAAACTGCGGGTGCCAACCATCAGTATCGGCGGCGGCCCCGGTTGCTCAGGGCAACTGCTGGTGACTCCGGACGTTCTTGGCATGTACGACAATTTCACCCCGTCTTTTGCCAAAAAATACCAGGATGTCGGGGGATTGATGCTCACCACCTTCAGGCAGTACAAGGAAGAGGTGCTGTCCGGGGTGTTTCCGGCCGAGCAACATTGCTATAAAATGTCCGACGAGGTGCTGCAGGCAATCGAACAGGAATTTGGCGCTGTTTAAGGTGAAATGGTTGCGGAAAAGTGGGGAAAAACCGATAATGACTCACTTCCACAATGCCCGGTCCTGGACATCATGGATAGATACGTTCAGCCAATTCCCGGCGAAGGATCCGGGCGGACTTTTCCATGATTGAGATAACTTCGGCCGCGCCATCCAACTCCTGCATGCGAGGCTTGAGTACTGCGTAAAACTCCTTTTCCACCGAAGTCAATCTGTTCAGGGCCAGCAGGTATTCGGAGCGATTCCGGTATCGGGAGCGAACCAGCTGGGCAAAGCTCTCCCCTTCCTGGCTGAGGAGACTTACGTAATACTCAGTCAGGGCAATGAGCCATGCACGGTAGGGCCCCTGAAGGTCGTCGCTCAACTCCCGTAGCCAATCGGTATTCTCCAAATGGGGTTTCTCTTTGGAAACCACGGCATCCCAGGCAAGTTCCATGGCCCTTTTTCGGGTGGTCATGAAATCTTCGATAAAGCGCGCCAGACTCTTCTTGTACTTTTTAATCCGGTAGATGTAATAAAGAAACAGTATGGGAATCAGCACCAGCCAGAACGATACCTGCGGCTTCTCGACAGCCCTGACGGCAATCGCCCGGGCAAAATTTTCCTCCTCCAGGAGTATCAACTCCCTGGTGCTGTCCAGATCATGGGTCATGGCAAAACGCTATGAAAGGGTTCATGGTAACAGGGCAGCAAGCATTGTACCGGCAGTATGCCCGTGCCAACTGAAAAGGTGATTCAATCTCGTTTTGCCAGGAGTACGGTAAAATCCCGCAGATATCATTCCGGGAGTTTTCTCCGGGGACCGTACTCCAGAGTATGCCGAATATACTCCGATCCTTCCGCCGATTCCTTGAAATCGGTATAAAAAATCGCCGTGGCCCGAAGATTTCTCTCGTCAATGACCTCGGCCATATGCGCTGCGCCAGGAAGATAAGTGGCCAGGGTGCCGACACCGAAGATAAATATCAGAATGCTGCATATGCAAATGAGCAGATGCAGCCAAGGTTTGCAACCCTCCCCTGAGGTTTTGAGTGCAGGGGAGGGTTCTTTCGTGCGAGACGCTTTTCCTGTCATCCTTAAAGGCTTGCGGTAACCTCTGGGAACACTACATAAAACATGATATAACCAACAAGCAGAGTCAACGCCAGCTGAAAGGACTGCCCGAAAATGTAAAGAGTCGCCGGCTTGCCACCTTTAAAATAGGGTTTGAATTCCTGGAAATTCGTTTCCAGTCCGATGGAAGTAAATGCCAGAGCAAAAAACCATTCCCGCAGCAACCGGGAAAAACCGCGTAATACGCCGTGATCGAGGACCGCAGTACTGTAGTCGTCGCCAAAGCTGTTGAACATCAGGGAAAAGACGATCGAAGCGGCAATAAAGCCGACTACAAATTTGGGGAAGCGGTACCAGATTTCCCACCAGCTGACCGTCTTGCCCGGCGTACAGTCCACCCTGGCACACCAGTAAACAGCAACGCAGAAGGCGGTAACGCCTATGAGGACGTTCTGGATCATTTTGATGGTTGCCGCGACATACAAGGCCTTTTCCCCATAAAAAGCGCCGGCGGCGGCAACCGCACCGGTGGAATCGATGGTCGAACCCATCCAGGCACCGGCCAGAATTTCCGGCATTCCCACCAGTTTTGCAAAGGCCGGTTGGCCAACCATACATACCGCGGTAAAGATCATGGAAAGACCGATGGCCAGGGTCAACTCCTCCTTTTTAGCCCGGCAGGCGGCGGCGGTGGCGATTGCCGCGGAAACACCACAGACCGACATATCGGCGGAGATGGTGATGTTCAGGGTTTTCGAAGGCATTTTCAGGATCTTTTGGCCAAACCAGTAGGTCAGGATCAGGGTAATCGGCGTGCAGATCCACGCAACAAAAATACCCGGTTTGCCGATCGCCAGAATCTTGCCGAAGAGTATTTCGGCACCGAGGAGGACAAGCCCGGTCTTGATGAAAAACTCAGTCTGCACCGCCGGTACAACCCACTTGGGCGTGCCGATGGTGTTGGAAATGACCATGCCGAAGACTATGGCCCAGAGAGGAAAACCAAAGCCCCAATGCTTCATCAGTGCCTGGGTTTCCGCCATATAGGCAAGGATGGCCAGGATGAACACAAAAAAGAAACCGATACAAAATTTAACCATGGATTGGCCCATGATGGCTTTGGCTATGCCGAAGAACAGGGCGATGACAACCCCCAGCCCAAGGAGGTAGGGAAAGCGATTGAACGGTTTGGTACTGGCCTTGGCCTTAGCCTTGGAAGCCTTGTCCACTGCCACCGTCCAGGCCTTGATATCACTTTCGGCGGTCTTGTTCAGTGCTGCATCTCCGAAATGTGGCCGCCACAGCCGCCGCCTCGGAGAGCTTGGCCTTCTCCAGGGCTTTGTCTTCAGCAGCCTTGGCTTTGTCGAAGGATTCCTTGGCTGCTGCACTCATGGCGTCTGCGGTCTCCTTGCTGCGATACAAAGCATCGAGCGGATTGTTAGACCAGTCGCTTGGAGGAGCGAGAAATTCTTTCAAGGTCTTGGCGTAAGGCTCATTCGACGCCTGGATCTTCTTCTTGGCCATGGAGGCCTTCTGCCAGGCGATGGTCTTGAACGGCGCCTTTGCGCCTTCTTCCTTCATAATGCCGTTATACTTGGCAAAGTCGGCATCCATGTTGGCCGGAGGCCGGGGCATGAAGATGAGAAGCCCGATGATTAGGATCAGTGCCCCCAGCCAGATGGCCATCCAATCCTCTTTGGTGAAAAGATCCCGGAATGTGGTTTTTCCGCTGTCCAAAACGACAAATCCCTTGTCGCCGGTTGCTGATTCATTCGCCATAGCTGCCTCCTCCCCTTTTAATGGAATTAGTTCTAAGCCGCCTCCAGGAGCAAGATGGATGAACGGCTGCAATCGCTCAATCCACAGAACCCACTTTGTGAGATAATTACCCTATTTCATGGAATTTTGCAAGACAACATTAAAGCACGGTTCAGGGCCATTGTCAGGACAACTGACAGCTCACCAACCTCGAACGGTGCACCGGGAATTGCCGGAGCTACATCTCCTTGCCTTTCAGATGACTGACGTAAGCGCGATCGGTCTGGAGGATATGCTCCTTCAACCAGCTCATGAGGAAGTTCATGAGCTCCATCGACAGCCCGGCTTTACCGGCCTGGAGATCCTTTTGGAAGGAGGACACCGTTGCCACCAAGTCTTGGTGTATTTTTTTATGGGGTCCAGCTTGCGGGTAGCTGTATTTGTCAAAGAGTTTTTCCTCAAAACTAAAGTGGTAAACGGTATATTCAGCCAGTTTGTTGAGTATCGTTTCGGCAGCCCTAGCACCGCTTTGCACCTTCATTGCCCGGTGCAACTGATTGACCAGGCTGACCAACTCCTTATGTTGGTCATCGATCGCCCCTATGCCAAGACTCAGTTTCTCAGACCAAGGGAAGAGTTCCGGGACGGCTGCCATCGCACCCGGCTTGCCATCTCGGGCGCCCTGTTGTTGGGCAATTTTGAAGACACTGATCATCGTCCTGAGCTGATTGGCCAGTCCGCTGAGCGCTTCTGAATTGGCTCGCATATTCTCGCTTGATTTCGACATTGAATGGGAGATACCGCTCACCTCGCTGATATCGCCGGCGATAGCCGCCGACACCTGAGAGGTTTGTGCCACGTTTTCATTGACTTCGGCAATCCCCGGGATGCCTGTTCAATATTCATGGCGACGTCTGCGGCCCTGCGCGCCTGCTCGCCCATTGCTTCGGCGATTCGCGACATGATCTCATCAACCGCGTCGATGACCGCGGTGATTGCTTCCACCTCGGTAATGGTGGCATGCGCCGATTGCTGGATACCGTCGATACGTTCCTTAATTTCCTTGGTTGCCTGTGTTGTTTGATTGGCAAGACTCTTGATCTCCCCGGCGACCACGGCAAAACCCTTGCCGGCATCCCCGGCACGAGCCGCCTCGATGGTTGCGTTGAGGGCCAACAGATTTGTCTGGTCGGCTATTTCGGTTATAACTTCGGTGACCTTGCTGATCTGATCGGCTGCTTTGCCGAGACTGGTCATCTGATTTGCGGCCTTTTTCACCTGCTCCGTTGCCTTGTTGGAGATGGCTTTCGCTTCATCGCAGCGGCCAACCACCACCACCAGCGCCTCTTTCATCTCGGCGGCCGTGCCGGCAACGATACCGATATTAGTTGAGGCTTGTTCACTGGCGGCAGCCACCGAGGACATGGAGGCGTTCATCTCTTCGCTGGCGGCGGCCACTCCCTCGGATTTTTCACTCAGGCCTTTTGCCTCCTCCTGCATCAACTCACTGGCGTTGAGAACCTCGAGGGCCGAACTGGTTACCGTTTCCGAGTTATTGTTGATTTTCACAATAATATTATTGATCCGCTCGACAAAGGAATCGAACCAACCGGCGAGAGCACCGATTTCATCGGTACGTTTGGAGCCCAGTCGTTTGGTGAGGTCACCCTCGCCTTCGGCGGCGTCCTTCAAGCCAGAGATAACTCTATTGATGGGGGCAATAACCATGAATTTAAGGAGGATCACTACCAGTACCAGGATCACCAGACAACAACCGGTACCAATGGCGATTACCACCGTGGCGGTGCCGATGTTGACATCCGCCAGCGATTTTTTGAGGATCGCCTCGGTTTCTTGACCAGCCTTGATGTTATCGGCGCCGACTTGCCCGAGAATACCGCTCAACTGCCCGATTACCTTTGCGGACTGCTCGTTCAGAACGTTCTTGATGCTGGCATCATTGTCCTGCTGCAGGGTCTGAAACCGGCCGGCGAGTGCCTGAATTTCTTTAACAACCGCAGTCTTGTTGATACATATCACCACCTTTCCGATGACCAAACCGTAGTATTCGACGTTCTGCTCATAAATCAGGACGGTAGGATCCTGTCGAGACGCATCCAGCATCTTTTCCGTATCCTCCTCCCCCTTGCCCTTTTTCAAATAGGCAATCACGAGATCGTCGACGATATCAACGTATCCCGGCAGGAGTTTGCCTTTTTCGTTAAAGAACAGGGCGTAAACAATCTCTTCGGTCTTTGCCGCAGCCCGGCTGAAATTAATCAGCTCATCATCCGACTTCGCCATCATCGCGTTCGGAACCGACGAGGCAAGAAGACCGGCAACTGCCTTGGCATTGCTTTGTAACAGCTTCTCCATCGCCTGCTGGATATTCGCCTCTTCCTGTTTGAGCGATTTTTCTGTACCAGAAGAAAGGTTGGCAGCAACTTGGCTACTCATTGTATCCAAAGCCAGGCGAACATCCGCCTCCAATTTGCCGAACTGTTCTTTGGCCTGATTGCTGGTGTTCACCAAATTTTGGCTGACGACATTGGTCATCCTGCCCAACAGCCCGTTTTGCTTATTGAGGATGGAAAAGCATAAAGCGGTAAAGGTGATGAGCAGAATTGTCGCCAGGGCGATGACAATTTTCAGGGTGAGACTTTTTTTTATGAATCGCAGCATGCGTTTCTCTCGCTTTGTTGACTGGATTATTTATTCCATGACACCTATTCGGGCAGGCATTTCCCGCATCATGTTTCTTTATATCGAAAAAACCCTGGTCTTGTCAAAAGCTGAGACCTTTTTTACATGACAAGTTTTATTTGGAAATCATATTGGCTTCGAAGGCACCGGAAGCATGGTTTGCGATTGAACCGAGAAACCGTGAAAGCCAAACGACAGCTCGATTCCTCATCAGATGCCGATGCAAACGGGCTCTTTCCCCTTGGGCGGCAACGAATTTTATGGTATGCCTGATCTTGGCAAAGCATCCTCTTCCCGAGATGCGGTGTGCATTCCGGCAGATTTTGCTGTCCGGGCCAAGACCCCATTTCCGTAACCATTTTTCTTGAAAAGAAATAATTATGCTTAAAAAAAACCTCCTTCGTGTGGTGGTGGGAACGCTTCTTGTGCCGTCACTGGCCATGGCTGCAGTAAGCTCCCAGTCACCACAGGAAAACACCGGGATAAGTCCGGAGACGCCGTCTCCGCCAAGATTTGTCGCCAGAGGTTCGGAAATCATCGATCTCAAACGCTCCGCCCCGGTCTTTTTCAGAGGTATCGGCTATTCGCCCTACCTCCCCAACGAAACCCCGTTACGTGGCGATCCGCCAGGTGACGACGAACGCTACCAGGAGCATCTCGATCTTATGAAAGACATGGGTGTCGACTATCTCCACGTCTTTCCCATGAAAATGCCGCCCAAGTTCTTTGCCGCCCTCGATAAATCTGCCATGATGTATGGCCAAGACATCTGGATCTGGGCCTATGAAGAGGATTTCCTTGCCGAACCTTTCCTGGCCAAAACCATGGAAGATATTAAAGCAGCCATCGATCATGTCTACAAGGTCGGACGCCCGGACCGGCTGGTGCTATTCAGTGTCGGCGATGAGTTACAGGCCGACTCGGTGGTTCGAACCGATACCCGTCACCCAGAGGTCCGCAGCTTCAAAGGCAAGCATCTGGAGGTGACGGACCGTACACCAACGGAAATCGCCCTGGCCCGCTTGATCGACGGGGCCATGGATTATGAATTGAGCACCTATGGCCAGCGGCATCTCTATTGTCATACCAGCTGGACCCACATCGGCCCGATAACCAACCGGCCGGATATCGAGGTACCGAAAGAAAACGCCATCAATCCTAACCTGGGCGATCTCGTTTGCCTCAATATCTACACCTACGCCCGCGGTGTACTCACTTCGCCGCCCGGTTCGGTCACCGGCACCACCTACCAGGGCTATCTGGAAGAACTGGCGGCCCAATCGACAAAACCAATCTTTGTCACTCAGGTCGGGTTATCCACCTCGCCCTTTGAACCGAAATCCTGGGTTCCCGGGTTTGGTGGCCATAAGGTTGCGGATGTACCGCAAGATTTTACCGCCATCTGGCAGGACCTGCGTACCGCCAAGGGCCATGAGAAATTCTGCGGTGTCTCCTTTTTTGAACTGCAGGACGAATGGTGGAAGAGCGGCGAGGACCCAACCGACTCAACCCGCCATGAACTTGGCGATCCGGAAGAGTGGTTCGGCCTCTTCGAAGTGGGTGCTGATCGTCGCTTGGTGCCGAAGGGAAATATTCCAGAGACCCTTGGAAAACTCTACAAAATGCCGTAAAAGAGATAGAGAGAGTGGACTTGGCGCTGTCTGTGATATTGTCTTTCATATCTGACAGAATCCCGATAAACGGTATTCTGCCCAGCGCCTCCGAAAGGGGCACAAGTCCCTTATTGCAATGGGTACCTTTATGAAATTCTTGCTTCTCTTGCTTTTTCTGCTATTACCGGCATCTGTCCAGGCACACGATACTCCGATGTCGCTCGCCGGTATCAATCTTGGAGCGAACGTCTCGACGGTGCACCATCGCTGTAAACTCTCAACCGACATCCCCCTTGCGGAAGAGCGTCACCTCAATGAGATCAATCTTACACCGCAATTCGTCCCGGGCATCAAGAGTGGCAGTGTTGCCTATGCCAACTGCTCACAAAAAGGGGCAATCGTCCGCATCAAACTGAAATTCGACAACCCATCCCGCTCATTCTTTGATGATCTGTTCGGCCGCTACACCCAGAATTGGGGCAAACCCGAGAAATGGCGGGGCAATCCCTTCCAGACCGTCATTTCCTGGAAATGGAGTTTTAAGAACGACAGCGGTCAGAAGGTCAATCTTGAGTTGACCCACAGCGAAGACGAAGAGTACAAGATGGGCAACTACGTTAAATTAACCCTACGCTCCCTCTGGGAAGAGGAAGAAGCATGTTATAAACAGAGCCAAGGGCCTACCGACGGAAAGGTATCAACACCGACACCACCCGACAAACTCGATTACCAGCAACTCATCCCGCGCTGATGGATGAGATGCTCATCTGGGACGGCCTGCAGGTGAATATACCGCGGACAATGGAAGCGGTGGCCCTGGACCGTGGGTTTATCCGTCTCTTCGGCCCGGAGTTGCCGACTGTCGAATTTCGCTTTGGTCCGGAAAAAAGTCGATTTGATTCCTGCAAAGATGGCCGTCGCATACTCCAAACAGCCGGATTATCGCAGGAAAACATCCAGCCATGCAATGAATCTTGGGCTCATGGTCTCCCGGGCAAGCTCTACAACAGCAGCAGGCTCTATCTGTTCCAGTTCAACATATCGCGAGGCATTGTCGCGGTCCTTTTTTCCGCAATACCGCCAGCCGACATGGTCAAGACGATTATCACCTCCCTCAACTGGTTCCTCCCTGCCTCCTGGCGCCGCTGGTACTGCCATGACATTACCTTCGAAACCCCTCCGAATTACGCACTCGACAAGGCGATCTTTCGTCCGGGTCGATTCCACCTCACCTTCACCAATGGCCCCGGAAAACTGGTCTTTGACCGTTTGGCCCCGGCCAATGTGCTCCTCGAAAACCTCAGCCTGATGACCTGGTGCGGAGAACATCTTCGTCAGGGCGTCCACAGTGGGGCCATTACTCTTCCGCTCAGCGATACGGAAGTTGATGTTTGCCGAAAATCTTCCTTTTTATATCGAACCTTTCCTTGGTTGCCCGGTCTTACTCCACCCCTCAAAGGGAAAATCCGTCATCTTGTTGATGACAATAGAATTCTCGTCGTATTTGAACAGGGTCCTGACATGCCGGATGCAACTTACCAGAGAATCCACACCAGCTATGCAATCACTCCCTCGCTCAAAAAATGAAGCCTTGAGTGCCGTGCCGGTGCCGAGCACTGATATCCGTCTGCACATCACCGAGCAAGGCCTGGTGCGCATCAGCTATCCGATGCATCTTCAACCTTGGCTTGCCCGCCTCCTTTCCAAGAAAATATCTCTGCCCATGCGCACCCTTGAACTGGACTCTATGGGCTCCTTTGTCTGGAGCCATATTGACGGGAAGACTTCCGTACAAAAGCTGGCCGAGCTCGTCGGTGATCATTACCAATGCCTTCCGTCCGAGGCCGAACTTGCCGTGGCAACCTTTATACGACAGCTGGGACAACGTGGCATACTCGGACTGCACTGACGAAGCGGGTGGAACTCTTCAATCTCTCCCAGGCCTTTTTTTATTCACACCATCCCGAGGCCATAGGCACTCATCTCCTCCGGTCGTTCCAACTGCCGCTGATCCCAATCGACAACAGCGCCAATCAATTCCCCGGCAACCGATATGAGGGCATCGGGCCGAGCCATGAATTGGGGTAGAACCTTGTGCCGTGGCAGCAACAGGCATTCCACTTCACTTTCGGCCCGGAGAGAGTACAGCCACCGAAACCGACCGAGCAGGGAGAGACCACCGACACACTGGCCCTTGCCAATAGTGGCGACATGACGATCTCCGCGGAAAATGTGGGCAGTACCTCGGACCAGTACCATCGCCGCATCCGCCGTTTCTCCCTCTCTCTGGATAATCTGCTTTTCACTGAAGGTCTGCCTCTCACAGAGATAGGCTAACACCCGGAAAAATTCGGGGGAAAGCGCCGAAAAAAGAGGCACATTTTTTATGAGCTGCATGCTGCGTTGCAACTCACACGTTTCTTCCTGTTTTCCCGACAAGTTCATACAACGCTCCTTGTGCAGCCATGAGTTGATCGCAAGAACCATTCTCAACGATTTTCCCGGCTTTCATGACTACAACCTTGTCAAAATTTGAAATGGTATCAAGACGATGCACAACAGAAAGAACTGTGTGTCGGCCGCGCATGGTCCATAAAAAATTCTGTACCCTTGCTTGCGAAGCGTTGTCCAAGGCGGCGGTCGCTTCATCCAGAACGTAGATAGCCGGCTGCCTGAGGAAAACCCGGGCCAGGGCAATCTTCTGTCGCTGTCCGCCGGACAGATATTCGCCCATGCTGCCGACGAGAAAATCAAGGCCGCGATCGACAACTGCCTCCAGGACACCTTCTTCAATGAGCAGTTGCAGCAAATGCTGATCGATTTCTTCGACGGAACTGCCACGATGCGCCTTGGGTTGGCCAAAGAGGATATTACTGCGGATGTTCCGGGACTGAATATACTGCCCGGGGTCATAGAACTGCAGGTTTGCCTCACCAAGCTCGTGGATATATGCCTTGAATTCTTTTCTCGCCTCAAGAATGCGCTCCTTGAGACTCTGCGGCATAAGCACGGTCTTGTGGCGTCCCGGGATAAAACCCAGTGCCAATTTCAGCAGGAGGGTTCTCGCTTGGGGCCTCAAATCCATTCGCCCACGAAGGGCGATGTCTGTTACAATTGCCGAATAATCGGCAAGTTCCTCTCTGGCAATCGGGCTGTCGGCAAATAATTCCTGGGTCTTGGCGGCATAGCGGAGAATGGGTACCGTGGCTTCGGCAATGGTTGCACCGAACTTCACCAAGAGATCATCAATCTCCGCATGACGCAAAAATGTGAGAAATTTTGTGTTCTGAAAGGCCTTTTTAAAGGCTGCCCGACGACCAAGAAAATCGCCAAAGACGATATTTTGCGATATGGAGCCATAATCGAGATATTTTTCCGACTCGAAAAATTCAATGTCTCTGCCATGTTGCCCGCCAAAACGCTCCTGAAATACCGGCCGTATCGATAAAAGCTTCGCCACCAGATCCGGATAACTGCTCGGTGCAATAACGGCCTGAAGGCCAAACTTCAGGATATCGACAAAAAGACCCACCTGTTGAACGGTTTCGATGATCCGGTCAAGGTCGGGAAGAACCAACGTTTCCGAACCGTTGCTGAGGCTCGCCTTGCTTGAATAGAGCAGGTTTTCCCGCACCGAGCCGCTGAAGATGAAGGGGTGCTGGGGCACGACCCCGATATTTTCCGCGATGTCAACCTTGGTAAGCTCCCGAACCTCATGTCCATCAAGGCGCACACTGCCGGAGGCATAGGAAAGAAGCTGGGCAATAACCTGGACTAAGGTGGATTTGCCGCTACCGGAAAAACCGACCAGAGCCACCATCTCGCCGGGCTCTATGCGGAGCGAGATATCGTCGAGCAATTTTGTCCCGTCTTCGGCAAGATAGCTCATGCCCTGCAGTTCGATTCGGCCTTTCAACCGGTACACCTCACGACCAGGAGGCAACAACAGATACTCCGGTGGCCTGTCGAAGGAGGCCATAACATTCTTATAGCGCACCCGGCTGTCCTCCAGGAGCTGATAAAAATCCATGAGCTCCCGCCAGGGTTCGTTGAGACTCACGTAGGCCGAGAGAAAGGCGACCAGTGCCCCCAGGTCGAAGTGGCCGCGAATGGTCATGGTACCGCCGACCAGGAAAAGAATGAAGGGACCGATGTTCTCGAACAGATTGTTGGCAAACTTGATACCGTAGCGGTAGGTGTTCATCCGCACATTGGCATCCATAAGAGATCCCGCCTGGTTGGCAAACTTATCATTTTCCAGACCGTATCCGGCATGTCCGTGTACTTCATGCACTCCGGTGATCACCTCACCGATATTGCCGGAAATGGTCCGGCTGATCTTCACCCTGTAGCGGTTGGCCTCGTTGCTGCGCTGCTGCAGCTTGGGAATGAGGAAAATCTGCAAGGGATAGAGGACAAAGCTCAAACCTGCCAGCAGCGGGTTCAGATAAAAGAGATATCCCCCCATAGCCAAAAGCGTGCATACATTGATCAATGGCACGGAAATCGCGCTGCCGACGAAGCCGGAAATGGAGGCCAACTCGTTGATCAGGGCATTGACCACATGTCCGGGCTGGATGGTCCGAAAAAAGGACAGCGGTAAACTCAGTATATGAGTATATAAATCCGCCCGCATCCTTTTCAGGGTCTCTTGGCCGATGAAGGCCTGGAGGAGATTGATGGCGAATTTCAGGGAACTGGCGAGAAGCACCGAGCAGATAAAGACCAGACAATAAAAGACAAGCAGCCCCTCCTGACCCATACCGATGGCGTTGTTGATGATGCGCTTTTGCAGCTCAAGCGGCACCACCCGGGCACCGACCGTTACCAGCACCAGAAGGACCAGGAGAAGCTGCCAACGCAAATTCTTTGCCAATACCCAGGAATATAGTGTACGCTTGGTCACCATGGACGGTTCGCGCTTCAGAGATGCCATGTTGCTTATACCTTTACCCTTACTGCTCTATGCAAAAAGATACGGACGCCGTACCAGCCCGGTTTGAAATAGCTTTTTCTCGGCCTGAAGAAAACCATGCCGCCTTGCTGACCGCCATCGAGCACTACGGCCTGGAAAGAGCATTGAGCCACAACCTGCGTTACAGGCTCGGCGTCATTGTCGATGAACTGGTCATGAATGCTATAACGCACGGAGCCTGCACCGGAGAACACCAAACACTCACCGTCAGTGTCGTGGACCAACCCAATGAGCTGATCATTGAAATCATCGATAGCGGTCGCCCCTTTGATCCAACCAGCCATGTTCTGTCCCGTTGCCATGAAGGTGCACAGGTGCCAATAGGTGGCGTGGGACTTTGTCTGGTACGACATCTCGCCCACCGGATGACATATACTCGGCAAAAAGATCACAACAGCCTTTTGATTTTTCTCAACAAAACCAAATCGGAGGATGTATGCTCCTCAAAGAAATAGAACATCCCGCTGCCACCATCTTTCACATTAAAGGTCGACTCGACTCCTCCTCCACCACCGAACTGGAGCAACGGGTTACCATCTGCCTCGACCAGGGGAGCAAAAACCTCGTCCTGGACTTTTCCGAGCTCGATTATATCAACAGCGCCGGCCTGCGAATCCTGGTCATGAGTTACCAGCGTCTTCTTCCCCTTGGTGGTCAGGTTATGGTGTGCGGCGCCAGGGACTACATTGCCGAAATTTTTGATATCTCTGGTTATAACCGTATTTTCCTCATGTATCCCGATCTGGATCAGGCAATCAAGGCCTTCACCGCTACGCCAACCGGGCAATGACCACGGTGCGATCGTCGTCAACCTGAGCCGTACCGGTAAATTCGTTAATTTTTTCAAAGATCCTGGCAGCAACCTGTTGTGGGCTAAAGTGACGATTTTCGTCCAGAACCTGGTTTAACCGCTCCTTGCCAAACATCGCTTTGTCGCCATTCATGGCCTCCCAAATTCCATCGGTGCCGAGTAGCAGAATCCCCGGCTGAAGCTTATCGGCACTTAGACTGTAATTCCACCGCGCATCCACCCCGAGAGGGATATCCCGGCCCTGCAGTTCTCTCGGCTCGCCTGGCGTAAAGGATTGAAAAACAGCTGGATTATGCCCTGCGCAGACCCATCTGGCCCGGCGTGTCGACGGGCTGTAGGAAAGTAAAAATACCGTTATGAAATTGCCGCTGCCGGCTACATCCCGACACATCATGGTGTTGGTGGCATTCATGACTGCCGCCAGATCTGCAACATGGAGGAGATGGGCCTTCAAATAGGCGCGAACCGAGGTCATCAACAGTGCCGACCCGACGCCATGTCCGGTGACGTCCGCGACGATCATGGTGAGTTCCGGCCCATCCTCTCCCTCTCGAACCATGAAGTCGTAAAAATCTCCACCTGTTTCATCGCAAAAGAGGCTCGTCCCGAAAACCTGGACCCCGGGAAGAAGCGGCGAGGCTTTGGGCAGCAGTTTGGCCTGAATCTGACTTGCCAGCCCGAGCCCGTGGGTCATCTGCTCCTTTTCCACCAGATGATCTATCATGACATTGGTGTGCTCGGCAATAATGGCAAACTCGTCATTGGTGACGATCGGCACCTTGGTGCCCAGCTGCCCTTGGCTGACTAGTTCGAGAACCGAGGTCTGGTTGGCGAAAAGCCATCGCAGGTTGCGGGCGTAGGACAAGACCGCCACCATGGTAAGTCCGAGGAAGGAGCCCATGACAAATATCACCTCCCGGACCATGGTTCGTAGCAGCTCGGGGAAAAGAGCGGAGCTGGGGTTTTGGGCCATCAGCCAGAAAATGTCGCGAGAGAGAATCAACAGCAGGATAAAGGTGAGAAAAATAATGGTGCTGCAGGCCAGCAATGCGAATTTGCGTGTCTGTGGAAAGTAGGATTGGTGGATAACCGTATCCTGTCCGTTCCCGCCGACCTGCCGAATAATGCGATATTCCCATTCCAGACTGAGATCAAGAGCAGGAATCAGGCCGATCATCGCAAAACCGAGGGCGATCTTCAAACCGCTGGAAATTGGAAAACCGAAGGCAAGGGTGTTGAAAAGCCCGACACCTAGTCCGGCGAAGACCAAAAGGGCGTAATCGAGAAAGAATAGCCTTGTCGATTGAATCTGTATCGGCTTGGTCTGGATCAATCTCCGCACCAAGGCCTGGCGGAGGAGAAGGATGATGAATAAATGGACGCCGATAATCGATGTCAACTTCCAGACCGGAAGCGATTCGACAAGTGGTCAGACCTGACAACCATATCCGGACACCATTGCCAGCAGCAGCAGGTAATACAATATGATGCGGACCATACAGGGCTCCTTATGGTGGGCAGTTTGGCCGGACAACACACTCCGCAATGATGCAGTTTTCCTGAATGTTCTGTAAGATATTGAAAAGGCAACGATCTTTCTAAGGAAAGAGCTCTATCATTGCCGAGCATTGCTCTTTTTGACCTACCCTGACTAATTCTCATTTGCTCTCTGCTTGTCAAGCCTCAATCCGCTATTACCCCCTCCGACCGGCGAAAACCGAAAAACGCCGCATTGCATGTTAAACGGATATGCTTTAATATTCTCAACTTACAGTTTATTGTACGGCAGAAGTCTCCCCAGCACCAGGAGCCGCTCATGAACATCCTCATGTATTCTCATGACACCTACGGCCTGGGCCATATTCGCCGCACCCTGGCGCTGGCCCAGAGCATCCTCCTTGAAGAACATAACATCATCATCCTCACCGGCTCGCCCATTGTCGGCCGCTTCGACATACCCTATGGCATCGATTTCATTCGTATCCCTGGAATGATCAAACAAAGCAATGATCTTTACCTGCCCCATTCCATAAAGGTCGAGCCGGCCCTGGCCCTGGCCATTCGCCGGAACATCATTCTCGCTACGGCCCAAGCATTTCGCCCTTCTCTCTTCCTGGTTGACAAGGCGCCGTTAGGCCTCAAAAATGAAGTGTTACCGACCTTGCGCTGGCTGAGCGAGAATTGCCCGGAGACAAAACTGGTGCTCGGCCTGCGCGATATCATGGACAGCCCGGCAAACACCATCAAGGAGTGGCGGGAAAAGAAAATATACGAGGCGCTGGAAGAGCTCTATTCGGAGATCTGGGTGTACGGGAGTCGTGAGATCTACGATCCTGTTCGTGAATACGCCATCCCCCCGCAAATAGCCGCCAAGGTGCATTTCACCGGCTACATCCCCCGGCATATCCCGCGCATCGGCAACCGGCCGCAGTTGCGGCGTTCCATGGGCATTGCCCCTGGGGAAAAATTCGTCCTGGTCACCACGGCGGCGGCGGCGACGGCTATCAGGTGCTCGACACCTTTGTGACCATGCTGGAAAACCTGCCTGAGCCGCAATTCAAATCAATGATCGTCACCGGTCCGCTGTTGGCCGAAGAGCTCTACGACCAATTGGCGATCCGGGCCCACAAACTGAAGGTGCGTATCGTCAAATTCTACCGGAAGATGGAAAAAGCCATCCTTGCCGCTGATTGCGTGGTTTCCATGGGCGGCTACAACACCATATGTGAGGTTATCTGCGCCGGCCGGCCATCCCTGGTGGTGCCGCGTAGCACGCCGAGAGAAGAGCAGCTGATCCGCGCTCGCATCTTCGCCGCCAGAGGCCTTTTGGAGTATCATTCCCTGGGAAGGGGTTACCCCGGCGACCATGCACGACAAGATCCGCCGCCTGCTTGTTGAATGCGGCTCGCTATGAAACAGCGCTGGGTCAGTTCCCGATGACCGCCTTTACGGTCATCAACAGCCGCATCCGGGCCTTTGGAGAAACAATATGAGCACCCAAAAGCCCGTCATGGGTATGGTGTTGAAAGGATACCCGCGCATATCCGAGACCTTTATCTCCAACGAGATTCGCCTGCTGGAGGAACAGGGCATCACCGTGCATATCTTCTCCATGCGCAATCCCCGCGAGTCCTTCACCCACAAGTCGGTGGAGAGCATCCGCGCCGCAGTGACCTATCTGCCCACGGAATTCTGGCTATCCCTGCATCGGCTGTTGTGGCCCAATATTTGCGCGGCGGTGAAAAACCCCTCCGGCTACCTGAAGGGTTTGGGCCTGGCCTGGCGGCGCTTCCTCCGCAACCGCAACCCGATGACCTTCAAACATTTTTTCCAGGCGGGCTATCTTGTCCACCATTCCGAGGGCAAGAATATCGTCCATCTGCACGCCCATTTTGCCCACAGCCCCACCTCCGTTGCCATGTTCGCTTCGGAAATCAGCTCCATCCCTTTCAGCTTTACCGCCCACGCCAAGGACATCTACACCTCCGACAAGGAACAGCTGGCCGAAAAAATCGCCAAGGCACGCTTTGTGGTGACCTGTACCCAATATAATAAAAAATATCTTGAAGCGCTGGTCGATCATCGTCAGGAGGTGCATTGCGTCTACCACGGCATCGATCTGGCGCTGTTTTTTGCCCATCGCGTGGAACGGACCCCCAGCCCGCCCTACACCTTTATTACCATCGCCCGTCTGGTCGAGAAGAAAGGCATCCCGGACATTCTCGCAGCCTTGGCCCTGCTGGCCGAGGAAGGATTTCCCTTCCGGTACATTCTCATCGGCAGTGGCGACGACAAGGCGCAGATCGTTACCCGGATCGAGAACCTGGGCTTAACCGAACGGGTTACCTTGACCGGCACCCTCGCCCATGAACAGGTGCTGGAGATGTTCCAACAGGCCGATTGTTTCGTGCTTGGCTGCAGGATTGCCAGAAGCGGCGACCGCGACGGCATTCCCAACGTCCTGGCCGAGAGCATGGCCCTGGGCGTGCCGGTAGTCGGTACCCGGGTTTCCGGTATCCCCGAGTTGGTGGAGCATGAACAGACCGGCATGCTGGTGGAGGCAAGCGACCCGCGGGAACTCGCCCAAACCTTAAAAAGAATCGTTACCGATTCCGAATTGCGACGGCGAATAATTCCCGCTGCACGTGATAAGGTCAGCCAGATCTTCGACAACAAGCAGCTCATCGAGGACCTGGTGGCACTGTATCGCAACCTCACCAAGCTGTAAGAGGCAGGGTTATGCGCATCGCCTTTTATCCCTCCTTTCGGCCGCTGGACCACGAACGATCTTCCGGCTTGGTGTCGATAGCGAGAGACATCCACAATGCCATGCAGGCGGAAGGGCACCAGGTGTTTGTCCCGGTGAACCAATCCATGGAGTGGATCTATCTTCGCCTCCAGGCATGGCCAAACACCCTTCGTCAGGCGTGGCTGGCCGATCAAGGCATGCGCCAGAACCGGCCCGACTGCTGGTTGACTTACCATACCTACTACCGCGGCCCGGACCTCATCGGTCCAACACTGTCAGGCCGCAACCACCTGCCCTACTTCATCCTTGCCGCCTCCTACGCCACCAAATACCGCAAACAACTCAAGACCTGGTTCGGGTTTCACCTTAACCGCCGGGCCCTGCGGCGGGCCGATATGATTTTCGTCAATAAGCGGCGCGATGTAGAAAACCTGCGGCGGCCTGCTGCCGCATGAGCGGATCACCTACATCCACCCGGGTATTCGCACCCAGGCTTTTCCCCTCGATCCCGCCCTGCGTCAGAACATGCGCTCCCGGCTCGGCATGCAAGATAAACGGGTGGTGGTAACGGCGGCGATGATGCGTCCGGGTGTCAAGGAAGAGGGGATTGCCTTTGTCATAGAGGCCTGTGCCGAGATCTCGTCCGGGCATCGCCGACCTGCATCTCCTGATCGTCGGCGACGGACCGGGACGGCACGGCTTGAGGAACAGGCCCGCCGTCTGCTGCCCGGGCGCCTACACCTTTGTTGGCCGTATCCCGGCAGCGGAGATGTCCCATTTCTATCAAGCCGGCGAAGTCTTTGCCTTTCCCGGTATCAACGAATCCCTCGGCATGGTCTACCTGGAGGCCCAGTGCTGCGGCCTGCCGGTGGTGGCCACCAGCCATGACGGGGCGCCGGAGGTGGTAACCGACAAAAAAACCGGGCTGATCGTGCCACCGTTTTCCCAAACCGATTTCGCCGGGGCACTCTTCACCCTGTTGACCGACACCGACCTGCGGGACCAGTATTCCCGGCAGGCAAGGGAACGGGTCGTCGATCAGCACGATATGGCGACCAATTACCGCGTCATGTTTGCCCGTATGGAAAAGATCTGCAAACGGTGGCAGCGATGAACATCCTCGGACTCCTTCGCCATGGCCCTACCGCCTGGAACAGCGATAAGCGCATCCAGGGGATTCGCGACATTCCCCTCGATACTGGTGCCTTCGATCACCAACCGTGGCAACGACTTCTCACCCGCTACGGCCCGTGGGACTTGGTCGTGAGCAGTTCGCTGAGCCGTTGCACAGCAACCTGCCGCCTGCTTCTGCCGGGGCAACCCTTCGAGATTGACGAGGGTCTCCGGGAACAGGACTGGGGCAGGTGGACAGGGCAAACCCTCAAACAGCTCGCCACGACTTCGCCGGGCAGCATCGAGGCCCAGGAACGGCTGGGCTGGGATTTCACCCCATTAGGGGGCGAAAGCCGGCGGCAAGTTCTTGACCGGGTTCTTAAGGCAATCCACCGCGCCTCCGGCAACCGGGATGGACAGCGTATTCTCTTCATCACCCATCTTGGTGTTATAAAAATTCTTCTCAACCATCTGGAAGACACGCCATTTCTGCCGGGTCATTCAAGTCCGGTGGCGAAAAGGGCCCTGCATCTGCTTAGCCAGGACGGGATAAAGCCTATCATCCTCCAGACCAACATCGAAAGCCCATGAACATCCTCCACTACACCCAGCATGTCCTTGGCATCGGCCACCTGTTCCGCAGCCTGGCCATCGACCGCGCCCTGGCGCCGGCGACCGTTCACCTGACCACCGGCGGCCCGGCGGTATCCCTAGCCCTGCCATCTAATGTCATGCACTATCCGCTGCCTGCCCTGATGATGGACAGCCAGTTTACAGCCGTGCAGACCGTTGACCCGGAAACGGATCTTGAGACCACCTGGCAGAAACGGCAGAAGCTGCTGCTGGAAATTTACCACCAGATCAAGCCGGACGTCATCCTCGTGGAGATGTTTCCCTTCGGCCGCAAACGCTTTGCCCGGGAGCTGCTGCCGCTGCTGGAGGCCAATCGCGGCATGACAAAACCGGCGAAGGTCCTGTGCAGTCTCCGCGATATTCTCGTGGAAAAGGAAGATCAGGCTGGTTTTGAGAAAAAGGTCCTCAAATGGCTCAACCCCTATTTTGACGGGGTACTCGTCCACTCCGACCCGGCCCTCATCAAACTCGACCAGACCTTCTCGCGGGTGCAGGATATCGCCTGCCCGGTCTGGTATACCGGTTATGTCGCCGAAGGCCCAATCGTGGCCGATAAAGCTGCCGCCCGTCGAGAACTTGGCTTCGACACCCAGTCCCCGATCATTCTGGTCAGCGCCGGCAGCGGCACGGTCGGGGAAGAACTGCTTCTGAACTCCCTGGAAGCGAGCATCCTTCTCCAGGCGACCCTGCCGCACCGGCTGGTGATGTTTACCGGCCCGCACGCAGGCGCTGATCTCCATTCCCGGCTAGGCGACCGCAGCCGCGGCCAAAGCCATATAGTTATCAATGAGTTCACTGCTCGCTTCCCGGACTTTGTCCTGGCCTGTGACCTGTCGGTCAGCATGGCCGGCTACAACACCACCATGAATCTTCTGGCCTGCGGCACCCCGGGACTGATGTATCCCTTTGACCAAAACCGGGAACAGCGCATGCGCCTCACCGCTTTGGCCAGGGCCGGCTACCTTTCCATCCTCGAAGCAGCCGACCTGGTACCGGCAAAACTTGCGGGGATCATGAAAAACGGTCTGGGCACGTCCCCTCAACCGGCCAAAAACCTCCGCCTGCAAGGCGATAGGGAAAGTGCCGCAATCATTTTCCGCCTTGTTGGTGAGGAGCTCTCAAAATGATCGTATCCCGTAAAGTTTCCCCTCTCTGGCAGCACATTCCGGCTCATACCCAACAACGCCTGGAGGAAATCCTCGGTCGCCATGCGACGGCAAAGGTCTTCTTCCGAGCCGACGACGTGGCCATCCCGTCCGCCAACCAAAAGCGGCTCCTGGAACTTTTCGCCCACCACGATGCCCCCTTATGCGCGGCCATCGTTCCGGCATGGCTCAATCAGCCAAGGTGGGATGCCATGTGCCGACAGATGGAGGGCAAACACCACCTCTTCGCCTGGCATCAGCACGGCTGGAACCACCACAATCACGAAACCCTGGGCAAGAAGCAGGAATTCGGCCCCGGCACCAGCCTCGAACAAAAGCACCGCAACATTCTTCGCGGCCGGGACAAACTCGCAAGAATTATCGGCGCCCATTTCCTGCCGGTCTTCACCCCGCCCTGGAATCGCCTTGATGATGACACCCTGCGGATTCTCAAAGACCTTGGCTTTCGCGCCATTTCCCGGTATCGAAATGCCAAGGTTCCCTCGATCCCCGGCTTGCCGGACCTGCCGGCCAATGTCGATCTGCATACCCGCAAGGAAGGCAATGCCAACGCCGGTTGGGATGCCCTTTTCGATGAACTGGACCAGGCCCTGGCAACCGGCCTGGCCGGGCTGATGATTCACCACCAGCGGATGAACGGCCCGGCCTTTGCCTTTCTCGAAATGTTATTGCCAAAGATTGCCAGCCATAAGAAAATTCGTTTGTGCCATTACGGAGACCTGCTCGGCGACCACTTATCGGATCGAAAATTATCTTGATCTTTCATCTTTCTTTAGACTGGAAAAATGGAAATCAATAACTACTCTTAAGTGAAACGTGGCTGAACCTCCTGCCACACAACAAACATGTCAGGACAACCTATGCCCGAAAAAGAAAACCGACACATCAGGCCGAAAATTTCCCGGCAAATAACCCTGCCCTGGAAAAAATCGTTAGAGATGGCGGTAAACAGCCTGAGGATACGTTTTTTTCGCTCGCTCATCACCGTTTTCAGCCTGGTGCTGGCCATCGCCTTTCTCAGTTTCACCCTGACCAATACCGCTATTGCCCGGGAACTGTTCCGCCTGCACGGCTCCGTGGCTTTACCCCTCCTCACCCAGGCAGGATATCTTTTTGATCAGGCGGCAGCAACCATCGACGCCGGCCCCAAAGAACTCTGGCTGATGGTGCTTTCCCTTCTCGTTTGCACGGTCGGCATCGTCAATGCGCAACTGATGTCGGTTACCGAGCGTTTTCGGGAGATAGGCATTATGAAATGCCTCGGCGCTCTCGATCGCATGGTCCTCCGCTTGTTTCTCATCGAGGCCGGCATTCTTGGTGTTGTCGGGGCAGGCATTGGCTGCCTTGTCGGGATGATCGCCGCCTGGGGCGGGGCCTTCCTGCAGTTTCATTCCTTGCACTGTATCGACATCAGTATCGCATCGATGCTCGCCCAAGCGACCTGGGCCTGGGCAATCGGCATCGGCTTGTCGATCATTGGCGTTCTCTATCCGGCAATTCTTGCGGCAAAACTTCAACCGGTAGTCGTTATGAAGGAAGAATACTGATGGATACCCACAATATCATCCGGGTGGTAGGGGTCACCAAGGCCTTCGACCTTGGCAAAATGGCCGTTCAGGTGCTAAAGGGCGTCGATCTGGACGTTGCCACCGGCGAATACCTGTCGATCATGGGCCCGTCCGGCTCGGGCAAGAGCACCCTGTTCAATATCATCGGCGGCCTCGACAAGCCGACCGCCGGCCGGGTATTCATCGACGAGGTCGATATCTCCCAGCTCGATGCCTACGAGCTTGCCTGGCTGCGCAACCGGAAAATCGGCTACATCTTTCAGACCTTCAACCTCATCCCGGTGATGACCGCCCTGGAAAACGTCACCCTGCCGATGATCTTTGCCGGCATGTCCGGCGACCAGGCGGTGGAAAAGGGCCGCCGGCTTCTTGGTGATGTAGGCCTTGGCGAACGCTTCCTGCACAAACCCTCCGAACTGTCCGGCGGACAACAGCAGCGGGTGGCCATTGCCCGCGCCCTGGCCAATGACCCGGCGATCATCCTGGCCGACGAGCCGACCGGCAATCTCGACTCGACCACCGGCGGCGAAATCATCGCCCTGCTGCAGAAGATGAGCCGGGAGCGGAAAGTGACTATCATCTCGGCAACCCACGATTTCAAAATGCTCAGCGTCTCGGACCGGGTGGTATGGATCCTCGATGGCCGGATCGACAAGATCGAACACCGCGACGAACTGAAAATCTCCCTCGGCACCATCCAGGAACGCCATGAGACGACGCATCCTTAATACTCTCCTGCCGCTGTTGCTTTGCTGCTTGCTCATGCCGGGCAGTGGCGGGGCTGCGTCGGACGTCCTGGAGCATCTGCGGGCCATCAGCAGCAGCCCTGATCGCAGCACCGGCAGCCAGGGGGAAAGACAGGCCGCCGACTACGTGCAAGCGGTTTTTGCCGCCCTGCCTGAGGCCCTTCGGGCGGTCAGCGGACAGCAAACCTTTACCACACCGGTGCGCGCCTTCGAGGCCGCCACTCTTACCATAGAAGGCCGACAGATACCCATCCAGCCGCTTTTCGCCAATGCCCTGGCCCCGGAAGCTACCCCGCCACAAGGCCTGTCAAGGCAAAATCGTCTACGCCGGTCAAGGCCGGCTTGAGGATCTGAACGGCCGGATCATCGCCGGCAGCATCGTCCTCATGGACCTTGAATCGGGGAGCAACTGGCTGCATGCCGCTGGTCTTGGCGCCCGGGCGGTGGTCTATCTGGACGGCGGCGGCGCCACCGCGCCGAGACTGCGTTTTCGCGACAAGGAGGAACTGACCCCCATCGATTTTCCCCGCTTCTGGCTGCCGGCGGACAGTTTTACCGGGACCTTCGGCCAGCCGCGGGATCTCGAAAACCGGGAAGCGCTGGTCGTCAGCAGGACGCAATGGACAAAATTCTCGGCACGCAACATTTATTGTTTCATTCCCGGCAGTGACGAAAAGTTAGCCGAAGAGGTCCTGCTGGTCGAGGCTTTTCGTGATTCCGGCCGTTATGTCCCAGGCCACGCCCCGGGAGTTGATGAGTCCACTTCCATCGCCACCCTCCTCGACCTGGCGAAAAGTTATGGCGAGAACCCGCCCAAGCGCTCGGTACTGCTGTTGGCGACCACCGGCCATGCCAATAATCTCGGCGGGCCTGCAGGGAGGCGGTCTGGGCCCTGACCGCCAAAAACAAGGAACTGGCCAAAGAACGCGACCGGATGCAGGACCAGGCCAAACAAGCCAAGATTGTCGGAAAACTCCTGGAAAAGGGCAGCCTGGGCTCGGACGATGCGGAGCAGAACAGCCTCGTCCATACGGCCATTCAGGAGGAACTCCGCAACAAGATCGAGGCTCTGAACAGCGAACTCCGCCTTGCCCGTAAAAATATCAGTGGCGAATCCCCAACACATCAAGGAGCTCGCCCGGCAGAAACTGCTGCTGCGCCGTTTGAGCTGGGAAACCGCTTATCATCGCTTAAGCCACTCCGACGAACAGGCAATCCGCCTGATCCTGCCGGCGGCCCTGGAGCGCAACCGGCAGGTGGCCGAGGATCTTCAGGAACGCATCGACAACCTCAAATCCGCCTTGCAGCTGAACGGTCTCGTTGCCAAGAAGAGTATTGCCGCCGCCGTCTCCCTGCACCTCTCAAGCCATGGCAACGCTGTCGGCAGTGTCGACAACGGCTGGTTGTACCAGCTGAACCCGGCGGTAAATCGCGCCAAACAATTTACCCATCTTCGGCCGCTGCTCAGCCAGGCGGCGGAGGGCCAGGAATTCGGCTATCTCGATCTCTTGGGCGGCAATGGCCGTAAACAGTGGTTCAACCACTTTCCCGACCAGCCGGCCCTGGGGGGCGAGGTGACCGCCCTGGCCGGTATGCCCGGCTTCACCCTGGCCTCCTTGAACGACATGCGTTCCCGGTGGGGAACCCCTTACGATACCGCCGACCACCTGGACGCCGCCAAGGTAGTGCGCCAGAGTGAGCTGATCCGGACGATGCTGCTCTCCTTGGGCTCAGCCAAACTGCCCGCGCCGCCCTACAAAGCGGTCAACGGTTTTGTTACTCTCGCCGGGCAGGCCAACTTCCTCCGCCAGGGCGAACTTTTTGCCGAGCAGCCAGCCGGCGATGTCCTGCTGCAGGTTTATCAGGATCAGCAGTATTCCCTGGCCTGGATAGACAGCCTCGGGACAATTCCGCGTGCCGGGACTTGCCGACAAGAAGCACTCCTTCGGCAAGGCGATCATCGAAGGTTACCATTTCGCCCCGGAAAGCAATACCGCCAGCTGGGCCATCGACAAAACCGCCACCGGCAAGGATCGCTACCGGGTCAAGCTGAATCGCGGCCAGGCGGAAACCGACCTGATCATGTTCGGCTGCAGCCAGACCACCCTGTTTCAGCTGCGCGATGCCCGTAGCCTCAACCCCCTCACCAGGATTAATCTCCTTGATGCCCGCACCGATACCGACCCCATGCACTACTGGTTCAGCCGCATCGACACCAGGAAATCCACCCTGTGCCAGCCTGTTTCTCGAACCGGACACCCCGGTGAAGGTAACGCTTGTCGGACACCATCCTGAACAGAAAACTCCTCCTTCTCGGCAACAGCGACACAGAACCGCTCGGCCGCGGTTTTCCGGCGGCCGAGACGCCGGCGATTTACCACACCTCAATGCAGGCCGCCGAGGACATGATGCACCTGGTGATCCCCAGGGTTGACAATCTCGAACGCCATTCCATCGTCAACCAGCGCATCCGCGGTCTGCTGGAGAGGTGCCAAAAACCACCTGCGCCTGGCCCGGAGCCGACGAAGACAACCTCCAGCACAGCGGCGCCGACCAGCACGCCAGATCCAGCCTGTCGCTGATCGCCCGGGTGTACAACGACGTCGAGCGGACCCAGCAGGACGTGCTGTCGGGGGTGCTCTTTTATATCGCCCTGTTCGTGCCCTTCGCCTATTGCCTGGAGCGGCTGCTCTTTGCCCATGTGTCGATCCACAAGCGCATCGTCTCCTTTCTCGGCATCCTGGTGGTCTTTGTCGCCATCATCTATGGCGTACATCCGGCCTTCCAGCTCACCTACAGTCCACTGGTGGTGGTGCTGGCCTTTTTCATCCTCGGCTTGTCGGCGCTGGTCTCGCTGATCCTCTTTGTCCGCTTTGAGCAGGAAATGAAGAATCTGCAGCATCAGGCCCACGTTGCCAGATCCCAGGCCATAACCCTCTGGGGGGCATTCGTCGCCGCCTTTTCCATCGGCGTCTCCAATCTGCGCCGCCGCAAGGTGCGGACGGCCTTGACCTGTACCACCCTGATTATCCTGACCTACACCCTGCTCAATTTCACCTCGGTCCGCAATTCCGTCGATCTCGGGGCGGTAGTGTTCCAAACTCAGGCGCCGTATCAAGGGATCATGCTCAAAGCCCCGGAATGGAAGTCGCTGCCGGAAAGTCTCGGCGGCGGAAATCGGCAGCACCCTGCCTGTCGGCACCCTGGTTGCCCGCAGGGTTTGGTGGGAAACCGCCGACAAGACCCGGCCGCCGGCCATTGCTCTCCGTTTCCAGGAGAAAGAGGCGGTTGCCGCGGGCCTGGTTGGTCTTGATCCGGCAGAGGCAGAACCTTACCGCCCAGGACAAGAACATGATAGAGGGCAGCTGGCTGGACGGCAGCTCGCCGCAACAGCTGCTGCTTTCCCGCCACCTCGCCGAACAGCTGGGCATCACCTCCCTGGCGGCAAAGCCGCAGGTATTTCTCTGGGGTATTCCCTTCACCGTCCAGGGCATCTTTGACGGCAAGGGCTACTCGGCCGCCGTCGATCTCGACGGAGAACCGCAGACCCCGGTGGTCTATCCCAACGAAACCTCTTCGGAGCTCAGCGAGGCCGAGGCCGAGGCAGCGGAATCGGGCCAGGAGATCGCCACCATGGCCAGCCGCTACCAGCACGTCGGCGGCGACGAGACGATCATCATCCCCGCCGCCACCCTGCTGCAGGCCGGCGGCCATCTGAAAAGCCTGGCCATGGTTCCCAGTTCGCAAATCAGCCACGACACCCTGTCCGGGAAACTGGCCGACCGCTATCAGCTGCTGCTTTTTCACGGCCAGGGCGACACCACCTGGCTGCACTACTCGGCCAGTTCCCTGTCCTACAGCGGCATGGGCAATGTCCTGATCCCCTCGGTCATCGCCATCCTCATCGTCCTGAACACCATGGTCGGCAGCGTCATGGAACGGAAACGGGAAATTGCCGTCTACACCTCCGTCGGTCTCGCCCCGCCGCATGTCGCCTCCCTGTTCATCGCCGAGTCCCTGGCCTTCGGGATCATCAGCTCGGTGATGGGCTATCTGGCCGCCCAGACCGCCGCCCATTTCCTCGCCGGGACCTCGATGTGGGCGGGCATGACCGCCAACTACTCGTCGCTGGCCGGGGTCGGGGCGATGGTCATGGTCATGGTCGTCGTCCTGCTGTCGGTGATTTATCCGTCACGGGTGGCGTCGCGTATCGCCATCCCCGATGTCAGCCGGATCTTGGAATCTGCCGAAACCGGAGGGTTCGACGCTGATCGTCACCCTGCCCTTTCTGATCAAACTCCATGAACAGGACTGCGCCGGCGGCTTTCTGGCCGAATATTACCAGGCCCATGCGGACATCTCGCATGGCCTGTTTTCCACCGATGAGCTGGATGTCGAGTATGCCTGCCCGCTGACCCCGCCGCCCCATGCCACACCGCTTGCCGCCGACCATCCGGACTGCTTCAACATCTCCTTTCGCGCCTGGCTGGCCCCCTTTGATTTCGGGATTCGCCAGCGGGTCGAGATCATCTCCTGCCCATCACCTGACTATCCCGGGTTTCTGGAGATGCGCATCACCCTGATCCGTCAGGCCGGCGAGAAAAACGTCTGGTTCCGGCTGTGCCGCGACTTTCTCAATGACCTGCGCAAGCAGCTGCTGATCTGGCGCTCCCTTGATCAGGCCGACAAGTTGCAGTTTGAAGAACGGCTGCGGCAAAGAATGGCAACGACAACCCTGGAGGCGACCAACTGATGCACACCATTCGTCCCCGCGCCCTCATCGGTGGCCTGCTCTTTGGCGTCCTGCTCTGTGCCGCTCACTCCCTTTGCCGACAGCTACCTGAAGACCACGCCGCTGGCCGGCGGCCATTTTCCGCTGGCCGCCTTTTTCATCTTCATCGCCTCGGCGGTGCTTTTTGCCCTGCTGGCGAGAATCAGCCGGTGGCAAACCCTGGCTCTCCGGCCTGGAACTGTTGACCGCCTGGGCGCTGATGGTCGTGGTTTCCGGGATCGGCTTCACCGGCCTGGTGCGCACCTTCTTTATCAACATCACCGCCCCTGCCCACTTCGCCGACGCCACCAACTCCTGGGGTAGCAAGCCTGCTTGCCCTTGCTTCCCGAGCGTCTTTACCCCCGCGATCCGGCCATCCTCGAAGCGCTCTATAACGGCCTGCCGGGAAAATCCGGCCTCTCCTTTCTGGAGACCGTTGCGCTCATCCCCTGGTCCTTCTGGCTGCCGGTGCTGGCGCAGTGGAGCGTCTTCGTCCTCCTGGTCTATGCGACGCTCTTTTGTCTGGCAAGCCTCTTCAGCGAGCAGTGGGTGACCAACGAACGCATCAATTTCCCGCTGCTGCAGATGCCGCAACTCCTCGCCGAGGCCTATGACCAGCAACGGCTTTTCGCCTTTCTCCGCGACCCGTTTCTGCTCTGCCGGCCTCAGCCTGCCGGTGCTGCTGCATCTCCTGGGCGGGCTTGCATGCCCATTTCCCGTCCGTCCCGACCCTGCCCACGGAGATTCTCGCCGGCTCCTATTTTCCCTCGGCAGGGGCCTCTTTCCGGCTTCCAGAAGCTGAAAATTTTTATCTTTCCGGCCTTTATCGGCTTTGCCTTTATCACCACCCGCCAGGTCTCACTCAGTTTCTGGATCTTCTTCCTCCTCGCCGGTCTTGTTCACCGGTATCCTGCAGACTTCCGGGCTGCAGAATCGCCGATTCGGCCCTCGGCACCCTGTTCGGCCCGAGCATCGCCAGGCCGGAGGAGACCCAGGCCATCGGCGCCAGCCTTATCTTCTTCGCCTTCATGATCTGGCTGGCCAGGGCCTACCTTGTTGAGGTGTTCCGCCAGTGCTTCAGGAAAACCAGCGACACCGGCGAAGTCGGCTGGCTACCGGCCAAATATTCCTTGATGGGGGTGTTCTTGGGTATTTCCGCCCTGTGCCTCTGGTCGACCGCCTGCGGCATGGGCCTGAATGCGGCGGTTATGCTCTATATCACTTTTTTACGGCGATGCTGCTTCTCGCCAAGACCGTCTGCCAGGGCGGCATTCCCTACTGCGCCATGAATACCGCCCCGG
>CAWDST010000008.1:0-102150 GCA_963804965.1 uncultured delta proteobacterium
CATCTTATCAGTGACTTGTTTGACCTTCTGCCTGAATTTAAAATATTACCAATTTCCCAAAACATACCAACAGGACAGCAGACTGGAACCGAGCTTCTCTTTGGAAGCTCTTCTTTGCAGTTGCTCCATTTCTTCTTAACAATATCTCTGCATCCTCGCCTAATCCTAACCTCGAAGGAACAATATCAGTGTAGGCGTCTAGGGCATTCACTTTACATTGCCAGGTTTAGCCGCCAACTGCAATTCTTTAGTTCATGTTAAACTTCTACTGTTCCAGGTTGGATATAGATCGCTGGATTGCTTTTTTTCAACATAGTCGCCTAATCCCGCAGCAATAGGTTCATAGCTGTACCAAAACAACGTCGTCGCACCAGATGGAGCACCAGTAGGGCAGAAAGAACCGTGGCCGCTACGATCATCAGCATGACAACAATCTCATATCGCACCGCATCCACGGGGTCAGCGCCGGCGAGGATTTGGCCGGTCATCATGCCAGGTAGAGAGACGATGCCTACCCCCATCATAGAATTAATGGGACGGGATTATTCCGGCCTTGAGAGCATTTCGGGCATGTCCTTGCTCGCTTCGCGGCAGTCCGCGCCCAAGGCAGCATCATTTCCACTTCGTCCTTCTTAGTCCGCAGTTCGGAAAAAAACCTTTCCAGGCTGATGGCCAGGGCATTCATGGAATTGCCTGCCGCACTATTTCCGCCGATAGGAATGAAGTACTGCGGGTTCCACCACGGTTGGGCACCGATTATCATGAAGATCCAGATAGGTTACCAGCGTGTAACTAATCGTCACCGATACCATAGTGGGAGCCAGAAATTCTCATTCTTTCCTCTACCTGCCCCCCTACCATGCGCGCACCGAAAAATACGTCATACACAGGTAAACGCCGAGAACCAACCAAAGATTATTGATTTGGAAGATGATCTTCAAAAGATAACCCACGGCGAAGAGCTGTGCGAAAGTACGCAATGTCCCAAGGGCCAGATCTTTTGTAATCGCAGTTCGTAGGCCATCGATGCAATTCCCGCCACGAGCACGAGACCAAGAGCTACGACAAGCTGCCATAGAGAAATCTGGATATATCCGGCGCTCACCCTACCACCTCCAGGCGCCCCTCGCGCACAGTGACTGTCATGTGCTCAGTGGAGGGGGCATGATTGGAATGGGTGACCATCAAGATGGTCATGCCTTCCCGGTTCTGGGTTTCTGTCATCTCTTCAACTATTCCACGGCTTTCACTATCCAGGGCGCTGGTGGGTTCATCCATCAGCAGGAGGTCGGGTTCAAGTAGAAGCGAGCGAATGATGCACAATCGCTGCCTTTGGCCCACGGAGAGCGATCGAGCCTTGTTCTCAAGATCAATCCCTAGGAGTCCCAGCCTGTTAAGCCAGCCCCGCAGCTCGTCATCGACGGGCACAGTTTGTTTGCTGTTGGCTGCGAACCCATAGGCGAGCAACAGGTTCTGCCGAACACTACCTTCGACGACCACGGGAGTTTGCTGAACATAGCCGATGCGGCGTCTTAGCAAGGGAGGCTCATAGTCGCCGAGAGGTATACCAGAAAAGCGAACAACTCCGAAGGCAGGCTCCTCCAGCCGGCTAGCCAGACGTAACAAAGTGGATTTCCCCGAACCGGATGGGCCGATAATCCTGACAAATGCTCCTGCAGGCACAGTGAGTCGCACATCCTTTAGCCCCTGGCCACCGGGCCAGGTATAGGAGACATTGTCAAATTCGATAATTGTTTTCATATGCTTTTAATCAGTGTGTAGGAACGCGGTACGCTTACCAATGAGGATGCGACTTTGGTTGGCCGCAAGCTGGTGGGCCTGACACAGGTTGTGTTTCTTTTGCCTCTATGCCTCGCCATTCGTAATATGAAAAAGGATCTTTTGATGTTCGAAACCTGAGTCATATTGGAATCCTAACGGTATTCGATTTAATATTCTACTTTCTTCTTAAGGGCTATGTGAAAGATTACCGGTGGCGGGGAATGAGAGTACAGGCTTGGGAAAACCGCCGTTTAGATGAACAACTACTGGCGACTACAGAGTTACACATTTTGATTCGTCTGCAAATTGGTAGAAAGAACTGGAGGAGAAGGTGAAGGAATATTTCCTATCCATAACAGCAAGGGAGGGACTAAAACATTGTCACTATCACAAACCAGGATGGCATGAATTACCGAATGATTTCTTACTGATCATTAAGGGTGTTCAGGAAGGTTAACCGCGAGGAATGTTTACAAACCGAGGCTTGCCATGGCAAATCTATATCTGCCGAAATGCGGCCAACTAGCGCTACCTCAGAAATGCTTGGACAGTTTTGATCCCAATGAGGGCAAATGGTAAAAACGCCAGAGGTATTTTCATCGATGTGCAGGCATGATAATCGTCTGTTGTGGGATATTGGAGCCAAAAATCGATGAGTAATGCCGTGTTTACAAAGAAGTAGCTCTTGATGATATTGGCCCATTACCAGTTATTAGTTTCAGCGTAGAGATAATTGCGAAAGCTGTCGGGAAAAGGTAGCTTTGATGCATTGGATCGGATGTCCCTTCGTTGGAAGGGGCTTTTTTATTGAACCTCGAAAAAAGCGATTAATTATCACCTCACCCAATCCAGCTTTATTCAAAATGTAATCTCCTCTACAGATCTTACTATTTTCACGGATTATTATGAGCAAACGCGCCTTGGCGGTCTTTATCGCCAGTTTTTTCACGGTATTGGCCCACTATTCCATCCGTTACAGCTATGGAACCTTGTTACCTGGGATGTTACCGGCTCTTGATATTACCAAAGCTCAAGCCGGTGTTATTTATTCTTCGTATTTCATTACTTACATGATATTTTCACCGATAATGGGATTGCTGTCTGATAAATATGACATGCGGTTGATTATCTCTATCTTTGTCACCCTCATGGGTGTGGGTGCTTTTCTGATGCAGTTTCCAACGGAACTCTGGCAAGCCTGTCTTTTTTTTGCTATCACCGGAATTGGCTGTGCGGCGTGTTGGGCACCGATAATGGCTTTGAGCCAGAGATGGACAAGCGATAAGAAACGGGGATTGAGTCTGGCACTGGTTGATGCCGGCAGTACTATCGGCGTAATGACCGCCGGAGCTGTCATACCGATGCTGATAGCTGAATCCGATTGGCGTTTCGGCTGGCAGGTTCTGGGGATTTTTGGGATGTGTCTTGGCGTGGCGAATTATATCTTGATTCGTGATCGACCAGCTTCTTCAGCAACTGCCACAATTCAGAAGGAAGGTCGGAAAAAGCACACTGGCGTTACCTATCGCCAATTACTTTCTGACCGCCGTTTCTGGATGATCGGACTATCTTATCTGCTTGTTGGTGTTTCTATTCAGATTCCTTTTACGTTCCTCAGTACGTATGCGGTGCAGGAATTGGGATTCTCCTATGAAACCGCCACTCGCTTGATAACCCTTATTGGGGCTGCTGGATTGCTTGGCAAACTAACTTTGGGGCCGTTTTCCGACAAAATCGGACGAATCCGAATCATGGCTCTGTGTTCCATCATGATCATGGTCGGTTGCCTGGGAATCGCTTTCAGCCACGGCTGGATTCTATTCTTGCTTACTTTTATCTTTGGTATCGGTTACGGTGCCTGCTGGTCTTTGTACGCAGCCTGTGCCGCAGATTTCTTTTCCAAAGAATCCTCTGGAACCATTATCGGCCTCTGGACGGTCTATCTAGGCATCGGCCTGACCATCTCCCCTGTCGTTGCCGGCTGGACAGCCGACATCACCGGAACCCTGCACTGGGCCTTTATCATCTCCGGTATCGGCGGTTTGGGGTCAGTGGTTTTGCTGTTGCCGTTGCTGAATAATAAGAAAACTGGATAATTTCCAAACCAGATAAAAAGGGTCAACCTGCAATGGTGCTTGATAAATTCATGGATATCGAAGTGAGAGGAAGCCCGGAATTCACCAATTATTGATCGCTCTAGCACACCTATTGCAGCACCAAAAACCGTGTAGCCAGCAAGGAGATTTTCCATGAAGGTACTTCTTATCTCAGCCAATACCGAGCAGTTCAATATGCCTGCAATGCCTTTGGGGCTTGCGTGTGTTGCGGCGGCCAGTAGAAAGGCCGGGCATGAAGTTATATTGCTGGATCTAATGTTTGCAATGAACACCGAGGCGATACTTACACAGGCAATCAAAAGACTGGAGCCGGAATGTATCGGCATCTCAGTGAGAAATATAGACGACCAGAATATTGAAAATCCGAGATTCCTTCTCTCCAAGGTAAAGGATGTGGTCACAACCTGCCGAGCAGAGACCGATGCACCGATTGTCCTTGGTGGCGCTGGATACAGCATCTTCCCGGAAAGTGCTCTTGCCTACCTTGAGGCAGACATGGGTATTGAGGGCGAAGGGGAAATTGCTTTTCCATCTCTGCTTTTCCACCTGGAAAACAAATCTGACTTATCAGGGATACCAGGGCTGCATATCCGGAATAATAGCCGTCAACAGCCAAGGACACTTGCGAAAAAACTTGATGAGCTACCATTGCCGGACACCAGCATCCTGTCCGTTTCCGCAAACAAAAACAATGACCCTTGGATTCCGGTGCAAACCAGACGAGGCTGTGCCCTCAAATGCAGTTATTGTTCCACACCGACCATTGAAGGCTCCATTCTCCGGCAACGGTCGCCTGAGCTTGTTGTTGCCTGGCTTGCAGACTGGGTTAAGGCCGGGTACACGAATTTCTTCTTTGTCGATAATACCTTCAATCTCCCTCCAGCCTATGCCAAGGAGGTATGCCGACGGATACTTGAAAAAGGTCTGAAGATGCACTGGCGGTGTATCATTTATCCGAAAAATGTTGATGAGGAATTGGTGGGACTTATGGCTGCAGCTGGTTGCAGGCAGGTCAGCCTGGGTTTTGAAAGCGGTTGCGAGTCAATGCTGAAAATCTTAAACAAGCGCTTTTCTCTGGAAGATGTGCGAGCGATTGCGACTCGTTTTGCCAATCACGGAATCGAGCGAATGGGTTTTTTATTGCTGGGAGGTCCTGGCGAAACTATTGAATCGGTGGAAAGAAGCCTTGCCTTTGCTGATTCTTTGAACCTTGAGACCTTGCGGCTTACAGCAGGTGTCCGTATTTACCCTGGCACTCAGCTTGCAAAGATCGCTGCAAGCGAAGGGTATCCATTCTTACCTGAGAACCTGCTCAATCCACATTTTTACTTAGCTCAAGAAATGGTAGGCTGGCTTTTGCCAAGATTAAAGGAATGGCAGGCTTCCCGCCCGCATGTGATAATGTGAACAGGAATATGCCTTGTGATGGCAAATATGAAACCGATGCATTTCACCGAAGTGTACGGAGCACTGCGGTTTGGCGGAAGTAATCGTGAACATCGGTTACGGTGATCTTTGCCCCTCCCTTCCAGTTTTTTGACTGCTAAAAAACAGCGTTAATCGTTGGCACGGATTCGCTCAATCCATCCGCTAAAGGCCGTGGTGAGTTACCCAGTAGTTGTACTCAAAAGGCCATTCCGCTTTGCGCCAGGCCATCAGCGAGCGCATCCGTTGGTGAAAATCGTCCATTTTTGTTTTCACCTCCGGGTCAACGGTTTTCGTTTTCCAGGCTTCGACCAGACGGCAGCCCAGGTCAAAGGCGTTTTTCTTAATATCTTCAGAAAATTGATCGTCCGTGAGCAAACCCATGGTAGCCCAGACCGAACCTACGGGAACGATGCCAGTGGAAATGAGAAAATGGTTCATGTAATCGGCGATGGGCTTTTCGTCGCCGCCGCCTGACGTTACAACCGATACCCCGTATCCCCGACCTGCCTTGGTGAAGATCATCCCATCATCGGGCAGGAAAGCTTCTTACTGCAAGATCAGTTTTTAACTTTTCATTATCTTTAAACATTATGTCCTCAAGCGACTTTCTCTGTTCTTCAAAGGCTTCACTTGTTTCGGTCTGCTTAAATTTAATTTTCTCGCCAAATCGCAACACTACTCTGGAAAATGGTTTCGGTAAAAGAAACCTGTCCCAACTTCGTGCATACCAGGCTTTATCAGCTCCGGTATAAAACGGGACAATGGCGGAACCAGTGGCGTGGGCAAGCCTTATTACTCCCGGCTTGACAACACCAAATGGTCCCCGAGGTCCATCAATAATATGACTGGCAAGTCTATGCTCGGCGAGATGGGCGATCATGCCTTTCAAGGCCTCCTGCCCTCCGTGTGACGATGATCCTCTTACCGTTACCCAGCCGGTTCTATTGGCAACGGCTGCGATGAAGTCACCGTCTTTACTCTGGCTGATCATGAGCCCTGGGTTATATTTCCTGTACCTTTGGAAATAGCGAATCGCCGGAAAAAACTGCTGGTGGTGTACACAGAGAATAATACTGGAATTATTTTGCAAATAATCATCGAGCCAGGCCTTTTCATTCTGTATTTCAAGCCGGAATGTAAGCGAGTATATGCGTATAAATTTATACAACACCCATTGGGCCAACTTTGAGGACAACAGCTTGTTGATTTTTAATGCCATGATAGAGATAAGGCTGGGTGAGTCAACAAATAATCGGTTTCTTCGGATTCTTTTACAAGGTCTCATTACCGAAGGGCCAAACGTAGAGGACGCAATAAGCTACCCTTTCAAGTCAGCTTTCGCAATTGTAACAACTATCAATGGAACAATTTTCCCAGAAGCCATGTTTTTTGGTTCATCCGATTAAAGCGTACCTCGTTTCATGAAGGGCATAGATTTTCAGTTTGAAGAACTCGATATCCCGAAAACCATATGCCTGTTTTTGCAATGTCTTGATCTTGTTGTTGGTTCCTTTAACGGCCCTCAATTGCATCCATAATAAATGGTTAGAAGTATTTTCATAAGATAATTACAAAATCGCTATAGACGACCGGTCTATTACGTATTACAGTTTTTCCCATGAAGAAAGATACCAAAGAAACACGTCAGCACATTTTAGATACCGGCTATAAGCTCATTGTAAGCAAAGGTTTCTCTAGCGTGGGACTGACAGAAATTCTCCAATCTGCAGGAGTACCCAAGGGCTCTTTTTACTATTATTTTAAGTCTAAAGAACAGTTTGGTGAAGAAATTATTAGTAATTACTTCAGAGAATATCTTGTTGCTCTTGAGAATATTTTTCAACTACGAGGCAGTTCTGCCTACAATCGTCTGATGGAATATTGGCAACGCTGGATTGAAACGCAATCTGATTCGTGTGTTGATCAAAAGTGTTTGGTTGTCAAATTGAGTGCCGAGGTGGCCGATCTTTCTGAACCGATGCGTATCGCTTTGCTGAACGGATCTTCTCAAGTCGTTCAAAGAATAGCACGGTGCATTGAAGCAGGCATTGATGATGGATCAATAGTAAAGAGCAATGCAGCTGTAACTGCGGAATTTCTCTATAACATGTGGCTAGGGGCAACGCTGATGAGCAAATTGCAGCGTAACGCCGATGGTCTGCAACAGGCTATGCGAATAACCACATCAATTTTGACTAACAATACAGTGACATAAATCGTAGACCAGCTATCTTTTTGGTAGATTATCTTTGCAAGTCTCACTAGACGACTGGTCGACTATTTAAAGAACTAGGCACAGTGAATCAACCCAATTGATAATACCGATTACCTCATACAAAAATATACAATTTCAAAAAGGTGAAAAGACTATGGGACAAAATAAAAATATAAATCGACGCATTGTGCTTGCTTCCCGCCCAAAGGGTGCACCAGTTCAAGACAATTTTCGGTTAGAAGAAATTGCAATACCAGTGACAGGAGAAGGAGAGGTCTTGTTGCGGAGTATCTACCTGTCACTTGATCCTTATATGCGCGGCCGGATGAGTGATGCGCCATCTTACGCTCCCCCTGTGGACATTGATGATGTAATGGTCGGTGCTACTGTCTGTCAAGTTGAAGATTCCCGGAACCCCAATTTTGAGAGAGGCGAATGGGTTTTGGCCTACAGCGGTTGGCAACTCTATGCAGTGTCGGATGGTTCTGGTCTCACCAAGTTGGGTAAAAATCCCGAAAAGCCATCGTTTGCTCTAGGCATTTTGGGAATGCCTGGATTTACAGCTTATATGGGGTTGTTAGACATTGGTAAACCAAAGCCAGGTGACACCCTGGTGGTAGCTGCAGCGACTGGTCCGGTTGGGGCAACTGTCGGACAGATCGGCAAGTTAAAAGGTTGCCGTGTGGTTGGCGTTGCCGGTGGGCCTGAAAAATGCCGCTATGCCAAAGAAACTCTTGGTTTTGACGAGTGTATTGATCACAAAGATCCAGATTTTGCCGATATGCTGAAACAGGCTTGCCCCGATGGCATTGACATCTATTATGAGAATGTTGGCGGAAAAGTATTTGATGGGGTTTTGCCATTACTCAATGTTGGCGCCAGGATTCCGGTGTGCGGTCTTGTTTCAAGGTATAATGCAACCAAGCTCCCGGATGGCCCTGATCGTTTATCGGTTCTCATGGGGACAATTTTAGTCAAACGCATCAAAGTGCAGGGTTTTATCATCTTTGACGATTATGGTCATCGCTACGATGAATTCGCACGAGACATGACAGAAATGCTGGAAACCGGGAAAATACATTACCGGGAACAGATTGTTGAAGGCTTAGAGAGTGCTCCGCAAGCATTTATGGGCCTGCTGGAAGGTAAAAATTTTGGCAAACTTGTGATCAAAGTTAATAACGAGCTTTAAAAAAATACAATAAGGTGAATTGATGAAAATTTTAATGGTTCTTACATCACATGATAAACTTGGCGATACAGGTTTAAAGACCGGTTTCTGGTTAGAAGAATTTGCTTCACCATACTTCGTCTTTAAAGACCATTCTTTTGAAGTTACATTGGCATCCCCGCAAGGAGGACAGCCCCCGCTCGATCCCAAAAGTGATGAGCCTGATTTCCAGACAGCGGCTACAGCTCGTTTTCGAAAAGACGACCAAGCTCAACAGGCGCTTGCCAACACCCTCCGTTTAGATTCGATCAAACCCGACGACTATGATGCCATTTTTTACCCTGGCGGGCACGGGCCTCTCTGGGATCTGGCTGAAGATAAGCACTCTATTTCCATGATTGAGGAATTTTATCAAAAAGGAAAACCGCTTGGACTTGTCTGTCATGCTCCCGGAGTTCTGCGCCATGCAAAAAATGCAGAAAAAGAACCTTTGGTTAAAGGAAAAAAAGTAACGGGTTTTAGCAACACTGAAGAAGCAGCTGTTCAGCTGACAAAGGTCGTTCCCTTTTTAGTGGAAGACATGCTAAAACAAAATGATGGAGTGTATTGCAAAGGTGACGATTGGGGAAGTTATGTTGCAGAAGATGAAAACCTTGTAACTGGTCAGAATCCGGCATCATCAGAAGCTGCTGCCTTACGCATTGTTGAGATGCTCCGACGTTAACGACATTATCATAACTCCATCTCAATCTATTTTTTAAATAGATATTGTAATTTTAACAGACCTGTGGAGGTCATTATTATGCTCGATTTTAACTTTGTAAATCCTACCCAAATACTGTTCGGCAAAGGGAAAATTGCCGAAATTAAGAACAAAATCCCTGCTAAGAGTCGTGTGCTCATAACATATGGCGGAGGAAGTGTTAAGAAGAACGGCACGTTGGATGAGGTACTTGCCGCCCTTAGTGGTCATACAGTCTTCGAATTCAGTGGTATAGAACCCAACCCCAGTTACGAAACGCTGATGAAAGCAGTGGATATGGTACATACAAATTCCATTGATTTTCTTCTAGCAGTTGGTGGTGGTTCTGTCATAGACGGAACAAAATTTATTGCAGCAGCTGCAGTGTTTGATGGCGATCCCTGGGACATTCTGGTGAAACATGGAGCGGGAGTTCAGAAGGCTTTACCTTTTGGTTCGGTGTTGACACTGCCGGCGACCGGATCGGAGATGAATAGCGGCGCCGTCGTGACACGCAAATCATTACAGGCAAAACTCGCCTTTATGAGTCCCCTTGTGTTCCCTCTCTTTTCTGTGCTGGATCCTGAAAAGACCTATACGCTCCCGCCTCGACAAATCAGCAATGGCGTGGTTGATGCTTTTGTTCACGTTGTCGAGCAATATCTCACCTATCCGGTGAACGGAAAAGTCCAGGATCGATTTGCTGAAGGACTGCTGCTGACGTTGATTGAAGAAGGACCAAAAGCACTTGAAAATCCACAAGATTACGAAGTGCGATCCAATCTGATGTGGGTTGCAACTCTGGCTTTAAATGGATTAATCGGGGCCGGAGTACCACAAGACTGGGCCACCCATATGATTGGCCATGAATTAACAGCACGGCATGGCCTTGACCACGCCCAGACCCTTGCGGTGGTCCTGCCTAATCTGTTGACTGTATGTAAAGAGAACAAAAGAGAAAAATTGCTCCAGTATGCTGAGCGTGTTTGGGGAATTAAGGAAGGTGACAGTGAACAGCGAATGAATGCGGCCATTGAGCAAACCCGTAACTTCTTTGAACAGATGCAGGTAAAAACACGCTTATCTGATTATGGCATTGGCAAAGACAGTATCCCGCATCTTCTTGAGCAGTTGCAGGCCCATGGCATGAATTCTTTGGGAGAACACCAAGATATCACACCGGATTTGAGCAAGAAAATCTTGGAATGTAGCCTATAGAATGCAGCTAAATGTGGGCTAATCTCTGTTTGAGGGTTTTCAGGTAACAATGGAACTACTTTTCCTTGCCGGCCATAGAGCTTACGAACGAATTCGATCGGGTGGGCTCAGTGCCGATGATGTGAAAATGGTAGTCGGTGCTTCAGGTGCGGCCAAGTGGCTGGTGCTGCATGGCCTGGACGCTGCACTTTTCGGACAGTGGTTTGCCGGTCGTAAAAAACCGTTGCATCTTTACGGTACCTCGATTGGATCCTGGAAATCTGCAGCGGCGGCCCGACAGAACCCTAAGGCTGCATTTGACAACCTTGCCCAAGCCTATATTCATCAGCATTACCAGGGCAGGATAACTCCCGGTCAGGTTGCGGTTGAAGCTGAACGAATTTTGAATACGTTTCTCGGGCCGGGTGTCCCTGAAGAAATTCTACAGCATCCGTATTGTCGCCTGCATCTTTCTGCTGTTCGTTGCCGCGGACCGCTTGCATCCGATAATCCAAAGATTGAAATGTTTGGTCTGGCAATGGCCTGGCTGGCTAACCGGATTTCCCGCAACCTCTTTCGTAAGTTCTGCGAGCCATTGCTCTTTTACGACGAAAGGGACTCTCCGCCATTTCGTATGAATGGTGAGTTTCCTGCCGGAGAGGTGGCGCTTTCGCCTGAAAATTTTCGACAGGCTTTGCTGGCCAGTGGCTCGATCCCCTGTGTAATGAAAAGTGTTCGTACAATTTCTGGTGTGGAAATAGCTGCCTATAAGGATGGAGGTCTCTTTCACTATCATCCTGCTTTTGACTTTCTTGGCGGAGAAGACGGCATTGTACTCTATCCACACTTCTACTCCCAGGTTACACTTGGGTGGTTTGATAAAAACAAGCCGGGTCGAATGGCCGATGGTCGGATGCTTTCGGATGTGCTTCTTTTGGCTCCGTCCCCTTCGTTTGTGTCAGAGCTGCCAATGGCAGAGATTCCGAATCGTCGCCACTTTGTCAGTCTTGCTGGGCGTGATGATGAGCGTGTTGCTGCCTGGGAGAAGACGGTGGAAATGAGCAGCAGATTGGGGGAGCAGTTTCTGGAGGTTGTGGAGACGGGTAAGATCCGTGAATTGGTGCAGAGAATTGAATAGACAAGACCAAATTTTGCTCCCATTTTTTATCTGAAAAATGCTTTTGATAGAAACTGGATCTAGTTCAAGTTGTGCTGTTAATGTTGCCATATCGAAGATGCTGTTTCCTTACCAATTCTCAAATTGAATGTTTCTACTGATCTTGGAACTTATGCTTGCCCAGATTCCTAGCAACAAAAGTCGGATTTGAGAGATAAGATTATCTTTGGGAACTGAACCGCTACGCGGAGAATCCACCCCCCACCTTTCTGCATAATCCACACATCTGTTTTTCCCAACCCTAACTGAAAATCCTTTTATCAAGCCATCTCCTTGGTCGATAAGAACGAGTAGTTCCATTCTTATTCACTTAATCAAGGAGGTAGGCCATGAGTAATCCTGTCCGAGAGAAGTTTGTAGAGCACATGAAATTTCATTGTCTCACAAAAGAAACTCAACGAGGCTACATCAGCGGGGTGCGATGTTTAGCCAAGCATTACAACCAATCCCCCGAGAAAATATCCGACGACCAAGTTCGGGAATACTTTCGGCATCTTCTGCTGGAGCGCAAGCTGGAATGGTCATCATGTAAGACATATCTTTCCGGTATCACCTATTTCTACAGGCATATCTGTAACCGAGAAGTCGATGATCGTTTCGGGCTGCCACCGCGTCCACGTGGTCAAAAATTACCAGCGGTGTTGTCCATGGAGGAGGTAAGCAGGCTGCTGAACTCCATCGACAACCTCAAACATCGAGTATTGCTCAAAACGATTTATAGTGCCGGCCTGAGAGTCAGTGAAGCCATTCGACTCAAACCGGAGCATATTGAAAGCGATCCATCAAGGATGGTGATCAGGGTCGAACAGGGTAAGGGGCGTAAAGACCGGTACACTGTGTTATCCAGGCAACTGCTGGGTGAACTGCGAGCTTACTGGCAAGAGTATTTGCCAAAATACTGGCTGTTTCCCGGCCAAAAGCCTGGAACCCACATAACCAGTGTCTCAGTATCAATGATTCTTTACGATGCTAAAAAAAAATCGGTCTCACAAAGGAGTGCAGCCTGCATACATTGAGGCATAGCTTCGCCACCCACCTTCTCTACAAGGGTTATGACCTTTACACCATCAGTCAGCTTCTCGGCCACACTTCAATAGAAACCACCACAATATACCTCCACATCGTCCCGGCAAGATACGCCGAGCTCAAAAGCCCTCTTGATTTTCTCGAACCGGAAAAGGAGGGTGGCGATGACAAAAGATAATAGACCGCCTGAGGTAGCTGACATCTTCCGTCAATATGGTGAAGATTATCGACGGAGCAACTTCTTGTCCGCGGAACAATCGAAAACAATGTATCATATTGAAGTGTGCCGTACCGCAGTACTCGGGGGCCATAGCGAAGCGTGTGATAAATGCGGTTTCAAACAAAATGCCTACAACTCCTGCAGGGACAGGCACTGTCCGAAATGCCAGACGCTTGTCAAAGAAAAATGGCTGGGCAACAGAAAGGCAGAACTCCTGCCATGTCCCTACTTTCACAATGTCTTTACCTTACCCCATGAACTCAATCCGTTGATTTTGATTAATAAGAAAATCTTGCTGACAATATTGTTTTCAGCTGTCAAAGAAACTCTTCAGGTTTTTGCCGGCGATCCACAGTGGCGTCTTATCGGCCAGTTGGGGTTCATTTCAGTACTGCATACATGGAACCAACAACTTATGGACCATTTCCACTTACATTGTATTATCCCGGCAGGGGTTCTCTCCTTTGACAAGAAGACATGGGTCGCGGCTAAAGGCAAATACCTCTTCAGAATCCAATCCTTGGCAAAAGAATTCAGAAAAAGGTATCTGCATAAACTCGAAAGTGCCTACGGCCAGGGAAAAATAAACTGCCATGGAAGAGCCTCGGATTTTGCCGACAAAAAGATCTTTCTACAGTTGATAAAAACATTAAGGGGGGTGCATTCCCATTTAGTTGGAGCAAAGTGAGCGCGTATGTGAATGAACATTGTTCATCATAACATTCCACCGCCCGGAAAGGAGTTGATTTCGTAAAAACAGCATCGATTCGGCTGTTTCGAGCTTCCAAAAGATACCGGGCGATTTGAGTCGGAGATTGATAACACGACGAATTGCGCTTTCAACGCAGCCGCTGCCGATGGGTATCTTCAGGCGACGAAACTCGGCATATGTCATTCTGCTTTGGTTTCTGGTGAAGTAGTTGTCGAACTTGACAAGGGCTTCATGGCGTCTCTTGGAAGAGGTAACTTGTTTTTCAATTTCGCTTCTGAGATCGTTTAAATTACCTTCCCACAGGAGATTCAGCCAGTTGTCGGTGATCCGCTTTTTTTCTTTGGAAGGCATCAATATTGGCAATTTGTCTATAATCTCATAGAGATTTTGTTTGGCATGGGTATGGTCAATGACTTCGTAGTGAACTGGAATATTGAGTTTTTTGGCCAGCGGTTCGATTCTTTTCCAATAGCTGCGGGCACCGTCGCAGCAGAACACGACACGATCGGCTGTGGCTATTTCCAGTTCACGCAGGTAGGTTTCGAGCAACTCGAATGCGGTATCAATACCGCCTAAAGATGCATCATAAAACGGCGAGGATTTTCGGCAAATCTTGCCATCTTGATCGACGGTTTGGATAACGAACTGCAAAGGCTCTTTCCAGTCGGCATGGTATCCCTGCCTTTTCCGACCTTCCGGTTTTGGGCCGTGTTTGGTTCGACGTTCACGCAGACGGCCGCCATCGATACAGACCAAAACAGTTTTTCCTTCGACTTGGTCGATAGCGGTGAGAGACACTCGGCCACGTTGGGGAACGGCTTTTTCCGCCAGATCCATGGTGAGGCGACGGATGGTTTTGACATTCAGATCAATGGCATGGGATTGGAGAGTTCGCCTGGCTAATTCAAATGAGGGACAAAGTAGCGCCGCCTGAACCACGACGGAACCAAGCAAGGCGGTGCATCTGCTGAAAAAACCGAGGTAATCGAGTCCGAAATGACATCCGGTGCCGTTTTTTCGTTTTGTGGAGCTGGGTGTCAGCCTGCGCTTGGACTTGGCTTTCGCGAAATACGGGGACTGTAATTTGACAGGGTTTCCGGTCAGCAGCCGAATGCTGGTGGAACGATAGCCGTTGAAGCCGAGGCCCTTTTTGGCGGCACCAACTTTCAGTTCGCGAAGGACTGCGGGATCTCGAAGAGTTTTCTCGATTTTGCCGACCAGGAATGCTTCGACTATGGCAAACAGGGCGTTTCGCACCCGTTCACAGAGAGTGTTGACGTTGCGATGGGTTTCGAAATCGGCGACTGCTTCGTCGAGCAGGCTGCTGATGGCGTTCAGAGTGGATGTAAATTGCACGGCAGACCCTCGAATTGCAGGTAGAAAAATTACCTGTCGCCCCGATGGACGCAGTTCTCAGGGCTGCCCGCATAGCTTTTTCTGGTAATCGGCGGCCAGCGGATACAAGTAGATGTCCTTGACCGGCACCTGGAGGCGGTGATTTCGATCTTGCCGGCTCCTCCCCTTGCTCTGGCCGATCTTGATCCAATTCGCGGCCCGGTAGCAGGTGCCGGCAAAACGGGATCGATCGACAAAGGTCTCTACCAACAGCAGGTCGTGACCGTATTTGCTTCGCCAATCCCGGCGCAGCCGTCTAAGACTTGCGCCAAGGAGAGAGCTGGCCAGATGAGGGATGCGAACCCAGGGCAAGATCAAAAAGCGGGTATTGTTGGTCATCAGCTGGAGGTTCCGCCGGCGGGTCGGCCGGTCCCAGCCGATGAACTCGTCGCGAGAGGCGGTTTTCCATGCGGCGGAACCGAAGAGCAGGCAGGCCAGAGGCCGATCATTGCGGTCGAAGGCGATATACTTCATATGTTCGCCGACATGCCCCTTGCATCCGAGATAATGGTATCGATCCATGAGGCAATGAAACAGATCGTCAAGGGCTCCGCGACCTGGTATCGGCTCCAGCCTGACCGGGCTGATGGTCCGCAGATCTGTTTTGATCGGGTGGTCATCGTGAGGGACATCGACAATTCGCCGCCGGCGATTACCGAAGTGACGGGCAGCAGGCAGGGCGACAAGCCCTTTTTGCTCGAGTTTGCGCAGCATGGTGCGACAGGCCATATCCTTGAGCAGGCCAGTTTCCGTCCGCCAGTCCCAAAGCAGGCACAGTTCCTTGGACAAACGCGTCCGGTGCCATTCAGGGTTGGCGGTGATCAACTGATGTATTGTCTTAATATTGCGAGGTGTTAGCTCACGACCTTGGACGGTTACGACTCTGCTCATGAAGGCCAACATACACGGGCTTGAGTTGAGAGTCCAGCTTTTTTACATGGCGAGTGGCAGATTGGGCTCAATCGCAGGAGAGGAAAGATGAGTGTGGGGTGCGACTAAACGGGATTGCACCCTACTACGAATCATAGAATTGATCTTGCGTAACGTGGTGAGACTGAACATTTTCTCCCATCTGATCCTTACCTGCAACCATAAGTGCTGTTATGTCAAAAGCCGCTCTCGAGTTTTTGCATGAACATGGCCATCAGTCTCTTATCAGTTTGGGTTGTGGAGAAAAACTCAACAGACTCGACAACCACCTGAAACTTTTGATAGGTTGCGGCCTAAATTATTATGTTGGGATTGATCGCGTCCCCCAAGTGTCCTTTGATATAGATACCGCTTTTATCGACAGAAGAGCTGCCTTGGATCTACTCTCCTCAAAGTTTGTCGGTGGAGTGGAAGGTTTTATTTTCAATGTCAGGCTCTTCCCGGATACGTATATTGAAGAGCTCGTAAATATTTTTTGCAAAGTTGTAGTATGTCAGCGCGTTCTTCCGTTTCGCCGGTTGGAGGCAATTATCGCTTCAATGCATCCCCAACTCATACTGCAAGAAGACCTGATTGGTTGCGAGTTGCAGCAGATGAGTAGAAAGCTATATAAAAAGACCTATCCTGGAATAGTGTATTACCAGCTTAAGCCATTTCGCCCAACTGGTCTCATTCCCGGTGAGAAAAATTTAATTCTATGGAGAAGAAGAGATTTTTCCCCCTGTCAGGTAGACACTTGGCCCTGGCACCACAGGTTTTTTTACCGTTTTTTACCGAAGAAAAAACAACAAAAATGCCTGGACAGTTTGATTCGGCATTGATGGCAGATGCTAAAATTATCAGAAATCTTTCATTGATGTGCAGGCATGATATTCGTTTGAGGGGGCATACTGCTGCAAAATTTCGGTGAATATTGCCCGTATTTGACAGAAAAGGTCTTGGCTATTTTGGTCCAATGCCAGATTGTTGGTTTCAGAGTGAAAATAATTGCGAAAGCTGTCGGGGAAAAGTAGTTTTGATGCATAGGATCGGATGGTTCTTTGTTAGAAAAAGGCCTTTTTCAGGAAGCTCGGAGCAAGCGACTTTATCACCCACTCGGCTCCTGCTGCAGATATGCTCTCCTTTCTCTTTACTTGACATGATTTTATCGTCCCGGCAATATCAGGCCGGGTCGACTTCTTTAGCACCCATATACTGGAGGCACGACATGAGCAAAAATCTGGTAATTCTTGGCGCGGGCTGCGCCGGCACCATGGTGGCAAACAAGCTCCGCAGGAGGTTGCATCGTGACGAATGGACGATTACCATCATCGACAAAGATGATAAACATGTCTACCAACCAGGACTGCTCTTTATCCCCTTCGGCATCTATCAACCGGAGGATATCGTCCGCAGTCGTAGCAAATTCCTCGGCAGGGACATTCGTTTTGTCATCGATGAAATCATTGCCGTCGATACCCTTCGAGCATCGGGTGGAAACTATCGCCGGCAGCTACCCTTACGACCAACTCATCGTTGCAACCGGGGTTGAACTCGCCCCCGAAGAAATTCCCGGCCTGCTTGATGGCTGGCAAAAGGTGGCCTTTGATTTTTATACCCTGAAGGGAGCAATCAACCTGCAGAAAGCCATGCGCGAATTCAAAGGTGGAAAACTGGTGCTGAACATAGCCGAATTCCCCTTCAAATGTCCAGTGGCACCGCTGGAGTTCGTCTACATGGCCGACGCCTATTTTACTGAACGTGGACTACGCGAAGCGGTGGAAATTCGTTTTGTCACCCCCCTCCCGGGGGCCTTTACCAAACCCAAGGCCAGCGCCTTCTTCTCCCGCCTCATTGAAGAAAAAAATATCAAAATAACGGCAAGTTTTGACCTCGTCGAGGTGGATTGCAGCGACAAGCGAATCATTTCTGCCGGTGACGAGAGCATTGATTTTGATCTGCTGGTGTCGATTCCGCCGAATGTCGGCGCCCGTTACCTGGTGAACTCCGGTGTCGCCATGGACGAAGTCGGCTATGTCAAGACCAACAAGCATACCCTTCAGGCGGAAAACCACAAGAATATGTGGGTTCTTGGCGATGCAACGACTCTACCGACATCGAAAGCCGGGTCTGTGGCGCACTTCTCCGCCGAGATCATGGTGGAAAATTTCATGCGGGTTCTGCACGGCGAGACCGGTTCGGCCCGACTTCGACGGCCACTCCAACTGTTTCATCGAAACCGGTTTCGACAAGGCGGCCCTCATTGACTTCAACTACGATTATGAGCCATTGCCGGGCAAGTTTCCCCTGCCGGGGCTCGGACCCTTTTCGCTTCTCGGGGAATCCAAGGCCAACCACTGGGGCAAGATGATGTTCAAGTGGGTCTACTGGAACAAGCTGGTCAGCGGCGAGGAATTACCTTTGGAGGCGCAGATGTCCCTGGCCGGTAAGATTCAGGACTGATAGGGGGATAAACCATGACCAACGAAGAAAAAATTCTCGCCCACCTCGATGCACTCACCGAGGAACTGCGCGAGACAAAACGTGCCATCCGGCCCTACGTGGAACTGAAACAGGAACTGGAACCTTTGATCCATGACATGATTCGGAGTACCATCGGTCGCCTGGGCGGTCTCGACAAACGCTTTCAATGTTGAGGCCCTTGGAGAGATGCTCGGCCAATTGCTGGCTAGTGCCGACAGCATTACCGAAGGTCTACGCATACTCAACCGTTTTATTGAGTTCAAAAAGGACTTTGAACCTTTCTCAAAGGATATCTTTCACGAAACTGTGGGTTTTCTGCAGGAGACCACCAAAGGTTTCGATCCTCAGGCCCTGGTCTCAATTGCTGAAGGAATTTATAAACAATATCGAAAATATGGCCGATGCATTAGGGATGTTCGGCTCGATGATGGAGCTCAAACGTGATGCCTCGACCCTGGCGAAACCAGCCTTCGACGAAGCAGTCGACCGGCTGGAATCACTGAAACGAAAAGGGGTGTTTTCGGCCTTTGAACAAGTTTTGGATGTCACCGAACGAATGGGGTCACGCCTCCAGTCGGTTGATCTTACGCGGGCTCAACCCGTCCGGGGAATTTTTGGAATGATGGCCGCCCTCAAGCGACCCGAAGTGCAAGAGGGTTTGGGAGTTCTCGTGGAACTGGCAACTGTCATGGCGGTGTTAAAAGAACCGAGTGGAAAAGGTGCCGACGTCGTCAAGGAGCTGTAAAGTTTGGGGCAGAGAGTGCTGGATCCCTCTCACGGTGTATTTTAGAGGATGAAAGCTTTGCGGCTCATCCCATCAATTTGTGCTGTTTTGGAAGCAAGCGATTCCGGCAACGTCCAGGCCTGCTGAGGATTTTGGGCAATTCTGTCTGGGAAACCACCCCATGATGTTTTCCCGGCCCCCAGAAACGGGGTGTCCTTCGGCCTGGCCGGCGGGCGTCCCGTATTTAAAGCTTGGGTAAGTCAATATGCTTCTGCACGATCCTTACGCCGCTTCCACCGCCTGCTGTTGGTTGCATAGACCAAAACTATTTTCCAAAGGAAACTCGTTACGATGCGAAAAATAACCTCGATGACCATGTTGATTTCGTTTGTCGTACTGATAATAAATTCAATTATTCTCTATATCGTGCCTGAGGGACGTGTTGCCTACTGGGCTGATTGGCGTTTCTGGGGCTTGACGAAAAACGAGTGGGGTGATCAACATGTTACGATCGGCTTTCTTTTCCTGCTGAGTGGTTTTCTCCACCTTTTCTATAACTGGGCGGCGGTGAAAAGCTATTTGAAAAACAGAGTTAAAGAAATGAAGATCTTCACTCTGCCATTCAACGTCGGTCTGCTGCTTACTGCGGTGATTGCAGTTATGACCTATTTCCATGTGCCGCCGGTAATACGAGCCGTTGCCCTAAAGGAATAACAGGGAAATGGCGATTTTGAAGCTTCTCGCACGGATGGTTGTGTTGCTGCAGGCGACCTCACAGCCGGCAAAAGGTCTTCATTCCCTGCGGTTGGTTATCAAAAATCATCAAAAACCTATAATCCCATGTAGACATGCAGTTTCAAGGCGAGAAAGACCATGAGTGACCCCGGGGAGAGAGCAAAAACGGCCACCGAGATCATTCTCGAATCCATTTCCGAGGGGGTCTTCACCGTCGACCATAATTGGCGCATCATGACCTTCAATAGAGCCGCCGAAGAGATCACCGGCACACCGCGACATGATGCCATCGGCCGCTATTGCTGGGAAGTCTTCCGCTCCAACATGTGCGAGGGGGCCTGCGCTTTGAAACGCACCATGAAGGAAGGGAAGTCTTTTGTTTCGAGCGCCACGTATATTATCAACAGCAGGCAGCAACGTGTGCCGATTACTGTTTCAACCTCGCCCCTGAAAGACGAGCAAGGGAAAATTCTCGGTGGGGTGGAGACATTTCGCGACCATAGCCTGGTGGAGGAGTTACGCCGGGAGTTGAGCGGAAGTTTTACAGTCGGGGACATGGTCAGTCGCAGCAAGGCAATGAAAAAGATCTTCAATATCCTGCCCCAGGTCGCGGAGAGTGACAGTACTGTGCTTCTTGAAGGAGACACCGGCACCGGCAAGGAACTCATGGCCAATGCCCTGCACAACCTTTCGTTCCGCAAAGAAGGACCCTTTGTCGCCATCAATTGCGGTGCACTTCCCGACTCTCTTCTCGAATCGGAACTGTTCGGTTATAAGGCAGGGGCCTTTACCAACGCCGAAAAGGACAAACCGGGACTCTTTCAGGTCGCTGACAAAGGCACCATCCTCTTAGATGAGCTCGGCGAAACCAGCGCTGCCTTCCAGGTCCGTTTACTGCGGGTTCTTGAAGAAAGGGAGTTCCAACCCCTCGGCGGGACAGAAAAAATCAAGACCGACGCGAGAATAATTGCCGCTACCAACCGTGACGTGGCGGCAATGGTGGAAAAGGGAGAATTTCGCCGCGATCTTTTTTACCGTATCAATATAATCCGCCTGCACTTGCCGCCGCTCCGCGAACGAATGGAGGATATCCCCCTTCTGTGTGATCGATTCATCAAAAAGATGAATACTATCCGTGGCAAGGCTGTTTCCCAGGTCGGCAGGGAAGCCATGGCGCTTCTTCTCCTCCATGACTACCCCGGCAATATCCGCGAACTGGAAAACATTATCGAACATGCCTTTATCCTCTGCCATGAAGGGGAGATAGGGGTGATGCATCTTCCAGCCTACCTCCTCAGCAACAATAAAGCTCAGCATATGGAAAAATCGCCTATTGCTGGACAGTTACGGGCAACTGAGGAAGAGATTATACTTGAGGCACTTAGACACCATGGCTATAATCGACTGGCCACAGCAAAAGCGCTTGGCATTCACAAAAGCACCCTCTTCCGCAAACTGAAAAAATTACATACCACTCTCCCGGGCATCGACGGTCGCAAAGTCCGTAAGATAACGCGCCAATAGTCGCAATAACGCGACTCAATACAGTCGCATCAGTCGCAATAATGCGACTACCATGCTCTTTTCCGCCTCTCGCAATTCACAGAAAAAATCCATAATATAATAATATTATTTAATATATTCAATTGTCCCAGCGGTTGGCCCGTCATTTGCTATTCTTTAGGTAACATTAACACAGGAACTACGCATATGAACATCGCCATTACCGTCTGGGAAGATCGGATATCCCCGGTTTTCGACTCTGGTCGAACCCTGCTGATAGCGGAAATCAAAGATAATGCTTTGGTAAGGACTTCATATTTGCCCTTTGATTTTGACCGACCCTTGGAGCTGTTGCGGATGTTGCGTGCCGAGAAAGTCAAAATCATTATCTCCGGCGCGATTTCTGAAGGACAGGCCAACATGCTTTTGGCTGAAGGTTTTGAGTTGATTTCATTTATTGCAGGTGATGTACGCCGGGTGTTGGAGACTTTTGTCAAAGGTGAGCCGCTCGGGGAAGATTTCAAGATGCCGGGTTGCGGCAAGAATATCTGCTGCCGGGGCAAGATTCGTCGTGGTCACGAAATTAGCACGTTAAACGAAAATGGCCGTCGAGGAAGAGGACGAGAGTGAAGATCTCCACCGGTAATAACCAAAATAAGTGATGACAACAATGACAGTGAACTTCCACGGAAATGTCTATGCGATTGTCGGGAAAATTCTGAACACTGCCGAAAAAATTATTTTACCAAATGGAGGGTATGAAAATGCCTGGAATGAATGGAAAAGGTCCTTCAGGAAAAGGTCCGCTGACTGGCGGACAGCGCGGTGTCTGCAACCAGAGCGGAACAGATCAGTACTGATCAGCCCCAAGGTGCCCCAGTGGATGTCGTACCGGGGCAAGGTCGCGGTTTGGGTCGATGTCAGGGTGGTGCGGGCCGAGGCCAAGGCAGAGGCCAGGGTAGGGGCCAAGGCAGAGGTGGTAACCGCTGACCAGGATGACGTTCATCGTCGATTTTCAATTAAACGGTTTGCAACAACCGGCTGCCGAAACAACGGCAGCCGGATTTTTATGGAGAGGTATTCTTGATAATCATAATTGTTAGCAAAAGATATTACACGATTTTCCGCTTTAGTTGCTGGATTGCAGCGCCGTCAGGAAATCGAATTTGTGCCCGCTGCAACCGGGTTTACCGGGCTTGCTGCCCTCAAGGTTAAAAAACCAGACCTCGTAATTGTCGATGAACAGCTTGATGACATGAGTGGTATTGCTTTTGTCAGACTGCTCGTCAAGGCTTATCCGCTTGTTAACACAGCGATTGTCAGCGCCCTTACCGCTGCGGAATTTCACGAGGCAACCGAAGGCTTAGGCGTACTGATGCAACTGCCTCTAGAACCACAAGAAAAAGAGGCCGAGGCACTGCTTGCGGTACTCGCCAAGATCGGCGCCCTCCTGCAGCCGGCCAGGGTGACGAAATCATGATCATCAGCGTAGCCAGCGGCAAGGGTGGCACCGGCAAAACCACCATCTCCGTGAACATGGCACTGGCTTTGGGTATTGGGGTTGAATTGTTCGATTGCGACGTCGAAGAGCCCAATGCCCATCTTTTTCTCAAGCCGAAAATTGAACGTAGCGAGCAGGTCGATGTCGCCGGTCCCGTTGGTCGATCTGGAAAAATGCACTTTTTGTCGCAAATGTTCGGATATCTGCCGGTTCAACGCTTTGGCTGTGGTCAAAAACAAAGTGCTTGTTTTCCAGGAACTCTGCCATAGTTGCGGTGGCTGCATGGCCGTCTGCTCGGAAGGGGCGATCACTGAGACCGGCCGGGAGTTGGGAACCCTCAATTTTGGCCAGCGCGATGCTATCCGTTTTATCAACGGGCAACTGCGGGTCGGCGAGGCCATGTCGCCACCACTTATCAAGCGGGTGCGGGCGGCGGCGACCCCGCAATGCATCACCATTATCGATGCCCCTCCGGGCACCTCCTGCCCGGTCATCGCTGCCATGAACGGCGCCGATTTTATCCTCATGGTCACCGAGCCGACTCCCTTTGGTCTGCACGACCTGAAACTGGCGGTGGAAGCGGTGCGGATGCTCGGCATCCCCTGTGGACTCGTGGTCAACCGGGCGGATATCGGTGATCGCCAGGTGTTTGACTATGCAGATAGCGAAAAGCTGCCGGTCTTGTTGACGATTCCCTTTGACCGTCGTATTGCCGAGGCTTACTCGCGGGGCAAGAACATCGTCGAAGAATTCCCCGAATGGCGGCAGCGATTCAGGGAACTCTTCAACAAAATCGAAGCAATCATCCGTGCGAGCAGCGAGGCGGTTTCATGCGCGAAATAGTCATTATCAGCGGCAAGGGTGGCACCGGCAAAACCAGCCTGACCGCAGCTTTTGCCGCCCTGGCGAAAAACAGCGTCCTGTGCGATGCAGACGTTGATGCAGCTGACCTCCATCTGCTGACGCAACCAGAGGTTCAGCAGCGTGCCGACTTCATGGGTGGCTGCAAAGCTCTTATTAATCCGGATCTTTGCACCAGTTGCGGTACCTGCATCGATCTCTGCCGCTTCGGCGCCATCAGCGAACAGTTTCAGGTCGACGCCATCCGCTGTGAAGGTTGTGGCGTCTGCGTCGATTTTTGTCCGGTTACGGCCATCGATTTTCCGGTGCAGCGCTGCGGTGAATGGTATATCTCGGCAACCCGGTTTGGCCCCATGGTTCATGCCCGGCTGGGCATTGCCGAAGAAAATTCCGGCAAATTGGTCAGCCTGGTGCGTAAGGAAGCCCGGCAACTCGCGGAACAACGGGATGCCGACCTGATCATCACCGACGGCCCTCCGGGCATCGGCTGCCCGGTCATCGCCTCCATCGGCGGAGCAACTGCCCTGGTAATCGTCGTCGAGCCTACAGTCTCCGGTATTCACGATATGGAACGGGTGGTCGATCTTGCCGCCCATTTCAAGGTTCCGGGCATGGTCTGTGTCAACAAGTTTGATCTCAACGTCGAGATGACCGAGGCCATCGAGGGTCTGGCGCTCCGGCGCAATGTGACGGTGCTTGGCCGGGTTTCCTTTGATCCGGCCTTCACCCGGTCCATGGTCGAAGGCAAAACCCTGTTCGAATATGGCGAAGCCGACCGCCACTCAGCAACAGGTTCGCGACATCTGGAGGCAAATCCTCAACTCACCTTCCATGAATACCCTGGGTATCGTGGATCTTAAATCAACAATTCAATAATCACGGAGAAAGAGAGTATGACCATGGTACGAGTAGCAATCCCTTCCGAGGGAAATGGCGGTTTAGACGGCACACGGGCAGGACATTTCGGTCATTGCGATGTTTTCACCTGTTTTGATGTCGAGGACGGACAGATCAAAGAGGTTACCATTCTCGCCAACAAGGAACATGTCCAGGGCGGCTGCATGGTGCCGGTCAATCTGCTGGCTGAAGCCGGGGTCAATGCCCTGGTGGTCGGCGGCATCGGCATGCGACCTCTCATGGGATTCAAGCAGGTCGGCATTGAGGTGTATCATGATGGCGAACGGATGGACATCCGACCGGTGGTCGAGGATTTCGTTGCCGGCAATCTGCAGAAAATCACCGACAACCAGGTCTGCGGTGGTGGGGCGGCCACTGATCGCGAAAATAAAGGAGAAAAAATGAAAGTAGCAGTAACATCAAAAGGCACATCGCTCGACAGTGAGATCGACCCGCGTTTTGGCCGGGCGCCGTATATTCTCATTGTCGATACCGACACCCTTGAGTTTGAAGCGGTGGATAACAGCTGCAATGTCAACGCCTTTAAAGGTGCCGGCATTCAAGCAGCCACCATGGTCAGCGACAAGGGAGCCGAAGTACTGATGACCGGCTATTGCGGACCCAAGGCCTTTGCCACCTTGGAGGCCGCCGGGGTTAAAGTGGTCGATGATATCACCGGTAAAGTCCGGGATGCAATCAAGACCATCAAGGAAGGCAAGGTAACCTATGCTTCCGGAGCAAATAAGGACGCGCACTGGTAATCTTGCTTACTCTCCGACAGCCGGAATGCTTCCCGGGAAGACAGGCCGCTTCGGTGGCCTGTCTTTTTATTGTGTATTCCACAGGAAGACGGGTTCTCATTGGGTGATATCGTTGGTGCTTTGGAAAAAGCCACGACTGACGAACAATACGATGCTCTAAATGTAAGGAAATATCTTATGGAACAGAAGAAAATAGTTGTTATCGGCGGTTCCGCCGCGGGTGCCAAGGCAGCTGCCAAGGCCAGGCGGCTTGATGAATTCGCTGAAATTACCCTTATTCAGAAAGCGCCCGATCTTTCCATGGCCTCGTGTGGTTACCCCTACTATATCGGCGGGTTGTTTAACGACCGTAACCTCTTGCTCTGTACGCCGACCGGTGTCACCCGTAATCCGGCCTTCTTCGACAAGGCAAAAGCCATCAAAGCCCTGGTGGAAACCGAGGTACTGGCAATTGATCGCAAAGGAAAACAGATAGTTTGTCGTGATCTTAAAACCGGCAGTGAACAGACTATTCGCTATGACAAGCTGGTTATCAGCACCGGGGCAAAACCCAACATGCCGCCTATTCCGGGCATTGGCCTTGACGGCATCACCACCCTCCTGACCATGGCCGATACCGACTACCTGCGGCGAATCTGTGACGAAAAAAAGATCAACCGTGCGGTGGTTATTGGTGGCGGCCTGATTGGGGTTGAGATCTGTGAAGCGCTGCAGCTCTCGGGAATCAAGGTGACGGTGGTGGAAGCGCTTGACCAGGTCTTGACCTTCCTTGACTGGGATTTAGCCAAATTGGTTGAAAACCACATGCGCAGTAAAGGGGTGCAGGTTTTTACCTCGAACGGCGTGACGGAATTCATCGGCAGAAACGGCAAACTCGCCGGGGTCAAACTGGCCGATAACACGGTTATTGACTGCGAACTTGCCGTCATGGCGATCGGTGTCCGTCCCAACAGTGACCTTGCCATAGCTGCCGGACTGGAAACCGGCAAATTCGGCGGAATTACCGTCAACCAATATATGCAGACCTCCGATCCCGATATCTATGCCGCCGGCGACTGTGTCGAAATTCCCAGCCGGATCGGTGGCGAGCCGGTCTTTGCCCCGATGGGTGATCTCGCCAACCTCGAAGGTCGCGTAGCTGGAGAAAATGCCGTCAACGGCAACAGCGTTACCTTTCCCGGAACCTTTCATACCGGTATCTGTAAGATCTTTGATTTTTCCGCAGGTGTCACTGGGCTTTCCAGAAAAGCCGCCGAACGGATGGGCCTGACAAACTACCAATCGGTGGTCAATGCCAGTCCCGACAAGCCGGGTTTCATGGGTGCCAAGCTCCTCGTGTCGAAGATGGTGGTCAGCGGCAGTAATCAACGCTTGCTCGGCTACCAATGTGTCGGACCCGGCGATGTCAGCAAGCAGATCGCCACTGCCGCCATGGCCATCCTCGGCAAATTGACCGTGGAAGATCTGGTCAATGCCGATCTGCCCTACGCCCCACCGTTTTCCCTGGCCATTGACCACTTCATTGCCTCGGCCCATATTATGCAAAATAAACTCAAGGGCCGGATGACCGGCATTTCCAGCCACGGCGGTGTGGGAAAAAATCCAGCGCGGCGAGCAACCCTACTTCCTTGACGGCCGCAGTCCGGACGAATACCAAGAGATGCATCTCGGCATCGGCGAACACCTCATTCCCCTTGGCGCCTTGCGCAGTCGCCTGGCCGAACTCCCGACCGACAAGAACACCGAGATAATTTGCTTCTGCAAGATATCCCTACGAGGCTATGAGGCGGAAACCATCCTCCGGGCCTACGGTTACACCAATGTCCAGGTCATGGAAGGTGGTATCATGGCGTGGCCGTATCCTCGCAAAAAGTAGTTAAAGGAAAAAGAACATGGACAGCATTACCGATACCATTACCTTCAAACCCATCGGGGTGATTCGTAGTGAACATGTGGAGGCCCGGCGCACTCCGATTCAGCCTATTTATGCCAAAGGCTGCAAAGGGCGGGTGGAGATATTCCCCGAGTTCGCCGAAGGCCTGAGAGATCTAAATGGATTTTCACATATTTACCTTATCTTCCACTTCAACCAGGCCGGACCGGTACAACTGATTGTCAAGCCGTTTCTTCAGGATATTGCCAGGGGTGTCTTCTCAACCCGGGCCCCCTGCCGTCCGAATGGCATCGGCTTGAGTATCGTTGAACTGATCGGCCGCGAAGGCAATGTGCTCCTCGTTGACGGGGTGGATATCCTCGATGGCACGCCCCTGCTCGACATCAAGCCCTACAGCGCTCGATTCGATCGGTTGGAAAACACCCGCAATGGCTGGCAGGACGAGGTTGATGAGGAATCGGCTCAAGGTCTAGGCCGCCGGGAGTATAAGAGTGGGTGACCACCCCTAATACGCATGGTTGATTTGAGCCGGTTATGACACCATCCCCAGGGTTCTCGGTTTATTTAAGTAAGGAAGAAAGTATTTCACATTCCTTGCAGATTTCCAACTTTTCCTTGTGGCAGGAACCCTGGGCACAATCGCATAATGTTCCACAAATAAACCAACAGAGATGACCGCTTTGAAACTCCCAGGCCGGACATTTCTCCTTCTTTTCGCAGAGTTTTTTCTCCCAGCAGGGCGTCAAACCGTTGTCTCTGCCTCTCTGATTAATCAATAAAAAAAAGAGTTGTCGCTCAATATGTGTGGGGATAACCCTCCAGCCCTGTTCGTAACTGTGAATCGTCTTCAGTGATATGCCGAGAATTTCCGACAGAAGTGTCTGTGTTTTCCCAAGCTTTTTCCTCAATAATTTAAATTCTTCCTTGGTCAATGCCGCACCTCATATCGTGTGTGAAAGTCCCATTTTACAGCAAACGAGGCGAATATCATGCACCTGACATTTTTTGCTTGGACCCCATACAATTCTCTCAATGTCTGAAGATTCATTTTTGAAACTTGGAGCAAAAGCGAATTACCTGTCAAGGCGATTATTGAGGAGATTTAACAGCCACTTATGTATGAACCCGACAAGTACCTGCTAGTCAATATAGTGCCACGAAGTGGTACTGTCAATAGACAGAATCACTATCAGAAAATCATGAAAATGGAAGGACGACAGTGCAAGAATATTATTTTCCAAGGTTGCCGACAAAAATATCCGACTGTCGCGAGGAGAGTATATGATGGCATATAAAGATTGGTAAAGATTTCTCATTTACAAGACAACGTTCTCTTCCCTGAATCGCCAGTAGGTGAGCAGCAGGGAGCCTCACGCGCATTTGAAGGGATGATGGTAGCAGAAGCAATCAAGTGTCCACGATACTCCATTATGGCACTATTTATTCAAAACTATTATTGAATATTCAGAGATTCAAAATGATCGATAGAATTACATGTGACGGACTGCTGTTGTCAAAAAATGGGGATAAATGCGAAATTTTCGATGGAGAATGTCTTGTTTTGCTGTGTATATTGCCGATTTCTCGGTTGAAATCAAAATTATTGTAAAACTTGTCTTGAAAGGGTACTACTAAAGCATCGGTTCAGATAGCCATGTGTTGGAAAGTGCTTTTTAGGAAGCCGGAAGAAAGCGATTGCCTGTCACCAAAACTTGCAAAGGAGGACCACCCAGCATGAAGATCAAGAAATTAATACTTACTGCAACATTATTCTTTTCAGGAGGGCTGGTTTCGGTCGCCTTGGCCAGCCACGTGGACTTGGTGGGCAACGGGCCTTTTAAAACCGGACCCGAAGTTACGAAAAAGTGTATTGAATGCCATGAGCAGGAAAGTCAAGATTTTATGAAGACTGTCCACTGGACCTGGTCCAAAAGCCAATTTGCAAAAAATGGTGAAAAAATTGAGATTGGCAAGGTAAATGCGCTCAATAATTTTTGTATAGGATTGCCCTCAAATTGGCCGCGTTGTACGAGTTGCCACGCAGGGTATGGCTTTAAGGATGCAAGCTTTGACTTCTCCAAAGTTGAAAATGTTGATTGCCTGATATGCCATGATACGACCGGAACATATAAGAAGTTCCCGACCGGAGCAGGACATCCGGTCTATGAAGGTGAAAACAAGGAACTTCCCAAAGGAAAGCCCTGGCCACCGGTCGACCTGGTAAAGGTGGCTCAATCAGTTGGGCCGACTTCGCGCGCTACTTGCGGGGCATGCCATTTTTATGGTGGTGGGGGGGACCATGTAAAGCATGGCGACCTAGACTCTTCCATGACTAATCCAACACCGGATATTGATATTCACATGGGTGGGGAGAAAAAAATGACCTGTCAGGATTGCCACCAGGCGAAAAATCATTTTCTGAAAGGTGAGTCCAGTTCTGTGACCATTACCCACTCTGAGCCGACACATCTCGACTGTTCCGGCTGCCACACAGGGAAAGTGCATAAAAATGCTCTCATGAATAAGCACACTGAGAGAGTGGCATGTCAGAGTTGCCATATTCCAACCTTTGCCAAAGCAAATCCAACGAAAGTATGGTGGGACTGGTCGACTGCAGGCAAGGATACCCCGGCAACAAAAGATCAGTACGGTAAACCCCTATACGATAAAATGAAAGGCGATTTCAAATGGGAACAAAACGTCGTTCCTACCTACTTGTGGTTTAACGGTAACATTGAGCGCTATATCGCCGGCGACAAGATTGATCCACAAAAGATTGTTCACCTTACCTCACCCACAGGCAATCGCAATGATCCGAAAGCGAAGATCTTCCCCTTCAAAATAATGAAGGGAAAACAAGCTTACGACAGTGAAAACAATATAATAGCCTTCGTGAATGTCTTTGGTCCTCCGGGGAGCGATGCATACTGGCAGAAATATGACTGGAACGCAGCTATCACTGCCGGCATGAAGGCCGCCAACCAGCCGTACAGCGGAAAATACGGTTTTATAGAAACTTCGATGGTATGGCCTGTACATCACATGGTGGCCTCCAAGGACAGCTCTTTGAAATGCGGTGATTGCCATGGCGACAAGGGGCGGCTCGATTGGAAGGCTCTTGGGTACAAGGAAGATCCAAAAACCTCCAAAAAGAAATAAGCAGTGACAGGATAGCTTGCTGTGGTTGCGGGTTAGGGTGGTGAACCTAGCCCGCAAATCACCCCTCTAACAGCAGCAACACCGAATGGCCAGAACCATTAGATAGACACCCCCATCAAGTTGAACATCCTGACAAGGGGTTGATGATCGAAGACGAGTACTACCGGGAAAGAACGAGAATGCTTGGATCCATGTAACTCTTTGACGGTATTTTCAGTAATTGTTCACAGCGGCAAGCGATAATCTTTGCCGGCGAATTGGATTTTATCGGCTGTCGGCGACATTGGGGCGACAGCGTGGAACCCGCCGTATGCCGGTCATCGGCCCAGGTATGTTTTTTTAGAGGAAGGCCGCATTGCATCCCTTGAATGGTTCGCAGCAGCAGCCCCTGCATAATCTTTTTATCCCTGACGGCACAACCATGGGTATGAAAGACAAAGTCGACCAGATCCCTTCCCTTGGAAAAGGGTCCGCCACCGCTGCTGCTGCATCCGCATCCACATCCAGACATACTATCACCTTAAGTTGGCGCATCTCGTATGACGGCAATTGGATATGGCGAAATAAAGCCTGCTTATCCTAACGACACCAAAGAAGGGCGCACCAAGAATCGAAGGGTTGAGATCAAACAGGCGCAGTAATCGCTGAACCCTGTTCAAGCACAAGAAAGTTTCGCACCGGCGCGAGAGCCGGTGCGAAACTTTCTTTTCGCAGGAAAATGCTTGGTGATTATCATCTGATAACACAACGGGTCGGCAGATTTCTGCTCCTTCTCGACGTGCTGCTGTTAACAATAGGCGGGTTGATCCCGATTTTTAACCAGTCGGCTCTTGATACCGGGGGAAAGGTAGGATGCAGGTCACGAATTGGTGCTTTTTTGTTGTTCTCGCACTCATTTGGCCCTTTTGGGCAGAAGATCTTGCCGCTCAGAGCTTGCAGGAATCACCAGGACAGGTTTGGCAGGTGGGGGAACGGCGCTGGGACAACACCCACGAACAACGCTTTGCCGAGTGGGTGGAGAAGACCATAACCCAAGACTTTTTCATTCGCCATAACATTGCCATCGACTGTGCTGACGTCCCCTATGCCATACGTTGGATTTATGCGAGGATTGCCCATTTGCCTGCTGCGGTCACCACAGGGGATGGCCATCTGCTCGGCCACTGGTCGATCGCCTGGGAAAATGTGCCGTCCGCTAAAGAATGGTATCTCGACCAGCGATTCCGCCAGTCCCTGTTGGCGGTGCTGCACAAAACATCGACCAGAACCTTGCCACTTGATACCTATCCCATTTATATAACCGACCAGTCGCTCTTTGCCGGTGCGGTGTTTATTGGTGATGGTCACGCGGGAATTGTCGGGCGTATTGTTCTCGACGGCAGCGCCTACTCACCTGTCCAGACCTGGGAGGCTACACTCCCCAGGAAGGTGACACAACTGCGACAGAGGAACTGATATGGCTGTCAATGTCAATATGCAAAAAGAATCCCTTTCCTTGTTTTTAAGGTTTTGTTGTTGTGTTTGTATCTCGGGTCAAAAACAGAGACGGGATCCTGTGGCGACGTTTGATCACTCTGATATACGCGGGTTGGTTACCGCATGACTTGGCTGCGTCGCGGAGCTGCCTCTTTCTAATATCTGAAGTTCGGCAAATGCCTTATTCGAGTAGTTCCTTCGAGGGTTCTCCTGAACGTGATCGCGTCTCTGTTTCTAACCTAAGAATTCTATGGTGTTTTCGTTGGTGGCCTCCAGTTTACAAAAACCAACTTTGTCTGTTTTCTTCGTTTGTTTTCCACTGAACATAGTGCTACCACGGAGCTAGCCGTCGGTTCTGCTGCTGCGAGAATGGGCTCAAAGTGAAAGTCCGTCGGAGCCGGCAGCAGAACCGACGGCGGGATTTACTCCCGTGACCTTTTCAGGATCAAATGTCATACCTTGCGCATCGGCATGATCGCATTGGCAATTGCCCACATGAAAGCGGCAAGTTCGCGAGCAATTGCCGTGATCACAGTATTTCGATTCTTGCCTCTGGCTGTGAGTTTTTTAAACCTGCCACAGAGCCGGACCTGCGCTTTCCAGGCAATCTTTCGGACCTCCTCAGATAATCCTGCCAGTCGCGCTAAAAGGACTCGGCTCTCCCGTGCCGGATGGCAGTAAGCATGAGCCGCTTCGGTGAGTGCCCGTCGGACATGGTTATTGCCGGTTTTGGTAATGCCCCCGCGCTTGACAGTGTCGCCGCTCGAATGCTCGCTGGGCACAAGGCCCAGGTAGGCCATGATTTGTTTGGCCGAATCGAAGCGGGTTAGATCACCAAGTTCGGCAACCGTCGTTGCTGCAACAAGCAAGGAAATACCGCGTAGCGCCTGCAGAGCATTTACCAATGGCGCCAGATCCCACTGTGCCACCAACTCCCGAATTTGTTCGGTAAGGCGCTGCACCCGCGCAAGCTGCTCCTGAACCGCATGAACATATTCCTGTAGAGTGATTTGCTGGGCTTGATGCGGCATATTGATGTCGGCAATCCAGTTCCAGTGCGCCTTGCTCCAATACGACACCCCACTGTAGCGGTGACCATGCCGAAGAAGCAAGGCTAGCAGCACTTGGCGGCCTGTGCGATGAGCCTTGACCGCATCTTCCCGACCTCGGGTCAGGTCACGCATAGCTTCATCTTCCATAGTCGGTACATAAACCGGCGTCAATTCTCCCGCACGGTGCAACCTGGCAAGATTCAACGCATCACGACGATCGTTCTTGATTCGATCACCACTTTTGCGAGGTATTTTTGAGGGCGCAACCACGATACAGTCGAGTCCTTGCTTTGTCAAAGAGCGGTATATGTCATATCCGCAGGGACCTGCTTCATAGACAAACCGCAGGATCGCCCCAGTGCTCTGTAGTTTGCGAATGACCTTGTGGAGTGAAACAAGGTCGCCGCCTATGCTTCCATAGAATCGTACTTCCCCTTCGCGCCCTGTATCGGCTAATGCAACATCTATAGTGTTTTTGTGCACATCGAGACCGACAAATATGGTATTCTTTTGCATGACCTGCCTCCTTGGTTTTGGCTCTGTGTTGTGATTGACTATTTTCACAACATAACCCACGTTTGCAAGGAGCAGGTCGCTTATCCACTACTGACAGCCATTATATCTATTTAGCCACCTCGGCTGATAGAGACGCAGGCAGCGGCCTGGTGCGATTCCGCTGGCCGGTATTCGATGGCGGGCATTGGCAATATCTGCCGATCCGGAACCATCCCTCCTACTCTCTTGAGCAATACAGCCAGGATTTCTGTCGTGCCGACGAACTCTTCGACCAGGCGGTGGCGCGAAGAATCGATCCGAAACAATATGATCCTGCGATCAAAACCCGCTTGCTCATCGAATCGATCTACCGTTATCTCCTTGTGCGGGTGCCACTGGTTATTGAAGGCTTCAACCACTGTCGACGGAAAAATTGCCGTGAGGGGTCATATCTCTGGGAGGTGTACAGTACCTATGCCCGCGATGAGGTCATCGATTTTGAGATATCCCATCTGCAGAGATTCATCGAGGACAATCGACTGGATGAACAAGTTTTTGACAAATTGATGGAGAGGATGATTATTCCCATCAACGCCGGCCAGTCGGTTACCTTGAAGTATGTGGTGCGGAATCATACCTGGCTGGTGCACGATCCCGATGCTTCCGTAGAAGCTCGATGGGCACTTGCACAATGCGACATGATCCGGGCACGGTTGCGAAACTCGTTTTTGGCTCTGGACTTTGTTGAGCAGAGGTACCGCCGCACAGATCCCGCATATGCCGACCGGAGCCGAGAGAACACCATGAGAGAGCTCAAATGGTTGCAGGATCAGGGGAAAAGTGCCGGCTGCGCTGATCTCCAGCCGTTGCCCGGCGAGGAATCCTGTCTACCACCCAGCACATTCAAGTAAGAGAAAGAGAGGGGGGTGATCAATATTTTCTATTTATCTTATTATCCTTCACCCTTTTTTGGTTTACGCAGCAGTTTACTGAGGTCGGCAAAAGGTGTGTGGGTGGTCGTTGCTCCTTTCTCATTGTCCGAATTTTCTGTGGGTAACCATTCGGCGTCGAGGGAGCGGGAGTGCTCGTTATCGTGACAATAGATGCACAAAAGTTCCCAATTGCTTCCGTCGGGCGGGTTGTTTTTGTAATTGTGGTCCTTGTGATGAACTGTCAGTTCTCGCAATTTCTTGCCGGTAAAATCACGACCGCAATTGGCGCACACCCATGGAAGAATCTTTAAAGCCTGTTCTCGGTATTCGACTTTTTTCATTCTTTTCTTCTCTATCGTAAGGCGTTGCGAGGAATGCAAAGTGGAGCATGACTCCACTTTGCACATACTGAGCGCTAGGTCACACGATACACGGTTGTTTGAAAATGATTCGTTTCAGTGCCTTAGAAATTCATTTCTTGTTTTGTAAGAATGAATTTCGTGAAGGTACTTATCCCCTTGCGGGGTTAAATCTTTTTAGCTGGCTGTTTGTCGGCCTTTTGCTTGTCTTTTTGTTTGTGCTTTACGTTGGACTGTTTCTGGCTTTTTTCCTTGTCTTTCTTTCCACCTTTATCACCCATGGTATATCTCCTCTTCATGTTGATGATGATTGTTTATTGTAGCCTCACTGTCAATTACAGCCTCTTCCTTACAACGTATTTAAAAAATTGGACTGCTGCATTCTTCTTTATAGCAGCGTATCCATATAGCAGGAATAACAAAATTTTCCTTCACAGTAGCCCAACCTTTACGAGTTGACAAGAAAAAACAGTTAGGAGAGTGAAACTCCGGCATTCGAGGCGTTCTTCAAAATGGATGGAGAGCTCGCAAAAATCCTGAAGAAGAGGTGAGATGGAAAATGTCTGTACATGTCCGGTTATACAGGCGATATTGTGGCCAATAAGAGGGTATTGAATGCGGACGTGAATTTTCTCCAGAAACCGTTCTCGAAAGCAGGACTGGCGGCCAAGATCCGCCGGGCGCTGAACGGGTCAGTGAAGAAAGGCAAGAGCTGAAATTCCCGCCGCAAAGTTTGATCAATCAACCAAAGCGGCGGACGAGCGCCTTCTTTGCCGGCTGGCTGTTCAAAAGCGGCAAGCCGCTGTTTGCGCATAGCGCATGCCCCTTTCGGTCCGTTCGACCATTTCCTGGGCCTCCACGCAGAGTGTCGCGGTGGGCTGGATTTCCAAGCGTTTCAGGCCGATTCTTTCGCCGGTAATTTCACAATAGCCATAGCTGCCGTCGTTGATTCTTGCCAGGGCCTTGTCAATCATGTCGATTTGCCCGCGATTTCTTTTCAGTCCTTCCAGTTCAACGTGTATTTCAGTTTGTGCCGAGGCGACGTCATAAAGATCGGGGACTCCGAAACAGGTTTCCTTCAGGTCGTTTTTCGCGGAAAGAGACACGCCAATCAGCTCATTTCTCCGTTGTCGCAGTTTCCTCTCGAAGTAGGCCAACTGGTTCGGATTCAAGTAGTCTTCATTTTCAAAGGATGAATAGTCAGCGATTTTGGATAGTTGGTAATTCCACATGGTGTGCCTCCTAAAATAAGAATGCATAAACTGAAAGAATCGACCTCTTCTGGTATATGAGACAATGGCGAAGAGGGAGTTGCCCCTAAACCTCGTGCTCATTGTTATTTCCTTTAATACAATCCGATTGTTAAGCTTTTATAAGTTAATGATGAGAATTTTTCCCGCACTACAGGTCGGTCTCAGAGGATATTGCTGGCCAGTTCAGCCAGCTCCGACCGTTCGCCTTTACGCAGATCGATATGGGCATAGATTTTCTGTCCCTGCATTTTGTCGATCAGGGTACGCAACCCGTTGGAATGGATACCGAGATAGGGATGGTCTATCTGGTTGATGTCCCCGGTGAGCACGATTTTCGTGCCTTCACCGGCCCTGGTGATGATGGTTTTCACCTCATGCGGGGTGAGATTCTGGGCCTCGTCAACGATCATGAACATCTTTACCAGACTGCGCCCGCGGATATAGGCGAGGGGTTCGATGGCCAGCTTGTCGCTGTCGATCATGACCCGTAACCGCTGGAACATTTCACTCTTTTCCGGAAACTGGCCGCTGATAACGGCAAGATTGTCGTAGAGCGGCTGCATGGAGGGTTTGATCTTGGCCGCAATGTCGCCCGGCAAAAATCCGAGATCCTTGTTGGACAGGGGGACGATCGGCCGGGTGAGGAGGATCTGCCGGTAGTCGGAGCGACTCTCAAGGGCCGCCGCCAGGGCGAGGAGGGTCTTACCGGTACCGGCCTTGCCGGTGATGGTCACCAGCTTGATCTGTCGGTTGAGCAGGGCATTGACGGCAAAAATTTGCTCTGCATTGCGAGGACTTATGCCGTAGACGACGGACTTGTCGACCCTCTTGACACTGAATTCGCCTGCCTTGTCACCGTCGGCCAGGTAGGTGGCCAGTACCGATTTTTTGCCGTTACGCAGGATCAGATATTCATTGGCATAGAGAGGGGTGGCCGGGGTGTAATCCTGGCTGGTGAGTTTTCCGTCCGGTTCCGACAGCTTGTCGATCAGTTCGCCGGGCAGGTTTTCGGCGCAGTGGCAGCCGCTATAAAGATGCATCGGATCGCGGACATAGTCGGTGGTGTAATCCTCGGCCATGAGCCGTACCGAGCGGGCCTTCATCCGTAGATTGACATCCTTGCTGACGAGGATCACCGCGTGATTCTTATGTTTTTGTGAAATATGGTAGGCGATATTGAGAATCCGGTGATCCTTTTTTTCGGCATTGGGGAAGATCAGCTGCAGATCGGAGTGCATTTCCTTGTCAAGGCGGATGGCCAGCACCCCCTTGCCTTCGCCCAGGGTCATATTGCCGTTGAACAGCTTGCCGGTGCTCAGTTTATCGATCTCCCGGACGAATTGCCGGGCATGGTGGTTGATGATTTGACTGCCTTTCTTGAACTGGTCGAGTTCTTCAAGGACCGGGATGGGAATGATGATATCGTGTTCGTCGAAGTTGTAGATGCAGGTGCTGTCGTGGAGGATGACATTGGTATCGAGAATGAAGAATTTTTTCTTTTTCAGCATAGTTTTGGCTCTTCCATATAGCGTTTTCTTTTTTGCTCCTTGAGCTTCTGGATATCGACGATGACCAGGCCATCGACACAGTTGTTGAAGGCCGGATCGATGTTGAAGTCGACAAAGGTCACCCCGCCCGGATCACAGAGTTCGGCGTATTGCTTGTAAAGCGGTGGTATGGCCGTGCCGAGGTTGGCCAGCAGCGATTTGAGCCGGCGCAGATCCCCCCGGTAATCATCGCCGGTGAATTCCTCGGCCAGGGTGGCAAGCGGCAGGGAGAAGCTGAAGGGGTTGCGGGAGCAGGAGGCAGCGCTCGCGCCGGTGAAATAGAGTTTGTAAAAATAGACCAGAAGTTCTCTGGCCAGCCCGGGCATGGCATTGCTGATGCTGACCGCCCCGAAAAGATACTGAAATTGCGGGTTTTTGGCCAGATAGGCGCCGATGCCGTACCACAGATAATCAAGACTGCGTTTGCCCCAATAGCGCTGTTGCACGAAGCTGCGGCCGAGTTCCAAACCATTGTCGAGAAAGTGTGAACTTTCCGCATCAAGTTTAAAAAGCCCGGCGGTGTAAAGCCCTTCCGGGCCTTTCTCCCGGACGATCTTGGCGGCATCGACAAAGCGATAGGCTCCGGCGATTTCCAGATCGTCCTCGTCCCAGAGGATGAGATGTTGGTAATACCAGTCGAAATGATCAAAATCCCGGCGTTTGCCGCTGCCCTCCCCGACCGCCCGAAATGCCTGTTCGCGCAGTCTGCCGATCTCCCGCATGACCGGCGAGGAATCGACCGGTTCAAAGAGATACATGGTTTTACCGTCGGGGGTTCGACCGAGCTGCTCTCCCTGGTCTAATCGCCTTCTTCAAATCGGCCTTCCGTTCCGGGCGGGCAATGGCCGATTCGGTGGCGAAAAGGGGCCGTTTACCCTGGCCTATGCGGTACAGGTGCTTTTTAAAGAGTTTGACCTTGTCGCTTCTGCGCAGGGCTATGGTGCTGTAGGCCCGGTAGGGGATGATCGCGCCTACCGTCATGCGCAGCTGTTTTCTTTCCTGGCGGAACATCTCGCCGACCAGCATGATGGTCGATAGAGGCTTGGCCAGGAGGGAGGCGAGATAGAAGGGAATGGAATTATGTCCGGCGATATGGATCGGCAGGATGGGGGCCTTGACCGTTTCGGCGATTTTCAGAAAACCCCGATACCACTGGCCGTCCTTGACGCCCCGGAGACCGAATCTGCTGACCTCGCCGGCCGGAAAAATGATGATTGCTTTTTCGTCTTCGAGGGCGGTGGTGATCCGTTCGATATGTTTTTTCCGGCTGGTACCGGTCATGTTCTGTACCGGCAACAGCAGGCTGCGGAGCGGGGCGATGGTCATCAGCATGTCGTTGGCGACGATCTGCACATCGGAGCGTATCTCATGGACAAGTTTCAAGAGGGCCAGGCCGTCGAGGGAACCGATCGGATGGTTGGCGATGATCATCACCTTGCCGGAAGGTGGGATATTTTCCCGCTCGGTGTCGGATACGGCAAAACTGAAATGAAAATATTCGAAGACCTGCTCGATGAACTCGATGCCCCGCAGATGGGGATAGTGTTCGGCAAAATCGACAAAGGCCTGCTCCCGGAGGAGGTGCCGCAACAGGTTTTTGATGATCGGGCCGCTGATTTTGCGATTGTTCAGAGCGGGATAATGGTTTGTCACTACCTGATCGATGGTAAACATGGCACCTGTTTCGGTTGTTCAGCCCCGCTGAGGCTGATGCTTTTCAATCGCCTTAATAAAACCATAGGGTACATGCCAGCCGCGCCGGCAGCGTTGCGATCTTTCCGTTTCGAGCCTAATGCCGTACAAGGGGCAGTCACGTGGAGAATGCCGGGTAAATGTTACGAGAAGAATAGAATGAGTATAAAAATTGATTAGGAGCCATGGGCAAAATATAGGCCATTTTCAGCCATTTTGTTACGACTCCTTAGAAGGGGCATGAAGCGAGGCCGGTGCCTCGGGGAAGTGAAATTTGAACCCCTATGTCGTTGAGGTCCTCGGAGAAGAAGGGCTGGATATCTTCGGCAACAGCACGAAAAGCGTTTTCGACTTATACCAGAGCCAAAAACAGTACGATGCGGTTATTGCCGTCTGTTCCCAGGCGGCCAGCGGCAAATGTCCGATCTTCCCCGGCCGGGTGAAACGCTGGAATTGGCCTTTTAACGAGCCTTCGAGGCTTGCCGACGACCGTGAGCTCATGCTGGCCCAGACCAGGGAGATCAGGGACGAAATTAAAAACAGGATTCTCTCCTTTATTCGGGAATACGATGAAAAGGGGGTGAAACTGTTTCCATGAAATTCCATCTTGATTAAATTGATTTTCGTGGTAATTTTTCGGTTATGATCCAACGATTATCAATACAGAACGCGCTACGGACCGCACTTACCCGGAATCGCATTGTAGTTTTGGCAGGGCCGCGGCAATGCGGAAAAACAACTCTGGCGAGGGAATTGCTCGCTGAAGACTCTGTCAATTATTTCGATCTTGAAGATCCTGCCGGTTTAAGCCGATTGGAAGAGCCGATGACTGCCCTCCGGCCACTCAACGGGCTGGTGGTTATCGATGAAGTGCAACGTCGGCCGGATCTTTTTCCCATACTGCGTGTGTTGGCGGATCGCCAGGACATTCCGGCCCGGTTCTTGATTCTCGGCAGTGCATCTGGAGAGTTGCTGCGACAAACTTCGGAAAGTCTGGCCGGACGGATGGAGCGAATAACCATTAACGGTTTTTCCTTGCCGGAACTCGGGGAAGATTCTGAACAATCCCTGTGGTTGCGAGGCGGTTTTCCTCTTTCCTTCCTTGCTGCCGACGAGGGAGAGAGTGTTTCCTGGCGGAAGAATTTCATCTTAACGCTGCTTGAACGGGATTTTCCCCAATGGGGGGTGCGTGTCCCCGCTCTTGTCCTGCAGCGCTTCTGGAACATGCTGGCTCATTACCACGGGCGGACCTGGAATGCAGCAGAGCCCGCCCGGGCCTTAGGGGTCAGCGAGTCCACCGCCCGCCGCCACCTGGATCTGCTCTCCGACGCCATCATGATCCGTCAGTTGCAACCTTTCTATGCCAACATACGTAAACGCCAGGTGAAAGCGCCGAAAATCTATGTACGTGACAGTGGCTTATTGCACCAGCTCCTGGGCATTGGCACCCTCAAAGATTTGCTTTGCCATCCCAAACTTGGTGCTTCCTGGGAAGGATTTGTGATCGAGCAGGTGTTGATGACTCAGGCACATGATGAGGCTTTTTTTTGGGCCTCACATCAAGGGGCGGAAATCGATCTGATTCTCCGCCAAAACGGCAGGCTGTTCGGCCTGGAATGCAAACGCACAGATATTCCGCGCCTCACTCCTTCCATTCGTATCGCCCTCGACGATTTGGGATTGGAGCGGGTCATTGTCATGTATCCGGGTATAAAACGGTATCCCCTCTCCGAGCAGGTAGAAGCCGTGCCTCTTCGGCTGCTTGCGGACGGTATGCCGCTTTTTACCTGAAGTGATCCAAATTGCCTCTTGTGTCGGCACCGCGAGTCGGAAAGACTTGCCGGGAGAAAGACTAAAAAAATCATCAAGGTGACCAGACTTTCATGAACAGACCACAGACCCACTCAATCTTCATCGGCTACCTCCTCTGGATCTTCGGCTTCCTCGGCGCCCATCGCTTCTATTATGGCAAACCGATCTCCGGGACCCTCTATTTTTTCACTCTGGGCTTGTTTTTCATCGGCTGGATCGTCGATCTCTTCCTCATTCCGGGAATGGACCGGGACGCCGATATCCGCTTCAACGAAGGAGAGATCGATTACAATATTGCCTGGCTGCTCCTCACCTTCCTCGGCATTCTCGGCATCCACCGTATGTATATGGGCAAATGGCTGACCGGCCTGATCTACCTCTGCACCGGCGGGCTGTTTCTGTTGGGGATTATCTACGATTTTTGGACGTTAAATGATCAGGTGAGTTTGATCAACGGTGGTCGCCGGCGGTTTTGAGAGTGGATGCGACTTGGGGATATGGGGATGCTTTGCAGTTTTAGTTTTGATCTTTTCTGGAAAATAAAGAACGGCAAGGCCGTTCAGGTCAAGATATCTCCTATAAACTTAAACCCGTCGATCTCAGAGAGTCATCAGTAAAAGTAGTGAAAGCCGTGCACAGTGCTACTCAATATGAACAACCGAGGAAATAGCCAATTCTGGCATTAAGAAGGTAGTCCGTTTCCAATAATCTCTTTTGGCTCTTTCGGGAACCCTTTTTATCGGGACTCTATTGACAGAAATATCTATTCGCCACCAATATCTCTTACCTACCCAACCAGAAGGATGAAAAAAATGATCAGACATATTGTCTGCTGGAAGTTGCTCAACAGGGCAAAACCGTTAGAAGCAAATGCAGATGCGCTAATGATAAAGACGGCGTTGGAGGATCTTCGGGGAAAAATTCCCGGGCTTCTGCATCTCGAATTGGGATTCGATTTCAGCGGCAAGGATTCTGCCGGCGATATAGTCCTCTATGCTGAATTTGCATCGAGGGAGGCTCTACTTGCCTACCAGGAGCATCCTGCCCATGTGGAAGTTGGTAAAATCGTCAGGCCAAGAACCTGCGAGCGCAGAATGATTGATTATGAAATCTGATTCTATTGCCCAAAAGCAGATATTCACGGTCTGCTCCATAGAAAATGGTAAAAATCATGGTATTCCCACCTCTTCATCAAAAAGGACATGTGCATGAGAAGTTTGAGTGAATCAGAATCAAAACAGCTGCTTGCCGGTTACGGCGTTCCGGTAGTAAAGGAAATTGTCGCCAAAGATATGGAAGATGCAGTTCGAGCGGCAAACGATCTGAAGTTTCCTGTTGTCTTAAAGGGCCATGGCGCAAAACTCACCCATAAAAGCGACCAGGGATTGGTTCGCCTCGGATTATCAAATACCGAGCAGGTCCGGGAAGCAGCACAGGGGATACTTGAGTCGGCGGGTAAAGATCTCGAAGGGTATTTAATCCAGCCCATGCTGAAAGGCAAACGTGAGTTTGTCGCAGGTTTAATGCGTGACCCGATGTTTGGTCCGATTGTCATGTTCGGCCTTGGCGGAGTGTTTACCGAGGCGTTGGTTGATGTAGTCTTTCGAGCCGTACCCATTGACGAAATAGAAGCTGAAGCCATGCTTGACGAGATAAAGGCTTCTAAACTGTTAGGGGAATTTCGCGGCGAGCGGGCGGCGGATAGAAAAGCCCTTGTTAATTGTCTGTTAGGGCTCTCGAGACTGGCAGTTGAGAGATCGGATGTTGCAGAGGTTGATATCAACCCACTGCTGGTCGGGTCGGATGGTCAGGTTTGTGCGGTTGATGGGCTGGTCGTGTTGCGGAGGAGACGCCCAAGACATCACGACCGGTTATATCCCCTGCTGCCATTGGCGATATATTTCATCCTGAATCAATTGCCTTTATTGGCGCATCGAGCGTATTTGGAAAGTGGGGGCAGTCATTACCTGCCAACCTTTTGGCCCATGGATATAAAGGAGATGTCTATCTGATCAACTCCAAAGGTGGAACGCAGTGGGGAAGACCTGTTTATAAAAGCATATCCGAGGTTCCAGGACCTGTCGATCTGGCCGTTGTCACCATCCCTGCCGCCCTGGTGCGCGGTTTGATAAAAGATTTACAACAAAAGGGAGTAAAGTCCGTACTGCTGATATCTTCCGGCTTTTCCGAGACCGGAGAAGAAGGCAAAATTCTCGAGCAGCAGCTTCTCCAGGATGCACGCGATGCGGGAATTGTCTTCCTTGGTCCCAATACCATGGGCATCCAGAATCCCCATGCCAACATCATTCTAACCGGAGTCCATGTCGGGCCAAAACCGGGCAGTACCGCACTTATCTCGCAATCCGGGAACATGGGTGTTCAGTTGCTGAGTTTCGCCGATTCTCAGGGGCTCGGAATCAGGGCTTTCGGAGGCAGCGGCAATGAGGCAATGGTCGCCATAGAGGATTTTATGGAAGCTTTTGAGGTCGATGAACTGACCAAGACGGTTCTTCTCTATCTTGAGAGTGTCAAAGACGGCAAAAGATTTTTCGATTCGGCACGCAGAGTAGGCAAGAAGAAACCAGTAATTGTCCTGAAAGGTGGGAGAACCGAGGCTGGAGATCGCGCAGCGGCAAGTCATACCGGGGCAATGGCGGCAGACTTCAGGCTATTTGAAGCGCTTTGCCGGCAAACCGGCGTGGTGAGTGTCCATCAACCGGCGGATATGCTGGATGCCTCCATGGTGTTTTCTTCACTGCCGATGCCTCAAGGTCGCAGGGTTGCAATAATGACTCTTGGCGGAGGATGGGGGGTGGTTACCAGTGATTTATGCAGTGATCAGAATTTGCGCGTGGAGCCTCTCAGCGATGAAATAGTTGCTGTGCTCGATGGCATGCTCCCATCTTACTGGAGTCGCACTAACCCCGTTGACCTGGTTGGTGAAAATGACCTGGAGCTGCCAATGAAAGCCATTGAAGTGCTGGCAGCCTGGGATGGTTGTGATGCTATAATCCATCTGGGAATTTCCGGACGGGAATATCTTTTACAGACCTTGCTGGAATCCGTTAATGCAGTCGACGCTGCGACCAATCCGCAAGACTCTCAGAAAATTCTGCAAGGGCTGCACCAATGGGGGCATAAATATATCAGGCATACGGTTGCATTGATGGAGAGGTTTAGCAAGCCAATTCTTGGGGTAACCTTGACTTCCGATCCGAAAAAACGTTCGATTTATGAAGTTGAAAACTCAAAATACAACGGGGTTTTCTTCAACAGTCCCGAACGTGCGGTTAAGGCATTGGGACATATGTGTGAATATCGCGATTTCCTGGAAAGGGAAGCTGCGCGAGAGGGGAAGAAAACTTTACATAACAAAAAGATATGAACGATTGCTTTCAACAAGTAAGTCTTGTTGGTTTTATGAAACACAATGGCGGGCTGGAATTCCGAACAATTTCTGAATCTGATTACCAATTCAGGGCCAGAGTTCAGGTCATTCATTTGAATCCTGGTTCCATCACTCATGGTGGCTTCATCATGAGTCTCATGGATTCAGGAATGGGGACAGCGGCTCACCGGGCGCTCGGTGCGAATGCAAGAGCCGCGACCATTTCCTTCGATGTCAAATTTATATCCGCCTCAAAAACGGGGGATTTACTGCTGGGCACAGCTAAAGTCCTGAAAAAAACACGCTCCTTGGTCTTCATGCAGGGCGAAATACGCTGTGGCGAACGGCTTATTGCAACAGCCGAAGGGATTTGGAAGGTGCTTTAACTGGCTTTGATCATTTGTTTTAGGATACTCAGTTAAGATAAAATAAAGATGAACCTTATTTTAGGTTCGCGGCAAGTAAGATGAGGCGAAAACTGTAGGCAGATACGTGAAAATATCAAACAGCAAAAAAGGCATATTATGAATACCCAAATCATGCAACACGTCCCTGAACATCCCGATATCACAAAGCGATATCTCTTTTATCTTCACGGCCTGATCGTGGAAGAGGCGGGTATCCGCCCGAGGAGTGAAGAACACGGCTACTATGAATACCAGCTGATCCTTGAGGCGCTGGCTCGGGAAGGATTTGTCGTGATCAGTGAGGCACGGTCAAAAGGCACGGAGATTAAGGCGTATGCCGATACTCTTGCCGCGCAGGTCAAGGCACTCCTGGCCAAGAAAGTGGCGCCGGGCAACATTACCGTGGTGGGCGCCTCGAAAGGCGGAGTCATCAGCGCCTATGTTTCCACCATGCTCCGGGAAAAAGGGATAAACTTCGTCATTCTCGCCGGACTGTTCGAAAAATGTCTGGTCGATGAAAGCCTGAAGTTATATGGCAATGTCCTGTCAATCCACGATCGGTCGGACAAACAGTCGATGACGCCATCCTTGTACTTCCAGCGGTCCGAGGGGAACGGGAAATTCAAGGCAATCGTTCTCAATCTTGACATCGGCCATGGCTTAATTTACCGACCCTACCGGGAATGGCTCGATCCGCTGGTGGACTGGGTGACCAAATAGTCCGAATTAACGGCCCTCTTTGCGGGCGACGGGGAGGCCGAACCCTGCCAGGATCCCGGCAAGATTGTCCATGGCCTCGCCTGTTTGCTCGAAGTAGCGGCTGCGCAGTTCACAGATCAACAACCCATCGTAGCCATCGATGAATTCGGCAAAGATATCGTGAAAGGGGATAGCTCCCCAGCCGACCGGCATATGGGAATCGCCTCGGCCGAAGGGCAGCTGGTGGGTCTGTATTTTTTCGTTGAAGTAGACCGAGTGGCCGAAATTGTCATGGACATGGCAATGGGCGATAAACGGGACAACGCTTTGCACCTCACCCTGCAGCTCCAGTTTGTAAAAACGGCTCGAAAGATGGAGGTGGCCGAAATCGAGGGTCATCCGCACATTGTCACGGTCTATCCGGCGGATCTGCCTGGCCAGCACATGGGGAATTTCCGCATAGCAGTAGGGGGAATGATACAGATAGGGGCGGGCGTTTTCCATGGCGAGTATCGTCTCGGGGAAGGAATCGGCGGCCTCCTGAAGTACCTCCGCCTCATGATCGAGGAGGGGTTGCTGTTGCTCTGCAGTAAGGGTCAGCGGGCCCTTTATAATAAATTGCTCTTCCGGCAGAAAGCGGCCGGGATGATAGACCATGCAGCGGGCACCGATGGTCGCGGTGCATTCCAGCGAGGCGAGGAGCACGTCGCTGTGCATGCCGGGGCAATGATGGTCCATGAGGTTTAACGGATTAGGGGCGTGGGTGCTGTAGGCAAAGGGGTAGTCGGCGAGGATTTTCTGGATTTCCATGGTCCGCCGGCGATCGAGCCGCCCGTTGCGCACCGCATCGAGGCCATGGATGGAGATCTCGGCGGCGGTCAGGCCAAACCCCAGAAAGGCGTTAAGGTCACGCTGCAGGGCCGCCAGACTGCCGTCAACCCGTATTTCATTGATATTGCTGCCGATCTTCAGCATGTGGCAAATACCTCCCGTCCACCGACAAAGGTTTTAAGAACTCTCGGAAAATCGTCCGAGTGATCGACCAGGACCATGTCGGCGGCCTTACCTTCCTCAAGCGAGCCGGTATGGTCAGCGATGCCCACCGCCCTGGCCGGATTGAGGCTGACCATGTTGATCGCCTCGTGCAGCGGCAGGATACCGAGCCGCTCCAGGGTCAGTACCGCATGGAGCATGGTCATCGGCGAGTAGTCGGAACAGAGGATATCGCCGAAGCCCCAGCTGATCGCCTCGCGGGCGCTGAGATTCTTGGCCTGCGACTGGCCGCGCACGACATTCGGGGACCCGAGGCAGACGCTCACCCCCAGTTCCCGGGCGGTACGCACCGCCTCGATATTCACCGGAAACTCGGTCACGCCGATGTTCATCTCCTTCAGCCAGTGGATCTTTTCCCGCGAATCGTCGTCGTGGGAGGCGATGGCGATGCCATGTTCCCGACAGGTGGCGATCATCTCAGCGATAATTGCCGGGCCATGGCTTTTTTTCGCCTCAAGCTTTCGTTCGATGATATGGTCCATCTCCGCATCGCTTTTTGCGTAGACCGGGCCATAGTAGCTTTTGAAGGCGAGGATATCGCGGAACTGGCCCTGGCCGGGGGAGTGATCCATAAAGGAGAAGAGATTGATCTGCCCGTCGGCAATCAACCCTTGCAGATAGGGCACTGCCCCGAGATCGGTGATCTCGAAGCGGGCATGAATCTTGGTGTTGACCTTCAGCTTAGCGCGTAATTTGTTGATCTCGCGGATTATCCCCGCCGCCGTACTGTTGTTGCGCAACCCCACCTCCAACTCGGCAAAGGACAGCGAGTGGTACATGGTGGTGATGCCGCAGGAGGCGATTTTCTTGTCGAGTTCGTAAACGGCGATATCCACCGGGAAAAAGGTGTTGGGGCGGGGCTCGATACCCTTCTCGATGGCATCGGAATGCATATCGATAAAGCCGGGAAAGAGAAAATTGCCTGCCGCATCGATGACCCGGACGCCGTTCAGGCCGCTCTCGGCGATCTTTGTTATCCTGCCGTCTTCAACTCGCAGCGAGGCGTTTTCCCTTACCCCAGTAGGCGTTACGATATGGGCGTTGATGATTACAAAACGGTCCTGCATGGATCTTCTCCCGGGTTAAACGTCAAAAAAACGTGTTCAATGGATGTGATACACCGTATCGGTGACTTCTTGCAAGAGGGTCGGGTCATGAAAGATGCCGATCATCGTCGTGCCCCTCTCGCGCAATTCCTTCAGGAGGGCAAGCACAATGTCCACCGAGTCCCGGTCGAGGGAGGCGGTCGGTTCGTCGAGCAGCAGCATGCGCGGCCGCCAGCTGACCGCCCGGGCGATATTGACCCGCTGTTGCTCACCGCCGCTAAAGGTTGCCGGATAGGCATCAAAGAGCCTGGTCGGAATGCGCAACCGTTCGAGCAGCTCTATGGCCCGCCGGCGCGCCACCTCTCTCGTCACCCCGTTACGGCTGACAATCGGCTCCATGACCACATCGAGGGCGGACACCCGGGGGATGACCTTGAGAAACTGGCTGACATAGCCCATCTCCCGGTGGCGGATATCGATCACCGCCCGGTCCGGCAACCTTGCGAGATCAACCAGGCCGTGGGTAGCCGACTGGTAGTGAATGGCACCGCTGCCGGCCAGATAGGTGCGGTAGAGACATTTCAGTACCGTGCTCTTGCCGGCACCACTCGGTCCGGCCAGGCCGAGAAAACCGCCCGGCGGGACGTGGAAGGAGACATCGCGGCAGGCCTCGATCTTCTTGTCGCCAAGGATATGCAGGGTAAAAGTTTTGCTGAGGTTTTCGACGGTAATCACGGAAACTCCTTTCCTTTTCTACAATTGCGAGGCGACCAGCAGTTGGCTGTAGCGATGCTGCGGGTCCTGGAGGATCTGGTCGGTGAGGCCGGCTTCGACCACATGGCCGGCCTTCATTACCATGGTCCGCTGGCAGAGCAGATTGATGACCCCCAGGTCATGGGAGACGACGAGCATCGACAGGTTGAATTCGCTGCGCAGGTTCCTGATCAGATCGAGTACCCGGGCCTGGACCGACAGGTCAAGGCCGGTGGTCACCTCGTCGAGAAAGAGGATCAGCGGATTGTTCGACAGGGCCTTGGCGATCTGCACCCTTTGCTGCATGCCGCCGCTGAAGTTGGCGGGCGGCTCGTCCATCCGTTGCACGGGAATCTCGGTTTTTTCCAGGAGCTCCGATGCCCTCCGGCGCATCCCGGCGATGTTCCGCCAGCCGGCGCCGAGAAGCCGCTCGGCGATATTGCCACCGGCACTGACCGCCATCCGCAGGCCTAAATGCGGGTTCTGATAGACAATGCCCATCAGGGCGTTGCGCAGCTGTCTTTTCTGGAAATGGCTGAGTTCCAGGAGGTTGCGGCTGAATTCGCCACCTTCCGGGAACAATTCGGCGGTGTGCCATAACCCGGCGGCGGAGCGGTGCACCTCCATACTGCCGCTGCTCGCCTGCCACTCAAAATGGAGGAGGCGGACCAGGGTGCTCTTGCCCGAGCCGCTCTCGCCGACCACGCCAAGGGCTTCGCCCGGGTAGAGATCAAAGGACAGATCGTTGCAGGCGATCACCGAACCGCAGGCGGCGCAGAGATTGGTGTCATGGGCCGGACCGGTCAGCTCGGCACAGCGCGGGCAACCCGGGCCGAAGCGTTTGCTGAGACCGCGAATGCGAATCAACGGCTGCATTGCTCCCTCCTTTTGTCGCAGTAGCCGGAATCGGAACAGAAAAAACTCCGCGTTCCCTCCGTGCCGTCAATGACCTCATCGAGAAAACTGTCGGTGGCCCCGCAGCGGGCACAACTCTTGCCGGCAAAATTCTCGGTTCGGAACGGATGGTCGTCAAACTCCAGGGGGACAACGGCGGTATGCGGCGGGATGGCGTAAATCCTTTTTTCCCGTCCGGCCCCGAAGAGAAAGAGGGTGTCGGCCATATGCAGTTTCGGTACATCCCAGCGGGGTATGGGGCTCGGGTCGGTGATATAGCGGCCATTCACCGTCACCGGATAGCGATAACTGATGGTGATCTCACCATAACGGACGATATCCTCGTAGAGATACAGCCACATCCGGCTGTAATCGGCCTCGGCGTGCATGCGCCGGGTTTCCTGTTCCGACGGCTCCACTTCACGCAGGGCCTCCGGATAGGGTACCTGGAGGACAAGGATCTGCCCTTCGGTCATCCGCTCCTCGGGGATGCGGTGCCGGGTCTGGATAATCGTCGCGGCAGCGGTGTCGGTGGTCACCGTGACGCCGGCCACCTTGGCGACGAATTTTTTGATATTGACGGCGTTGACGCTGCCGTCGCAGCCCTGGTCGATGACCTTGAGGATGTCGTCGGGCACGATGAGGGCCAGGGTGATCTGCAGGCCGCCGGTGCCCCAGCCGCGGGCGATGGGCATCTCCCGCGAACCGTAGGGTACCTGGTAACCGGGGATGGCCACCGCCTTGAGGATGGCCCGGCGGATCTCTTTTTTTGCCCCGTCGTCAAGAAAACCAAAGGGGTAGCCGATCCTGGCCGGCAGGTCGTCATGGGGGTGTTGACTCATTTCCGAGCCATTCATGCAGCACCATCCCTGTCCTCCTTTTCTTTTGCCGTGGCGCGAGCCAGTTCCTGGGATTTTCGCAAACGATCAAGGTCGGAGAGGAAGTCCACATAATGCGGCAGTTTCCAGTGGTTGCAGAAGCCCATGGCCTCGATGCCGTCGGTATGGTAGAGGACGAACTCCTGGTCCTCGGCCGGACTCTCTGGATTGTTGGTGCGGGTGCAGCGGTCGAGGATGGCCATGGAAATCGCCTTGATCTCGTTCTGACCGAAACAAAGACCGTAACCGAGGCTGAATTTCGGCATGCCGTCGTTGCCCTGCATGCGGGCAAGGACCTCCGCTTCGGTCACCTTCACCTCGCCGACGACGTAGGGTTCGCCGGTCTCGGGATGGCGGACCGAGAGCGGCAGATAGCCGACCCGCAGTTCCCCGAGGGTTGGATGGATGTTGCCGTAGCCGCGCATGCTCGAATAGGCAAGGGCCAGCATGCCGCCGGTCTCGCCCCGGGCCAGGGCCTGGAGCGATGCGCTGCGCGGCGCCGGAAAGGTCAGGGGCTGCCGGGTGATGTCGGCCACCTCCTGTTCTTTATGCCGTGCATCCAGAGCCTCTTCCAGCAAGCCCTCGCGACGCAGGATGTCGATGACCTTGGGAAAGGTCCGCGGGATTTGAATATCGAGGGGCAGATGGCGGAAGATCCTTTCCCGGAAGGCGCGGCGCCGTGCCAGGTCATCGCCCAGAAGGTCGAAGTCGAGAAGGCGCAGGGTGTAGTCGCTGGTGGCGCCAAGAATCTGGCCACCGGGAATATCTTTAAAGGCCGAGGAAATTCGCCGGATGATCCGCATCTTTTCGGTGCTGCCCGGCAGCGAATAGCCGAGCCGTTGCTGGGTGGCGCGGAAGGCGCGGAGCATAAAGGAGGCCTCGAAGGTGTCGCCGGCCGTTTGCTTGAGGGCCAGGGCCGCAAGCTTCGGGGCGTAGAGGCCCCCTTCGCCCATCACCCGGTCGACCGCCAGATAAAGTTGTTCCTCTATCTGCTCAACCGAAAGAGGTGGCGAAGCACCTTTCGTTCGCTCGTAGGCAAAGAGCCGACAGGCTTCTTCAATCGCCTCATTGCCGCCTTTAACCGCGACATATCCCATATCAGTTTTCTCCGATCTTCGATGAGCGGGGAATGCAGGCAATCCGTCCGTTTCGCCGCGGCACGAAAAAAATGGCATCGATTCCCAGGGGGTATTGACTGTTTGCTTCCCTCAGCCGTGAAAGTTCTCCAGCCGCAAGCCCGCTTATCCGCAGAGGAATGGGTTCCCGCACCCCGGGGCCTTCGAGGACGATTCCACCCTCTGCTTCGTTTAAACCGTCGACCAGGTAGAGGAGGGTGGCGCCGTTGTTCGGATATTCAAGGCTGCCTCGTTTAACATCCGCTAAATCGACTTTGCTTGCCAAATTGCCGATGATCACAAAATCCGCTTCTTTGCAGTCCACTAATCGACAGCCGGTGTGTTGATTCAGCTCTTTGGCCAGAGCATGGTCACCGATAACGGCGACACCGACCTCATTGTCCAAAAGACAGCTGAGCAGTTCCACGGTCGCGGTTTCTTCTTTGTCGAATTGCGGAAGTCGAAAGACCTTGCCGGGGTGGCTCATGGCATTGAGAATGACCCGGAATGTTGTATGGTTACGGATTGTTTTATCATTGGTATTCATGCTAGGCACCCGGCATAAGATCGAAGTTTACTTTGGTAGCGGCAATCAGGGCACCATGCTCTAATTGCCCGGCTTGCTGTATTGCGGCTTCCTCCGTCAGAAAGGCCCGGACATCCTCCTGTATTTGCGATGTTTCACCCAAGTGCAGCACCGCATCGGCAGCGGCTCTGGCCAGCGCCCGACGGGGATTCTCGCCGAGGACCATGCCGAATCCTTCCGAACCGCGAAGAGTAACGCGGGCCTCGGTAACGAGTATTTCCCCCGGATAAAAGGCTGTGGCAAAACTGTCATGGACTGCCAGCATCATCAGTCCAGTGCGTGGCGGCAGACTGACCGTCAAGTCCACCTCGGCAAACAGGCGCAGCAGCAGTTCAACCCTTTCCTCAGCCATGGTATCGATGGCTGCAGTCAAATCGGTTCCCTTCATCTTCCTTCACCTCACTTATAAATATCAGGTATACCGGGTTCTGATCGCGGCACTTATTCGATCGATGATGGCAACGGTGATGACGATGATGATGAGAATGGTGGTAACATCATGATTTTCATAGCTGCGCAGTTTGTCGAACAGGTAAACAGCCTATCCCGCCGGCGCCGGTAAAGCCGAGGATGGTCGCCGAGCGGACATCGGACTCCAGGCGGTACAGGCTCATGGAGACAAAAAACGGGGTGATCTGCGGGATGACCGCATAGCAGATCACCTTGACAAAGCCGGCACCGGTGGCGGTCAGGGCATCGATCGGCTCCTGCTGGGCGGTTTCGATACCTTCGGAAAAAAGCTTGATCAGGACCCCGGAGGTGTGGATGCCGAGGGCGAGGATGCCGGGCATCGGGCCGAGGCCGACGGCGGAGACAAAGAGCAGGGCCCAGATAATCTCGTTGATCGACCGGCTGAGGTTGGCAAAAAACCGCACGGCTGCATAGATACCGTTTTTCAGAAGTACAGGGCCGAGCCACGTTCGCCGGGAATGATGATATTCAGGGTGTTCCGCGAGGCAAAAAACGACAGGGGAAAGGCGATAAGCACCGAGAGAATCAGGGCCAGAACGGCCATCTGTACCGTCTCCAGCATCGACAGCAGGTATTTCGCCAGACTGCCGCCATGCAGGTTGGGCGGGAAAAAACCGCTGTCCTTGATCTCCGGGTTGCCGGCAATATAGGTGATCATATTGCCCCAGCCGTCGAGCAGCATGCCGATACTCATTTCGGTTGAATGCCAGCACCAGGCGACGACAATGAGACCGACGCCGCACGACCATGATATTGTAGGGGTGGAACGGGTTGGTCTGGCGTTTTATCTCGTCGATATGCATAATGCGGAGCTTCCTTGGGCGGTTGCGATTGATTGCCGAGGAAAGAAAGGCAGTCGGCGCGGGAGAACGCCGACTGCCTTCTCGGAGTCTATTTCTTGGCCAGTTGCTTCTTCACTTCGATCTGCTCGCGGATCGGGTTGTAGGTCTGCTGTCGTCGGCTGCCGCATAGCCCTGCAGTTTCAGCTTTTTCAGGCCCTCTTTGTCGTTATAGGAAAGAAAGGCCTCTTTCAGCGCCTTTTTCAGGGAATCCGGCAGGTCCTTGCGGCAGGCCATGGGCGAGCCGGGAATCAGCTCGGAGGTCCAGAAAATCTGGAAATCCTTGTCGGTCTCCCACTGCTTGCCGTTGCCGCGGGCGAGATCGAGGTCGTTGGTCGAGGCGATGTCGATCTTGCCGCCTTTGACGGCCAGGATGGAAGACTCGTGGCTGCCGGAATAGATGACCTTGGAGAAATACTTCTCCGGATCGATCTTCATGGTTTTGACAAAATAGACGGTCGGCACCAGGGTGCCGCTGGTCGAGTTGGGATCGGTGAAGGCCCAGACCTTGCCTTTGGCCTGTTCCATGGTGGTGATGGGAGAGCCTTTCTTGGTGATGATTACCCCTTTGTAGCCCTTGGTGCCGTCCTCGGCGACCTCCATGACCAGGGCCTCGGCACCGGCGCGATCGGCCGCCTCGACATAGGATTTCGGGCCGAAATAGGCGACATCGACATGCTTGAATTGCATGGCGGTAATGACTCCGGCGTAGTCGGTGGCGGTCTGCACTTTTACTCGCCAGACCGAGCTTTTTCTCCAGGTATTTTGCCAGATTATCGAAACGTTCGGTGATGTTGTCGGACGATTCGGTGGGGATCAGACCAAGATTCAGCTGTTTCGGCCAATCGGCCGGCGGCAAGGCTGGGTGCCGGCAGGCAGAGGGTGATAGACCAGGGCAATAAGGGCGTTGCATAAGTTTTTCCTTCATTTCTTCTCCTTTTGTTGGTGTTCGGTGATTGCAAGAGGGGACATACGGCATCAATGCTGAGTCATTGACCGCGGCCTGGAGCGGCAGTGGGGCATAGGGTACGCAGAAACAATCGACGGCCGGCTGCGCGGGCATCTTTTTTGTGATAAATCTGTGCAACGGTTGCCGCACAGAGTCCATCCGGTGGACCATCATAGACAATTCGGCCGTCGTTGAGACCGATCACCCGGCTGCAGAATTCCCGGGCATAGTCGAGCTGATGGAGATTGGAGACAACGGTGATGCCGTATTTTTCGTTGGCCTGTCTGCAGGGTTTCCATGACCCGGCGGGCGCTGACCGGATCAAGAGAGGAGATCGGCTCGTCGGCCAGGATAATCTCCGGCCTCTGGGCGATGGCCCGGGCAATGGCCACCCGCTGTTTCTGACCGCCGGAAAGCCGGTCGCAGCGGCTGAGGGCCTCCTGCTCGATGCCGACCACCTTCATATATTCGTAGATCTCCTCATACTGCTCGCCGCTGTAATGTTTGAACAGGGCGGAAAGAAGGGGCTTGCGATGCAGCATGCCGCTGGCGATATTGTCAAAGACGCTGAGCCTTCGCGACCAGGTTGAAGCCCTGGAAGATAACGCCGATCCTGGCGCGCAGAGCCTTAAGCTCATGGTGGCGGATGGTACCGAGGTTGGTGCCGAGGACCCGCAAACGTCCGTCGATGATGGAAGTGGTGGCGTTCAGCCCCATCAGAAATGTCGATTTGCCGACACCGGACGGCCCGATGATGCTCAGGAACTCGCCCTTTTTGATGTTCAGATCGATGCCCTGGATAATCTTTTTACGGCTGTAGCCAAGTGTCAGATTTTCGGCGATGATATGTCCCATGCTGTTTTTTCTCCCTCGCTGATGCTACTCTTCCGCAGGCAATGGTGCCTCGTCATCTCTTTGTTCAAGTTGCTGTTCTAAGCTGTTCCCTTTTTACAAAGAGCGAATTAGGAATCCGTTTCTTTTGCATAAAGAATAGGTGAGTTTTCATTTTGGAAAGGAGAAACTTTGGTGGCCAAGGGTATGGAAGGGCGGCTTATGCAGGCCGGGATAAAATGATTGCATATGTCGATATGAGAGGGTAGCCTGCATCATTTTCGTAGATATGGGGATGTGAAAAGTTACCAGAAGGGGTTGGAACGGCTTCGCAAAGAATATGAGGAAGAGTAACCATATCCCCCAAGGAGGCATGGATGAGGCTCCGGGGTTAGAGAATTGCCGGTCAGAATGTATTTAAAATCGTTGCTTTTTCGTTAAAGGAACCAGGAGGTTGAAAATGAATGCCAAGAAAGCCCTTGCCGGCAGCGCACTTTTCCTCTGTCTTGCTTTGTCAACCAGTGCGGGATTTGCCGATGACATCAAGACTGCCATGAATGACCTTACTACCATAAAGAGTATTCTTGCCCAGCATGCCGGCAAGCGGGTGGCGGTGAGAACCGATGACGGTGAAACCCTCGATGGCACGGTAGCTAAGGTAACCGAACAGCTTGTCTATATTGAAAAGCTCGTCGGCAAGGAATTTTTCGATGCGGTGGTGCGGCTTGACCGGATCAATAGCGTCACCTTTCGCGTGAGGAACCAATAGCAAAACTCTACAAAGAGTGCTGGAAAGTTAATCAATCCATCGTTTTAAAATACATTTTTAACACTTTCTTAATAAGAGACTTCTATTCTCCAGGAAAAGATTTGCCGGCGCGATGCTCTTCTTTCAATAGAAAGAGTGACGATCCTTGCTCCGAAGCCAAATCATTTCTCCCTGCTGCGGACCAGAGCAGCCGGGCACCCGTTTTCACTTGTTCTCTTAATAAGGAAACCATGAACACATTGCCGAAAACCGCCGTTCTGATCCCCTGTTATAATGAGGAGGCCACCGTTGCCTGGGTGGTCAGCGATTTCCGCCGGAGTTTGCCGGGCGCCGAAATCTTTGTTTACGACAATAATTCGACGGATCGCACGGTCGAGGTGGCGAAAGATGCGGGGGCGGTGGTCCGGACTGAATCCCTGCAGGGTAAAGGTAATGTGGTGCGGCGGATGTTTGCTGATATCGAGGCGGAGGTGTATGTCCTGGTCGATGGCGATGCCACCTATGATGCAGCGGCGGCACCGGCAATGATCAATCTTCTCGTTGATAACCAGCTGGATATGGTCAATGGGGCGCGGGTCACCGATATCAAGGAAGCCTATCGTCTCGGACATCGTTTCGGCAATCGGCTGCTGACCTCTATCGTCGCCATGACCTTCGGTAATCGTTTGAAGGATATGCTGTCCGGCTACCGGGTTTTCTCCCGCCGCTATGTGAAAAGCTTCCCGTCTCTGGCTGTCGGCTTCGAAATCGAGACCGAACTGACCGTCCATGCCCTGCATCTGCGCATGCCCATCGCCGAGGTGGATACGGCCTACAAGGATCGACCGGCCGGGTCGGCGAGTAAACTCAATACCTATCGCGACGGTTTTCGTATACTCTGGAAGATTCTCGTCTTTATCAAGGAAGAAAAACCCATGGCCTTCTTTTCAAGTGTTGCCCTGTTTTTCTGCTTTTCCTCGGTTGCGCTGATGATTCCCATCTTCACCGAGTTCATCGAGACAGGACTTGTGCCGCGCTTGCCGACCGCAGTCCTGTCGATGAGCATGATGATCATTGGTTTTCTCGGCTTTGCCTGCGGGTTGATCCTTGATACCGTGTCGCGGGGGCGAAGTGAAATGAAGAGGATGCGCTACCTCAGTACTCCGGCCACCCTGAACGGCCACAACTCCAGTGGGTATGCCTTCCAGGACTAATCTCAGAGCCCAGGGATTGATCCCAGATCCGCCACCACCGGATGATCGCCATTACAACCACCAGCGGGGCAAGCCAGACGATTCGACTTTGATAGCGGTCGTGAGGACCGGATAACGCCCCGCAGATAAAGGCGTTGCCCATCAGGGCAACAAAGATAAAAGCTGCCAGACAGGCAAAATGTGGACGCCTTTTATAGAGTTCCCAAGCAACACACAAAAGCAATCCGAGGGTTGAAAGAAGAGCCACGGGGATATGCAGCCGGTTCATTGCGTCAAACAGTGGTTGGGTAATCTGCTCCTGCTGCTGGCGGGCGGCGTTGAACGCCAGGGAAACGGTCGGGTTGAGATCATTGCTGAAGGTACCCCGAGCCGCCCCATGAAAATCATCCAATCCATCGCCGGTCGCCACCATGATCATCTGTTCGGCAGTGGCAACAAGGGCGGTCCACAGGGTTTGGCCGGGATAGCTTTTCAGGCACTGGCGCACGAGAAAGCTCAGTTCACCATCGGCCGCGCCGCTCCAGCCGCCGATGTCCATAAATGGCGACGAGCCATTCCAGAGAAAATCATCGCCGGTGTTCGGCAACCTATCCTGCAGAGCGCAGAGTTTCACCCCATCGACCGGGCAATGCTCGGCGAGCCAGCGCTGGGCGATGTTATCCTGCACCAGCCGGCCAAAGATGAAGGCTGGGCCACCCGGGGTATATCCCGCCTTACCGAGAAAAAGGAAATGGAGGAGCGGCATGAGGACCAGGCTGGCGATGACGATTGCGGTCGGCGGCCCAAGAGTCAGCGGTAGCCGCCAGCCCCATCCTTTTTTGCCGAGCCAAGTCGCTAGAAGGATGCCGATTAAACCAACAGCCAAAGCCATGCTCGACATATGTGAAAGCAAACCTAAAAGAATGATCAGCGCCAGTCCAATTCTTTCACCCTGTCTGAGTTTCTCCCAGCAAAAGGCAAAAAGCCACAGGCCGAGCACCATCAGCGGCAGCAACAGATCGGGCATCAGCTGGCTGGTGTACCAGGAGATACTGGTAAATGTTCCCAAACCCAGGCAGATAAGGGCGGTGGGCAGGGGGCCGGCCGGGAGCTCGTGGCAGCGGAGCATGAGATGGATCAGCCACACGGCAAAGAGCGATTGAATCGCCGCCGGGCCGAAAAATGACCACCAGCCGAGGGAGGTCACCCAGAGGAAGACACCATAAAAAAAAGATCTTCCGAAGCCAAGGGTCATCTCCAGCACCCGCCCCACATAGCCGCCACTGTCGAAGAAAACGATGGCGAACCCGTTCCAGAGGGCGGGGGCAAGAAATACCGTGAGGCTGACGGTCAGGCAAAGGCACCAGGCAAGGCCTTTGACAGTAAGGTTACCGATATAAAACGAGGGAGTCGAAACGAATGAAGAAAGTTCTGGCATATTAATTCCTGTTGATAAATGAGTATATTGTGGACCCTTACAGGGCTGGATGCTTGTATTCTTGGCTTGTTAAGGTAGCAACGATATTTTCAGGCAACCGATCCTCGCCCCTTTCATCCAGAGCGAGGTTGTGGGCGTTGAGGTCGCCTGCAAAAGCGGCTACCACCTCCCAGAGTTCCGCCACCGGTCGCGGCGGGGTAATGGCAATGGTTCTCGAAAAGTGCTGATATTGGCCTAGGGCCTGCGGTTTCTGCATGGCAAGGGTATAGAGGCTCGTCGGATCGATTTCAGTCGGACCCCAATAGGCGACATCCTTCAGGACCGTCCTGGCGTGCAGGAGGTCGGCACCGGTTACCTCCATCAGATACAAGCTGCTGGCCCCCGGCGTGCCGACCGGTTCCCGTTCGACCCGGAAGGCATCGAGGATATCCTGTCGGGTCAGCCTGCCCGGTCGCCATTCCTGCCAAACTGACCCCACTCCGACAAAGGCCGCATCGATCGGCAACTTTTCCACAGCCGCCAGGGCGGCGATGCGGGCCATGGCGGGTGGTGATTGGCTATTTTTCACCTCGGTTATCGTTTCGCGGAGTTGCCGTTGGTAGCGGTGGAGGATCGACGCCACCGACTTGTTCATGTCCTCGTCGGCCTGGATCTTTGCCGGCATATTGGCAACAAGTTGATAGTTGCTGTCGGAAATGGTCTTGTTTTTCAGGTCATACAGCAAATCGTACCGGCCGATATGCTCCGCGTGGGCACCGACATGGACGATGGCGGTATTTTTGACCCGCATCGGTTTTTCCAGGGTGGAGTGGCTATGGCCACCGAGAATCAGGTCGATACCCTCTGTCTGTTCGGCGACAGCAATATCGTCGGTGAGTCCGATATGACTGACCAACACCAGAACATCGACTTCCCGCCGGTGTTTGGCGATCATCTGCTTGCTGATGCCGATAAAATCGAAATCCATTTCCAGCGCCGGAAGCGCATGATAAACTGGGCCATTATGCTGTCCACCATCCGGGCCGTAGGGGCGGGCGGTCAAGCCGAAAAAGCCGATTCTCAGGCAACCGACATTCAAGATTGTAAAATCGGTTAAGCCGGAGGGGAGGTTACGCAACGGACTATCGATGTCTCGATTGATCCTGGTATTGGTTGAGAGCACGATCGCCCGCGGATCATGGCTGAACAGCAGCAGCTCTTTTATCCCCCAGGCAAAATCGTGGTTGCCAAGGCTACGGACATCATAGCCCAGGGCCTGGACCACCTCTCTTGTTGTGCGACCCCGCGACAGTTCTTCGGCGATCGAGCCTTTTTCATAATCGTCGCCGCTGTTGGTAAAAACGGTGAAGGGATTGTCCTTTCTCACCGTTTCATAGTAGCCCCGAACGCGGCTCACCGGGCTCGCGCCATTTTCATCCGGATTATAGTTGGCATGCATATCGGAAATATGCACAAACGAGACCTTCTGGGTCGCTGATCGGCTGTCACAGGTGGGCCATCTTGTCTGCGGTGAAGGAGGAGCCTCTGCAAAGGCCAGGGGTGGATAGAGGATGCAGGCAGCAGCGAGGATCGCCGCCATAGTCAGTGCCCCGATAGAGTTCCGAGTACGAATCACTGCAGTCAGCCATTCGATAGAGCCCATATTGATCTCCGGCAAAAGGTGTCCTCATCGATCTGGAAATCCAACCGGTGCCGCACGGCACCATGGAGAGATGGACTGGATTTCCTCGCCTTATCAGCGCTTGAGGTGGCTCTATCATGGTCCACCAATATTTGAATGCTGTCAGTGAATGTTAAAAATTGTGTTAGCGTCCATGGAGCTGGGGGAGGAAGGGGAGGAGGGATGGGAAAGAGGACCATCGGCACTGTCGATCAAGGCGAAATTATAACCGATTGCTAACGAAAATTGAGTAATTGGGGTGGTAAAGAGTTGTTTCTAGGATAACGATGCATAATCAACCTCAATACAAAGGAGTTTTTCAGATGCAAAAGAAATTATTTTTTTGTTCCCTGACGCTGCTGGTAGGTGCCGCCCTTGCACCCCATAAATCACACGCCGCCGATGCGGAAACCCTGGTGTCGCTCAACGATCCCATGGCTGCCTTTCTCGAAACCAGGGCTTACGCCGCGAAAATGGGGGCGACCGCCGAGTTTCGCAAGATGGAAGGCGTGGCCTACGACAAGGTCAATAACAAGATCTATATCGCCATGAGCGAAATCAGTAAAACCATGAGCGACGAGAAGGGCGATATCCAATTGCCGGAGAATATTTGCGGTATCGTCTACGAGGCAAAACTCGACGCCGACAACAATATCGGCAAATTGGTTCCGGTGGTGGTCGGCAAGGTTGCCGATAAAAACGCCAAATCCGCTTATGGCTCGGGCTTTGCCGATATCTGCGACGTAAACACCATCGCCAACCCGGATGGGCTCTTTGCCGATAGCCACGGCAATCTGTGGATTTCCGAGGATACCGACCGACATACCAATAACATGTTGTGGAAGTGGGACGGTAAGAAACTCACCCGTTTCGCCACTGTGCCCACCGGAGCGGAGATTACCGGCGTTCATGTCACCGCCAAAGACGACTTGCTCTTCAACGTCCAGCATCCCTCGGCGATGAGTAAGCATCCCTACAACCGCGGTGTGGTCGGTATAATGAACGGCTTTAAAAGCAACGCTCCATTCGAGTCGGTGGCTGTACCGAAAGGCGACGACGTCTTCAATGTCAAAACCGCCGCCGGCAAGTATCAGGTAGTGGCCCGGGTCGGAGAACCTATCCCGAATGACGCCGGAGGGCAGCGTTTCGGGCAGGTCGACACCCTTGCCGGTAAACTGAAAGAGGTCTGCAATCATCCCGACGGTAATATGTTCCTGCCGATCACCGCTTCGGGTGACGAGGCCTATCTCTTTACCAACTATGAGTGTCGGCCCGGCACCATCGGCAAGATATATATGAAGAGAAATGCCAAAGGCTGGGATGTCATCGATGGTGAGAATATAAACTTTGCTGCCGTCCAGGGCACCTGGAACAACTGCAATGCCAGTGTCACCCCTTGGAATACCGGGTTGTCCAGTGAGGAGTATGAGCCTGTCGCCGGCAAATCCGGGTGGCAGGAAAACGTCAAGGACATGACCGCCTACCTCGGCAAACAGGCCAACCCCTACGATTACGGCTACCCCGTTGAATTGATTCCCGATTATAACGGTGAAAGCGTTGCCACGAAGGTCGTCAAACACTACAGCATGGGGCGGTTGAGCTATGAAATGAGTGTCATCATGAAGGACAATAAGACCGCTTACAGCGGAGATGACGGCACTGCGGTGATCCTTGCCAAATTCGTCGCCGACGAACCGGGAAAACTCGCCGCCGGGACGCTGTATGCCGGAAAAATAAGTCAGGAAAAAGATCAGAGCCTGGCCATCAAATGGTTGGAACTCGGCCGCAGCAGCGATGCCAAGGTGTATGAGGCGATCAGGGCGGTAAATCTCAATTGATGAGAAGGCTCTCCCCGACCTGTCCGGCCCTGCCTCGCCGCGGTTTCCTGCAGTGGCTGTGGACAATACCTCTAGCGGTCGCTGCCCTGCAGCTGCTCGGCATGGCGGAACGGTTCAGCTTTCCCCGTCGGAAAGGCCGGGACCTACGGGACGGATCATCGATATCGGGCCGCTTGCTGAACTGCCCGAGGCTGGCAGCAGTCCCCTGCATCAGAGCCGGGGCAGATTCTGGTTGGTCAACAGCGGCGAGGGGCTGCTCGCCATCTCCCACACCTGCACCCATCTGGAGTGTCTCTTCGACTGGGACCGTGAGGCCGGATGCTTTATCTGTCCCTGTCACGGTTCGCGGTTCGACCGGCTGGGGAGAGTTTTGACCGGTCCGGCCACCAAGGGCCTGGACCGTTTTCCACTGCGTATCGCCCTGGCGGATGGCATGGTTTTGGCGGAAACCGACACGGCCGGTACTCCTCTGTCGCTGTCCCCGCTTCGTGGCTCCTGGGAGCAGGAAGGTGGCGAAGCCGCCGCCGCGTTGCTGGTCGATACCGGTCGCAAAATCGTCGCTTCGGTGATAAACCATGTATCGTGATGAGTTTTTTCAAGCATCTTCATTCGCGCCGAGACCGACGGCAGCTGCGAAAACCGGAACCCAGTCCGGCCGGATCGAGTTTTCTCTTTACACCTCCGCCCGCGGTAGTATCTTGCCGGCTCCATTCTTTTGGTAACACCTTTTACTAGGTTTTTTCACGACGCTTTTTCTGACCGTTGAGGTCGTCACCGGCATTCTTTTGGTGGTTGTATTACACCCCCACTCCGGCAGTCGCTTATCAGTCGATCTACGACCTTGCCGTGTACCTTTCGGGCAGCTCTTTCGCGATCTGCATCGTTTGACCGGCGATCTCCTGGTCCTTTGCCGCCTTTCTCCATATGTTGCGGGTTGCGGTCAGTGGATCATACAAAGGGCCGCGCCGCACTACCTGGCTGACCGGAATCGTGCTTTTTTTCCTGCTGCTCTTGCACTTGCCTTTAGCGGTTACCTGCTGCCCTGGGACCAGTTATCATATTGGGCGGTGACGGTCGGAACCGGTCTTTTCGGCGTCATTGCCGGGTATCGGCCCATGGCTCTTGGAGATCCTCCGGGGTGGACTGGAAATCGGGGCAGACGGCCTGTTGCGCTTTTATGTTCTGCATGTTGTTCTTCTGCCGGTCGCCGTTCTCCCACTTTTGGCGGTTCACTATTATCGGGTTGCTCGCCTGCACGGCATTTCCCTGCCGATTTGCACGACCACCCAGCGGGACAGTGACGATTTGCGACCTGTTTTCCTGTGGCCGACGGTGGTGGTGCGGGAGTTGCAGGTGACGCTTATAACCCTGATTGTTTTGCTGACGATTACCGCCTATTTTTATGAAGCGCCGCTGGGGCCAGCGGCCAATCCCCAGCACACCCCTTTGGCGATTCAGGCCCCCTGGTTTTTCCTGTGGGTCCAGGGACTTCTGGCTGTCTCTCCGTCAGTGGGCTTCGGTCTTGCCGTGGCCTCGGCCCTGGTTCTATGGCTCTTTTTCCTTCCCTGGCATGACCGGGCGCAGCGCCGACCCATCGGTCAACGACCGCGTTTTGCCTGCATCCTCCTGGGAAGCCTCGGACTCCTGGTATTTCTAACGATTCTTGAGGTACGGGGAAAAGAGCCGATAAATCAGGGGGCGGCGACTATCCTGGACAGCCTTGCCCCTGTGGATGGCCATGGCCCTCTGCATACCCTGACCTACGAAGAGCTCACCCCGGGGATTTATAAACTGGGCAATGGTTTCCTGGAAAACGATTTGTCGCCAGGGCTGCGTTCGGTGCTGGCTGAGATCGACCATCGCTTGCAGCAGGAAAGAGGCCGGGCAAGCTCTGTCCGGGAACCCGGCCCTGGTCATCATCGAGACCATTCAAGCCGGTGTTAAAAAAATCACCCTGCGGCACAGCCGACACCAGCAAGATCCGACTGCTTCCAGCACCTTTGAACGGACGATCTATCGCCATGGTTTCGGGGGGAAAGGAGTTTTTGACGAAGCGGAGTTGCATTGATGGAGGCAGTCGAAAGCCTGAGTCTGACTTTGTTGGGCCTTGTACTCTGTTGCCTGCTCGTGGTAGTCGAGCGGGGTGAGGAAGGGCGCCTTGAGAACGCGGTGAGGGTCCGGGACGGTGAGGTGATCGTCGCCGGGGCACGCCTCTATGACGAACATTGCCGGAAATGTCATGGGGCCAGGGGTGAAGGGCTCGGCCAGCTAGGCCCGGCTCTTGCCGATCACCATTTTTTTACCGGTCGCATGGCGGAAGTCGGCTGGTTGTTGAGCCTTGAGGAGTATATTATCGCAACTACCGCTGGTGGGCGGATGATGGCCAGCCGACCGCTCTATGCCGGCAATGGCCGGACGGCGGTCATGCCGCCCTGGGCACTCGACCATGGCGGCCCGCTCCGAGGCGATGAGATTGACGCTCTCTGCCGTTTTGTCATGAATTGGCAGGCCACCGCCATGGGGAAGATCACCTTGCCAACCATCGAGATGCCGCCGGCCGATCTCGGGAATCCGGCAACCGTCAAGGCCGGCCGCCAGGTATTTGCGCAACACTGCCAATCCTGCCATACCCTTCAGGGCCTTGCCGGGGGTGATGGCGGACCGCCACTCACAAAAATCGGTGGTGCCGCCGCTGAGCGGGTCCCGGGGGTCTCTGCCGCCGACTATATTCGCCAGTCGATCCTTGTACCGGCGGCCTTTGTCGTCGAGGAATACGCAGAAAGAGCGGAAGGTCCTGGCTGCGGTGCATCTTTTCGGAGGTGCAGCTTGAGGCGGTTACCGCCTTTCTCCTGGACCGGAACTGAAGCCGATGACTCTCCGGAGTTTTCTTTTCCTTCTCCTTTGGCTCGTCATCGTCATGGCCTCTCCGTCCGGCGCCCGGATGGTTGAAGGCCTCAGTCCGCCGCTGGCAAAGCTTGTTGCGACAAACCCGGTAGCTCAAGGGGGATGGCTTTATACGCAAAATTGCTATCGCTGCCACTTGAGTTATAGCCAAACCAGGCAGGGACGCGGCATGAGTTCGGAAAACCTCAGGAAAGTCGTGGAAAACGGCAAGACCTCGACGCAGATGAGTGGCTTTGGAATGCTCGCCGGAGGCAAATTAAAGGGATCGGAGATCGAGGCGATTCTCAGTTACATTACCACTTGGGAGCATATGTCAGGCCCTCCGGCCCTCGCCCCGGAACTTCTGATCGCACCAGCCTCGGATCCGACCGCTCTTCGTTCTGTGGGACTACCCCGCTTTCCTCCGGTGCAAGGGGATGCAAGGGTCGGCAGGGTACTTTATCTCACAAATTGCAGTCGATGTCATAACCCGGATCGGAGTGGTTATATCGGTCGCCGGCTCCTTTCTCCATGGGAGGGTATGCGACCGGACCTCTTTCTCAAGGCCACGTTGAAATGCGGCATTCCCGGCTCCCTCATGCCGGCCTTTGCAACAGATGCCAATGGCAAGCTCAGGCCAAAAGAGATCGACGATGTTATCTCTTTTCTCTTATCTGAACCAGCGAAATAATCCCTTCGGCGTCCACTGCGCGAGACTCCGGTGGAGCCAGTTCTGTAACAACCAAGCCCCGAAGAGAAACTATGGGGCTTGGTCAATTAATGGGGATACTTTTACGAGTGAAAAAGCCGGCAAGAAGTTCGGCAACTCTGTGTCGTCTCTTCCCGGAAATCAAACGTCTGGCGCATCACCCCGCTCGGCGGGCCAATTTGCCATGCGACCACTTGTTCGGCATGCAACAGGTGGAGTGGTGGTTGCAGGAACAATGCTGACCATTTAGTATTTTATTAAATGAAAATCACAGTTGAACCCTGATACGAATTAAGTAATAATTGGGATCGTAATGAGGTATATCAATGATATAAGCTCACCCGCAACCGCAATAGAAAGACTCATTTCTTCAGTGGTATTTCTGAAAATGAATGGAATTACGATCGATACACCCGAGATACCCAGTGTTTTCAAATCACCAGACGGCCAACGCCAAGTCATGGAACTTTATGAAAGAATGCTTGGACAGTGGCCGGTCGAGCATGAATGTCTGGAAGTTCCCACCCGACATGGCAATACCTTTGTTATTGCCTCAGGAGACCCCGGCGCCGATCAACTTATTCTTCTGCATGGAGCCGGGTCCAATTCCCTGATGTGGATCGATGGTGTTCAGACCTACAGCAAATATTATCGGGTGTATGCCGTTGATCTTATTGGCGAGGCCGGCAAAAGCGCAGCCAATAGACCACCCTTGCCGGGACCGGCCTATGCGGAATGGCTTGCCGATATCTATGATGGCTTGAAAATAGATAAGGCGACAATAGTTGGCATTTCCCAAGGTGGATGGACCGCTCTCAAGTTCGCTACCGCAAGACCAGAGCGAGTTAACCGGCTGGTCTTGATCTGCCCTGGCGGAATAATTTACGACAACATGCCCTTTGTCTTACAGGCATTGACTTACACAGCCATGGGATCGTGGGGGCGAAGACGCATGGTGACAAAGCTCTTTGGCGATCAGCCGGTCGAAGAATCGGTCCTTGAGGCAATGACTTTGACGATCAAAAATTTCAAATACCGATTGGCCTTTCCCCCGCTTTATGCAAACGAAGAGTTGGCCGCGCTGACCATGCCGACCCTTTTTATCGGAGGGACCAAAGACGCACTTCGTAACTCAGCAAAAATCGCCGATCGCTTGTCCGGGCTGTTGCCAGACTTGACTGTCGATCTGATAGACGGTGGGGGACACGCTATAAACGATACCGCTTGCACCATCCTGCCTTTTTTATTGACAGGCAACCACCTTGCCTTGCGGAACTAGCTTCAACCTCAGCTGGTCATTGCCGGCCTGGATGATATAGCTGCTTCCAGCAAGATCCCTCCGTTCATCACGAGTAAAAAGATGGCTATAAGTATCCCGCCCCTTGAGAAGTTGCCGGTCGGTTACCTGAAACGCTTCTTCAACCGCCCGAACGATAGAGGCTTTTTGATCTGTTTTGAGAAAATTAGGGAGGGAGAGAAATTCGTCCTGCAGTTTGATTATCGCCATGCGCAGGTTGGTGCTCAGCTTTTCTCTGATGGAAAGCACCTCGTTAACTTTTTGGGCAACGGTGTCACTTGACTGCAAATGCACATAGAGAAGTGCACCGATAAACAGATTGGACACCAGAGTTACGCCTACGAGGATCTTTACCCCGACGGTGGCCAGTCGGGTTCGTGCTTTTTTGATGATTGACATTATTACTCCAGAATTTGAAAAACAAAAATGCTTCGCAGGTAGAATGTTATATTTTCAATATGTTGAAACAGATTGAGCGGCAATCATTGAGATGTTTAGTCTGCGGGGTGAGCTCAGGCAACCGGTTCATTCCGTTTGCTCGGTTCAGGCGTCCGACGGTCGCGGACGATGACCGATCCGGGAATCTCCTTGGCCCTTTTTTTCAGGTCGGTGGCAATCGAGGACACCTCGGCAAACGAATTGATGCGGTGAATTTCCGTACTGACAATGCCGATTGACAGCGAAAGCAAGCCAAATTTCTGTTGATTCCCCTGGCGATCTTGGCTCGTATATGACCCGTCGCGACACTCTGCTGGGGAGTGAAAGAGACAAAGCTTTTCGGTGAACCGGTCGACGAGGTATTGGCAGACCGCAATCGAATTTTTCGGTCTGGTGACCAGAATGAAGTCATCACCGCCGATGTGTCCGGCAAAACCGATGGGCTGCCCTTCCCATTTAGCCAAAGCTTCGAGCATAAGGTCGCCTACCGCCTTGATGACTCGGTCGCCCATTTCAAAACCATGCCGATCATTAAAGGGTTTAAAACTGTCCAGATCGATATAACAAACATCGAAATGGATCGATTGGGAGAGCATCTTAGCGATTTTACGCTGGATATATTCGTTGCCGGGCAGGCCGGTTAAAGGGTTGGCGCCACGGGCCAGCATCATGCTGTTTTCCGTGACGGCATTGAGGATGGCGCTGACCGCGACGGTGCCGATATATTTACCGCTGCGAGTTATACAGATGTCATCATAGATCGACATCCTGTGCCGCAGATGAACCTTCCGGGCCACATCTTCCACCGATAAAGAATGGGGAACCTCCAGGAAATTCTCTTCGAGGATTTCTTCAATCTTCTTGTAGTAGTTGAGGTTGAGACCATAACCAAAGCGACCGACCATGTGCGTTTCCATAAACCGATGCCGACTGAGGAGTCCGCACAGTTGGCCTCGGTTTACCACCGGCATGCATAACAAATCAGGATTGTCGTTAAACCTGTTGAGCGCCTCAAGGATGCGGTCGGTTGCGGCAAGAGGGTCAACGTAGGCGGCAATGTCGCCTACGCAAATTACCTCATCAAAGAGGTCGGTTGCCGATTGTTGCGGCGGTCCTTGCAAGGGAATATCCAGACAATCGTAGGTGATGAGTTCCGCCGCAGGTCTGGCCAGGAGATATCCCTGCACCAGATCGATACCTATCTCTCGGCAGATCCGCAAGTCCCTGTCGGTTTCGATGCCTTCGGCGATGACGTCTATGCCGATGCGGTGGCAGACCGTGGCGATCGAATCGATCAAATTGAAGTTGATACTGCATTTCGCACTTTCCTTGAAAAAGTGCCGATCGATTTTCACGAAATCCGGTTCAAGGACGGAGAGCATTTTCAATCCACCGTAGCCAGCACCAAAGTCGTCTATGGCAATGCGAAAGCCTTTTTTGCGGTAATGATCTATTGCCTGGCGGAACAGCTTATAGTTAGACACCGCTTCGTGTTCGGTGATTTCCAGGACGATGTTGTGTATTGGGATGTTGTACTTATTTGCCAGCACCCCGGTCGTTCCGGCACTGTGGTCGGGGTGGAGCAGACTGGTAGGGCATATATTGATAAATAACAGGGCATTCTTATCATTCAGTCCCTGGTCTGCTGCCAAGGCCATGGCATTTTGCCGGCAGCGCATATCGAGAGGGAATATTTTATCACACATTCCTGCTTGGAGAAAAAGTTCTTCGATGTCGTCAAAAGGGTTGACCCCGACGGTTCGACAAAGTGCCTCATAGGCGAAGATCTTCCTTTGTTGCAGGTTGATGATGGGCTGGAAATGGCAGGTAAGATGATTCTTGTCAAGGAGAGCGGTGATCGCCTCGTCAATTATACGTCTATGTGCCGGAGGTTTTTCCTGGTTATTCGGGTTACTCTGGGGCAATTGATCAGTGAGTTGCATAACAAACATGGTCATCCTCGGTATGGGGAAATCAAAAAGTTTTTAATAAAAAACAGGTAAACCTCCGGCTTTGCCAGAGGATACTTATGTTGGAGATCGAATAATGATCAGCATAAGGCCATTACCATAGGGCAACGGCCATGTTTGTTTAGGTTGCGGGATGCTAAGAGTACAGGGAATTAACTAATTTGTAAGGTCCTAAACATGTTTGCGAATAAGATCGAAGGAGACGGTTGAGGTGGTTACCGTACTACGACCGAAGATGAGAAAGAACACCAGCCAAAGAATTTGCAAGGCGAGGATAATTATGGGGTTCCATAGAACCTTGATGCCGATCACCACATTCGGGTCAATGTAGCGCGGAGCCGGGATTAATAGGGTTACCACCACCATGTACAAGGCACTTAGAGCACCCATTTTCTGATACGCCGATATCCTGCCGAAGCCGCGAAAATCGGCACGCAGAGTCTCGGATATTATACGCCATAATTGGGTCAGGCAAATGGTCAGAAGGAGGGCCTCGGTAAAGGAGCCGTCGAAAAACAACATGCTGCCGACCAAGGCGCCGCAGGTGTAGATGACACAGGTAATGGCCTGGATCGGGATAAGTCTTTCCCCGTCGAACCGCCCTTCATAGTTGGCCTTTTTGGTCGCTCCCTGGAAGATGAAATTTTTCCGGGCAAAGAGGCGTTGCAACAGCCAATGACAATCTTTAAGCGGTTTTCCGTAGCAGCAACCGAAACTGATACAGCCGAGTCTGCCAAGGCCTTCGCCGAGAGTGTAGGCAATGGACATTGCCGCCAGGACCGGGATGACCGGTAAAAAGCTGCCATGGTCAACCAACAGTTGCTGTGTCCCCTGAACGACCCAGGGGGCAAGGAGAATACCGATGCAGGAGGCGCCACCGATTGTGAAGGTGTGCCGTTTCTTTTCCACGGTCATGGCAACCAGGCGGGCGGCGGGGATACATACCGAGAGAATGATCAGGATGATCAGCATCGTCCCGGCAATAGAGACATGCATCGCCCCGAGGAGAACCAGGAGGAGAAGCAGGGCAAGGAGTTGGCTGGTGGCAATAAAAAAGCCATAATAGGTGAGATTTGTTCCCTGCCAGCCGTTTTCTCAGTTTTTTACGGTCGGCACGACCGCCAGCATCTGCCACCGTTCCCCAGGCAAATTTTTGAAAGCCCAGACCAGGAAAAAGGCCAGCAGACCGCCGAGGGCTACTACAAAAATACTGTCAAGCATAGGTTGTTCCTCAATAATTAAATTTGCACGTGGGTCCCGTTCCGTTCGGCAATGGTCGAACGAACCAGGACATCCGTTTCCACCAGCGGCCTGCCAAAACCATTGGAGTACCTGCTGACAACGTCATGGCGGCGTGAGTTGCCGACCAGATCGTCGGCAAAGATGATCCGTCCCGCTTCGAAAAACAATACATCCGTTGAACTGCCCGGTCGGAACAGACTTTTCGGACAGCCCTTTTTGACAAACATCCCGGGCCTGAATGCTGTGGAGCATTGTAGCCTTCTTCACTGTAGGCTTCGGTAAGGTCGCCGATCATCAGCGCGACTATTTCGATCATTGCCACTAGGCCGACCTGCGTCCCGCCGGGGACATCGGTGTCGATGATCGTCACCGCCCGGCGATTTTTCGCATACAAAGAGGCCATGGCGATGAGGGCGGTCGGATTGCAGGAATGGTATTGACCGTCTATGCCGTAGGTGTCGACGACTCGACCGCTCACCGGCATATGGTTGTAGTGGTATTTGTCGGGAGTGAGACGAAAGACGGCGAAATCGCCGTTGACGAACCTTGTCGCGCCAAGGACAGGCTGTGCCGAGCAGTTCCGCCGCATCGAACATTTTTTCTTTTATAAAAAGTTCGAGGTGGTCGGCGAGACTGCCGATGAGAATCCGCGAATCGGCGGGGGCGACGACCTTTGTCGACGGCGGGCTGCATCGGGCGGGTTTCCCAGTAGCGGATCTGTCGTTCGAAGACCTGCGATGCGAATCGAAATAGGACAGCGGCTTGCACACATTCGCGCCAGTCGGCACCGATGCCCTCGAAGAGGTATCTACCGTCACGTGGGCATTGCTCGGCAGGTCGTACCGACAAAAGGCTAGGATGCTGGATATCCGCGCCGAGGTCACCATCTTGAACATGACCGGGGCGCTTTCGCGCAGGTGGTGGTAGAGAAAATACACACAGCGGTCGCCGATCGGTCTTTCGGTAATGATCCGGCGGGATTTTCTTTCGATGAATTGGTGGGCAAAGGGTGTTTGCAGGATGGATCGTGGTCAAGGGTTGTTCCTCTCATAGTGGATGATTGCCAGACCGATGCGCAGCAGCTCGCGCAGCAGCCCCGGCGGTCGCCGATTCTTCAAGAATCGCTTGCCGGTGCGGCTAACATATTCGGAGGCGGAAACTGTCAGTGGAAATGGCCTGGTCATGACCTGCCGGAGCCCGGGCTCGTCAAGGCCTTCCAGACGCCGGCAGTCGTCGACCAGGATGGCCAGCGACTCGCCCATGTAGTTGTTCTTTAGACCGGTGCGATAGTAACGCTCCATCGCCCCGTTGAATGCCTCGGCGGAAAAGTTGAACGGGTTTTTTCCCCCCGGTAATTCCTCGCTGACGCCGGTGACGATTTTCGCAAAGGTCGATGCCCCGTCGTTGGTCAGTCTTTGCCGGAGGGACTCCAGGCGACGGTCCAAGGTTCTGGGCGGCGATCAGATCGGCGGCATCGGTTTTCAGCAGGCGCAGGAGGGCCAGATTGTATTCGTCGTGACCTATTCTGATATAGCCTTTGTAACGTTTGCTGTTTCGCTGGGTCGGGATATCGGTGAGAATTTTCCTGAGGAAGCGGTTGCCGGTATCGGACCTGACATAGAAAGTGGGAATGCCGATGGCCCTGCCGAAGAAGATCTGCCGTCGTTCGCTCTCGATGGAGGGCTGATCGGGGATGTCGTGATGGTTGATTTTCCCTTCGATTATATAGCGGCAGGCCAGGGCGGTGACCAGATTCTGCATATCCACCGCCTCGGCCATATCTTCCCGCAGGCTGTGGAAAAGGGAATAGCTGCGTCCTTCGAACCCAGCATAGCCCGAGGCGGCAAAAATCCGCTGGCGGTACGGCAGGTAGATGGCCATACGCGGATCGAAGATCCCCATCTCACCCAGGTCTTCCTTCAGCCGTTGATGATTGCCGATCATGCCGTTCAACCCCGGACTGGTCTCCGTCGAGAGCAGGGTGACGAGGTAATCGATCAGCCGAAAATCGGGTACCAGATCGCCTTGCAGGTGGAGCATTTTGGCGAGGGTGGTGTCCAGCCAGCGGGGGCCGAAAGGGGTGAAGGTCTTGCCCAGAAAGCCAAGTCTGGCCTTTGTTTGCCAGCGACGCCAGATCATCCGCAGGTGGGTGTAATCGAGTTCGTGCGGCAGAAAACCGAGGACCTTCTCGGGATGAAAATCGCTGAAATCGAGGCGGTACGGGGCGGCACTGTAGGTATTGACGAAGAGCGGCAGGAAGTGCTCGACAATCTTTATCACCAGATCGCCGAAATACTTTTCCACCCCCGGGGTAAAGGGCGAATCCGCATCTCCGGCCATCTTCGTCAATATCCGGCTGCCGAGGGAGACATGGGTGCCGTTGTTGGCCAGGCAGGTGTTCGAGGTATTGGGCAGAACCATAAGGTTGCGGGTGATGATTCCGGCATCTTTCAGTTTACCGATGGTGTTGAGCTGGCTGCGCGACAGGGTCTTGTGGCACAGTTCCATGTAGCGGTATTTCTCTTCGCCGCGGTTCCAGCCGGAAAGGCAGGGGCTGATGAACAGGTGGCGATAGTAGCTGTCCGGGACGATGGTGTTGAGATGCTTCTGCCGGGAGGGGGCATGCGGCGCGCAGTACAGCAAACATCTCTGCCCCGATTCTTCGAGCCCGAAGGTCTTGTTGGCGTACTGGACGAGCAGCTGACAGATGAGCAGAGTCCTCGCCGATTCGGCTCCGGCCAGGTCGCCGATCCGTCTGCGGCCGGCCACCGGGATGGTGAAGCTGAGGACCTCCGGTGAGGTGTTGTCGCTGAGCAGATGGCTCATCAGGCTTTTGCCGGTGGCAAAGAGCTCGGTTCCCAGCATGTTGTCGCTGCTGATGGCATTGGCCAGGGAGAGTTTTAAGAGATAACTGATCGGCAGGCGCAGGCATTCATGACCACGGTGCATACAGCGGAAGCGGTGGATGTCGGTTCTCGGCTTGGCGGCAGGACTGCTCTTGTCGGCCTGGAAATCCTCGGCAAGCAGCATCTTCGTCCAGGCGGTCAGGCGATTCTCCGGAAACCGCACCCAGCTGTTCTCCCAGACATTGGTGGGATTCTTGTACAAGAAGTCCTTCAGCGATTGCAGACAAACGGCGGGAAGATCGCCCCGGGCGCTGCGTTTGACAACATTTTTGAAGTAGGTGGAAGAACTTATGGTGGTTGGCAGATCGACATCTTCGTGGTTGCCTTCAACGGCTACCTGCAGTTCGAATTCCATGCCGACACTGCTGTCTTCGCCGGTAAATGGCATGCGCTCCGTCGTTGTCAAGGAGGCGAAGAAATGTTGCAGATCGTTCTCGTCATTGTCGAACGTCTCGGGGTATTGGATATGTCTATTCATGAAGGGAAAGGTAGCCGGAGGATATGAGAATAGTGCTAAATAATGATGAGAAATCTGTTATGGAGATGGTTTTGCTATGGAAAAGGTTTCAGGCAAAGATTCACTCAAACTATTGGTGGTTTTTCTTAGCAGATTGGCCGGGAAGTGTTATAATTATCTTTGGGAGTTATCGTGATTTTCCAGGTCATCAACGATGGCGTGCGGGAGTATGTGAAAATACTCAGTAAGGAGGTGGAGTCATGAAAAAAACACTATGTGCAATTGCTGGGGCCATTTTTCTTCTGCAACCGGGGGGTGCTCTGGGGTCGGAAGCGATTGTGACCAATCAGTCGGATGGCATTAAAAAGATGAATATTGCCATCGGCGAAAACAACGTCGCCAATACCGGCTCAATAAAAGTCAAATCGATAGAGGGCATAGTTGTCAATAAAGCCGATGGAGAATCGGTGAACATGGCCATTGGCGAAAACAACAAGGCCAATCTCGGGTCCATTGCCATTACCGGTGGTGATGCGACCGTCATAAACTTCAGCCAGGATGGTGCGCAGGTGGCTGTGGGCCAGGGAAACGAAGCCAACCTTGGCTCGATCAACATGAGCAACAGCAGCGGCACCACTGTCAATAAGAACGAGGGTGGCACCAATATCGCCATTGGCCAGGACAATAAGGCCAACCAGGGGAGTATCAACGTCAGCGGCATCAAAGAGGGTGTTATCAATCTCAGTAAGGGAGGGGTGAACGCCGCCATGGGCGTAGGCAACGAGGCCAATCTCGGCAGTATTAAAAATTCCGATGCATCGGTCAATATGAGCAGCGGCGGGGTCAATATGGCGGTTGGTGACGGCAATAAGGCAAATCTGGGCAGTGTCTTAGGTTCCGATACTGTGGTTAATATCTCAAAGGGTGGTACCAACACCGCTATCGGCAGTGGCAGTACCGCCAATCTCGGTTCAACCATTGACTCGAAAAATTCTTTCAACGTTTCCAATGGAGGTACCAACATTGCGATCGATACTTCCACGGCGAATCTTGGTTCAACAATAAACTCAAAGGATTCAGTTAACATATCGTCGGGCGGCGTTAATATCGCCACCGCTGGTGGCAAGGCCAACCTGGGCTCAGTCGTCAATTCAGGCAACGTCGTCAATATCTCCGGTGGCGGTACCAACATTGCCGTCGCTGGTGAAGCGAATCTCGGTTCGGCCGTCAATTCGCAGGATTCGGTGAATATATCGAAGGGCGGTACCAACATTGCCGTCGGCGGGAAAGCGAACCTGGGTTCGGTGGTTGACTCAGCCGGTGTTACCAATATCTCCGGCGGCGGCACCAATATCGCCATGGGTGGCACGGCCAATCTCGGTTCGGTCGTTGGCTCAAGCAGTGTTACCAATATTTCCGGCGGCGGCACCAACATCGCCACCGGCGGCACAGCCAATCTCGGTTCGGTGGTCAACTCAAGCGGTGTTACCAATATTTCCGGTGGCGGCACCAATATCGCCGCAGGCGGTAAGGCCAATCTCGGTTCGGTGGTCAACTCAAGCGGTGTTACCAATATCTCTGGTGGTGGCACCAATATCGCCGCAGGCGGTAAGGCCAATCTCGGTTCGGTGGTTAACTCAAGCGGTGTTACCAATATCTCTGGCGGTGGCACCAATATCGCCGCCGGAGGCACTGCTCATCTTGGTTCGGTCATCAACTCTTCGGGGGTGACCAACATCTCTGCCGGCGGGACTAACATTGCCGGGGGCGGCAGGGCTATCCTCGGCTCGGTCGTTGATACCGGCGGTGTCACGAATATCTCGGCGGGTGGAACAAATATCTCAGGCGGGGGCGATGCGATTATGAACTCGGTGGTTTCCGGCATTGAGTATGATCAGTTGGGCAGACCAAAAAAATAACAAACTGCGGAAGCGTCGAGGGACCGTTACGAAAAGGGCCATCCAGGCCCTTTTCGTAACGGTCTTTTTTACCTTCAATGGCTGGCGTTTTTACTAGGATCCCGCCAACCTCTCCGTGTCGGCCGTGACAGTGATATCCACATGCTGGTCGCGTCCGGTGTTCTCCAATTCTTTCCGCCAAAGATTCTCCGCCAGACCAGGCGGTACCAGGATCAGTGCCTTCATGGTGAACAGCAGGGCGCCGCTGTTCGGTGCCCGGGTATTGCCGGTATCCATGGTCTCGATGCTGATACCCTTTTTGGCCAGGACATGGGCGATATTATGGACGATGCCCTCGTGGTCCGCCCCCTCCACCAGGATCCTATACGGTAGCCAGCCTTGGTGGCTTTGGGTGTCGTTTTCTTTGGTCGGGGTCGTTGTTACCTTGTAGCCGCGGGCGATGAGATTGGCCACAGTCTTTTCCAAGGCATCAATTTTGTCGGCAGGCAGGGAGACGAGCATAAGCACGGCGAACTCGCCGCCCAGTCGTGCCATCCTGCTGGTTTCGATATTGCCGCCGAGTTCGAGGAGACTTTCGGTGATTTCATCAACGATACCGACCCGGTCGGTACCGCTGAGTGTAAGAACGAAGTTTATTCCCATAGTTATGTGTCCTTTTTTTTATCCTGATGCACATCTGTCCCGAGTGGCGGTTAAACACCTCCAGCAGCTCGACTGGACGACGCTTTATCAAATAGATAACGATATTTGTATCTACTTCAAAGTAATGTATATGGCAAGTGTATAGAGTTGTTCCGCTTCAACCCGACTGCGTCCAGGCGCAAACCCGTCGTTCCACCCGGTCAAGGAGCAAGTAGAGGCCGAAACCGAGGGCGGCCATGCAGGAGATGCCGGTATAAAGGGCGACATAATCTGCCCGTCCCCAGGAATCCATAATGATATAGCCAAGGCCCGTGGTTGTCGCAAAGGATTCGACGAAAAAGAGGATGGCTACCGCCGTGCCGATGGAAATGCGCATGGCGGTGAGGATTTTCGGCAGGGTCGCGGGCAGGATAACATGCCGGTAGATCTGTCGGCGCGAGGCCCCGAGGGTCTGCATGGCGAGGAAATAGTTGCGGTGGATGTTTTTTGCGGCGTCGCGGGTGGTGACCAGGATCTGGAAGAAGACGATGAGGGCGATTAAAAAAATCTTCGAGAAATTGCCGATACCGAAGAGGATAATGATCAGCGGCAGCAGCACCACATGCGGCACCGGGTAGAGGAGGTAGATGAAAGGCGAGAGCCGGCGACGCAAACCCTCTTCGGCGCCGATCATCAGGCCGAGCGGCACGGCCGTCGCCAGGGCAAGGGCAATGCCCAAGAAGGGCGCGGAGGAAACTGATCGCCAGGTCATCGAGCAGGCTGCCGTCGGCGATTTTCCCGGCGGCATCGAGCAGCACTATCCACGGTTCGGGCAGAGCCATGGAGTTCAGCAGCAAGGCCGAAACCTCCCAGATCGCCAGGAGGATCAGGGCGGCGAAGAAGGTGTCACGTTTCCTGCCCATCATCCTCACCTTGCAGTATTTCCCGCAGTAGGACACAGCGACGGAAAAAGATATCGCTCTGTCGGTAATCGACACTGCCGGCCTGTGGATTATCAACGACGCGCAGCACCCGACCGGGCCGTCCACCGAGGACAACGATGCGGCGACCGAGGAACACCGCCTCCTCGATCGAATGGGTGACCAGAACCATGGTGATTTTTTTGCGCAGGTGGATCTCCTGAATGAGGTTTTGCAGACGTTCCCGGGTAAGGGCGTCGAGTGACGATAGCGGTTCATCCATAAAAAGAATCTGCGGCTCAACCGCCAGGGCCCGGGCCATGGCTACCCGTTGCTGCATGCCGCCGGACAATTGGCCGGGGTAGTGGTTGCCGAAACCGACCAAACCCATTTCCGCCAGCAACTGTTCGACCTTCTGTTCTATGTGTTTTTTGGCCGCCCCCTTAAGGACAAGTCCGAGGCCGATATTTTCAGCCACCGTTTTCCACGGGAAGAGACCGAAATTCTGAAGAATTGTCCCGCTGCGCGGCTGTCCGGCGATGGCAATGGTGCCGCTATCTGGCCGGAGCAGGCCGGCCAGGAGAAAGAGCAGCGAGGTCTTGCCGCAACCGGAAGGCCCGATAATGGCGCAACTGCTCTCCCGCGCAATCTGAAAGGAGATGTCCCGGAGCACCGGATGGTCGCTGCCTCTCTGGGTAAAGCTGAGATTTGCCGACTGGGCGGTGATCATCCTCAGTTCGGTCCCGCCATGAAGTCGGTTGCAACCATGCTTGTGTAGGGAATTTTCGCTGCAAGCTGTTTTTCCGTAAGCCAGTTTATAACCGGTTCATAGAGCGCCTGGCTGAACGGAACCGGCATGGGAAAGACTGGAATGGCATAGGTGCCGGCGAGAGCCGGCGGGATGCGTCCTTTGTCAACGAAAAGAGCGCGGAATTTTTCAGGATGATCGTTAATCGCCTTCACTGCCCCGGTGTAGGCGCGGAAGAAAGCGGCGACTTCGGCCTTGCGCTTGTCGAGGAACTCCTTGCGGAAGACAATAACCGTTTGCGACAGGCTTTCTTGGCTGGTCGCGTCACTGACCAGGATTCTGGCACCCTTACCGACGGCGATTGATGCCAGAGGCTCAGGCAGTGTTGCTGCCCTCACCGCGCCCGAGAGAAGCATTTGCATGCGAATCGGCATCTTCACCACTTCAAGTTTTTTGATCTCATCGGGTTTGAAGCCCTGTTGCCGGAGGATCCGGTCGGTTACATATTCGATGATCGTCGAATTGGAGACGGCAATCTCCACTCCCTTCAGGTCGCCGACCGTTTGCAAATTGGAGTTCGGAGCGGCGAGGATGACAAAGACTCCCTCGGCAGGTTTTTCACCGAGACAAATGGAGGTTATTTGTAGCCTGCCCTGACCCTTGTCAAAGAGGATCGCGCCGATTGGATCGTCGATTGCCCCGTCGATGGCGCCGGCAGCCAGGGCGCTGTCCCGTTCTAGAGCGCTTTGGAAGGGAATGAGTTCAACCTGCAAATTTTCCCCGGCATACATCTTTTCCTGCTCGGCGACATAAAAGGGTACCGAGTCTTCAATTGGCAGCAGGCCGATTTTCAGGGGTTGGCCAGCCAGGACGGGTATGGCGGCCAGGAGAAACACCGCCGACAGTAAGAATTGTTTCATGATTTTCACCGGTTGTTATCGAAAAAAGGAGAGTTGAAGGGGATCGGTTTCACCGTGTGTTTGCTGCCGCTTCGCTGGAACTGTTCGGTGGCCCTGGAGTGCCGGATGCCTGAACGGCAGCCTGCACCGCAAGCCTGCACCTGTTGCCACCACTGGTGTCTGTGGAGGTCGTGCCGAGCATAATCGCCACCACCTCCTGGTATATGCCGTCTTTACCGAGAGATGGTGGCAAAAGGCGGTTGTCGGTCCGGGAAATATGGAGCAGTCCGGCTTCCCGCAGCTGCGTTGCAACCTCATCGATCACAATCGGTTGGTAACTCGGCAGATAGTCGGTTAAGCCCTTCTCGGTAACGGTCCTGTTGTCTGCAAAGGCGGAAAAGATACAATCGACGATATCAAAGGCCGCTGCAAGTTTCAGCGATGGGGCGGCGACCGGGGGCAGCAGTCTGTAACCCCGCAAATTCTGGCAGGCATAGGCTACCTGTGCTCCGGCGAGGATGAACAGCCAGCCCAGATAAATCCACACCAGAAAAAGCGGCAATGTGGCAAAGGAGCCGTATATGGCATTGTAATTGGCCACGCCGATCTGCAGGCTGATATAAAGATCCTGCACCAGTGTCCACAAGAGTGCCGCCAATCCGGCGCCGAACAGGGCGGGCATGTTTTTTACCTTGGTGTTGGGAAAAAAGATGTATATGACATAAAAGGTCAGGGTAATCATCGCCACCGGCAGCGTTTTGAGGAGGAGGGTCTGCAGCCAGGCAAAGGGGATGAGGATATCGATCTTGGCGATCATCGCCGGGCTTTGCAGTGTGGCACGGGCGGCAAAGACGATATTGATGGAGATTGGCAGAAGGATGAGCAGGGTGAGATAATCGGCGATTTTTCGTGGCAGCGACCGGCCTCGGGCGACTTTCCAGATGCCGTTCATGGCCTCCTCGATAGAGTTGAGGACGAGGATGACACTGAACAAAATGCCGACAACACCAAAGGAGCCGAGGGTGGCAAAATTCGTTTTATCGACATAAGCAAACAGCTGATCGACGGCGGAACGGAGGTGATCGGTGAGCTTTTCGCCATTTTTCGGAGATGAGGCTTCGCCCGGGGCGGAGTGTATGGTCGATGGTCGGGAAGGTTCGCCGCTTTTCTCGGTCAAGGTGTCGAGATAGCCATAGGCCGCCTGGCGCAGTTGATCGTCGCCGCCGAGTCCTTTCACCAGCGCGGTGCTCATCGCCAGGAGGGGAACAAGAGACAGCAGGACGGTATAGGTCAGGGCCGCCGAACGGAGGGAAAGCGCGTTGCCTGAAAATTCGGCGATGGTCATGAAGAGGAACCGAACCGTTTGCCGTAGCAGGTTGCGCCAGGCAGCCGGTTCACTCTGCTGTCCATCCGCCCAGGCAATAAGCCTGGAACGGCGGGTGGCGGGAGGTACCGATCGGTTGGTCATGGCAGAGCGCGGTTAGTTGCGGAGGTTGAGCCATCGTTCAAGGATCTGAAAGACGATCTCTCGTTTGATCGGTTTGGTTATATAATCACTCATCCCGGCCTCCAGACAGAGTTCCTTGTCGCCCTTCATGGCATTGGCGGTCATGGCGATGATCGGGATATCTTTGAAACCACGCTGGCGAATCTGCCTGGTTGCCTCATAACCATCCATTTCCGGCATCTGGATATCCATGAGAATGGTGTCGAAGTCTCCGGGTTTTTCGGTGAAGGTCTCCATCGCTAACCTGCCGTTGGCAACAACGGTGACTTTATAACCGGCTTTGGAGAGCATCATCATCGCCAGTTTCTGATTAACAGGGTTATCTTCGGCGAGAAGGATACGCACCGATTGTTTGAGTTCCTCGCGCAGGGAATATTGGGTGACAAGTTTTTTCTCCTCCGGATGGTCTTCTAAAGTATCTTTTGCACCGAGGATTCTCGAAAGAGTGCGAAGAAGGATATTCCGGCGCGCCGGTTTAGTGAGAAATGCCGTGAATCCGACTTCTTTGCATTTCTGCGCGACCCTTTCCGTGGAAGATGTATAGGCAAGAAGAGGGATGTTCGGATTGGCAAGCTTTGATGCTCGAATTTTTGCAGCCAGATCGAAACCGGAGATAAAGGGCATCTGCAGGTCAAGGATGGCCACAGTGAAGGGAGCATTCTCTTTTTCCGCACGAATGAGTTCGGCAATGACCAGTGTGCTGTCCAGGAGTGTTGTCACCACCATGCCGACTTTTTCCAGCATTCCTCGCAGGATCTCGTTGTTGACCCGGTTGTCGTCGACGACCAGAATCTTCTGGTCCTTGAGGTTTTCGGCAGCTGGACGATGCGTTTGACAGAGCGAGGATTTCTTCATGACTGCCGTGAAATAGAAAGTGGTACCGACTCCGACCATCGATTCCACCCACACATCGCCATGCATAAGGGCAGCGATCTTCTTGCATATTGACAGACCCAAACCGGTGCCGCCATATTTTCTGGTGGTTGTGCCGTCGGCTTGTTTGAAGGCCTCGAAGATTGTCGCAAATTTGTCTTCAGGGATACCGATACCCGTATCACGGATTTTCGCAAGAAGAGTAACAGTTTCCTCTGTTTCCGCGTAAGTCTCAATGCTCAGTTCCAATTCACCTTTTTCGGTAAACTTAGCGGCGTTGCCGAGCAAATTGATAAGAACCTGACGGAACCTGCCCGGATCACCCTTGATGTTAGCGGGCAACAGATCGTCAATGCGGCACAGGACCTCTATGGGTTTACCGGCAACCCGGGGACGGATCATTTCACAGACGTCGTGGGCGGTTATTTCCGGATCGAAATCGATGTATTCAAGGGTCATCTGCCCCGCTTCTACCTTGGAGAAGTCTAGAATGTCGTTGATAAGTCCCAAAAGGGACTCGCCGGAACGTTTGATGGTCAAAGCGAAATCTTTCTGCTCCTCATCCATTTCCGTAGCGAGAAGCATGTCGGTGAAACCGATGACGCCATTCATCGGTGTGCGGATCTCATGACTCATTGAGGCAAGGAATTGGCTTTTCGCGACACTTGCCGCCTCTGCATCCGATTTCGACTTGCGGAGCTCCTGGGTTTGCTTTTTTATTTCCGACTTGAGCGTTCGCGAATAATTTTCCTGTTGTTCCTGAATCGTCCGGTAGCTGTGCTGTGCCTCCTCAAGCATTTCCTGGTGCTTCTCGTCCATTACCTGGAATTTGCGATTGAATTGGTTTTTCTGAATGGTGATTTTTTTATTGAGTTGTTCCAAATCCTTGTGATCGAAATAGCCTTTGATCGCTAAAAGAAGGAGGCAGGCTATGCCCTTTGGGCGAAAATCATCATGGCTCGTGGCACAGATAAGGATGGTTTTCAAAGAAGGGAGAGGAAAGGCTATACAGAGATCATCCAGTGAAAAGAGCGGTTTTGTCTGGTCCACTCGCTGTCGGGCCGATTCCGCCAAAGTTTGCACCAACCCTTCGGGAAAAACAGTGGAACTGTCTTCAGGTATTTGCCGTCCATCGTCGGTTAAGGCTACAATTGTCAGGCCAGGGATATTATCCGCCAGGTAGGCAAGCAATTCCTTGATCTGGCCGGCAGGGGTAACGGCTTTATTAAAAAGACCGGTCATGACGGTCCACCCTACCCGTAAATGGCTTGTGCTTTGGCCATTTCTTCGGGAAGATCCTCGATGAGCACATTGTATTCGTCCACGTTTGTTTCGAGATGTTCCATTAAGGGCGGGGATATCTGTGTGGTTGCATGCGGCAGGGTGGTGTGACCCAGTTGTCCTGTAACATATTCGGAAATCTGGATAATTCCGGTCAGGCTTGATGGTAGCAGTGACTCGGACAGTAAATGATGATCGCGGATCGCTTGCTGAACGGTAAGAGGCATATTCCAGCCAAGGGTCATGCGATAGCCGATTTCGCAGTGGTCGGTGGCAAACGCTTGGTGTTCCAGGTTGATGAGGTCGACTGTCGATTTACAGGCGGCGCAGATACCATTAAATGCCTGTTGTTCAACCTGCTCCTCCACCAACAACCCGAAGTCGTGGAGGATGCCGCATAAAAAGGCATCGTCACCATTGATTCCGAAGATTCGCTCCGCAACCATCTTGCTGCATAACGACACTGCTGCGCTGTGGAGCCAAAGGCGTTTTTTAGAAAAACCGGTTTTGGTTTCATTGGCCACAAAAATGCTCTTCACGGCGTCGGCAACAATAAGGTTGTGCAGGTTCTTCATGCCGAGAAAGGCGACGGCTCGACCGATTGAATCGACGGTCTGGGCCAACCCGTAGAAGGGACTGTTCACGAGGCGAAGGAGACGACTCACCAGCACCGGGTCCATTTTAATGACCTCTTCAAAGTCCTTCATGGTCGACTCACTGTCGGCAATCAGTCGGGAAATTGTCGTGACGATATGGGGGAGGGGGTGAATATCGGTAAACTTCTCAATAAGCTTTTGGGATGCAGACATGGCGATCCTCCTCTTAATGAGGGGGTTATTAAGCAAAAATCTCTTTTTTATGCACCGCTTCGGCTTTAATTCTATCGAGCAGTTCAGCCAGCACCGGTTTGATATTCTCGCGGATATCACCGGCGACAATGATGAAGAGGAGATCGTCGCCGAGGTGCAGCGTACCGCTCCTTGCTTCAACGATTATTTCAAAGATGCCGGGATGTTTGAGGTATTCTTGCCGGAGAGCCTCGATTTTTTCATGGTTGGGGTGGACCTCAAGGGCGGTCACTTTGGCTCTGTCTTGGCGCGACCAGTTGCGAACGACGCCGTTGTGGATAAGGATCATGCCCACATTTTCGGTGAATTCCGGCCTTTTTTTAAGTTCTTGTATGGTTTTGGTAATATCCATTTGGTTCCTGATTTGGGCTGCAGCTGCCTTGAAAAAAACTATTTTTTTACCAAGAATTTTTCTTGAAGGGATTTATTCCCCTCCAGGGGAGACTGAGAAGAAGCCCGGTTATCTGGGCCAGGAAGCAAGGTGTCCTTAGTCGTCACATTTTTTTGAATGTTTATTCGAGTGGAATTGTTTTTCACCTTGCTGTCATCGTTTGCTGAACCTGTTTTGCCGGGAATGTTCAGGGTTTGTCCGAGGCGAATGGTGGCAGATTGGCCGAGGTTGTTAGCCTGTACCAGGCTTTTCACGGGAATTTTGTGTAAACGAGCAATACTGTTGGCGGTATCGCCTTTTTGAACACGGTGATAAAAGCTCGATTTTTGGTCATTTCTAGAGAAAGATGATGGAAAAGAAGCGATAAGTTGGTTGGTCTTAGGGCTGCCAGGAAGTCGTAGAGCATAGTTTTTTGGAATGAGTTTTTCCCCGCTGATGACCGATGGCCGGAGCGCCGGGTTAAGTTCTGCAAGCATTCCTACCGGCAGGCCGAAATGGCGTGAGATTTCCTGGATACCAGTATAACCAGGGAGGTTGAGGTACTGAAACTTTCCTTCAGGAGCAATACCACCATTAATATTTTTTTCCAGATACTTTGCAACATTTCGCGCCGCCAGGAATTCTGAATAGAAATTTCTCGAGGCGAATTTGAAATAGCCCTGTTTATAGTTGGTGAAGATTCGTTCGTAGGATCCTTCCTCATTCACCGCTCGTATGGTTCCCCCGAGTCCGTAATTGTAAGACGTGATTGCCAGGGGCCAATTGTTGAGGTTTTGAAAACTCTTGGCGAGATATTTTGCTGCGGCATGGGTGGAGGCGATGGGATCAAGCCTTTCGTCCACGGTGTAATCTATTGCCAGGTACTGTTTGCCGGTTTCTCTAGTGAATTGCCAGAGGCCGGCAGCCCCGATGCGGGAATACGCCTTGAAATTGAATGAAGACTCCACGTGCGGGAGATACGCCAGTTCCTCCGGCAAGTTGTAGCTGCGGAATATTTTTTTAATCTCGGCAAGATAGGTCCCAGAATTGACAACCCCGGACAGAAATCGTTCCTTTTGGCCTGATTGGCTGCGCACGTTTTGGGCCGCTAAAGCCATATCCTGGTTGGCGTCTTTGCCGGAAAAAAGCGCTGCTATACGCTGTTCCTCAGGGGAGCTTGGTGGCTGAGCGGCAAGTTTTGTCAAGATAAGACGGTATTTTTCACAGGCTTGTTTCTGGATGGCCGAGTTCTGCTGCTGTGCTCCGGGTGCATCGAGGTCTACCAAAGAGACAACTTGGTATATCTTTGATAAATCTTCCGAGTCATGTATAACTGCCTGTTCAAGAGAGTAGACCGCATAGATCTTTTCCCAGAATTGCACGTTTTTGCTGATGACCGGGTACAACGGGAATTCCTGATTGGCGGCAGGCGAGCCGACGGAAGGCGAGGCCGAGTAGAGCAGGCACAATAGCATGATGAAGAAAAAAGGGACTGTTCGGTATGTTTGGCGGCGAAGAGATATCACGGTCATTTGCGGGGAATGAGATTTTCGTTGGTGAACGGAGTTCCAAGAAGTCATTCAGTCATTTATATCACAAGAGTGAGAGCAGCGGAATATGTATAATGGTTCATTTGGTAAAATTCAGGAGTTCTTAAGAGAGAGTTCGGCCATTTTTGATCATTTTCTTAGGGATCCTCGTCTCGTTTCTCGGGGTTAGGGAGCTATAAATGTATACACCGATAATTGCAACTCTGGGTTATATCCTGTCTGCTGATCAAAAGCAAACCTTGCTTGTTCATCGCAATAAACGTTCGGACGATCAACACCTCGGAAAATACAATGGCTTGGGCGGAAAAATGTTGCCGGCTGAGGATATCTATCAATGTCTCGTGCGGGAGATTTTCGAAGAGGCGAATATCCATTGCGAACGGGTGACTTTGAGAGGAACTATCAACTGGACCGGTTTTGGTCCACAGGGGGAGAACTGGTTCGGGTTTATTTACCGGATTGAGCATTTCAGCGGCACTCCGAGGTTGTCCAACGAGGAGGGTGATCTGGTTTGGATCGATGTCGCCGAGATTCTCAAGTTGCCAATGTGGGAAGGGGATAAATATTTTTTGCCTCTGGTTTTTGATGATGATCCCAGGATCTTTCACGGCTTCATGCCATACCGAAACGCTCAGCCGATCAGCTGGAGTTACTCGCGAATCTGATAGAGGTTGCAGACCACAGGGCGCATGGTATATTCGGGGGCATGGCAGCTTAAGACAGATTCCCGAGGGATACTTAATTGTTTTTCAATGAATATGCATGCTCGTCGTCGGGTATCCCGAGGGGCAACAATACAAGAGGAGTAAATGATATGAGTCAGGATAATGAACTTCGTCGCCTTGAGCAGTTTGTCGAAAAGCTCTTGGTGCGTTTTTCCGAATTACGGACGGAAAAGACAAAACTGCTTCAGGAATTGCGGGAGCGTGAACTGCAGATTGTCGACTTGCGCAATGATCTATCCTCGAAGGATATGGAGCGCAGTGAAATCAGTCAGCGGGTCAACAAAATAGTTGAACAGATTGAGGAATGGGAGATGGGGCTTGAAGAAGTGGCCGGTTTCGCATCCGGATCTGAGACGGATGAGGACACTGATGAGATGGTTCCGGAGGAAGATGAGCCTCCGGTAAAGCAGATCGTTACCGAACATCGCAGCGAAGAAGAGGGAAGACAGCAGAATCTTTTTTCCATAGGGAATACCCACAGGTAACGTTCTTAGGGACGCATGGAGGATGGGGGGAAGCAAGCTACGGCGGGATCTGCAATCGGAGTTGAGGTGCTATGTCGAATACGGAAAGATTGGTTAAATTCGAACTGCTGGGGCAGGAATACAAATTCTATACTGCTGCCTCGGAAGAAGAATTAAAATCAATTCTTTTACTCGTTCGTCAACTTGTGGAAAACGGTTCCTCCCAGATCACCGGCACTCTGCCCGTTGGCAGAGTGGCGATTATGGCGTGTTTGAACATAGCCTCGCAGTATGTTAAGCTCAAACAGGAATTTGACGATTATCGCTGGGATTCCGAGCAGAGGATGGTTCGGCTGAGTGAGGAGATTCGGGCAAAACTCCTGATAGAATGAGTGGCCCGGTATAAATTGTTTTCGTTTGCTGGAAAGTCTGCTATAATTTATTTAATGAAGCCCGATTTCGGGTATTTTTGACTTCTCCCTGCACTGTTGGTGATCTTCAGTGTGTGTTGAGCCAACTCCCATAAAAAGGGCGACTCCGCTGTAAACTCAAGGAAAATCGGTTGCCGAATTTCCTGCGGTTTCTATGAGTTGCCCACCTATTCATTTAGGTTTAACTTTCCTGGTGACACGGCAGTGTGGGGAAGATTTTCTACAGAAGGGGGGACTTTCTGTATTTTTTACTATCCGGTGTTGAAGGACTTCAGAGAGTGGTGTGCTCAGGACCTTCAGCCGGTTAAACATATAATAGAAGATTGACTTCAGCAGAAAGGTGCTGTTGGCACAAAGTACGAATACAGGGAAGCAGGATTGCTTTTATTGATACTCTTCCAGATGAATCGATGCATAAGGTGGTATCTGGATCAACGTGTTCTCACGGCAAGTGGAATAGCTCCTGGCAAGGAGCAATATACTGGTGTTTTTACTGGTATTGTGTTATCTAAATAATGAGCTACCTGATCGGTTTCATCCTGGGTTAAGAAAACTCCTGGGTGCAGTCTTTGCGCACGCATGGCCAGAGCTCAAAGCTTGGTCGGTTTTTTACTGTTGTTTGCGCATGTGATGAGAGAGCAGCAGAAGGTGACGTGGATTCTTTCAGGGAATTGCCGATAAGGTTTATCGGCAAAGTGAAGGTCACTTACCCTGGCAACTCCGGAATAAGGGTCGCCATTCTGAGCATTTTCTCGAAGTTTCTTCCTGTCGTTTTTGTTGCCCGCCATTTTCCCTCCTTTGTCCTGTCAATCTTCATCACGATAGGATTTCTCTATGAGTTCATTAAGTTACACCATTTTATTCACCTGTTGCGGTGCGCTCGTCGGCCTGTTCGTTGGGTTTTATCTCCGAAAGCGCGTGACTGAGAGCAATGAAAAAAATATCAAGGTACAAAGCAAGCAGATAATTGAAAATGCCATAACCGAGGCGGAACAGCTGAAAAAAGAGGCTCTTCTACAAAGCAAGGAGGCTGCCTATCAGGTTAAACAGGCCCTGGAAGAAGAGCTCAGAGCTGAGCGGGAAGAGCTCAAAGACGAGCAGCGCCAAATCAAGAGAAAGAGAGACAGTCTGAAAAGAGAGTGGGACAGTTTCGACCGGAAACAAAATGAGCTCCTGTATAGTGAGCGCAGGGTTAGCCAACAAGAACTTGAATGGCAGGAAAAGCACAAAGAAGTCGATGAACTGATCAGCACAAAGCGATATGAACTGGCGAAATTGGCGGGGATCAGTCAGGAAGAGGCCAAAAAGATACTTATGGACTCTCTTGAAAGTGAAGCGAGGATGGACGCCGCCAAAAGGCTTGCAAAAATTGAAAACGAAATGAAGATGGAGGCGGATAGGAAGGGTAAAAATATTCTCGCTCTCGCTATCTCCAGATATGCCGGCGATTATGTCGCTGACCGGACCGTCTCCATGGTACCGCTGCCCAATGATGAAATGAAGGGGCGGATTATCGGACGCGAAGGCCGTAATATCCGGGCCATTGAGGCAGCGACCGGCATCGATATTATTATTGATGATACCCCCGAAGCGGTCATTCTCTCCGGTTTCAATCCGGTACGACGGGAAGTTGCCCGCCAGGCCCTGTTGCAGCTTATCAACGACGGCAGGATACATCCCGGCCGCATTGAGGAGGTTGTCGATAAGGTCACCAAAGATCTGGAAATTACCATGCGGGAAGCCGGTGAACAGGCCACATTCGACGTTGGCGCGCATGGGGTGCATGTCGATCTGATCAATCTGCTTGGTCGGCTGAAATACCGCACCAGCTATGGTCAAAACGTTTTGCAGCATTCCCTTGAGGTCTCTTTCCTCTGCGGCATCATGGCATCAGAGCTCGGCGTTGATGTGAAAATGGCCAAGAGAGCCGGATTGTTGCATGATATCGGCAAGGCGGTTGACCATGAGGTCGAGGGTTCCCATGCCATCATCGGAAGGGATCTGGCCAAGAAATACGGGGAGCCGGATGAGGTTGTGTACGCCATCGGCGCCCACCATGAGGAGCAGCCGCCACAAAGCGTTATCGATATTCTCGTGCAATCTGCCGATGCCCTTTCCGGGGCGAGACCCGGGGCGAGAAAGGAAATGCTGCAGAGCTATGTTAAGCGTCTTGAGGATCTTGAGGCTATTGCCAATGAGTTCAAGGGAGTGGATAAATCCTACGCAATTCAGGCCGGTCGGGATCTGCGCATAATCGTCGATTCGAGCAAGGTGAAAGATGAGGAGGCAACCGTACTGAGCCAAGATGTGGCCCGGGCGATTGAGAGCAAGTTGACCTATCCCGGGCAGATACGAGTTACTGTGATTCGCGAAACCCGTGCTGTCGAATACGCCAAATAACTTCTTCCTCTCCTGTGAGCAACGGATTTATAGATATGGTTTCCATTAAAGAGCAGCTTGAGTTGATAGAGCGCGGTGCGGTTGACATTATCGCCCGAGAGGAACTTGTCAAAAAACTGCAAAAATCGCAGGCAAACGGCATTCCCTTAAAAGTAAAGGCCGGTTTTGACCCAACAGCCCCGGATCTTCATCTCGGTCACACTGTTTTGTTGCAAAAATTAAAGCATTTCCAGGATTTGGGCCACGATGTTTATTTCCTTATCGGCGATTTTACCGGAATGATCGGGGATCCCACCGGCAAATCCGATACCAGGAAAGCTCTGACCGTGGAGCAGGTAGCCGAAAACGCCGAGACATATAAACAACAGGTATTCAAAATTCTTGATCCGGAAAAAACCCGTGTAGTGTTCAATAGTTCGTGGCTGGGCAAGCTCACTTCCATAGATATGATAAAGTTGGCCTCGGAGCTGACTGTTGCCAGGATGTTGGAGCGGGAGGACTTTCGCAACAGGTTTGATACCGGCAAGCCCATCTCGATCCATGAATTTCTTTATCCGCTGATCCAGGGTTATGATTCGGTTGCCATGCAGGCCGATGTCGAACTGGGTGGGACTGACCAGCTGTTCAATGTTCTTATGGGCCGCGATCTCCAGCGATCAAGAGGGATGGAACCCCAGGTGGTGTTGACCATGCCCCTGCTGGAAGGTTTGGACGGGATCAACAAGATGAGCAAGTCCCTGGGTAATTATATCGGCATCAACGAATCGGCCGACAATATCTACGGCAAGGTGCTTTCCATCTCAGACACTTTGATGTTTCGCTATTTCGCCCTGCTGAGCGATCTCAGCAACAGCGAGATTGCCAACCTGCAAGAAAAGGTGAAGGGAGGTTCACTGCACCCGAAAGAGGTGAAAAAAAGTTTGGCCCGCGAGCTGACGGCACGTTTCCATAGCCCTGAGGCAGCGCAGCTGGCCGAAGAGAATTTTGAAAAGGTTTTTCAAAAGGGTGGGATGCCGGATGATCTCGCCGAGATCAGATGTTCCACCCATGAACCGATCGCCCTGCCGCAGCTGTTGGTTGACGCCGGCCTGGTGAGTTCCACCTCCGATGGGCGAAGAATGATTCAGCAAAGCGCTGTAACGATTGATGGAGTAAAAGCTACCGATGTCAATATGCTCATTTTACCTGTCGGAGAAAGGCTTATCAAGGTGGGCAAGAGGCGTTTTTGCAAAGTGCTTTTCGGTTAAGCCGTTGTCAAATGAAAACATGGCCTGATACCTATCGGAAACGGCTTAGGAAGGAGTAAAGAGTTTCAAATAATTGGCCGAGTTATTTGCTAACGTCTGCGAACAAGGACGATCTGCTCTGTGATCTTCAGCCGTCCTTTCAACAGCAATGGGGAAAAAGCGAGCTATCCGTTTTTTCCCCATTGCTGTTGAAGCATTTTGAATGCCAGTTTTTTAATGAAGGGGTGCTTCTCTTGTCTCCTTCGCACACTCCCCGCAGATTCCGGAAAATTCAACATGGTGACCGAGAATTATATAATTACTCGCCTTTTCAGCAGCCTGATTGATCTGTCCTTGAACTTCCATGGCTATATCATCAACCTTGCCGCAGGAAGTGCAACGTATATGATAATGGGGTTCAACCGTCGCATCAAAGCGCTTTTGCGTGCCGCCAACCTCAAGCTTTAAAATGATGCCGCTATCGGCCATCAATTCAAGGTTTCTGTAGACCGTTCCCAACCCGATACGTGGCAGGCGTTTGCGCACCATGTCATAGACTTCGTTGGCGGTTGGATGGGAAGTCACCTTGCCGAGTTCTTCGAGAATGATTTGCCTTTGCGTTGTTAAACGCATATTCGGAAACTGTTCCATAGATTTTCACTCCAATATTAATATTAATGATAAACTTTCTTATGTGGCATATTATCTTAAAATATAAAATTAAGCAATGGGAAATAGCGATGTTGAGGAAGACGGATTTTCTTGTGAACTGTTTTCTGGAGTCTATGGATTTTTTTTATTGTCTGGTATCTGGGGATTATAATAACCAAAACGCAGCAATGGAAATTCCTCGCGGATGCGGTAAAGCCAGGGAGGGATACCGATGGCGTACGCATCGGTCGGGAAAGAGAGGCTCTTAAAGTACCATTCCGGGTCAATATTCAGATTACGCAGTTGAATGAAATCGGGACGATGTGATTTGAGGAGATGGCACAGGGCAGTGAATTCCTGTTCTGAATCGGTGAAACCCGGGAGGATAAAATAGTTCAGGGAAACGAAGCGACCATTATCCTTCATGACATCGATAGAGCGCATGACATCAGCAAAACTATAGTTTTGTGGTCGATAGTAGCGGTTGTAGAAGACTTCCTGGGCGGAATTAAGGCTGACTCTGATACTGTCAAGGCCGGCTTGAGCGAGCTGGGCGACACTGTTTGGCAGGCTGGAATTTGAGTTAAGGTTGATTGTTCCCCTGTCGGTATGGCTGCGAATCTTTCGCACCGCCTGGGCAATAACATCGGCCTGCAGGAGAGGTTCACCCTCGCAGCCCTGACCGAAGCTGACAATGGGGTTGTCAGCCGCTTCAAGATGGGGAATAGCCACCTGGGATATTTCCTTGACGCTGGGCACGAAAGAAATTCTGTCCTGGGTTGCCGGGCAACAACCGGACGGTTGCAGTGAAATACAACCAAGACAGCGGGCATTGCAGGACGGAGAAGTCGGGAGGGGTGCCTCCCAGCGACCAAGAAAATAATTGCGGGCTGCTGGGCAACCATAGGTCAGACAGCATTTTCCAAGGTGCTGAATGAGCCTGTTGTCTTTATGCTGCCTGAGCTTTTTACGGGTGCGACTCTCGACGGTTTTCTGCTGGTATTGGCTCGCATCTTGTCTTCTATCCTCATCGCTGCGGAATCCGGCAACCCAGAATCTGTCTCGATGCCAGCCGACAGCGGTGTAGGCAAAAAGCGGCAAGGTAGGAGCACCCTGCAGGGTTTGGTAGCTACTGGTGAGTATAGCAGTGTGAGCCGGCGCCATGAAGGCACCTACGGCTTGAACTTGTCCTTCAGCAAAGGGATGTTCCGTCAGTACTGCGGGTTCATTGGTTTCAGGATCCCAGCCAACGGGAAAGCGACCGGGAAGGGTGAAAAGCTCACTTCCTCGCGGCAGGGGAATGAGATCTGTCCAGGCCCGGGCGAAGAAACCTGCCGTTACTCATCCCTGCCATCAGCAGTTCCGGGAACTCGGTGATTTTCCCATCCTTGTCGGCAATCAGCAGGACGGGAAAGGAGTCGGGGTGGTGCATTTACTCTCTAAGGACTCTAAATACCGAATCGACAGCTCTGTAAATGTCAAGATCGTCTCCGAAAACATCTTGGATAGCAGGATTCTGGATAAGGTCCTCAACTATATATTGGGTGAAATACAGGCTAACCACATTTGGGTCCTGAGCAATCGTTCGGATCGGAGCGATTTTCATCTGCAGTTCGAATTCTTCAAGATATCCAAGCTTCAGCAACTGACTTTCGAAGGCATCTTTAACTGCGGAAATGGAATTTGTCTCAATGATTTCCCGATCGAGAAGACGCTGAACAAGTTTTGCTGCAAACTCTTGAGCATGATCCTTAGCGCGAAGAAACATTTTGCGACGTTCCTGTTCTCTTTTGCGATCAATAGTACGTATTGTTCTGTCGGTTGCCCTGTTGGGGCTTATATTTGCTTTGGCCATTTAAATCTCCAATTATTTTCGTCGTCGGAAGGTGTTAGAAAGGTCAGAACCGATTTGTCCATGTGCTTTGTTTTATAATCTGAAAAGATAATTATCACTAGCCTAAATTTGCTATTGTCTTTCTTAAATCGATGGCTGTGCCGACGCTCAAATGAGATGTTGCTAGGTCATGTCGAGACCCTAGCGTTTAACAGGATGCGCCTTTTAGGCGTATCCGCTCGGTGACGACAAACAGAAGGTTATGCACAGAATATCCTCTGTCGTCGATGCAGCACGAAGATCCTCAATCGTTTAAAAAAGTGAGGAAAAATAAATGTGCTAAAGTGTAATTAAAAAGAAAAAAGAGCTTGAAGATTATCTGAGTTCCTTATATATTGCCGAGTTTGTCACAATTGTGCGACTGGTACCGCCCCGCCGCAAAAACACCATCAAATCCACCACATCACATCATTTTTTTAAACAAAATTTTTATTTGCAAAACTGGAGGTCCCCCATGGTAAGAAAAGAGAGATTCATGTTGCCCGCGTTACTTTGTTTGTCAATTATGGCATTAACTGGTTGCGGTTCCGATAAACAAACGGATCAAGCAATGAAGGTAGAGCCAAAAGCTACTGCTGCCGGTCCGATGGAGTCACTTGACTCTAAACCGCTTGGTGTAAGCGAAGGGCGCACAACTGAAGGAATGTTGCCCGTCTATTTTGACTACGATTCTTCCGATGTGAGAAAAGATCAGGTGGCACGTGTTCAAGTGAATGCTGATTTCATCAAAAGCAAGCCTAAATATGAGATCAGAATCGAAGGTAACTGCGATCCCCGTGGTACCAACGAATACAATATGGCTCTCGGAGAGCGTCGTGCACTCAGTGCCAAAAAATATCTGGTAAATCTTGGTGTGAGTGAGGCAAAACTCAGCACCGTCAGCTATGGTGAAGAGAGACTGTTGCTGCAAGGTCAGGATGAGATGTCTTGGGCACAAAACAGAAGAGCCGACTTTGTAGTTGTCCAGTAGTAAACAGGAGATCACATGGCTTATAAAAAAATCCTGCCGGCAGGAGTGGTATTCCTTCTTGCCTGTTTTGCGGCACAGAGCTGTTTCGCCGCCGACTTGAAGATCGCTGTAATTAACGTTCAGAAGATCATCGTGTCGTGCGAATCCGGCAAAGCTGCGAAAGATCGTTTTGACGCAAAAATGAAAGAACTTCAAGGGAGTTTCAAAAAAGAAGAAGAGGCTCTCAAGGTTCTGCAGGACGAGATAAAGAAAAAAAGTTCCGCTTGGAGTGAAGAGAAAAAGGCCGAGAAGGTGCGTGAGTACCAGAAAAATGGTCGAGAGCTTCAGGCCAAAACCGATGATGCTCGATTCGAGATGAAGCAGTTGCAGGATAAGGAACTTGAACCTATTCTTAAAGCCCTTGAAAAGGTCGTCGAAAAATACGGCAAGGAAAAAGGTTATACCGCTATTCTCGATTCGAAAAATGGTGTTGTTTATTTTGATGAAACAATTGAAGTGAGCGACACGATTGTTAAAAAGCTGAATGAGGCAATGGCCGGCAAGTAGCTTCAATTGTCTATTGTCTTGTTGTACTGTTTTACGAAACGATGTGGAGGGGTTTCTCTCTACGTCGTTTTGTTTTTTTTGGAGCCGACAGGAAAGAGTTTGACCAATATTGGCAGTTCCTCGCGGCTCCTTATTCCCCTCGTTCGGGGATGAACATATTGATAGCAGAAATGATATGACGATTAAGAGCATGACCGGTTTTGGCCGTGGAGAGATTGCTAGTGGCGGCAGGGTGTGGACCGCTGAAGTGCGATGCGTGAACAACAGGTATCTCGATTTGAAGATGAAACTTCCGCGAGGTTATACACCTCTTGAAGAGCGAATTCGTCGCAAGGTGGGTGATACCTGTCAGCGTGGTCGCATTGAGCTGTTTCTCTCGGTGAGTGGTGACTTTTCCGATCTTCAGGAAGTGAAAGTTCATCTGGCACTTGCCTCCGGATATCGAAATGCCTTGAAGACCCTGGCTGAAGAATTTGCTCTGCCCCTGGAGATTACCCCCCAACTTCTCGCATCATTTCCAGAGGTTCTCAACCGAGAACAGAAGGACGAGGACCTTGAAGGGATATGGCCCATTGTTGAAAAGACTATAGACGAGGCCCTTTTGTGCTGTGATACTATGAGATTGCAGGAAGGCAATGCCCTTGCCGCTGATCTGACTGCGCGACTGCATACTTTTACTGCAACAATCGATACCATTGAAAAAAGCATCCCGGAATTGCTGGAGCAACGGCGGATTTCTCTCAACGAGAGACTGGAAAAACTTCTCGGTAATGTCCAGCTTGATCCGACTCGCCTGGTGCAGGAAGTCGCCATTATGGCTGACAAGACGGACGTCACTGAAGAGATTGTCAGGTTGCGTTGTCACATCAAACAGTTTAACCTGTTTTTGTGCGAGGATGGTGGGGTGGGCAGAAAGCTGGATTTTCTCATCCAGGAGTTTCTCCGCGAGGTCAACACCCTGGCATCAAAAATTAATGACGCCCTGTTGGCGCATTTAACCGTTGACTTGAAGAGTGAACTGGAAAAAATGCGCGAGCAGGTGCAAAATATTGAATAGCCGGGACGTCCTGTCTGGTTTCTCAAGGGCTCCTGATGATTTTCGCTAAGTGGTAAATAATGCAGCTACTGAATATTGGTTTCGGCAATACAGTCATGGTCGAACGAATTGTCGCCGTCATAAATACCGGTTCATCTCCGGCGCGTAAGCTGAAGGAAGCTGCGAAAAGCGAAGGGAAACTGATTGATGTAACCGAAGGCCGGAGAACCAGATCAATTCTTGTGATGGACTCAAACCATGTGATTCTCTCATCGGTGCAACCCGATACTATCGGTCAACGTTTGCAGGCGATGAATCCCGGTTACAACCTGGCCGAGTATTATGGGCAGCCGAAGCTTCAACCGGGAGAATCTTCATGACGACCGGCAAATTATTTGTTATCTCAGCACCCTCCGGAACAGGCAAAACCACTCTTCTCAGGCGAGTGATGGACCACCTTCCCGGCTTGTCTTTTTCGGTATCCCACACGACCCGGCCACCTCGACCCGGCGAGAAAAATGGCATCGACTACCATTATGTCTCCAAGGCGGAGTTCCTGGCGATGATTGACCAGGGGCTTTTTCTCGAACATGCTGAAGTACACGCCAACCTGTATGGCACGAGTTGGGCGGCTATTGACCAGCAATGCCAAGCCGGACTCGATGTCATTCTTGACATCGATGTGCAGGGTGCTTCAATACTGCGACGTTCCAGGCAACTGGCGGCCGCGTATATTTTTATTTCCCCGCCAAGCATTGCCGAACTTGAAAAGCGACTGAGGGGGAGGGGAACCGAAAGTGAAGAGATGCTCGCCATTCGTCTTGCCAATGCGCGAATCGAATTGCAGGCGGTCAAAGAATATGAATATTTAGTAATCAATGATCAATTGGAGGAAACCGTTGATCTTCTTTCCTCGATCATTGTGGCGGAGCGGGCCAGAGCACACAGATTCCCCTCAGGACAACCGATTGGCGACATAGTGAGCGCATGAAAAAACTGGAGAAGGACAAAGGATTTCCAGGGGGTAAGAGAATCCGACTCAGTGAAGATCTGTTGTGGGGAATTCATCCGATCTTTGAAAGTCTTGAAAAGGAACCCGAACGAATTACCGAGATAATCCTGCAAAAAGATAAGCGGGGTGGGAAAATCGAGGGAATCGTTGAAATGGCTCGTCTGCACAAGATCAAACTCACTTTTACCGATTCCTTGCAGCTGACGGGTGAAGGGAGCTCACAGGTTCGCCATCAAGGGGCAATTGCCCGGATAAGTGAGACTCCGCTTGTCGAATTTGCGACATTTCTAGAAGAGATGGCAGGAAAGATCGAGGGGGGCGAACGGGTCCGTCTGATGATCTGCGACTCTCTTCAGGACCCTCACAACCTTGGCGCCATAATAAGGTCTGCCCTGGCTTCGGGCGCTGCCGGGGTGATTGTTACCCGGGAGCGATCCGCACCACTCGGGGGAACTGCCGCAAAGGCCTCTGCCGGGGCAATGTCGCATATTGCTCTTTGTCAGGTGACCAATCTGGTGGCTGCTTTGAAGGATTTAAAAAAGATTGGGTTCTGGATCTTTGGTGCGGTAAAAGAAAGCGACGCCCAATCACTGTATGCAACCGATCTCACTGTCCCAAGTTGCCTGGTCGTCGGCAGTGAAGGCAAGGGCATCAGGCCGCTGGTAAAAAGGGAATGCGATGTATTGATTTCTATTCCCATGACCGGAACCCTCGATTCCCTCAATAGTTCCGTCGCGGCAGCGGTAATTCTTTTTGAAGCACGGCGGCAACAACTCGTTTTGCAATCTCGGTGAGGATATAGACCAGAGGGATGCTTCCGGTTATTCAGTGATTTTGAGGAAGACATCCTCGTAGAGTTTTCTGTACCCTTCGATACTGCTTGGATCAAGCCATCTTTCATAAGCGGCTCGATACTTCTCGGTCGGGCGTTGTGCCCGGAGTACCTGGTTGATCGTTTCGATTGCCGTTTTTCCCCATTCATTCTTGGAACAGGCAACATAACTCAATGATCCCTCGGGGTTGCCCTGATTCTCCTCAATGGCGAGAGTCATTATCTGGTCGCGGATGCCCATGGTCTCCGCCAGATACATGGCCTCCTCCGGGAGACCTGGCAGAGCGTCGATGCGGCCCGCCTGAAGCATTTTGAAAAGGTTTAAAGAAAGCTCAGGACCTTCGTAGGCGAAGGTGTTTTTGTCGTTGCTATAGGTTTTCAATGCGGAATCAATTTCAACACCGTAAGACCGGTTGTTTGACCGTCCGACAATCAGTTTTCCGTCCTGGAGGACTTTTGCAAGACTGACCATTTTATTGCTGCCAAAAGCCGGGAATCGATCCTTATGAATGATCAGTACCGGCGGTAAGGTAAATACACTGGGGATGGAATAATATGTGAATTCGAGTCGTTCCGGGGTTTTATACATTCCTACACTGCAGGCTTTTTCACCTTGTTTCCATTGCTGGTAATGGCGGGTTATGTTGGCCTGCATGTGCGTATGTTGATACTGCGGCAGATGTGTCTTGAGGATGTCGGTGATCAGGTCCTCGTATCCTTGATTTTTGAGTTCACCATCATGAATGAAAAAAGGCGGAGCTACCGCCTCCATCCAGGCTAGCGCGTCCTGTGCCCGAGATTCGATCGGCACGGAAAAGACGATCAATAACAGCGTCGTTACCAAAAAGCGATTGCCAAAGGACAACATGGGTTACCTCCAGTTATGGTCATAGAGTTACGAGAAAACGACTTGCGTGTCAGGACGTATATCGCAGTTTAGCAGCTGTGCAGAATTTTGTATATGGTGGAACCGATTTTTTCCAAGGTATACGGTTTGCCGACGAAGGCACCGGCCCCGAGGGCAAGGGTGGCTCTGACATCATCATCTTCGGCAAAACCGCTGGCAACGATAGCCTTTTGCCGGGGATGCATTTTCAGGATTTTTTCGTAGGTCACTCGACCATTAATGCCAGGATCCATGATCATATCGAGAACGAGGATATCGGCTGAATGGCTTTCGAGATAGGTGATAGCCTCTTCCCCGGAAGACACGACATCCACCCGGTAATTCAGTGAGGTCAGCAGTTCTCCGGCTATTGTCCGTTGTTGGGGTTCATCATCGATGACCAAGACATGTTCGCCATTGCCCATCAAGGTTTGCCAGTCAGATGCTTCGGAAACCGCCAGAGCCCTCTCTTCGACGGCGGGCAGGTAGAGTTCGAAAGTAGTACCCTGCTGATCGCTTATAACATTGACTATGCCGCCATGGTCTTTCATGGTATTCCAGACCACAGCCAAGCCGAGGCCGGTGCCGCTTCTGCCCATGACTTTTTTGGTGTAGAAGGGTTCGAAAATGTGCTCGATTTCATGGGGAGCGATCCCCGAACCGGAATCGTAGATTGCGATTTTCGCGTATCCACCTTCAGGAAGCGCTTGTTTTTTTTGCGGGGCCCATGCCGTCTGACTATAGTTTTGGGTAGAAATCGACAAGGTGCCCTTGCCCTGTATTGCCTCTAGGCCGTTGGTGACGAGATTCATGAGGCATTTCCTCATATGGATGGGCGAGCAGCATATATGACGCAGGTCTTCTGCCAGAAATTTGCTGACAGTTATCAAGGGATAGCGTAAACGAAGCTGGTGAAAATCGGGAGATGCCAGATAATCATCAACGAGGGTGTTGAGGTTGATTACCTCTCTGGTGGCGGCAATTCCTCTGGCAACCGTCAAGAGATCGGCGACCACCTCGGCGGCATCCAGTCCGGCTCTTCGAATCGCCTCAAGCGGGCGTCGCATTCGATTGTGCTCATCCAGATCAAGGAGGAGCAATTCCGGATAACTGATGATTCCCGAGAGAATATTATTCAAGTCATGGGCGACGCCACCGGCCATCAGTCCGATGGCTTTCATTTTTTGATCTCGCAGGAGTTGTTCTTCCAAGCGGTGTCGTTCGGTGATATCAACGACAATCATCCTTGCCCCGATAACCGTGTCGTCCTTGCGAATAGGTGCTGTCCTCAGGAGTATCGGAAATGTCCTGTTTTCTGGATCGGTGGCAATAAATTCCTCTAAGCCGGCGGTTGTATCGGCAAGTGAAGCTTGGAAATGTTGGATGGCCTTCTCTCTGTCTTCACTGGCAATGAATTGGCTAAAAGTTGCCGGACTTCCAGGCGTAAAGGGGATTTTCAGCCGTTCCTTCGCCGCCTTGTTGAAATATTCGATCCGCCCGTTGAGATCGGTTTCCAGCACCATCTCGGGAAGAAGGTCGACTAAATCATGAAACCGTCGCTCACTTTCCCGGAGATTCCGGGTTCGTTCGAGAACCTGCTGTTCGAGAAATTTTCTATTGATGAAGAGATAAATGATAAAAGTTACGGTCAGCAGAACCAGGAGAAGAACGACGAGAATGTTCAGTAACGGGAAGATGACCCTGACGTATTGTCGGCCATGGAGTGTGCCGATGGTTTGATCCTCGTGCAGGATATTCTCGGAAAGGTCTTTCACACCGATGAGGCCTAATTTGTGAAAAACAAGGGAGATACCGGCAAGGGGAGCGCTTGGTACGCGTAGGAATTGGTCGTCGCCGGGGATGGAGACGACGAGATACTGGTAGTGGTCGGCTTTCACCGCCAACTGCAGATAGGCTTTGGCACCGTTTCGGTTGAGGGCCCACGTATCGCCAGCAATTATGAGCGCATGAGTTTGGAAGTGTTTTCGGTCCAGTCTGGCGTCGTGTTCGATATAAAGTATTGAAATTAAGCAAAAGATAACAATAAAGATAGCCGGAATATTGAGATAGCGGCTTCTTTTATTGAAAATCGGATTCATGGTAACGGCGGGGCATGTTTTGGTTTTTGCAAACCAGTCTGGATCACATTAAACAGAAAGAAGAAAGAGTTAACGTCCTAACTGGGAGCGACCGGATAGGTCCGGTAGCTCCCTTGGTATGGCTGCTATTTTTTCTTCTCGGCCATCCTGGCTTGCAGCAAGGCTCCCAGGCTGCCGACGGCCTCGCCAGCAGGTTTTTTCTTTTTATCGGCGGCGATGAAGGCCTTGTACTCGGTGCGTTCCTCTTCGTCCTTGTTTTCCGGGGACACGTAATCAACGGGAACGAGGCTGATCCGTTTTTCGGCAAGGTCGATGCCCTCGATTTTAACTTCGATGTTCTGGCCGACCTCCATGACTTCACGGGGGTGGTTGATCCGTCGACCGCTGCCGAGTTTGGAGATATGGATCAGTCCATCAATACCCGGGACCAGGGTCACGAAGGCCCCAAACTGGGCAAGTCTTGCCACCGTTCCATTGTGTGAGGAACCTTCCGGAAAGTTTTGTATACCCTCGACCCATGGATCGGCCATGGTTTCTTTGTAGCTGAGGGAGATTCGGTCGTTTTCCCAGTCGAGCTTTTTAACGATGGCCTGAACTTTCTGACCGACGGTGAAATATTCATCAACCTTCTCCACCCGACTCCAGCCTATCTCGGAAATAGGGATGAGGCCATCAACCCCGCCGATGTCGACAAAGGCCCCGAACTCTCTTATCGAACTGACAATACCTTCAACCGTTTGCCCTTCTTGTAAGGTTTCCTGCAGTTTTTCTCGGACTTCCTGTCGTTCCGCTTCCTGGATGGCGCGGGCTGAAAGTACTATATTTCGACCGTTTTCCTCAAACCTGGTGATAAGGAATTTCATGTGGGTGTCGAGATAGGTTTTTGCCGCATCTTCAACCCGACGCATGCCCATCTGGGAATAGGGGCAGAAACCACGCACATTGCCGCCGAGGGTGATCTCAAAACCGCCTTTTATTTCTGCTTTAACAAAGCCTTCCACCGGAATGGCGCTTTGAAACGCTTCATCCAGGTGGCTGTTGCCGGCGCCGCCACCGATGGAAGTAGTGAAAAGCTGTTCGGACGGTTTGGAGCGAAGGAAATATACATCAATGACATCGCCGACTTTGCGAGTAAAATTGCCCTCGCCGTCGCGGAGTTCGGAGCTGTTGAGGACACCCTCGCTCTTGCTGCCTACGTCAAGAAAGGTCGATTCGTTATTGATCCCGACGATGGTGGCTTTAATCTTCTGTCCGGGGGTCAGGTGCCTGATTTTTTTTGTTTCTTCCGCTTTGAACAGATCTTCAAAGCTTTCACTGAGTGTGTCTGTCATGTCATTCCATTAACAAAACTGCGGTTTACGGTTGTTGTCAGGCTTTGTGCCCGACACCTGCGCCAGGTTGGTGGTGCATTTGTATGTGCATCTTCCTATGCTTCTCGTTTGTGTTGTCCGGAGTCTTAAGCAGCGCCAATCCTCTGAGAAACATGTTACCAACCCGAACACCTTGCATCTTCTGGTCGCCAATGT
>CAWDST010000009.1:0-298583 GCA_963804965.1 uncultured delta proteobacterium
TCCTCGGGGCTGTAGCTCAGCTGGGAGAGCGACGCGTTCGCAATGCGTAGGCCATTGGTTCGATCCCCCTCAGCTCCACCAAAAGTCAGTACATAGACGTTCCAGGACGTCCACAAATCCGCAAAGGACTAGCTTTTGCGGGTTTTTTATTGTCCATCACGTCCCATATTATCCATTAACATACCGTTCTTTTGGTCAGCATATCTAACGGTGTACGGTATTTTTCAATCTGGATACCGTCTTTTTTGATTTCCTCTTTGATTCTTGAATGTTGGTGCTCATTCTCTTTACTATTTTTGCATGTTCAGGGGGGAAAATCACTTATTACAAGAAACGCGTGCCTTGCCTGTTTCGTTGAGCAGATTGTGTTCCGGTTTTACCCTTGACCACTCACAATTTTCTTTACAAATATTTGCATAAAACGTTTACTAAATATGGTAGTTTATTTGTAAATATATTTGTAATGTTAGCAAGGGAGGGCTTTATGGAAATGTATGAGCATATCAGTTTTGTTCGCAACTGGGAATTATCCCTGCCAGTCGCTAAATTGCTGGGCGAATGTGAAGCTATGGTGCAAGTGATTACCAACACCCCTTTGCGGCCGCAAGATCGAGAAAAATTACTCCAGGTTTCTCTTATAAAGGGTGCACAGGCAACAACGGCAATTGAAGGAAACACCTTATCACAGGAAGAAATTGAGCGAGTATATGAAGGGGAAAATCTACCTCCGAGCAGGGAGTATTTGCAAAAAGAGGTGACCAATGTAATAGATGCCCTCAATAGTCTTTTGAGGGATGTGGTGGTGGAAGGTAAAGAATGGCCGATCACGCCTGACTTACTTCAGAAATTTCATGTCATGATAGCCAAGGGGCTAGGCGAACACCTCGATGCAATACCTGGGCGCTGGCGAGAAGACAGGCGGACAGTTGGTCCATATCTTACCCCGGAGCACCGCTACATTCCAGAACTGATAGAAAAATTGTTCCGATGGCTAAGAGATGAATTTCATTTTCACAAAGAACAGGATTTTCAAACAGCTGTTATACAGGCAATTGTCTCCCATGTGTATATTGAGTGGATCCATCCTTTTGGAGACGGTAATGGCAGGACCGGCAGGCTCGTTGAATTTTTTATTTTGCTCCGTGCCGGACTGCCGAGCATCACCTCACATATTCTTTCAAATTTTTACAACCAAACCAGGACGGACTATTACCGCCACTTGAATAATTGCCGAAAAGAGAGAAGTCTTACCAAGTTCATTGGCTATGCCGTGCAAGGTTTCCGGGATGGACTGGTGGATACCATGAAGATTATTCAGACCGGTCAAATAAGAATATTCTGGAGAAACCATATTTTCGAAACGTTTTCAGATTACCCGTACACCAAGAGAGTTGTCTTTAAACGTAAGCGTGATTTGATGCTGGCCATCCCCATCGATAAAACCTTGACCCTGGATGAGATGATCACCACGAAACCTGAAATAACCATCGCCTATTCCCAGATGGGACATGCCACCTTGATGCGCGATGTTCGTGAGCTGATCGGTATGGGTTTGCTCGTCGAAAAAAACAAAAAATACCGGGCCAATACTCTTGCTCTGCAAAGTTCGTTGCCGGACAAGAAACAACCTTAAGAAACAAGGTTTAAACAATGGTCGGCTGAGAGTTAGATACCGGAGAGACTGAAATCGAGCCCTTCCGTCAACATCTCTGCAAATTTGCATTGTAATTTTGCAACGACACTGATAGAAATGCATAATGGATACCATCAAACGGGCAATTACCACCAATCTGACCGACCGACTGCAACAGAACCCGATTGTCGCCCTGACCGGTGCCCGCCAGACCGGAAAGACAACAATCTGCGAAGAACTGATCCCCGAGGCACTCCATCTTCCTATCACTTACATCTCTTTTGACGATCCGGACGAACGTCTCCGTTTTCAGCGCTCGGCCGTATCGATCCTGGAGAACCTCACCACACCGCTGGTGGTGCTTGACGAGGTGCAGAAGATTCCGCAGCTTTTTGATCCGTTAAAGCTGGTTGTCGACCGACAGCAGAAAAAGCCAGTCTCCGAACGGCAACGATTCATCCTGACCGGTTCATCGCAACTGCTGATGATGAAAAGCATCCGGGAGACCCTGTCCGGCCGGGTGGCACTCTGTCGGGCTATGCCTTTTTCGCTGCATGAACTGTGCGGTGCAAGCGCGCCTCCTCTCCTCACCAGGCTCTGGCGCACCCAGGCTGTCTCACGACAGGATACCGAGCGCCTCCACCTGGCATTGCCGCAGCAATTGCGGAGTCTGCGGAAGCTGCGCGATGAGCACAGGATGTGGGGTGGCTACCCGCCGGTGTGGCAGCGTACCGGTGATGCGGAACGACTGCGCTGGCTGAGGGATTATCGGAAGACCTTTCTCGAACGGGATGTCGCCGATGTCGGCCAGGTGGCAAATAACGACACCTTTGCCCTGGCACAGAAACTCCTGTGCAGCCGCACCGCCAATCTCCTCTCCATCAGCGAGGTGGCTCGGGATCTGGGGGTAGCCGTCAATACCCTGAAGCGTTATCTGGAACTGTTGACTCTGACGTTTCAGTGTTATCTGCTTCCTCCCTGGCATGAAAACGTCGGCAAACGGTTGATAAAAAGTCCCAAGCTGTATTTTCCGGATGCGGGGCTGAACAGGGCCATACTCGGCGAGCTGGCGATCGACCGGGGTGCAGCCTACGAGACCTGGGTATTTGCCGAACTTTTGAAGTGGCAACAGCTGCAGGCAAAGGAACCGGAACTGTTTTTTTACAGAACCGCGGCCGGTCTCGAGGTAGATTTTCTGCTGGCCGGCGAAGAAGGGATAATCCCGATCGAGACCAAGGCCGCCGAACGGGTAACCAGCGCCGACGGCCGGAGCGTCGAGACCTTTATGACCGAACATGGGAGTAAAACCCATATTGGCCTGGTCATTTATCCAGGCGATGAAATGGTCGAATTACGAAAAAACGTCTGGGGAATTCCGGATTGGTATCTCCTCGGTGCATTTTAAAGAACCCGAGGTCCAACCTTCGCCTCACCTTCCGTCATTATCCAATAGCGTAGCGATCACTGCCCGTTTACCGCACCCTCCACCCGCATCAGATTCAACAGATCCTCCGCCGACATTTTACCGCTGATCTCGGCGCCTTCCAGCAGGCTGTCGGCCAGGTCGCGTTTTTGACTGTGCAGGGCGACGATTTTTTCCTCAATGGTATGCTTGGCGATCAGGCGGTAGATGGTCACCGGCCGTTGCTGGCCGATGCGGTGAGCGCGATCCGAGGCCTGGTCTTCGACCGCCGGATTCCACCACGGGTCCATGTGAATGACGTAATCGGCGGCGGTGAGATTGAGGCCCAATCCCCCGGCCTTCAGACTGATAAGAAACAACTCGCCCTGGCCGCGTTGAAAGGCATCGACCCGCACCTGACGCTCCTTGGCCGGAGTGCTGCCATCCAGATATTGATAGGCGATGGCCCGGCTTTCGATATATTCCCTGATGAGCCGCAGGTGATCGACAAACTGGCTGAAGACCAGGGCCTTGTGTTTGTTTTCGAGCAGTTCGTCGACTATCGTCCCGAATACCTCCAGCTTACTGCTCGGCAAAGTCATTTCACTGCTGACCAGCTGGCTGTTGCAGCAGCTGCGCCGGAGTTTAGTGATCGCCGCCAGGATCTGCAGATGTTTTTGCCCCGAAAAGCCTTCACTGTTATTTAAATCTTCCAGGCTTTGCCGGCGCAGGGCCTCGTAAAAGGCCATTTCCTCGCTGCTCAGCTCGACATAGAGGGGAATCTCGGTGCGTGGCGGCAGTTCCTGCAGGACCTGGGTCTTGGTGCGGCGGAGAATGAAGGGTTGGATGAGTTTCTTCAAGTGCCTGCGAGCCTGGCCGCTGTTGTCGCGTTCGATAGGCAGGGCAAACCGCTGACTGAACTGCTCCCGCGAGTTGAGCAGACCGGGGTTGATAAAGCGAAACAGGTTCCACAGCTCCCCCAGATGATTTTCCAGCGGCGTACCGGTCATGATCAGCTTGAAATCACCCTGCAGGTTCATCGCCCCCTGGGATCGCTGGGTGGCGCTGTTTTTGATCGCCTGCGCCTCGTCGAGAATCACCGTGCGAAAGGGAATCTGCGCCAGCATCGTCGCCACCTGTTCCTGTTGCAGCAGACCGTAGCTGCAGATCAACAGATCGAAGGGGGCCAGCTCATCGAGCAACCGCTGACGGTCACCATTACCGAGCGGCAGCGGTCTGAGAGTCGGGGCAAAACGGGCTGCCTCCCGCTCCCAGTTGATACACACCGAGGTCGGGGCAATGATCAAGGCCGGACCGTCCGGCGCCCGCTCGACGAGGAGCGCCAGCCCCTGAATGGTTTTTCCCAAGCCCATGTCGTCGGCCAGGCAGGCGCCGACCCCCCAATGCGCCAACCGGGCCAGCCAGCGGTAGCCTTCCAGCTGGTAGTCGCGCAGTTCGGCCTGGAAGGTGGAGGGCAGCTGCGGTTGGTAGGCGCGGGCCTCTTTCAGCCGTTGCAGGTGCGCCCGCCAGTGTTTGTCACCCTTCAAGCCCAATTCGCCCTGCCAATCTTCGAGGGTCAAGGCCGCCAGAGGATTTATCCGCACCTTCTTGCCGCTGATTTCGGCATAATTTTTTAATTCATCAAGACGCCGGCGAAACTCGTTGGTGAGGGCGAGGAACTGCCCATCCTGTAACTGCAGGAAGCGTCCTCGGCTGCTTTGTAGGAGGCCGAGCAACCGGCCAACTTCGAGAACCGTATCCTCGTCCACTTTCAGTTCACCCTCCAGGGCAAACCAGTCGGTGTCGCGTTTGATGCGCAGGCCAAAGCCTTTGCCGCTGTTTTGTCCTAAAAGCTTGAAACGCACCCCTTCCGGCCACTCCAAAATCGCCTCGCCCACGGGCAACGACTGGACTTGCAGGAGGAGTTCAAGACACTCTTCCGGGTCTTCGAGCAGCCAATCCCCCGTTCCTTCCCGATCCGCCTCTTGCAGGACCTGGCAAGCCTGCAACACCGCCTCGGCTCGCTGTTTTTCAAGGCCGAGGTCGCGTCGGGCCTGCAGCGCCTTGCCTTCGAGCTCGGCCAGCACACTCTCGCCGCCGTGCCCTGGTTGATAATAGGCGCCGCCGGTGGCAAAAGGCCGCACCAGCAGGGCAACCCGCAGGCCCGCGCCAAGTGGCAGGAGATGCAACCGGGGCGTGGCATCGGCGGCAATCTGTTCGGCGGTGCTGGAGCTGCCGCCGATATCGGAATGGACGGTTAATAAGCCGGAGATGTCGGTCAGGGTCTGCAGTACCCGGCCCTGAGCGGCAAGCGGCACCTCCAAGCCTTTTTTACCGAGGATGGCGAACAGTTCATGGTGCTCGGCGGTGAATTCGACAATTTTCAGGCGAGTCGGTGATTCCTTGATGATCTTAAATTTCTGTTCGGCAGCGGGTTGCGGTGCAAGACTAATATTGATTTTATTGCCCTTATCCGGTTTCTTCACCCGCAACTCCGCCTCACCCCTGACCACCTCGACCCGGACCTCCGGGGTCCCGGCCCAATACACCCGGGGATGACCGATCACCGCCAGCGGCATATCGGCGGTAAACTCATAGCTTGTGCCGCTGCCGTACCAGCCGCCGTCACGATATTCCTTAATCCGGGCACACACCTTCCGGTCATGCTCGCTAAGATAATCGAGGCTGTCCGCTTCCAGGGCGAGACGCTTCATGGCCACCGCCCGGCCCTTGCTCCAGCCGCCGCTTGCCTGCTGTTTTTGCTCGCGCGGTTCGAGATACAGCCGCTGCCGGGTCTCATCGAATCGGGCAAGCCAGACGAGACGTGTGGACTTTTCCGCTTGAACCTCACCTTTTTTACCGGTTTTGCCGAGACTCGACAGGGAGTCCAAGGCCAGCTGCCAATAGGGTTGGGCGACAAACAGCCCGGCCAATCCGCTTTTCTCGGCAGTCAGAAAGCTGCTGTCCCAGAGATCGGCCTTACCCGGGTCGATGGCTGAAAAGATCTTTGCCATTTCCGCCGCCGGCCACCGGTAACCGCCGGCTTGAAGATGCTCATACAATTTACGGCTCTGGGCGGGCACGATGGGAAAATACTCGGCCTTCGTCCAGTATTTCATCAGCAGCACCAGCACTTGCAGCAACAGCGGACGAACGAGCAGGGTTTGGGGGGTGCCGTCCGGGGTCCGGCCATCGCTGATATCGTAGGGGAAATCGCTGGCCAATAGAGTATCGCGCATCTTCAGGTTACCCTGCAAAAACTGAAAAAACTGCTCCATCATCCGGTAGCCATCTGTCCAATATGTGCGATTCTTGATCGCCTGGGTAAAAAGAGTCGGCAATTTCCCTCGCAGTTTGTGGTCATTGCTCTTCCAAAGGGCAAGCGGATACAACAACCCGGCCAGACCATAAAAATATGCACTTCGCTGGCCGGTCTGTTTTTTGAGCCGCGACAAGGCTTGATCGAAAAGGACGAGGGCCTGACTGCATGCTCGCCGGTAAGAAAGGTTATGGCGGCGGCGATGGCAAGTAATTCCGGGTCTTGCCGATTTTCGAGCAGAATTTTTACCGCCTGCCAGTCGCCGCGGAGAAACCGCAGCTCCATAATCCCTCGAAAGAGGAAACCACTTTCCGTACCCTCGTCGGCAGGAATTATGCGGCCATACACATTCTCAAGGTGCGGCTCGGCGTACAGGTACAAGAGTTGATGCAGAGCCCCATATTCCAAGAGCTTGCCGAGAAGCTTCGGTTGATGCCGGATGGTCCATTCGAGATCCAGGGGGTTACAGAACCACGACAGCAGGACATCGCCCTTGGAGGGAAAATTTGGCACAAACCGAGCACCGGAACTCAAGGATTCATGCAGCTGGAAGTGATCGTCACGATAAAAAGCGATCCTCGCCTCGCGCAGTCCCTGCTCCATAGTGATATAGCCACGAAAGCCTTTCATCACCGGGTTCTGCCGTTCGATGGCAGTCGCATGGCGTTCGAACTGGTCTTCGCTGACCATCTTTCTGACAATCAGATCGGCGATGGCCAAGGTGCAGCGCACCCCTCCGGAGTGGCCGGATTCTTCCAGCAAACCTGACGCCAATAACGGTTTGCACTGTCCTTTGAGGAGTTTCGGATTGAACTCCTTAATGCCGTCTTTGACCCCCAGACGGGACAGGCAATTGCCGAGATTGATGAGTGAACTGTAGCCGTGATAGACCGCCAGCACCTTGACGATGGTCTGTTGGACGACGGACAGGTTCGGAAGAATCTCAAGTTTTTTAAACTGTTCGGATATTTTCATACGCCGGCAGGGAACGATTATGGGTTATACAAGACCAGAGGTGTGGCAATAAAAGATCACAAGCCACGCATGATAGCCGTTTCAAGGCCTTCTTCCCAACGAAAATTACCGGTTACGGCATTATTGTTTTGCGTATCAATACGTTCATCAATCCTCGTCGTGCAGAGATATCAGACATTTTAATCAAAAGCGCGCGGTAAAAAACCGCCAGGGTGCAACATACGGGTTGCAAAATCCAAGGTTCGCATCAAACATAATTCGCCGATACGCACCTTCCTTTACTTAATCAAAAAATCCATAATCCCGAAATAATAAGGAATTATTCATAATACCGAAACATTCTCTTAATCAGGCACAAAAGCTGCTACAAGGCGTCTGTTACCTGTCTTCCGCAAAACTTCACAAAAACACTATGGAGATACACCCGTATGGCGGAAATTCTCGTACTCGACGATGTGCCGGATGCGGTCGGGCTGGTCAAAAAGATCCTTGCCCGAAAACAGCACACCGTCCACGCCTTTACCGAAGAAGAGGAAGCAATTGCCTTCGCCGGCAAACACCACCTTGACCTGGCAATCCTCGATATCAAGCTGAAAAAAATGAGTGGCATCCAGGTCCTCGAACAGCTGAAGAAAATGAGCCCGGCCCTGAAGGTTATCATGCTCACCGGTTACCCGACTATCGAGACCGTCCGCGAAGCACTTGCCCTCGGGGCGAGTGATTATTGTATAAAACCCATTGATAAGAGCGAACTTGAAAATCAAGTAGCAAAAATACTGGCCAGTTGATTCACCAAAAGAATTTACCATGTTACCCTGCTATCGATCGCAACCCCTCCTATTAACCTTGAGGACGACCTATGGATTTCTATAATCTTACCGCCATCATCGATTTCGCCATCTCCCAGGAAAGAGAGGCAGGTGATTTTTATCGCAGTGTCTGCGGGAAAGAAGCTCAGGAAGGCAAAAAGCACCTCTTCCGCCAGTTTGCGGACGAAGAAGACAAACACCGCCGGCTCCTCGAAAACCTCAAAAGTGGCACCACAAGCACCGCTCTGGACGACTACCGGTTCACCTGGATCGTCGACATCAAGCGCAGCAACTATGTGGCGGACCTCGCCTACACCCCGGACATGCCCTATCGCGACATCCTTATGCTCGCCGCCAAACGGGAGGAGAAAGCCCTTGCTCTCTACAATCTTCTGCTCGGTAAGGCCGAAGACGAGGCGGCCCGCAAGGTTTTCAAGATGCTTTGCCAGGAAGAGGCCAAGCATAAACTGGCCCTGGAAGCCACCCTCGACGCCTATATGGCTGAGATGGGTGACTGAGGAGTGCGGCAAATCTATTGCACCCAGTCACTGAAATTTTATTTTACCTTGTTTTTTCATAATGATAATTACCCATACAATTGATAACCTGTGAAACACCGATGTTGCGCCGCAAGGCAGACGACGGTACTCTTACCGGAGCATTCCCCGCCCTATATCCGAAGATGCTGCCGTCCGCAAGCCGTTTGCTGCGGAATCATTGCCTTTTTTTTGGATCGTCGCAGGGCTGATCAGCGGGTCGACAAAACAGCCCTGGTACGGAACTTGCAATTTCTGGCGCACAGGTCCCGTCCCTAGGGGACTTATCCTCATGTCGTGTCGAACTTTTGCCTAAAGGAGAATTTTCATGAGCCGGTACCATCTCGCCCAGGATACCCGCAAATGCATTGGCTGCCATGCCTGCGAGATCCAATGCAAATCCAATAAAAGCCTGCCGCAGGGCCCCCGTTTGTGCCAGATCGTCGAGGTCGGGCCAAAATTAATCGGCGGTCTGCCGCGCACCGCCTTCGTCTTCATGCTCTGCTTTCATTGCGAGAACCCCTGGTGCGTTGCCGCCTGCCCCACCGGCGCCATGCAGCAGCGAGCAAGCGACGGCATCGTTTTTGTCGACCACAACCTCTGTGTCGGTTGCAAAACCTGCATCGCCGCCTGCCCCTGGGGAGCACCGCAGTGGCAGCCGGAAATCGGCAAGGTGGTCAAATGCGATTATTGCAAGGATCGGCTCGACCAAGGCCTGAAACCCGCCTGCGTCACCGCCTGCACCACCCAATGTCTGGAATTCGGGGAAGGACAGACGATGACGGAAAAGAAACGAAAGCGCCATGCCGAAGCGGTAACTTCCTTTGAAAACAGCGCCTTTTAGGAGTATTTACCACTGGGCAAGGCAATCCGTCCTTGCACCTTGCTCGTCCTTGTTCGCCTTGAGAGTCTGCCATGAGCGCTAGCCAATGCCCGGTCCACGAGACCTTGCTGGAACTGAAAAAGATCCCGACCGACCGACCTGCCATCCATCCACGCAGCCGTCGCTTGATAGAGGAGATCGCCACCCTGGTTGGAGACATCGTCGCCGCCAGGGCCGGAGCCGAACATCTGCCTTGCATCGACGCCCGGGTTGCCGAACTGTGCGCCTTCGCGGACGACCCGGCAGGGATCGAGATCGGCTTATGGCTTAAAACCCATCTGGCCGAGCACGGCGAGGTCTTTCGCAGCCATGCGGTAAACAGTAACTGCGCCGCTTCGGTCTGCGATCATCTCACCCCGGCACCCTGCCAGATGGCCTGTCCGGCCGGTATCGATGTGCCCACCTATGTGTCGCTCATTGCCTTTGGCCATGACGACGAGGCCATCGAAGTCATCCGCCGCGACAACCCCCTGCCCTGGGTGTGCGGCCTGGTTTGTACCCGGCCCTGCGAAATGATGTGCGTCCGGGCGCGAATCGACACCCCGGTTTCCATCAAATTCCTCAAAGCCTTCGCCGCCGAACGGGCGATGTCCTGGGGCCGCTACCATAATCCCCGTGAGACCCCGGCCACCGGCCGCAAGGTATGCGTCGTCGGCGCAGGACCGGGTGGCCTGAGCGCCGCCTACTACCTCGCCCTGCACGGCCATACGGTGCGGGTGATCGAGGCGTTGCCCCGGGCCGGCGGCATGATCCTGGTGGGCATCCCGCGCTACCGCTTGCCTTCGGATATTATCGACCGCGAGGTCGCCAAGATCGAGGAACTGGGAGTCGAATTCCGCTTCAATACCCGTTTCGGCAAGGACGTCGATCTTCAATCGCTCCGCGCCGAGGGCTTTGCGGCCTTCTTTTTTGCGGTGGGGGCGCACGCCTCCTTCAACCTCGGTATCGACGGCGAAAACGATTTCCCGCAGGTACACGGGGCGGTCGATTTTCTCCGGCGGGTAGCACTGGGCGAACGCCATTGTCCCGGCAAGAACGTCGTGGTCATCGGCGGCGGTAACGTCGCCATCGACGCGGCCCGCACCTGCCTGCGCCTCGGCAGCAACCAGGTGACCATCGCCTATCGCCGCACCCGCAAGGAAATGCCGGCCGATCACGAAGAGGTGGAACAGGCGGAAGAGGAAGGGGTGCACTTCGAAATGCTCACCGTCCCCATGGCGGTGACCGGCGAGGATGGCAAGGTTGGCGCCCTGCGCTGTTTGAAAGCCAAGCTGGTGACCATTCCCGGCTCGAACCGCCAATCGCCGAAACCGATCGAGGGCAGCGACTACGACCTCCCGGCCGATGCGATCATCAGTGCCATCGGCCAGCGCATCGAGCAGCACTGGTTCGCGGGTATGCCGGAGCTTGCCTGGACCCATCGTGATACGATCCGCGTCAACACCATCACCATGGAAACCAGCATACCGGGAATCTTCGCCGCCGGCGACGCGGTCACCGGCCCGGCGACGGTTATCGAAGCCATCGGCGGTGGAAAAAGGGCGGCCATCGCCATCGACCGCTTTCTGGCCGGCATCCCCCAACCGAAACTGCCGCCGGTGCCGATGCGTCACCAGCGAATCCCCTACATCGACGTCCCGGCCCATACCAAGATGGCCTTGAAACGGCCGGAAATGCCGCTGCTCGGTATCGATCGCCGCCGCACCACCTTCCAGCAGGTCGAACTCGGCTACACCGAGAACCAGACCCGCGAGGAGGCCCGCCGCTGTCTGCGCTGCGACATCTGCCGGCGCTGCGGCAAGTGCGTGACGATCTGCAAGGAGAAGATGGGGGTCGACGCTCTGGCCCTCGGCTATCTATCCTTCGACCATCCGGACGAAAGCGATTTCCGCCGTACCGAACAGCGCTGCATCAGTTGCGGTGCTTGCGCCACCAATTGCCCGACCGGGGCGATGCGCATCGAGGACCGTGGCCCGGAGCGAATTCTCTCCCTCTGCGGCACCATTCTCAGCCGGCAACCTCTGATTTTTTGCAGTGATTGCGGTGCGGTCATCGGTACCGAACGATACCTGGCCTTCATTCGCGGCCGCCTGGGTACGATAGCCGCTGCAAAAGCCAATGGCCAGGATGTTAAAAGCACTATAGAGATTATTCGCGGCAGCCTCGGTGCGCTCGCGGCTTCACCCCAAAAAGTTGATGGGCCGCAATGCGACGTTTGCGCCCGAAAAAAGGGACATCATGGCGGTTCCACGGTCATGGCCACCAGTTAGAGAGATAAGGAGAACGACAATGACATTCCATAAAGGTCAAATGGTGCGAGTCCTGCGCCGCAGCACCGACGAAAGCTGGGAAGACTATATGGATGGGCTGGTCGGCAGCCGAGGAATCGTCACCGATCCGGACACCCAGATCAACGACCCCGACACCCTCATCGAGGTCAGTCTCGAAGACAAGGGAACCTATAGGTTACCTCAGGATTGCCTTGAGGTACTGGAGCCGGCCTCCTAAATGCGAATAGCCGATGTTCTCGACAGCTGTACCGTGAGGACGGTGACCGTCAGCCCCGAGGTCAGCCTGGCCGAAGCGGCACAGTTGATGCACAAGGCCGGAGCCTCGGTGTTGCTGGTCGTCGAAGATCAACGGCCGCGGAGTCTTTTGACCAGGGGCGATATCCTTCGCTCCCTGACCATCGCGGCTTCGCCGGTGCTTGCCTGGGAAGGCCCGCTCGCCGCGACGCTCACCGAGGCGCCGCGGGCCCTGACCTCGGAGGAAACGGTCGGTCGAGCCATCGTCGGGATGATGGAGGCAAAAATCGATTACCTGCCGGTGATTACGGTGCGGGGAATCGTCGTCGTTTCCTTCTCCAACCTGCTCCTGGCGGAAAACGCCTTTCTTCACGGCGAGGTGCAACATTTGCAAACCTATATCGACGCATTGCACGACGCGCCGAACGACTGAGGAAGCATGATGATAACCATCCACATCAACGATCAAGCGGTGACCGCTCGAGCCGGAAATGACGGTCCTCCAGGCGGCACGGGACAAGTGGAATGCACATCCCGACCCTCTGCCACCATCCGGCCCTGAAGCCCTCCGGGTCGTGTAAGGTCTGCGCCGTAGCGGTGGAAAAGATCACGGGGGACAAGACGATCATGCTGAGCTGCATCCTGAAGGTCAAGCCAGGACTGCGACTGTGGACCGAAGGGGAGGAGGTGCACCAGGCGAGGACCAAGGCTTTACTGAAATTGATCGCCATGGCCCCGATGTCCGATCGCCTTCGCTGTCTGGCGAAAAAGGAAGGGATAAACCTGCCGCCGGCGCCGGACGGCTGTATCCGCTGCCGCCTGTGCATCCGGGTGTGTAAGGAGATCATCGGTAAGGAAGCCCTGCGCATGGAAAAACTTGACGGCCGGCAACAGGTGACCCCCGATCCCGGCCGCTGCATCGGTTGCGGTACCTGCGCCAATATCTGTCCGACTCAGGCGATAACGGTGTCGGAAGAGGGGGGAATACGCACCGTTTCCATCCGCGGCAGCGTCTTCGGCCGCCATCCGCTGATGCGCTGCCAAGGCTGCGGCAAATTTTACGCCACCGAGAAACAGATACGGTTGATGGAGGAGCGCACCGCCCCCCATCCCCAGGTCAAAGAGCATCACAACTACTGCGCCAATTGCGCCAAGCTCTTTTCCGACCGGCTGATGGTTTTAGAAAAACAACCGCCGAGACAACAAACCAACAACAAGGGGCAGTAAGACTGCCTGCATAGCTCATAGCAAGGAGAAAAAACCATGGTTGCCAAATCAGTGTTCAGTGTGTGCGGGATGTGTACGGTCAGGTGTCCGATCAAGGTGACGGTCGAGGACGGACAGGTGACGTTTCTTCAGGGTAATCCCCATGTGCCGGCGATGAAGGGGGCGGTCTGCCCGCGCGGCGCCGCCGGCAACGCCCTGATCACCGACCATGAACGGCCCCAGACGCCGATGATCCGCAGCGGCGCCCGCGGCGAGGGCAAATGGCGCAAGGTCGGTTGGGACGAGGCCTTCGATTACGTCGCCGATAAGCTGAAAGAGGTGAAGGAGAAATATGGCGCGAAAGGCATAGCGCTCACCGACCGCGGCGGCCCGTTCCGCGATATGCACCGCGCCCTCCTCCGCGGCCTCGGCAGTCCCAACTATTGCAACCACGATTCCTCCTGCGCCCGCAATGTCCAGCATGCCAGCCTGTCGATTTCCGGCATGGGGCGGAAAAGCGTTGCCTATGACTTCAAAAACGCCAAACACGTGGTGCTGCAACTGCGCAACATCTTCGAGGCGATCAACGTCCAGGAGGTCAACAACCTCATGGACGCCCTGGAAAACGGCTGCAAACTGACGGTCATCGACATCCGGGCGACAATCACCGCCTCCAAGGCGACCCGCTATTTCCAGGTGCGACCAGGTTCCGATTACGCCTTCAACCTGGCGGTGATCCACGAATTGTTGAAAAAGAGGCTTTTCGACGAGAAATATGCCGGCCGCTATATCGAGGGCTTGCGAGACCTGGAGACTTTCATCGAACCCTACACCCCGGAATGGGCGGAGGGAGAAACCGGCATCAATCCGGCCGAACTGCGCCAGTTCGTGCGCGAGCTGGCGGCCGCCAAGGGGGCGGTGATCTGGCATCCCGGCTGGATGACGGCCCGCTATCAGGATTCGTTCTACGTCTGCCGCACCGCCTATATCATCAACGCCCTGCTCGGCTCCTTCGGAGCTAAGGGCGGGATGCCTCTGGTCAGCAAACCGGGCGATGTCGGCCGGGCCGACCTCAAGGCCTTTGTCGATCTTTACCCGAAACCAGAGGACAAGCGGGCCGACGGCCTCGGCTGGCGCTACACCCACTTCGAGGAAGGGCCGGGCCTAGCCCACCTCATGTATGAGGCAATGGAGAGCCAGGACCCCTATCCGGTCAAGGCCTATATCGCCTACCGCCATGACCCGCTGATGGGCTTCCCCGACCCGGACCGATTGCGGGAGATCTTCAACAATCTCGACCTCCTGGTCTCGGTGACCTTCAGCTGGTCCGATACCGCCTGGTTCTCCGACGTGGTCCTGCCGCTTTCCCCCTACCTGGAACGGGAAAGTGTCATCGCCACCAAAAACGCCCTCAAGCCGCAGTTCTTTGTGCGCCACCGGGCGATCGAGCCACGTTACGACTCCAAGGCCGACTGGGAGATCGTCGGCGGCCTGGCCAAACGCCTGGGTTTAAATGAATTGGTTTTCGACTCGGTCGAGGATATCTGGCGCTTCCAGCTGCAGGGCACCGGCGTCGAGATAACCGATTTCAACAAGACCGGCATGGTCAACCTCGCCGACAAGCCGATCTACCGGGATATGGACAAGCTGAAGTTCAAGACGCCGAGCGGCAAGCTGGAGATTGTCTCGGCAAAGCTGGAGAAAGCCGGTCTGCAATCACTGAAGCCCTTTCAGGCCCCGGAAACGCCGCCGGAGGGGACCTTCCGCCTGACATTTGGTCGCTGCGCCATCCACACCCAGGGGCATACCGTCAACAACCCTCTGCTCTACGAGCAGATGCCGATCAATCCCCTGTGGATCAACAGTCGCGCCGCCGCGAAACTGGGAATAAGCAACGGCGATACGGTGGTGGTCTCACAGAGAGATTATTCGGAAACGACAGTTGCCAAGGTTACCGACCTGATCCATCCTGAGGCGGTGTTCATTATCCACGGCTTCGGCCATCGCTTGCCGGTTGAGAGCCGCGCCTTCGGCAAGGGAATCGCCGACCAGAATTTCATGCGCGGCGGTCTGGATAAATGGGACCGGGCCGGCGGCGCCATTGCCTACCAGGAGCACTTCGTCTCGGTGCGTAAAGCATAACCCCGACAAGCTGGATATCAGGCAGGATCAACAGGTCCTGCCTGACTGGATAACCCCCGATGAATGCGACACCCCGTCAAAAAGAACGGGATTACCTGGAAGTTTTCCAGGACATCACCCGGCTGATCAGCATGGTCCACGACCCGCAACAGGTAATGGACCTGGTGGTCGGCCGCCTTCCCGGCCTGCTGGAGGTCGACGCCGCCACCATCCGCCTGCTCGATAGGGCCACCAATACCTTTGTTCTCGGCGCGGCACACGGCGTCTCCGACGAATATCTGTCCCGCGCCACCATCGATTCCCGGGAAGTCATGGCAGCCCTCCTTGCTGGACGGCCGACCGCCAGGACCGAGCTCGACCGCATCTGCGACCATGACAGCTGTTCCTCTATCTCGCGGGAAGGGGTGAAAAGCGCCATGTCCCTGCCGATCGTCTACAAAACCCGGGTCATAGGCTTGTTGCGTCTGCTGACCAAGGATATCCGCCGGTTCAGCGAAGGCGAAATCGCCTTTGCCATGTCGCTGGCCGAACAGGTCGGGTTGGTCATCGCCAACGGCCGGATGTTCCAAGAACTGGAAAATCAGGAAAGGTTTCTTCACACTATCCTCGATTCCCTGTGGCTTGAGCTGCTGGTGGTCGCCCCCGATAAACGAGTCATCCTCGTCAACCGGCGATTTCTTGAAAACAATGGGACAACCGAGGCCGAGACTCTGGGCCGCATCTACCAGGAAATTTCGCCCTGGCGGGACGCCGATCCCGCCAATTGCCCGATCACCAAGGTCCTGGCCGGAGGTGGACCGATGACCGTCCTTGCCCGGCGCGACAAAGAAGATGGATCGAGCTGGTACGAACGGCACCTCGCGCCGATCATCGCCGGCGACGGCCGCATCGATTTCGTCCTTGAGGCTATCCGCGATGTCACCAGCCAGAAACTCCTTGACCAGGAGAAGATGGCCCGCATGAAGCTGGAAGGGGTCATCGAAATGGCCGGCACCGCTGCTCACAACCTGAACAGCCCGCTGTTTGCCGCCCTCGGCACCGCGCAACTGCTGCGCGACGATCTTGCCGCCCCGGAACAGCTGGGTGAAATCGATACCATCATCAGCAACCTGCAAAAAATGGCGGCCCTCACTAAAGAGATGACCGCAGCCACCGGCTTTGAAAGCCGGGTCTATGTCGGGAACACGAAAATCGTTGCTCTGAAAACCGGCGATCACTAGATCGCTGCCTCGCCACCGGACAATAATTATAAATTCAAGGAGACAGTTGCTTGTAACCACGCTCATAAGGTATGGTGTGCACGTCGTGTCGATTGTTCTGGGAGATGATTCGTTTACAGAGATTGAACCCATTTATCGTGACTGGGATTGCCGATGCCTGCCGCCTACCTTCCCACCTGGATTACCAAAAACCTGGCCGTCGGCCACGCCCCGATGTCCTACGAGGAACTGGACAGCCTCAAGGAACAGGGGATCACCGCCATCGTCAACCTGTGCGGCGAGTTCCGCGATCTGCACGAAATTGAACAAAAGGCCGGATTCGAGGTTTTTTACCTGCCGATAGCTGACGATACCGCCCCGAAAATGGAGGAGATGGAGAAGGGCCTCGCCTGGCTCGACGAGGCGACTTATCTCGGCAAAAAGGTGCTTGTCCACTGCCACTACGGCATCGGCCGAACCGGCACCTTTGTTACCGCCTACCTCCTGCGACGCGGCTTCGACATGAAAAAGGCCGGCAAGAAATTGAAGGCGACAAGGGCCAATCCTACTGCCTTCTCGCAATGGTCGCTGCTCCGAAAATTCGGCAAAAAAGAAGGCGTTTTGACGGTTGGCGAACCGACCCCGGAAAATCGTGATGCCGCCGATCTCAGTGAATTTTACGACCGTTATGAACGTCTGCTCGACAAGATCGATGGCCTCCTTTCCGCACCACAGCCGACCTCCTGCAGCAAGGAAAGGGAAAAACCATGCGGTGAAAGCTTCACCCTTGAGCTGATTGAGGCTCTCTACTTAAACGACAAAGTCAACATTGCCTTGCCCGCCCAAACCCGACAGCAGGTTATCGAACAGGCCGCCGAAGCAGGCAAAAATGCAGCACAACCATGTCCACTGCGCCAGGACAACGCCTGTCTCCTCCATCACTTCCGGCCGCTCCATTGCCGAATGCGCGGGATGAGCGAAAACGACCCGCGGCTGGCAGAAATTCACCGGGAACTCGACCTCCTGTCGCGGCAGGTTTTTGCCGCCCTTTTTCAGCAGCAAACCGATACCTCTCCCCCGGCCGTGAACTGCCCGGACAGCATATCCGGCAAATTTATCCAGAACTATTTCCATTACCTCGCTTCCCGGAAGATCTCCCCATGACAGACATACAGCCATTCGGCACCAGCACCCCGCGAAGACTGGCGATGATCGTCGACGACGAGCCCGACATGCTCTCCATGCTGCGCCTCGTCCTCGAAAAAAGATGTGCCTGCGATGTCGTCACCGCCTCCTCCGGCCTCGCGGCCCTGGAGTTGCTGGGCGACTGCCACCCCGATCTGGTGATCACCGACATCAAGATGCCCGATCTCGACGGTCTCCAGCTGCTCAACAAAATCCAGGCCTATGACCGGACCATTTCGGTCATCGTCATGACCGGTTACGGGACCATCGACATGGCGGTGCAGGCTCTGAAAGACGGGGCCTATGATTTTCTTCAGAAGCCGTTCGACAAGGACCTGATCATCCGCGTCGTCCGTAACTGTCTGGAGCGCACGACCCTGCTGCGCACCAATCGCCGTTTGACGGAGAAACTCAACGACCTGACGCCGCCGGAAGGATTTATCGGTCGAAGTGGTGCACAAAAGCGAGTGCTCGACCTCCTGGCAAGGGTTGCCGACACCGATGCCACCGTCCTGATCCGCGGCGAAAGCGGCACCGGCAAGGAGCTGGCCGCCCGGGCCCTGCACAACCTCAGCAACCGGCGAAACCAGCGAATGATCGTCGTCAATTGCCCGGCCCTGCCCGAAAATGTCCTGGAAAGCGAGCTTTTCGGCTACAGCAAGGGAGCCTTCACCGGGGCCATGCAGGAAAAAAAGGGACTCTTCCACGAAGCCCACGGTTCGACACTGCTCCTCGACGAAATTGCCGATATTCCCGTGCACATCCAAACCAAGCTGCTGCGGGTCCTGCAGGAAAAGGAGATTCAGCCGCTCGGCCAGAATAAAACGATCAAAGTGGACGTCCGGGTGGTCGCCTCCACCAATCAAGATCTGGAAGAGAAGATTCGCAGCGGCGAATTCCGGGCCGACCTCTTTTACCGTCTCAATGTGGTCAGCGTGACCATGCCGAACCTCCTGGAGATGAAGGAGGATGTACCGCTTTTAGTGCACCATTTCCTCGCCCTCTATAAACGACAATACGGCCGGGAGGAACTGGGGGTTGCCCCGGAGGTTCTCCGTTATTTGTACCAACGGCCATGGCCGGGTAACGTTCGGGAACTTCAGAACACCATCAAGAGCATCGTCCTGTCGGCCGCCGGCAGCCAAGTTTCCCTCGTCGATCTCGGTCTCCCCGACAACCAGGGTGTGGCACAGCCATGCGGGAGCAGCTTCGAGGAACTGCACACCCTGCCCTACAACCAGGCCAAGTCAATACTCGTCAGCCGGTTTTCCGAGGGCTATCTCCGCAACCTCCTAGTCAGAAACCACGGTAATGTCACCAACGCCGCTGCCGATTGCGGTCTTGAGCGACAGGCCCTGCAACGCATCATGCGCCGCTACGGTATCGTCTCCATCGATTTTAAAGAAAAATAATCCGCCCGGGAAGAAGTGGCCGGTCATTTTCGCCGTCTGTCAAATCGCCTGCGGGACAGCCGCAGACGCCACTTGCCTATTCCTTTGATGTGTTCAACAGCGCCGTCGATGAGACGTCGGTATTATCCTCGAATTACTCTTGTTCTTCGACTGATATCAGTGGTTATTTCGGTTGCCTTGCGCTCCTTGTTTTAAGGGAATTCATGACAAATTAATTTGCTCATTTTTTCCCTTCGATTATGACGCCTTGAAACTCTCTTCACTTTCTTCCTCATTTTGTTAAATAAAGAGAGACTTTATCAATTCAATACCTATATTGTTACAAGCACGAATAACCAACTACCCTTGGAGATAACGATGAAATTGAATCTGTATGAAGGTGAAAATGTCCGACATAAGGCAAAAGCGGAATGGGGAATAGGGAAAATAATGGAAGTCAACAGCTGCGGAACCATAAAAGTTATTTTTGAAGGGAATAAAGAGGTATCAATTGCCCAGGGTTCGAAATTTCTTATTAAAGTGACTCAAGGGAAAAATTAGATACCTTAAAAATTCATTTCTGGTTTTTCAAAATCAATTTCGCGAAGGTGCTTATACTCTCCGAAGGGGTACTGAAAGGAGTTCTATTTTTAGGGATAGAGAAAAACCCGGAAAACCAGCCGAGCCGAAATCGCCGCAGAGATGTGTTTTGCAAGCAGGAGCCATAGGATGGTGCTTCTGATTACACCAGACGTTCTGCCAAATTGACTGTGTTGTTCTTTAAAGTTCAATGTTCTTAACGTTCTGGCAGATCAACTGCTGACATGACATCCTGTAGGAGGCTCTCAATGCAATTATCAAAAGAAGCGCTCAAGGCTGCAATTCTTGAAAAAGCGGAAACTTCTCCGAAACCGCAACTGTACATCAAAGATTTCTACGCCTGTGATCCGGATACCAAGCCTCGTGAGTTGAAAAATCTGGCAAATGATCTGGTCAAAGAGGGTAAACTGATGTTCTGGTCTTCCGGCTCGACGACCATGTATGCGCTGAAAAGCCGCATTAAAAATGAAGAGGGTGTCAGTGGCATTTGAGAAAGATATGACAAGAAGAACTGTGCATCAATGGCGGGACTGGCTCCTCGAATATATCGGGGACGATAAATATGAATTGATCCAAAAGGATACTCTCTCGGTTTTTCGGACGATTACCGCCGCGAACGCCATGGATGCAGAGAACGAATGCCAGCGAATCATTAGAAACTCGAAAGAAAAAGAGAGTTGAATGATAACAAGCATCTTTGCTACCGCCTTGTCGGATGGGAAGGCAGAGTCAGCGAGCCCAGCCCGGCCAAGGCCGTCAAAAGGGCCGCAACGAGATAGGCGGTGGCGAAGCTCTCGGCCTCTCCGCCGATAAAACCGGCGAGGGCTGGGCCGATTGGTCTGGCCAAGGGCAAAAAAGAAGGTCGCATTGGAGAGGCGATTGTTTCAATGGGCTTCTTCCCGTTTCCTCTTCAATTTTCTCCCCCCGGGGCAATTTTACGGAGCACCATTCCCCTGTTATTCTTTCAGAGTCACGGCTCGAATGGCCTCGAAAAGCTCCATCGGTTCCTTGCTGGAGACCTGTTGCGAGGTCAGCTTATTCGTTCGATTTGTAGTAGGGCCCCTCGTCCGTCATTGCCGGCGCAGATAAAGACCACAAAAGGCAACCCGATGGTCTTTTCCCGTGCCGCCTCAAAGGTACGGTCAAAAAAATCTTTGATCATCCCTGCCATTGTTCCAAAATATTCAGGAGAGCCGACCGCAATGGCGTCACAATGCAGCAGGTCGTCCACGCCGGCGTCCTTGGCTTTTTTAAGTATGACGGCAACATCTTTTTCTTTTGCTGCTCCTTTTGCAAATCTCTCTGCCATACGTTCCATTGTGCCGCTCTGGGAATGGTAAATCACGAGGATAGTTTTTGGCTGGGTTTCCACTTATCCCTCTTTGGGTTTTGTTTAAGGTTGCCAACGTCATTTAGCCACCGGTCTTTAATTGTCACGATTCCGAAAAGAACGATTCGAGGACCGATGTCGATTATGTCATCATTTCCTTCAATTGTGCATCGTGCACCTTCCCAAGCAGAGCTATCGCCATTATCGCTCCAAGGAGCGCCAGCCCCATATCCGACTGGGTATCCCAGATATAACCCTGGGTACCGAGAAAGGCCTCGGCACCCTCGCCGGTGGCAACCGCCACCCACCATTCGACCAGTTCGTAAAAAGCACTGAAGGCGAGGCAAAAACAGACGACGAGAAAATTCAGCCAGCTTCGGCCGTTAATCACACCCTTGCGAATCATGATCTCCCGGGCGATCAAGGCCGGGACGAAGCCCTGGACAAAGTGACCAACCTTGTCATAGTTGTTGCGCTCCGAGCCCATCACTGTCTTCAAATAATCGAACAGCGGCACTTCGGCGTAGGTGTAATGGCCGCCGACCATGAGGATGATGCAGTGAAGAAGGATAAGCCAATACAGCAATGGCGAGAGGCGGAAGGAGGAGTAGGTCAGCGCCAGCACGACCACTCCGACAATCGCCGGAACGACCTCAAGAAACCAGGTAAACTGATCCTTCGGCGCAATACCAGACCAGAGAAGTGTCGCGGCAAATAAGAAAATCCACAGATATTTCACAATATTTCCCCTCAAGACGAATCATCCGGATAAACCGCACAACAGCCATCGGTCAGGACAACATCGACCCTTCCGGCATTTGCCGCTGCCAGCCGTGCAAACCCCAGAGCAGCGACAACAAACCCAGGACGGTAAAGGCGGCCGAGCTCCAAGCCACCGCATGGATGCCGCCCAGCTGCCAGAGCCAGCCGCCGAGAAGCACGCCGATCATCCGACCAACTCCGGCGGTCGCGTAAAAGCCGGCCATCATCGTCGCCCTGGCCCCCGGCAGCAGTTCGGTGCTCAGGGAAAAACTGGTGACGATGGTGAATTCAAAGAACAAAAACACCAAGAACAATCCGGCCATCGCCAGCGGCAGGGATCGGCCCATGAAGGGAAGCAAGAGATAGGCGAGACTTGCCAGGCAGAGCCCGAGGATCGTCGCCCGCTTCAGCCCCAGTCGATCGGCAAAAACCGCGGTCATCGATTCGCCAAGAAGTTCCGCCGCACCGATAGCCACGGTGCTGAAGCCGAGGGTGGCGATACTGGTCAAAAAGGCCTGTTCAAACCAGGCCCCGTAGACCACGAACAAACCGTCGTTGGCAATACTGATAAAAAAACCGAACAGCAGCATGCCGGCAGTCGGACGGGTGCGAATGAGCTGCGGCAGGGCGGCAAAGAGCGATACTCGGCCGTGACCCGAAGCAGGCCCGTGATCATCGGCTGGAATGACGACGGCTGATACTCAGCCAACTGATCCCACCGAGCAGGGCAAAAATCCAAAAGGCGCTGGCCAGGCCAAGATGCTCGATGATCAGACCGAGAGCGGGAATACCAAGGAGAGTGGAACCGGCCCAGGCCATCTCCACCGCCCCGATTACCCGGCCGCGCCGTTCGAAAGGCACATGCGTGCCGATAAAGGCTTGAATAGCCGGATCAAAGACAATTTTGCCAAAACTTGCCACCACGAGGCCTAGAAAGAGCCACCAATAGCCGGGCGCCAGACCGCACATAATCATGCCGACGGCCAACATGCCGAGACCTGCGCGCATCATCGTTCGATACCCGAACCGGTCGGCCAGCGGCCCACTGAGAAGACCGAGCAGGGAGGTTATCTGGCAGGTGGCGAGGATGGAGGTGATGGCGGCAAGGGGTACATCGAGACTCCGGCTGAAAGCCGGGGCAAAGGGATAGACAAAGCGCCGGGCGGTATTGAGCAGCAGCCGGAAAAACATCACCGCGACGATCTGACGGATCAGGGTTGCCGGTTTTTTCCCACTGGGTTGTGGACAAACTGGAGAGGACATGGCACCACCCTTTTCCTGGGGACATTCCTTCCCTTCGGAGGAGAAGGAAACTGGGTTTTCGTAAAGGATCAAGCACAAACCAGCATATGGATAGCCGCAAGCGAGAATCCCGATCAAAACTCCGGCATGCAATAACGCTCCCTATCCAGGTCCGGAAGCAAGACGAATCGAACCCTGTCTCATCCCCCGGCGTACTTCGGCGTCCGGACGATCTCGCCGGCGGCGGTGATTTCCAGATAACCAAGGCGCAGCAGCAGCAGGGTTCCGGGGAAAATATCCTCGCCGAAAGGTTTGCGGATCGCCCATTTTGCCCGAAACAGCGGCTCGGGTAATTCGTTCTTATCGCTGTCACATTGCAGAATCATCGGCAGAAAACTCTGCTGCTCAAATTTTTTGATAATTTGCAGCTCAAGCTCGCTCCTCGCCATGGCGGTACGTCGCAGCCAGTCCGGCAACTGCCCGGGCAGGTGGCGAAAATGCAGATAACTGCTGAGGAGAATGTCGTTTCGACCACCCCAAAGGGCAGCATTATGAAGATCCTCGATGGTTTCCGGCGAAAAAAAGAAGCCGGAATCGTTTTCCGTCAAATAGGGGTAATGCGGGGCGAACAGGTACCCGCGCAGCCCCTGATCGAGCAGGTTCAGCCCCAGATGCTTGTCGGTCACCGCCAGCGTCTCCTCCCAGGCCCGGCGAATTGCCGAAGGATGGTTGCCGGGATTGAGTGCCAAGGTCAGCATGGACATATCCTGCCGGGTAATTTTTCTCTCCCCCTCAACTACCCGTAACTTGCTCGGATCCTTGATGGCAGCAAGATCCTGGGTCTTCATGAATTTCACGCCGTTGCCGCTCTCCCCGGCCACCTGGAGGTAGGCGAGCATGGCAAAGGATTCGCGCACCCGGTCGTCGACGTAGAATTCGACGAGCGGATCCGTTTTCGACGAGGCCCGTTGCAGCTGCTCGCCAGAGGTTTCGGCAACCAAGGTCCCTTTCCCTCCGCCACTGATGATCGGCACGATGCGACGATGGAGTTTTTCCAGGTACCATGCACCCTTGTTTTTGGGGTTATCGACAAACTGTTCGACGGGAAGTCCGGAAAGGTTTCCGACCAGGGCGGCCTCGGCTGCGAGCAGCATCCGAACAATCACATTACCCTCGCCAAGAAGAGCCTTTACCTCCGGCAATGATCCGGCCACTTGGCCAGCCGTTCGCCGAAGAGTGTCAAGGCGGGCCAGTTGATCAGGAATTACCGTGCCGAGCAGAGTGGTGAGCCCTTCTTTACCAGCTATTTTCAGAACGGGGTCGAGCATGAGTTTACCGATCGGATTGTCGGCGGCAAAGCTGATGAACTGCTGCAACCAGGCGAGAGACAGGCGCTCCATTTGTTGCTGTTCGCCAACCTCCTCATGCAAAAGGGCCAGGACCAGCAATTTATTAAAAAGCACTCCCCAATCTGCTTGGGTTTTCAAGCTCTTCCCGACAACCTTATTTTTGAAATCGCCCAGCAGGCTGCTGCTGAGGCCGCCATGCAAAGCCTGCCCAATACCCTTGTCGGGGAGGTGTCGGAGGGTCAGGACCATCTGCAAAAGCTCACTGAATACTCGCTCTTCGGCGTTGCCGGCACCTTGGCGGTCACTCAGTTTCGGCAGCCGGGCCAGAAGCTCATCCACTCGCGTGCGGACAAAGGCCAGGCCGTCCTCGGGGAGCAGACCGTACTGCAACAGGGCAACCAGGGTCTCCGCCCGATACACCTCGCTATTTTGCAGATAGGCAAGGGCCAGTCGGGATATTTCAGCTGCCGGCAGCCCCTGCAATTTGGCGAGATTCATGGCGGCGGCCAGACGCAGGTTTTTGTCGGCCGATTTTTCCGTAAGGCTGGCGAACAACTCCGTCACCGACCGGTCACCAAGGGTTACTCCCAGCTGGGCTGCCACCTGCTGGGCGCGATGGATGGTCAGGTGCAGATCACCCCTCCCGCCGTATTGCAGAAACAGGCTGATCATCTTTTCCGACCCGAGAAAATCGGCGATATCCCACATCAGACCACTGTTGATCCCGGTCCGGCCGAGTTCCGCCAGGGTTTCCGCGACACTGGGCTCGCCCAGGGTGCTCTCCGGAGATTGTCTCTGTGCTAAGATGTTGATTGCGTCGAGGTTCTTGCCGGTTCCGGTCAGCAAATCGGCCAGGGCCGCCGTCGTTGCCGCCAGGCCATCCATTGCCGGAGGGTTAAGGCCGCGCAACAAGGCACGATCATACAGTTCCTTGCGAAATGAGCTTGGTCGACCTTCGCTCTCTTTTTCAAGGGCGCCAAGCAGGGTATGTTCGCCCTCCGTCGCCGGCACGGCCAGACAGTCACCGATAATATCCCCGAGAAAGTGGCTCCAGGGCAGGTTTTCATCCGGTGCCGGTAGAAAAAACACCCCCGGCCCCTCCGGTGCGGTAAACAAAAAACCGAGGAGCCTGTCATCCAGCACCGTTCGCCGGGCACATTCCTGCCGTCCCGTCCCGAGATAGCGGTCCTCAGCCCCCTTGACATCACCGCGCAGCTCTTTCAGCAAGCGGCCGTGGCTCTGCAGACTTTGGAACGGCAACGAGTTTTCGGCATCGACCTGAATGTAACCGGCGGCGGCGTCGTCGGCAAGCAGACTGCCCGCCAAATCGTCATAAGTAGCGAGAAATTCCGGCTGCCGCCATTGCGGCATGATCTGGTTATCCCAGTACTGCAGATCGGCGAGGTAATGGCCGATGAGGCTCTTGCGCAGCTTGCGATCGATGGCGACAAAGTTGCTGAACAGATTGGTCCGGTCGATCTTGGTCGGATCTATCCGCGGATTGCAGCTCGGAATCTTGCTGCGCAGGAATTCGTTGTCAATCCTTTGCGTGCGGATGCTGTCGAGATCATACAGTTGCTCGGCGAGCAGGGTGGTGCTTGCCCCGTAGTTCATCTTCAGCGGATGGTCGCTCGATCCGACAATCCGCGCCGCCTCCTCGGTGGTCAACGGTCTCCCATCCGACACAGCCCCGGCCAGAGGGGTGCCGGCAACGATCTCCGGATAATAGCGAACCACAAAGTCCTCCAGGGGAAAGACCTCCCCCGAGGCGTAGGTCCGTATCGAGTCGAGGCCAACCCTGGTCGTCTCGACGATCAATCCCCGATCGCTTGCGAGGATTTTGCCGCTGGCCGGACCGGGACCGATAAACACCTGCATATGGCCGATCAATTCGCCGGTCGTCGTCTGCAGCATGCCCCGGTTTGAACCGAGTTCAAGCGCCGGATACAGGGTCTGCAGGTAGGCAAGAACCTCCTTGGTGCCACCCTCACAATCGTTTTGCCAATGAAACAGAGAGTCGAGCAGCATGCCGCTGCCGTTGCCGGGATAAAACTTATTCTCGGCATACCTTTGCAATAGCATCACCAGGGTAAAGCCATCGATCTCCTTCGGCAACCCCTCGCCAACCTTTTGCAAACGCTCGTTGTATCTGGCCATTGCCTCCGCAAGGGGAAAGGAGGGCTGCTGGCCGAGGGGCATCATCGCCCGGCTGAGGTGATAGTATTCTGCGGAAAGGATAAACGTTGCAAAAGGCATATCCAGGCGTCCATCGGCGATATCTGCCTGCACACGCTGAAGAAACTCCGCTTCGGCGTTGAGTATCGCCGTATAGCCCGAGGTTGCCGGGATCGCGTCCTGAAAAACATTGCCGAGAAGAATCGCCTCGGCGTCCTCTTCCACCTCCCGCCCCATGCTCTTTTCCGGCCTGGCGGGAATGGTTGAACCGGAGAACCGGGGCGGCGCAAGCCTCTCTACCGCGGTTTGCCGTACCAGCGACCGGTATCCGGCCTTGTCAACGACCGATAGGGGGATAAAAGGTGGCAGGGCGGTGGTGATCTGAGACAACCCCGACAGCAGCGTAGGATGATGAATCGCCCGCCGATAGGGAAAAACCTCCATCCGATCGTCCGGTGTCTCCGCCAGCTGCCGAGGTGATGGATCGGTCGCTACAGCACTGTTCTCAGAACCTTGCATCACTCCGGGAGAAGCGGGCATCTCTTCGATTTCTTGATTTATTTCTTCGAAAAATGGCAAAAAATAGTTGCCTGGCGGCAAAACGGCGGTCTTGATAAGGACCAGATGCAATACTGCCGTGAGGATAATGGAGACGAACCAATCATGAAAAGTCCGGGCAGCTTTCACGACATTGAGCTTTTTTCAATAGTGATTGTAGAGATATCCTCTTCCGGGCCTGGTCTTGACAGATGAAAGAGGACTACCCTTCTCGAACGTTCTTCGCCAAGTACTGGATTGACAATAATCATTGTCGGTATCGATGGGAGGGGCAGGGTGTGAAGCTCATGCATCTGTCCCCGACCAAGGCTATGGCCACCATAACTGCCGGTTGAAAAGAAAAATAGGCCGAGCGCCTTCATGTTTTTGCCATTCTATGCATATAATACATTCTATGCACAGAATAAAAATATCCATAAACAGCCTGAGGTCCGGTCAGGTCGGACCTTCTGCCTTCCCAAGGAGTGTTCGTATTTTCTTCAGACTCATTGTTGAAGGTCTCAAGGAGAAAAGTCAACCATGGAAAAAATGACAACCAACCTGAAATACCACCGCCTGCGCTTTCTCCCTTTGCCTGGCGTGCGGTTGCCGATGTGGTTGATGTTGGCCGTTCTGCTGTCGGCATGTCTTGGTACGCTCGACACCCTTCGGGCCCAGGAACCACCGATACGCATAGCCGCCATTTTCTCGGAAACAGGGATTGCCGCGCCCCATAACCTGCCCCTCATCGAAATGACCAAGGTTGCGGTTGAGCACATCAATAGTCAGGGTGGCCTGCTCGGGCGGCCGTTGCAGATGCTCTTCCTTGACAACGGCAGCACCCCGATCGGTTCGGCCATGGCTGCGCAAAGGGCCGTCGCTGAAAACGTCACGGCGGTCATCGGCGCCCATTGGAGCTCCCATTCCCTGGCCATGGCGCCAATCCTCCAGGAAGCCGGCATTCCGATGATCAGCCCTGGTTCGACAAATCCGGAGGTCACCGTTGGAAAAGACTACATTTTCCGGGCCTGTTTTATCGATTCCTTTCAGGGTCTGGCAATGGCCAAATTCGCGATCAATGAATTGCACGCCAAAACTGCCGCGGTGATCACCAATATCGATGAAGATTACAGTACCATGCTTGGGCAGTTTTTCGACTCCGCCTTTAGAGAGGCCGGAGGCCGGGTAGTTGCAGAAATCGGATATCGGGGAACCGCCACCGACTTTTCGGCGATCATCAAGAATATCGCCGGTGAAAAACCGGAAGTCATCTATCTGCCCGGCTACACCAGAGACAGTGGCCTATTCATCAAGCAATCGGAAAAATTAGGGCTGAAAGCGATCTTTCTCGGCGGCGACGCCTGGGATGAGATAGAAAAATACGCCGGCACAAGTATCGAAGGAAGTTTCCAGTCCGCACCCTGGCATCCGGAAGTGCCTTTCCCGGAAAGCGAGGAGATGAAGAAGGTCTTTGCGGCGATTCACGGCAAAAATATTGAAAACAACAGCTCACCCCTGGCCTACGATGCGGTTATGCTCCTCGCCGGAGCAATCACCCGCGCCGGCAGCCTCGACCGCCGGGCGATCCGGGCAGCCCTGGCGATAACCGTCGATTTTCAGGGGGCAACCGGACCGATCACCTTTGACATCAATGGTGACCCGCAGAATAAAGCGATCATCATCATCGAATTCCGTGGTGGAAAACGACTGTTCCGCAAGGTCATTTCCCCCATATCGGGAGTAGCAACCCATTGATGCTATAAACGAGGCCGGCCATGGGCTACAAAAACACCCACATTTTTACCATTCTTGCCTGTCTGGGCGCTCGTGTGGCTCTTCGCCGGCGTTGCAGTCGCCGTCGAACCGCTGAAGATCGGGGCCATCTTCGCCCTCAGCGGCAAGGCAAAAAACTCCAATCACTCAGCAGTGTTCGGGGTACATCTGGCGGTAGAAGAAATTAACCACCAGGGAGGCGTACTTGGCAGACCGTTGGAGCTTCTCCTCCTCGACAACGAAAGCACGCCCATCCCCCTCACCCAAGCATTTATGGCAAAATACGGCGGCCAGGGAGAAATCAAGGCGCCGACCGTACTGGCCTATGACGCCGTCGAAATACTTGACGGTATCGCCAAACACCAGAAGTGTTATGTTCAGCTACCATAAGCTCTTAAGGAGCACATGAGATACCATAGCCTGCCTTTCAAGATAAACATAACGACCATCGTCACGGTGTTGCTCGTGGTGATCATCTGCATCATTTTACAGTATCCCATAGAACAACGCCGCTTTGAAGGCCAGTCGGCACGAGCAGAGCTGCTTCTCGACACCATTTTCAACCAAAAAAAGGACGCCCTGGCCAACGAACTGTTCGCCGGTCAGGATAGAGCCTTGCAATTTTCTCTCGATGAAATCAAGCAGGCCATTGACGACATCACCCTGGTCTGCCTCTACCGCGTCGGCGGCACCGAACGGTTGTGTTCCGGAACCGACAACCAGCATCCTGCCACTTTTTCACACATACCGGAAGGTAACCGCCACCACTTCGAAGAACTCTCCCTGAATGACCGATGGACCGGTATTTACACCAGCGCCATTGAAGTAATCGGCGACAAACTCGGCTACCTGGTCATCTATTACGACTTCGAAACAATTCTCCGGGAAAACAGCCAAATCCTCTTCTATTTCGGTCTGGTCACCCTGACGGCAAGTATTGTCATTCTTCTCCTTCTGAATATTTATCTTTTCCGTTCGATCATCAAGCCGCTGACCACCCTCCGGGACGCCATGCGCCGGGTCGAAAGCGGCCAACTCGGGGCGACTATCGACCTGTCGCGACAAGATGAAATCGGTGAGATCGGCAAGGCCTTCAACGACATGTCCGGCAACCTCCTGAAGAGCCGGTCGGAATTGAAAAAACATCAGGAACACCTCGAAGACCTGGTCAACGAACGTACCGAAGAACTCACCCAGGCAAAGGAACTGGCGGAAAGTGCCAGCCGGGCGAAAAGCGAGTTTCTCGCCAATATGAGCCATGAGATCCGCACCCCAATGAACGGTGTGGTCGGCATCTCCACCCTGCTTGAAGATACCGATCTCGATGAAACTCAGCGACACTATGTCCAGACCCTTAAGACCAGCGGCAAATCTTTGTTGACGGTGATTGACGATATCCTCGATTTTTCGAAGATCGAGGTCGGCAAAATGGAACTTGAACAGGTGCGTTTCAACCTCCGTGAGCTCCTTGACAGTCTTTTGGATATGGTCAGCCTCAATGTCAAAGATAAGGAACTCGAATTGATCTGCAGCGTTGCCCCCGGCACTCCGACCCAACTGATCGGCGACCCGGGGCGACTCCGCCAGATTTTGCTCAACTTGGTCGGCAATTCCTTTAAATTTACGAAAAACGGGGAAATTTACATCTCCGTGGTCGGCATGGAGGAACAGGGTGAAGAATTAACACTCTGGTTTACCGTTAAAGACACCGGCATCGGTGTCCCCCATGACAAACAGGGCTTGTTGTTCGAGTCCTTTACTCAGGCCGACAGTTCGACCACCAGAAAATTCGGGGGAACCGGTCTGGGGCTAGCCATCTCGAAAGGACTGGTACAACTCATGGGCGGGCAGATCGGCATGCACAGCAGTGGCGATGGCGGTTCGTTGTTCTGGTTCACCTGTCGCCTCGGCAAGCAACACGACCCCGAGCCGGAACGGCAATTGCCTGCGCAGCTCGATGGCCGGCACCTGCTGGTGGTCGGCAGCAACAGCACCTGCCGGGAAACCTTGGCTCATCAGCTCGAATATTGGGGGGCACGGGTCAATCATTGCGGCAGCGGCCAGGAAGCGCTGCGAATCCTGCAGGAAATCGCCGATGCCGGCGGAACCCTTCATTTCGCCTTTATCGACCTGACCCTTGCCGACACGGCCGGCCTGTCACTAGGTCGAATGCTCAGGGAAACCGGATTGTTCCCGAAGCTGCAAATGGTCCTCATGGTGCCATTTTATCGTTTTGAGAGCAATGCCGACTACTACCGCCAGGGCTTTACCGCTTGTCTGAAAAAGCCGATCCGCTATTGCGATCTCCTCGATACGGTCAGCATCCTGGTGTCCGGCGCTTCCGTCCAAGCGGTAAAACAATACGGGACCCCTCAGCAGCCAACTCGTCCGCCACTGCATGGCCAGCAGGAACAGATCCTTCTCGCCGAGGACAACCTCATCAATCAGCAGGTCGTAGCCGGCATATTGAATAAACTCGGCTACCACCGGCTGGATATCGTCGGCAATGGCCGGGAAGCATTAACAGCTCTGCAAAAATCCACATACGATCTGGTATTGATGGATATCCAGATGCCCGAAATGGACGGACTGCAGGCGGCTCATCAAATCCGCTCGGGTGAAGCGCAAGTCCTCAATCTACAGATCCCGATCGTTGCTCTTACCGCCCATGCCATGAAAGGTGATAAAGAAAAATATCTTGGCTGCGGCATGAACGGCTATATCTCTAAACCCATTGATCCCGTTCTTCTGGCAACAACCCTGGAAGAGCTTTTATCCCCGGCAAGAAAGAGGTTCCTCGACAGGAAAATAGCAGCCGAGCAAGAGCCTCAACCTCATACATCTGACCCGCCACTCATCGATTATCCGGCCTTGGTTAACCGCCTGCTTGGCGACACGGATTTGGCGGCGAGGATTTTTACCATGTTCATCGAAGATTTTCCGGTTCAAATGGAGCTTCTCCGTGAGGTTACTGAGAAAGGTGATTTTCCAGCCATCGAGAATCTAGCCCATAAAATAAAAGGGGCCACCGGCAATGTCTGCGCCCAGCCTTTGAACGGGATAATGAACAACCTGGAAAAGGCTGCCAAGAGCCATAATCTTGCCGAAGTGCAGAAGCTTCTTTCAGCAGCCCAACAGATGCAGGTCTTTCTGACGGAAAGAAAAAATTCCCTGGCAGAATGAAGAAGTCACAAGGATTTCTTTTATCCCTGAGAAGAAGAATTTGCGAGTTTTTTCCCTCTCGCCGGGATGAAGAGAAATGTCCCGAAAATTGAGACTCTTCCCTTGGTAATCGAAGCCTGCAGCCAATGGACTCGGAAGCCCGGTGCGATGGTTGTCATGTATTGCCAGTCACAGCCTCGGCGAGCCTTGGCAAGGGTCAAAGAGTTGCCAAACCGCTGGGAATTATTACTATTCGGCGCCATTTCTTGCGTAAGTCGTTTTTCCGAGTCCTCCCGAACATATGATTATCTAATTGTTTTTACAGTATAATATATTTATTTCGAGAGATGCCCCGTGAACGAAAAAACATATTGATAAACCCTTCGAAAAGGTGTAATCATCGCCGAAATTTGTTCTTAATTGTTACATCATAGTCCGTTGTTCCTTCCCCCTCTTTTCATTTGATAGGAAAATAGCCATGTATCCACCCGATTTCGGAAATAATCCTTTATTTCCAAGCAAGAACGACTTCAGAGTTGTATTGAAGAACCATGTCGCCGGCATGGGCGTTATGACGTACAAATTCATTGCCAAGGGAAGTCTGGTATGCGCTATTGCGGGAGATATCATTACCGATATTCGCCAACACACCCTGCAGATCGAACCCGAACTGCATCTTCATGATCTTTATTTTTCCGGCTATTTCCTTCATTCCTGCTCGCCCAATATTGAGCTGGACATGAAGAAACTTCTGGTCTATGCGGTACAGGACATCAACCCCATGGACTATCTGACCATGGATTACGCCCAGACCGAAGATGTTCTCTACAAGCAATTCCCCTGCGGTTGCGGGTCGGAAAATTGCCGAGGCTGGATCACCGGCCGAAAGGAATTGCCTGTTGCCGAAGCTGTGCTGCCGAAGAGCTTCCGCGTACCCGAAAAACAGTTTGAAGAGTGTCAAAGCATATGACGGAGTGGTGGGAACGGGAAGATCTCCACTTCCGGGATGGTGTTTTGACATTTGCCGGTCGACGAGTCGATGACTTGGCTGCGCAATTCGGGACACCGACCTTTTACTACAGCAGTCGGCGGATAGTAGCCAATGTGGAACGTTTGCGTTCCGCCCTCTCTGAGGCCGGTCTTGGTGATCGTTCCCGCATCAAGTACGCGATGAAGGCCAATCGGTTCGCACCACTCCTTACCCACCTGCAGGGTAGCGGACTGGTGGGTATCGATGCCTGTTCGCCGAACGAGGTGGAACATGCGATCAGCTGCGGCTTTTCCGCCGAGGACATCTCCTTTACCGCCACCAGCCTGTCGAACCGCGATCTGGAGCGCTTGTCCCGCATCAAAGGTTTGTCGATGAACTGCGACTCCCTCAGTGCCATCCGCCGCTGGGGGGAGCTCGGCCCCGGCCGGAGCATCGGTATCCGCGTTAATCCGGCACTCGGCATCAGCCGGGCCCAGAACGAAAAGCTTCAGTACAGCGGCATCAACACCACCAAGTTCGGCATCTACCGGGAACAGTTCGCGCAAGCAGTGGCAATGGCCAAGGACTTTGGTCTGACCATCAAGAAGATCCATTTCCACACCGGTTGCGGCTACCTGACTGCCCAGCTGGGGATCTGGGATTCGATCATCGACAGCTGCCTGTGGTTTGTCGATCAATTGGATACGGTGGAGATCGTCAATGTCGGCGGCGGTCTGGGGGTCCCCCACGTTGCCGAGGACGCCCCCCTCGATCTGACCCGCTGGGCCGGCATTCTCGCCGCCCATTTCCGTAATCGACCGCAATCGATTGAGATCGAACCGGGCGACTATCTGGCGAAAGACACCGGCATCCTGCTCTTGACCGTCAATACCGTCGAAAAAAAGATGGAGACGACCTTTGTCGGAGTCGATGCCGGCTTCAACCTCGCCGTGGAACCGGCCGTTTACGGACTGCCCTTTCATCCGGTGCCGGCCCTGCGCCGAGCTGGAGAGTGCCGGACCGTGACCATCGTCGGCAACATCAACGAGGCCCTCGACGTCTGGTACGCCAATATCAACATGCCGCCGCTTGAGGAAGGACAGACCCTGGCCCTGATCAACGCCGGTGCCTACTCCTCGGCCATGGCCTCGAACCATTGCCTGCGCGGTGAGTTCAAGGAGTTTCTTCTTACCTGATAACCGTAAAGGACCAATAAACATGATTGAGATTTAGCATGGTAAGGTAACCGTCACCAAGAAGGCCAACGTCTATTTCGACGGCAAAGTCACCAGCCGGACCATCACCTTTGCCGACGGATCTAAGAAGACCCTCGGCATCATGCTGCCCGGCGAATACACCTTCAACACCGATGCGGGGGAGCTGATGGAAATCCTCTCCGGCAATCTGCAGGTGCAAGTGGCGGGCTCGAAGGAATGGCAAACCTATGGAGAGGGGACAGCCTTCGAGGTTCCGGCCAAATCGAGCTTCAACCTGAAGGTGGCGGCAATTACCGACTATTGCTGTTCTTTCCTGCAGTAACGAGCATCAACCAAGACTTGCAGGCACAACCAGCACCGGGATCTTCAGACTTTTTCAGCACCGATTTTATATTGTTGCCGACCGAGGAACCGGATAGCAAGCCTTCACTGGCACCCATGACGATAAGATCGCATTTATGCTCGACCGCCTGTTCAAGGATAACCTCGACCACATCCCCTTCTTTCACCACGATTTCACTTGGGGGAATGACATAGCCTTCTTCCTCTATCTCGTTTTCCTTGCAGAATTCACTTAAAGCGGTCCGCGCCATCTGCTTGGGCGACACCTTGCCGACGAGGGCATGCTTTGCTTCTTCTTTGTTGTTTTTCAGCACTTGGTGCCATTTATCCTGACCAAAGAGACCGATCATATAACCTTCATAGCTGCCGGCCAGTCTCTCCATGACATGCAGCAAAACCAGCTTGGCACCAAACTGATTGGCTAGCAAGAGGGCCTGTTTGAAAGCGACACGACCGGCCGTGGAAAGATTCGACGTGAACAGAATAGTCTTGTATTCATTGGACATAAGGTACTTCTCCTCATTGAAACGCAAAGCATCAGAGATGCTGTTTGTGATATGTGTGGTCTTCATCCCCTTGACAAAGACCACGCTTGCCGCCATACGGTTATCCCGGCAAGGTCTGTAATTATCTCCCGATCCCTCCGGGAGATACCCTTTCTCTTGATGGGACATTGCAAAAAATATATCGACTGCTTCACAATAACAATACAAATTTCCTTCAATGTGATTCCCGACCGCCGGTCGCGACAGGAACACCAAGCCCCTTGGAAGATATTCACCACCTGCCGAGGTTTCTCGCCACCATCCCCATCACCGCATAGACCAACTGGGCAGCAGCAAAATCCGACCCATGGTCGCCGTCGCGCGGGGCAAGTTCGACCAGATCGAAGCCAAGCAAATTGCGACCGGCCAAGGCCCGCTCGATGAAAATCAGGGTGTCGTACCAACCTGGTCCGCCCGGCACCGGCGTGCCGGTAGCAGGGATGACCGAAGGATCGAGGCCATCGACGTCGATAGTCAGGTAGATGTTTCGGGGAAAACCTCGCGGCAGGGCAAAGGACTTGAGGTCCAGGCCGTGGATGGCCCGACCGTCAAGATGCTGCACCCGCCGTTCCTGCCGGTACCGAACCTCCTCAAGGCAGAGCGCCCGCACCCCGAACTGCATGAGGGCACAGCCGCATTCCTCCAGGGCTCGGCGCATGACACAGGCATGGCTGAAGGGTGAACCCTCGAAGCTCGCCCGCAGATCGGCATGGGCGTCGATCTGGATGATACCGATGGGCTCGGGGCAGCTCCTGGCCAGGACACGGATCGGCGCAAGGCTTACCGTATGCTCACCACCGAGAATAACGGGGATTGCCCGGCGATCGACGGCCGCGTGCACTGCCGCCTCGATGCGAGCGAGGATCGCCCCGATCTCGCCGCTGCAATCGACGATGGGATCGGTGGCAATGCCGGCATTAAGCGGCTCGGACAGGCCATCCCAGACCTCAAGCTGCTGCGAGGCGGCAAGAATTGCCGCGGGCCCGCAACCGGTGCCACCGCCGTAGGACACACTCTGTTCGAGCGGCACGGGAATAACCGCAAAAAGTGGCTCTCCTGTTTCCCGTCCCTCTGATTCCGACTGCAGGAATCCTTCACTGCTCTCTTTTGGCACCGGCTCCCTCACTTATGACAATCTGTTTTTAAAATCCTCGTAGCCAAAAGAGCGCACACATTGGTAGTTGTCGTCGTCCGGTTCGTAGAGGTAAATGGCCGGCAAGCCGACTCCGTTGAAGGTGTTGTTCTTGACCATGGTGTAGATGGCCATATCGCTGAAAACCATAGGGTCGCCGACCGCCAGCGGCCGGTCAAAGGAATAGACCCCGGCCACATCGCCGGCCAGACACGACAGACCGCCGATCCGGTAGCTGTGGGCCTTTTCCCCGCCCAGGCCTGAGCCAATGATATGCGGCCGGTAGGGCATCTCCAGGACATCGGGCATATGGGCGGGCACCGAACTGTCGATGATGGCGGTCGGCATGTCGTCTGCCCGGGCAAGATCGAGGACCCTGCTTACCAGATAACCGCAATTGAGGGCCACCGCCTCGCCCGGTTCGAGATAGACCTGCACGCCCCACTTTTCCTTGAAGGTATTGACGACCCGGATCAACCGCTCAAGGTCATAATCCGGGCGGGTGATATGATGACCGCCACCGAAATTAACGTAGCTCATCCGGCCGATAAGGTCGCCGAATCGCTCCTCCACCGCCGCCACCGTCCGTTCCAGGCAATCGGCATCCTGTTCGCAGAGATTGTGCCAGTGCAGACCACTGACTCCGTCAAGATGCTCCGGCTGCAGGTCGGCCCACCTGATGCCAAGGCGCGAGCCGGGCGCACAGGGGTCGTACATCGGCACCGATCCCTCACTGTGCTCTGGGTTGATGCGAATGCCAATGGCAATTTCCTTGCCGGTTTTTGCCGTATGCTCGACAATGACCGGCCGGAAACGCTGCAGCTGACCTATCGAGTTAAAAAGGATATGATCGGAAGTCCGGCACAGCTCGGCCATGTCCGCCGGCGAATAGGCAGCGCCAAAGGTATGCACCTCGCCGCCGAATTCCTCAAAACCAAGGCGGGCTTCGTGCGGCGAGCTGGCGCAGACTCCGTCTAGCGTCCGGGCAATAAGCGGAAAGACTCGAAACATCGAAAAGCATTTCAGGGCAAGGAGAATCCGGCAACCGGTCCGCGCCTTGACACCGGCGAGAATAGCCAGGTTTTGCCGCAACAAACCGACATCAACCAGATAACAGGGGGTGGTCAGCTTACCCGGATCAAAGCGGTATTCAAAACGGCCGTTCATGGCATCAGGACGACGGTCCAGGGCAGACCGTAACGGTTCAGGTCGGCCATAAAGGGATCGGGATCGAACTGTTCCATATGCCAAACGCCCGGCCTGTGCCAGGTCTTCTCCAGGATCAGCTTGGCGCCGATCATCGCCGGCACACCGGTGGTGTAGCTGATCGCCTGGGAACCGACCTCGCGGTACGATGCCTCATGGCTGCAGATATTGTAGACGAAGATTTTCTTGGCTTTGCCGTCCTTGACACCCTTCAGCAGGCAGCCGATACAGGTTCTGCCCTTGGTCAGCGGACCAAGCGACGAAGGTTCGGGCAGGACCTTTTTCAAAAACTGGATGGGGACGATCTGCTGGCCGTTAAAATCCACCGGATCGATGCGGGTCATCCCGACGTTTTCCAGCACCCGCAGATGGGTGAGATACTGCTCGCCGAAGGTCATCCAGAAGCGTGCCCGCTTGAGACCTTTGAGATGCAGGACCAGCGACTCCAGTTCCTCATGGTACATGAGAAAACACTTCTTCGCGCCGATGCCCTCCGGAAAATCGTACATCATCGACCAGGACAGCGGATCGGTGTCCACCCACTCGCCATGCTCCCAGTAGCGGCCGCGCTGGGTAATCTCGCGGATATTGATTTCCGGGTTGAAATTGGTGGCGAAATGCTGGCCATGGTCGCCGGCGTTGCAGTCGATGATGTCCAGTTCATGGATCTCGTCGAAATGATGCTTCTGGGCCCAGGCGCAGAAGACGTTGGTGACACCCGGATCGAACCCCGAGCCGAGGAGGGCCATAAGCCCAGCTTTTTCAAAGCGTTCGCGATAAGCCCACTGCCATTTGTACTCAAACTTGGCCTCTTCCAGCGGTTCGTAGTTGGCGGTATCGAGATAATCGACGCCGGTTGCCAGACAAGCCTCCATCAGCGCCAAATCCTGGTACGGCAGGGCCAGATTGACAAGGAGATCGGGCTGCACCTCTCCTATCAGGGCAATGGTCTGGGCGACATTGTCGGCATCGACCTCCCGGATCTCGATGGATCTGCCGGTCCGTTCCTTGATACTTGCGGCGATCGCCCGGCATTTGGCGAGAGTCCTGCTGGCCAGAACAATCTCTGAAAAACTGTCAGCCAGAAAAGCGCATTTATGGGCGGTTACCCCAGCCACTCCGCCGGCCCCGATAATCAATACCTTTGCCATTTTCACCTCCACCAATTCATCAAGCTTTTATCCTTCACCCCTAACGCTTTGCTCCTCACCACCAAACTACCTCTCAAAATAAGTATACCCCCGCAAACCGGCCTCATACACCTGCATGACCGTCTTCCGTTCAAGGGGCGAAATCAGCCCCTCCTTGACCGCAAGTTCGGCGGTTTTGCGAAACTTCATGAGCAGTCGTTTCGGATCGTATTCGACATAGGAGAGGATATCGGCAACCGTATCCCCTTCCAGCTCGCCGGAGAAATCGTACTTGCCGTCCTCATGCAGACTGACCGTCACCACGTTGGTGTCACCGAGCAGGTTATGGAGGTCGCCGAGTGTTTCTTGATACGCGCCCACCAGAAAAACCCCGAGGTAATATTCCTCCGAGTCCTTCAACTCGTGCAGCGGCAGAAAACGTTTGGCGCCGAAGCGGTCGACAAAGCTGTCGATCTTGCCGTCGCAGTCGCAGGTGATATCGGCAATGATGGCGTTCCTGGTCGGCTTTTCATTGAGGCGATGGATGGGCATGACCGGGAACAGCTGGTCGATCGCCCAGCTGTCCGGCAGCGACTGAAACAGGCTGAAATTGCAGTAGTAGATATCGGAAAGCAGCCGCTCGATCTCGGAGATCTCGGCCGGACCATTTTTCATCTGCTTGGTCGTCTGGAGGATACGGTTGAGCGTCGTCCAGAAGATATTTTCGGCAAGCGACCGTTCCCTCAGGGTGATCTTGCCATGGTTGAACAGCTGCCGGACCTCGTCACGGTAGTAGATGGTATCGTTGAGGGTCTCCTGGATATTGCGGATCGACAGGCCATTCAGCGATTCGAGCATATTGGTGAGCTGCGGATGGCAATCCTTCGGCATCTCGCTGGGCAGGGGGTCCGGCTCGAAGACCGTGCGGTCAAGGACATTGAACAGCAGCACCGAATAATAGGCGACCAGGGCCCGGCCGGTCTCGGTGATGATGATCGGATGGTCGATGCCCTGTTCGTCGAGGGTGGTCATAACCGCCTCGCAGATATCGGTGCAATATTCGTTCAGCGAATAGTTGCGGCTGGACAGAAAATTCGATTGCGAACCGTCGTAATCGACCGCCAGGCCGCCGCCGAGGTCGAGGTATTTCATCGCCGCCCCTTCTTTGACCAGGCCGGCATACACCCGGCACGCCTCGTTGACGGCCGTACGAATGGAGCGGATATTGGAGATCTGCGAACCCAGGTGGTAATGGACCATCTGCAGGCAGGACAGCATGTTTTCCGCCACCAGCAGGTCGACGGCGTCGATGAGCTGGGTGGTATTGAGGCCGAAGATGGAGCGCTCGCCGCCCGATTCGGCCCAGTGGCCGCCGGCCTGGCTCGACAGCTTGATGCGCACCCCGAGCACCGGTGTGGCCCCGAGAATCCGCGACCGCTCGATGATCAGCGGCAGCTCGCTCGGCATCTCCACCACGAGGATGCAGCGAAAGCCGAGCTTCACCGCAGTCAACGCCAGATCGACAAACTCCTCGTCTTTGTAACCGTTGCAGACCAGAGGCGCCTCCTTATCGACCATCATACCCATGGCGGCGATCAGTTCGGCCTTGCTGCCGGCCTCAAGGCCATGATGGTAGGGCCCGCCGTAGTGGACCATGGCGTCGATGACCTGCTTCTGCTGGTTGACCTTGATCGGATAAGCGCCGAGGAAACTGCCGCGATAGCCGAGGTTCTTCATGGCGACGATAAAGGTCTCATTCAGCTGCGAGATCTGGGCGTCGAGGATATTTTCGATGCGCAGCAGCACCGGCATGTCGAGGCCGCGTTCCTTCAGGCCCTCGACAATTGCCGGGATCGATACCGCCCGCTCCGGGGCATTGGGTGAGGGCTGGACCAGCATATCCCCCTTGTCCGATACGCGGAAATAGCCGCCGCTCCACTCCGCCACCCGGTACAGTTCGGAGGATTTTTCAACACTCCAGCTTTCTAATAAATCTGACAATGGATGCACCACCTTGGTAGAAATAAGGACACCGCCCGTTCCGCCGGAAAATGAGTGGAACGGCAACATCTTCCTGCTATTCTTCCTGCTATTATAGGTTCTCGTCTGGAAAACGCCTAAAATATTTTGAAAATCTCGTAGAATACCGCACTCGACATTCTCCAGTCAATACATTCTCAAGCAGAACAAACTCATTTCATAACTCCAGTCTCTTTACATCGCTCCGCCGGTGGTTATGTTCTCCCCCCGTATCGCAGCAAAACCGCACACCACAATCAGGGAGCCCGCTCCCGAAACCACAGACCATCCAGGTAATATTTATGACGAAAAAAAAGGCGTTTACCGGCTCCGGCAAAACCGTGGCCAAGATGAAAGAAAAAAAGACGGATAAACCGGAAACGACCCACCAGCCGATGCTTCAGGCCATGGTCTGGTATAAGGAAGAACATTACCAGCAGCTCCTCGCGCTTTTCGATGACGCCGAACTGCTGCCGCGAACCTATGCTGACTGGCTGGTCAGGGCTGAGGAGAAAAAGACCGAGGTCGAGGCGGCCGGCGATCAGGTGATGAAGGTCTTTATCGACCCCGAGACCTTCCCGGAATGGTGCGAAAAGAAAAATATGCCAAAAGATGCCAACTCCAGGGCTGAACTGGCGCTTGAGGTAGCCCAGGCAAAATCGTTCAGCCTGTAGCTTTTTTCGGCAACGCCCGACACCGTACAAAAAACTGAAAAAACGGACAAATTGTTTCGTAATATTTTTTAACAACGACTGTTGACTATGATGAACGAATATCTCGTTTTTATTCTGACTCTTTTACTGCTGAGCTACCTGCTCGAACTGGTGGTGGCCCAGCTCAACCTGCACTCGCTCAGCCCCGAGTTACCGTCAGAGTTTGCCGGGGTCTACGACGCCGAGCAGTATGCAAAGTCCCAGGATTACACGAGGACCACCACCCGGTTTCTCTCTGCTCCAATCGACGGTCAGCCTGATCTTGACCCTGCTGTTCATCCTTGTGGGCGGGTTCAATGTCGTTGATCTGGCGGCTCGCGATTTCGGATTCTCCGCCATTCCCACCGGCCTGATTTTCGCGGGCCTGCTGGCCCTGCTCTCGACCATCCTCAGCCTGCCCTTTTCGGTCTACTCGACCTTTGTTATTGAGCAGCGCTTCGGCTTCAACACCACCACGGTCGCCACCTTCATCCTCGACAATCTCAAAGCCATGCTTCTGACTATAGTGCTCGGCGGGCCGCTTCTTGCCGCTATCCTGTGGTTTTTCGAAACCAGTGGCTCGGTGGCCTGGCTGTATTGCTGGATTGCCTCGGTGGTCTTCGTCCTGATCGTGCAATTTCTCGCGCCGGTGGTGATCATGCCGCTCTTTAACACATTCGTCCCGCTGGCCGAAGGGGAACTGAAGGAGGCCATCACCGGCTATGCGGCAGCGCAACGCTTTGCCATCCAGGGCATCTACACCATGGACGGCTCAAAACGTTCGACCCGGGCCAACGCCTTTTTTACCGGCTTCGGCCGCTTCCGCCGCATCGTCTTTTTCGATACCCTGATGGACAAGCTGACCGCCGGCGAGATCGTTGCCGTGCTCGCTCACGAGATGGGCCACTATAAACTGAAACACATCCCGATCACCATGGCGCTGTCCATCCTGCAGATGGGGTTGCTGTTTTTCATCCTCTCGCTGTTTCTCGGCAATCAGGGGCTGTTTGCCGCCTTCGGTATGGAAAACATTTCCATCTATGCCTCACTGGTCTTTTTCGGTTTTCTCTATGCGCCGATCTCGACCCTCCTGGCCATCGCCTTCAACGCCTTCTCCCGGCGCAACGAATACCAGGCCGACCGCTTTGCCGCTGATACCGGCGCAGGCGGCGAGGCCCTGATCAGCGGCCTGAAAAAACTCAGTGTCAGCAATCTGTCGAACCTCACCCCCCACCCGCTGCATGTGGTGCTTAACTACAGCCACCCGCCGATCCTCGCCCGGATAGCAGCCTGCGGCGGCTGGGTGCGGGTGCATCAGTACGCTGAACGTCCCTTGGCTCTTCGACCGCCGCCATACTCAGGTAGCGGCCGGACATAGGGAGAAAACGTGCTGCTGAACCTCCTTGTTTTACCGACGCCGGTGGTGACCGCCGTCGGTAAAACATTGAAAATCACTGCATCTTAGCCATACGGAGGTTTTCGTCGAGCTTGGCGAGGAACTCCTCGGTGGTGAGAAAGCCTTGCTCAGAACCGACGAGAATAGCCAGATCCTTGGTCATAAAGCCCGCTTCGACGGTATCGACGCAGACCTTCTCCAGGGTCTCGGCAAAGCGCTGGACCTCGGGCGTTTCGTCGAACTTGCCGCGGTACCACAGGCCACGGGTCCAGGCGAAGATCGAGGCGATGGGATTGGTGGAGGTTGCCCTGCCCTTCTGGTGCTCGCGGTAGTGGCGGGTGACCGTGCCGTGCGCCGCTTCGGCCTCGACGGTGCCGCCGTCCTCGGTAAGGAGAACGGAGGTCATCAGGCCCAAGGAGCCGAACCCCTGGGCCACCGTATCCGACTGGACGTCGCCGTCGTAGTTCTTGCAGGCCCAGACAAAGCCACCCGGCCACTTGAGCGCACTGGCCACCATATCATCGATGAGGCGGTGTTCGTAGACGATCCCCGCCGCCTTGAACTTGCCGGCGAACTCGACCTCAAAGACCTCCTGGAAGATATCCTTGAACCGGCCGTCGTATTTTTTCAGGATGGTGTTCTTGGTCGACAGATAGACCGGCCAGCCGAGGGACAGGCCGTAGTTCATGCACGACCGGGCAAAGCCGCGGATCGAGGCGTCGAGGTTGTACATGCCCATGGCGATGCCGGGTCCGGGGAAGTCGAAGACCTGGTATTCCACCGGCGCCCCGCCGCCTGCCGGGGTATAGGTCATGGTCAGCTTGCCCGGGCCGGGAACCAGGAAGTCGGTGGCCCGGTACTGGTCACCGAAGGCGTGGCGGCCGATGACGATCGGTTTGGTCCAGCCGGGAACGAGGCGGGGGATATTCTTGCAGATGATCGGCTGCCGGAAGACCGTGCCGCCGATGATATTGCGGATGGTGCCGTTCGGCGACTTCCACATTTTTTGCAGGTTGAACTCTTTCACCCGCGCCTCGTCCGGGGTGATGGTCGCGCACTTGACGCCGACCCTATATTTCTTGATCGCCTCCGCCGCTTCTACCGTCACCTGATCCCCGGTGACGTCGCGGTTTTGTACCGACAGGTCGTAATACTTGCAGATCGATGTCCAGATAGGGCAGGATCAGCTTGTCCTTGATAAACTGCCAGATGATCCGGGTCATCTCGTCGCCGTCGATTTCGACCAGCGGATTTTGTACCTTGATTTTCTCCATGGGTTTCCTCATCTTTTTTAGCGTTGGTTAAAAAAAACCACCGCAACATACCCGCAAAAGCTCAATTTTGCTACACCTCATGGGCACTGCCCAGCTCATAGCCGAGTTCCAGCGCCAGGGTGTTGCTTTTGGCAAAGGACGGCGGAAAGCGCTCGGCCAATACCTGGAGTATCGACTCCTTTTTAACCATCGGTTTCATACCGAGCAGGGCGCCAAGGACGCTGATATTGAAGACCACCGGCGTGCCGATCTTCTCCAGCACCGTCTGGTAGAGATCGAGCTCGACCTGCCGGGCGTCGACCTTGCGGCCGACTTTGACAAAGCGTTTGTCGGTGATCAAGAGACCTCCGGGGCGGATGATCGAGCTGTAGGTGTTATAGGCCTCCTGGGTCAGGCAGATCAAGCACCCCGGGCTGGAAGGCCTTGGGGATATTGATCCGTTTCTTCGAGATGATCACGTCGCTGCGGGTCGCCCCGCCACGAGCCGCCGCGCCGTAGGATTGCGACTGTATTGCTTCGAGGCCCTCGTGCAACACGGCCGCCTCGCCGAGGAGGATGGCAATGGTGATCAGCCCCTGGCCGCCCGATCCGGTAAAGACGATTTTATGACTGGTGTCCATGGTTACTCCCTCCGCGCCCTGGCAATGACTTCGTCGTAGGCCTTGCAGTATTCGGGCATCTCTTTTTCCACAAATATTCCCCGTTCCATCAGGGCCGGGTTGTCCTTTTTCTTCTCCGAACCGATGGGCACGGTATTAGTCCTTGAAGACCTTCAGCATATCCACCGCCCCGCCCTGCTTGTTCTTTCGGCCGAAGTAGGTCGGGCATTGCGAGAAGATCTCCACCACCGAAAAGCCGTCGTGGACAATGGCCTTCTTGATCAGCTCGGACAGCTGGTTGACATGGTAGACCGTGGTCCGGGCGACAAAGGTGGCACCGGCTGCTTTGGCCAACTCGACACAGTCAAAGGCGTTGTCGATTGGGTGTAAGGTGCGGTGGTCGCCTTGATGCCGACCCCCGACATCGGCGAACACTGTCCCCCGGTCATGCCGTAGATGCGGTTGTTCATGACGAGCGCGGTGATGTTGATATTACGCCGCGCCGCATGGATAAAGTGGTTGCCACCAATCGACAGGGCGTCGCCGTCGCCCATCGGGACGATGACGTTCAGCTTCGGTTTGCTGAGTTTCACCCCGGTGGCAAAGGCCAGACGCCCGGCCGTGCACGGTATGCAGGCTATGGAAATCGACATAGCCGGAGATCCGCGACGAGCAGCCGATGCCGGAGACGATGACCAGCTCGTTTTTATTGATCGCCAGCTCTTCCACCGCCCGCACCAGGCCGTTCAGGACGATACCGTGGCCGCAGCCCGGGCACCACATGTGCGGGAAAAACCGCTCCCGGATATATTCTTTCACCGCCATGTTATACTCCCTGTCCTTCTATGACCCGAAGGGTCTGTTTGATATCCTTATCGGTGATCAGCCGCCCGTCCACCCGGTTGATCAGATAGACCCGCCGGGGGTTATCGACCGAAAGCTTCACCGAATTGATCAGCTGTCCCATATTCATCTCGACGACGCCGACATATTCCTTGTCCTTGGCATAATCGCGGACCAGCTGCACCGGGAAAGGCCAGATGGTCTGCAGTTCCAAGCAGACCGATCCGCTCGCCACGACTCCGCAATTGCTCGACCACCGACAGCGCCGAACGGGCCGAGGAACCGTAGCTGATGAGGATCGACCGGGCATCGTCGAGGTAATAGGGTACATGATGGGCGATGGTATTGGCCGCATAGTCGATCTTTTTCACCAGGTGGTGGATCAGGTCGTTGACCAGCTCCGCCTTGTCGGTGGGAAAGCCCCACATATCGTGGTAGAGGCCGGTGACATTGTAACGGTGTACCCCGCCGAAATCGCTCATCGGCAGTCGGCCGTCTTCCCGCGGCAGATAGGGGTGGTAGTTGACCCCTTCGCGGACGCTGGTCCTGAGCCGCTCGACCAGCTCGATCTCGCCTGGTTCGGGGATGATCAGCTTCTCCCGCATATGACCGACGATCTCATCGAACAGCAGGATCACCGGGGTGCGGTAGGTCTCGGCGATATTGAAGGCCTCGACGGTCATTTTAAAGACGTCCTGATGGTTCGAGGCGGTAAGGGTGACGATCGAATGGTCGCCGTGCGTCCCCCACCGTGCCTGGTTGACGTCGCCCTGACTGACGTGGGTCGGGTTGCCGGTGGACGGCCCGCCTCGCTGGACGTTGGCGATGACGCAGGGGATCTCGGCCATCACCGCGTAGCCGAGGCTCTCCTGCATCAGCGAGAAGCCCGGGCCGCTGGTGGCGGTCATGACCTTCGAGCCGGTCAGCGAGGCGCCGATGATCGCGCACATCGAGGCGATCTCGTCCTCCATCTGGATGAACTTCTTGCCCGCCTCGGGGAGCTTTGCGGCCAGTGTCTCGGCGATCTCCGTCGACGGGGTGATCGGGTAGCCGGCGAAAAAGTCGAGGCCGGCATACATTGCCGCCAGGGCGCAGGCCTCGTTGCCCTGGACAAAACAAGTTTTTGCCATAGTTATTTCTCCTCGCCCTCGGCATCTTCGGTTATCACTTCAATGGCCAGGTCCGGACAGATCTTCTCGCACAATTTGCAGGCGATGCACTTCTCCGGATGGGCGGCCTTGGCCTTGTCGTCCCCATCAAGGACCAGGACATCCTTCGGGCACATCGCCACGCAGATGCCACAGCCCTTGCACCAGTCTCGGTTGATGAGGTGTTGTTTCAGCTTCTTTTTCGCCATTATTTATCTCTGAACCTCCATTTCTAAGATACTAATTGAAAATACTCTTCCGTGCTCGGCAGTCGGCCGAGCAGTCCGGCAATCGCCGTCAGTTCGGTCGATGCCAGATAAACCTTGGCACCGTCGCCGAGCCGATTATCAAAATTGCGGGTGGACGTCGAGATCGCCGTCACCCCCGGCTGGACCCTGGCCTGGTTGCCCATGCACAGGCTGCAACCGGGAATCTCCACCCGGCAGCCGACATGGCCGAAGACCGCCAGGCCCCCTTCGGCGGTGATGGCATCGCGGTCCATGCGGGTCGAAGGTGCAAGCCACATCCGCGCCTTGGCGTAGGGCTTGCCGGCAAGGAGCCGGGCCGCCGCCTGGAGGTGGGAAAGATGGGTCATGCAGGAGCCGATAAAGGCCTCGTCGATGGCGACTCCGGCAACCGCGCTCAGGGGCCGGACATCGTCCGGGTCGTTGGGACAGGCGAGGAGCGGCTCGGTGAGGGTGGCGAGGTCGATTTCCAGGGTGGCCAGATACTCGGCGTGGTCGTCACGGCGGAGGAGCTCGGGCTTTGCCAGCCATTCTTCCATGGCTTCGATCCGCCGGTTCAGGCTGGCCGCATCGTTATAACCGTCCGCCACCAGTTGACGGAGGAGGGTCGACATTCTCGGTGACGTTTTTCACCACTGCGGCAAGTGGCAGGGCCAGGGTGCAGGCGGCGGCATTCCGTTCCGCCGAGGCGTCGGAAAGTTCAAAGGCCTCCTCGACCGATGAGGTCATCGACTCCTTCGATCTCCAGGACCGTGCCGGCAAAGATGTTCTTCTTGCCCTTCTTGGCGACGGTCAGCCAGCCCCTTCCCTATGGCCGTGTAGGGGATGGCATTGACCATATCGCGGACGGTAATCCCCGGTCTTCTTTTGCCGGTAAAACGTACCAGGACCGAGGGCGGCATCTCCAAAGGCATGAAGCCCAAGGCAGCGGCAAAGGCCACGAGACCGGAGCCGGCCGGAAAGGAGATACCTAAAGGAAAGCGGGTATGGGAATCGCCGCCGGTGCCGACCGTATCGGGGAGGCCCATCCGGTTCAGCCAGGGGTGGATGACCCCGTCGCCCGGTTTCAGCACTACGCCGCCACGGCTGGCCGCACCATCGGCCATCGCCTGCCAGCGCGGCAGGTCCGACTTTTTCGGGTAGGCGGCGGTATGGCAGAAACTCTGCATAAAGAGCGGAGCCGTAAAGCGCAGGCAGGCCAGGTCTTCGATCTCCTGCAGGGTCATCGGCCCGGTGGTATCCTGGGAGCCGACGGTGGTGATCCTTGGCTCGCAGACCGTCCCCGGCAGGACGCCGGGCAGGTCGCAGGCCCGGCCGATGATCTTCTGGGCGAGGGTATAGCCTTGTCCGGATTGGGGTGTCGGGTTGTCGGTTTTGACAAAGATCGCCGGCTCGGCAATGGCTAAAGCCTTACAGGCGGCGGCGGTGAGGCTTTTGCCGATGATCAGATTGAGTCGGCCGCCGGCCCGGTATTCGTCCAAAAGGGCCCTCGGCGGGGTGGCGATGGGGATGGCTTTGCCGGCCTTGGTGGTGAGAATAAAGGTCTGCAGATCGAGGCTAACCTGATCGCCGGTGGCAAGGTCGCGGATGTCGCCCTGCAGGGCGAGCGTCCCGGCATCTCTTGCGGTGGCGTAGAAGATCGGGGCGATGGTTGCCCCGAGCACGACTCCACCCCGCCGCTTGTTGGGGGTGAAGGGGATATCCTCGCCGATATGCCAGGCCAGCGAGTTGATCGCCGACTTACGCGACGAACCGGTGCCGACCACGTCGCCGGCAAAGGCTACCGCCCGGCCGGAGTTGCGGATCCCGGCGATCATCTCGATGCCGCCCGGAAAGCGTTTGACCCCGAAAAAGGTGGCATGCAGCGGGATGTCGGCCCGCGACTGGGCCTGGTTGCCGGGCGAGAAATCGTCGGTGTTGATCTCGCCGTCTACCTTGTAGACGGTCAGTGCCATGGTCGCAGGCACCGCCGGTGCCCCGGTGAACCACTCCGCCGCCGCCCAGGACTTTAAAACCTCCATGGCATGGAGATTGCTCTTCGACAGTTCCGCCACCTGGTCGAAGGCCTCGTAGACCTTGATCAGCCCTTTCAGTGCCGTGGCTGCCTGGGCCGCCCGGGTCGGAACCTCCAAAAGCCGCACCAGGGCAGCAACGTTATAGCCACCACCCATGGTGCCCAGCAGGGCGATCGCCTGGTCGGGACCAAGGTGCGGGATGGCTACCTCACCTGTCGCCACCTTGCTGAGCCAGGACGCCTTCACCTCCGCCGCCCGCGCCCACTCCCGGCTCTACCCGCTCGGTTAAAAGTTCCAGAAGAAAGACGCTCTCCGGCCCCTCTTCTTGCAAAAGTGCCGTCACCTCCTGCACCTGATTTGCAGTCAGCGGCATGGGCGGTATCGACAGTGTTTCTCGTTCAATCGCGGCTGTTTTGTACTCGGTTAGCATGTGTGTTTCCATTGGTAAAATATGTGGTGGATGATTGTTTTCGGGGCGTCCCCATAATTTCTGGCGTATCACCGGGCTTTGCCGTTGTTCTTTCCGACGAAATAGCGGAGGAGAACGGGGAGCAAAAAAATCAACCCGAAAATGCGACACAGATGATGGGTTGCAACATACGTCGAATCATAGTGAAAAGCCATGGCCATTGCCGCCATTGCCTCAACCCCGCCCGGCGCATAGGCGATCCACACCTGGCCGAAGGGCAGATCCAGGGTCTTGGCCACCAGAACGGCGATGGATGCCGCCAAACCGCTTGAGACGGCAAACACTACCAGTGCCGCCCAAAAAAAACGTTGCAAATCCTCCCGCGGTAGAGTGGCAAAACGGGTGCCGATTACCGCTCCGGTGATCGAAAAGCCGAGGAAGAGAAAAGTGGGCTGCGGCCGGCCACAAGTGATGGCAAAATAGTGGGCAATACCGCTGACCACAACACCGGCGAGCAAATAGGCCGCCGGAAAACGCACCCGGTCAAGACAATAGCCGATGGTAAGAGCGCAGAAAAACAACACCACGGTGATCGGCAAGGTCATGCACGCGACCGCTCCACTACCGGTTCCGCCCTGGAGCGGATCGCCGAAATCGAGAACCAGTGGCATGGCGGTGGTGATGAGCAGCAAGCGCAGGCATTGAATAACCAGGATCGTCCGCAGATCGCCCCGGCCCTCGGCGGCAAGGGCCAGGGAATACGATAAGGCTCCCGGAGCCACAGCGAGGATCGCCGTTTCCCGCGATTGCCCCAAAAAAGTCACCAGCAGCCAGCTACAGCAAAAGAGAATGGCAATCACCGTCAGCCCAAGGGCCAGGAGGCTGATCGGCCATTTCACCACAAGGTCAAAGATATCAGCGCGGATTCCCGACCCCAGCGAACAGCCGATCGCAGCAAAAGCGGCGTTGCGAATCCAATCGGGGACGGTGGCGGCAAATCTCGCGATCGACACAGCGGTCACCGCCACCGAACTGCCGATCAGGGCTGCAGCCGGCCATCCAGCCCAAGTCGCTGCCACCGCCCCGACAAAACCGATCAACAGGGTGACACTAATTCTGATTTTTTCATTCTCCATACCTAGCGATTCAGCCCCACCACGACTTCGTTACGACATTTTTTAAGAGAAACCGGGATTATACCGCAAGGGCATAAGTTTCGTACGAGCAGACAAGCTGCTCAACTCAGCTTTATACCGCAAGGGCATAAGTTTCGTACGAGCAGACAAGCTGCTCAACTCAGCTTTATGCCGCATCCTCGGCGGCGATCTTTCTGGCAAGCTGAAATTGCTTCGATTTGGCTAGAATCTTCGGGAGCAGCAAGAAGAGCAATGCGCCGACCAGGAAGAACACCGAAATCGGTTTTTCAAAGAAAACCATGGCACTCCCCTTGGAGATAATCAGCGATTGCCGATAGGCCTGCTCCAGACGTCCACCCAAAATAAGACCGAGAATCAAAGGTTCAACCGGATATTTATTCTTACGGAAATAGTAACCAACCAACCCCGCCGCGCCGGTGAGAAGCAGGTCGGTGGAGCTTCTGCTCAGCGACCAGACACCGATGGTGGAGATCACCAGGACGATTGGCATCAGGTATTTGGCCGGCACCTTCATGATTTGGGTGAATACCTTGACCATCGGCCAATTGAGAACAAGCAGCATCAGATTGCCGACATACATACTGGCGATAAGTGCCCAGATGAGTGCTGCATTTTTCTCGAACATCAGCGGCCCTGGGGTGATGTCGAGCATCATCAAGGCACCGAGCATGATGGCCGTAGCCCCGCCACCGGGCAGCCCCAGGGTGAGGAGCGGAATCATCGAACCACCGCTCGCCGCATTGTTGGCCGCTTCCGGGTTGGCTACCCCGCGTATATCGCCGGTACCCAGTCGTTCCGGATACTTACATATTCGTTTTTCCAGGTTGTAGGAAATGAAGGTCGAAAGCGTCGCACCCGCCCCCGGTAACATGCCCACGACAAAACCGAAAAACGTTCCGCGAAAGATGGAAGGCAGGCAGTAGAGGATCTCCTTCAAAGTGACAAAGACACTGGTCGGTTTGACCACCTCGGCGCGCTTGCCCTCCCGAACCTCCTGAGCGGTTGAGATGACCTCGGTGATGGCAAACATGCCGATTGCCACGACAATGAAATCGACGCCATCCTGTAAGAAAGGATTGCCAAAGGTAAAGCGGGCCGCCCCGGACACCAGATCGATGCCCACCGTGGAAATCATCAGACCGAGACAGGTGGTGATGATCGATTTCATAACACTGGTACCGGTCAGGCTCGCCACCGTGCACAAGCCGAAAATCATCAGCGAAAAGAACTCCGGCGGCCCAAAACGCAGGGAATATCCGGCCACGGTTGCCCCCATGAGCTGCAATGCCACAACCGAGAAGGTCCCGGCGATGAACGAACCGATGGCGGCGATGGCGAGGGCTGGCCCGGCCCGGCCCTGCATAGCCATTTTATGACCATCCTTGCAGGTGATGACCGACGCCGATTCCCCGGGGATATTCACGAGAATCGAGGTGGTGGACCCCCCATACATCGCCCCGTAATACACCGAGGTGAGGAGGATCATCGCCGTAGTCGGCGACATACTGAACACCAGAGGGATGAGCATGGCGAGAGTCGCGGTCGGTCCAAGCCCGGGCAACACGCCGATGATCGTGCCGATCAGGCAGCCGACCAGGGCGAAAAGCAGGTTCAAGGGCTGAAGCGCCACACCGAACCCATTCATTAGCAGCTCCATAATTTCACTCCTCCACAGGTCGCGGGGAAAAAAGGATTACAACACCACTGGTCCAGCCGTTAGAAAACGGAAGTAAGCAGTCCAAGGCCCAGTTTGACATTCAAACCCTTGGCGAAAATGATATAGATCGTTATCGTCGACACCAGGGAGAGTCCAATGACAACCGGCCAGCGGGTCTCATCCATGAGATAGAAAAAGATCACCAGGAGCGCGAAAGTGGCGATGGGAAAACCGAGGATCGGCCAAAGGATCAGATAGCCCAGGACGACTGCCCACATCGCATAAAATCTGATATCAAGGATGATCCGTTGCCACAGGCCCGGCCGGAGATCGGTTTTCTTGCCAACCATTTGACCATTTTCCGGCACTGCCGCCGGCTTTGGCAAGGCTGGCCTCTCCCCCTTGGATAACAGCATCCACAAACCGGCCACGCCGAAAACCACTCCCAGCAGACGGGGAAAGGCCATCGGACCCGGCACCCCGGGCATTTCATAAAATGACGGGATATTGGTCAGTTCCCACAGATAGGCGCAGGCCACCGTGAGGATTACCAGACCTTCCCACCTCGTCCTGGTCATGAATTTGAGAAAGGTGCTCATGAAAATCTCCTTGATTCAAGGACGTTATTTGTAGGGTGCAGTCTATGCACCCTACAAAAAAATGAATCGTTCTAAATGCAACCTGGAATTATTTCAGGAAACCAAGCTCTTTCAACAGCACTTGAAAGCGGCTGTCTTCATCGCCAACAAACTTCACGAACTCATCGCCGAACTTGTAGGCCGGCTCCCAACCGAGTTTTTCCCGTTCGGCTTTGAATTCCGGAGTCTCGACCATCTTGCGAATCGCCTCGGTCCAGAAGGCAACGGCCTCCGGAGGAGCGCCCGGAGCCATATACAAGCCGCGCCAGTTGGGCAGATCGACCTTGATACCCGACTCATAGGTCGAAGGGATGTCTTTGAACTTAGCGGAACGTTTTTCCGAAAGCACCGCCAGTCCGCGGATCTTTCCGGCTTCCAGCTGACCTACCGCTTCGGAAATGTCCAAGGCGGCAACATCGACATGCCCGCCCATGATGGCGGTGAGTGCCTCACCCCCGCCCTGGAAAGGTACATAGGAAATCTTGGTCGGTTCGATGCCGATTGCCTTGGCGAACAGGGCAGCCTTGATATGATCGAGACTTCCCGGGGCCGAACCGCCGCAGAAGGAAACCGATTTCGGATCGGCCTTCAGCGCCTTGGTCAGATCTTCGAGGGTCTTGAATTTCGAATCGGCATTGACAAAGAAACCGCCCATTTCCACACCGATCTGGGCGATGGGAATAACGTCCTTGTAGGTATGGGGCGTTCTCTTCATGGCGATGGTGAAGGTCAAGGAACTCGACCCGGCGACAATGAGATTGGGATCCCCGGCTCTTTTGGCGACGACATTGGCAATGGCCACCGCACCGCTGCCGCCGGGCATATTGGTGACATAGATATTGGGCTTGACCAGGCCGGTTTTCTGCAGCACGGAAGAGGTGTAGCGGCAGATATTGTCCCAGCCGCCGCCGGGATTCGCCGGAGCGATACATTCCCCCTGATCCTTCGGCTCCCAAGCCCCGGCAACTGTCCATTGAGATGCAACCAGCATGGCGGTTGCGGCAACCGTGCAGACGACCAATCCGAATCGTTTCATAGACGACCTCCTTCCTTTCTTTGGAATGTTTGATGAAAATGGGTGTCATGTGGAGAAAGATCTTGTTGGAAAATGCCAGCTCCCGCATGCTCCCTAGTTACTTTACCTGCCTTCCCCTTTATACAACAACGCAATAACCGAAAAACCTTTGTCCTCACAGCGACTCCGGACCCTCAAATGACTGCTCCGGAATACTTTCCTTGTCGTCCTCCTTTTGGGAATTCTTCCACTTGATCAGCAGCTTACCGGCAACCACCACACCAACCGCAAAAACGGCTTCGACAAGGTATTGGGTGCCTCTGGAGGGCTGAAGGAGGGCGACGGTAAACGGGTCGGTGATCAGCATCTCGCCACCAACCTTACCAAGGAGTGCGGCGCCGATATAAATGATGATCGGATATCTATCCATGAGCATCGACAGGAGATTGGAGGTCAGAACGACAAAGGGGATGCTCAGGCCAAGTCCGAACAGCAGCAGGAAGAGATTGCCGTGCGAGGCGCCGGCGACCGCCAGCATATTGTCCGTCGCCATGGTGATGTCGGCGATGACGATGATCTTGATCGCCTGGCCGATGGTCGTCGCTTCGTTGGCGCTGTTTTCCTCGGGCATTCCCTCGACAAAGAGCTTGACTGCGATCCACAGGATGAGGAGGCCGCCGATGATCTTCAAATAATCGATCATCAGCAATTGTGAGACGAAAAAAGTCAAGATGACCCGAAGAAGCACGGCGGCACCGGCACCGTAGAAGATACCCCGCCGCCTCTGCTCGGGAGGCAGCGATCTGACGGCCATGGCAATGACCACGGCGTTGTCGCCGGCGAGGATCAGATCGATGATGACGATACTGAAGAGACCCGAGAGAAACTGCAGATCGAAGGTGATAGTTCCGAAAACGCCCAAATCCATGGCAACCTCGCTAGAAAAACTTCTTTGCCGGCCGACACACCACACCATCGGTTGCGCAACTCCGGCAAAGCTGATCGACAAGCATTAATACGACTATGCACTGGCCGATAACCATTGGTCAACATATGATTTTTTCGTCTATTTTTGTTGTTTTTGGCGACTTTTGCAACTTGTGTCGGCGGAACATCAGAATCGCCAAAACAAAGCAATTTCCAAAAAGACAATTTGCCTCTATACTGCCAGCCATGAACCCAATCGCCCTCAGCCTCTATAATTTCGTCAGGCCGAAGCGTCTACTTGATTCGGTGACGATCATCATCATGGCCCTGGTTGTGGTACTGCTGGTATCGATCGGCGGGATCTTCTCGCAGATGGCCTTCGACATCGTCGACAAACAGACCAGGAATCGGGCAGTGCAGACCGCCCGACAACTGGCGGTTCTGCCGGAAATCCAGAATTTCATCGTTAACCGGGCCAGTGCCACCTCGGTTGCCGCCCTGACCGACATTATCAGGCTCCATACCGATGTCGCCTATATCATCCTCACCGATCGCTACGGCACCATACTCAGCCACCCGGACCCCAGTCGCCTCGGCACGGGACTCGACGATCCCTTGGCGGGCAGGGCCTTGCGCTACGGCAGCGACTATTCGCAGCGAATCTTTGAGAACGGCCAGCACTTCATCCGCGGCTCGGTGCCGGTCACCGACAGCCGCTATACCATCGTTGGCATGATTGCCATCGGCTACCCGCTGGAAACCATACGCAAAGCCTCCGACCTCTACCTGGAAAAAATCGTCTTCTTCACCTTCGTCTTCATCACTCTCGGGCTCATTGCCGCGATCTTCATCGCCAAAGGCGTCAAGTGGATTATCTTCGGTCTGGAGCCTTCGGAAATCGCTTATATGTTCCAGGAGCGGACTGCCCTGATCGAGTCGATTCGCGAGGGCATCATCTCAACCGATGCCCTGGGCAAGATCACCCTGGTCAACGAGGCAGCTCTCAAAACCCTCAATCTCCACGACCGCAGCGAGCTGGAGAACCGCCAGCTGCAGGTCTTCTTTCCCGATCTGGACGCCGGCCATATCCTCGCCACCGGGGAGTCGGTCTCCGACCGGGAATTCATCCTCGCCGGCATCCCGATCATCGTCAATGTCGAACCGGTGGGGGAAAGGCACGGCCTGGTCGTCACCTTCCGCAAAAAGGAGGATATCGACATGATTGCCCGCGAACTCTCCCAGACAAAAAACTTCGCCGACATGCTGCGCGCCCAGACCCACGAATACTCGAACAGCCTGCACACCATCGTCGGCCTGATCCAGATCGGAGCCCACGACGAGGTACTGGACTATATCGCCGACGAGACCCGCGGCCACCGGACGCTCATCCGCTTCCTCGCCGAGAACCTGCCGGACCGCATTCTGTCATCGATGATCATCGGCAAGTACATGCACGCCGGCGAACAAAAGGTCGACTTACAGATCGATCCGGAGAGCCGGATGGTCGATCTGCCCGACGGCCTCGACCGCCACACCCTGACCACCGCTCTCGGCAATATCATCGACAACGCCATAGAGGCTGCCTTATCCGGCGAGGGAAAACCGTGGGTCCGATTGTTCATGTCCGATTATGGTCATGACCTTATCTTCGAGATCGAGGATTCGGGTAAGGGTGTCGGCCCGGGGATGGACGAACGGATCTTTGACCGTGGGGTGTCAACCAAGGTTGGTCAGCAGCGGGGATACGGCCTGTATCTGGCAAAAAAGGCGGTGGCCACCCTGGGCGGTACGATACAGATTTCCACCGGCGATGCCGGTGGGGCGAGGTTTGAAATCACCATTACCAAAATGCAAAATGCGAAGTTCGCGAGGAATAATTTATGAAAACACTTGAGGTATTGATTGTCGAAGACAACATCAAGGTGTCGCGAACCCACCAGGCCTTCGTCGAGAAGATCGAAGGTTTCGCGGTGACCGGCATCGCCTCATCTCTCTCCGAGGCACGGCTTCTCCTCGACACCTTGGAGCCGGACCTCATCCTCCTCGACATCTACCTCGGCGAATCGAACGGCATCGAATTTTTAAAGGAACTGCGTGGTGCCCGCAATCCCGCCGATGTCATTCTCATCACCGCCGCTCGTGAGGTGGAGATGCTGCACAGCGCCCTGCAGGGCGGGGCCTTCGATTATATGATCAAGCCGGTTTTTTTCGAGCGTTTCCGTGAATCCCTCGGCAACTACCGAAAATACAAGGACCAGTTGGCTAAAGCCGGGACATTGTCCCAGGAGGAAGCCGACCGTTTGTTCCGTAAAGCGGCACCGACGATCGCCGTCCAAGGCGACGACATGCCCAAGGGCATCGACACGGTAACCCTCGAAGCGGTCATCGGGGTGTTCACCAAGGGTGGTCGCCCCGCCCTCAGCGCCACCGAGGTCGGCGAGGAGATCGGTATCAGCCGGACCACCGCCAGAAAATATCTTGAGTATCTCATTACCAAGGGCCTGCTTTCCATCCACCTCGACTACGGCACCAAGGGTCGGCCGGAAAGGCGCTATCAGCTTGAGGTCGGGCCGTAAGGGAATGGCATGGAGCAGATGAAAAGGTTGATGATTTGGCTGGATTGACCTATAACTGCAAACTGACACCGGACAAAAAGTTGCCTGCCGGTACGCGGCACCTTGGGAATCAATCTTTTAAAAACGGAGAGGTATGCGACGAGCGGTTTTCCTTCTTTTTTACCTGACAATCTCCCTGCCTGCCGGGCCGATTCAAGCCTTCGAACTCAACAATCCGGAGTGTATCGCCCCGGCCAAACCCGAAGGCGGCCATGACATCATGTGCCGATTGCTCGCCACCTCCCTTGCCGAATCCCTGCTTATCCCCATGTCCATCCGCTACATGCCCGGAGGCATCGGGGCGCTGTCCTACAATTATGCGATAAACGTCAGGAGCAAGGATGCCAATATGGTGGTGGCGGCGAGCACCGGCTCGCTGCTCAATCTCGCTCTGCAGAAATACGGTAAGTATACCGAAAACGATGTTCGCTGGCTAGGGGCGGTGGGCACCGATTACGGGGTGGTTGCAGTCCGCGAGGATGCGCCCTGGCGGAATCTCGGTGAGCTTGTCGCCGCTATCAAGACCAAGTCGGATGGTATGGTATTCGGGGGGTCGGGTTCCATCGGCAGTCAGGATTGGATGAAGATGGCCCTGACTCTCGATAAGGCCGGAATTGATCCGAAAGCCATCCGCTATATCTCCTATGAGGGTGGTGGAGAGGCTGCGCATGCTTTGTTGAAGGGTCATATTCAAGTCTTTCCCGGCGAATTTACCGAGGTGGTGAGCCACCTGGATAGCGGCCGGATGCGAATTCTCGCGGTTTTTGCCGACACGCGCCTGCCGGGTACATATTCTTCTCTGCCCACCGCTATCGAACAAGGCTATGATGTTGTCTGGCCACTCTGGCGGGGGTATTACCTGCCGCCACGGATCTCCGGCGACGAGTACCTTTGGTGGGTGAATACCCTCTATCGACTTGAAGCAACTGAGGCTTTCACCAGAGAGAGGGAAAAATTCCACCTCTTTCCCATGGCCCTGATCGGCGACGAATTCGACCGCTACGTCAAGGAAAACGTCCGGCAGCTTCGCGAGACCGCAAAAAAATTCGGTCTCGTGCCATGAGCGAGCGCTTCTTCCTCCTGGTCATAGCGCTGGGCGGCGTGGTCTTTCTGACCCTCGGCCTGCGTCTTGAAGTACCGTTCGCCTACGATCCCCTTGGACCGCGGGCCTTTCCGGTAGCCCTTGGTGGCGGCCTGACCCTGCTCTGCCTTAGCTCCTTGCCGAGAACTCGGCAATCGACGCTGGTTTTTCTGCCGCGAGTCCTGCGCCTCTTTCTGGTGATGATCTTTTATCTGTCGGCTTTCCAATCGCTTGGCTTCATGCTGGCCACCGCCATCACCGCCTATATCATCGCCCGGGGGATAGGTTGCACCTGGATGGAGGGACTGCTCACCGGCATGAGCATCTCTATCTGCTTCTACGGAATCTTCCATTTCCTTCTTCGGGTGCCCCTGCCGCTTGGCGCTATTTTCCGGGTGATCGGCTGATGGAAGCCCTATATCCTTTCCTGAACGGTCTTGTCGTCGCCTTCTCGCCGATCAACCTGTTGATGTTGCTCATCGGTATCACTGTCGGGATGATCATCGGAGTCATCCCCGGGGTCAGTGCCGCCAACGGCATCGCCCTGATGCTGCCGGTGACCCAGACCTTCGGACTTGCCCCGGAGACCGCGCTGATCCTTTTCGCCGCGGTCTATTACGGGGCAAAATACGGCGGCCGGATCTCGGCGATCCTCGCCGATTCGCCGGGCGATATCGGTTCCTCGGCCACCAGACTGGAGGGGTATCCCCTGGCACTGGCCGGACAAGCCGGGCGGGCCTTGAGCCTCACCGCCTTCAGCTCCTTTGTCGGTGGAACGGTGGCGATCATCGCTCTGACCATTGCCGGCAGGCTCCTTCGTTAGTTTAGGCAATGCCTTCGGCCCACCGGAATATGTCGCACTGATCGCCTTCGTCTTTGTGCTTATTCTCACCCTTTCCGCCGCCGATTTACAAAAAAGCCTGATTTCTCTCTGCCTTGGGCTGATGTTGTCGGTGGTCGGCCTGGACTGGGGCACCGGGGTTTTCCGCTACACCTCGACTGTCCCTGAGCTCTTCGACGGCATTGATTTTATCATCGTCGTCCTCGGAGTCTTTACCCTCAGCGAGGCCTTTCTGATGATGGAGGCGTATGGCAGCGGTCGGAAACCCTTGACGACCACCGACCGGGAAGGAAGTGGGTTGGCGGAGTTCTGGAGGGTGAAATGGTCGGGACTGCGTGCCTCGGCGATCGGTGTGCTGATCGGTATCCTGCCGGGGGCGGGGACCTATGTCGCCAATCTTGCCGCTTATCGCTTTGAAAAAAAACTGGCAGGTAAGGAGGGAATCTTCGGCGGTGGTGACCCGCGCGGCCTGGTCGCCCCGGAAGCGGCAAAAAGCGCCACTGCATTCGGCTCTTTCATTCCCCTTCTCGCCCTCGGTATCCCCGGCAGCGCCACCACCGCGGTGCTGCACGGCGCCTTGTTGCAGATGAATATCGATCCCGGCCAAGCCCTCTGCCGCAACCATCCGGAGATTATCTGGGCGATGATCGGCTCGATGTATCTCGGCAACCTCCTGCTGTTTGTCGCCAATATCAAAATGATCCGTCTGTTTCCTCAACTCCTGGCCATCCCCGGCTGGATCTTTATGCCAATTATCGTCGTGGTCTCTTTCGTCAGTGTCTATGCAATGAGCCAGAGCATAATCTCCCTGTTGATCCTTGTGTTGATCGGCATCTTTGCTTATAGCTTACGGAAACTCCACTATCCCCTGGCACCGCTGATCCTCGGATATGTCCTCGGCAAACCCTTCGAGGATAATCTTCGGTTAGCACTCGCCATAGGCGGCGATGTCGCCGTGCTGCTGCAGAGCGGGGTGGCGATATTTTTGTGGATTGGTGTCGCAGTAACTGTTATTGTCAGAATTATCGTTCAATATCGGATCGATATCAAACCAGACCCTTCCTCCGAATAAGCAGCTTATGCCCAAAACCAGTCTTACAGGTGCAAAGAGCTGCGATATTCCATGCAAAAATTGGCATAATAGAGCGAGCATCCATGACTGAAAAAAAGGACAAACCGTGGCTTATTTCCCTTCTTTTTTTGCTCATTTTCATATTTGTCCAAGCGCTCCCCGCTTGGTGCGGCGATGCCGAGCCGCAACCATTTAATTTTGATAAAACCCAAACCAAGATCAAAGAAATCTCCCGGCAGATTAAAGGCCGGCAGGTTTCCCCGCAGCTCCTCGACAACGCCAAGCAACAGGCCGAGCAATTAACCGAGGCGGCTAACACCTGCATTGACGCGACCACCAGCCAGATCAGTCGCCTCGAACAGGAAACCACCTCGCTCGGGCCCGCCGCCGAGCACGATTCGGCGGAGATAGTCAAGGAACGCAAGAGCCTCCAGAAAAAAAAGCAGGCCCTCCTCGTCACCCTTTCCGAATGCCGACTGGCCTCTACCCTCACCGCCCGCCTGGAAAATGAGCTGGCGGACCGCAACAAACTGTTGCAGGCAGCCAGCTTTTTCTCAAGATCCCAAAACTTTTTTGGCCGTTTTGCAACATCATTGCCGACAGCCGCGGCATTTACCAGTCAGCTCGGCGAATACCTGCAGGACCGGGCAGGAACCCGCGACCTGACCCCACCCATGCTGCTCATCCTCAGTCTGCTCGTCGTTGGTGGGGCATTTGCCGGCCGCAGGTTATTTAAAACATGGCAACTCTGGCTCATCGCCCGTAAGGATGATGAACAGCTCCCCACCGTCCCGGGTAGTCTGACCCTGCCGCTGGCCATGGCCACACTTTGCGCCGGTGGATACCTGTTGCACGCCAACCAGGATTCCCAGCCGGCGGTTTACGGCCCGTGGTTATGCTTTTCGGTCAGCCTGTATTGCCTGTCGCTGCTGTTGTTTCACCTCCGTAACCACCTGCAACCGGCACCTTCCGTGTCCTCTCCACCTGTTGCCCGGCTACGACGTTTTCAGCTGCTGACCTTTCTCGCCGTTGTACTGTTTTTTTTCACCTGCCTGGAACTGGCCGACTTTAACGCCCTCATCACTCTTGCCGGCCTAGCCCAGTCGATAGTCATCTGCGGCATCTGTGTTGTCGGCTGGTGGTTCCTGTGGCCAATCAAGCTGCCCGAGCGCCTGGTACGGCTGGAAAAATCGCGGCGGGTGGGAATCACCCTGGTGTCGCTTTTGATCATCGTCGTCGAACTCTCGGGCTACCGGAATTTCTCCCTCTTTGTCCTGGTCGGCCTGCTTGGCACCTTTTTGCTCGCCACCCTGCTGCGATTCAGCCTTTTCCTCATAGACCAGGCCATCGGCGGCTTCTTTACCGGTAAGTATCGCTGGCAACAGGGACTTCGCCACAAACTCGGTCTTGCCGCCAGGGACCATCTCACCGGCATGTCCTGGATCCGGCTGATCTTCAAACTTTTGGCCTGGTCCCTCGGCCTCTTGCTTTTCCTGCAACTCTGGGGACTTCCGGATGCCTACGAAAAGAAGATCCACACCTATCTGGTCGATGGTTTTAATCTCGGCGGGCTGATCATTGCCCCGGCCCGGATGCTCTTCGGTGTCTTTATCTTCGCCTGCGGCTGGACCCTTTTCTCCTGGGTCAAGATGCAGATGGAAAAAAGGTGGCTGAGAGAAGCCGGTTTTTCCCTGAGCGCCCAGGAGACACTGGTTACCATGACCGGTTATTGCGGATTTGCCATAGCCCTGATCGTTGGTCTTTCTATCGCCGGCTTCAGTTTTTCCAATCTGGCGGTCATCGCCGGGGCACTGTCGGTGGGTATCGGCTTCGGCATGCAGAATATCGTCAACAACTTCGTCTCCGGATTGATCATCCTCTTTGAGCGGCCGGTAAAACGAGGCGATTGGATCAGAATCGGCAACACCGAAGGCTATGTCCAGAAGATCAGTGTCCGATCGACGCTCATCCAGACCTTCGACCGCTCGGATGTCATCGTCCCCAACTCGGAACTGATCTCCAATCAGGTCACCAATATGATGTTGAACGACAACTTCGGCCGCCTCATTGTGCCGATAGGGGTGGCCTACGGCAGCGATACCGACCTGGTACGCACCCTTCTCCTGGAGATTGCCGCGAGCAACGAGGAGGTCATCAACGACGGTTCAGCCCCGAAACCGCTTGTGCTGTTTCTCGATTTCGGCGAAAACGCCCTGAATTTTGAATTGCGCTGTCACCTCGCCAATATCGATAAACGGCTGTCGGTGAAAAGCGACATCAATTACCAAATCGACAGGGCCTTCCGCAAACACAATATTTCCATGCCCTTTCCGCAGCGTGACCTGTATATTAAAGAATTTCCTGCGCCACAAGCCAAAGTGACGGAACCAGACCCAGGAGTTGGTGGGTGACGATTTTCGAGGCGTTGCAGCAATTCTAGAAAATAGACCTCGGAGTGGCGGTCCCCGGGTCGGCAAAGCGGTGCCAAGACCTCTTTTGTTCTGCAGGGCTACGGTTTGCCGGCGACGCGTTGCGCCCAGGTAGTAAGAATCTGTTGCCGCTCCGCGCCAATTTTGCCGATATCGGCAGAAAGCAGATTCTCCAGGACAACCCCATCCATCTCCTTGGGAATGGCGATTTCCGGACGAACCATGATCCGCGGGTCCTTGCTTTGGATGATTTTCTGACCTTCAACGCTCAAGGCCCAATCGACAAAGACCTTGGCGGCCTCAGGATTCCTGGCGTTCTTGAAGATCGCCATTGCCGACGGCATAGAGGGAATCCCGTCTTTTGGGAAAACCGCCTGAACCTGGGATTTGGCCTTCAAGGTGATCAGCTCTTTTGACAAGGGGACAATGGACACGGCCATCTCTCCGTTAACAACCTTCTTCTGCGGGTCGCTGCTGCTTTTCGTGAAGAACGAGACATTTTTACCAAGAGCCTCAAGATATTTCCAGCCCTCCTCAGTCCCCAATTTTTCAAGCAGGCAGGCGGCGACGGTAAAGGTAGTGGCGGAGATGGCCGGATCGGCCACCAGCAGGGCATCCTTATATTCTGGCTTGATCAGATCGGCCCAGCCCTGCGGCACCGGCAGATTTTTTTCGGCAAGCACATCGGCATTGACAAGAAGCCCGGCCATGACCAGCGACACTCCGGTCCAATAGCCGTCCGGATCTTTGTACTGGGCCGGAATGGCCTCCGCCTCCGGAGATCGATAGACCTCCAGCAGTCCCTTTTCCTTGGCTAAGGTGAAACTGTCCGCCCCGCCGCCAAACCACAGATCGGCCATGGGTTTTCCACCCTCCGATTCGGTTCTTGCCAGAACCTCGCCGGAAGACATATCGAGAAAAGAGATGAGGATCCCGGTTTTCTTGTGAAATTCGGTGAAAATCTCCCCCTTGCCATCATAAGCGGCAACCACGGTCAGCGCCGGCTGTTCGGCGGATACCGCCTCATTGCCGACTATTGTCGAGAGGACAACCAGTATGTTTAAAAACCCGATGATTTTGCCGAACCTTTTCGCACCTGGCATCCTGTCTTCTCCTTCAACCCATTTCCAAGGATTTGCTCCGTCGTTCGAGTAGCAAATTGACCATAACCACAGACCTTGCGAAAACTTCAAAGCAGGTCGATGAAGGTGAAACTTCTCACCTGCGCTGCCATTTTTATAGCAACCACCGGGACGAGTGTCAATACCGATTGCCGGTTTCTCCTCCACGCCTTGGCCGACGAGCCGGGGCTTGCAGATACCTTTGCAACCTGGCGGCTATGGGCCAAAACACGGTTGCTCTCTTGCCTTGATCCATTGGGTAAGCTATTATTGGTCTGTTCTGCTCAATCGACACCGCTTGCCACCCGCTTCATATGCATTACCTTATGGGTCGATAACCTCGCGAACGGAGCAATTATAGGTACGGGAAATTCAACCGGAAGAACACTCTTCAATACAAAGGAGCATATTATGGCTAAGGAAAAAAACACCAAGAGAGAAGAAAAGAAAAAACCGGCAATGACGCAAAAAGAGAAAAAGGCGGCCAAGAAGAGCAAAAATGAGTCCAGCGATTTCTCAATCACCGATAAGAAGAAATAAGCAAGGCGTCCTTGCAACAGGAGTGAATTGAGGGGGCTCAGTGGTTTTGGCCATTGCTTTGGGGGCATCGATCGTTTATCTGCCGGACACAGGTGCCCCTTATCCGACTCTTCTAGATTTTTTCACCGGGCGGTTTCCGAAAATCCCGAAAGAGACCTGGATTGACAGGATCACCAACGGCAAGGTGCTGACCGAGGCAGGACAGCCGGTCACCCTGGAAACCGCCTATCTACCGAACAAACGACTCTTCTACCATCGGGAGGTGGCCGTGGAACCGGTCATTCCCTTTCAGGAGGAGATCCTCTTTCAAAACGACCATTTGCTGGTGGTCTGCAAACCGCCATTTCTACCGGTCACCCCCACCGGACCCTATGTCCGGGAAACACTGATCAACAGACTCAAGGAGCGGACAGGTAACCCGCTCCTCTCGCCGATCAACAGGATAGACCGGGAAACTTCCGGGCTCGTTCTCATCTCGACAGACAAAACGACTCGGGGGGCATATCAGCGGCTGTTCATGGAGGGGCAGGTTCGCAAGACCTATGCAGCAGTCGCAGGCTCCGTCGAAGATTCGAAGCGGCGCGATTGGCTGGTGGAAAACCGAATTGAAGAAGGGGAACCATGGTTTCGTATGCGTGTCTGCCCCGGAACAGTCAACGCCCGAAGCCGCATCCGCCTGGTGTGGACCCATGGAAACCAGACCCTTTTCGAACTGCAGCCACTCACCGGCAAAAAGCACCAGTTGCGGCTGCACATGAGCGGCCTGGGCTTTCCCATTCTCCACGACCGGTGCTACCCGACACTCCTCGCAAAAAAGCCGGACGACTTCAGCCGGCCGCTGCAGCTTTTATCGCAAAGAATCGAATTCAGGGATCCGCTCAATGGCAAGGAGATGGTCTTTGCAACCAAGAGATCTTTGTCACTTCTCACCGATTAGCAACAGTACCTTTTTTTTAACTCGCTGATATGCGCCGGGCCGATGCCGCAGCAGCCACCGATGATCCGTGCCCCCATTTTTATCCAAGCATCTGCCTCCAGGGCATATTCTCCGGGGGAAATGACATCGTTGAATTGCCAGTTGGGCATGACAAAGACCCCGGAATGGGCATAGACGCCGAGGGTACCGGTCCAGGATTGCTTCAGTTCGATAAAGGCCTCGGTGGCGAGGGTAACATCGGTATGCATGATAAACGCCGCCGATCCGCCGATTTTCGAAATGGCCCGGACACCCTCACTGAGGGTGTGGCCGCGATCCCAGAGCATAAGCCGGCCAGCCTCCGTTTTTCGGCAGCTGAAACCGAGCCATACCGGCAGACCGGTGGCGCAGGCAGCCTGCACCGCCAGGCTACCTTGCTCAACATCGCTTATCATTTCAACAATCAGGAGATCAACACCCGCCCGGCAGAGAATCTCAGCCTGTTCGATATAGCCTGCGCGCGCTTCGTCCCTTTGCAGATAGCCTTTTTCCGGCTCGGAGCAGAAGGTCGTGGGGGCGATTGAGCCGGCTATCGCCACCGCAGTGGTTGCCGCCTCGGTACGAGCCTGAACGGCCAGTCGCACCGCCGCCTCGTTCAACTGCCGGAACTGCCCGGCCAATCCGGCGGGGAGGAGCATATGTTTGGCGAGAGAAAAGGAGTTGACGGTTATCACCTCGGCCCCGGCAAGGATATACTCACGATGGACTGCCCGAACGATCTCGGGGCAGGAAAGAACCGCCTCGGCCGTCCAGGCCTTGCTGTTCATCGGCACGCCTCGCTTCTCCAGTTCGGTGCCGGTGGCGCCATCGAGAAGAATCGTTCGCCCTGCCTGGAGTTTTTTGTCGAGAAAACTACATTCTCCCATGGTTCAACACTGCCCTGCTTCAGAGGTTGGTATCGTGTTGTGCCGAAGATTCTGAGCTTTTATTCTTAACCCTGGCGGCCAGCAGCTTGCCACCCAGAAGAACGAAGAGCGCGCCAACGACAGCGGCGGCGTAATAGACAGTCCGAGAGGTGGCAAGGACGCCCAGATGTTCCGTGCCGTACCGCACCAGAAAGGGGTCGGTAACCGCCATGCCACCGGCAATCCAGCCAAGCAACATGCCACCCAGGGTGATGATGATAGGGAAACCGTCCATAAGTTTCACCACCAGCTGGCTACCCCAGACAATAATCGGAATACTCACCAGAAGACCGAAGATAACGAGCAGCATTTGATGACCGCCTCCCGCATTCTCCGCGGCCCCGGCAATGGCGATAACGTTGTCGAGACTCATAACAAAATCGGCAACGATAACCGTTTTGACCGCACCCCAGAGTCTTTCACTGCTCTGCAGCGTGCCATGTTTGTCGTCTTCTTCAGGAAGCAGCAGCTTGATACCAATCCACAGCAGCAAGAGAGCGCCGACAAGCTTCAACAACGGAATGCTGAGGAGACTCAGGGCGAAAAAAATCAGCACGACCCGCAACACTATCGCCCCGGCGGTACCCCAAAGAATGCCGAGGGTCCGCTGTTTGGGGGGAAGTCTTCGGCAGGCGAGAGCGATAACCACGGCATTGTCGCCGCCGAGGAGGATGTCGATCATGATGATCTGCACAACCGCCAACCAAAATTCCGCATGAAAAGCAAATTCCATTGTACTCCTGTCGGACTGTCCGGCAGCCTCAATATGTATTTCACTCTGGTCCGGGATGGATACAGCAGATGAAAACTGCCAGATTGTAACGCATACACCTGCTTTCGGCAATCCTCTCCATGGTTTGTCGTTTTTTTTGCTGCCCTTTGGGCCAAGCAATTTTCGAGAATATGCTTTATTCTTGCATTCTTCAGGTGAAGGCAATAACGTTGCTTTGGCAAAAAAATCAGTTGCCGAGCATCCTCCACGACAAACTGGAATAACGAGAGAATTCATGAGATCAGACCAGCCCGTCTTTCTATCGAGCAATACCCCTGTGCGGCTCTCCTACACCATAGTCTTTCTCGGCCTGGCGTTTGTCGGCTTGCTGGATCTGACCACCCTCCTGTTGACCGGCCTGTTCACCATCTTTGCTCTGCGAAAATTTTGTTTCGGTGGCCGCAAATGGCTGGCCATTATTCTCGGAGCTATCCTGCTGACCGCCTTTGGTACAGGCCTTTATCTTTTTTTAAAAACCGCAGTAACCGAGGTGCCGGAGATCGTCCGACGCTCTATTCCGGTTGTGATCGAATATGCCGAAAAGCTCGGCATCGAGCCAATATTCAGCGATTTCGCCGAATTGAAGAGCAAGGCAATGGAATTCGCCATGGATAAGCTGGGCGACATCGGCAAATACACCCAATTCATCCTCATACATCTGGTCACATTTATAATCGGCCTGGTCATTGCCGTCGGCGCCTTTATCAATAGCCGTTCCCCCGATGACCATGAACCGGTCGTCGTCCGCAACAACCTCTATGATAAAACCTTCGCCGAAATCATGGCCCGAGCCAATACCTTTTACCTGAGTTTCGCCACGGTTCTAGGCGCACAGATCGTTATTTCGTCCATCAATACAACCTTAACGGCGACCTTTCTGTTCTGGAACCACTATCCTTTCGCCATGGTTATTACCGGCCTGACCTTTGTTTTCGGGTTGATGCCCATCGTCGGCAATCTGATCAGCAACACCATCATCATCAGTGTTGGCTTGACCATTTCACCGCACATGGCTCTTTGGGCATTGTTCTTTCTCGTATTTATTCACAAATTGGAGTTCTTTTTAAACAGCAAGATTATCGGTGACCGCATCAAAAACCCGATGTGGCTGACCTTGCTCGGTCTTCTTCTCGGAGAGAAACTCATGGGCATTCCCGGGATGATACTGGCCCCGGTTCTGCTGCACTATATTAAAGTCGAGGCATCGCGCAACACCCTGCCGGATGCCTCCGACCCGATTGCGGTGCAACCCAGACCCATCGTGAAGAAATACTAGGCAGGGTTGCTGTTCATCACCCAGAATGGCGCGACAGGAGAAAAATACCTCAGGGGAAGGTAATGGTAATGCGGTCATCGCCACCTTCATGCCGGGATTTGATCTTCAGATCCATACTGTTGTTGCGAATACCAAAGGCAAGGGTCGTTTTCTCCTTATCCTTTTCAATATGGGTCATGGCCCGCATCGCCTCGACAATCTTCTTGCCGACTACCGGACCGGGGGAAGGCAATTCGCCATTCCGGTATTCGGCAGTCACCTTGACATTGCCGTCTTTGCCGGTGGTCAGGGAAATCTTTTCGGCATTGCTGTTGATGCCATGCAGAACGGCGAGGGCAATCCACTTCAAGGCAGCTTCCTCTCCTTCCGGGGCACGGCTGATATCGGACATGCCCTTGAGTGGGTCAGTTGTCGCAAAACAATCGCAAAGTTCTTGAACTTTCAAATGGATATTGGCAGAGTCTTTCATAATGTTTCTCCTTGTTGTGTTGAGTCCCTCAGGTTTATAAACATAACCCGGCTGTGATGATCAAAGTAATTTTGGGACCGTTTCTTGTAGGATAAACACCTTTTGACCTAACGCAATATCTCCCCATACGCTTACTTCGCAGCCAATCAACAGGTAGAAACAATGGCTCAGCAACTGGAAACAAAATATGAAAAGCTACAAGACACCGCAAAGGAAATCTTTTTTACCGCTATCAAGGCAGTCGATCCGGAGGAATGTGTAAATCGCAGCTTACGGCTCTCCGGCACGGATTTACTGATTGGAGAGGATATTTATTCCCTCGCAACCCTCCGCAGACTGTATCTTGTCGGGGTGGGCAAGGCCGCCGCGGCCATGGCCAGCGCTGTTGAGAAATTGCTTGGCGAGCGCATTGACGACGGGGTGATCATCACCAAATATGGCCACGGCGTGGCGCTCAAACACTGTCGACTGCTGGAGGCCGGGCATCCGGTCCCGGATGTCAAAGGGATCGAGGCCACCAACGCCCTTCTTGATCTCGTCGCCACCGCCACCCCGGATGACCTCATACTCTGCCTGGTTTCCGGCGGCGGCTCTGCTCTTTGCCCGGCCCCCACAACCGGCATTTCTCTTGCCGACAAACAGGCGACTACCCGCCTGCTCCTCGCCTCCGGGGCAACTATTCACGAAATCAACACTCTTCGTAAACACCTTTCACGGATCAAAGGCGGCAGGCTTTGCCGGGCGGCGAATGGAGCCCGTGTCGTTTCCCTGATCCTTTCCGACGTTATCGGCGACGATCTGGACGTCATCGCCTCCGGGATAACCGCGCCGGACCCCTCGACCTTTGGCGATTGCCTGGCTCTTCTCACCCGCTACAAATTGCTGAACCAAGTTCCCGAGTCCGTGCTTCACCATCTTTCAGAGAGAGCGGAAGATCTGTCGGCAGAGACCCCGAAGCCGGGCGATCCGGCTTTTGCCAGGGTCAGCAACATCATCATCGGCTCCATAACCGATGCCCTGGCTGCCGCCGCCGACAAGGCCGAAGAGCTCGGCTTCCACCCCTTGATACTTTCCTCAAGGCTTCAGGGTGAAGCGCGGCAAGCAGCCAAAGTCCTGTGCAGTATTGCCCTGGAATCGCGTCGATACGGACGGCCTATACAACCGCCCGCCTGCCTGCTCGTCGGCGGGGAAACTACCGTCACCCTGCACGGCCAGGGACTCGGCGGCCGAAATATGGAATTTGCTCTGGCCGGGGCAGTGGAACTCGACGGGACGCCCGGCATTCTGTTGCTCTCTGCCGGTACCGACGGGACGGATGGTCCGACCGATGCGGCCGGTGCCTTTGCCGACGGCTCAACCGCCAACCGGGCAAAAACCCTGCAATTATCCCTTACCGATGGTCTTGCCAACAACGATTCCTACCGGTTCTTTCAGCCGCTCGGCGATCTTTTCATTACCGGCCCCACCCGCACCAACGTCATGGATCTGGTGATTTTCCTGATCAAGGGCTGAGCCCATATACTTTTACAGATTCGACTCGGCCGACAACATACTCCAGGGTATGACCTTGTTCCGACCGCTTTGTTTGGCGTGATACAGGGCCTTATCGGCACGGTCGGTCAGGTCTTCGAGGGTGTCGTTATCCTGATATTGGGCAAGGCCAATGGAGATGGTCATTGAAAACGGCAGGTCGGGATTGAGTTCCGTTTGAATGCCAATTCTGATTCGTTCGGAAAAATTGATGGCGGTCGATTCATCGGTCGCCCTGAGGAGAATGATAAACTCTTCTCCACCCCAGCGAACTACGGTGTCATAGGGGCGACATTGCTGTTTGAGAAACCTGCCGGTCTCCTGCAGAGCAATATCGCCGAAATGATGGCCGTGATTGTCATTGACCCTCTTGAAGTGGTCGAGATCAAGGAACAGCAGGGTCAACGCCTCCTGGCGGCGCAGACTTCGTGCACATTCGTCATGAAATATGTGAGCGAAATAGCGACGATTCTTCAAGCCAGTGAGCGGATCATGGATGGACATTTCCTCGAGCTGCTCAACCATTTCCTTGATTTTCTTTTCCTTATCGTTTCTGATCGTCCCGAGAATGCCGAAAATAATACCGAAAACAAGGGGGTGGGCGAGAAAAAACCACTGCATCGGGTTACCGAGAACCTCCCCGCAGAGCCCTTCAAGTCCTTTCACTTCAAGGAAATGCGCATGCAGGAGGATCGTCACCAAGGGAATCGGCAGCCCCCATAAGATCCCGAACCAGATGTAGATATTTTTCCGGAGGTTATAACTGAACGGCTGACGCGCTGCCTCGGCAAACTCTTTGATCTGTTTCGGTATGTGGATTGACATGCCCGGTTATCAGAATGGTAGCGAAGGGTGATGGTGGCCAGTGCCTTGCACAGTGCCTTGTAATCGCCGATTTTTAGCAGGTCACAGAAGCAGCAAGCAAGGTAATACTCATTGGGGTTGATGATACCTAATGAATGGCTAGCCGTCACCCAAATTTTTCCCAACATTTAATGATGTTTGGTGTTTTTAAAAAGAACAAAACCCTTAGCCCGATTGATTTTCGATGACAAATCATGCTACCGGGTTATGATAAACCAAGTTGGCTTTTTCCTCAACGAACTCAGAGAAAGGAAAGGTGCGGGCATGATTATCGGGATAGATGTCGGCGGAACCCATGCCGATGGTGTACTGCTTGATGGTGATAGACTGATCGCCAAAGCAAAGGTCAGTGTCGACCAACGGCATCTCAGCGAGGTCATCATTGCCCTGCTGCAACAACTTGTACCGGGTGATCGCGGCAAACTCGCAGCGGATTCACCTGAGCAGCACCCTCTGCACCAACGCCATTGTCACCGGTGCCCTCGATCCTGTCGGCATGTTGATCCAGGCCGGTCCGGGAATAAACCCCGATTTTTTCGCCAGGAGCTGCCCGACCTGGTTCCTCGACGGGGCCATCGACCACCGCGGCCAGATTCTCCGCGACCCCGATCCGGGGAAGATTGACGCCGCCGCGACAGCCATGCAGCAAGAAGGTATAAACTCCATCGGGATCGTTACCAAGTTTTCCCATCGCAATAACCGCCATGAGTTGCAGGTAGCCGAACAATTGGCCGGTCGTTTTACCTATGTCAGCCAGGGTCACCGCATCTCCGGCCTTCCCAACTTTCCCCGCCGGGTCTATTCAACCTGGTTGAATGGTGCACTCTCCTCGCAGTTCAATCGTCTTTAAAAATGCTCTGGAGCAGGGGCTGGGCCATCTGGGCATCACCTGTCCCTGCCACGTGCTGAAGGCCGACGGCGGCACCATCCCCTTTTCCAGGGCTTGCGAATTTCCCTGCGAAAGCATCCACTCGGGGCCCTCGGCAAGCGTCATGGGCTGCCTGGCCCTCGGAGTACAACAGGACGATGCCGTTCTCCTCGATATCGGCGGCACCACCACCGATATCGCGCTGCTGGTTGACGGCGCCCCCCTTCTCGAACCCTACGGTGTCGATGTCGCAGGCCGGCCTACCTTGATCAGGGCACTGAAGACAACCAGTATCGGCCTCGGTGGCGACAGCACGGTCGCCTGGCACAACGGCACTTTTCGTATCGGCCCGGAACGTCAGGGAACCTCGATGGCCCAGGGCGGTTTGGCGCCAACCCCGACCGATGCCATGGTGGTCCTCGGCAAACTCGCCGTCGGCTCGCAGCAAAAGGCGGCGATGGCCATGCTGGCACTCTGCCCGAAACAAGAGCCGGAGTACACGGCGACCCTGCTGCTCGAATCCTTCGTCCAGCATATCCGCATGGCCGTTGAGGCAATGATTGAAGAGGTTTTCGCCAGGCCGGTGTATACCGTCGCGGCACTTCTCCATCGCCGCCGCATACAACCGAAGCAAATCGTCGCCATCGGCGGCCCGGCCGCGGCTCTCCAGTCGTTTCTCGCCGAAGCCCTGTTTCTACCCTGTAGCGTGCCCGCCAATTATGAGGTCGCCAACGCCATCGGCGCCGCTCGGGCGCGACTGACCGTGCAGGCAACCCTCTATGCCGATACCGGCGATGGACGTTTGAGCATCCCGGAAGTCTCCTGTCTCGAATCCATCTCTTCCCGCTACACCATGCCCGACGCCGAAAAACGCCTCAAAGGGGCGGTTTCTCTGATGGTTGCCGAAATGGGCATGAAGACCTGCCCGGAGATCGATTTTCTCGAACGATTGGAAATGAATGTGGTTCGCGGTTTTGCGACCTCGGGAAAAATTTTGACGCTGAAGGCCCAGATCAGGCCCGGTCTTACCATCATTTGAGGATATCCCCATGTCATCCTATATGCCCCGTGCCCAGCACAAAACCGCTCTCATCCTCTTTCCGGCCTTTGACTGGTGCATCCGTCCCGATCATCCGGAGCGCGAGGAGCGCCTCCTCTACACCCGCGATCAACTCATCGAAGAAGGTCTTGAGGATGTTGAAAATATCCTGTTTTTCAACCCTGAGCTGGCGACCTTCCATGATATCAACCGAGTTCATCTCTGCGTCCCCTCGGCGGAGAAACTGCTCACCGAATCACACCTGATCTCGGCCGGCGGCACCCTGCGCGCCGCCCGGGCAGTCATGGAAAAGGAGGCGGAAAAGGCCTTCGCCATCGTCCGCCCGCCAGGTCATCACGCCATGCAGACGGTTTTTGGCGACCGCGGCTTTTGCGTCATCAATATCGAGGCGATCATGGTCGAATATATCCGCCGTCACTACGGGGTACGGAAAATCGCCATCATCGATACCGACTGCCACCACGGCGACGGCACCCAGGATATCTTCTATAACGATCCGGACACCCTTTTCATCTCCCTGCACCAGGACGGCCGAACCCTTTATCCCGGCAGCGGCTTCCTCCACGAGGCGGGCGGTCCGGCGGCCGAAGGCTATACCATTAACCTGCCGCTGCCGCCGAACACCTGCGATGAGGGTTTTGACATGGTTATGGAGACGGGTGGTCATGCCGGTGCTCGACGAATTCGAGCCGGAACTGATCATCAATTCGGCGGGGCAGGACAACCACTATACCGATCCGATCACCAACATGAATTTCACCGCCCAGGGTTATGCCAGGCTCAACCGGCTGCTCAACCCCGATATCTGCGTGCTGGAGGGCGGCTACTCCATCGAAGGCGCCCTGCCCTACACCAATCTCGGCATCATCCTCGCCATGGCCGGCATGGATTTTTCGCAAGTGCGAGAGCCTGATTACGACCCGGGCAGATTCACCCAACCCCCGGAGATGACTCGGTACATCGAAGCCCTCTGCACCAAGGGCCTAGGGGTGTTTGCCGGCCGGGGATCGAGAAGACAAGAGGCGCAGCAACGACGGATCGTCACCAATCAAAAAAATATCTTCTATGACACCACCGGCTTTCACGTCCAGGAGAAGACCAGCTATCACCTTTGCCCCGATTGTCCGGGATACACCGAAGTAAAGGCCACCGGCCATAACCGGCACCTCCATGCCTATACCGTGCCTTTCAATTCCTGTCGAAGATGTCAGGGTGAAGCCAAGGATATGTTCAGTAAGAGCAAAGCGGATTCGGCGACTGTCACCGTCCTCCAGGACCGGATTGAGGATAGCTACGAAACGAAATAGTGTCGCCCCGTGGTTCCCTTTGGGGGCCTCAATTGTCGTGGTAAAGAATCCCATTTGCCTTCGGGTGAGTCGATCTTCTGTTCAAATATCCTGTTCATATTCCGGATATAACTTCACGAGACAATCGGGACAAATTCCATGACTGAATTCTGCTTCAGTGTGGTTACGTACATACACCTCAACCTGATTCCAGTAACCCTGATCGTCCCTAATTTTTTTACAGTGCATACAAATAGGCACGATGCCCCGCAGGGTTTTTATATGGTGCATCGCCTGCTGCAGTTCAAGATTCTTTTCCTGCAAGGCGGTTTCGGCTTTTTTACGTTCGGTTATATCGGTAATGGTGCTGAACGCCCCGATGATACCGCCTTTAGCGTCAATCAGTGGGGACGCTGAAACTATGGTCCAGAGTTCTCGTCCATCCTTGGTTCTAAATCGACGTTCAAACTGTTCAATCTTCCCTTTTTCCCGTTCATCCTGGCGACGCGAAAAATCCGGCCGATCTTCTTCATGGAGAAGCATCGCCAAGGATTGCCCCATCAGCTCCTCCAATTTATACCCTAACATTTCAGCTAAAAAGGGGTTTGCAAAGGTAATACGTCGGTCGGCATTAATACTGACTATTCCCTCACGGACAGTGGTAATAATCTGTCGGAATTTCTCCTCGCTCTCCCGCAGGGCATCCTCCGCGTGTTTGCGCTCGAGGGCAATGGCCACCATATCGGCAACCGAGACGAGAACATTCAAGTCCGTCTCATCATAACAGTTCGCATCTTTATAGCTCTGGACAGCAACGACGCCGATTATGCCGCGCGGTGTCTTCAAGGGTGCACCCAGCCAGACCTCTGCTGGAGTGCATTTCGGGATGACGAGGCCACTTGTGGTCTGACGTTCGAGGATCTCGTCCTTTCGTATCAGCAGGGGGGCTTGACTGCGGATGACTGCGGCGGTCAGGGAAGCAGTTACACCGCGGGGAAATGCGGACTTGCCCGCCAAACGCCCCCTGCCGATCTCTCCCGTTATAACCGCTCCCACCGCCAATTGATTGACACTAGGCATGACATTAGGTAATCTGTGGATACCACCTTGAACGAACATCCCAAACTTTGCATGGCAAGTATACTCCGTTTTATGCAGTTCCCATTGCTGCATGAGAACCAGACAAACCGTCTGTTAACGCCCACAGATATCAGACAATTCTCGCCATTTTCATGAACTCTTGAGCCCCTCGCCAAATAATTTGCTGAGTTTCATTGCTAAACAAATTTTTTCTTGACGGATTTTTTTCGATATTGTACTAACTGACTGATCAGTCAGTATAGCATATCTTCATCAACCCAGGGAGCATGGATGCCGAAGAAATCGAAAAAAGCCGCGATCATCGATACGGCGACCGTATTATTTGCCGGTAAGGGCTTCACCAACACCTCCATGACCGAGGTGGCCAGCCTCACCGGCATTGTCGGGGCGACCATCTTCTACCATTTCAAGACCAAGGAAGAGCTTTTCGTCTCGGTTCTTGAAAATGTCAAAACCGGACTGGTGCAGGCATTTTCCCTCTATTTCCAGGAAGAACACTTTCCCTCCGGCCTGGAGACGGCTGCTCGGGGCGATCGCCTACCACCTCCATCTGTCGGAAACCAAAAAAGAGTGGTTCCTCCTTTTACGCCGTCACTACACCCACGAACTGGCGGTGGTAAATCCGGCCTGCCGCCAAGCACCTCGAAGTCGTTTATACCTGCCTGGTCGAGATCTTCGAAAAGGCCCTGGTCATCGGCCAGCAGGATGGTTCGATCGGACCGCTGTCAACGAAGAAGACCGCCCTGATCATCCTGGCCATGGTTGATGGCATCATTCAGATGGAAAACAACAATTTATATAATGCGGGAACGCTGTACAGCGAACTGTTGGCGTCCTGCCGGAGAATGGTGGAAAACAAACAATGAATAGGTGGAGTGCATGCTGACAAAAATCTTTCCGTTTCTCAGTTGGTTAAAGGGCTACAACACAAACAGCTTCCGGCAGGATTTCATCGCCGGACTGACGGTCGCCCTGGTCCTTATCCCGCAGTCGATGGCCTATGCCCAATTGGCCGGGATGCCCTCGTATTACGGATTGTATGCGGCCTTTCTGCCGCCGATGATCGCCGCCCTGTTCGGCTCCAGCCGCCAGTTGGCAACCGGGCCGGTGGCGGTGGTATCACTTATGACCGCCGCCTCCCTGGCACCCCTCGCTACCGCCGGCAGTGAAGGATATATCGCTTATGCCCTGCTGCTGTCGCTGATCGTCGGAACCTTTCAGTTCCTCCTCGGCGTCCTGCGCCTCGGTCTGGTCGTCAACTTCCTGTCGCATCCGGTGGTCAACGGTTTTACCAATGCCGGGGCAATCATCATCGCCACCTCACAGCTGGAAAAGATGTTCGGCGTCTATGTCGACGGCAAGGAACACCACTATGAAACCATCATCGAGGTCTGCAAGGGTGCGGTGCACTACACCCACTGGCCGACCTTTGTCATCGGCGTCAGCGCCTTCATACTGATGTTCGTTCTGAAAAAAGTGGCCCCGAAGGTGCCGAACGTCCTGGTGGCGGTGGCCCTGACCACCGTCATTTCCTGGGCCATCGGCTTCCAGCATGATACCAAGGCGAACGTCGCCACGATCCAGTCGGAAAAGACCAAGGATTTGATAGCCGCCTTTAATGCGGCAATGCTCGCCAAACCGGAACTGGAGAAAAAGCAGACGGAGGTCGGCAAAAACCTTGATGAGGCGAAAAAAGCCCACGATACCATGGCGGTACTCACAGGCAGAGCATGAAGTGAAAACCATCCAGGTCGGCCTGGAAGATTTGAGCGGCAAAGCCGCCCAGCTGCGCAAGCAACTGCGTGACGTTCTTTTACGAGGTGTCCCCTCTGAAAATGGCCAGATGACCTTCTATGCGGCGGGAGAAACCCCTGCCGGCGCAAAGGATGACGGTCGCACCTGGCGATTGAAGGTCGGCAACAAAGCGCTGAAAACCGAGGAACTGACCCTCATGGGCGGCGGTGCAGTCGTCGGCGAGATCCCCAAAGGACTACCATCATTTTCCATGCCGCCGCTTGACATGCGGGCCATTTCCCATCTGCTGTCGAGCGCTATTATCATCTCCCTGCTCGGCTTTATGGAGGCCATCTCCATCGCCAAGGCCATGGCCGCCAAGACCGGTCAGCGACTTGATCCCAACCAGGAATTGATCGGCCAGGGCCTTGCCAACATCATCGGCTCGATGACCAACGCCTATCCGGGTTCCGGCTCCTTCTCCCGGTCGGCGGTAAATCTCCAGGCCGGTGCCGTCAGCGGCATGTCGAGTCTTTTCACCAGCATCACCGTCGGTCTGGTGCTGCTCTTTTTCACCCCGCTGCTCTACCATCTCCCCCAATCGGTATTGGCCGCGGTTATCATGATGGCGGTTATCGGTCTGATCAACGCCTCCGGTTTTATCCATGCCTGGCATGCCAAGAAATATGACGGTGCCATTTCCGTCTTCTCCTTTCTCATGACCCTCGTCTTCGCCCCGCATCTCGACAAGGGTATCATGATCGGCGTTTTTCTGTCGCTTGCGGTCTTTCTTTACAAGAGTATGCGCCCGAATGTCTCGACCCTTTCCCGGCATGATGACGAGTCCCTGAAGAGTTCCGTCCTCCACGGCCTGAGGGAATGCCAGTATATCGATATGATCCGCTTTGAAGGACCACTGTTCTTCGCCAACGCCAGTTATCTGGAAGACAAGATCACCGACCGGATGATGGGTAAAAAAAGCCTCAAACACATCGTCATCGTTGCCAATGGCATGAATGACATCGATGCCTCCGGCGAGGAGGTACTATCGCTGGTGGTTTCGACGGTGCGCAGTGCCGGGCTGGATATCTCCTTCTGCGGGGTCAACGAAACGGTCATGGCTGTTCTGGAGAGAACCCATCTGATCGAAAAAATCGGCCGGGATCATATCTACTCGACCATGGAAAAGGCGATCTGCGCCGTTCATGAAACAGCCCACAAGAAATCTGAAGAAAATCAGTGCCCACTTACCAATGTGTGCTATATTTCTTAAAAAGGAGATTCTATGTCTGTTATCACAATAGTCGGCGCAGCCTTCAGCAAAAAGTCGGCAGTTATCAAGGAACTCATCAGCCACCTCCGGCTACAAGACTCGTCGATCTCAAGAAGATAGTTGCCGCTGCGGCGGCAACCTCGGGATTGAACGAAAGCAAAATCCTTGGCGCCTTTTCCGCCAAGACCTCGGTCTTTAACCGTTTCACCCATGAAAAGGAACGTTCGGTGGCCCATCTGCGCCTGGCCCTGGCCAGCCTGATGAACGATGACCAGCTGCTGATCACCGGTCCGGTTGGCTTTCTCATTCCCGACAAAATCAGCCATGTGCTGCGGGTCTGCCTGGTTGCCGAGCTGAAGTTTCGTATCAATGAAGCCATACAGCGAGAAGCACAAGACCGAAAAAAGCGCCCTGCAACAGATTCGCCAGCAGGACGAGGATCTCGCCGCCTGGTTGAAGATGCTGAACAGAGGGGAAGATCCCTGGGCACCCGGTCTCTATGATATCGTCGTGCCGATGGATAAAACCGAGGTCGCCGCCGCTGCCGCACTCATTCTGGAAAAGGCCGGCAGCGACGTGGTTGCCAAAACCGCCCATTCCCAGGCCATCCTCGCCGATTTCCTGCTGGCTGCCCAGGTAGATGTCAAACTCGCCCAGGAAGGCCACAACGTCCTGGTCGATGCCAGAAAGGGTGCCATTACCCTGACTATCAACAAAAACGTCCTGATGCTTTCCCGGCTTGAGGAAGATCTTAAATCGATCGTCGAAAAGGTGCCCGGAGTCGAGTCAATATCCACCCGCATCGGTGAGGGTTTTCACCAACCCGATATCTACCGTCGGTATGATTTCGAAATGCCGTCGAAGGTATTGCTGGTCGATGACGAACGGGACTTCGTCCAGACCCTGTCCGAGCGGCTGATCATGCGCGATATGGGCTCGGCCGTTGCCTATGACGGCGAATCGGCACTGACCATGATCGCCGACGAAGAGCCGGAAGTCATGATCCTCGACCTGAGAATGCCGGGCATCGACGGCATCGAAGTGCTGCGCCAGGTGAAGACCACCAACCCGGATATCGAGGTCATCGTCCTCACCGGTCACGGCACTGAAAAGGACAAGGATGTCTGCATGGAACTGGGCGCCTTCGCCTTCCTCCAGAAACCGGTCGATATCCAGCTGCTCAGCCAGACCCTGATGAAGGCCAACGAGAAGGTTCGAGAGCAAGAAAAACCGGGCATAATACCTTCGCGGGATAGGGGATAACGCCTTCGTCCCGCAACTGAGGCACACTTGAGGCTGCCATGTCGATACTGAACCAATTCAAGCCGGAATTCTGGCATACTGATGAATCATCGACCGGACCATTCCGGCAGATGTTTAATTTTCGGCGCATCTGGAAAATTGCCGTTCTGCTGACCTCGCTGGTGACCCTCGTACCCCTCATCTTTATCACCAGTATCGATTACAACTTTACCCAGAAATCGATCGAGTCGGAAAACCTGCTCCGCACCCTGCGCATTGGTTCGAACGCCAAACGGTCGATTTCTTTCTTTCTCAGCGAACGGCTCTCGGCCCTGTCTTTTATCGTCAAGACCAATCATCTGCGGGAATTATCCCAACCGGAAAAACTTCATTCCCTGCTCATCAATCTTCGCGACAGTTTCAACGGCTTCGTCGACCTCGGGGTGATCGATCAAAACGGCCTGCAAATCAATTATGTGGGGCCCTATTCCCTGGAGGGCAAGGACTACAGCAGCCAGGACTGGTTCAAGGAAATTCAGAAAAAGGGATTTTATATCAGCGAGGTATTTCTCGGCTTTCGCAACGTTCCGCATCTTATAATAGCAGCGAAATACGCTCTGCCGGATGGCTCGTTTTATGTGCTGCGGGCGGCGCTCGACACCAGCCGCTTCAATGAACTGTTACGTGATTTTGAATTGAGCGGTCGAGGCGATGCCTTTCTCATCAACCGTGAAGGCGTCATCCAAACCCCGACTCTCTACCATAACCAGGTATTTGAGAAGATTCCCTACACTGTACCTGAGTACTCGGATCACACCGAAATCCTTGAAGAAAAAAACACAACCGGTGAGGATGTCATCATATGTTCGGCATATATACCCGATTCGCCGTATATTCTCGTCATCGTCAAGGAGAAGGACGAGTTGATGAAACCATGGCGGCAAACCCGCTTTCAACTTATCATCTTTCTCATCATCAGCATATCGGTCATTCTTCTGGCGATCCTCGGCTTCTCGACCTATATGGTCAACAGCATGTACCTCCTCGATCAGCGTCGCCTGAGCACTCTGCACCAGATGGAATACTCCAACAAACTGGCATCGATTGGCAGGTTGGCCGCGGGTGTCGCCCATGAAATCAACAACCCCCTGGCAATCATCAATGAGAAAGCCGGCCTGGTCAAGGATATCTTCATCTATACCGACACCTGCCCCCAGAATTCGCGGATAATTGAACTGATCGATTCGGTTTTGGCTTCGGTGGAGCGGTGCGGTAAAATCACCAAACGGCTGCTCGGCTTTGCCCGGCATATAGACAGCGCCATCGAAAAGGTCGAAATCGGCAATATCATCAACGAGGTACTCGGCTTTCTGCACAAGGAGGCTGAGTACCGCAATATCACCATTAAGATCGATCTTGCCGATAATCTCCCCGAATTTCAGAGCGATCGCGGCAAGCTGCAGCAGATCTTTCTCAATATCATCAATAATGCCTTCTCGGCCATGACTGTCGGCGGAAAACTCGCGATCAAGGTATGGCGTGAAGGCGAAAACAATGTCATCGCCACGATTACCGACAATGGTTGCGGTATGTCGGATACCGATCTGGGCAAAATTTTCGAACCCTTTTTCTCCACCAAGACCAAGACCGGCGGGACCGGACTCGGATTGTCTATCACCTACGGGTTAATTCAAGAACTTGGTGGCAACATTTATGTTACCAGTCGGCTGGGAGAGGGTACCACCTTCGCCATCACCCTCCCCCTTCAGCCTCCTCAAAGAGCAACGGAGAAATAAACAATGCGTGTTTTACTGGTAGACGACGAAAAAGAATTTGTCACCACCCTGGCGGAACGCCTCTCGTTTCGAGGGGTTAATGCCGATTGTGCGATCAGTGCCCTAGACGCCCTGGCTCTCGCGGAAAAAAATATTTACGATCTGGCGGTCCTTGACATGAAGATGCCCGGTACGAGTGGCCTTGAACTGAAGGTGCTGCTGGAAAAAATCCAGAAGGATATGAAGTTTATCTTTCTCACCGGTCACGGCTCGGAAGCCGACTATGTCGCTGGTTCCTCGGAATCCGCTTGTTATCTCGTCAAACCCGTCAAAATAGACACTCTGATCGCCAAAATGCACGCGGCGGTGAAACTATGAAAAAGGACGCCATGGATGTTCAATACGATGCAATCGGCGAAGCCGGCTTACACTTTTTCGGCAAGGTTTCCGCCTCCATTGCCCACGAGATAAAAAACGTCCTGGCAATTATCAGTGAGAATGCCGGCCTGCTCGAAGACCTGTCTTTTGCCGCCCAGCGCGGCGCGGCCATCGATCCGGAACGGCTGAACAAAGCGTGTCGGCAGTTCACCAAGCAGATCCACCGGGCCGACACCATTATGAAAAACATGAGTCGCTTTGCCCACAGTGTCGACAATTTTCAGGCCCAGGTTGATCTTTGTGAATTGACCGGCCTGGTGGCAAATCTTGCGGGACGGCTGGCGGCCATGCGAAAACTCACCATACGGGTCGAACAGCCCAAGGCTCCGCTGGTCTTCTCCGGCAATCCGTTTCTCCTGCAAAACCTGATTTGGCTCTGCCTGGAATTTGCCTTCAAGGCGACCAACGCCGACAGTACCCTGCTGCTTATCCCGGAAGGAGTTGATACCGGTATCACCCTGCGGATATGCGGGATCGACAGCCTCGACGAAGGCTTTTCGGGAAAAATGCCCACCGAAAGTGATGATCTCCTGGCTGCCCTCGGGGCAAGGCTTTCGGCAAATTGCAACAGCAAGGAACTGATTCTGCATCTGGCCTGACCCTTGCCGGACCGATCCGAGTGAATGCAGTACCTCATTATTGTAAGAAAGGAGGACCCGATGATTGAGAAAATATTGCTGATCGATGATGAAGAGGATTTCCTGACCGTGATGTCCGATCGGATGAAAGCGAGAAATATGATGGTGTCGACTGCCTCATCGGCCAAGGATGGTCTGGCAAAAGCCGCGACCGGAGGCTATGATGCCGTCATTCTCGACCTGATGATGCCGGAGATGGACGGCATTGAAACCCTGAAGATCCTCAAGGAAAAAAATCCTGACCTGGCGGTCATTCTCCTGACCGGTCACGCCACCATCAAGCAGGGTATCGAGGCCATGAAACTGGGAGCCCTCGACCTGCTCGAAAAACCGGCTGACATCAACGCCCTGACGGAAAAAATTCACGCCGCTCAGGCACAAAGGATGCTGATCGTTGAAAAGAAAAATGAGGAGATGATCAAGAAAATCATGGCCACCAAGGGCTGGTGATGACCATCGTGGCAGGCCGGAAACACCCCGTCCTGCCAGAGTCTCTTTGCAGTAAAGGCCATAGCGAAGTCAAAATATTCCAAGCGGCAGGATCGGTGTCCAGGCAATCTTACAAACGAAGGAGCGGCGCTGCAGGTTTTTTATACCTTGCCAGAAACCGGCAGATAGCCTCCACCTCCTGCAGGCCGCCGCTGAGCGAACGACCGTGCAGACTCTCTAAGAAAATCGTATCGCTCCGTGGCAAAGCGGCAATAATCCGTGCTGCATCGAGCCCGGCGACCATTGCCGCGTGAACGGACTCCTCGACTTTATTGAGGATAAAGAAGGCCTCAATTCCCGCCCCTTTGGCCAACTGGTGAATCCTATCGGCCATGGCAATCGATTCAAAGCTCGGGTCGACAACGGCCAGGACCAGATCACAGCCGGCATCGACCCGCCGCCCGAAATGCTCAAGCCCGGCCTCGGCATCGATCAGAATCACCTCGTCGATGCCCTCGCGGAGCCGTGACAGCACCGCCTTGGAAATGCTGCCGATCATGCAGGCACATCCTTCGCCATATTCACGGATCTTGCCGACCACCAGCAGCTTGATGCCATCGGCATCGGCCAAACAGGATGGCGGCAGATCGTCGAGGGTCAGTGGATCTTTCAAAAAAGCATCTTCCGGGTGGTGGGGAAAAGATGGGTGGAGCTTTTCTTTTACCCCTTTACGCCCGCCCATGGCCTCCATCAGCACCTCCGGCAAACGAGCGCCGAGCAGCCGATGCAGACACAGATTGGATTCATCGGTGTCCACAACCAGTACGGTTTTTCCACAATTTTTCAAGGCTTTGGCGAGCAATGCAGTAATTGTGCTCTTGCCGCTGCCACCTTTGCCGCAGATCATTACCCTCATAATAATAGCCCCCTTCCGGTATTACCGAGTGCCTGAGAAATGCATTCCTGAGCCAGCATCCATGTGACCGCTCGGCAACCTAGGTTCACATAGTGAAGCTAGCTCTGCAGCTTTTCAATTTCGTCTTTCTGCGGCTGTGTACGTGTGCAGTTTCTCTTCTAATTGGTTAACTTTAAATTCCAACTCTCTTCTGTCCATAATAATTCTGGTAATCAGATACGCGTAAGCCGACAGAGCAGCTATTATTATCAGCGCATTAATAATTGATATTATATTGAGTGGCCCGTCATTCAACATAGAAAAGAATCCGACCCTTAAAAGAGGGAGCAGTACGGATAGGGTATATGCCATGGATCTATTTAATTGCCATGCGGCCAATCCAACCGGAACAGCAAAAAATATCGGAAAATGGATATGCTCTCCGGTTAAGATATCAATCAAAAAGATGGAAATTGCCGAGAGAATACAGAGCAAATTTGGACTTTGTTGATATGCATCGATGATTGCCCTTTCATATTTTTTCATATACTTTGCTCCTGCTACTCAAATTTGCCCCCTGTGACTTTTAAAAAGATCGGGTTGGTGTGATGTTAGGGTATATTGACCGATTTGCCACCCAATGCCTTGGTGCGTTGGGCGGTCTTAGGTCATCATCGGCGGCAATGGCAATGCCGCCGATGATGATCGGAAGCTGCAAAAGGAGGAAAAACACCAGCTGACAATGCATTCTTCTGAAAAAATATCATCCGCAGAAGAACCAAACTTGGAAAAATCCCGCCAAAGGCCGATTAAGCAGGCTTGGACATATTCCTCTTTATTTGTGCTTGTTCAATTTTTTCCTGGTGCAAGCGTTTCTTTTCGTAGGCGTCCTCCAGCTTTTCAAGGAGCGGCTCAAGCTCGATGGGTTTCATCAGATAATCAAAGGCCCCCAGCTTCATACCTTCGATTCCTGAATCGACCGAGGCATGGCCGGTCAACAGCACCACCTCGACGAGAGGCTTCATGTTGCGAATCCGCCGCAGGGTCTCAATACCGTCCAAACCAGGCATTTTGACGTCGAGCAGAACGACATCGGTATAGCTGTGTTCAAGGATTTCCAGGGCCTTTTCTCCGCTCTCCGCCCCTTTGACCTTCAATCCCCGTTTTTCCAGTCTTTTCAATGTAATATCACGAAATTCCTGCTCATCATCGACTACCAGCACGTTAAATTCTTTCATAACATTTTTCCTTTTTTAAATTTTTAAAGATCCTCTATCGAAAAGCACCCATTGTTGCCGATCACCGTCCAGAACCGAGATTGTTTATCGGTAGAACAATGGTGAAAATTGCACCTCCGCTGTTCCTGTTGGCGACGCTGATTGTGCCGCCAAGTTTCTTAACAATGTCATAACTGATATAAAGCCCGAGTCCGGTTCCCTTGCCCGGATCCTTAGTGGTAAAGAATGGATCGAAGATGCGTTTCAGATTTTCCGGTTTGATGCCTTGGCCGTTGTCGGCGAATTCAGCAACCAGTTTATCATCCAGCACCGCAGTGCGGATCTCAATAATTCCACCCGAGCCGATTTCATCGATGGCGTTATTGATGAGATTGAGAAACACCTGCTGCAACTGCGGGCCATCGGTCATAATGCCGGGAAGACCCTCAGCATAGTTCCTGACGATCGAGACATTATTATACCCGGCATCCTTTTCAACAAAAGAAATGGTCTCTTCGATCAGCTCGTTGATCTGGACATTCTCTTTTTCCGCCGATATCTTGCGTGAGAATCCGAGCAGCCTGTGGGTAATAGTCCCGGCCCGGCGCACATGGAGCTTGATCTGCTCTATGGATTTTTTATATTCCTGAAGATTACTGACCTTTTCCGGCTCTTCCTCCACCAACAATTCACCGATCCACCCGGCCTGACTGGTTATCATCTGCAGCGGATTGTTGATCTCATGGGCGATGCCGGCGGCAAGTCGACCGACCGTGGCCATCTTCTCCATCTGCACTATCTGGTGGCCAAGTTCCGCCCGCCTGCGATCCTCTTTCTCGATCCGCTGTAAAAGATAGTTGGCGAGGAGAACGGCGATGACCAAAAAGACGACGCTTGTCGAGATAATGACGATAATGATGTTGTTGCTGACCTTGTAAAATGGCCCAAGCGAATCATCAACCCAGGCCTTGACAAAGAGGCACCATTGGCCATCTTTCACCCATCTGGTGGCGATGACGCTCTCGTTTTTCTTGATGATGGACATCTCCTCAAAAAGATTGGGCGTGACTTTGTCCTTGGCGCTGTCAAAGCTGCTCTCTTCTCTCTTGACTATGCTGGTTCCTTCATGGTGTTCGAGAAGGAGTCTATCCTGTCTGTTCAACTCAGTCAGCCCGGTCCGGCTTGGCGTCTGCAGCACGCCTTCCCCATTGACGATAAAGGTATCGCCGTGCGAACCCATCTGCGAGCTCAGGAGGAGCAGATTGAACTGCTCCGAATTTATCGTCGCTCGCAACACATACGTCTTTAAGGGATCGGCGACCGCTACCACGAAATGCGGGACATTGCGAAAGCCGAGGAAGACATCGCTGACATGACTGCCATTGATAAGAACATCCTGAAACCATTGGGCATCATAATAATTTTTATTCTGTATACTCTGTGAGTAAGGGCCGACATACGCGAGCTGTTTGCCCGAAGAATCGATAACATGGAGATCGACAATGCTGCCGGTTTTATTGACGGCTATGAACAGTTTATCAAGGTTCTCCTGACGGCCGAGATAGGAAATGGGATACATGCCGACCAGCATGGTCAGGAGATCCTCTTTTTCCTTGAGAAAGAGGGTTACCACATCCTTTTTATGCTCAATGAGCCGCCCGACGGACACCTCAATCTTTTCGATCGCGGCTTCGCGCAGGCTGTTGGTGGTAACAAAAATAAGAATCGCTACCGGCACGGTAATCAGGAGACAGAAGACACCGCTCAGTCGCAACCTGACTTTCCTGTAATGGTTGATTTCCATATCATTACCCGCTCACTTCGATTGACAATCTTTGCTCAAAAGGTACCGCGCAAATCCTCCGTGTCGATATCCTGTTTGCGGCAAACGTTGGCGCAATATTCGACGATATCGCGAAGTTCGCGGATATTGCCGGGATAGGGATAATCGAGGAGGTGAAACAGCGCCGCGCTCCACCTACTATCCGGTAGGTTACTCGGGAAAACTATGGTGTAACGAAACAGCAAACCCCATGCCATTCTGAATGACCCATCAGAAACACAGGATAATATATTAATTTAAAACAATATTATGTAAAAATTGTAATTTTCCGTACGAATTTTGCCAGCCAATCCACAAGGATTTCGCTCCTAAGAGTTCCATTACGTTCCATTTGCCCTAAGAAAACCACCCAGTTAAAAATTCACCGACTGATTATACCCCGACCACCTCAAACAAGAACTGCAACAAACCACAGCAACATTCCGCATTATTATGAAACTAAATGAACATTTTATCAACAAACATGAAACATTCCTGCCCAGTGTTCGTCGATTCATAGAAATAACTATAATGAATTAATTTCCCTTCCGCCTGCGAAAAGTAAAGCAAAAGACTGAGCAGCTTTGTAAAGAGAGATGGGCAGGCGGTTGAGACCAGCAACAGTCAAAGGCGGAGACTCTGTGAAAATACGAAGAACCCTGCAAAAATTCATTCCGGGCGATAACACCCGGATGGTCGTCATCGCCAGCTTCATTGGCTTGCTCGCAGGATTGCTGAACATAGTTTTTCGCAGTTTTGTCGATCTCGTTCACCGCTGTCATCTTCGATGGTGGCAGCGAGGCTACTCGCTATCGACCAGGGTGGTTGGCATATCCTCCTCCTGCCTCTCATTCCAATAGCCGGCACGATTCTCCTCATCCCTTTGTCCCTGCTCTTTCCCGGCGAGATAAACGGCTACGGATTCCCTAAATTTCTGCGCAAGGTCAACCTGGAAGATAGCGTTATCAGGGCGCGGTCAATTGTCTTGAAAATCCTCGCCACGGGCCTGACCATCGGCACCGGGAACTCCGCCGGTGTTGAGGGACCCATAGCCCAGATCGGTGGCGCGATGGGCTCCCAGGTTGGACAGTTAAACCGAGTTTCCGGCAATAGAATGAAGGTCTACGTCGCAGCCGGCTGTGCCGGCGGTGTTGCCGGGATGTTCAATGCTCCTATCGCCGGAGTCTTTTTCGCCGCGGAAATCGTTCTGCTCGGCACCTATGAGATCTCCTCTTTTGCCGCCTTGGTGATTGCCTCCGCCATGTCCACCGCCGTCACCCGCAGCTACTATGGGCTAGCCAGTGCTTTCCAGATCCCCGAATACTCCATAATCAACCGACTGGTTGAGTTTCCGCTCTATGGACTCATGGCAGTGTTTATCGGGCTGGCAGCTGTTCTCTATATCCGAACCTTCTATCTCGTCCGCGACAAGTACCGCGACCTGCCTCTCCATCCGCAGCTCAAGCCCCTTACCGGCGCTCTCTGTATCGGGATCATCGGCATGTTTTTTCCGCAGGTCATGGGCGATGGCTACGACTACATGAAGGAGGTTTTGGCTGGTGGCGGCATTACCTGGGTGATGTTTGCCTTGATTTTTCTGAAGATTATTGCCACTTCAATTACCCTCGGTTCAGGCGGCGCAGGCGGAGTCTTTGCCCCGTCACTTTTTATCGGAGCGATGCTGGGTGGTTCCTTTGGGTCGGTGGTCCATAAACTTCTTCCGGAATTTACCGCCGGTTCAGGTGCCTATGCGGCCGTTGGTATTGGTGCCTTTCTTGCCGCCGCCACCCACGCGCCAATGACCGCCATCTTTCTCCTCTTTGAAATGACCGGCAATTACCAGATTATTCTCCCTGTCATGATTGCCACAATAATAGGAACCATAGTGGCCAACAAGTTTTGCGAGGATTCCATCGATACCGTCGATTTCACCCGGGAAGGGATCGATATCCACGAAGGCCGTGAAGTGGCGATCATGAAATCCTTGAAAGTCGGTGCAGCCATCAGCGACGATGTTGATTTTATCAGCGAGGAAGCAAACATCAAACAACTCCTGCAAATCTTCAGCATAGGTAAAAGTTTTTACTTCCCGGTCGTTGACGATTCCGGAAAGATGACCGGTATCGTCTCTCTGCAGGACGTGAAAAATATCTTGCACCGTGAGGAGAAAGAACAAATCGCTTATAAAGTTGGCGGGATCTGCAACCGAGACGTAACCATGCTCACCCCGGACGATTCCCTCTTTACCGCCATGCAGCTTTTTGACATCAAGGGCATCGAAGAGATCCCCGTCGTCGAAAGTCTGGAGGCTCGGTGGGTAGTCGGCATGCTGAAGCGGCGCGACGCCCTGGATGCGTACAACAGACAAGTCATGAAGAAAGGAATCAGTGCTAAGATTGCATCTTAGACACCAATGATAAGGAAATGAGCTCCAGCGACGTCCCCACCGAATTACCGGAACACCGCTGATTTACCTGCACAAAAGCTGCTTTCCCAACCGTGCAACAACGTATACTGCAGAGACATAGGGAAAAGGTCACCGGACTGGATCGGCAGAACGTGTCCGGGCGGCTATGACCGAGAAACGGAATGAAGCTCCTCTTTGATTGCCGACGCCAGTTCCTGAATCATCAACGGCTTTTTAAGAAACCTGCCGGCCCCCAGCCGCAGGGCCTCTTTGACTTCATCGGTTTCCGCATAACCACTGACGATGATCGCTTTCTGACCGGGGTGCATCTGAAGAATTCGTTCATAGGTCACCCGACCGTTAATACCGGGACTCATAATCATATCTAAAATCACCAGATCGACCGGCCGAAACCGCAGATATTCAAGAGCCGATTCACCGCTCGGCACCGATTCCACACGATAGCCGAGTTTTTTGACAATACTCGCGGTGATCAATCGCTGCGTACCGACGTCGTCAACGACCAGAACGGTCTCGCCCCGGCCAGTTGTTAAACGAGCCAGATCAACGGCCGGTTCGGAGAGCTGTTCCTGTTTATCCGTGACCGGGAAATGGAGAATAAATTGCGTGCCCTTTTCTGAGCTCGAAACTTTTATATAGCCACGGTGGTCCTGGACTACGTTCCAAACGACGGTAAGGCCAAGGCCCGTGCCGCTTCTGCCCATGATTTTTTTCGAGTAAAAAGGTTCGAAGATTTTCTCCAGATCTTCGCTCGTTATACCCTTACCGTGATCGGCAACCGTCAGGGTCACATAGTCGCCTTCTTCAATTTCCGAATCGCCGCGCGTCAGGGCATCAATTTTTTGGTTACAAAGCGATATAGTCACATGACCGGGAGGAGTACTCGCTTCGAAACCGTTCGACACAAGATTCATGAGGATCTTGCGGATGTGCACTCGGGAGCCCATGATGTTTGCCGTATCGGTTGCCAGACTGGTCGAAAGGGTGATTCCGGGATGATAATGCTCGATCATTTTGAAATCCGGGGATTGCAAATAATCTTCGATAATCGCCAGGAGATTTATCGGTTCCTTGGCAACAGCAACCCCACGGGCGACGGTCAACAAATCCTGGACAATCGCTGAAGCTCGCAGGCCGGACTCGCGCATTATCTCGATCGGCCGGCGCATCTTGTGGTCTTCCGGCAGTTCGAAGAGGAGGAGTTCAGGATAGCTGACGATACCGGAAAGGATATTGTTGAGGTCATGTGCCACTCCTCCTGCCAGAAGCCCGAGGGACTCCATTTTTTTGGCACGAGCCTCGAAAAGATGGCTTTCCTGCAACGCTTTTTCGTTTCTGTTACGTTCGGTTACGTCGGTCAAGGTGCAGATGACCCGCAGATCCGAGAGACGGGCAATGCGGAATTCAATATCCCTGACCGTGCCATTTTTGCATGTAACCCGGTATTCACCAATGGAACCCTTCCTGCCCATCGCCTTCCAGTGCTGTATTGTCTGCTTGCGATAAAGCGGATCCGGATAGGCGAGACTCGGCCAGTCCGATAACCGCCGGAGATCGGGGCGATCATAACCGGTGATCTCGGTAAAACCTCTATTCATGTGAATAATTTCCTTGTCTTTGTTCCAAACAACGACGCCCATGGGAATGTGGTGCAAAAGGCTGGTCAGCAAGGCATGCTGCTGCTGGATCTCTTTGTTGGCAACGATCTCTTTGTTTTTTATGTTGATCTGGCGAAAAAGCAGGAAAATCAACATACAAGCAAGAACCAGGGTGAGGACGAAGAGGACATTGACGCTGCGCTGAAAACTCTCCAGACGATTGCGTTCCTTCTCGAGAATATCTTGCGCACCTGCCCAGGATTCATATTTGATCTTGGCGGCTTTATGGAAGGCCTTGGTTATTCGCTCCCGGATAATATTTAAGGCAATCGATGAATCCGCTGCATACCCCGAGACACCGTCCGCCAACCAGATCTGTAAATCGGCAATTGCCGGGGCGATGACCGCATGAAAAGCCGAGGCATTGACCATGTTATTGGCAACATAGGTATTTCTCAGCTCAACAATCCGGGTATGGGCACGAAGAATGTCCGATCGCAACTCGACGATATGCTGGGGATCCTCGGTGACCGCGGCGATGCTTGCCGAAGAAACTACTCTTGAAATATCCTCCAGGACCATGGAAAGCGAGTTCAGCTCGCCAAAAAGGGTCGTGGGGAGATTCTTCTCAATGGAATGCAGGGTTTTATTGGTGTAGATGATGATCAAAAAGACGGCAAGGAACACCAATAGAATACTGCCGATCATTACGCTTTTGGGAACGGCTCGACGCAATGAAGGCGGCACAAGGGTCATTCTTTCACCATCCGGCGATCCCGGTAAAAGCGCTCCGCCCCGGGGTGCAGAGGGATGGAGACACCCCGCAAAGCGGTATCCAAAGTGATGGATTTGCCCAGCGGATGTCCTTCGTGCAGGCTCTTGATGGTCTGTGGACTGAAAAGTGCGTTGGTGACACCATAGGCCAGATCATCGGACATTGCAGCGCTGACGACGAAGAGCGCATACACCTCGAGCGTCGAAGTTTCGGGGATGTCACGATAGATGTCTCTGCCGATTTTTCCGGGAGTGAGGTATTTATATTGCTGACTTATGGCAGCGGCAATGTGCTGATCTATGGGGAGAAGGGTAATACCGTTATCGTGCAGCTTGTTTACCGCTGCATTCGGCGCGCCGGCCATAATGGCAAAACCCTGCAACTCGCCGCTTTTCATCTTATCCTCGGTAAACGCCGGTTTGAGATAAAGGGGCAGCAGATCACTTTCGGCCATGCCATAGGCCTCGAGCACAATATTCATTATGGCTCTTGTTCCCGAGCCGAGTTCATCGACGGAAATTCTTTTCCCTTTGAGATCGTGAAATCTGCCGATGCCGGCATCTTTTCTCACCACCAGCTGAAATTTTTCGGAATACAAGCCGGCTATAGCTCTCACGTTTGCCGCCTCCGCCAGACCTTGAAATTCACCCTGGCGGTTATAGGCAAGGGCGGCGATATCCGCCTGCACCATCCCGGCTTCAAGTTCACCGGCGATGACCGCCCGGACGTTTTCGATTGAGCCTGCAGAGTTCTGGGCAACCCCGATGAAGCCTTTCAAGGCCGAGGACTCTTCTGCCGCCGACTGGGTCAGGCCGGCGGCGATAAGCTTGCCAATCGGATAATACACCCCGGTGCTGCCGCCGGTACCGATACGAAATGGCGTAAAGGCCTGGGTCGGTGGACAGGCCGCCAAAACAAGGGTGAGGGCGAGGGATAAAGGGAGTCCCTTTTGTCCGAATGGTGTCGCTATCCAACTTTTTCCGCCAGCCGAAGTCGCCAACATCGCCACGAAAAACATAGTGGATCTCCTTGCCAAACCTCACGGCCATTCATTCAGGAAATTAGAATGTAGCAAACGTGGACTTTCCGGACACAAATGGATTGTAGCACAGATTGAGGAAAGGAGGAAATGTCGGCAGTGAATATTGATACCCTGCCTTCAAAGAGAAAAACCTTTGTCTCACAAATGTGATTGCAGCTTGAGTAAAATGGTCATTTGTAGTATTTTGCTAGAAATAAATATCTCTGACTGCAGGAGGTTCACTTGGAAATTGATGACTTTTATAACGCCAGAAAAAAGCTCAAAAAGACCCAAAAAGAAATGGCCGAGCTTCTCGGTGTAGCTCTAAAGACCGTGCAATGCTATGAGCAGGGCAAAAGAAACATACCGGCCTACATTGAGCGTGAGGTGTGGTATCTCCTCAGCAATCAAATCGGCAGTTACGTAACTACTGAACAGTGCTGGGATATTGTCGAATGTGGGGTGAAAGAACAGTGTCCGGCCTGGGAGTTTCAAACCGGACATATGTGCTGGTTTATCTGTGGCACGTTGTGCGAATGCACCAAGGGCTGCACCCTCGAAGAAAAGAGCAAAAAATGTCGCTCCTGTGAAATTATCAAGGACCTTCTCAAGTAAAAGATTGAAGAAATCCTTGCAATCCGTAGCTTAATGTGGGGGTTTCCTGAAAAGTGGGAGCCCCGAACAGATCATCTATGCTATACACCCTTATTGCCGTTCGCAATTGATAGTGTATCAGCCACTTGGTCAAATAATTTTTCACATTTTTAAAAAGAGTGTTTATTCTTTTTCGTTACTGGTTCTTATTACCCTGAAACCCAAGCTCACACTGCCTTAAGAGGTATTCCTTTTGACCAAAGAAGATTTCAAGTTCTTACGAAAAAAGCTTGGCAAGACCCAAATTCAACTGGCTGAAATCCTTGGGATGTCGCTTAAGACAATTCACAGCTATGAACAGGGATGGCGGGTTATACCCATGCACATAGAGCGACACCTCTATTTCTTGTTGATCAATCAACGAGGCAGAAATGATGTCTTGACACCATGTTGGGAGAAAAAAATGTGTAGTGTTAAAGAGCAGTGCCCCGCCTGGGAGTTTCAAAGCGGACATTTGTGCTGGTTTCTGTGTGGTACATTGTGCAATTGTGCCCAGGATGCCTGCCATAAGGTAAAATTAGAGATTTGCAAAGAATGTGACATTTTTACATCATTGCTGAAATAGCTATTAATCCTGGATTTATAGTGGGAATTAAGGCCGCAGAAAAACTCCCCAATACAAGACGAACCACGCCCTTACGACAGGCAACAGAAAATTTTTCCGTCCCCATCTTTTCATCTATTCAAGCAGGGACGTGAAGATTCTGCAATTTCGGCAATTCTGCAATTTATCCTGACGGGAAGCCTCAGCCGTGCAATCACATTTCGTTCCACAAAGAAACCAGCACAAATGTCCGCTTTGAAACTCCCAGGCAGGACATTTTTCTTTGTAAGTGCATTGTTTTTTCTCCCAGCAGGGAATGAGATTCTGTTTTCTGCTGCGCTGATTACTCAGAAGAAAAAATACCTGTCTTTCAATATGCGACGGAATCGCCCTGCGCCCCTGCTCGTAGCTATGTATCGTTTTAACCGACACCCCCAGAAGATCCGCCAGCTGTTGCTGTGTTTTCTTGAGTTTTTTTCTTGCCGGAACAAACTCATTTTTATTCATAAAAGTTCCTCTTGTGACACTCTATAAAAATCAAGCACGTATAGAAGGTCCTCTTAAATTATACCGTAGCTTTCAACCATGTAATCTCTACTGCCTTGTGGTTGAAACTCCTACATTGGAGTATTTGCGCTGTATGTACAATCTTACAGTGGAGTACCTCAACACCAGCCTTTTCATTCCACCACTACACTCTGTTTAATGCACAACCATAACATCCCGGCACACATTGCATAAAAACCAACAACCCTCTGCTGCATTTTATCGATCCCGTCAGAATGACCGGGATCGATATATCCACTTGAGGGCTCAAGCAGAACCCTTCAACTTCCCCATAAGTTTCTGGGCGATTGCGATGATTTCACCCGCATAATAGGTTCGATTATCGGGATTGCTGGTGTCGGTGATTTTCCATTTGTTTAACGGCGATTCGGGATCAGAGCAGAAGGTAACTTTCTGCCCTTCACCGGACATTAAGCAGTTGGTACATTTGTCGCCTGTCAGCTCAAGATCACAGAGAGGACAGAGGTTCTTCCACGGCTTGCTCAATTTCGCCACATGAGTAACATAGTACTCACGGTCATGGGCTGGATGTTTATAAAGCCATGTCCACATTTTCACCATTTCTTTTGACCTATCAACGACCTTCATCTTACTACCTCCTTGCTTGAGATTGCGTTAAATTTGCCTGTAGATACTGACCTTTTCAAATAGAGGCACTCGCGCCCCGGCTTATCCTCTTGGCCATGGCAATGATATCGCCGGCGTATAAGGTTCGATAATCCGGATTGTCCAAAGTGGTCTCTCGCCATTTGCGGAAGGGAGATTCGGGATCAGTGCAGAAAGTGCCTTTCTGATCTTCCCAAGTCATCAGGCAGTTGGAACATGTATCTTCGGCCAGATCACAGACCGGGCAGTTGTTCTTCCACGGCTTGCTCAACTTGGCGACATGGGTGACGTAATATTTTTTGTCATGTGCCGGATGTTTATAGAGCCATGTCCACATCTTCATCACTTCGTTCAACGCTTGAATTTTATTCATTTTTCTACCTCCACGCTTGAGATTGTGTCCTCGCTGGTCTCATCTTACGACTGCGTGAAAAAGATCGGAGGACATCGGTTGTCTGTTCGCCTCACACTTGAATTGTTAAAAATACAAAACTTGAAAACTGTTTCTCTCGCAAACCGTCAAGCAGCTCTGTCAATCGAGCACTTGAGCCATTTATGCATTTTGTGCAAAATAAAACCTATCCTGGTTTTAGTTGTGCGACAATGTAGTATTTCATGCATATGCACATTATTTTGGCGCAGCATAAAACTCATGTTTTGTCACCACAGAGTAGTATTTTTTTCGTTTTTCCTTATTTATCGCAGCATTATGCCAGAAATATGTTTCTGTTACGACGTTGTAGTATTCATTTTTCTCTTCACTACTACAGAGTCGTATTTCTGGCATATGTACATAACCTTATACTACATACGTATAGCATGTTTAAAAAAAAAGCAAGGGGAATTGTTAAATAAGAATGCCCCTTCTCTTGCCAAGTATTTCCATCGAAAAGGGTTCTCTTTATTACATTACTTCAACAACATCCCGATTTTATTTTTCATGTTGTCCGACATGATGTCTGTTCCAACTGGAAAATATTTTTCAGCAACTTGCCGTGCCTCAAGACCACAATCTTCTTCATCGGATGTTGCAAATGTCGGACATCGGCGGGACAAAAAGGGTGATCGTACCCTTTCTTTCCTGTGGGCGAGTGATACAAACGAGCACTGCCCCATTCACTCAACCATCATTCACCATGTCAACCAGACAAGAGGTCATTCAGTAGGAGGCCGATTGTATCGCTTGCACTCCCTTTAATCTGAAAAATTGTCTCCCAGAAAACGACTAAACCCTCGACAAAACCGACGATCAGCGCAAGAGGCTTAAATTAAAAATTCATTATATGTTTATGATTACTTATACATAACTCGTTTTGTCGACATGTTTCGATTACAGCCTTTGCAGGTGCAAAATGATAGCCTTTGTTGGATCGGCCACCAGCCGTCCGGGCAAGGAGCTTGATGCTACAACCGTCCACTTCATTTTTAGATTATTTTTTGATTTACCCTTGCTATTTTCCGCTACTTGTTTTAAATAGTTCTTATGTGCATACGTTAGAAATACTACTCAGTAGTAATCTCTTGTGTGCATATAACTACATTGTGGCACCAGCCAAGTGTTTTTTTGTTTCGTCATTATTATGTGCATAAGACCGAAATACCACATTGTCGTAATTGTCTGAAAATAATGTATTACGCTGTGGTGTTGTTGCTTATCGATGTTGGCTTGTTTTTATTATGTGCATAAGACTAAAATACTACATTGTAGTAACCGAATAGCAATGATGTGATACATTGTGGTGAAAAAATTTCATAAAAAATAACACGTTTTCGTTGTGTGCATAAGCAAGTAATACCACTTTGTCGTAATAGGAGCACAGAGCCAATAATACATTGTCGTAGTGCTCAACAAGCAGGTGCTTTCATCACGGCTTTTCGATGTTTGAGTTTTGATAACAAGCTTTTCGGACAGTCTGAGAAGCGATTTCCTTCCGCCCACGCGATTTGTGGTCTTTCAAGGGGAAAGATGTGAAGAAAAACAGTATCAACCCAAATTTGTATGACGAGGTCAAGAGGCTTGGGGCCAAGGACATGGAAGCCTGCATGCAATGCGGCAACTGCGCATCGGCATGTCCCCTGTCTGCTGGGGAAAATACCTTTCCTCGAAAAATCTACCGTTATCTCCAGCTCGGCCTGCGAGATAAGCTGTTGGCATCACCGGAGCCTTGGCTCTGCTATTACTGCGGTGATTGCAACACCGACTGTCCGCGCGGTGCGGAGCCAGCCGAAACGATGATGGCGGCCCGTCGCTGGCTGATAACCCAGTACGACTGGACGGGGCTTGCCGCGAAATTCTACACGTCGCCAAAGGCCGAGGTCGGCGCCTTCCTGGCGATCGCGCTCTTCGTTATTTCGCTGTTCGTCATCTTCCATGGCCCGGTCGTCACCGACCGTGTGGAGCTCAACACCTTTGCACCGGTCCACTGGGTGCATATCGGCGACCAGATCATGATCGTCATCGTCTTCGGCCTGCTGTTCGCCAATGCCGCCAAAATGTATTTCGGCATCATGCAGGGTACCAAGGTGCCACTCCATCTCTATCTCACCCAGGCACCGGTCTTCATCGTCAACTATTTTACCCAGAAACGTTGGCGAAAATGCGGCACCGGCCCAGGCAGCGCCTGGTGGCTACACTTCTTCCTGTTCTCCGGCTGGGTTACGATGGAAGTCCTGGTCATGATAACCCTGTCGGCGTTTCAGACCGATATCGTCCATCCCTTCTGGCATCCGACGCGCATTTTCGGCTACTACGCTACCATCGCACTGATGTTCGGCGCCACTACCATGCTGTACAGTCGCTGGTTCAAAAAGGAGAAGAATCTCCATCGGTATTCGGATTTCACTGATCTCTTCTTTCTGGTTTTGATCATTGCCATTGCCGTTACCGGTATCATGGTGCACATCTTCCGTTTGGCCGGCTTGCCCATCCTCACCTACACCATCTATGTCATCCATGTGGGAATCTGTGTCGGGATGCTCGTCCTGATGCTGCCCTTCGGCAAGCTGTCGCATCTCATGTACCGACCTTTGGCTATTTTCCTGTGCGCAATAAAAGAAAAGGCCCAGAAAGAGTCCGAGGCAAAATTTGCAACCATCCGGCAAGAGGTGGGCGACGCCTTCCAAAGCTGCATGCAGTGCGGCACCTGCTCCGCGGTCTGCGCCGGTGCTGAAGTCGCCGCATTCAACCCGCGTTTGGTACTGCGCAATATTTCATTGGACCGCGGCTCCAATGTCTCGGTCGATAACGCCGCATGGGGCTGTGTCACCTGCAACAGTTGTGTCGAACATTGCCCCCGCGGCATCGGCATTCTTGATCTTATCAAGTCGGTGCGTCGCCAGGTGGTTGCAGCAGGTCTCTTGCCGAAGAGTTTTGAGACCCCGATCTCAAGCCTTACGAAAAACGGCAATCCCTGGGGTGGCAAGAAGGAAAATCGGACCTTGATTGGGCGAAAGGGGCAAAACTGCCGAGCATTTACCCCAGAACATGAATACTGCCTGTTCACCTGCTGCACAACCGCCTACGACACGGCCAGCGACAAACCCGGCCAGAAAGCCGGCCTGGCCCTCCTCAGTCTCATGGCCCATGCCGGGGTTTCGCTATGGAACTCTCGGCACCAAGGAAAGCTGCTGTGGTGACATGGTCGATAAGGTCGGCGCCGCCGATGTGGCAACCGATTTGACCAAGAAAAATACCGAGATGTTCCTTGGAGCTGGGGTCAAAAAGATTTTAACAACCTCACCCCACTGCCTGAATTCCTTCAACAATGACTATCCAGGGCTGAAAAAGGTCGACGTCGAACATGCCGTCGAACTCCTCGATAAACTTGTCGCCGGTGGCCAGCTGAAACCAGTTAAAAGCCTCAATTTCACCGTTACCTATCACGATCCCTGCTACCTCGGCCGTCACAACAGTCTGTACGATGCGCCGCGCCGAGTACTTGCAGCCATCCCAGGGCTTGCGGTCATTGAGATGCAGAACAGCAAGGACCGCAGCCTCTGCTGCGGCGGTGGTGCCGGTGGTTCCTGGAAGGATAGGAACAAAGGGTTTGAGTCTTAGCGAAATTCGGGTCAAAGAGGCAATGGATACCGGTGCCTCAGTCATCGCCACGGCCTGCCCGTACTGTATTCGCACTCTCAATGAGGCAATCGTCAAACTCGCTGTCGGAAATAAGATAAAAGTCCAGGACATCTCTGAGCTGCTGCTGCAGTCGGTGGACTTGTCGGATACCTCCGGCAAACCTGGAATCAACCATATGAGCAATTCTCAGGAGGGCCCTCATGTCTGAGCGAATCGGTTTTTTCATCTGCCACTGCGGAATAAATATTGCCTACCGGGTCAGAGTCAAGGAAGTTGCGGAATATGCCGCCACATTCCCGGGCGTAGTGGTTTCCAAGGATTATCTTTTCATGTGTTCCGATCCGGGTCAGGATCTGATCGAAAAGGATGTCAAAAAATACGATCTCACCCGCGTGGTCGTGGCTTCCTGCTCGCCGCGTATGCACGAAAAAACCTTCCGGGCTGCAACCCAGAGGGCAGGACTCAACCCCTACAAGGCCTTTCATATGGTCAGCGTCCGTGAGCACAGCTCCTGGGTGACGGAGAACGAGGACCAGGCAACCGCCAAGGCCATCACCATCGTTCGTGCCGGCCTTATGCGGGTCACCAACCAAAATGCCCTTCAACCGAGCAAATTCTCGGTCAATCCGAACACCTTGATAGTCGGTGGCGGCATTGCCGGCATGCAGGCGGCCCTCGATATCGCCAGCTCCGGCAACAAGGCCTATCTGGTGGAACGGCAACCGACCGTCGGCGGCCATATGCTCCAGTATGACAAGACCTTCCCGACCCTTGACTGCGCCGCCTGTATCGGTACCCCGAAGATGGTGGCCGTCGGCCAGGAAAAGAACGTCATCCTCATGACCAACACCGAGGTGGAGAGTGTCGGCGGCTTTATCGGCAACTTCAAGGTCAATGTCAATCAGCGCTCCCGGTATGTCAAGAGCAATTGCACCGGCTGCAGCGATTGCGCCAAGGTCTGCCCGGTCGAGACCCCGAACGAATGGGATGTGAGCACCAAGATGCGCAAGGCCATTTACATCTCCTTCCCCCAGGCGGTACCGGTGCGCTATGCCATTGATAAAAAGGATCGTGGCCCCTGTGTGCAGACCTGTCCGGCGGGCATCAACATTCAAGGCTTTGTTGCCCTGATCAAGGTCGGCAAACCAGCCGAGGCCCTGAAACTGATCATGGAAAAGATGCCGCTTCCCGGCAGCCTTGGCCGTATCTGCCCCGCCCCCTGCGAGACCGAATGTCGTCGCAAAGAGGTCGATAAGCCCCTGGCCATCTGCCAGTTGAAACGCTTTGCCGCCGATTCGGTCGATTGGGCGACGCTTGCCGTTCCGACCATTGAAGTTAAGCCCGAAAGCGAAAAAGTGGCGATCATCGGTGCCGGTCCGGCCGGACTCTCCGCCGCCTACTTCCTGGCCCTGAAGGGCTATCACCCGACCATTTTCGAAAAGGCGCCGTTTGCCGGCGGTATGCTGCGTTTCGGTATCCCCGACTACCGGCTGCCACCTGCTATCCTTGAACAAGAGATCAACTATATTAAACGTCTTGGCGTCGATATCCAGCTGGGTGTAGGTATCGGCAAGGATCGTCCGGTCGGTAGCCTCTTTGGTGAAGGTTTCAAAGCGGTGTATCTCGCCGCCGGTGCCTGGAAGAGCCGCAAGATGAATATTCCCGGAGAAGATGCCGAAGGCGTCATGCACGGTATCGACTATCTCAACCTCCTCAATCTGAAGAAACCGGTGAAAACCGGTCAAAGGGTGGTGGTGGTCGGCGGCGGCGACGTGGCCATTGACGCAGCCCGCGAGGCAGTGCGCCAAGGCGCCGCCGAGGTGAAGATGGTCTATCGTCGCTCTCGTGACGAGATGCCCGCGGTGAAACACGAAATCCAGTCAGCCGAGGATGAAGGTATTAAAATCGACCTGCTGGTCAATCCGATTGCGGTGCTCAGCGAAGGCGGCAAGCTTACCGGTCTCCGCTGCATCAAGATGGCCCTTGGCGAACCGGATGAATCCGGAAGAAGGCGCCCTGTCCCGGTCGAAGGTTCGGAATTCGACATCCCCTGCGACATGATGATTCCGGCCATTGGCCAGCAGGTCAACCCGGCCTTTTTGGAAGGAACCACCGGCGTGGAAATGACCCGCTGGGGCACCGTCGCTGCCAATGCCCGTCACCTACCAGACCAGCATTCCCGGGATCTTTGCCGGTGGTGACATGTTTACCGGTCCATCCATCGCCGTTGAGGCGGTGGCCGCCGGCCAGCAGGCAGCGATCTCCATCGAGAAGTTTCTGCTCGGTGAAGATGCTCACCGAAAACCGACCGGTCAAGCCGAGCGGCAAAGACTGGAAGCCCATTCCCGCAAAACCGTTCGTTGCCGCAAGAGCCAAGATGCCGACCCTGCCGGTTGCCGCACCGTATCAATAATTACAACGAAATCGAAACCGGCTTCAGCGTAGAACAGGCCCAAACCGAGGCATCCCGTTGTGTCGATTGCGGCGGTTGCTGTGAATGTAAGCTCTGCCTCGACCAGTGCAAGGCCGGGGCCATCGATCACGACATGACCGACAAGAAAGAGACTATTGATGTCGGTTCGATCATTATCGCCACCGGCTTTGACCCGATGAATCCGTCGAAGATGAGTCAGTACGGTTACGGCAAATACCGCAACGTCTTCACTAACATCGAATTTGAGCGTCTCTCCAATGCCACCGGACCAACCTCCGGCAAGTTGCGTTTACGCGATCTCAAAGACCCGCTCAAGTTCACCGACGCCCCGAAGAGTGTGGCGATTCTCCACTGCATCGGCAGCCGCGATAAAAATCATCATGAATACTGTTCGCGTACCTGCTGCATGTACGCCCTGAAATACGCCCATCTCCTGAAGGACAAATGCGGCCACGATACGGAAATTTATAACTTCTATATCGATATGCGCTGCTTCGGTAAGGGCTATGAGGAGTTCTACAAGAAGGTCCAGTCCGAAGGGGTGAAGATGATCCGCGGCAAAGTCGGTCTGATCACCGAAGACGCCAACGGTATCCTCACCGTCAAAGGTGAAGACACCCTGTCCAACCGCCTGATCGAGATCCAGGTGGAGATGGTCATTCTCTGCACGGCCATGGAGGCTCGACCCGATGCCCCCGATGTCATGCGGAAGTTCGGTATCGGCATCGGCTCGGACGGCTTCTTCCAGGAAGAGCATCCGAAACTGGCACCGGTTTCGACCCCGACCAGCGGCATCTTCCTCGCCGGGGCCTGCCAGGGACCAAAGGATATTCCCGACACCGTCGCCCAGGCCAAAGGTGCCGCGGCCGAGTGTCTGGCGCTCAGTTCAGCCGGCGTCGTTGAAGTTCCGCCGATGATATCGTCCATTGACAAAGATATCTGCGTCGGCTGTCAACTCTGTATCGGACTCTGCGCCTACTCGGCCATTGAATTCAATTCATTACGCCGGTATCAGTGAAGTCAACAGTGCAATATGTAAAGGATGCGGCAGTTGTGCCGGTGCATGTCCCAGCGGGGCAGCCAAGGTGCGGCATTTTACCGATAAACAGATCTTTGCGGAAATCGATGGGATTTTACTTAACTAAGGAGCTATGTGATGAGCGAGTTTGAACCCAAAATAGTGGCTTTTTTTTGTAACTGGTGCACATTCACCGCAGCAGATCTTGCCGGTACTTCCCGCCTGTCGTACCCGCCGAATATCAAGATCATCCGGGTGATGTGCAGTGGCATGGTCGACCCGAAATTTGTCCTCAAGGCCTTCCTCAACGGGGCCGACGGCGTGCTGGTCGGCGGTTGCTGGCCTGGCGATTGTCATTATATCAATGGCAATTTTAAAGCCCGCCGCCGGGTGGCACTCCTGACCGAGGTTCTCAAACAGTACGGAATAGACGAACAACGTTTCTGGCTGCGATGGATTGCCGCCAGCGAAGGCAATATGCTCAAGGAAGTTGCAGACCTGATGACGGCGAAACTAAAGGAACTTGGCCCGAGCCCCCTGCAACAAATGGGACAAATGGTTGGTTGAGACACGGAGACGATAGAAAATGGCTACATTCGCAAAATTGTCTTTTAACAAAGACGAACTGAATAAAGAACTATCTGGTTTTTTCAAAGGCATCCTGGAAAATGGCGCAGTCGACGCCGTCCTTGCCCCGATGGCCCAAGGCAAAAAAGGGGTGCGCTTGTCCCTCGTAACCTCAGCCGCCGATACCGGCGCGGTGGATCCCTTTGCCCCGGTTGCCGCAGTCAGCGGCGCAAAGATCGCATCGTCACTTACCGCCCGGCCCTCCGGCCGCAAAGTGGCCATGGTACTGCGCCCCTGCGAAATCCGCGCCGTCGTGGAACTGGTGAAACTGAAGCAGGTCAATCTCGATGACGTGTCTGATGATCGGCATGGATTGCCTCGGCCGCTATGAAAACACCGATTTTGCTAAATTCCAGGAACAGGGCGGCACCACCGAAGTCTTCTTGGAAAAAGCGTTAGCCGGAAACACCGCCACAGGCGATTTCGATGTCGCCGGGGCCTGCAAGATCTGTGAATTCCCGGCAGCGGATAACGTTGACCTTCGCCTCTGTGCCATCGGTTCCGGCAGTGGCACTGTGCATATTGAAGCGGTGACCGAAAAAGGTCAGGCCGCCCTTGAAAAATCGGGGCTGAAAATTGGCGACAATCCGTGCCGGCCGCGATGAAGCGGTGAAAAAACTGGTGGCAACCCGCAGCGCAGCAAAGGATAAAAAATTTGCCGAATATCGGGCCGAAACCAATACCTTCCAGGCGCTGGGCGAAAAGCTGTCGGCCTGCATCAACTGCTATAACTGCCGAGTGGCATGCCCGGTCTGCTATTGCAAGGAATGCGTCTTTGTTACCGATACCTTCCGCCATACCGGCGATCAGTTCATGATGTGGGCGGATAAGGGCGGCATGCTGAAAATGCCCAACGACACGATCTTTTATCATCTGACCAGAATTACCCATATGAGTCTTTTCTGTGTCGGTTGCGGACAGTGTACCAGTGCCTGTCCCAATGATATTGATCTGATGCCGCTTGTTCAGGACATCAGCCGATAAAACTCAGGCCAAGTTCAGTTATCAGGCAGGTCGTTCGGTCGAGGAAGAGCAGCCGATGGCTGGCTTTGAGGCCGATGAGTTGTTTGAAGTGACTGGTCAAGCTAAATAGGAGCAATATTATGGCAGAAAAAAAGCCTACCGGTACGGTCCTTGTGGCTGGAGCCGGTATTTCTGGAATCAAGGCGGCCATTGAGCTCGCTGAAGTCGGGTATAAGGTTTTGCTGACCGATGCTTCTACCCAGATTGGCGGTATTTTGGCCAAACTTGACTACCAGTTTCCGACAGATCATTGTGGCATGTGCCGAATGCTGCCCATGGTGGGCCGCGAATATTCTTCGCAGTATTGCATGCGAAAGAGCCTGTTTCATGAAAATATCGAAATCATGCCCTTCGCCGAGATTCAGGCGGTGCATGGCGATGCCGGTAATTACAAAGTCGACCTGCTGAAGAGGGCCCGCTACGTTGACTCCGTGGCTTTGCAACGAACTGGAGGAAGTGTATCGCCGTCTGTCCGGTTGAGGTGGCCGATGAATTCAACCACGGACTGACCCAGCGAAAGGCAATCTACCAGGCGATCCCGCACAACACCCCGAAGCTGCTTGGCTATCGACAAACAGGCCTGCACCAAATGCGGCGAGTGCGTCAAGGTCTGTACACCGGTGCCATCAACCTTGATGCCCAGGACGAGATGGTAACCCGCGAGGTGCACTCCATTATCCTTGCCTCGGGAGTTAAGCTCTACAACACCACGGAATTCGAGGATGCCAAGTCCTATGCGGTGTCCCCGGATGTTGTTTCGTCTCTTGCCTTTGAGCGGATGATGAGCGGTTCCGGCTACCTACCGCGACGGCGTGATCAAGCGACCGTCCGACGGCAAACCGGCGAAAAAGATTGCCTGGATCCAGTGCATGGGCTCCCGGAACAGGCGGCAGAAACGGGACTACTGCTCCTCCATCTGCTGCATGTTCGCCTTGAAAGAAGCGGTGCTGGCCAAGGAAAAAGGCGGCCCCGATGTCGAATCCACCATCTTCTATATGGATATGCGGACCTTCGGCAAGGGCTTTCAGCAGTATCGTGATGATGCCGTCGAGAAACACGGCGTCAAGCTTATTCGTTGCCGGGTCCAGGGCGTCATGCGTAACCCCGACGGCAGCCTGCAGATCCGCTATTTCGATCCGGAAACCAACGAATTCTTCATTAAGGATTACGATCTTGTCGTCCTGTCGACCGGCCAGATCCCCTTTGAAACCCATAAAAAGTGGGCGGATCTTTTAAATGTTAAACTTGGATTCCCGTGGTCTTCTGGCAACGGAAGAGTACAGTAAGATACGACTTGCCGGCAAACCCGGCCTCTTTATCTGCGGCTCGCTGATGGGCCTTACCGACGTCAGTGAGGCGATGTCGAGCGGTATTGCTGCCGCCGGCGAGGCGACGAAATTTCTTACACGGCATCGGTGCCGAGACCGTCATAGAAGAGGAAGTCGCGGAACCCACCACCCACGAACGGGAGCTGCCACTGGTCTCCGGTCGCGGTCTGCAAATGCGGTGAGAAGACCGGGGCGAACGGCATCGATCTATGAACTCCTCAGCGCCGAACTGCAGACGTTATCGCGGTGTCGGGGAAGTGCACGTCATCGACTCGATGTGCAAGGAAAACGGTGAAACAGCAACTCTCGACATCCTCAGCAAAACCAAATGCAACCGCTTGCTGATCGGTGCCTGCCAGCCGTTTATGTATCGACAGAACCTGAAGAATGTCGCCACGCAAGGCCGGATTCAACTCATCCCTCGTCGAGGTTTTCGACCTCTTTGGCATTGCCCGTAAAGGCATGACTCTGCCATCGAATAAAGAGTGGACCATGCGAGCGGCACAGTGAGGTGAAGTCCGATATCGAAAAGTTGAAGTACAAACCGGCCCTCCATGTCGGCACCCTGCCGATCAATCAGACCGCTCTCGTCGTCGGTGGCGGAATCGGCGGCATGCAGTCCGCCCTGTCGCTGGCCATCCGTGGGGTGCCGGTGCATCTCGTTGAAAAAGATGAGCAGCTGGGTGGCTATCTCGGAAATAATGTCGAAGCCACCGTCGACGGTCTGGCCCCGATGGCCAAGGCCAAGGACATGCAGCTGAAGGTCTATCAAAATAAGAACATTACCGTCCATCTCAACTGCGAGGTGGAAGGCACCGTTGGCACCCTTGGCTCCTTTGAATCAAAACTGGTCTATAAAGACAGTGGCGAGAACAACCTACCTGCATCACGGCGCGGTCATCATGGCGACAGGTGGCCATGAAGGTGCAACGACTGAATACGGTCTCGGCACCAGCGATTCGGTCATCTGACCCAGGCTCAATTGAAAAAAGGTCTGGCAAGTGGCGACATCGATGTCAGTGGGACAGAGAATATCGTCATGATCCAGTGCGTCGGTTCGCGGCAAAAGGAGGGTCGCCACTACTGCAGCCGCATCTGCTGCATGTGGGCTATCGCCAATGCCCTGAAGATAAAGGAAAAAAATCCGGACGCCCGGATCTTCATCCTCTACCGCGACGTCATGACCTACGGCTTTCTACGAACAGTATTATTCCAAGGCGCGAACGGCCGGGATCATTTTCATGAATTACAGCCTGGAAAATAAACCCCAGGTGGAAATGGTCGACGGCAAGCCGGTTGTCAAATTCATGGACAGTGTCCTGAACGAAGAGATCGAGCTGACCGCCGATCTGCTGGTTCTCTCGACCGGCGTTGACCCTGAGGACAGTAACAGTAAACTCGCCAAAGCCTTCAAGGTGTCCTTGAACGATGACGGTTTCTTTGCCGAGGCCGATTCGAAATGGCGACCGATCGAATTCCAGCAGGTCGGTCTTTATTTAGCCGGCACGGCCCATTCTCCCATGCCTCTGAAGAGCGTGATTATGCAGGCCGAAGCGGCGGCGCAGAAGGCCTATGCCTATCTGTCCGGACGTGAGATTCATACCGCCGGAATCATCTCCAAGGTCAAGGACGCCTTGTGTATTCGCTGCCAGCGCTGTGTCAATATCTGTCCCTTATGGGGCCAGGTCGTACGATGACCAGGAAAAATCGTATCAATGTCGACCCGGCTGCCTGCCAGGCCTGCGGCATGTGCGCCGTTGAGTGTCAGAACAATGCAGCAGAGGTGACCGGCTGGAGCGACAAGCAACTGCTGTCGGTCATCGACGCCAAACTCATGGATGATCTGCTCCTGTCTCCTGTGGAATAAGAGGTGGTAATTATGGATTTAAAAGGATCAATACCGGATTTATGGAAAGCCATTTACAACACCGGCGATCTCCTGCATTGCTTTAACTGCAGCACCTGTATCTCCGGTTGCCCGGCCAGTTTCGGCGATCCGCCGCTGATGGTCAGGAACCTGGCTCGCAAGGTAATTCTCGGCCTTGAGGAGGAGCTTCTCAATGATGACACCCCATGGGCCTGCGTCTCCTGCTCGAAATGCGAGGAGATGTGCCCGATGGATGTCAAGCCCTTCGAGATGATCCTGGCCATCCGTCAATGGCAGAGTGCCAATGACGAAACCCGGGTGCCGCCATCGATTGTCGAGATCTACAAAAGAGGCTACACCCAGGCGGTCGGGGTGAATACCGATCTCCGCGATACGCTTGGCTTACCGGAACTGAAGACGATAACCAAAAATCCCGAACTGCTGCAAATGTTTCGCGATATGCTTATGAAGACACCGGTGGTCAGCGCCAACGACTATATGTTCGGTGGATGATACAAAACGGCAGAATGGCTAACCAGTTATGAGTAGAACCGTCTGTGCCCTTGCCAAACACAAATAAAGGCAAGAAGCAGACGGTTCATCTCTGGGTACGATTCTTTCCATATTAGAGAGGAATGAGAAATGGAATTATGTCTTTTTCTTGGTTGTAACACCCCAGCCATCCGACCGGATGTAGAGCGGGCAATACGGGCCACGATGCCTGTTCTGGGTGTTGATCTGGTGGATGCCGACAATTATGTCTGTTGTCCGGCCTTTGGTGCATTCCCCTCTACCGACGTTGATTCTTGGCTGGCGACAAGCGGCTGGAATCTTTCCATCGCCGAAGAGAAGGGCTGCGATATGGTCGTGCAATGCGGCTCCTGTTATAGCTCCTTGCGTATGGGCCGTGAACATATAATGCATCATCCCGACAAAAAGGCTCGCGTCAATGAATTGCTGGAACCAACCGGCCGCAGAGTTGATGGTGGCTCGAAGGTTCGTCATGTGTCTGAGGTCCTCTTTAAAGAGGTTGGACCAGAGACTATTGCTGGACTGCTCAAAAAGAGCCTTAAGGGCATGAATGGCGTGGTACAGTACCCCTGTCATACGCTCTTTCCCAGCGAAGTCGTTGGTTTTGAAGAGTCGGCAAGAGCACCGAAGGGCATGCGGCAGTTGGTCGAGGCTCTGGGAGCGAATGTCAACAGTTACAGCCGTGAGTTGCAATGTTGCGGTGGTGCCGGGGGATTCATGAAAAGCACCCCGGAACAGGCCATTGAATTCGCCAAATCGAAGTTCGATGCTATCCTTGACGAGACCCAAACCGATTTTATCGCCGTTTCCTGCATCACCTGTCTGATGCATATGGAAAACGTTCAAAACACCTTGAACAAACGGGTTGGTGAAGAACGATATAAGATTCCGGTCTTCGACTATAATCAGCTTCTTGCCCTTTGTTTGGGTTTCGAAGCAAAAGAGGTCGCATCGATCTGCAATGTCCCGAGGGACTCCGTTCTCAGTCGCCTGGTCCCCGTGAATCTCGGTGAATACAAAGGGCCACTTCGGCGAGACCGTAAACCTGTTGATGAAACTGCGACCGTATGAGCTGCCCCCATCACTTATTCCCTTCATCAGGAGGTACCTAATGAATTTTAAATCGATCGATGAAATACTCGGTTTTGCAATAGAAAGAGAAAAAGAGGCAGTGGCCTTTTATACCGAACTCAGCAAAAAACAAACGGCCGACGCCCTGCATCTGACCTTTAGAGAACTGGCGCAGGAGGAAGCAAAACACGTTAAGTTGCTGACGAATATCTCAAAAAACAAAAGCGCCATCAACTCTTATGAGCTAAAAAAAGTTCCTAATTTGAAAATCAGCGACTACCTGGTGGCAATGGAATATTCTGAAGGCATGGTCATGCAGGATATTCTTGTGCTCGCAATGAAACGGGAAGAGATGGCTGTCAAACTCTACACCCAGATGGCCATGGGTTCGGTAGATGACGAGTCCGTCAAACTCTTCAAGCTGTTGGCACAAGAAGAGTCCAAGCACAAACTCACCTTTGAAAAGCTCTATGATGACACTCTAGCCGGTGGGGGAAATTAAAATTCCCGGGCAGACCGTTGCCAGATAATAACAACATAACCAAAAGGTTCCCCGATACGCTACTCGTTTTAGTCCCCCCGTGAACGACACCAGGGGCCGTAAAGAAATGTTGAAAATCAGCATGAGTAATTTCTTAACGGCCCCTAAATCTGGAGATTGGTGTTTTTGTCGCCCAATTCAAAATCCTGTTGCATACTATTTTGCAGATCTTTTATAAAGCTCGCCAAAGCTATTCTATACAGCACGGGTTCTTGCCATGCCCGAAAATCACTGATATTTCGAGTGGTGCGTAGCATTTTCCCCCAGGCTTTTTTGGTTGTGAATATGCAATTATCAATGGTAACAGGAAATAAGACCTGCGTGTCGTTGCCAGAGCTTTTTCGCACTCGTTCTCTTTCGAATGCCGCCCCCACTTCATTTTCCACCCAGAAACTGTCAATGGCAGCCTCCGACAGAATAAGAAGCAGCATATCCTGCATATTTACCGTTTTATCGATTTCATGCCTGACTTTTCTGCCACTTTTAATGTTTTCACTGGCGAGCCAGCAGCGTATACCTTGTTGCTGCAGATCCTCTTTGAGAAGGTCGGCAAAATTCTGGTTTTTTGCAGAATATGAGATGAAGCATGAATAATACTCCGAAGGATTGCCACGCAATGTCGGGATGGCTTCAATAAGATTATTGGGCACACCAGCTTGACGGAGAAAATGGTCCGGAATGTTTCCACGCGACTGAAAGATGGTGTCAACCCCGATTGTCGATGGGCCGTGGTGAATAACTTCCGATAAACCAATTACTTGGCTGAGATCACAGTCGGAAAAAATTGTCCCCCCAAGACCGGCACTCGCAAAATTGGTATTTCTGAAATATGTGTCCGAGAAAATCGTGCCGAGGAGAAGGGCTCGCTGCAAGTTGGCATCCCAAAGAGTGGCATTCACAAGATTAGCCCTCTGCAAGTTTGTTCTCTGCAGGTTTGCTCTCCGAAAATTCGCTCCTTGGAGGTTGGCACCCCACAGGTTTGCGCCTCGAAGATCGGCTTCAAAGAGATTGGCTTCATGGAGGTTTGCTTCGCGAAGATCGGCCCTACGCAGATTCGCTGTCATAAGATTTGCTCCCTGAAAATCGGCATCCATACAATATCCTGCAAAGATGTTGGCGCGGGCAAAGTTGGCCGTCTTAAGGTTTGCCCCTTCAAGGTTAGCTCCGACCAGATCAGTTCCTTGCAGGTCCGCACCTTGAAGATTTCCGCCGTGCAGGTCGACCCATTGCAAGTCCATTGCCGAGAGATCCGCTCCTTCCAGTTGCGCTCTAAACATATATTTCTGTCCCTGGACGAATTCCCTCCATACCTCGACCCCGCCATTGCGGAGAATTTTCACATGTTCTTGGTTTGCCATGAAGATCTCCGTAGCAATGTGCGTTTAATTGTGCAGCACTCTAAGGCATTGCCCAAAACAATTGCTTGCAAAATTTTGTAGCTCCCATTGTATATTTTCAGCTGGACACTACTATTACTTGGTAGTATATAATTGTCGATGTTTTCTACTACGTGGTAGCATGATCAAGGTGTTTTTGGAGATTATCGCTGCGAGAACGTGGTTTATGGTACCAGTGTATCAGACTTGTGCGGAGCAGATGAGGGTTTTTCGATAATGGCAGAGTTGTTTTTCATGAAAACGAAAATACAACGGCAATTTAATCAAAAAGAGAACTAAAGCAATGGATGAAGCCCTAATATTACAAAAACTGGATGCCCTTTCCAATGAGATTCAATCGTTGAAGACCGGTATGGTGGCGGAGCTGAGAAAAGACATGCTGCCGATCAGCCAACAAACGGGCCCACTGGTTGCCGACTGTCTCTCCGAGCTTGACCAAGAACACCGAAGAGAAGACCTTGTTCATTTCGTGAGGAATTTGGTACTCAACGTTGAGACCTTAAATTCCCTCCTCTCCACGGTCAAGGGTGCCATGGAGCTCAAAAACGAAATGGAACCCGTCGCCAAGCAGGTTCTCCCCAGAATCACCGAACTTTTTGCGGACATGGAGGGGCAATATGATCTTGATGAGATTGCTGCGCTACTGCGCAGTACCCTCAGTAACGTCCACCATCTCAATACCGCCATGACCATGCTCAAGGCAGGCATGGAGCTGAAAGACGATATCGAACCCATGGCCAAACTTTTGCTGCCAAGAATCATCGAACTCTTCTCGGAAATGGATGGGCAGTTTGATGTAGAAGAGCTTGCCTCCCTGATCCGCAGTACCCTCGGCAACATGCACCACTTCAATACCGCCATTACCCTGCTCAAATCGGGCATGGAACTGAAAGACGAGATTGAACCCATCGCCAAACTGACCCTGCCGAAAATTATCGACTTTTTCAGCGAGATGAGCGGAATGCTGACGGTTGGCGGAGCAGCTCTGGAATCCCTGAAGGGTTGCAAGTTTTCCCCGGAACAGGCGGAGGCAATGAGCAGTGTCATTCGCTCCATTGATCTGTCTAAACCAAACAGGATCGGTCCGGTCGGAATGGTTAAAAAACTCTATGATCCGAAGATCCAGGACGCGTTGGGTGTTGTATTCATGATGTTGGAAGCAATGGGTTCCATGGTGCAAGCCCATAGGGATAATAAGTAATCGTAATTTAAGAAGGTTATCACAATCTAAGAGATAATCTCTCAGACCAAAGATGTAAGAATCTACCAGACAGGAGGGAGAATACGCTATGAAAAAGCTTGTCATCCTCGGTGCCGGATGCGGCGGCACGATGATGGCCAATAAGATGAGAAAACATCTTGATCGTAATGAATGGAATATTACGATTATAGATAAAGACAATATCCATGATTATCAGCCTGGATATCTCTTTGTTCCCTTCGGAATAAACACAGAAAAAGAAATCCGAAAAACCAAGAGAGAATTCATCAAGCCGGGAATCGATTTTGTCATCTCTGAATTGGTCAATGTAGACTGGGACAAACAGGAAGTTACCACCAATACAAAGGGTAAATTCCAGTACGATATTCTCATCATGTCCACCGGCTGCGATGTGCGACCGGAAGAAGTTGAGGGTCTTGCGGAAACGTGGGGCAAGGATGTCTACGGCTATTATCGCTACGATCATTGTATCGATCTGAAAAAAGCCCTGGCCCAGTTCCAAGGCGGCAAACTGGTGGTCAATATCGCCGAGATGCCGATCAAATGTCCGGTAGCACCTCTGGAATTTGCTTTTCTTGCCGATTGGCACTTCCATGAACGCGGTATCCGTGACAAGGTCGAAATTGAATTTGTCACTCCTCTGACGGGCGCTTTCACCAAGCCCGTTGCCACAGGGGTTCTGGCTGCTGCCTGCGAGCAGAAAAACATCAAGATCACTCCCAACTTTGCCCTTGGCGGCGTCGATGGCGAGAGAAAGGTGATTTCTTCCTACGACGGCACCGAGGTCAACTACGACATGTTGGTCTCCATCCCACCGAACTTCGGTTCCCAGGTTATGATCGACTCCGGTATCTCCGATCCGATGGGCTATATCCCGGTCGACAAACACACCCTGCAGCCGAAAGATCGTCCCAATGTCTGGGTTCTCGGTGACGGCACCAACGTTCCGACCTCCAAGGCCGGCGCGGTGGCACACTTCCAGGCGGATATTCTGGAAGAAAACATTATGGCCTTCATCAATGGGGAGGCCCAGCACGCACGCTCCGATGGGCACGCACTCTGATTCATCGAATCAGGCTTCGGGAAAGCCTACATCATTGACTTCAACTACGACGTCGAACCGGTAGTCGGAGATTATCCGTTCCCCTCCATAGGTCCCTTGGGTCTCTTGAAGGATACGGAAATGAACCATATCTCCAAACTCCTCTTCAAATGGGCATACTATAACCTGCTGCTGGCAGGGACATGGCTTGGCCCCCCGGCAATGCAGACCGCCGGCAAACGGATGAACATGATCAAGAAAAAGTAAACAAAGATCAGGTTCAAACAAATAAAAACCCCGTGGCAACTCAGTTGCCACGGGGTTTTCTCATTTTTACAGACTGTCGATTCCATGGATGACACTTCCAAGGTTGGCGCCTTCTTTGTTATAGTTATAGCAAGAAACAAAAAACAGGTGGGGGAAAAATGGCGGTATCGTGGCCTGGCCCTATCCTCGCAAAAAGTAAGCAAAGGAAAAAGAACATGGACAGCATTACCGACACCATTACCTATAAACCCATCGGGGTGATTCGCAGTGAACATGTGGAGGCCCGGTGCACTCCGATTCAGCCTATTTATGCCAAAGGCTGCAAAGGGCGGGTGGAGATATTTCCCGAGTTCGCCGAAGGCCTGAGCGATCTACATGGATTTTCACATATTTACCTTATCTTCCACTTCAACCAGGCCGGACCGGTACAACTGATTGTCAAGCCGTTTCTTCAGGATATTGCCAGGGGTGTCTTCTCAACCCGGGCCCCCTGCCGTCCGAATGGCATCGGCTTGAGTATCGTTGAACTCATCGGCCGCGAAGGCAATGTGCTCCTACTCGACGGGGTGGATATCCTGGATGGCACGCCCCTGCTCGACATCAAGCCCTACAGCGCTCGATTCGATCGGCTGGATAACACCCGCAACGGCTGGCAGGACGAGGTCGATGAGGAATCGGCTCAAGGTCTAGGCCGCCGGGAGTATAAGAGTGGAAATAACCCTTAATTAGATAAATCAATGTCTCGCCAGCCGCTCGACCGGCACCTTGAGAGTAATCGATGTCCCCCTTCTTTGAGGATATTGAAAAACTATTAACAACAGTACCTGCACCTACACCCGCACCTGCACCTGCGCAATTGCCCAACCAAACTGCTCCTGCAAAAGGAAAAAAGAGCAAGAAATGAGCCCATGATGAAAACCGACAATAACCTGTAACACATTTTCCCTGGCCAGGTTGAGGTGTGATCTCTGCCTGGCCTATTACCAGGCCACCTATCCGCTCCTCATTCCGATCGCAATGCCTCGACCGGATCGAGCCTTGCCGCCTGGCGGGCCGGGATGATCCCGGCGACAATGCCGATAACCATGGAGAGAAGTTCGGCGAAAAAAACAAAACTCCACGGGGTGTGCACCGGCAGAAGCGGCACCAGGGCGTGGATCAGCGAGGCACAGCCGAAACCCGCGGCCAGGCCGGCGGCGCCGCCAAGCCCGGCGAGAAGCGTGCCTTCCATGAGAAAAAGCATGAGAATCTGTCGGCGCGAGGCGCCGACGGCGCGGAGCAGGCCGATCTCGGCGGTGCGCTCGCGAACGGCGATGGTCATGATGGTAAAGATGCCGACACTGCCGACAAGCAGGGAAATCCCGCCGAGAGCGCCGACGGCAACGGTCAGCATGGACAGCACCGAACCGAGGACGTCGAGCATCTGCTGCTGGGTGGTGATGGTGAAATCCTCCTGGCCATGGCGATTGACGAGAATCCGACGGATGGCGGCAACCACCTCGGTGGCCTCATAGCCGTCGCGATACAGGACATCAATTTCCATCAGCCCCTCCCGGTCGAAAAGATCAAGGGCCCGGACCGCCGGGATGTAGACGGTATCGTCCATGTCAAAGCCGAGGATCTGGCCCTTATGTTCCATGACGCCGATGATCCGTCCCGGCTGGTTGCCGATCTGGATCCGCCGGCCGAGAGGATTTTCGCCGGGAAAAAGCTCGCGGGCCACCTTGTCGCCAAGCACGACAAAGGGCCGGGCCAGTCGTGGATCGTCCGGCGGGAGAAAGCGGCCGCTGCCGACCTGCATGCGAAAGGCCCGGTCCATCTCCGGACCGACACCGTAGAGGGTGATCCTTCGAGTCCGTCCCTCGGCGCTGACCTCGACATTGCCCTGCACCATCGGCACCACCGCTTCGGCCTGCGGCAGGCGGCGCAGGGCCTCGCTGTCCTCGATGGTCAACAGCCGTTCCGAGCCGAGAACGCCCAGCGGGGTGCCCATGGTGGTGACCTTGCCGGGGTTGATGGCGATGAGGTTGGCACCGAACTGGGTGAATTCGGCAACGACAAAGCGCTGCAGCCCTTCACCCATGGAGGTAAGGAGAATGACGGCGGCGATGCCGACGGCAATCCCCAACCCGGTGAGAAAGGATTGCAAGGGCTTGGCGCGAATGGAGGTGGTGATAAAATGCAGTTGATCGCCGAGCCGCATGATCCTCTCCTACCGCCTCGCCAGGGCGCGAATCGGATCGAGCCGGGCCGCCCGACCGGCGGGCAGGAGAGAAAAGACCAGGCCGGTGCCGAGGGCAACGCCCATGGCGGCGGCAACCGCCCAGAGCGGCGGAGTGGTCGTCAGCTCCGGGTAGACCTGGGCGATGCCCCAGGCCCCGGCAAAACCGAGGATGAGCCCGCAAGTCCCGCCGATGGCCGATAGGAGCAGCGCCTCGCATACCAGCATGGCCATGATCTGCCGGCGGGTTCCGCCCAAGGCCTTGCACAGTCCGATCTCAGCGGTGCGCTGGGCCACCGACATGAGCATGACGTTCATGATGAGGATGCCGGCCACCACCAGACTGATGGCGGCGATCCCGGCAACGGTCAAGGTCAGCGATTTGAGGATCTTGTCAAAGGTGGCGAGGATCGAGTCCTGGGTGATGATCGTCACATCCTTTTCGCCGTAGTGGCGCTTGGCAATGGTTTCACTGATATGGGCTTTCAACCGGGCAAGGGACTCTTGCTCCTTGCCCTCAACGAGGATGCGGAACAGGCCGCTGGTATTGTAGAGCATCTGGGCAAAGGCCACCGGCACGATGACCAATTCCTGGGTGTCGAAACCGAGCGACCGTCCTTCCGAGGCAAGGATGCCGACCACCCGGCAGCGGTAGCCGCCGAGGCGGATCAGATCGCCGATTGCCGCCTCCCGGCCGAACAGTTCCTGGTGCACCTTCGAGCCAAGGACACAGACCGGCCTGGCAATATCCCAATCCTCGTCGGGCAAAAAGGAGCCCCGGGCAAGCTTCAGATGATGAATTTCCATAAATGACGCGCTGGAGCCAAGCACCGGCACCTGCCGTTCCCGGCCCTGGCGCTGGGCACTCAACTCGCCGATATTGAGAGGAGCGACGCGCCCCACCAGCTCGCTGCGCATGACCGCGACGGCGTCCTCCAGGGTCAGGTCGCGCGGTGTCTCGCCGACCAGGGTTGCCGGGGTATTGGCGGCGGTTTCCGCCCGACCGGGGATGACAATCACCAGGTTGGTGCCAAGAGATGCAAATTTATCGACAATATACAGCCGCGCCCCGTTGCCGATGCCGGTCAGCATCACCACCGCCGCCACCCCGATACTCATGGAGAGAAGCATGAGGGCGGTACGCACCCGGTTGCTGCCGAGACTACCAAGGCCAAAGCGAATGGTGTCAAGAGGCCGCATCTCAGCCGCCGCTGTCGGAGGCCAGCCGGCCGTCCACCACCCTGACACGGCGCCTCGCCCGCTCACCGATCTCCGGATCGTGGGTGACGATAACCAGGGTCTGGCCGCCGCGGTTGAGTTCTTCCAGCAGCTCGATGATCTCCGCCCCGGAGCTGCGATCAAGGTTGCCGGTCGGCTCGTCGGCCAGGAGCACCGCCGGCTCGTTGATAACCGCCCGGGCAATGGCCACCCGCTGCCGCTGGCCGCCGGACAGCTCTTCCGGTCGGTGGTGCCGCCGGTTGCCAAGGCCGAAGCTGTCGATGAGGGCGGCGCTGCGCAGGTGGCGCTGGCCGGCCGGAATCCCGGCGAGCATCAGCGGCAATTCAATGTTTTGCGTGGCGGTAAGCCTTGGGATGAGATGAAAGAACTGGAAGATAAAGCCGATCTTCCGGCTGCGTGTTGCCGCCAGCTGCTCGTCGCCAAGACTGGTGACATCGCGGCCGTCAAGCAGGTAGGTGCCGCTGTTCGGGGTATCGAGGAGGCCGATGATGTTCAGCAGGGTCGATTTCCCCGAACCCGACGGCCCCATGATCGACAGATACTCGCCGGCCCCTATGGCCAGAGACACATGGTCCATGGCCCGCACCTCCTGCCCGCCGACCGTGAAGGTCCGGCAGATATCGGTTAGTTCGATCATGCCTTTGCTATTATTATTCAAACCGCACCTATCGGTATCGACCATGCGGCCTGTGTAAGCGGCAGTGTTTGCGGCGACAGGCAGATCACGCCGCCGCTGCCAATCGGAATGCCGAAACGCGCCAGTCTCGAAAAGCAACGGATATCATCCTTGCCCGGCGACGCCGACTTTTTGCACTCAAGCGGATGTATTATGTTATCGCGGATAATCAGTAGATCTATCTCTCGTTTGTCTTTATCCCTAAAATAATAAAATGGCGCAGCAAGACCGTTGTGCAGATAACTCTTCAGCAACTCGATGACAACCCAGGTTTCCAGGATAGCGCCGCTCATAGCCCCAGCCTCAAGGGTTTGCGGGCTTGACCATTCCGTCAAATACGCCGCCAGACCGGTATCAAGCAGGTAGAGTTTGGGGGTCTTTACCAACCGCTTGGTCAGGTTGGTATGCCAAGGGGGCAACAGCCAGACAATGCCGGAAGTTTGGAGAATTGACAGCCAGCTTTTGGCAGTATTGGGAGCGACATCGGCATCACGCGCCAGATCGGCCAAATTCACCAGTTGACCTGTGCGTGCCGCGGTTGCCCGCAGAAAACGAAGAAAGGCCATCTCATCGCCAACCTTCGCCAGATCTCGCACATCCCGCTGAATATATGTTTGGAGATAGGAACTGAAGAATAGGTCACGATCCATACCGGCATTGAGGGTAATGGCGGGAAATGCCCCTCGCCAGATATGGCGATATAACTCAGTAAGATCAAAAGCTGCAGTTGCCTGGAGGCGCTTGTCTACCGCATCGGGATCGGGCAAAAAAGGGCCATCCTCGGCTCGGTCAATCATTTCCCGGCGTGAAAACCCCATAAGATTCAACACCGCAACCCTTCCCGCGAGGGATTCCGACACCCCCTTCATCAGATGGAACTGCTGCGAACCGGTCAACCAGAACATCCCGTTGGTTCCTGTCTCATCAACTTGCATCTTGATAATGGGAAACAGTTCCGGCGCATACTGGATCTCGTCAATCAGCAGCGGTGGGCGAAAGCGTTGCAGAAAGAGAAGCGGATCTTCTTTAGCAAGAATGAGGAGACGTGGGTCGTCGAGAGTCACATACGTACGCTCAGGGCCGCTTACCTGGCGCAGCAAGGTAGTTTTGCCAACCTGCCTGGCACCGGTGACAAGAAGCACCGGAAATTGATTCCCAGCCCTGAGTACCGAGGCTGCAAGAGTTCTGTGGAGAATCATCTATAAATCCTTTCGGCTAATATGCATTCAATTTGAATATTAGCCGAACAGACTCTAGCGTCAAGCAAAATATGGTGACGAGAGAAAAATCAACGGTTAGATTCCTCGGGATAAAGCTGAGTTGAGCAGCTTGTCTGCTCGTACGAAACTTATGCCTTTGCGGTATAAGAAGGGGTTATTCCCCGGACCTCGACGGCAAGGGTCCGGCAGATATCCTTGAATTCGATCTTCTCCTTGTTACTCCTCCTCTACAACGCGTAATTCCAGAACGATTCTCCCCCAACCTCGACATTCCAGGCCAACATCGAAACAGCCGGCCCGTTTAAACCTGATCTGGTTGGGGTCGATCCCGGCAAAAAGCATTTCGTTGGCGGCAAAAACCATCATCATCGCAGCATTCAACGAATATCCGCACACTTTTTTGGGACAGCGTTCGGTCAAGAGATTGCCAAAGGCATCGAAATAGAATCTGTCGCCGACCTTGTGCTTGCTGTTGCAACCGTGTGATTCAACCACTTCGAGGATTATCAGTTTATGTGTGAAATTTGCACCACTTGCAAGAACGTCAAGGTTTCTCGGATCTCCTTTGAATTTTGTCATTTCATCATCGGTGTAACCTAGATGGCGCTGCATAATCTTCAATTTTCGGTCATCTGTTTGCATCTGGAGAGCTCCTGAAATATTTTACTTTTGAATATCCTGACTGACAGTCTTTTCAAGATCGATGATATTTTGTCGGATATCCTCGGGAATGGCTGCTTTTACATTGTTTTTATAATCGAATGTCACCAGCACACCGTCTCCTATTGCGGCTATCTTTTGGTGTTTGTGACTGATCACCGCATACTCCATGATAAAACGATCTTTTTCCATGGTGCGGACCCTGGCACCCACAGTGACAAGGTCCGGATAGGTAAGTGGAATTTTAAATTTGCACTGAGTTGCGGCCAGTATCGGACCGATATTGGTTTTATCCATAACCTCAAGAAAACCGATTTTTTCGAGATATGCCATCCGCGCACTTTCAAAGTGTTTCAAATAAACTCTATTGTTCACATGCTGAAATGCGTCCATATCGCCCCAAAGTATGGGTATTTCCATGACAACAGGATAGTCGCGGCAGAGTTCTTTCATTTTTTCACCGATGTCAGGGGGCTGATTAGTTATTGTTGATTTTCTTTATCAAGAATTTGTTCTGAGGTTTCTTTATTGGAGGAGAGATGGAGACGAATTCTTCCAAGGAATAGCCGTAGTCTTTACACGCATGTGGGTTGGCGTACAGAATATGACCGTTTGCATCCACTCGAATGAAGCTTAATGTGGCCGTATCCAAACATAATTTGGCGAGACTAGCCTGTTGCAACTCTAACTGTTCAACCCCCAGCTGCTTGCTATTCATCTATAAGCCTCAAAACGGAAAATTTTTAGCCGGATGGACATCTTGCATCGGTTCGAATTCAGGAGTCAGGAAATTACATGGATCTACGGACCTCGGATATGTTTTACGAAAAGTCTTGGGAAAGCGAACTGCCGCTCCGGTGTTCGATTTGAGATCCCAGGCGGCAATGACCTGGACGTTGGGAAGGTGATCGATGATGAGAAACTATAATAAAGACCGACATCGAAACAACCGGCCCGTTTAAAGCGGATCTCAGGACAATTCCTTCTCGCCTATCTCCGATAAACTTTTCGAAAGATCAAATTCTTGCCTGTCCAGCTGTTCTACCATCGCAACAAACATGCCTTCAAGCACATCGGATTTAATTGCAGGATCGAAGGGTTCAGTGTCGCCGACATGGTGCCATTGCTGAGACGCCAAACGGAAACATGAACAAAAGATGGAGGTAAATTCATCGTTCACTTTCAAGGCTGTTTGGCCGGATTTCGACTTATAAATTGTCATTTTCGTAACCTTTTTGTCTCGAATTTCTAAGGTGCTGAATTTTTACTGTCCTCATACCTGGAACTGCTCTGGATCGCCTGGTGCAGGCGTTCCACCAGGGCCTGATTGTAGCCGTGCGAGGTCATGTTGGCGGTAATGCGTCCTCTGATGGCGAAACCGAGCAGGTAGAGGTCGCCGAGCAGGTCCAATATCTTGTGGCGCACGAATTCATCGGGATAACGGAGTTCCGTGTTGATGACTTTGCCCTCGTACATGATGATATGGGAATTGAGATAGCCACCGCCGACCTTGCCAAGCCTTTGGGCCATTTCGATGTTTTCAAAGGTATTGAAGGATCGAGCCGGGGCTATCTCCTTGCTAAAAGATCCTTTTTCAGGATTGAAAGTAAAAATCTGTTCGCCTATGGGTGAAGGATAATCAACCCGCATGACTATTTCGAACCCATCAAAAGGCTCGGCATAGAGATGCTTTTCATGCCTTTCATCGCTTCCCACTCCGATCTTCTGGCGGATGACCGCAACCCTGGTGGAGGCTGGCTGTTCCTCTATTCCTGCCTGTTCTATGAGGTCGCAGAAGTCCTTGGCGGAGCCGTCTATGTTCGGTACCTCGTCGTCGACCTTGATGAGCACGTTGGTTATGCCGTACATGGAAAAGATGGCCATCAGGTGTTCAACGGTGCGTACCTGTTGCCTGCCGTTAGCCAGCGTCGTGGAGTTGGCGGAGAAGGTTTTCGATGAGACGGTTTGGGAAAAATTTTCCAAGGAGGTGATATGTCCAGGGATGGTTTGACCATCAAGAGTTTGAAAAACGATACCTTCACCTACCCCCAGAGGACTGAGGATGATCCCTGTTTTCCGGCCGCTGAGAAGGCCAACACCGTTAAGGACCACATTCTCTCTGAGGGTGCGTTGAGGTTCGGGGGAATCCACCACCTCCACCATGCCGGGGGGCATTAAAAGGTCGGTACTGACGATCTCAAGTTCCATGTCCGAAGGAAGGGTCGCGTTGCTCCTTGAAGGTCGATGCTTAATGGCGGATTTCACCTTGTCGAGGAGTACGTCCAGATGCAGCGGTTTTTCCATAAAATCGTAGGCACCGGCTTTTATGGCGGCAACCGCCGTCTCGATGCCGGCATGGCCGCTCATCATGATGATCGGGAGTGCGGGGAATCGGCCTTGTAAACGTTTCAGAAGCTGCAAACCGTCCTGGCCCGGGAGCCAGATATCGAGCATAACGAGAGAGGGCTCCAGAGTATCGAGTCTCTGCCAGAAGCTCTCCGCATCGGCAAATACCATGGCCTGATACCCCTCGTCCTTCAGGATGTTCGAAACTGTGGAACAGATATAAGGTTGATCGTCAACTATACAGATAGGCTTCATGTCACTCCTGTCCAAAATACGTATTACCAAATAGACGCTTAAAGTGCCTATGATACGCGATTACACGAAAGTGAGCCATGATCATCTTCATTTTCGTCAATATCCTTCGAATCCCGCTTGAATTGTATTCGTTCTGCATCGCTGTAGCCCAAATGACGCTCGATAATTTGCCATTTTCGGTCAGCCCGGATACCCTTGCAAAACTGTTTTTTATAGTGCCAAACCAATCTGCCCCTGGATACGGTCGAGTTCGGCGAGAGCCAGAGCATAGAAGACTTCGCTCTTCTTTTCCTGGCTGAGGGTCTGGGAATACGCATCCTGCGCCGTCAGGACATCATAGGTGGTTGCCCGGCCGACATCGAATTTCGCCTGCTCGGCCTCCAGTCGCTTGCGGGTGGCGAGGGTGGTTTTTTTCGTGGCCTCCATCGCCTTGAGTGCCAGCTGGACGTCGCGAACCGTCGTTCTGACGCTTTTCTGCACCTCCAGACGGAGCAGTTGCTCGTTGTTTTTCGCCTTGTTATGGGCGGCGCCGGCCTGACGATACAAACCTTTGGCACTGCTGTTCTGCAAGGGCATGGATAATGCCAACCCTGCCTGCCACTCGGTTTTCGGGTCATCGGCGACATCGGTCAGCGAGTCGCCGTAGACATCGTCCGTGCCCCCCTGTCCCACCAGGCCGACCAGGGCCAGGGACGGCCGTAGGTTATCGAGGGCAACCTCTTCCTGGATCTTTGCCGCCTGGGTGGCAAGCTCGGCAGCCTGCAGATCGGGTCTATTGCTCAGGGCGTTCTCCTCCACTACCCGCAGATCGGGTACCGCCCCCGCGGCGGGCGGCAGATCGGTGGGGACAAAGGGAATGTGCCAATCGCGGCTGTTGAGGAGCAGCTTCAGCTCATCCTCATACAGGCCGATGGTTCGATCGGCGGAGATAAGATTCTCCTCCCGCCGGGCGATCTCCGATTGGGGTTGATAGATATCGACCGGGGCAAGCGTGCCGGCACGGATTTTCTCCTCGGTTTCGTCGAGGAGTTTTTTGGCAAGGGTTAAGGAAAATTCCTTGACCAACTTATCTTGCCAGGCATACACCAGGTTCCAATAGGCTCCCTTGACTTGGGCGGCCAGATTGGCAGCCTCTGAACTCACCAAAAAGGTGGCGGCGGCAAGATTTTTTCCCGAGACCCGTATCGTCGCGGTCTGCCGCTCGCTGCCAAACCCTTGCAGAAGGGGCTGTCGCACCCCGAGGCTCAGTCCGGAATTATACACCGGATCGACGAAGGTCGTTGCCGGCGTGCTGGCAAAGCGGCTGTTTTTCCAGTTCACGCTGACCTCAGTGCCGGTGGTATATTTTTTCTGCAGTCCCACGGCCCACTGGGCGGTTCGCTCTTCCTCCGTATCGCCCGGGATGAGCGGCGTCTTCTCCAGACTTTCGGCACCTCCCTCGCCTTTGGCGATAATGTCGAATTCCCCTTCGGCTGCCTCCTTGGCCCCTTCCGCCGAACTGACATCGTCCTTCTGCAGCTGCAGGCCGATATTATTGGCGAGGGCCAATTGTACCGCCTCGGCCAGGGTCAGCTTGGCACCATCTGCCGGTTCGGCCCCGGCCCTGCCGGTGGCGGCAAAGGTAGACAGCAAAAGCAGGCCGATAAAGCCGAGTTGAGCAGCCTGCCTGCTCAAACGAAACCTATGCCCTTGCGGTATAAAAAGATATTTGAAAATACGCATTATTTGTCCTCATGAGGTCGTTGTTCACCGGCCAGCAGGGCGTAGGGCCGCCAATAAAGAGCCTTGATACGTTCGACGGTCTGCTGCCGGACCTCAACAAAACGAGCCACCATATAATAGAGTGTCGGCACGACGATCAGGGTGAGGAAGGTGGCGACAAACAGACCGAAGATGACCACATTGGCCATCGACTTCCACCACATGCTCGACTCACTGACCCAGGCCATGGTCCAGGTGTGAAAATCGTAGGAAATACCGGTGACCATGGGGATCAGTCCGAGAATGGTGGTGATCGCCGTCAGCAATACCGGGCGCAAGCGGGTAACTCCGGCCGAGACCACCGCGTCGCTTAGGGAATACCCCCTCTCCCGCAGTTTATTGGTATAATCGAGGAGAACGATGGCATTGTTGACCACCACCCCGGCAAGGGAAATAACCCCGACGCCGGTCATGATGATGCCGAACGGCGAGCGAAACAGGGCCATACCGAGAAAGGCCCCGCCAAGGGAGAGGATGACCGAGGTCATGATGATAAAGGGCTGGCTCACCGAGTTGAACATCGCCACCAGGGTCAAAAAGATCAGCAGCAGGGCGACCAGGAAGGCCTTGCCGAGAAAATCCTCGGACTCCTTCTGCTCATCCTGTTCGCCGGTGAATTTCATGTTGTAACCCGCCGGCAAAACAACTTTTTCCATGAATTTTGCCGCCTCCTCCCGAACCACCGGACCGGTGGTCTTGGTTTCCTCGATATTCGCCTTGACCGTCACCACCCGCTGGTTGTTGATGCGGTTGATGTCGCCGATCGAGCCGGCAAAGGTGATCTGCGCCACCGTCGACAGCGGCACCGTCTCGCCGGAAGGCGTCGGCAGCAGCAGTTCATGGAGGATATCGACCACCCGCCGGTCGGCTTCCTTCAGTTGCAGGGTGATATCGTAATCATCGTTGCCCTGCCTGAAAGAGGAAACGTTCAAGCCGTTGTAGGCGCTTTTCAGGGCAAAACCGATCATGTCGGTGGAAAGGCCGAAAAGGGCGGCCTTTTGCCGGTCGACGACCACCTGCACCGAGGGAATGCCTTCGACGAAATCGTCGCGCACATCCTCGACATTGGGAATCTGGTTGAGGACATCCTTCACCTGCTTGGCTATCTTGCCGAGCACCTCGAAGTTCGGCCCGGAAATTTCCAGGTTGATCGGCGCCCCGGTCGGCGGGCCCTCTTCCTCCTTGGCGATGGTGATCTTGCCGCCGGGAATATCCCGGACACGCTCGCGGATGGTGTTGACGGTGGTATGCGATGGTTCGCTGCGTTCCTCCAGCTCAAGAAAACGGACCCCGACATGGTTCGGCGAATTGGCGCTGAAGGCCGAGCCGCCGGCGGCACTGGCGACACCCTGCATGTAGACGTCCTTGACGTTTTTCAGATCGCTCGGACCGAAGTATTTTTCGCCATTTGGTTTGCTGTACTCCTTCGGCGCCAGGGCCTCGCGCGAGGTGAGGTTTTTCTCGCCCTCCTTGCCCGAGCCCGGACCATGGCCGGCGATAGCCAGTTCGACGCGCTGGATAATGCGGTCGATATAGTCAAGATCTGCCCCCTCCGGTGTATCGATATTGACATAAAAACCTTTCGGGTCGATCTCCGGAAAAAACTCCACCGGTTTTTCCAGACCAATGACCAGCAGCCAGGCCTCAACCATAAGGATCAGCCCGGTAAAACTAAGGGCGAGGACGGTCAGCGGCTTTTTCAGGGCACCAGCCAGGGTCCTGCTGTAAAGGGTCAACCAGAAACCTGTTGATCGCCGCCGGTTTATCGACCGCCGCCGAGATCTCTTCGAGGGTCATACTGCTGTGTTCCGAGCGCCCCTTGACCTTCATGAAAATCGAACCCATGGCCGGATTGATGACCAGGGCGACAAAAAGACTGGCGGTCAGGGTGACGATCAGGGTGAGCGGCAGAAAGCGCATGAACTCCCCCATAATCCCCGGCCAAAAGAGCATCGGAAAAAAGGCCGCAAGGGTGGTGACGGTCGAACCGATAACCGGCCAGGCAACCTCCCCGGTCGCCCGCATGCAGGCCTGCACCTTGGTTGCCCCCTGCTGCATGAAGCGGTAGCTGTTCTCAATGATGACGATGGCATTATCGACGAGCATGCCGAGCGCCAGGGTCAAACTGAAGAGCACGACCATATTCAAGGTAATGCCCATGGCATACAGGGTGATAAAGGTGATGAACATGGAAAAGGGGATGGAGAGACTCACCAGGACGGCGTTGCGGAAGCCCATCGACAAAAAGATGACCAGCAGCACCAGTACCAGACCGGAATAGATATTGTTTTCCAGATCGGCGATCATCACCTCGATGTCCCGGGATTTATCGAGCACCTTGGTGATCTCCGTGCCGGCCGGCCACTTTTGCCGTTCCTTGGCCAGGATCTTGTCCACCAGCTTGCTGATGGTGATAATGTTCTCGCCGGTGCGTTTCTTGATCGACAGATTGACGGAATCCCGGCCGTTCAGCCGGGAGATGCTGGTCTCTTCCTTGAAACCGTCGATAACCTCGGCGACGTCCTTCAGGTATACCGGTTGCCCTTTATGGGTGCCGATAACCAGGCCGTAGATCTCCTCCGGGGTCTTGAATTCACCGGGCACGCGCAGCTGAAAACGACCCTGGCCAAGACGGATGGCGCCGCCCGAGGTGTTCTGGTTCTCGCTTTTGACGGCGTTCTGCAGACTGTTGATGGTCAGGCCGTAGTAGGAGAGTTTTTCCGGGATGACCTCGACGCGGATCTCCCGCTCCAGGCCGCCGTTGATCTCCACCTCCATGACCCCGGTGATCGCCTCGATCTCATCCTGCAGGTCGTCGGCAATCTCCTTCAGACAGGACAGGCCGCAGGTTCCGGACAGGGACAGGACGATGATCGGCATCTGCGACAGGTTGACCTCAAAGACCGAAGGGTCATCCTCCAGATCGTTGGGCAGATCGCCTTTGGCCTCATCGACCTTGTCCTTGACGTCCTGCAGGGCCTTGTCGATATCGGTGCCGGTGACAAATTCGACGTTGATCATCGACTTGCCCTCGGAGCTGATCGACGAGATCTTCTTCAGACCTTCCAGCCCTTTCAGTTTCTTCTCGATCTCGGTTGTCACCGCCGTCTCCATGTCGGTGGGCGAAACACCTTTGTACTCGGTGGAAATGAAGACGTTGGGGATGGTGATGTCCGGCTCGCTCTCGCGGGGCAGCGCCTGGTAACAGTAAACCCCGAAGATGATCAGCAGCACCGCCAGGACGAAGACGGTTGTACTGTTTTTGACAGCGGTATCGGAGACGATCATAATGTCAGTTCCTTCATGTCAAGGGCGGCCTTGACCACCTTGACCTTCTGCCGGTCTTCGACATCGCGGTGGCCTTCAACCAGCAGCTTTTCGCCGCCCCGCAGCCCTTCGGTGACCTCGACCGCCCACTTTTCCATGATGCCCAGGCGGACATTCTTCTTCTCGACGATTCCGTCCTCCTCGGTATAGACGTACTGTTCGTTATTCCGTGAAATGACGCTGTAAAAGGGAATGACGATGGCATTCGGCACGGTCCTTTTCACCACATCGGCGCGGAAAAACATGCCCGGCAGGATGTCGCCGGAACTGTTGTCGATGGCCAGTTCCAGGCGGAAAAGCCTGGCGACGGTGTCGGGTGACGACGAGAGGAAATGGACCTTGCCGCGAACAAGGCGATCGCCCAGAGCCTGCAGGCGTATATCGATGGAGTCGATGCCGCGAACCGCCGTGACATCCGACTCAGGAATACCGACCACCGCCTTCACCCGATCGATTTCAAGAATCTCGGCAATAGGATCACCAATTGCCAGCTGCAGACCGACCTTGGCGTCGACCTTGCGCACCACGCCCTTCATCGGGGCGGTCACGCTGCAGCGTGATAACTGCAACTGGGCGTTTTCATAGTCGGCCCGGGCGGTTTCCATCCGGGTTTTATTGGTATCGAGCACGGCGGTGGGAATCACTCCCTTGGCATAGATGGCCTTGTCCCGTTCATATTCCGCCTTGGCAAGCTCATAGGCGGATTTGGCGCGGTCGACGGCGATGCGATAGTCCTGGTCATCGATGCGGGCAAGGACATCGCCTTTTTTCACCTTCTGCCCCTCTCTGACCAGGATTTCGTCAATGGTTCCGTTCAGTTTCGAAAGAAGAGACAAGGTGGTCCAGGGTTCGATATTGCCGGGCAGATTGATGCGGTCGTGGATGGTTCCGGGTTGCAGGGCCAGCGTCACCGCGTTGATCGGCGGCCGCTCCTGTTTCATGCCTGCTGCCTTGTCGGCGGCGATCAGGGCGCTCTCCTTCTTGATGGTGCCGGCCAGGATGACAACCAGGGCAATGAGGGCGAGGAGAAGAAATCGCGGCAGGTTGTTCCAGATAAAAAAAACAATTTTTGCCCTGGCGGTTCGCGGGGTGACAATCTGGTTGTTCATGGTGTTTCCCTTCGAAATAAGTATTTACGGCCTGGGCTGCAGTCCTTCCAGTGCCTGGCTAAAGAGGGTGTGAAGGGCCTGCTCGGCCTCCTCGGTGGGAACTCTGCCGCTGAACCATGCCGATACCAATAGCAGATATAAACCGTAAAAATGCCCAGTGATATGCAAGAGATCCAAGTCTTTACGCAACTCTCCCCGTTCCTGAGCCTTCTCTAAGAGCGGGAAGAGCAGTTTGAAATAGTTGTCTTCGTTTGCCAGGTGCTTTTGCAAATCGACATCGCGGGGAAAGGCGGTCTGCTGCATGAACAGTCTGGCGAATTCACGATTCTCGGTAATATGCCGGAATTCCGACATATAAATACTGACCATCTGCTGCAGAATGGGAATTTCCCGATCGGCGCTGCTGGTCAGCTCCTGATGCAGACATTCCAGTTCATCCTCGCAGAAGGCGTGCAGAATGTCGCTCTTCGTTTGAAAGTAGCCATAAATCGTACCCTTGCCGATTCCTGCCGCTTTCGCCAGCTCTTCAATACTGGTCTTTTCGAAACCTTTCTCGCTGAACAGGGTCATCGCCGCCTGCATGATCGCCTGGCGGGTTTCCCGTTTTTTCGTTTCTCTAACGCCTGTCATAGTGTTCCTTGATTGTAAAAGTTGACTGAAGTCGGAAATATAATCGAGCGCAAGAATTCGTCAAGAAGAAATATCGACTGCAGTCATTTTTTGAAAAATGACCCGCGAGAAGGCATGGTTACGTTCCGCAGTTATACTCCGGCGTATCTATCGACCGCCGCCAGGCTGCGGCGAATGCCCCTTTGATAGACAACCCGTGGATAGCCCATGATGACAAGCAATCCTTCACGACTGGCATAACGAATCCCCTGCTGCTCCCGAAAGCGGCGAGCCGCCCTGCCGTTCTGGATGAGGGGATGCATGCCGCCAAGCATGCAGGTGCCTAGGCCCAGGGATTCGGCGGCAAGCATGGCGTAGGTTGCGGCAACGATTGGATCGGCCGGGTCGGCGAAAGGGCTGCCGTAAAAATAGAGGGCAACCGGGGCATCGTAGGTAACCAGGTCTTGCCCCCGGGCCATCGCCCCGGTATAGGTGGCGATGAGGGGGCGAACGAAATCGCGGAAAAGGGCGTCGTTGGCCTTGCCCCAGAAGGGTCGCATGAGAGTGAGAAACCAGCCGGATACCAGCCATTTCATACCTTCGAGGTAGCTGCAGAAGTCCCGCGAAAATTTCCGGACCTTTTCCCGACTGTCAAACACCAGGACATGGACATCCGACGGCGGCAGGCCCATGGGGGCGGTGCGCACCGCCTCGAGAACCTGGTCGATCAATGCCGGTTCGACGGCTTTATCCTTGAATTCGCGAATCGACCGCCGCCGCTGCAGAAGATTTTGCAACAACCGGTAGTCGGCAGCCTCGTCCCGCGCCGGTATTTCCGTGAGATCGGCGGTCGACAGGCAACGCCCGGTGACGGTGATTGCTTCCTTCGGGCAGATCGCCATGCAGTGGCCACAACCGATACAGCCGAAAATGGCGGTGTCGGTCGCCCGTGCCTTACCGTCGACGAGGCCGATGCTGAAGTCCTTGCAAACCTGCACGCAAAGGCCGCAACCGTTGCACAGCTCCGGCGAAAAATGCAGCTTGCCGGCTTCATGGGTGCGGGAAGTTGGAATGGCCATCTCCTTATCTCCTGTTTTTCGTTCGTTCCAATGCATGATATCCTCGCCAATATACTTGGGATACTCCGATCGATGCTGTTAGTTTTTTGTAACAATTTGTAAAAGAATGTACAGTGGCTGCCAAGGGGTGACCAGATGCTTTTTTTGATTATCACAAATATATTTAACAAGAGGATCCGATGAAGATCGATCTCAATTGTGATATGGGGGAGAGTTTTGGCGCCTATACCCTCGGCATGGATGAAGCAATCATCGCCTCCATCACTTCCGCCAATATCGCTTGCGGTTTCCATGCCGGAGATCCGCAAGTCATGAACCGTACCGTAAGGCTCGCCCTGGACAACGGAGTGGGTATCGGCGCGCACCCGGGGTTCCCGGATCTCCTCGGTTTCGGCAGGCGGGCCATGGAGTGCAGCAGCGAAGAAATCGAGGCCTATCTGATCTACCAGATCGGGGCACTGCAGGCATTCTGCACGGCACACGGAGCGCACCTCGGCCATGTCAAGCCGCACGGCGCACTTTACAACCTGGCGGTCGGCAACGAGTCGCTCATTCGCTCCATCGCCGGGCCATTGCCGCGGTTGACAGAAGGCTGGCTATGGTGACCCTGGCCGGCACAAGTGCCGAGCGCACAGCCGCCATTGCCGGGGAGGAAGGCATAGTCACCCTGTTCGAGGCCTTCCCCGACCGGGCCTACACCCCCGAGGGCACCTTGGTTTCCAGGCGTTTGCCCGGTGCTGTCATCCATAATCCCGAGGAAGCCGCCGAACGGGCGGTGCGCATGGCCATCGAAGGAGCGGTCATAGCCATCGACGGCACCAGGGTTCCGTTGACGGTGCATACCCTGTGCGTGCATGGCGACAACCCGAATGGCGTCGCCCTCGCCGCAACTCTTCGCAATCGTCTGGAAGAAGCCGGGGTCGCCGTCAGACCGATGGCTCAATCTCTGCCGCGGTAATGGGCGCGTTGCTGACAAAAACCGAGTTTCGCATAAGCGGCGACCGCTCGCTTCTGGCAATATACGGAAGCGGCGTCGATCCGGCGGTAAACGAGAGGGTCCGGCGGATGACCACCCTGTTGACCGAGCCATCCACATCCCGGTATTGAGGCGGTTGTCGGGTCGTATTGCACCCTCCTGCTGCACTACGATCCCCTGCGGATAGGTTTCCAGGAACTGTCCGCCCTCCTTTTAAACCTCGAAGGGACTCTCGGCCAGGTCGCCGTTGCCGAGGCCCGAACCATCGACATCCCGGTATGCTATGGCGGCGCCTTCGGCCCGGATATCGAGTTTGTCGCCCAGCACAACAATATGAGCCCTGAAGAGGTGGTAAAGAGGCACAGCACCCCATGCTATCGCATTTATGCCATTGGTTTTGCTCCGGGCTTCTGCTACCTGGGAGGCCTTGATCCACAGGCTGCACGCCCCACGTCTCGACACCCCGCGCCTGAAGGTTGTCGCCGGTTCGGTCGGTATCGCCGGGGGACAAACCGGTGTCTATCCCCTGGCCAGTCCCGGCGGCTGGCGCTTGATCGGCCGCACGCCGCTTCGTCTTTTTGCCCCGGAACGGCAGCACCCTCTCCTCTATGAGCCCGGCGACTCCATTCGCTTCAAGCCGGTGTCGGAGAGGGAATACCAGTATCTTCAGCAATTGGACAACCGATGACGAACGCGCTGCGCATCCTTGCTCCGGGCTTATGCACGACCGTCCAGGATCTTGGGCGATTTGCCGCCTATGGTATGGGCGTTCCGGCTTCCGGGATGCTTGATGATTATGCCGGACAGGTCGCCAACCGGCTGGTGGGTAATTCCGCCGGGTGTGCCACCCTGGAAATGACGATGATCGGTGCCGGCGTGGAAATCCTCTGTCCAGCCGACATTGCTATCACCGGTGCGGCCATGAACCCGCAACTCAACGGTCGACCCTGCCGTCAGTGGGCGTCGATCCGCGTCCAGCCGGGGGATGTCCTGCACCTTGGTGCGGCCGAGAACGGCTGCCGTGCCTATCTCGCCATCACCGGCGGTATCGACGTGCCGAAGGTTTTAGGCAGTCGCTCCACCTATCTGGGAGGCCTGCTCGGCGGCTTAGGCGGGAGAATGCTGGGCGCCGGCGATATTTTACAACGCGGTGCCGGCCCGCTTCTCCGTCAGCCGAAAGCTCTGCCGTGGTTTCCGCTGTACCCGGAAACCCTCTTTCTTCGGGCAATCGCCGGGCCCCACGACGGCTATTTCCAAAAGCACCTGCAGCAGTTTTTCACCACCCCCTTCCAGGTGACCAATCAGTGCAACCGAATGGGAGTAAGACTTGAGGGGCCGATAATAAACCGCGATGTCGATGCGCCGGAGAGTATCCTTTCCGAACCAATAGTGCCGGGAAATGTGCAGGTTCCGGCCAGTGGTCAGCCCATCGTCCTGCTCAAGGAGCAAACCATCGGCGGCTACACCAATATCGCCACGGTGGTGTCAGCGGATATCTGGCGGATCGGCCAGGCAAAACCCGGCGATACCGTTCGCTTTGTGCAGCTCAGTCTCCATGAAGGACACAGGCTTTACCGGGAATGGGCAGGTTTTCTGGCAGCGATCAAGCACCTTCTCGCCGGTCGGTAGCTGCCGGGGGGATGTCGCCACAGAGAGGTGGTATTGGACAAGATGTATCATTTTTTTGCCTTACCCTGCTCCTCTGCCTCGATAACCACCGGCACCCCGTCTCCCAGGCCCTGGCGATCGATGGTCGTCACCACCTGTTCGCCGGCGGCAACCCCCTCGCGGATTTCGGTGAACTGCCAGTTGGTAAGGCCGCTTGCGGTTTTGCGGTATTGCAGGCGATTGCTTTTTGGATCAACGACATAAACATGGCCATCCTTCATCAGTGATTCGGTGGCAATGCGCACCACCCCGGGTCGCCCCTCGATGATGATCTCGACATCGGCGCTGTAGCCGACCAGCAGGTTGATATCCCTGATAGTTTCCTGAAAATCGACCTCGATCTCGACGGTACGTGCCTGTTTGGCCTGCTCAAGGACATAGGGTGACACGGAGCGGGTCTGCCCTTTGAAGACCTTTTTCGGAAAGGCGTCGAGGGTGATGCGGGCCTCCATGCCAGGACGGATCTGCGCCGCATCGATCTCATCGATCGGGGCGGCGACATACAGTGATTCCATATTGATCAGATCAACCACCGGCAGCGTGGCAATCCCCGGCGGTGACGGGGTTATGAATTCGCCGATCTCACCGTTGACCTCGGCTACGATCCCGGCAAAAGGGGCGGCGATGATCGTCCGTTCGACCATCGCCTTTGCCGCATGGATTCTCGCAAGGCTGACTTCGCGTTGCGCCTGGGCGGCCCGGCAGGCCGCCTTTTTCGAGGCGGCGGTGGCAATAGCCTCATCATAACTCGATTCCGAGGTCGATCGATTTTTTCGCAGTTCGGTCAGCCTCTCCCCTTGCCGCCCGGTGTATTCGGCGATGAGGCAGGCTTCATGGGCGCTAGCTTCGGCAACCTTCGCCTGCTTTTCGGCAAGGTCCAACTCCGCCTCAAGATCCTTGTTCCACAGGGCGAGGATGAGCTGCCCGGCTTCAACCTCATCCCCCTTGTGGACATTCAGGGTGGCAATCCGCCCGCCGACCGCCGGGGCAAGCTTTGCCCGCCGTCTGGCCTTGACCGAGCCGGCTCTAGTGTTGGTGACCGTCGCCTCGACGATGCCAACATCCGCATCTCTCGTCGATACATGGATCGGTTTTTCCCGGTACACATATCGGTAAACAAAAAAACCGCCGACCAGCAGCAGGGCAAGAGTCAAGAATACGATACGTCTCACATTTTCTCCTGGAGGGAGCCAACCGGCTCAGGGTCTCTCGTCGACAAAGGCCGAGTAAAGGGCGCGCACTGCCCGTTCATAATCGGCGGCAGCCACACCGATGATGATATTCATCTCCGATGCCCCCTGATTGATGACCCGAACATTGATCCTCGCCCTCTTTAGGGCGTCGAAAATCTTTGCGGCGATGCCCACCGTTCGCACCATGCCCTCACCGACCACGGCGACCAGTGCCAGATTTTTTTCGATAAAGAGGCTGTCCGGTTGGAGCTGGCGGCGAATTTCGTCTACAATCACCTCCTCCAGCCCCTGGAGTTGGGCATCTTCGACGATGACACTGATCGAATCGATGCTCGACGGACATTGCTCAAAGCTCACTCCGTGCTCGCGGAGAATCCCTAGCAAACGGTGGGCAAAGCCCACCTCCTTGTTCATCAGGGATTTCTCCAGGCAGATCATCGAAAAATCTTTCCGCCCTGCAATGCCGGCGATTTCCGTGGTGGCGACCGTGCCATCACTCAGTTTCCCGGCTATGAGGGTACCGGGGTCGTCCGGACGATTGGTGTTTTTGATACAGATCGGGATTGCCGCCTCGCGCACCGGTAGAATCGCCTCATCGTGAAAAACCGAGGCCCCCATATAGGCCATTTCGCGGATCTCGCGAAAGGTAATTTCGGTAATAGTCAAAGGATCTTTGACAATGCGCGGGTCGGCCATGAGGATGCCCGAGGTGTCGGTCCAGTTTTCGTAGAGCATGGCTCCGGCCGCCCGGGCAGCGATGGCTCCGGAGATATCCGATCCACCCCGCGAAAAGGTCTTGACCTGGCCGGAGCGATCCCGGCCGTAAAATCCGGCCATGACATACAGCCGGTCCGGGTGGCTGAACCTTTCGCCCAGGGTCCGGTAGCTATCTTGATCGATGGTCCCATTGGCACGGATGACAATATCATCGGCGGGATCGATAAACTCCCCGCCAAGATATTCGGCTATGAGCCTCGCGGAAAAATATTCACCCCGCGAAGCCGCATAATCGCGGCTGCAGCCCTCTATCAACTCTGACCCGAAACGATCAAGATCGCTCAGGACCCTTGGGCTCAGCCCAAGATCGTCGACAATTTCGGTAAAGCGGTTGCGAATCAAGGCAAAAGGCTTATCGATGGCGGTTTCGAGGGCCGCCATTTCGTGACAGAGATACAACAGGTCGGTGAGTTTAGGATCGCCGTCATGCCGTTTGCCTGGTGCCGAAACAACAACAACACTGCGCCGCCGATCGGCTTCGATAATGGCCTTAACCTTTCTTATCTGAGCACCGTCGGCGACACTGGAACCACCAAATTTGACGACAACTCTCGGCATGTTACAAGATGGCCGCAAGCTTGATCAGCTCAAGGCTGGAGACTATCCCCACTGCTTTTCCCTTTTCGCCGGTCACCAGCAAATGATTGACGCCCGCCTCATGCATCACCTTGATCGCCGAGAGTATATTCTCGTCTTCATCAAGCTGGATGCAGGAATTTTTCGATGATTTTTCGGTGTTGAATTCGCACTTGGTCATAAATGTCGAAATTTTCGTTTGCTGCCGGTCAAAATCATGAGCCAGACCGCCCAACACATCCCAGACGGTGACAATACCTATCAACTCTGAGCCAACTTTAACGGCCAATACCGAAACATTGGTCTCGGCCATGAGCTGGATTGCCATATCAAGGTTGTCATCAATGTCTATGACTGGAAATTTCCTTTTGATTGCCTGTTTGACCTTGAGCGTCTCTGCCATAAATACCTCCTCTATTGTAAAGATATAGTTCCGTTTCGCCCACCTCGTAGTACCCTTTCTTTCTCAATCCTATCTTCTTTCTGTCGGTAAATCAAATACATTTCACAACTCCGAATAATGGTTGGCAAATCAACCTCCACCTCTTGACTTCTCGGATCGGCATCCCCATAACATTGACAGATGCGCCAAAGTCCACTCTCTGTCAATCTTCGTAAAAACATGAGTACCTATGAACCCAACCCCCTTGTATCACAATAAAGACATAAGTCAGGGCTCGATGATTTTTCTGACCCATGGCGGCGGCCCCTTGCCTTTGCTCGGCGATCCACGCCACCAAGAACTGGTCGAGTTTCTCACCAAGATCCCCGCAACACTCATTACCCCTTCGGCTATTCTGGTCATCAGCGCCCACTGGGAAGAGGCCGTGCCAACCATTACCAGTGGCAGTGCGCCGGACCTGCTCTTTGATTATTATGGTTTTCCGGAAGAGTCCTACGCCATTTCCTACCCGGCCCCCGGTGCTTCTCAGCTTGCCGGGAAAATTCACCGGCTTTTCCTGGAGCAGGGACTTGCCGCCGATCTTGACGATCGCCGCGGTTTTGACCACGGCTTTTTTGTTCCTCTGAAGATCATGTACCCAAAGGCCGATATCCCCTGCCTTCAGGTATCGCTCCTTGCGAGTCTCCGGCCACAGGACCATATCCAGTTGGGTCACGTACTGTCCCAGCTGCGCCATGAAAACCTGCTTATTATCGGCTCGGGCTCTTCCTTCCACAACCTCAGGGCATTTCATGAACACCCGACGGAAACGTCTCGGCAGGCCAACGAGGCATTTGAACAATGGCTGGCGGAAACCCTTCTCGATGATCGCTTAAAAAATGAGGAACGGGAAAAGAGGCTGCGGCATTGGGAGCAAGCCCCAGCCGCACGATACTGTCACCCAAGGGAAGAGCATCTCCTGCCTCTGCATGTCTGTTATGGCATCGCCGCCAAACCTGCTGCACGGATGTATGCGATGGAGGTAATGGGCAGAAAGGTCAGCGCCTATATCTGGTAACACCCATCGCGTTCGGGAAACTCTGAGGGAAAAAGGACCTTAGCCTACAGCAGGCAATCTCAGCTCAATTCGATATGCCTTGGTAAAAACCTCAATACCAGGCTGAAAATTGTTCGTCCGCACCAACTGAAGGCCCTTCTCAGCCAAATCCCAGGCAGAAACCATTTTGTTTGACTTTGCATAATCTCGATTGATGTCAATCAGGCTTTTCTGCATTGCGGCCATTTCTTCCTTGAGCCCTTCAATACGCTCCATAGCCTGCTCATTGACGTTGCCAATATTCACCAGATCATCCCGCTGTTGCTGATTCTTACGCAACTCGTCGATGGCGCGGGTCACGGCTTCCGGATCGGCTTCGATTTTAGCGGTCAGTTGATAGGTTCTCCCATCCCAGTTTTCAGCAATAATTTCAGTTTTAACTAAGCCACCTCCATAGACAATTTTTCCACGGAACTTACAAAAGGATACATCGAAAAACACTGAGCAACAACCGCATTCATAATGGCTTTTACCTGCCATCGGTGACTGTGGTATTACTGAAAGAACAGTAGAAGAATTGTTGCAGTTAGCTCCAGAAATCAGCTTTTTTTAGCTTTTCCGCCCCGGGTCTTTTTTTGCTGCCTGGCCTGCCACACCGCTCGCTTGGCGACGGAATGGCCGAATGTCCCGAGCGGTTGACGGCCAAGAGAAAAGTATTCGCCGTGACAATAGGCAAGAAGCCCTGCCTCGCCGAGACGAATCCTGCCATCCTGGTCAAAAAGCGAGGTATCAACCTTGTTGCGAACTATTTCCGCTATAAACAGGTCGTGGGATCCCAGTTCGGTAACGCTCCGCACCCGGCATTCCAAGGCAACCGGGCTGATTTTCAGGGAGGGAACGGCCACATCGACACCGGGTTCGAGTTCCAAGCCAAAATGCTTGATCTTGTCGATCTTGCGCCCTGAGCGACAGCCGCAGAAATCGGTCATTTTCAGCATTTTTTTGGTGGTGAGATTTATGACAAATTCGCCGGTTGCCCGGATATTTTCATAGGACAACCGCTCCTTACGGACGGCAATAGTCACCATCGGCGGATGCGAACAGGCTACACCGGTCCAGCCGACGGTGAAGACGTTCGGCAATCCGTCCTGGTTGATCGTCGTCACCAGCACCGCCGGTACCGGGCCGAAGAGGATCGATCCCTTAAAGAGTTCTTTACTCAAAATCCAGCCTCCTCCCTGCCTGCTGTGCCCTGATATCCTTTATCCAGCGGCAGCTCAAGCTGCCTGGCCGCCGCCACGGCCAACTTGTCGCATCGTTCATTGCTCTCATTGCCGGCATGTCCCTTCAACCAGTGAAATTGGACATCAAGGTCATCGGTCAGGGCAAGGAGCCGCTGCCATAAATCGACGTTTAGTACCGCCCCGCCGTCAGCCTTGCACCAGCCGTTGTTTCGCCATTTCCGTGCCCAACCCTTGGTTATGCCGTTCACCAGATAACTTGAGTCGGAATACAGGTCGATTGGTGTTGTGCGCTCCCGCAACTTTTCAAGGGCGACAAGGGCCGCCATCATCTCCATGCGGTTGTTAGTGGTCAGTTTAAATCCGCCACTCATTTCCTGCCTCTCTCCGTTCTCTTCGATGATAATCCCGTAGCCGCCGGGTCCGGGGTTATCGATGCACCCACCGTCGGTAAAGACGATAATCGCCCCGGGCCGTTGTTGCGGACGGGTCTGTCCTGGAAATCGGACTTCACTGCCAGGCAGTTTTTTTTGATAAACCGGATGCAAAAGCCAGGCCTTGGCATCTGCCTCGCTCGAAAAACTCTTGTACCGGGCACCGGCAAAACCCTTCACCTGGGCCTCGGCGGTTGGCCAGTCGATAAAGATCCCGCACCGGCGACCGACTGCCACCGCATAATATTTTTTTTTCACTCTATTCCCGATAATCGGATGATGGCTCAATTCTTGTGGTAGTAGACGATACCGGTTACCTGGTTGCCATGAACATTGTATAAAAAAAGGCCGGATACCCACACCATGGGTATCCGGCCTCCCTCGTTTCATCCGCCACCTGCAGAAATCAGCATCCCTTGATGCCTCAGCCTCCGACGCTTTTCGTCTCGTTCTTGGCCGGTGTGGCAGCGCCGTCTTTGGTCAGCGAGCCGCCGATAGCGTCTCGGGACACCTTAACAATAACATCCTTGGCTATCTCCAGGGAGACGACGTTATCGGCTATGCCGGTTATCACACCGTGCAGTCCACCCTTGGTAAAGATCTTACTGCCCTTTTTCAAGTCATTGAGAAAGGCTTGATGAAGCTTGGCCTGTTTCTGCTGCGGCCTAATGAGCAAAAAATAAAAAACCACAAAGATAAGGACCAGCGGGAGAAACTGAGCCATACCGCCCAGGCCTCCAGCCATGCCCCCACCGGCAGCCGAATCGGCTGCAAAAGCAATTCCTGTCATGATAAATCCTCCAAAAATGTAACTGACATAAGTGAATATATAAAAACTTGTCGCAAAGTAATCATTCATGTTCCAGCTTGCTATAAAAATCTTTCCGCCACTGGGCAAAACCGTCGATCTCTATGGCCCGACGAATTTCCGCCATGAGGTTTTGGTAATAATGCAGATTATGGATGGTATTCAGATGGTAACTGAGGATCTCCCGGGCATGAAAGAGGTGGCTGAGGTAGGCGCGGGAATAGTTCCGGCAGGTGTAACAGCGGCACTCTTCATCGACCGGCCTCGGGTCGTCACGATAGCGGGAGTTTTTGATAGTGAGTTTGCCGTGCGAGGTAAAGAGCGAGCCATTTCGGGCATTTCTCGTCGGCATAACACAATCGAACATATCCACCCCGCGCCATACCCCCTCAACCAGGTCGGAGGGGGTGCCGACGCCCATCAAGTATACCGGATATTCGGCGGGAAGTGCCGGGACGGTGGCCTCGGTCATCTCGTACATAAGCTCCTTTTCCTCGCCGACACTCAGCCCGCCGATGGCATAGCCGTCAAAGCCGATGTTTATAAGGGCTGCGGCATGTTCCCGGCGAAGCTCGGGATACATCCCGCCCTGGACGATGCCGAACAGTAAGCGCTCCCTTTTGCTGTGCGCCTTGCGGCAGCGGTCGGCCCAACGTGTTGTCAGGTCGGTGGCTTTGACAGTCTCCTCCCTCGTTGCCGGAAAGGGGATGCAGGTGTCAAGACACATCATGATGTCCGACCCCAGCGCCTGCTGCACCCTTATCGCATCCTCGGGACTGAGGAAGAGCTTGCTGCCGTCGAGATGCGACCTGAAAGCCGCACCCTCTTCGGTAATGGTGGCCAACTCCTTGAGGCTGAAAATCTGAAAGCCACCGCTGTCGGTGAGGATCGATCCCTGCCAGTTCATAAAGGCATGCAAGCCACCAAACCGCTCAATCAGTTCGTGCCCCGGCCGGATAAACAGGTGGTAGGTGTTGCCGAGAAGTATCTCGGTCTTCATTTCCAAAAGGTTTTCCGGGGTAACGGCCTTGACCGTGCCCTGCGTCCCGACGGGCATAAAAACCGGTGTCTGGATAGTCCCTTGTCTGGTGCGTACCTCACCCCTTCGGGCAGCGCATTCGGAGGATCGGGTCAACAGGGTATACGGTGAATGTATTGCCATAATGTTTTTCAATGCATGAAGTTATAAATTTTGGTCAACAACCAGAATCGTCAAAAAAGGTGCTTGTGGCAGCGCACTTTTGGTATATCATTGGTGGAGAGCGGATACCAGAAAAAACATGTGAAGCTCAGCTTTGCTATCCTTGTGATGCTAAAGAGACAGCATATCTTTGACTTTTGCGACATTATTCAGCACACAAAAGAGTAACCCGGCAAACTGGGCTCTTGGGCAAACGCTCAGTCCAATCGCATTCCCGCCGACCCTCAACCCGAGCTGGATCGAAAATGAAAACAGTTGTCATCATTGAAAATGAAACGGTAGAACTGCAGGCCATGGTCAGCCTTTTCGAGCAGTGGCAGAAGGAGATCAACGTCCTCACGGCAAAGGAGGAAAAGGCGGCCATCACCATCATGTCCCAGCACCATGTCGATCTCGTGGTCTGTGATCTGGCCCTGCCGAAAATTGATACCCTGGAAGGATTTTCTCTGCTCACCCATACCTTTCCCTATGTGCCCTGCATCGCTCTGTCGGCAGACCGTGGCACCTCACCTGAGGAGGCTATGAAAAGAGGCGCCAGCCACTGCCTGGAAAAGCCTATAGTGGCGGCGGAACTCCTGCAGTATGCAGCCGACCTCCTGGATACCGACACCAGCGGCACGGTCAAGGGCATCCCCATCCATAGTTTCCTGCAGATGCTCGAAAGCGAGGAAAAGACCTGTACCCTGCAGGTAAATCATAAAAAAGACACCGGACTTCTCTATATTCAGAACGGCCTGCTTATCGGTGCGGAAACAAAAAATTTTATCGGCGAAGAAGCGGCATACCTCATCCTTTCATGGCAGGAAACGCGTCGTGCAAATTCGCTATTTCAACGGGCAACGGAAAAGACAGATCAACAAGCCTCTTCTCTCCATTATCATGGAGGCCTTCCGCCTGCGCAGCGAAAAGGAGCAGCAGAATACCACTCCGACCAAGGATCATCAATTGCCTTTGAAGCACCTCTCGACCCTTGGCAAACGGATCCCTCTTGAAATCGGTTCCAGGGTCAAACTGGAGTTTCCCCACCTCGACACCCTGTATGAAAGTACCATGGTCGGGATGCTGCAGGAGCATTACCTCATCCTCACCAACCCTCAGCCGCTCGCCGATATGGAAGAAAAAGTCGCCCTTGAACAGCGAGTTATCGTCAAATACGTGCACAAAGGACGGGTATGGATGTTCAAGGCGCAACTTCTGAAAACCATCGAATCGCCATACCAGCTGCTCTTCTTCGAATATCCCGTGGTTATCCACTATCATGAATTGCGCGAGTCGAAAAGAAGCTCGATTTTTATTCCCTGCACCTTTCATATGTCAGAAGGAGCCCGAGCTCTATGGTACCCTTATCGATCTGAGCATGACCGGGGCACTTTGCCAGATCAAACACAAGGCGGACCTTCCCCCGCCGCAGATCGACATCATCGGTGGCATCACGCTGCGTTGCCTGATGCCGGGAATAAAGGAGGAACAAATATTGAGCGGCGTAGTCCGAAGTCTGGCTATCGACACCAATGAAACGAGGATCGGCATCGAATTTGCAAATCTTCAACCCCACCTGGCCGATACCATCGGTAATTACCTTTTTGCTCTTGATGGGTTGGGCGATTAGCACCTTGGAAATTCATTTGTATCAATAATGGTATCGGAGTTGGGCAATTATAACGGATCTCATTTTCATTCACGAGCCTGAAAAGAGGGCAAGGTGGCGAATTTCTTCCTCGCGTCTGATAATATCTTCGACCAGACGAAACTGACGTTCCGCCCTGACCAGGTTTTCACCGTCTTGCCGTACTTTGAAATAGGTATTGCCGCGCAGATGATCGGTAAAAAAACGCAGCCCGAGCTCAAAGGTTATTGCCAGAACAGCGTCAAAAATAGCCGCCCGCTGCCCGGCAGACAGCAGCTGCTGTGGCAGGCTGAAGTAACCCGCGAGGAGCGTCCGGCAGATCTCCATATCAAAGAAGACCTCCAGGCCATCCGCGCCGTTCTCCCCGGCCCGGTTGCAACAGGAACGCAGGCAATCACCTAAATCATAATGGATAATCCCCGCCCCTACCGTATCAAGATCAAGTATACCATTAGCCAGGCCCTTGTCGTCGAAGAGGAAATTGTCTATCTTCGGATCGCCATGAATTGCCTGAATGGTGAAGAATCCGGCATTTTTCTTTGCTTCGAGAATCGTCGCCCGCTGTCTACCTTGCCGGATGGCTTGAATACAATATCGGCAGGCTGCATTCATCTCCTTTGGCGTTTTGCTCGACAACCGGTCAAAATCGCACAAATACTTGAGAAGATTATGAAATCCCGGGAGAGGATCTTCAAGAGATTGCACATCCAGGTCGGTCACAAGGTTATGAAAACAGGCCAGGGCCAGGCCTATCTGAAAGACCTGGTCCTGGCCTGTAAGTGTTTTGCAGCTGGTGTGGGGCAGATAGGTCTGGCCGCGCCAATACTCACCGTTGGCATCACTGAATGATAGTGTACCGGCGAGTGTTGGTACCGGCAGGGTAGTGCGAAAGGGTTTATCGGTCAGTCTTTGCCTTCCGCGCAGATGGTGAGTAACTTTGGCAAAATTATTGATGACCCGGAGGGGTTCGGGGAAAACCTGGCGATTGATGCGCTGCAGGACAAACGAAGACCCGACCGAGTCAACCAGAAAGGTGTCATTGATATTACCGCTGCCGAGTGGCGATACCGGGCAGGTTGCGCCATCCGGGCAAAAGGCTGCCGCCGCCTGGCGGAGTTCAGCTACGCTTTTCATCAAGCAAACAATCGGCAAACTCGGCCCGACCGAAATGAGCTGCTCCGAGAAGCGCGGCATCCGACCTGAGGACGACCTGCACCGGAACCGTCTTCATGAAATCGCTCATCAGTCCCTTGGCACACAAACTCCGCAGAAAACCTGTGAACGACACCTTACCGAACAGGCGCGGGACAATCCCCCCGCCCAGATACATCCCCCCTCGGGCATAGAGCTTCAGCGCCAGATTACCCGTTTCACTGCCGAGGATGTTAAGAAAAAGCTCAATGGTCCGTCGGCATAAGGGGCAGCGATCTTCGCCGAGCGCCCCCTCGACGATCACCGGGATAGGGTCTTCGGCCCGGGCCATGGCGGCGGCAATCGCCCTGGTTTCGGGGACGGTATGATAGTTTTTACAGAACGCATAGAGGTGGGCGATGCCGGGTCCGGCAATCAACGATTCGTAGCTGACCGAACTCTGTTTTTTCCGCATCCAGGCAAGAAGCGCCATCTGCTCGTCATCAATCGGGGCAAAATCGCAGTGCCCCCCCTCTGAACCTCGGGCAAACACCTTTCCCTGTGCCTCAAAGAGAAGCCCTTCGCCAAGACCGGTGCCAGGAGCAATGATGCCGCGCATCTCCTTTTCGTCACGTGTTCCCGCCTGGAGTTCGGCCAGGTCTTCCGGACCCAGATGGGTAAGGGATGTGGCAACCGCCGTCAGATCATTGATGAGTTGCACCCGTTGGAAAGCAAAGCTTTGTTCGAGGGCACGGCAATCGATCAGCCAGGGCAAATTAGTAAGCTGTACCCGGTCACTCGCCACCACTCCGGCCACGGCGATACAGGCGACATTCGGCCGGTATGGCAATTCGCCAAGGAATTGGCCAAGGATTCCTGCAAACCCGGAAAACTTGGCATTACGATATCGTTTCTGGACGAGCAGACGAAATTCTCCGGCAGCTTCCTGAAAGATCGCCAGATCACTCTTTGTTCCGCCGATATCGGCAGCGAATAGGGTTGCCATGGTCATACCTCTGTTCCTCCGGAGAAAGCTCTTCTGCCCGGCCACCTAGCCGTTGACCAGATGAATATCCCAAGCCTCGGTGCGACTGTTGTTGTCCGGATTTTTGACAATGGAAAACTCAAAGATATTCGTCGAATCGAGGAAAAGCGTATCGTTTATCTCGGTTGCCTTGGAGCAGTGAAAGAACACCGAATGGGGGACGAGTCCCTCACGACCGAGGGAGTAATAACGCATAAAACCGAACCCCCTGTCCTGATTGTAGTTGATGGGAATACCGCGCTGCCGGTTGTCGCCGCCGGCAGCACCTATCGGCAGCAGACCGGGAATGAGATAGCCGGAGATAAAGAGATCGGCAGCCTCGCGCAGCTCATTGCTGACATACTTGAACCCGATGACCTCCACCCGGCAACCCATATTCTGCAGGGCCAGTACCAGGCGGATAAAATCGCCATCGCCGGTAAGGAGGATGACCCGGTCAAGATTTCGTGCCTGCAACAGGGCGTCAATAGCCAAATCCATGTCGGCGTTGGCTTTGGTGGTAAGGATGCCCTCATCGTCGACGAAGTGTTTGACGAACTTTTTTATGACCTTAAAGCCGCATTGGCGGATAACATCGTGGTAGCGGTAGAGCTTTTGCCGATACTCCTGATCATCCTTGGTCCGCTCGCCGTCTTCCGCCAGGTAGGAGTTGGCACGCAGCAAGGTGGAATTGCCGGCGCTCGCCAGCTCCACCAGAACGTCGTAGCGCATGCCGTAGCCGCCGCACATTCTGATGTTTTCCGCATCTACATAAATTCCGGTCTTCAACATGCCCATAATTCTGCCTGCGGGGTAGTCCTCGGCTATTCCCATTCGATAGTCGCCGGCGGTTTTGAGCTGATGTCATATACCACCCGGTTGACCCCCCGTACCTCGTTGATGATGCGGCTCGAAATCTCGCCGAGGATCTCGTAGGGGAGTTTCGTCCAATCGGCGGTCATGGCGTCGCGGGAATCAACTGCGCGAATGGCAATGACGTGTTCGTAGGTTCGTCCGTCGCCCATGACACCGACCGTCTGGATGGGCAGGAGCACGGCAAACGACTGCCAGACCTTGCGGTACCAACCGGCCTTACGCATCTCTTCGAGAACGATGACATCGGCCTGTCGCAGGATGCGCAGCCGCTCACGGGTGACTTCGCCCATGATCCGTATTCCGAGTCCCGGTCCCGGGAAGGGTTGGCGATAGATCGCCTCCTCCGGCAGGCCGAGTTCCAACCCCAGTTCGCGCACCTCGTCTTTAAAAAGTTCGCGCAGAGGTTCAATCAGATCAAGTTTCATTATTTCCGGCAAACCGCCGACATTGTGGTGCGATTTGATCGGTGCCTCACCACGAAAGCTCACCGATTCAATAACATCCGGATAGAGGGTGCCCTGGGCGAGGTATTTGACCTGGCCGATTTTATGGGCCTCTTCTTCAAAGATCTTGATGAAACCAAGGCCGATACGCTTCCGTTTGACCTCCGGATCTTCCACCCCGTCCAGTTCGCCGAGAAAGTAGTCGGTGGCATCGACATCGATCACCTTCAACTTGCTCTTTTCTTTAAAAAACCGCAGAATCGACTGGGTTTCGCCGGTGCGCATCAACCCGTTATTGACATAGATGCAGGTCAGCTGGTCGCCAACCGCCCGGTGGATGATCGCCGCCGTCACCGAACTGTCCACCCCGCCGGACAGGGCACAGATGACGTTATCGCTCCCCACCTTGTCGCGAATGGCCTGGACATTTTGCTCGATGAAGGAGTGCATCGTCCACTCCGGCCGGCAGTTGCAGATGCCGAAAATGAAATTTCGCAGGACATCGGTACCGATGAGGGTATGCGCCACCTCCGGATGAAACTGCACGGCAACCAGCGGTTTTTCTTTATGACGAAGCGCCGCATAGGGGGAGTTGTCGCTGATCGCCGTAGCCGTGAAATCTTCCGGGATGACCTCGACTCGGTCGCCATGGCTCATCCATACCTGGTGTTTGGCATCGCCGGTTTCCAGCCCGGCAAAAAGCCCGGCAGTATACTGCACCCGCAGTTCCGCCTTGCCGAATTCCCGTTTTTCAGCCTTCTCGACCTTGCCACCCATCTGCTGAATCATCAGCTGAGCACCATAGCAGATGCCGAGCACGGGAATACCCAAGGATAAAAGGCCGGGATCGGAATGGGGAGCGCCATCATCGTAGACCGAACACGGTCCGCCGGACAGGACGATACCGGACGGCTTCAAGGCTCTCAGCTTATCGAGAGGAATGGAGAAAGGGTGTATTTCGCTATAAACTTTCTGTTCCCTGATCCGTCTGGCAATGAGCTGGGTGGTCTGCGAGCCGAAATCGAGGATGATAATTTTTTCGCTGTGAATATCCATAGGTTCCCTGCTGTCTTTGGCTAAAGAGTTATTACCACTTTTTGCCGTGTCACGAGTTAGTTGCCATACCATCAAGCTGTGCGGTAGTTCGGCGCCTCCTTGGTGATGATGACATCGTGGACATGCGACTCGCGCAGCCCAGCCGAGGAGATACGGACAAACTTGGCCTTTTGCTGGAGATCGGCAATCGTCGCAGCGCCAACATAGCCCATGCCCGAACGGAGACCACCGAGCAATTGATAGAGGACATCGGCAATCAGTCCTCGATAAGGAACCTTGCCCTCGATACCCTCGGGAACCAGCTTTGAGGAAGCGGTGCCCTCGGCCTGGAAATAGCGGTCGGCGGAACCATGATTCTGGCACATCGCGCCGAGGGATCCCATGCCGCGATAGCCTTTATAGGTCCGGCCCTGATAAAGAAAGGTTTCACCGGGGGTCTCGTCGGTTCCGGCAAAGAGACTGCCGAGCATGACCGTACTGGCTCCGGCGCCGATCGCCTTGGTGAGGTCACCCGAGTGCTTGATTCCACCATCGGCGATGACCGGTATATTGTAGCGATTGGCCACCTCGACACAATTCTGTAAGGCGGTCATCTGCGGCACGCCGACCCCGGCGACGACCCGGGTGGTACAGATCGACCCCGGACCAATGCCTACCTTGATGCCGTTTGCCCCGGCCTTTATAAGATCCTCAGCTCCCTCGCCGGTTGCCACATTGCCGGCGATGACCGACAGTTCCGGAAAAGCTGCTTTTAATTTAGCCACCGCCATCATCACCCCTTTGGAGTGGCCGTGCGCCGAATCGACGACCACCACATCGACACCGGCCTTGAGCAACCTCTCGGCATACGCCTCGATATTTACTCCGACTCCCAGGGCAGCACCAACCAGGAGACGACCGAATTTATCTTTGGCAGCCAGTGGATATTTCTTGATCTTTTCCAGATCCTTGATGGTAATCAACCCTTTTAATGCGCCATTGTCGTCGACAACCAGCAGCTTTTCGATGCGGTGCTCATGGAGCAGGGCCTTGGAGTGCGCCAGATCGATTCCCACCTTGGCGGTTACGAGGTTTTTCGAGGTCATCACATCGGCCACACGCAAGCCGTCATCGGAGACAAATCGCAGATCGCGATTGGTGACGATGCCGGTCAGTTTGCCGTTATGCAGCACAGGCAGGCCGGAGATTTTATAGGTGCTCATGATCTCCTGAACTTCAGCAACCGACTGATCCTGCGTGACGGTAATCGGGTCGATGATCATCCCCGATTCCGATTTTTTCACCCGCTCGACCTCCAGGGCCTGTTGCTCTATGCTCATGTTTTTATGAATAATGCCGATGCCGCCTTCGCGGGCCATGGCAATGGCCGTGCGGTGCTCGGTGACGGTATCCATGGCGGAACTTACCAACGGGGTTTTCAAGGTGATGCTGTCGGTGAGCCTTGTTTCCAGGTTTACTTCGCTGGGAAGGACTTCCGAAGCGGCCGGCACAAGCAATAAATCATCAAAAGTAAGAGCGATTTCTATATGATCTGGTAACATGTTCCCTCCTCATCTGGGCTTCTGGCAGGGAGGAAGATGAAGACGAAGCGGCAACCGGTATTTCGGTTGCTCTGCTGTGTCGGCTTCACCTTCCTGAGTCTTCCATAATTCCGGTTATGCTTTATTTTTTGAGCTATAATTGTAAAGCATCTTTATAAAAAATCTCATTTTTTTTATGATAGTAAAAATGCGCCCGTTGCAAAAAAGTGGGAATGGCAACAAACTCACCGGACCCCGATAAACGGGACTCTTTTCAGTACCGGGTAAAAAGGGAAACAAAAGAAAATGCTCTTGGAAATCAACCCGATAAATCCGCAACTTCGCCTGATCGAACAGGTTGTCAAGATGCTGAAAAGCGGCGCTGTTATCTGTTATCCAACCGATACCGGCTACGGTATCGGTTGTGATCTTATGAACCAGAAGGCTATCAAATCGATCATGCAACTGAAAAGGAGGCCCAAGGACAAACCGTTTTCTTTTATGTGTTCCGACCTGACCGATATCAGCCAGTATGCCCATGTCTCCAATACCGCTTATCGACTGATGAAAAAAAGCTTGCCGGGACCCTACACCTTTGTCCTGCCCGGAACCAAGCTGGTACCGAAAGTCATGGCCAGCAAGCAAAAAACAGTCGGAATCAGGGTCCCGGCTCATCCTATCTGCAGGCTGCTGATCTCAACCCTCGGCAACCCCATTGTCAACACCAGTGTCCAACTTGACGACGATGAAGCCCCCGCCGAACCCTTCCTGATAGAGGAGTACCTGGGCAACAGAATCGATCTCATCATCGACGGCGGAACGATCTATGCCGATCCGTCATCGGTTATCGATCTGACCAGTGACGTCCCCGAGGTGCTCCGTGTCGGCAAAGGCGATGTTACTCCGTATCGCTGATCAGCGACTCCTTCAAGGATTTGCTCATGGTAAAGTGCAGGGTCTTCCTATCGGGAATATCCATAACCTTGCCGGTTCGGGGATTTTTCGTGGACCGGGGTTTCCTGCTGCGTACCGAGAAACTGCCAAAACCCCGCAACTCTATGCGTCTTTCCTCAACGAGGGCGGTGGCCATCGCCTCCAGCATGATGTCCACTGCCAGGCTGACATCCTGTTTTTGCATGGAAAGCTCACTACTGACTTTATCTACTAGATCTTTTTTTAACATACCAACTAACGAATTTTTTAAGATGTTCAGAAGGATACCCCACGATGGGGCTGTCTATTGAGGAGCCGTCACCAAATAGTTGAAACTCATTCCTGTTTCGTTTCGGTTCCTTATGCCATTCCCGGCATTCCCAAAATTATAAAAAAAGGTTGTCTCGCCGGTAAGCCCCGGCAAGACAACCTTTTCACTGCATGTGATGCACCCGAAAGAACCGGATTTCGGGCCTAGCTGTTGTCTGAGGAATCACTCCCCTCTGCGGCCGCTTTTAACAGGTCGCCAAAGGTTGATGGGCCATTCTCAGCGGCGACTTTTTCAGCTTTTTTGAACTTCTCGACGACAGAGCCCTCATCTTCACCTTCGAGGGTCTTGACTGACAAGCCGATCTTCCGATCCTTGGCAGATACATTGATGACAATGGCTTTCAGAATATCGCCGACCTGATACATGCCGACCGGAGTCTTAACTTTGTCTTTGCTGAGTTCGGAGACGTGCACCAGACCCTCGATTCCCTCTTCCAGTTTCACAAAGACCCCGAAATCGGTAACATTGGTAATCTCGCCTTCGACAACGGTGCCGGACGGATAATTATTATAAGCCGCCTGCCACGGATCCGGCACCAGCTGCTTGATGCCCAAGGAGAAGCGCTCGTTTTCCTTATCGATCTTCAGGACAACAGCCTGAATCGTCTCACCCTTGGTGTACTTCTCGGAAGGATGTTTGATGCGTTCCGTCCAGGACAAATCGGAAACATGAATCAACCCGTCAATTCCTTCCTCAATGCCGATAAAGACACCGAAATCGGTGATATTCTTGATCTTACCCTCGATAACCGAGCCGACCGGATAGTTTTCGGTGACCAGATCCCAGGGATTTGGCTGGAGCTGTTTCATACCGAGGGAGATACGTTTGGTCTCGGTCTCGATGTTAAGGACCATGACTTCGACCTCATCGCCGACGGAAACCATCTTGGAGGGATGACGAGGTTTCTTCGACCAAGTCATCTCGGAAACGTGGATGAGACCCTCAACTCCTTCCTCCAACTCGACAAAGACACCGTAATCGGTGATGGAAACGACCTTGCCCTTGGTGGTTTGACCAACCGGGTACCTGGTGACAACCGTTGCCCAGGGATCTTCACGGAGTTGTTTCACGCCGAGGGACACACGGTCATGCTCACGGTCATATTTGAGAACTTTCACCTCAAGCTCTTCGCCTACCCGGTAGAGTTTGGCCGGATGAGAAACACGACCCCAGGAAAGGTCGGTGATATGACAGAGACCGTCCATACCGCCCATGTCGATAAACAGACCGTAATCGGTAATATTGGTAATAGCGCCTTTGATAATCTGCCCTTCGGCCAGCTTGGAGCGCATCTCTTCACGGAGTTTGTTGCGCTCCTCTTCGAGAATGGCGCGGCGGGAGATAACGACGTTATTGCGTTTCTTATTGAATTTGAGAATCTTGAAATCCATGGTTTCGCCGATAAGGGCGTCGAGGTCCTTGACCGGACGCAGATCGATCTGCGAATAGGGCAAAAAGGCCGGTACGCCGATATCGACGGACATCCCACCTTTAACCCGGCTTTCGATCTTGCCGGAGATGGTACCCTCGGCTTCCTGAATTTCGGCAATTCTTTCCCATACCTTGATGGCTATGGCTTTTTCTCTCGACAGGAGGAGGCCGCCTTCTTCTTTGCGGCGCTCAATAAATACATCGAAGACGTCACCAATCTTGATATCTTCACCAGAATCAAGACGGAATTCCGACTTGGCAATATAACTTTCGGCTTTATCACCAACATCAACAAGGAAATAGTCATCGACGCTGCCGATGATCGTGCCTCTGGTCACATCACCAACGGCGACTACCTTGTTATTTTCTTCCATCTCAAAGAGCTCGGCAAAACTCAGCTCTTCACTGCCTTCCTGGGTTGATTGTTTAAGTTGTTCTGTCATGGATTTTACTCTTCCTGTCGACCAAAGGCCATATGGTAAGGATTACTTACTCCGGCCTCACAGCCGGAGTAAAAGAAAACACAAGGCCCCTCTTTTCTGAATAAACCGGGGGGCAACTTGCGCGAATATGAACAGTATCGTATAGCAGCTTTTCAACGAAACGACAACAACTTCTTATGCCAGAGAGTCATTTTTCGAACCTATGCCATTTCATTGCGATGTTTTTGCACTCCTCCTCCGAGGACCACGACCATGCGTTGCGGGACGACGTCTTTTCCCTTTCTTTTGCTGGTCGCTAGAGACGGCTGCGGTGGTACTGTTGCCGGAAGGAGGACGGCTCTGCCCCTTGGGCGGGGGCACCAGCAGATATTCTTCGGGCAGAAGCACACTCAAATTTTCGATTAATGAATTCTTCGATCGCCGGCAGATAAAAGGATCCCTCCTCACAAGCAAAACTCACCGCCTTGCCGCTCGCCCCTGCCCTGCCGGTCCTGCCGATTCGATGCACATAATCCTCCGGCTCGTAAGGCAGGGTGTAGTTGACGACAAAAGTAATGCCTTCGATATGGATGCCGCGCCCGGCAACGTCAGTGGCAACCAGCACCTTCACTTTGCCGGAGCGGAACAATTCCAGGCGGGAGGCCCTTTTCGCCTGCTCGACATCGCCGGAGAGCAGGAGACAATCGATGCCGTTGCGTTCCAGGCGATTGGCCAAGCGCTTGGTCTCGTTCTTCATGTTGGCAAAGACCATGATCCGATCATCCGGATGGCGCATGATAAGGTTGTACAAAATATCGTACTTCTCTTCGGCCGTGGCCAGGTACACGATCTGTTCGACGGTTTCAACCGCCATCTGTTCGGGTTCCGCCTCCACCATCTTCGGTCGCACGCACCACTGGGAGGCGAGACGCTGGACATCCTCCGGAACGGTTGCCGAAAAGAGCAGGGTTTGCCGCGTTTCTCTGGCCGGCAGGCGGCCAACGATACGCCGCACATCGGGAATAAAGCCCATGTCCAACATGCGGTCCGCTTCATCGAGGACAAGTATCCGGCAATCGCGGAGGTCGATAACATCCTTGCCGATAAAATCGAGCAAGCGTCCAGGGGTGGCGACCACTACATCACACTTTTTATTCTGCAATAAGCCGAGCTGTTTTTGATAATCCACCCCGCCGAAGACCGGGCAGACCGTGATGCCGCAGTATTTGGCAAAACCTATCCCCTCTTTGGCGATCTGCATCACCAGTTCCCGGGTTGGTGCCAAAATCAACGCGCGTACTCCACCTTTATTTGCTCCCTTGCCGCTGTCCCCGAGCAGGCGAGCAAGGATGGCGATGAGGAACACTGCCGTCTTTCCCGTACCGGTATTGGCCTTACCCACCAAATCCTGGCCTGCCAGCACATCCTCCAGGGCTTTCTCCTGAATGGCCGTGCAGTACTGAAATTTCTGTTCGGCAATCGCCCGCATAACCGGCAGGGGGATTTGATAATCGTGAAAACGGCTCTTCCCTTCCTCGGGAATCACCGGAAAACTGTCCAGGCTCCATTCCGGTTTGTCCTTCTGTTTTGCCGGTGTCCGGTATTTCTTTGCCTCACCTGGTCCGGCAGCTGCCTGAACGGCGGCCACGGCTTGCCCCTGCAGAACGACGGCACTGGCTTCGCCCCCCCCTTCTGAAAAATCCGGTTTTAATTCCCCGGTTGAGACGGAACGACCAAGCAGCTTACGATATTTACGCTTACCGGCCTGGGCAATTCTTTTAATTCGTGTTCCTGCCGCCAGGAGAAATCTCTTCATCATACGTTTTCTTTCACACCTTTTTTATATTACGATTTCCCGGCAATGCGTAACTCCTCCATCAATGGCCCAAACAATTCCTCGTATTCGGGAATGGCCTTTTTCAACAGGGTGCTGATATAAGGGATTTCTGCGTCATTTACAACCAGATTGGCCGAATGCGATAATGCCTGCAAATCATAAAGGGTTGCAAACTGTTCACCGATTAAGACATAAAAGATATAGCGCCTTCTCGCCATGTTCATTGACCGCATGTATTGATGAAAGGCTCCGGCGCGAATCCCCCCCGGTTCAAAACGGCTGTGCAGGAAGACTGCGGCATAGCTGACAAAACGCATTTTTTCGATCGCCTCGGCTGGAGTGGTCGCCTGTTCAACACGATATCCGACGGCGCCGGCGGCTTTGATGACTTGTTCACGCCCGGGCAAGTTCGGCATCAGGACAATTGCCTTGGGGATATCCTCCACCACATCCTTTTCCTCAAAACTGCCGTCCTTTAACCATTCGGTATTCGGCGGTGCCGGCGGTCTGACTTTCCCTCCTTCAATAGGCCGCCCTGCGGCGTCGCTCTCCTGAGAGGATGAAGAACTCCGGTCCATGCTCATATCAAGACCAAAAGGAATCGCGCAATGGACACATTTTATTTTTATTCGCCGACCCGGTTCGAGCAGCCGGACACTCTCCCTGATTTTTTCCCCCAGTTTCAATTGCTTTCCACAATGTGGACAATGTACTATCATGATTTTATTGCCTCTCGTTCATTTCATTCCACCACCGGTCTTTACGCTCCCCAGGTAGACAAACGCGTCTCACCTGCCGAAAAAGCCGCGGCCTTCCTCTTCTTCCTCTTCCATGGAAAGATCGGTCAAGTTGGTTGTCGCTTCTCCGCGCTCGGCCTTCAGTCGATCAAGACCGCGATTCATTTCCGCCCGCTGCGAACAATAGGTCATGGCGCTTTTTTCGGTAATTGTGCCGCGGCTGTAGAGTTCCAGAATATGTTGATCGAAGGTCCGCATTTCCAGAGCCGAGCCTTCGTTGATGATGTGATAGAAGGTTTTATCCTCGGTTTCTCCATTGAGGATAAGATCCTTGACTCTGAGACTGGTGCGGAGAATCTCTATCGCCGCCACCCGACCTCCACCGACCCGCGGCAACAGTCGCTGGCTGACAATCCAACGAATGGTATCGACCAGCCGGTTGCGGATCTGCGGCTGCTCTTCCTGCTCGAACATGCCGAGGATACGGTTGATCGTCTGCCCCGCATCAATGGTGTGCAGGGTGGAAAGGACGAGGTGACCGGTCTCGGCGGCGGTCAAGCCGATCTCCATGGTGTCTCGGTCGCGCATCTCACCGACCAGGATGACCTTTGGGGCCTGGCGCAGAGCAGCGCGCATGCCAACAGCAAAAGTACTGAAATCATTTCCCATTTCCCGCTGATTAAAGGTCGCTTTATCCTGTTCGTGGATATATTCGATCGGATCCTCAAGGGTAATGACATGCACCGAACGTTCTCTGTTGATGCGGTTTAACAGGGCGGCAAGCGACGTCGTCTTACCGGTACCGGTGGCGCCGGTAAAAAGAATCAAGCCATTCAGTTCGCGAGCCATTTTGTTGAAGGCCTCGGGAAACTGCATCCGCTCGATGGTCGGCACCTGGGTTTCAAGTTTTCTGAGAACCGTCGAGAAATAGCCTTTTTGGGTAAAGATATTGACCCTGAACCTCGCCTTATCGGAGAGGGAATAGGACATATCGCAGGAACCGGTTTCCACCAGATCTTTGAGAAGCCGGCGGTTGTTGCCGATCAGATTGAGGGCAAAGGTTTCGGTTTGGAAGGGGGTGAGCTCGGCCACCGGCGGAGTGATATCCACCGGAACCAGTTGGCCGGCTGATTCAACCTGCAAGGTTTTCCCGACGGTGATGTTCAGGTCGGAAACATTGCTGTGCGATTCCAGCATGGTGGATATCCAGTAATCAATTTCCGTCTTTTTCATTCTCTTCCCCGAAATAATGTGCGCTACCTCTTGTGTTCATAGTATAATTACGACAATTTCAGCCCTCGCGAGAACAAGATTCCTTGGTACACCGAAATTCTCTCAGAGAGTTGCTGAAAGACTCTAACAACTGTTACAAGCTTTTTCCCGTTTTTTCTACACATTTTCTATTTGTTACCATCCACTTCAAGCTAATTCGGAGTTTTTGATATGACAATCCCATTGCGCAGTGCAACAACCACGGAAGGGCGCAGAATGGCCGGCGCCCGCAGTCTCTGGCGAGCCAACGGGGTCAAGGAAGAACAATTCGGCAAACCGATCATCGGCATCGTCAATTCCTTCACCCAGTTCGTACCCGGTCATGTCCACCTCCATGAAATAGGCCAGCACCTGAAAAAAATCATCGACGAGGCCGGCTGTTTTGCCGCCGAGTTCAATACCATTGCCATCGACGACGGCATCGCCATGGGCCACTCCGGCATGCTCTATTCACTGCCGTCCCGCGAACTGATCGCCGACAGCGTCGAATACATGTGCAACGCCCATACCGTTGACGCAATGATCTGCATCAGCAACTGCGACAAGATCACCCCCGGCATGCTGATGGCCGCCATGCGCCTCAATATCCCCGCCATTTTTGTCTCCGGCGGACCGATGGAGGCGGGCATCGACGGCAACAAACGTTACGACTTGGTCGACGCCATGGTCATGGCCGCCGACAGCGCGGTGAGCGATGCCGACATCGAGAGAGTCGAGCGCTGCGCCTGCCCGACCTGCGGCTCCTGTTCGGGGATGTTTACCGCCAATTCCATGAACTGCCTCAATGAGGCCTTGGGGTTGGCCCTGCCCGGCAACGGTACCCTGCTGGCCACCCATATAGGCCGCAAAAGGCTGTTCGAACAGGCGGCGAAACGTATCGTACAAATGGCCGACGCCTGGTACGGCAGGGGCGATGCCTCCGTCCTGCCGCGATCCATTGCTAGCAAAAGCGCCTTTCTGAACGCCATGACCCTTGATATTGCCATGGGCGGCTCAACCAATACCGTTCTCCATTTGCTGGCCATTGCCCACGAAGCGGGCGTCGATTTCACCATGGCCGATATCGATGCCCTGTCGCGGAAAATCCCCAACCTCTGCAAGGTAGCCCCCTCTTCCCACTATCACGTGGAGGATGTTAACCGGGCCGGCGGCATTATGGCCATTCTCGGCGAACTTGACCGAGCCGGACTGATCGACAATACCGTATGCCGGGTAGACAGCCCAAATCTCAAGGAAACCCTCCATATTTGGGACATCGCCAGGCCAACACATACCCCGGAGGCGGAAACCCTTTATCGCAGTGCTCCTGGCTCTGCCGGACATAATTTGATCATGGGTTCGCAAAGATGCACCTACAAGGAACTTGATCTCGACCGAAAGACCGGTTGCATCCGTGACATGGAACACTGCTACAACCGAGAAGGCGGCCTGGCCGTCCTTTTCGGCAATATCGCCCTGGACGGCTGTATCGTCAAAACCGCCGGGGTCGATCCGTCGATCTTCAAATTCACCGGTACCGCCCGGGTCTTCTCCTCCCAGGAGGCCTCCTGCGAGGCCATTCTCGGTGGCAGGATCAAAGCCGGCGATGTTCTCGTCATCCGCTACGAAGGCCCGAAGGGCGGGCCGGGCATGCAGGAGATGCTCTATCCGACCTCCTACCTGAAATCGATCCATCTTGGCAAGGATTGCGCCTTGATCACCGATGGTCGCTTTTCCGGCGGCACCTCGGGACTGTCCATCGGCCACGTTTCACCGGAGGCCGCCGCCGGCGGGGCCATCGCCCTCATCGAAGACGGCGATAGCATCGAGATAGATATCCCGGCAAGAACGATCAGGGTCAACATCCCCGACACTGAACTAGCGATGCGCCGGAAGAAGGAAGAGGCAAAGGGTGCGCAGGCCTTTCGCCCGACGGACCGACAGAGGAGCATCAGCACCGCCCTCAAGGCCTACGCGCTGTTCGCCGCCTCCGCCGACAAGGGTGCGGTTCGGCTGCTCCCGGAATAACCTGTAGTAACCTTCCTGATCTATCATCAACAATGAGGAGTGTTTCTTGAAACCGACAGATATCGACAATCCCGAGTATTTCCACAAAGTCATCGATTGCCAGTATGCCTGCCCGTCGCACACCCCGGTGCCCGAATATCTTCGGTTGATCAGCCAGGGCAAATACGACGAGGCCTTCAAAATCAACTGGATCTCCAATGTCTTCCCCGGAGTCCTCGGACGGATCTGCGACCGGCCCTGTGAACCGGCCTGCCGGCGCACCCGGGTCGAGGAAAATCCGGTGGCCATCTGCCGACTGAAAAGAGTCGCTGCCGACTTTAAAACTCCCGGTGTTGACTTTCTTCCGGAAGTGCCCACCGAAAAAAACGGCAAGAGAATCGCCCTCATCGGCGGTGGCCCGGCCTCCCTTACCGTCGCCCGCGACCTGCTGCCCCTTGGCTACTCGGTTGATCTCTACGATAATCAGGGCAAGGCCGGCGGCTTTATCCGCACCCAGGTACCCTCCTTCCGGTTACCGGAAAAGGTACTGAACGAGGAGGTGGAGCGGATTCTTAAAATGGGCGTCAACACCTATTTCAACCATTATGTGACCAGCCTGAAACAGATCGCAGATCAGGGCTACGATGCCGTCTTTGTCGGTACCGGTGCCCCGCGCGGCCGGGATCTGCCCGACCTGCCCGGTCGCGCCGAGGGCGGCGGGGCCATCTTCATCGGCATCGAATGGCTGGCCGGAGTCCTTTACCGCCATGTCATCACCTGCGGCCCGAAGGTGCTCGTCCTTGGCGGCGGCAATACCGCCATGGACTGCTGTCGAACCGCCAAAAGACTGGGGGCCGATGAGGTGACGGTAGTGGTCCGCAGCCCGAAAGCGGACATGAAGGCCTCGCCCTGGGAGATTGAAGATGCCGAGGAAGAAGGCATCCCGATCATCGACAACCATTCGCCCCTGGAATTCGTCATCAACGAGGGCCATCTGGTCGGCATGCATTTTAGGCAGATGACTGCCGAAACGGACGACAAAGGCGGACATCGATTGGTGCCGACGGGCGGACCACCGGTCTTCATGCCCTGCGATCAGGTGCTTTTAGCGGTCGGCCAGGCCAACGCCTTCCCCTTTATCGAACCGGAAGCCGGAATAAAGATGACCGAACGCGGCCTGCCCGAACTCGATCCGCTCACCCACCAATCGACGGTCCCGCACATTTTCTTCGGCGGCGATGCGGCCTTCGGGCCGAAAAACGTCATCACCGCCGTTGCCCACGGTCATGCGGCGGCAATTTCCATTGATCTCTTCTGCCGTGGCAAGGATCTCCATGACCGTCCGGGGCCCACAACCAACCTGGTCAGCCAGAAAATGGGCATGCAGGACTGGCTCTACGACAGCCGGGTATCCACCGACCACCGTTATGCGGTGCCGACCGTCGACCGGGCGAAATCGCTGAAGGATCGGCTCATGGAGGTCGAACTCGGCTTCACCAAAAAAACCGGACACCAGGAGGCCTTGCGCTGTCTCAATTGCGATGTACAGACGGTTTTCGATTTCTCGACCTGCATCGAATGCGATGCCTGCGTGGACATCTGTCCGGAATCCTGCATTAATTTTATCGATAACGGCGACGAAGAAGAGCTGCGGACCAGGCTACTCGCCCCGGCGGACAACACCCAGCAGGCCTTGTATGTCTCCCAGATCCTGCCGACCGGCCGCGTCATGGTAAAAGACGAAAATGTCTGTCTGCATTGCGGCCTCTGCGCCGAACGTTGTCCGACCTCATCCTGGGAAATGGTGAAGTTCACTTATAATTGCGCAGTGGCGGGGGAAAAATGAACAGGATAGATCGCGTCAACGACTTTGTCGTCCGCTTTGCCAATGTCAACGGCTCCGGCTCGGCCAGCGCCAATAACCTTTTCGCCAAGGCGATCTTTCGTCACGGTGTGCCGGTCAGCCCGAAAAACATCTTCCCCTCCAATATCCAGGGTCTGCCGACCTGGTACGAGGTGCGCGTCAACGAGCACGGCTACCTCGCCAGACGAGGTGGCTTTGACCTGGTCGTCGCCGTTAACGGCCAGACCCTGTTGCGCGATTACCGGGAGCTGGCAGCCGGCGGCTATTTTCTCTACGACTCGACCCGGGAGCTGAGCGAAGACTTTGACCGCGACGATGTCACCCTTATCCCTATTCCGCTCACCGAGCTGTGCAACAACGCCTTCGAGAACCCGAAACTGCGGCAGCTGCTGAAGAACATCATCTACGTCGGTGCCCTCGCTCACCTGGTTGGTCTTGATTTCACCATCCTCACCGACGCCATAAAGCAGCAGTTTCGCAAGAACCCGAAACTCGCCGAACCGAACATTCAGGCCCTGGAAATAGGCTACGCCCATGCCCGCGACCATCACCCGGATACCTGCCGACTGCGGGTGCAAAAAGCCGACAAAGTCGGCAATTCCATCCTCATGGATGGCAATTCTGCCTTTGGTCTCGGCGCCCTTTACGCCGGGGCGACGGTGGTCGGCTGGTATCCGATCACTCCTTCCACCTCCGTCGTCGAGGCCTTTGAAAAATACACCAGAATGTTTCGCGTCGAAGCGGACACCGGCAGGTGCAAGGCGGCAATCCTCCAGGCCGAAGACGAGATGGCGGCGCTCGGCATCGTCATCGGCGCCTCGTGGAACGGCGCACGGGCCTTCACCGCCACCTCCGGTCCCGGCATCTCCCTGATGAGCGAGTTACTCGGTCTTGCCTACTTTGCCGAGATCCCGGCGGTCATCCTCGATGTGCAGCGGACCGGCCCGAGCACCGGTATGCCGACCAGAACCCAGCAATCCGACCTGCTGGCCTGCGCCTACGCCTCGCATGGCGACACCAAACATGTCCTGCTTTTTCCCTGTGATCCGCGGGAATGCTTCGAACTCGGAGCCGACGCCTTCGACCTCGCCGAACGGCTGCAGACCCCGGTGATCGTCATGAGCGATCTCGATCTCGGCATGAACGACCATATCAGCCCGCCCCTCACCTGGGACGACAGCCGGACCTACGATCGCGGCAAAGTCCTGAGCGCCGAGGATCTCGAACAGCGCCAAGGGAAAATGGGGCCGCTACCTCGATGTCGACGGCGACGGCATCTGTTACCGTACCTACCCGGGCACCCATCCTACAAAAGGAGCCTATTTCACCCGCGGCACCTCGCACAACGAGTACTCGGGCTACACCGAGGAGAGCCCGATCTATCAGGCGAATATGGAGCGGCTCCTCGTTAAATGGCAGACCGCCCGCACCCTGGTGCCGGCACCGCGCATCAAGATCCGCGACCCGGAGAGCCGGCTCGGCGCTATCTTTTTCGGCACCACCACACACGCCACCTACGAGGCCATCGCCAATATCCAGAAGACCGGAATAAACATAAATTCCCTGCGCCTGCGCGCCTTCCCCTTTCAGCAAGAGGTAATCGACTTCATCAATCGCCATGACTGGGTTTTTGTTATCGAACAGAACCGCGACGGCCAGCTGCGCACCTTGCTCATCAACGAAGGCGATTTTCCCCCGGACAAATTGCTGCAGGTCAGGTGTTTTGACGGACTACCGATCACCGCAACGTTTATCACCGCAAAGATTGCGTCACTTGTCGAGCAAAAACAGCTCTCTCGTGCCAAGGATGGAGGTAAATCATGAGCACCGAACGCCCGGTTTTTCGTCACCCGAAAGCAGCCCATAATTCCGCCGGTTACACCCGCAAGGATTACGAAGGAGCGATCTCCACCCTATGCGCCGGCTGCGGCCACGACTCGGCAACCAACGCCATCATCCAGGCCTGCTTCGAGCTGGCCATCGAACCGCACCGAGTGATCAAGTTATCCGGCATCGGCTGTTCCTCGAAGACCCCCGCCTACTTTCTCGGCCGGTCACACGGCTTCAATTCGGTGCATGGCCGCATGCCGTCGATTGCCACCGGGGCCAATATGGCCAACCGCGACCTGCTGTACATCGGCATCTCCGGCGACGGCGACACCGCCTCCATCGGCATGGGCCAGTTTGCCCACGCCCTCAGGCGCAACCTCAATCTCAACTATATCTGTATGAACAACGGCTGCTACGGGCTTACCAAGGGCCAGGACTCGGCAACCGCCGACCGCGGCTCGGCCGGCAAGAAAGGCGTTCCCAACCCCTATTCGGCCATCGATCTCTGCGAGCTGGCCATCGAACTGGGCGCCAGCTACGTCGCCCGCGGTTTCTCCGGCGACAAACAGCAGCTGGTGCCGCTCATCAAAGGGGCCTTTGCCCACAGCGGCCTAGCCTTTATCGATGTTATCTCGCCCTGTGTGACTTTCAACAACACCTCGAGTTCAACGAAGAGCTACGAATACGTCCGTGAACATATCGAGGCCACCAACACCTTCGACTTCATCCCCCTGCAACAGGAGATCCTCGCCCATTATCCGGAAGGCACCAGCCAGGACGTACTCATGCACGACGGCAGCGTTCTCCACCTGCATAAGGCCGAGTCCAGCCGCGATGTCACCAGCAGACGCAAGGCGGTGGACAGCCTTGAAGAAGAAAAGGCCAAAGGAAGACTGCTCACCGGCCTTCTCTACGTCAATCAGGATATCATGGAGACCCACGATATTATTAATTCGACGCTGCGGCCGCTGAATACTTTGAAGGAGGCCGACCTTTGTCCGGGCAATGCTGCTCTGCAGAAGATTATGGAGGGGTTGAGGTAGAGGAAATAGATATTAAGACAACCAACCCCTTACCACCAACGCTACTTTCGCAGAAACCAGGGCTCCCTGCCGCCGGTGAGAATCTCCACCCCGTCACGCGTAACCAGCAAGGTATGTTCAAACTGGGCGCTTCGCGCCAGATCGGCGGTGACTGCCGTCCATTTATCCGACCAGATGATGCATTCGGCGCTGCCGACATTGATCATCGGTTCGATGGTGAAGGTCATCCCTTCTTCCATCCGCATGACGTTGTCAGGTTCATAGAAATGGGCGATATAGGGCGACATATGAAAGTTTTCGCCGATACCGTGACCGGTAAACTCCCGGACGATGCTGAAGCCGTTCTGCCGGGCATGGGTCTCGACCGCAAGACCTATGGCGTTCAGCTGAGTTTCCCGGGCCGGACCACATCAATGGCCCGCAGCAGACACTCCCAGGTGATCTGGACGAGTTTTTTTGCCTCGGCGTCTACCTCGCCGACAAAGACCGTCTCGGAACAATCGCCGTGCATTCCATGGGCGTAGACGGTGACGTCGCAGTTGATGATATCCCCCTCGACGAGCTTGCGGCTGTCGGGAATACCGTGCACCACGACCTCATTCGCCGAGGTGCAGATGGACTTGGGAAAACCCATATAGTTGAGAGGGCTCGGGTAGGCGCCAAGAGCAATGATCTGCTCATGGGCAAGCTGGTCGAGTTCGTCGGTGGTAATCCCCGGACGCACGGCGGCAAGCACCCTATCGAGAACCTGCCGCGCCAACCTGCCGGCCAGGCGCATCCGCTCTATCTGATCGGTGGTTGCCTTCATACAGGAGAGTTTGTAAGGGGCCGGAACGCCCGAATGAGCATATTCAGGCCGGGCGATGTGGATCGGCACAGCTCGGGAGGGACTGACGATTCCGGCCGCGACAGGAGACCTTTTCATGTTTATCTTCTCGGCAACCTCTAAAGGGGTAAAAAATTCTTATGCAACAACCTAGCAAAAGATACTGCTACTCGTCACGCAAAAGCAAGGCATTTTGCTGAAAGGCCATGAATGTGCCGGGTTGTCGCGCGCCTTTCGACCATTTCGATTAACAATGCTCTTTGCCGTGGCGTTCTCTTCAACAACCTCGTAGGAAAAACAGTTCATGAGAAAAATTCTTCGCCAACTGCGATAAACTCTTTTTCTAAGGGCCCAAAAGGTTCTATATTCATTTTGAACTTGGCTAATCGCCCATGGCTGATTGGATGTTCCGGCCATGGGCCTCGTTAACGGAAGACACAACATGACACTGATAAAAAGAACAGAGCTGCCGACAGCGCTGCAGGACGGCTCACCGCACTTAACCTCGCAGGTTTTCCTCTTTTTCGGTGAGCGATTTCTCTGCAAAGAGGCCGCCGATCTCGTCCAGGAAAAGCTGCTGGCGATGGGTCCCGGTGCCGTCAATCCTATAGACGGCGACCGGGAGGACGGCGGTCGCACCTTGTCGCGCCTGATGAGCTTCAGTCTGCTGCCGGGCCGCCAGCTGTTTCGGGTCACTGACAGCCGGATCTTTCACAGCAAGACGGTGGTTGAAGAGATATGGAATAAGGCGGTCCAGGCCTTTCAGGGTGGTAACCCGGGTCCGGCCCGCAACCATCTGCAGAGCATGGTTCAGGCAGTCGGCCTGAAGATCGAGGGGCCGACACCGCTGTCGGAACTCCCGCCAGCTGAGTGGCAGAAACTCTTTGCCTTTGCCAAACCGAGCGATAATCTGCACTGGGCTGACCACTTGCTCGGCGAAGTGGGAGATCAGTCGCAGACCGCTACCGCCAACCTGGCCGACCGCTACATCGCAACCTTCGAGAAAGGTATCCCAGCCCAGAACATCCTTCTGCTCACCGCCGAAACGGTCGATAAACGGCAGAAACTCTTCACCTATTTTAAAAAAATCGGCACGGTAGTCGATTGCTCCGTGACCAGCGGCGGCAGTGCCGCAGCCCAGACCGAGCAGAAAGACATTCTCCGCGAGATGATGCAGAAGACCCTCGTCCGAGTTCCATAAAAAGATCGAACCTCGAGCTGTGGAGATATTTTTTGAGCGGGTCGGTTTTCATCCGGTGGCGGTGGTGGTCGAAACCGAAAAACTTGTCCATTCCATCGGCGACCGACCGACCATCACCGCCGGCGACATCGAAGAAATGGTTGCTCGCAACCGCGAAGACGCCCTCTATGAGCTGACCGACGCCCTCGGCAAGAGACAGGCGGACCGGGCCCTGACCATCCTCTCCCACCTCCTCGAACAGGGTATTCATGAGCTGGCAGTTCTTTCGACGCTCCGTAACTACCTAAAAAAACTACTGATGTTCCGCTCCCTGCAGCTCCGCGACTTTCCGGTCTGGCGGAGCAACATGAACGCCAGAGACTTCCAGAACACCTATCTCCCCGCCCTGAAGGCCGAAGAAGAATATGGCGAACTCCTGCAGGGGCACCCCTACGCGCTGTTTATGAGCTTTTCCAAGGCTTCCGAATATTCCTGCTCCGGTCTGAAAAGGTGGCTGACAATGCTCCTCGATGCGGAATTTCGCCTCAAGGGTTCGCCGCTGCCGCCACGGCTGGTTATCGAGGAACTCCTGCTGGCGATGCTGAAAGGCGCACCGAAAATTCCCGGCAGAAGAGATTCTATGGTATACTGAAGAAGCACGAGTAATTATTGTTTTGTGGGTCAGGGCGACCGACAACCGCGATCGCCCTGAAGTGGGAAAAAATCACCTTAATCGTACGACCATGGCCGAGCACAAAAACCAGAGAGAAGGATCAGTAGTCACCAAGGATGTTATTGAGACCAGAGAACCGCCGCTGTACAAGGTACTCCTGCATAATGACGACTACACCACCATGGAATTCGTCATCTCCATTCTCGAAACCGTTTTTCAAAAATCGACCCCTGACGCGACAAAAATAATGCTTAATGTCCACAACGAGGGAGTAGGAGTAGCTGGAGTGTATACCAGGGAAATCTGTGAAACAAAAATCTCCCTGGTTCATCAACTGGCAAAAAAGAATGAGTTTCCATTACGCTGTTCGATGGAAACGGTATAACCGAGGGTTTCCCTTTTTCATAACCGCACCTGGAAAACTATGCTGAGCAAGACACTGGAAAAAGCCCTGATAATGGCGATAAGAGAAGCAAAAAACCATAATCACGAGTATGTGACCGTTGAACACATGCTGTATGGTCTTTTGCATGACGAACTGACCAGCTACATCATCAATCAATGTGGCGGTTCGACCCAGATCCTGAAGGATCGTCTGGAAAAATTTTTCCTGCGGGAAATTCCCACCCTCTCCAGTACCGGCTCGATGGAGCCGGCCCAGACCATCGCCTTTAACAGGGTTCTCCAACGGGCGGTGGCCCATGTGCAGAGTTGCGGCAAAAACCAGGTCGACAGCGGCGATGTCCTGGTGTCCATCCTCGCCGAAGAGGAATCCCATGCCGTCTACTTCCTCACCTCGGTGGGCATCGGCAAGATGGAGGTTATGAACTTCATCTCCCACGAGCTGCCGGCTGAAGGCCTGCAGAAGGAACCTTTCTCCTCCCCGCCCGAGGCGCCGGACACTCAAAAAGGTGGCAAGGATGCCAAGGCATTGGAAGAGTTTACCATAAATCTCGCCGATCTGGCAGCCGCCGGCAAGATCGACCCCCTCATCGGTCGCAACGAGGAAATCAACCGTATCATGCAGGTTCTCTGCCGACGGAAGAAGAACAATCCGCTGCTCGTCGGCGAACCGGGCGTCGGCAAAACCGCTATGGCTGAAGGGTTGGCGCTGCGCATCCACCAGGATAAAGAGGCCCGGGCCAAGGGCGAGACACCGCAGGTGCCCGATCTGCTGCGCGGGGTCGAGATACATCTTCTCGACATGGGTACCCTGGTCGCCGGCACCAAGTATCGCGGCGATTTTGAGAAGCGGCTGAAAAGCGTGGTTTCGGCCATCGAGAAGAAGGAGAACGCCATCCTTTTCATCGACGAGATGCATACCATCGTCGGGGCCGGGGCCACCAGCGGCGGCTCCATGGACGCCTCCAACCTGTTGAAACCGGCCCTCCAGGCGGGAATTCTCCGCTGCATCGGTTCGACGACCTACGAGGAATACAAAAACCAGATTGAGAAAGACCGCGCCTTGTCGCGGCGCTTTCAAAAAATCGATATCGCCGAACCGACGGTCGACGACACCCATCTCATCCTCAAAGGGCTGCAGCACAAATATGAAGAACACCACAACGTCCGCTATTCACAGAAGTCGATCAAGGCCATGGCCGAACTGTCGTTTCGCTTTATCAACGAACGTTTCCTGCCGGACAAGGCCATCGACGTCATGGACGAGGTAGGCTCGCTGTTCCGGTTGGAAGGCAGGCAGGGTTCAATAGTCAAAGTCGGCGATGTCGAAAAAGTGGTGTCGCGCATGGCGCGGATCCCGGCCAAATCGAGTTCCAGCTCGGAAATCCACGATCTGCGCGAGCTGGCACCGCGGCTGAAGGCGGTTGTTTTCGGTCAGGATGAGGCCATCGGCGCGGTCACCTCCGCCGTTAAACGTTCGCGTGCCGGCCTCGGCAATCCGGATTCACCTACCGGCAGTTTTCTCTTCGCCGGGCCCACCGGCGTTGGCAAGACCGAAGTGGCCAGGCAATTGGCGGCCATTCTCAACGTCCATTTCGAACGCTTCGACATGAGCGAATACATGGAAAAACATGCGGTGGCCAGACTCATCGGCTCTCCACCCGGCTACGTCGGCTTCGACCAGGGCGGTCTTCTGACCGAGGCGATCCGCAAACACCCCTATTCGGTGCTGCTCTTCGATGAGATCGAAAAGGCCCACCCGGATATCTTCTCCATTCTTCTGCAGGTCATGGACCATTCGACCCTCACCGATAATTCCGGACGCAAGGCCGATTTCCGCAACGTCATCATTATCATGACTACCAATGCCGGAGCCCGGGAACTGGCCGGTCGGTCCATCGGTTTTGTCAGCAGCAAGAAGGGCAAGGATCAGACGGCGATCACCAAGCTCTTTGCCCCGGAATTTCGCAACCGACTGGACGCCATCGTCTCTTTCAGCTCACTTGACCATGCCGCCACCGAGCTGGTGGTCGACAAGCTGATCAAAGAACTGGAAGGACAGTTGGCGGAAAAACGCGTCACCATCAAGCTCACCCCGCAGGCCCGAACCTATCTGGCCAAGAAAGGCTATGATCCGGACTACGGGGCACGGCCGCTCCGGCGGCTGATCATGAAGGAGATCGGCGACAGCCTGACCGAGGAGATCCTTTTTGGTCGCCTTGCCAGGGGTGGCGAGGCAGAAGTTGACGAGAAAGACGGTAGCCTCGTCTTCACCTTTTCAAAAGAGTAAAACAACCGCTGCCGGCAGCCTGTGATGAATAGGGTAGTGTCGGGGAGAAACGACTTACCCGTCGATCCTGCCTCGGCTTCCCGCATTCAATTTATCGGTGCCGCGGACTCGGTGCACGCCGATTTCGGTTCCGGTCTGTTGGAGGGTGGCCCCATCGGCATCCTCTTCATTGATGTACCCCCCATGCCATACGGTTTATCGTGAACCAGTCCCGAAGGGCGTATATCTGGCCGGCCCGCCACTTGGCCTCCAACTTGACGGGAAATCAATATCCACCCATGTCGACAACCGCAATGTAACACTCCATTCCGGAGGTTGTGGGCAAATCGGTTCAGGATAATAAATCTGCATCTACAGCAAATCTGCTACCTTCTGCAAAGCATAAATCGCCTCCGCCAGACCAAGTTTGCCATCCTCATCGACATCGGCGTTCAGAGAAGTAGTGCCGGCGGGTGTCAGACCGGAGACGATCCGCAGAAGGTCGATGACGTCTTTCAAATCCACCGCACCGCTGAGATCAACATCAGCGCGAACCAGGTCACCCACTCGAATGTTGAGGTTGAAACCGGTGGCTGTGGCCGAGAGGACCTTGACATATATTTTGTTGACGACATCCGAAAAAACTTCCCCCACCTCCCACCTAGCCCCGACGTCACCGGTATTGCCGTTGCCGTCGGCATCGATCACATAGGCAGGACGGCTGCGGCTGGTATCGACTTCGTGAATTATCACTGCTTGTCCGGGAAGCTTGTAGTCATAGCCGGTCTGGCGCCGAACTTCCATGGTATAGAAATGGCTGCTGGAACCGGCAATGGGAATCCGCACCATTCGATAGTTGCTCGTGACGGGCAGGGCCATTTGCTCCATGGTCAGATTGACCTGTGTGTTTTGGCCAACGAGATACTTTTGCGCCGCTGGAATCCATCCCAACATATCCTTGTGATAGGCAATGGTCTGTTGCCCCAGACAGCCGTAGGTGGCGTCCTCGGAACGGGAACAGTTGGACCAGGTATCACTCATGACATCCCACTGATTGTCGTAGGTCTGCCCGTAACTTCCTGATGAATGTGGCAAACCGAAGCCATGCCCCATTTCGTGGGCAATGACCGTAATGTCTTCATAGCCCCAGGGCGGCTCCCAGGTGATGCTCCAGACTTTGGACACCCCGTCCAGGGTCAGATAGTCGGTTCCACCCCAGGCATAGCCGTTGTCGAAATTGCTATTGAACATCATGTTAATGCCGGAGTAGAGAGAAAAATTGACACTGGCATCGGCTGCGGCAATACAATCGGCGCGCAACAAATCAAGATTGGTGCCCCCTTTAGTGTCGCTGGGATTATAATAGGCCTCCGTATGGGGCAATACAAACCATCCCGCGGCACTGCTGCCGTTAATATTTGCCGTGTCATACGACTGTTCTCGCCAATAATGACCCAGCCCGGGTTTGACGTTTGCGTACATTCCCTGAAAATATGTTAAGTTTTTAGGTTCAACGGCATAATCGCTAAACTTGCACATAATCGACACCCACGGTCGGGACCCGCTCACCATCGACTGAGCATCCACCTCCAGCGCTTGAGCGCGAGGTGATTGGACGGAAAAATCGACGTTACCACAAAAGGTGTCGCCGTCTCACCGCCGAATGCTCTGACTATCTCGCCAGCGCCCCTTGAACGCCCACGTACTTGCCGTTCAATGCCAAGACTCCTCCTGGCACCTGGGTAACTGCCTCATCGAAAACAAGTGGCGTAATCTTTCCGTTTTCCTCGGTGAGCTGATAAAAAGGCCCATAGGAAGCTCCACGTGATTCATCGCCCCAGCGAACGGTCAACCAGCCATTGAGAGCTGCCTGTTCGGCGGCGAGCACCGGAACAATATCCACCATGCCCAGAATGGCAGCCGTTATAAGGACCAGCACCATAATTCCGTGCGCAAATTTGTTCATGTAACTCATCGGTCTTCTTTTTCCATTTATTCGCATACGGAAATACCATATTGTCATTGAATTTCAAGTCAGTCAGCCGCAATTCCCTTTTCCACTTGCCCTGCGACTTCTTTAGTCGGGAACAAGAGACGTTTATCGCTATCTAAAAAAACCCATTCTCATTTGGTGACGCAGGGCAATCAACATAAAGCCACTGATCATCGCCCGGACACCCATGCATTTACCCAGGACAAAGATAATGAAACAACAAGGAACCACAAAGATGATTGCAATTAACATACCCTGCATCGAGCAGGTATATTGACAAATTGGAAATAATATATAAATATTAATTTATATGTTTATGAATTTAGCAAGGTGATTGAACAACAGACCAATAACTTATATCTCCTCTCCATGCTCAAAAAACAATCCTTATCCGACGATTTCGAACTTCCGGCGACACCCACCAGGGGCAGCCAGCAGGAAGGTCAACTGACCGACGATCATCTGCAAAGCGCGGCCTTTCTTGCCAAAAGCCTGTCCGACGGCAATCGCCTGCGGATATTGCTGCTCCTCGGCGACGGCCGGAAATCGGTCTCAGCCATCGTCGAGAACCTTGATGAGTCGCAACCGCTGGTATCGCACCATTTGAAGGAACTCAAGCGATCACTGCTCGTCAAAGTGGAGCGTGAGGGACCATTCATTTACTATGAATTGGCGGATGCGAGAATCCTGGATGTCGTGCAGGCGTTGAGCCTGGTTGCAACTGATCTCTTAGCAAAGAGAACCACCTTTTAAATAATCGGAGGCAAAACATCCGTATGGACGAACTATTTACAATTATTTCCCGCATGGCCCCGGAAGAGGCCCTGGCACAGATCACCATGGTTCTGGAAAGGCTCTTGGCCGATCTGGACAAAGACGCCCGTGAGCGTTTTCTCATGACTCTCATCAAACAATCGGAAAGCGACAAGGTTGCCGGCCTCGTCCATTTGTGACTGGCAGAATGCATGGGCGAAGGTGTCGACCCAACGCAGATGTGCCGAAGCCTGGTGGACAAGGTTGTCCAGTCCGAACAGCTCCGGGCTATTGCCGATCCCGATCTGCTGGTGCTGTTCGAGGATTGGCTGGAGGAGTTGGAAACAGAAGTACAAGCGTTAATTAAAAACCACGGCCCCATGGACAGCAGGAAACTCGCCGACAAACTTGGCCTTTCCGTGAGGGGCGCGACCTTTCTCCTGTCTAAGCTGGCAAGGGCGGGCACTGTCTGAGCTTAACAAAAAAGGAGCGATATCCATGAAACAATGGCCATCAATAATTCTAGCACTGGCGGCTATGTCGCTCACCGTGCTTTTTGTTTGGTACATGCAGCGCCCCGTGGCACCGAAACAAGCCACCTGGGATGACGTTGTCGCCGAGGCCAAGGCCGGCGACTACCAGATCATCTCGACTGAAGAACTTGCCGATCGATATCGTCGGGACCCTGCCGCCTTCACCATGATCGATACCCGCCAGGAGTGGGAATACCGCACCGGCCATATCAAGGGTGCCGTCAATTTCCCCATGGAACCGACCGCCTGGGCACGCTGGAAAAAGGCGGACGCGCTCGAAAAATTCCTCGGAGCCGATAAAAATCGTCTCCTGGTTTTTTACTGAGCGGGCTTAACATGAGTCCGCAGCGACTCGGCGGCCCGGGTGGCCGTACAGCTTGGTTATAAAAATGTGTATCGCGACCCGTATGGTTTCCCTAAATGGCAGGAACATGGCCTGCCCATCGACATCACCCCCGCCGGCCTGACATCGGCTGCCGAGGTATCCACCGAACCCAAGGACGACCCTTCCTTTCAAGGCTGGGGGATGCTCTGGACGCTGCTCGGTATTTTCGCCGGAGGTCTGGCCCTCAACCTCACCCCCTGTGTTTACCCGATGATTCCCATCACCGTCTCCTTTTTCGGCGGTCGCTCTGCCGACGACAAACCCGGGCAACTCAGGTTAATCCTGCATGGTCTCTGCTACCTGATGGGCCTGGCCCTGACCAATTCGACTCTGGGGGTGGTCGCCGCCTTAACCGGCGGTCTGATGGGCTCGCTGCTGCAAAGTCCGCTTGTCCTTGCCCTTGTCGCCGGTGTTCTCGTGCTGTTCGCCACCAGCCTCTTCGGCTTGTGGGAACTGCGTTTGCCGGGCGGTATGAGCCGGATGGCCGGCAAAGCCTATACCGGTTACTTCGGCAGTTTCTTTATGGGACTGACCATGGGAATCGTTGCCGCTCCCTGTATCGGCCCTTTCGTTCTCGGCCTCCTCACTTGGGTTGCCGGTATGGGCAACCCCTGGTTCGGCTTTTTGATCTTTTTTGTCCTGAGTCTCGGTCTCGGTCTGCCTCTTTTCGTCCTGGCCCTCTTTTCCGGTCAACTCCAGAGGTTGCCTCGGGCCGGAGGGTGGATGCTTTGGGTGCGTAAACTCATGGGCTGGGTGCTGGTGGGCATGGCGGTCCACTTCATCCGCCCAATCCTGCCGGATTTCCTGAAGATGCTGCTGCCGGTGGCCGTCGCCCTGGCCGCCGGCCTGCACCTGGGATGGTTCGATAAAAACAAGGCAAACTTCAGGGCTTTTCCGTGGCTGAAGACCTTTGCCGGCACGGCCTGCCTGGTCTTGGCGACTTTTTGGATTGCCTCCTCGGCCATGCGTGGGCCGGGAATGTCCTGGCACCCCTACTCGGAGCAAACCCTCCGGAATGCAAAGGCCAAGGGAAAACCAGTAATCATCGATTTTTACGCCGACTGGTGTACGCCATGCCGGGAACTGGAAGAGGCGACCTTTCATCAGCCGGACGTGGTCCGTTTGGCGGAAAAGAACTTTACCATGGTCAAGGTCGATGTCACCAAGGGCGGCAACCCCGATCATGAAGAATTGCTGAAAAAGTATGGCATCAAAGGAGTACCGACGATTGTTTTTGTCGATGCACAAGGACAGGAACGGACAGATCTCCGCGTCGTCGATTATCTGCCGGCCGATCAGTTTTTGCAGCGTATGCACAACATTGCTCCACCAGGCAAATAACCACCTAGCGCAAGAAGGAGACCAGCATGCTGAAAGTCCGCTTTTTTCTCAATGAACCAAACGGCAAACCGTGAAAACATTTCAAACGGATTATGCCCAGGTTGGGCGAAAAATATAAGGTTGAAATCGACATCATCGCAAAACCAAAAGCCGCATACGAGACCGATGAATACTTCGAACTTGATCTGCCGGTAGCCCCAGCGGTTATGGTCGGTGACGAGATCGTCGTTGAGGGCAGTGATGTGGCCGAGTATGACCTGGAGGTCTGCATCTGCCGTCAGCTTGGATTACCCGTACCCCAGAAAAAAGGCCTGCTGGACCGCCTCTTACACAAATCATAAATCGTATATAATAAGCCTGAAAGATTTCGAAACGGCGATCCGCCGCCATTGAACATCGAGGGTACAGGGAGAAGAGCATGTCGCAAAACGAAGTGTATGATGTGCTTATCGTCGGTGGCGGACCGGCCGGTTTATCGGCCGGGAGATAGAGAGCGAAGGGGTGTTCATTTTTGTCGGTTTTGCCCCGAACAATGGCTTCGGCATCTTGGCCCCGGGCAACAGCTCAGGACCAAAATGCCGTAAGATAAGAGGAGGGAGAGATCAATAGGAGGTTTTCAGCTTCATATCCTTGCGTGACTCCGGATCGTACACTCCTTTGGCTTCGCTTTGTTTGATCCATTCCTGCCGTAGACCATTGAGGAAGGTCTTCTTCTCCTCGACCAGTTTGCCGTAATCCATACCGACCAGCGCCTGGGCCTTTTCTTTAGAGGAGAAATCCGGGGCGACAAAGTCGGCGGCGTTATGTTTGGCGAGGACGATACGAATCTTCAACCGGGCATCCTGCCCGAGATTGATGGCTCCGGCCAGGGTCCGCAGAGTTTCCTCGGGGGCATGAAAGAAGGCACCGTGTCCGGCAACGGCAAAATCCCAGCGCCATTGGCCATGGCGGAGATCCTGCTGCGCCGCCTTCATCTCTTCCTCGGTAGCCCCGACTTCCCAGGCCTTGGCTGCTTCCAGGTGAGCCATGGCCAGGACATCGGTGGCCATCTTGGCCAGTTCGTTCTTTCTGGCCAGCTTCTTCTCGACAGTCTCACGGAATTCCTTCTCGGTACCTTTATGACAGTTCAGGCAGGTGTTGGCGATATTGTCGAGGGGACTGCCAACCTTATGGCTGGAATACTTGACGCCGCCCTCACGAACATAGGGCATATGGCAGTCGGCGCAGGCCAGACCATTGCGGCTGTGCACGCCGGTAACGAAGGTTTCGTAGTCCGGATGCTGGGCCTTGAGCATCGGCGTCTTGCTCAACTGATGGGTCCAGTCCGAGAATTTAGATTCGTCGTAGTAGGCTTCCATATTCTCCGCCGAAAACCCTTTGCTCCAGGGGAAGGTGACGACCATGGCGGTTTTCTTTGCGCCTTTATCTTCCCATTCGGTCTTTTTAAAGTAGTACTCGGAATGGCATTGAGCGCAAACCAGGGAGCGCATGTCCTGGTGGGTGGCATCGGCGGTTTTCAGACTACCCTCGGCGTCGAGGCCGCGCTTGAGATAGTCGCGGGTCAAGGTCAGCTTCATAGTCTTGTTGTCATGACAATCGCCGCAACCGACGGTATTCGCTACCTCGTCGCCATATTTGGCCCACTTGCCGGTAAAATATTCCAGTTCCCCGTCCCGTTTTATCAACCGCGGCACGTCGGGAGATTTGCAGGTCCAGCAGGCGGTCGGCAGGGGGCCGGTGATTTTATCGACCGGGGCACCGGTGCGCAGGGTGTTGATATTGTCCTCCAGAGCATAATAGTGACCTCGCGGTTTGTTGTAATCCTTGGAGAAAGGATATCCTGCCCACATGACCACCAGGGCGGGATCCTGCTTCAGCACATCGGCGATCTCATCGCTCTTTCTCGTCTGCATGTAGGTGTCATACTGGCGCGGATAATTTTTGCCCCACTCGGAAGCCCGGGTCTCGTCGTCCTTGATGATCGGAACCGCGCCGATGGCTTGCTGCTCGGCCTTATTCTCTTTGATGGAGACCGTCAACAACGCCATCGGTACCAGGACGACCACACAAAGAGCAACAACAAACATTGATTTTTTCATACACTTCCTCCCGATTGAGATCTCTAAAGTACCTTATTGGTAAAATTATTCTGAGTCGCCATGAGATTACGCATTGTCCCGTGCGGCACATCCCGGTGGCATTGCCAGCAGGGTCGCCCCATCTGCACACGACCGTCCTCGACTTTTTCATAGAGTGCACTGTTGGCGAGCATCTGGGAAACCGTCTCCCGATGACAGGAAACGCAGTTGTCCTGGATTCTCCTGGCGGCATCGTCGCTGATGCGAAGATTGGGTCCGTAGGTCTTGAAGGTCATAGCCACCGAATGGTTGTAGCCGTCCCGCGCCTTGGCAAGCATCTTGTTGGCAAAGGAATCACGGGGCAGATGACAATCGACACAGGTCACCTTGTGGCGATGCGAACTGTGCTGCCAGGTTTCATAGTGGGTGATCATGGTATGGCAGGTGATGCACACCTTGGGGTCGCTGGAGAGGTAGGATAACATCTTCGACTCATGCACCAGATTGGCAAACACCGCGACAACCGCGACAACACAAAATATGGCTAAATATTTCATAATCATACCCAACAGTTCTGCAGCAATGGACTGTTCTGCCGTCTGGTGACGACCCTTTCGCCACTCTCTTGCACTCGCAACTTCACCCGCTCGAAACCGAAGTCTCTCCTACAAAATTGTAGGATATGCTTTTCTTTTGCCAGCGACAAGCTCTTTTTACTCCTCACCCTCCACAAGGGGGACTCATTTCAGCACCCCGGTGTGGGGTATACGTACTTTCACGAAATTCTTTCTCATGACTAGCAAATAGTATACCAGAAGGAAAGTGTCGCTATTTCTTTGAAAAAGAACAACTTTCCCAAAGAGCTGCTACCAAACGGTAACGTGAGCGGTTAAAGTATGTTACCAGGTGGTAGCATTTTCTGTTGATCACCCCCGTCGTTCCACACAAATTCAGGCAATGGGCGATGATTTCCTTAAAGGACGCCATCTTCCCGACACCCATCCTCCTCTTTGGAGATGAAATTGCCTTTTGCTCCTATCTAAACGAAAAACATGATATTTGTCTTTGACTTAAATCAAGAGAAGTATCAAATGAATCTGGTAACATCTAACACAGAAAGTATTCATTCGAAATGAGTAAAAATTTGGCAGGCAAAGGACCATTGCAATGCATATACATTACATTGAACATGTTGCGTTTGAGGGTTTGGGCAGCATCGAAGGTTGGGCTCGCCGGAACGACCATACTCTGACGGCCATCCGGCCATATCAAACCGAAGCTTTTCCGCCCATGGAGGCCATCGATCTGTTGATCGTCCTGGGCGGCCCGATGAATATCTACGAAGAAAACAAATATCCCTGGCTCGGTAAAGAAAAGCGGTTCCTCGACCAAGCGATCGCCAAGGGGCGATCGGTATTGGGCATTTGCCTTGGGGCCCAGCTCCTCGCCGACGTCCTCGGCGCCCCGGTTTTTGCCAACGAACACAAGGAAATCGGCTGGTTTCCTGTGCAAACAACGGCCATGGCCGAGACCAGTAGGATATTTGCCGCCTTGCCGGCATCCTTCGAAGCCTTTCACTGGCACGGCGATACCTTCGATATTCCCGATGGAGCCAAGCATGTCGTTCGCAGTGTCGGGTGCGAAAACCAGGCCTTTATTTACGAAGAACGAATTGTCGGGCTGCAGTTCCACCTCGAAACAACCCTGGCAAGCGCGCAACAACTGGTAGCGAACTGCGGGGATGAAATCGTTCCCGGACCGTACATTCAGGATTCTCAGACAATGCTGGCAGAAAGTCAACGTTTCCCTGCGATCAATGCAATTATGCAGGCGTTGCTTGAGCGGATAGAACGGAACCCCGCCTCGACCACGGCCGGAACCCTTTTCTTCAAAGTGAGTGATTTCCAAGGATGACGGCTGCCAGGAAACTGTTTCTTGCAACCGACTGGCTGAGCATACTTGTTACTATCCGGAGAATTTCATGGCAAATGACTACGATATCATCGTCCTCGGCGCCGGCACCACCGCCTTTGCCGGGGCAAGAATAGCCGCAGCCGCCGGTAAAAAGGTGGTGATGATCGAGCAATCGCAACCCGGCGGCACCTGCGTCAACTGGGGCTGTATTCCCAGCAAGACCCTGATTCACAAAGCCGAGATGTACTATGCCGCCCGCAAGGGCATGCGCTGGGGGCTGAATCTCCATGCCGGGTACCCGGATTGCGGCACCCTGATGCCCTTGAAAGAGGCGGCGGTGGAAACGATACGCACCACCCACTACCAACATGAATTGGACAGCACCGAGGGGATGACCCTGATTCGTGGTCGCGGCCGCTTTGTTTCCCGACAGGAAATTATGGTCGACGGCCAGCTCTATCGGGCACCGCAGATCCTCATCGCCACCGGCGGCAAGCCACGCTCCGTCGCCCTGCCCGGTCTTGCCGAAGTCAACCATCTTAACAGCTATAGCGCCATGCACCTCCCCTGTTTTCCGGAGTCGATCACCATTCTCGGCGGCGGGGTTATCGCCCTGGAAATGGGTCAGATGTTCGCCCGCTTCGGCACCCGGGTGACCATCCTTGAGCGTGGACCGCGCCTCCTCGCCGAATTCGACGAACGGCTCACCGAACAGTTCAAGCAGATGCTGCAGCGGGACGGTGTGGAAATATTTTGCAATATTGTCGCCGAGCGCGTCGAAAAGGTCGGCGACAAGACTTGCCTGTACGCCCTCATTGACGGAGCGGAGGTGGCCTTCGTCGCCGAACGGCTGATGCTGGCGATCGGCACCGAACCGGCAACCCAAGGTTATGGTCTTGAGGAGATCGGCGTGGCCGTTGGTCCCGCAGGATTTATCACCGTTGACAGCCAGCTGCGCACCAGCATTCCCGGCATCTGGGCCGCCGGCGACGTCACCGGCCCGCCGATGGTTGCCCCCAACGGGGCGCGTGAGGCGCAGATCGCCGTCAGAAATATGCTCTATCCCCAGGCCGGTCACACCATCGACCACCGCTTCTCGCCGATGGCGGTCTTCGTCGACCCGGAATTCGCCACCGTCGGCCTGACCCACGACCAGGCGGAGGCGCACGGCTACCGGGCCGTCACCACCTATCTGCAACTCGACCGGATACCCAAGGCCCACGTCATGGGCGAGATGCTGGGCGGCGTGCTGATGACCGCCGAACGGGGCAGCGGCAAGGTCCTCGGCGTACAGCTGCTCTGCCCGCGGGCCGCCGACATCATCCAGGAAGCAACGCTGGCGGTGCGCTTCGGCCTGACCGTCACCGACCTCTCGACAACGGTGCACGTTTACCCGAGCATCAGCGACGGCCTGCGCCAGGCGGCCGAGAGCAATGCCATGCAGCAGGGATTGCTGTAAGGGATTCGGAAAATGTTAATATACCGAGTTCCTCAGGTCCACCATAAACCTCTTTTTTGAAGGAACCTTCCCATGCCGATCCCCGGAAATCTCCTGACCACCGCCATGGCGGTCATGCCCCATGACAACGTCGAAGAGGCCCTTGAGCTGGCCCTGACCCTCGACGTGCCGTTCTGGCCGCAATTGCCGAACTTGAACTATTACGAAGATATGTATGTCCAAGCGGCGGAGCATTTTCCCGGCACCGTCGTCGATCTGGAAAAAAAGACCCTGCGCTTTTCCATGGACAAGTTTATCGGCGAATTTGAAGAGACCATGAGCCACTTCGACGAGCCGTCCTATTTCGATATCAGCCCTACCTATTCGCAGGTGTACCACCAGTTCCTCGCCCGGGATCTCGCCGGCAAACCGGCCATCCGCGGCCAGTTGGAAGGGCCGATCAGCTTTGGCTTCAATGTTCTCGACCAGGACGACCGGCCGATCCTCTTCGACGACTCGATCCGGCCCTTTATGTTCGAGTTCATGGCCAAGCGAATCAATGTACAGCTGGCCCGCCTGCAACAGCGCAATGCCAACGCCTTCATGTTTATCGACGAACCGGGGCTGCAGTTCATCTTTTCGGCGATGTCCGGCTATGACGAGCAGAAGGCAAGGGCCGATCTGGATACGTTCTTTTCGATGGTCGACCGACCGCGCGGCATCCATCTCTGCGGTAATCCCGACTGGGACTTCCTCCTGGGTCTCGACATGGATATCCTCTCCATGGACATCTACACGAACGCCGAGATCTTTGCCAACTGCTCAGGGTCGATCAAAAAATTCCTGGATCGCGGCGGGGTCATCGTCTGGGGCATCATCCCCACCGGCTTCGAGGCCTTTTCCAAAGAAAGCCTTGGTTTTCTCAGCATGAAACTGGAAGGGATCTGGCAGCATCTCTGCAAAAAGGGAATTGACCTTGAATTCCTCCTCTCCCGAAGCATGCTGTCGCCGGCCACCTGCTGCCTTGTCAATCAGGACGGGGGACAAACGGTCGCCAAGGCCTTTGCCATGGTCAACCACCTTTCCGGCAGCCTCAGGGAAAAATATCGCCTCGTCTGACTTGCACTGCAAGAGTCAACGGCAACAGAACAAGTGACCAAAAATAGCCGGCACGCGCTACAAGCTGCGGCCTGCATGGATCACAAACCAAAAAGAGAAATACCATGTGCGACAGTTATCATCTACCATGCCGGTGCGGCCGGAAAAGCGCGGAGATTTTTTTTGGCAAGATGCTCCTTGACCAACGATCGGTCACCACCCTCTTCTGCCCGGAATGCAGCGACGGGCATGCTGATGACCGACCGGAAAGAGTATGGGACAACGGCTGGATCCTTGAGCTGGATATGGAGATTATCAAAAATCATGCCGCAACCTTTGGCATCGATGCCGCCGAACTCACCGCCGGTTGGGTCTTTGACGGAGGCTATGTCACCTGGGCCGGAATCTACCCCCGACGATACCGCCACCCGCAACAGGGAACGGGAAGAAATCCAGGCCCTGGCCAAAACCGACCTGCTGGCCTATATACAGGCCATGAAGGAGTGGGGTATCAAGCGGGAGAAACGCTTTATCGGCGAAGGTTGGCGGAAGATGCACTAGTTGAGACAATCAAGCCAAGACCTATCTCTTTTTTTGGCGGCTGCAACAGGAGCACCATCGAGAGAATTGGGCCATTCTCTCTGCAAGGGATTGCAAGCTCCCCCGCATTGCACTTCCACAACGATTTGGTATTGCGCGCCATCTCACCACCCTTCATTCCGCAAGTCGTTTACGAAATCCATCCATTGTTGTATATATCGATCTTGCACCTCCCTTTCCCCGTGCCTGCGCCCCGTACGGGGTAACAGCACGACAACCCAACAAGGAGAACAGGCAATGAACGACTGTATCTTTTGCAAAATTGTGGCAGGCCAGATTCCCGCAAAAAAACTTTACGAAGATGATGATGTACTGGCTTTCTGGGATATCGCCCCGCAGGCCCCGGTCCATTTTCTGGTCATTCCCAAAAAGCATATTGCCGCCCCGGTCGACGTTCAGGAAGAGGATGACCAGGTCATCGGCAAACTCATCCGGATCGGCAGCCAATTGGCCAAGGAAAACGGGGTTGCCGACGGTTTTCGGGTGATCTTCAACAATGGCAAAAAGGCCGGGCAGGAGGTGTTTCACATTCACCTGCATATCATCGGCGGCCGGGAAAAGCCCTGGCGAATGTAAGTTTACCGAGGAAAAAATCGTATGGAACAGTGGTTTGTCCAACTTTCACCGGTCACCCAGGCCCTCTGCGGCACGGGATTCACCTACCTGGTTACCGCCCTGGGGGCGGCGCTGGTCTTTTTCTTTGTAAAGATCGAGCGAAAGGTCCTCGACGGCATGCTCGGTTTTGCCGCCGGGGTCATGATTGCCGCGAGCTTCTGGTCGCTGCTGGCGCCGGCCATCGAGATGGTGGAATCGAGAGGCGGCATTCCCTGGTTGCCGCCGCTGATCGGTTTTCTCGGCGGCGGCCTGTTCCTCTGGGGGGTGGACAGGCTTCTGCCGCATCTCCATCCCGGCTTTCCGGAGAAGGATGCCGAGGGGATCAAAACCAGCTGGCAGCGCTCGATCCTCCTGGTACTGGCCATCACCCTGCACAATATCCCGGAAGGTCTGGCGGTGGGCGTTGCCTTTGGCGCGGCCGCAGCCGGACATCCGGCGGCCTCGCTCGGTGCGGCCATTGCCCTGGCGATCGGCATCGGTATTCAGAACTTTCCGGAAGGGGCTGCGGTTTCCGTACCGCTGCGCCGGGAGGGGATGTCCCGGACCAAGAGTTTTTTGTATGGCCAGGCCTCCGGCATGGTTGAGCCTATTGCCGGGGTGATCGGCGCCGCCGCCGTGCTGGTCATGGAACCTATCCTGCCCTATGCCCTGTCGTTTGCCGCCGGGGCGATGATCTATGTCGTCGCCGAGGAGCTGATCCCCGAATCGCGGGCCAACAAACATTCGGATATCCCGACGATCGGCGTTATGGTCGGTTTTGCGGTCATGATGACCCTCGATGTGGCCCTTGGCTGAGATGTGGTGACTGTCAATGCGGTAGGGTGCATTCCATGTAACAAGTCGGGACTATGAATGAATTTGCGGCAGACATAGCCGCCGCCCTGACAAAAATTTTGCCGCAGGCTCTTCCCCTGTCGACCCTCCTGTTGCTGCTTGCCGTTGGCTTCCTGGTGCTCCTTGTGGCGGCTGTTGTCGGGACAGTCCACCTCCTCGGATTGAATCGCCGGCTGCACGCCGCCGAAGAAAAACGTGCCGCCGCCGAACAGCGCAGTGGTCACCAGGAAATTCGCGCCGCCAAACTCATTACCCTTCTGAAAAACGAACGGAAACACGCCAGCGAAAAGCTGCAGCTCCTGGAAGATGCCCGGGAGGAACTGGGCTTGCGCTTCGCCGATTTGGCGCAACGGATCTTCGATGAAAAAAGCGCCCGCTTCAGTGAGTTGAATAAGGATCGGCTGGAATCGATCCTCCTGCCCTTCAACCGCCAACTGGCCGCCTTCAAACAGGAGATCAACGAGATCTACCGCACCGACAGCCGCGAACGGCTGTCGCTGAAGGGCGAGATTCTCCAGCTGCGCGATCTCAATCAGCAGATAAACCGCGAGGCGATGAACCTGACCCGCGCCCTGAAAAGCGACACCAAGGTTCAGGGCAACTGGGGGGAGCTGGTCCTCGGCCGGGTCCTGGAAAAATCAGGCCTCCGCCTCGGCCAGGAATACCACACCCAGGGCGGTTTTCGCGACGACGGCAACCGCTTGCTGAAGCCGGATGTGATCATCCATCTGCCGGAAGGCCGGGATATTATCGTCGATTCCAAGGTCTCTCTGGTCAGCTGGGAGCGCTATGTCAACTGTGACGATGAGGCGGAACGGGCAAGACACCTGCGGGAGCTGGTAAAGGCGGTACGCGACCATGTCAACGGACTCGCCGGCAAAAACTATCCGGGCCTGGCCGGTATTCATTCACTCGATTTCGTCCTGATGTTCATGCCCATCGAGTCGGCCTATGCCGCCATCTTTCAACAGGACGACAGCCTCTTTACCGAAGCCCTGGCCGGCAATATCGTTATAGTCACCCCCACCACCCTGCTCGCCACCCTGCGAACCATTGAAAACATCTGGCAATACGAGCAGCAGAGCAAGAACTCTATGGAAATCGCCAGGCGGGCGGGCCTGATGTATGACAAGTTCCGCGGTTTTGCCCTGGAGATGGAAAAGATCGGGAAACAACTGGCCACCTGCCACGCCACCTACGACACCGCCTTCCTGAAACTGACCCGCGGTCGCGGCAATCTGGTCGCCCATGCCGAAGGGTTACGCGACTTGGGAATCCAGATCAAGAACGAGCTGCCCAAATCGATCACCGACCTTGCCGAATGTCAGCCGGAAGATGCCCCCTCACCGCCACAAACCAATGGCCAATCAAACTGATTGATTACCGCTCCGCTTTAATCGATTCCGGAGAGGTTACCGAAGAACTAAGCCATTTCCAGCCATTTCGATATGGCTCCTTATGCCGTTCCGGGTATGCCTTTGGCATTGTTATTTGTTGACAAGGGCTTAGTGTATACAGGGGACTTGGCAAAAGAATCGGCCTTTTCGGTATCGCAGCGATCGATGGCAAAGCGCTCTTGCAGTTGCCAAGTCTTTTTAAAAATGGTAGTTGGAACTGATGCTTTTGCTACCCGGCCCAAACCCATGCCGCGACGCGGCCGGAGCGACCACAAACCCCCATGACAGAGTTCGGAGGAACCGGTGCTACTACATCACACTTTTATCGACATCGCCAAAAAGTTCGGAAAAAAAATGGCGATTCACGACTTCACCACCAGCAGGGAACTCACCTATTCCAGATCCCTGATTGCCAGCCTGATTCTCGCTAAATATTTCAGCAAGCTCGATCCGGGGTTCACCGGCCTCATGCTGCCGACTTCCGCCGGCTGTATCCTTGCCAAAATTGGCGTGCTGATGAGCGGCCGTATCCCGGTAATGATCAATTACTCGACCGGAGCGGAGCATAACGCCCGATACGCCCAGAAAAAGTGCGATTTTAAGACCATTATCACCTCCAAAGCCCTGCTGGAAAAAATCGAATGCGCCCATGTCGACGGTATGATCTATATCGAGGACATCATGGCCGGCATCACCTCCGGGCAAAAACTTCTCGCCGCGGCGACCGCCGCCCTGCCCGCCTCCCTCATCAAGATGCTGGTGCATAGTGGCCAGGAAGACGACACGGCGGTCATTCTCTTTACCAGCGGCAGCGAGAAAGACCCCAAGGCGGTACAGCTTACCCACAAAAACATCCTGGCAAATATCGCCTCGGTTTCGCCGATTTTCAATTTTCGCAGTGAAGACGTGTTCATGTGCACCCTGCCCTATTTCCACGTCTTCGGCCTGATGACCACCTTCTGGCTGCCGATCAGCCACGGCATGACCATGCTCACCTACGCCAACCCCCTCGATTTCAAAAAAGTCTGCACCATCGTCAGGGATGAAAAAGCCACCTTCATCGTCGGCACCCCGGCCTTTTTCTGGGGCTATCTGCGCAAATCCGAGGAGGGCGATTTCGCCTCCCTGCGCATTGCCATGACCGGTGCCGACAAATGCCCCGATGCCCTGCGCGAAGGCTTTAAGACGAAACACAACATCACCCTCTACGAAGGGTATGGCGCCACCGAGTGTTCGCCGGTCATCTCCGTCAACACCCCGGAATTCAACCGCCCGGGCAGTGTTGGTAAACCCATCCCCGGCCTGCAGGTGCGCATTGAAAACTACGCCACCGGTGAAGAATGCGGCCAGGGCGAGGATGGCCGCATCCTGGTCAAGGGCGACTCCGTCATGAAGGGCTATTTCAACGACTTCGAGCAGACTTCCCTGCATATTCGCCATGGCTGGTACGATACCGGCGATATGGGCAATCTTGATCGGGACGGTTATCTGTGGCATGTCGGCCGGCTGAAACGTTTTGTGAAGATTGGCGGCGAGATGGTGTCATTGGTGAAAATCGAGGATATCCTGGAGAAATTCCTGCCCGAGGACAGCCATTGCTGCGTCGTTGAGATCCCCGATGCCATCAAGGGGGCAAAGATCGTTGCGGTGGTGACGACGCCGCTTGACGAAAAAACAGTCCTTAAGCAGATGGCCCAGCATCTGCCGACCGATCTCCCTGCCGAAGATCTTTTTGGTGTGGGAGAATCTGCCGAAGATGGGCAGCGGCAAGATCGACTTCCGGACTATCTCGGAAATGGCCAGAGAGCAGTTGAGTCGCAAAAGCATTTCGTAACCCCGAACAAAGGGGACGCGAAGCGAAAATGAAAGCACACCCAACCTTTTCGGCAGGCGGCAAAACCTGGCAGGATCTTTGCCGCTCCCGGGGTGCCGCGGTGCTGCAACTTTCCCTCCTGCTCGCCGGCCTTACCTGGCTGCTGGTGCAGAGTGCCGACAGCCTCGGCTATAACTGGCAATGGTACCGGATCCCCCGTTATCTTTTCATCAGCACCGAGAAGGGGGTAGTCGCCGGGCCGCTCCTTGAAGGGCTCAAAATCACCCTGACCATCTCCCTGGCCGGTTTGCTGCTGGCCATGGTCTTCGGGCTTGTCACAGCCGTTTTACGACTCTCCCCTTCCTTTGTCGGCCGGGGTCTTGCGGTACTCTATCTGGAGACCAGCCGCAACACCCCGTTGCTTATCCAGATTTTTTTTATCTACTTCGTCCTTGGCCCGGCCCTCGGCCTGGAGCGGCTGCCGGCGGCGATCCTCGCCCTCAGCCTCTTCGAGGGGGCCTACACCTCGGAAATTCTCCGTGCCGGTATAGAGGCGGTGGCACCGGGACAGATTGAGGCGGCCCGCAGTCTCGGCCTCACCACCTTCGCCACCTACCGGCATATCATCCTGCCCCAGGCCCTGCGCACGGTGCTGCCGCCGCTCACCAGCCAGGCCATTTCGCTGATCAAAGATTCGGCGCTGGTCAGCACCATCGCCATCTACGATTTGACCATGCAGGCCCAGGCGATCATCGCCGAATCGTACCTGACCTTTGAGATCTGGTTTACCGTCGCGGCGATATACTTCTCCATCACTTTCCTTTTATCGCTGCTTGTCGGTATTCTGGAAAAACGCCTGTCAGCACGGTCGGGTTAAAAAAAAACACCGCTGCCGAGAAAAAGCCTGTACAATATGCAGAGGTAATTCGAGTGACAGGTAATATGGTGATCTGCAACTTCTTGCCTGCCTTAAAAACCTGCTTAACGTTTTATGACAGGGCTCAGCGCCCACTACGAAAGATACGCGTGGTCGGGCAGATCAGCAACCCCAAAATTTCAACATCAAAAGGCGAACAGAGATGAAAAGAATACTGATTTTATTACTTTTCGCAGTTGTTTTTGGATTGTCGACTGTTGCCGTCGACGCTCAAGAGAACAGCTATGCAAACACCATCAGGATGTTTCGCGAAATACCGGTTGTCGCTCAATTCTTTAACAATTCATATGGATACGCGGTATTCCCGATTATCGGCAAGGCAGGATATGTAGTTGGCGGCTCCTACGGCCAAGGTCGGGTCTATTATGGCGGCAAAGTAACCGGGAAATCGGAGATTTTTGAAGGATCGATCGGATTCCAGATAGGTGCCGAAGCCTTCAGCGAAATCATCTTTTTCAAGGACAAGCGGGCATATGCTCGATTCATCAACGGTGATTTCGAATTCGATGTTACCGCCCAGGCGGTCGCGGTAACTGCCGGCGCCGGAGCACAGGCCGGAACGACGGGTACCAGTGCCGGTGCCAGTGCCGGTCCCAGAAGCGGGATCCAGGCAGAAACTCAGTATGTCAATGGCATGGCTACCTTTGTGCATATCAAGGGCGGTTTCATGGCCGAGGCGTCCGTAGGCGGACAGAAATTCACCTTCGAACCTTACAGGAGTTCACTATGAAAGCACACCAGGCGGTCCTCCACCTCACCCTCTTCACCCTTTTCCTGCTGTCTCTCACCTCCGTCGGTTACGCCGCGTCGGTACAGCAGGATATCACCAGCAACAGCACCATCGAGGCGATCAAGAAAAGAGGTGTACTCAAGGTCGGCATGGACATCTTCCAACCCTGGGCGATGAAGGATAAAAACGGCAAACTGATCGGCTTTGAGATCGATGTCGCCACCCGTCTGGCTACGGATATGGGGGTTACCGTCGAATTCGTCCCCACCGCCTGGTCGGGCATCATCCCGGCGCTGTTGACCGGCAAATTCGACGTTATTATCGGCGGCATGGGCATCACTGCCCAGCGGGCTCTGCAGGTCAATTTCTCCAACCCTTACGATTATTCAGGCATGGGCATCGTCGCCCATAAAGGCCTGGCCGCCGGCTTTAACTCCCTGGAAAGCTTCAACCGTGAGGATGTGCAGATTGCCGTGAAACTCGGCACCACCGCCGTCACCGCCGCCAAGAAGTTTCTACCGAAGGCAACGCTGCGGATGTTCGACACCGAACCGCAGGCCTATCAGGAACTGCGTAACGGCAAGGTGCATGCGGTCGTTGGCATGGCCCCCCGCCCTGCCTATGAAGCGGTTGAGTACGGCGACTCGCTGTTTTTGCCGATCCAGGGCACCTTCACCCAGGAACCTATCGGCTTTGCCCTGCGCAAGGGTGACCCGGACAGCCTGGCCTTTTTCAACAGCTGGGTAGCCATCGTCAGCCTCGAAGGCTGGTTGAAGGAACGCCACGACTACTGGTTTACCACCAAGGACTGGGCGGGTATGGTAGAATAACCGGCGACCGGCGGGGCGTCGCCTCTTCTGTCGCCCCGCCGGATCACCCTGGCCATCCAATGCACAGCTGAACTTCTGGTCAAACTTTGTCGATGCAAGCGAAAAAACCACCGATTACCGTTCTCGACGTTCTCATCCTGACGGCCGTCCTGGGCTTTTTCGCCTTCATCGCCTATCGGCTGTTTTTCGCCCTCAATTATAAATGGAACTGGGCGATCATCCCGACCTACCTGGTACGTTTTGATGCCGAAAAACAACGCTGGACGGCAAACATTCTCCTGGAGGGTTTTCTCACTACCATTAAACTCAGCCTGTGGGGAACCTTACTCGCGGCATTGCTCGGCTTTTTCATCGGACTCTGCCGGATTTCACCGCGCTTTTTCCTTCGCCTGGTCGGCCGGACCTATGTCGAGGCAATCCGCAACACGCCGCCGCTGGTGCTGGTCTTTATCTTCTACTATTTTGTCAGCGATCAACTTCTCGGCCTGGTTGGCGTTGAGGAGCTGTTTCGTGCCACTACCGGCACGACCCGCGACCTCCTCTCCTTTTTCCTGGCCGCACCAAACCTCATCAACCAGTTCCTCTCCGGCGTCCTGACCCTGGCCCTCTTTCAGGGTGCCTATATCGCCGAAATCGTCCGCGCCGGCATTGAAGCTATCGACACCGGCCAGTGGGAGGCGGGCAAATCTTTGGGCCTCACCAAGGGGCAACTGCTGCGGCAAATCATCCTCCCCCAGGCAACACGGATCATGCTGCCGCCGCTCGCCGGCGAATTTATCAACACCATCAAGTGGTCGTCGATCGTCTCCATCATCTCCATCCAGGAACTGACCTTTCAAGGACTGCAGGTCATGGCCTCGACCCGGGCGACTATCGAGGTATGGCTGACCATCTCCGCCATGTACCTGTTGCTCTGCCTCAGTCTTTCTCTTCTGGTGCGGCGGCTGGAGAAGATTTTTGCCCGTTCCGATGGGGCGGCTCAGGCTGCGCCGCAATTCCCGCAATATTAACAATTCAAGAGGAACCCCGTCATGTCAGCGCCACGATCACCTTCACCCTTTTCCATCCCGAACATCCGGCTGTTCATCGCCCTGCGGGTGTTCTTTAACGCTCGCTTTTACTATCCGGTTTTTACTATCCTCTTTCTCGACTACGGCCTGACCATCGAGCAGTTTGCCCTGTTGAATACCGTCTGGGCGATTACCATCGTCTGCGCCGAGGTGCCGTCCGGGGCTCTGGCCGATATCCTTGGCCGCAAGTATCTCCTCGTCGGCACCGCCTTTATCATGGTGGCCGAGATGAGTCTTTTGGCCTTTGTTCCCTTGGGTAACGGCAGTCTCATTTTTACGGTCTTTCTCATCAACCGCATCCTCAGCGGCCTGGCCGAGGCCATGGCCAGCGGTGCCGACGAGGCCATTGCCTACGATTCACTGGTTGCCGAAGGCAATCCCGACGACTGGCCGAGGGTGCTCAGCGTACAGATGGCCCTGCGTTCCATCGCCTCGATCCTCACCATGACGATAGGCGCCCTGGTCTATGATCCAAGCGTGGTCAATCGGCTGCTGGGCTGGCTCGGCTCAACCGCTACCGTCAGCCAGCAGATCACCATGCGCTTCCCCGTCTATCTGACTCTGGTGCTGGCGATCCTGGCCACCGTGTCGGCGCTGAAAATGACCGAAAAGACCACACCGAGAACGGCCGGCCAGGGCTCTCCTGCGTTCGCCGCCCTGCGCAAGACCCTGCAGGCCGGCGCCTGGCTGGCAAAAACCCCTTTCGCCCTGGCGGTGATCCTCATCGGTACCCTCTATGACCACGTCCTGCGGATGATCGTCACCATGACCAGCCAATATTTTCGGCTCATCAATCTGCCGGAGGCAAGTTTCGGACTCATCGGTTCGGCCATGGCCCTCCTCGGCCTGGTAACTCCGAAACTCGCCGAATGGATGGTGGAAAAAAACTCGCCGGTCGCCAATGCCGGTTGGGTCTCCGCCATAAGCCTTCTCGGCCTGATCGGCCTCACCCCCTTTTTTCCCTACTGGGGGCTGCTGCCGATGGCCCTGATCTTTACCGGTCTGATGCTCGTCTCCTTTTTTACCAGCCACTACCTCAACCGCATCACCGAGTCGCATCAACGGGCAACGGTGCTCAGCTTTAAAGGCCTGGCCTTCAACCTCGCTTACGGAACCATCGGTTTTCTCTTCGCTCTCCTCATAACCAGGCTTCGCGACAGCGGTAAAACCGCCCATCCCGAATGGAGCGCAGTGGAGTTGGAGGGCTTCGCCTTTCGGGAGGCCATCGGCTGGTTTCCCTGGTATGCGGCGGTTGGACTTGTCCTGACCATTCTCTTTTGCCTGTATCGTCTCCGCGGAACTGAGGATGCTCGGAAAATACGTCAAGCTGGCTGAAATGCTCTTTGACAGACGAACAGAGTCCGTTTTTCCTCCAATACTTGTGACTTGCAGTTCTGAGAATGACCCTATATAGTGAGGTGCCAATGCACGTCCAGCCAGCCGGATGCCCCCCCTTTACTCAAACAGTTGGCGGCATGGCCAGGGGGGAATAGTGCAATGTCCGGTTTATCAATGTCAGGAGGTGAAATTCCATGCTGAAAAGATTTTCCATATCGCTTGAAGAGGAACTGTTGACGATCTTTGATGAACATATCATGGCTCGCAGCTACACCAACCGGTCGGAGGCAATCCGCGATCTGATCCGCAAGGCCTTCATTAAGGACGAGTGGCAGGCCGACAAAACGGTTATGGGGGTCATCAGCCTGGTCTACGACCACCACCAGCACAAACTGCAGGAAAAGGTTACCCTGGTGCAGCACGATTACCATCACCATATCGTCTCCACCACCCACGTCCATATGGACCATGACAATTGTCTCGAGGTCATCGTCGTGCGCGGCAAGGCCAAGGATGTTCAGGAACTGGCCGACCGTCTTACTGCCCTGAGAGGGGTTCGTGACGCCAACCTGGCCATGTCCAGCACCGGGGAGTTTCTGCATTGAAAACCATCGCATCCGTATCCGTCCATGGCGGCCATAGCGGCCAATTTTGCCACCATGCGACCAACACCCTTGAAGAAATCATTCAGCAGTATATCGCCAAGCAATTTCCCTGGGTGGGAATCACCGAACACGCCCCCGGTATCACCCAGGAGCTGCTTTATCCCGACCAACAGGCGGCAGGCCTTACACCCGAATTTCTCCTCAACCGCTTTGCCCTGTACATCAAGGAATGTCGCCGACTGCAGGAAAAATACCGCTCGCAAATCAAGATCTTTGCCGCCATTGAAAGTGAGACCTACAGTGGCTACAAGGAATTCATGCCGTACCTGATCGCCACCTTCCGGCCGGACTATGTGGTCGGCTCCGTCCATTTTGTAGGTGACATGGGCTTTGACTACTCACGGGAGCAATATGACGGCACGGCGGAAGCGCTCGGCGGCAAGGACGAGATGTATTGTCGTTATTTTGATCTGCAGTATGAGATGCTCGGCTTTCTTCAACCTTCGGTGGTCGGCCATTTCGACCTCATTCGCATCTTCGATCCCGAATACAAGACACGCCTGCTGCGCCCGGAGATAATGGCCAGGATCAAGAGAAACCTGGCGCGCATCAAGGAACTCGGTCTGATTATGGATTTCAACCTTCGCTCGCTGCTGAAAGGCGCCGAAGAACCCTACATCTCCCGGGTAATCCTGGAAATGGTTCGGGACATGGGCATCGCCGTCGTCCCCGGCGACGATTCCCACGGCGTCCCTAATGTCGGCCTGAATATGCAAACCGGTATCACTATCCTCAGTGAACTGGGATTTGATACAGCCTGGCCGGAACCGAAACTGCTCCGCTATTGATTGACTCCTTTACCTTAACGGGTGCAAAGAGGCATCCGACTGCCTGCATTCTTTTTCCTGTGGTGATCAAAAAGGAAGTGTCCTTTCGCCCATGTCTGCAAGACACCGGCATGGTGTGAATCCTACAATTTTGTGCCGAGAAGAGGTGCGGCCGAAGCTGCAAATTATTGGAATTAATTAGTTATTACATTGCCTTATCAACGACAAAGAGCTCTTCCTTGTTTTTGGCACCTATTTTGCAAAAAATCCTTACAAAGACACTGGGAGAGCGACATGGAAGGAGAATACGAAATTATCGATACCACCTTGCGGGAAGGGGAACAGACGCCCGGAGTGCTCTTTTCCCCCGAGGAAAAAAGGCGTATTGTCGATGGTCTCGTGCGTGTTGGTGTGGGAGAGGTGGAACTGGGAATTTCCTCAACCTTCCATCCCTGCGTCGGCCCGCTCATCGGCTATTGCCGGAGCAATCATCCGAACCTCAAATTGTCCCTGTGGAGCCGATGTCAAAAGGAAGATATCACCGTCGCAGTGCAGCTGCAACCCGATCTGCTTGCCCTGTCCATTCCGGTCTCCGATATTCATCTGGAAAAGCGCCTGGGCAAGGATCGGAGCTGGGCGTTGGCGACAATGAGCGAGGCCATAGCTTTCGCCGGAAGACAAGGCATGGCCTTGTCCATCGGCTTTGAGGATGCCAGTCGCAGCGACCGGCGATTCTTGACGGAAATGGCGCTAGCAGCGGAGCGGCTGGGCGCGGTGCGCATCCGCCTGGCCGATACGGTGGGCATCGCCTCGCCGGGGGATGTGGCCAATATGGTCACAGACCTTGGCCGCGAACTCACCACGAGTTGTTTGGCGGTCCATACCCACAACGATTTCGGCATGGCCACTGCCAATGCCGTAGCTGCTCTTGAGGCGGGGGCAGTGTACGTCGATACCGTTATCCTCGGTCTCGGAGAACGGACCGGTTGCGCCAGGCTGGAAGAGATTGCCGGCTACCTGAGCCTGGTCAAAAGGCACACCCGGTTGCAGGCGGGCGAACTCAAACCCCTTGCTCAATATGTAGCAGGAATTACCGGCCGGAACATCGAAGGTAATCGGCCGATAGTCGGGGAGGAGATCTTTACCTGCGAAACCGGCCTGCATCTCCAAGGCCTGCGAAGCGAGCCAGCGACCTACGAGCCCTTTGCCCCGGAAAGGGTCGGTGGCCAACGCCGGCTTCTTCTCGGTCCGAAATGCGGCAGGCGGGCAATTCTCGCCCACTTGGCCGGGCTTGATGAGAGGCTGTCGGAAAACCTCTCCGAGGCGGCGGTGCAAACGATCCGCGAGGCGGCTGCAACCCTGCGTCGCCCATTAAGCGATTTTGAACTGGGTCGGTTGCTCCAGAAGTCGAGCTAATTCCTGCATCGGTATGGTCCACATAAGGTTACATTTTTTTATTACTTCATGTGCACCGCCAGCGCCTATAAAGCTCAAGGATCAAAGAGGCTGAGGTAATGTTGGTGTTGGCATAACCGCACTCAATAGTTCCTGTAGAACGCCTCAGCGGTAAATTTGACAAACTCCTCCGTCTTGTCCGTACTCCTGCTTATCACCTGCCAGGGTTCAAAGCGAGCGATTTCGGTCTGAAGTTCCTTGGCGGTCTTGCTGCTGCAACCGAGTATTTTTTGCACGGAGGCAGGGGTCACACCTTCGCACTGGAAAATGTAGGCAAACTCCAGAAGCTCCTGAAAATTGAAAAAATCCTGCTGATAATCGTTTGGCGATTGACTGGCGAAGAACACCACAACGCCCTTGGAGCGTCCTTCTCGGACAATTCTTTGCAGAAAGATGTTTTTCTGACTCAGGTAGTTGTGGGCCTCATCGATCACCAGAATGGTGCGGATCATCCGTCGTCCATCAAGAACCGGGCTGTCCGGCATGCTCGCCATTTCTTTGTAAAGTCGCTCAATTACCAGATAGGCCACCAGCTCCTTCAAAACCGGCATGGCATGAACATCTATGAGGATCGTACGATTGGACAATCGTTCTCCCGGCCTGAGCATCTTCAGGATGCGCTCGATAAACAGCACGTCGCGCTCTTCCTTGGGTGCTTTATCGTCCCCAGAGGATAATGCTGTCGCTGCCGTTGGACCAGACCGCCACCGGCGCGCCCTTGGCATTCATATAGCTCTTCAGCTGTTCGATACCATCCTTGCGCCTGGGTTTCTTGCACTCGATAATGATCTTCGGCGTTTCTTTGCCGGCATCGCTATAGACGATTATATCCGCCGCCTTGGTGCCGACCTCGGTGCCGAACTGGACACCTTTCTCCAGATCGATCTCATCCGCTTTATAGTTGTATTGGTTGATTAGTTTATAGACCCAGAGCTGGCGGACAATCTCCTCAGGACTGGACTTGCCGTCTTCGACATAGACCTGCACCTCGTCGTTGCCGGAGGAAAAAGGGATAAAACTCTTCAAGTAATACTTGGTTTTGCCGGCATCGCGCCCGGTTGTGCCGGTTTTCGGGTAAATGGAGAGAATATTATGGATAGGCTTGCCCAGGTTTTCGAATTCGCTCAATTCGTACTTGGTGGTTGGATCCTTGAAAATCCGGTCGATGATCTCTTTGGTGTTCATTATGGATTCTTTGCTATCTCCTGCCGCATTCATTTATTTTTCCTTTAGGACGAGTTCACCCGTTGCAACCTTCTGTTCACAGAATAACCTGAACTGGTTGCGCGCCAACTTCGATGGATTGGTCTTGCCGTTTTCCCAGCGGTTGACTGTCGCAAAGCTCACCCCCAGGGCGTGGGCCAGCTCCTCTTGAGAAAGCCCCAGTTGCCTGCGGATTTCCTTGACCAGTTCGGGAAAGTTTTCTTGTTGCCGGTTCATTTTTCACTCTTTGTGGCTTAAAATATTCGTTTCTTAAGCGGATTTATCCACCCAGCTCCCCCTGTCGTCCCACCTCTTCGCTCCATTCTTCAAGCTTCCGTTTCAGCAATTCTTTGTCCGGCAGATAGAGCTGATATTCCTTTGCATGGATGTTGGCGTCCTGTGGCAAGGTGATTTCCACTAGAGCGTCATGTTTCTTTTTGCACAGGACTATGCCGATGGTCGGGTTTTCGTGTTCCAGTTTGACAAAGCGATCAAAGTAATTGACATACATCTGCATCTGCCCGAGGTGCTGATGACTGAGTTTGCCGATTTTCAGATCAAGGAGCACATAGCTGCGCAGCAGGCGATTGTAGAAGACCAGATCGACGAAGAAATGCTCCTCGTCGAAGGTGAAGCGTTTTTGTCGGGCCTCGAAGAGAAAGCCCTTGCCCAGTTCGAGGAGAAAGTGTTCGATTTTGTTGATGATGGCGGTTTCCAGGTCTGATTCGGAATATCTGGTTTTTTCATCAAGGCCAAGAAATTCCAGGACATAGGGATCTTTCAGCAGCTCTTCGGTACGGGTGACGGTTTGTCCATCCACCGCCAGTTTGCGAATGCCATCCTTATCGCGGCTGAGGGCCAGACGTTCATAGAGGCCGGTGTTGAACTGGCGTTTTAGTTCCGGCAAGGTCCAGCCATTAGCCGATGCCTCAATTTCGTAGAACCGCCGCTCATCGGGATCATTAATCGAAACCAAAAACACATATTGCGACCAGCTCAAGAAGAACGGCCGGTCAGCATTGGCGGCGACAAGCAGAAGTTCTGTCTTAGAGGATTCGCCAGACGGTGTCCTGCCTTTTCGGCCATCCACCAATTTCCCAGATGGCATCTGGGAAATCGGCAATGCCCTGTCTTTATATGCCAAATAGAATTTTCGCATATATTCCAAATTGGAACGGGAAAACCCTCTGCCAAATTCCGCTGTGAGTTCCGTTGACAAATCTTTGAGAAGCGCCTTGCCGTATTCTGCCCTTTCAGCGCCCTGCTGTTCATGGTCAATAATGCGGCGGCCGATCTCAAAGTTGGTCAGCACCTGAAGCAGGTCAACGGAATGGACTACGGCCCGGCGGGCAGAGAGGATCAGGTCACGGATGTCGGAAATCAGCACGGGAAGATTTTTCTGTTGTTGGTTCATTTTTTCAATCTTGGTGATGTGAAATCCTAGCCCATTAAGGGCAAGCCAAGGTATTTGCAACTGGTCAATGATTCATAACATCTGTTATGAAGTCTGCAACAGAAAAGACGGCGATCAAGAGAGATATTTATTATTCCAAGCGAAACGAATCGTAACGGTTGAGACCGTACTTCTTGATCCGATAGCCGATCTGCCGTTCGGTCAGGCCCAGTTCGCGGGCCGCCCGGACCTGCACCCAGCCGTTGCGGCGGAGTGATGCCTCGATCTCCAGTCTTTCAATATCGTGGAGCGACTTGGGGCTGCTTGGACGGTTGATCTTGCCGAGCTGTTTATTCTCCACCGTTTCGGTCGGCACCGACCGGTGATTGACAAAAAGGTTGGGCGGCAGATCGTGCAGGGTGAGCCGATCGCCCTCCACCAAAATGACCATCCGTTCCACCAGGTTTTGCATTTCGCGGATATTGCCCGGCCAGGGATAGCCGATGAGGAAATCGAGCAACTCGGAGGTGATTTGCACCTTCTTGCCGTTACGTTCATTGCTTTTGCTTAGGAAATGGCTGAACAGCAGAGGAATGTCTTCCTTACGCTCACGCAGCGGCGGCAGAACAATGGGTACGACATTCAACCGGTAGTAGAGATCGGCGCGAAACAGTCCCCGGGCGACGGCGTCTTCAAGACTGACATTGGTCGCCGCGACGATCCGCACATCGACGGTAAAGGTCTTCGAGCCGCCGATCCGCTCGAACTGCTTTTCCTGCAGCACCCGGAGCATCTTGGCCTGAAGGGAAAGCGGCAATTCGCCGATTTCATCGAGAAAGATCGTCCCGCCGTCGGCCAGCTCAAACCGCCCCGGCCGGGAGGCATGGGCACCGGTAAAGGCGCCCCGTTCGTGACCGAACAGCTCGCTTTCGAGAAGGGTTTCCGGCAGGGCCGCGCAATTCACCTTGATCATCGGCTTATCCTTACGATTGCCGCCCTCGTGGATGGCCCTCGCCACCAGCTCCTTGCCGGTCCCCGATTCGCCGAGCAACAGAGCGGTGACCTTGCTGCTGGCGATTTTATCGATGATGCTGAACACTTCCTGCATCGGTTTGGAATGGCCGATTATAAAATGGTCGCCGTGCACCTGATGCAGGCGGGCTTTGAGCGAGGCGTTTTCCTCGATCAGCTTGGCCTCTTTCTTGGCGATCTCCCGGTGCAGCGTGAGAAACTGGGCAATGAGGGTGGCGAGCACGGTAAGAAAACGAATGTCCTCTTCGAAGCTGATGTCGTCGCCGAACAGTCTATCGACGGTCAGCACGCCCTCCGGCTTGCCCTGCACCATTACCGGTACGCCAAGGAAGGAGATTTTATTTTTTCTGACCTTTGACCGCGCCCCGGTGCGGTTGAGAAAAAGCGGTTCGCTATTGATATCCGGGACGACAAAGGGCGAACAGGTTTGAAATATCTGACCGCAGACACCCTCGTCCGGTCGGTACACCCCGCGCTGTTCCTCCTCCTCGGACAGGCCGCAGGAGGCCTTGATCGCCAGCTTCTGCCGCGCCCGATCGAAGACCAAGAGCGTCGCCCTCTCCATTTTCATGGTCTCACCAAGAACGCCGAGAATGCTCGACAATGTGCTGTCAAGATCAACCGCGGTGCCGATCAATTCGGTAATCCTCGACAGGGCGATCAGCTCAAGGCCCTGAGTCCTGCCATCGGTTGGGGTAATCATTGTGTAGGCATTCATTTTCCAGCTCCTTAGTGGCGAACACTTTGCAAATGGCCGCGCACCACAACATCATCGTATGGCTGACAACCGGCGATCCGGGGACACGGCTGCCAAACTCTTTCATCCTTTAAGTTAAGCAAAAGTCGTTCCATTTATCCAACTACTCGTAATAATATAACTATTTTTCACACCAGCAAAGACTCCGCCGTTTTTACTACAGATTTGTCTATCAGAACAGCCGATAATTTACATTTATGTAATTATTTTCAACAACAACAAACCCACCAGACTGAAATCCACATTTCATTACTTAATTGTCGCATTCCGACCAAATTGCGCCTTTGCCCCATCCCGACAAAGAGCCCGGACGAGACCCAGAATTCCAGATCATTGACTTGTATTCATTGCATTATTTTTCATTTATCCGACTATGGCACATCTCTTGCTCATAGGTAGGCAACAGTAACAACAACACTGCCACAGAAACTCCCGGCCGACACCCGCAACATCGTCGCCAAAAAAAACTGCGGCATTGCTACAGAACAACAGAACCAACACAGACTATCCACAAGGAGAGCATCATGAGAAAGGTGGCAATTTACGGCAAAGGCGGAATCGGCAAATCGACAACCACCCAAAATACAGTGGCTGGACTGGCGGAGATGGGAAGAAAGGTCATGGTCGTCGGCTGCGACCCGAAGGCCGACTCAACCCGCCTCTTGCTCGGTGGTCTGGCCCAGAAATCGGTGCTCGACACCCTGCGCGAAGAAGGCGAGGACGTGGAACTCGACAACATCAGAAAGCTCGGTTACGGCGGCACCTGGAACGTCGAATCGGGTGGCCCCGAGCCGGGAGTCGGCTGTGCCGGCCGAGGTATCATCACCTCCATCAACATGCTGGAATCCCTCGGCGCCTACGAGGAGAGCGAAGGCCTCGATTACGCCTTCTACGACGTCCTCGGTGACGTTGTCTGCGGCGGTTTTGCCATGCCGATCAGGGACGGCAAGGCCGAAGAGATCTACATCGTCTGCTCGGGCGAGATGATGGCCATGTACGCCGCCAACAATATCTGCAAGGGTATCATGAAATACGCCCAATCGGGCAGCGTGCGTCTTGGCGGCCTGATCTGCAACTCACGGAATGTTGACAACGAAAAGGAGATGATCGAGGAACTGGCGAAAAAAATCGGCACCCAGATGATCTATTTCGTCCCCCGCGACAACGACGTGCAACGGGCGGAAATCAACCGCAAAACGGTTATCGAATGGAATCCCCAGGCCCCCCAGGCCGACGAATACCGCGGGCTCGCCAAGGCCATAGATGGCAACAAGAACTTTGTCATTCCCAAGCCTCTGATGATCGAAGAACTGGAGCAGCTGCTGCTCGACTTTGGCCTGCTGGAAGCATAACACATTCACCACATACTCAATTTTTATAACAAAGGAGATACCACAATGATGATCATGATCAGAGCCATAGTTCGACCGGAAAAGGCTGACGATGTCCTTGCCGCCCTCATGGATGCCGGCTTCCCGGCGGTTACCAAATATTCGGTAACCGGCCGCGGCAAACAGCGCGGCATCAAGATCGGCGCGGTGACCTACGACGAGATCCCCAAGACCATGCTGATGAGTGTCGTCAAGGCGGCAGATAAGGACTTCGTCATCAATACCATCATGGATGCGGCCCGCACCCCCGGCAAGGGCGCCTTTGGCGACGGCAAGATCTTCGTCACCGAGGTGGAGGACGTCTACACCATCAGTTCAGGAGTGCGCGAGGACACCAAGGCGGAGGTAGCGGCATGAAAGAGATTATCGCGGTGGTCCGCATGAACATGATGAACAAGACCAAGGCCGCGCTTACCGCCGCCGGCGTCGATGCCTTTTTCGGCCATGAGGCGCAGGGCCGGGGCCTGGGCTTTGTCAACCGCGATCTCATCAAGGGCGCGGAGCAGGGCTACGAGGAAGCGGCAATCCTCCTCGGAGAAAAGGGCAAGCTCTATCCGAAAAGGATGATCACCATCGTCGTCAAAGACAGCGAGGTGGACGACATCATCCAGACAATTATCGAAACCAATCAGACCGGTAAACCCGGCGACGGCAAAATCTTCGTCCTGCCGGTGGCGGATGCGGTCCGTGTCCGTACCGGTGAAAAGGGTGCGAAATCTATCAGTTAACAAATCACCCTTGCGCTTTTACCGGGTGCTCGAAGCGCACCCCACAAAGGCCAATCAGGAGGAATAATCATGGGAAAAGCACAGAAACTGGTGCAGTGGGAACCGCATAACATCAAGGAACAGCTGCTGGAGAAGTATCCGCCGAAGGTTGCCCGCAAACGCGCCGGCCAGATAATGATCAACGAGGCGCTGTCGAACACCACGCCGGAGATTGTCGCCAACGTCCGGACCATCCCCGGCATCATCACCATGCGCGGCTGCACCTATGCCGGCTGCAAGGGGGTTATCATGGGGCCGACCAGCGACATCGTCAACCTGGTGCACGGTCCGATCGGCTGCAGCTTCTACGCCTGGCTGACCCGGCGCAATCAGAGCGACGCCAAGAACGATACCAATGCCAACTTCATCAATTATTGCATGTCCACCGACATGCAGGATTCGGACATCATCTTCGGCGGCGAGAAAAAATTGGCGGCGGCGATTCAAGAGGCCTACGACCTCTTTCACCCGAAGGCCATCGCCATCTTCGCCACCTGCCCGGTCGGCCTGATCGGCGATGATATCCATGCGGTCGCCAAGAGGATGAAGGAACAGTTCGGCGACTGCAACGTCTTTGCCTTCAGCTGTGAGGGCTACAAGGGCGTATCGCAGTCGGCGGGTCACCATATCGCCAACAACCAGGTGTTCACCCACGTGGTGGGCAAGAGTGAAACGGAGAAAACCGACAAGTATAAAATCAACCTGCTCGGCGAATACAATATCGGCGGCGACGGCTTCGAGATCGACCGGATCCTCGAAAAATGCGGGATCAAAAACATCTCGACCTTTTCCGGCAACGCCACCTACGACAAGTTCGCATCCGCCAATCAGGCCGACCTCAGCTGCGTCATGTGCCACCGTTCCATCAACTATGTGGCCGACATGCTGGAGACCAAGTACGGCATTCCGTGGATCAAGGTGAACTTCATCGGCGCCGAGGCAACCGCCAAGTCGCTCCGGAAGATCGCCCAGTATTTCGGCGACCAGGAACTGATCGACCGGGTTGAAGCGGTTATTGCCGAGGAGATGCCGGAGGTGCAGGACGGTGTTGCAGGAGGTCTATCCACGGACCAAGGGCAAGACGGCGATGCTCTTCGTCGGCGGCTCCCGGGCCCACCATTATCAGGAACTCTTTAATGAAATGGGCATCAAGACGCTGTCCGCCGGCTATGAGTTCGGCCACCGTGACGACTATGAAGGTCGTCACGTCATCCCGAATCTCAAGGTCGATGCCGATAGCAGGAATATCGAGGAAATCGAGGTCGAGGCCGATCCGCTGCTCTACAAACCTCGAAAGACCGAAGCGGAACTGGCGGCTCTTGCCGCCGAAGGACTGACCTTCAAGGATTATGAAGGGCTCAACCCGAATATGGATAAAGGTTCGCTGATCATCGACGACCTCAACCAGTATGAGGCGGAAAAGCTGGTGGAACTGATGAAACCGGATCTCTTCTGCGCCGGCATCAAGGAGAAATACTCCATCCAGAAACTGGGTGTGCCGATGAAACAGCTGCACAGCTACGACTCCGGCGGCCCCTATGCCGGCTTTCAAGGCGCCATCAACTTCTACCGCGAGATCGACCGACTGGTGAACAGCCGGGTCTGGAGCTATATGAAGGCGCCATGGCAGGAGAACCCCGAACTTTCGGCAACCTATGTTTGGGAATAAACCCGCAAAGAATGACGATGAAGCGCACTCCGGCTTCGTCAGGAAGGTACGATTATGCTACTGAGACACACACCCAAAGAGATAACGGAGCGTTCGGCTCTGATGATAAACCCGGCCAAGACCTGTCAGCCGATCGGCGCCATGTACGCGGCCCTCGGCATCAAAGGCTGTCTGCCCCACAGCCACGGTTCTCAGGGCTGCTGCGCCTACCATCGCAGCACCCTGACCCGCCACTATAAAGAACCGATTTCCGCCGCCACCAGCTCGTTTACCGAGGGCGCCTCGGTCTTCGGCGGCCAGGCCAACCTCCTGCAGGCCATCGATAATATCTTCACGGTCTATGAACCGGAGGTCATCGCCGTGCACACCACCTGCCTGTCCGAGACCATCGGCGACGATCTGCCGCAGATCTTCGACAAGGCCCAGAAGGAAAAGAAGATCCCCAAAGGCAAGACGGTTATCGGTGCACCGACCCCGAGCTATGTCGGCTCGCATGTCACCGGCTTTTCCAATATGGTCAAGGCGATGGCGGCACTGGCCGAACCGCGCGGCAAGAAGAACGGCAAGATCAACATCATCCCCGGCTGGGTAGAACCGTCGGATATGGAGGAGATCAAGAAACTGGCCGCCATGGTCGGCGTAAACATCAATATGTTCCCCGATACCTCGGGGGTACTGAACGGCCCGCTGACCGGCGAGTATAAAATGTTCCCCGATGCCGGGGCAAACATTGCCGACATCAAGGACAGCGGCAACGCCATGGGAACGCTGGCGCTAGGCGAATGGTGTTCGGCGGACGCGGCCAGGCTCCTTGACACCAAGTGCAAGGTGCCCTGTTCGATCCTCGACATGCCCTTTGGTCTGAAGGCCACCGACCGTTTTGTCGATGCCCTGCGGATCGTCGCCGGGGTTGCGGTACCGGAAGAGGTGATGATGGAAAGGGGCAAGCTGGTGGACATGATCTCCGATATGCACCAGTACTTCTACGGCAAGAAAGTAGCCCTGGTCGGCGACCCCGATCAGGTCATAGCGATGACCGAGTTCCTGGTGTCCATCGACATGTGCCCGATCCATATCGTCACCGGTACCCCGGGCAAGAAGTTTGAGGAAAGGATTCAGAAAATCACCGAAGGTATGGGCCGGCAAGTCAATGTCCGGGCGAAAGGCGACATGTTTCTCCTGCACCAGTGGATCAAGAACGAACCCGTCGATCTGATCATCGGCAACACCTACTGCAAGTATATTGCCCGCGACGAGGATCTGCCCTATGTCCGCTGGGGCTTCCCGATCCTCGACCGGCAGGGCCATCAGCACTTCCCGACGGTCGGTTACAAAGGCGGGCTGCGGCTCCTGGAACAGATCCTCGGCGTACTGCTCGACCGCAAGGATCGCGACGATCCGGAATCAAAGTTTGAGCTGGTCTTAGATCTTTCGGCAGGGCAGCCCCTTGCCAAGGTTATCGGTGGCATACAATGAGCATAATACCTCTTGCAGACTACAAAAGTTCCTGTTGTTGTCAGATACCAGCCAAGGAACAACCGGTTGTGCATCTACCGGTTGCCCCGCAGGTGGTCGCCCGGACCAGGTTTTCCCCACCGACTCCGGTCCGCAGTCAGTGTCTCCTGGTTCCCGAAGCTATGGACCTGTTGGATCGGGTGATGAAAGAGAGAGGAGAAAGTATCACCATGGTGGCGATCACCGGTCCGGGCGACCCTCTGGCAACCCCCGATATAACCCTAGAAACCGTACGAATGGTCCATGATCGCTATCCGGCTGTGCAAATCGGTCTGAAGACCCTTGGCCTCGGCAGCGAAAAGCTGGCGGGAAAGCTGGCCCGGGCCGGGGTGAACTATGTGGAAATGCAGGTCGATGGCGTCAAGACCGACGTTCTCGAAAAAATCTATGCCTGGATCAGGCCGGGACTGAAAACCCTGAAGGTCGGCGAAGCGGTGGATCTCTTGATAAGGGAACAGCGCAACGGCGTGCCGGCCCTGAAATTTCATAATATTGAAGTAACAATTCTTACCACCCTCTACCCCGGCCTGAACATCGACCACGTACCAAAGATCAGTGCGGCGATGATGGTCCTCGGGGCCGGCGGCATGAGCCTTATCCCCTATGCCTCGGAGCCCGGCGCCGAAGTACATCTCGAATGCCCGGAGCCCCAGGCGGTACTGGCGATTACCGAAAAAGCCAGGGTTTCGTTGCCGGTCGTTGAACCGCTACTATTAGACCAACCCGGAGAGGCCGCGGAACAAGGCGCCTTGCCGACAGCACCGCTGCCCCGGCCTACCGGCGACCGACCAAACGTGGCGGTGGCCAGCTCAAACGGCATTGAAATCGATCTGCACCTCGGCCAGGCCATCAGGTTGCTGATCTACGGCCCCCGCCAGGACGGTCTCGCCTGCCTGCTGGAAACCCGCGACGCCCCGGAACCGGGAACGGCCGATCGCTGGGGGGAGTTGGCGGCGGTCCTCCATGACTGTTTCGCCATTCTCGCGGCCAGCGCCGGCGAAACCCCACGCCGGGTTCTTGCCAAAGCAGGAGTCCGGGTGATGATTACCGAGGATGATATTGAAGGCACCGTTGATGTTCTGTACGGCGGCGGCAAGAAAGGGAAAAATGGCAAAAAATTATAACCGCGGGTCGTCACAGACCTGAAAAACAATACGAACAGGAGGAATTACAATGGCAACACCGGAAAGGCAGGTTCTGCTCTGCCAGAGTTTTCGAGTAAAAGGCGATCCCAAGGGGATTTGCCATAAACAGACGGATGGCTTTTTACAATATATCGAAGAGGAGATTCTCGACCGCGGCCTCGACATGCAGGTGGTCGCCACCGGCTGCCTGAAGCAGTGCGAAACCGGACCGATTATGGTTATCCAACCGGATAACTGGTGGTTTAAGGGAATCGACAGTGAGGCGGCCATCGACGCGGTCCTCGACGGCCTGGAAGACGGGTCGCCGGCAACCGAATATCTGATCAAATAAGCGCTGAAAGTGACGATGATCCGCCCAGCCACCAGGTCCGATATACCCGCCATGCTCGAACTCCTCCATCAGCTCTTCACCATCGAGGCGGATTTCGACTTTTCTGCAGAGCGACAGCAAAGGGGGTTGGCATTGCTCCTTGCCGCTCCTGCGGCGACGATAATGGTCGCCGAGGAGCAGGGCATAACTGTCGGCATGGCCACCGCCCAGCTGGTGATATCCACCGCCGAAGGTGGTCCCTCCCTGCTGGTCGAAGACCTGGTGGTTGCGCCAACCCGGCACAATCGCGGCATCGGGGCAGCGCTGTTAGCCGCTCTTGCCGAGTGGGGCACCAGTTGCGGAGCCGCGCGCATGCAGTTGCTGGCCGACCGAAACAATGATCCGGCCCGCCATTTTTACCGTCGCCAAGGCTGGCAGGAAACGCAGCTCATCTGTCTGCGCAAATACTCGAACAAGGAGACTTCACTATGAAACTCGTCCAGATCGACAATTGGCGCGACTACCGGCGTGACGGCGAACAGTTCCTGAAAACCGCCCGAGGGGCCTACAGTAAGAAGAAAAAGGCCTTTTCCGCAGATACTCTCTACAATCTGACCTGTATGGCCATCGAAAAGTTCATCATGGCCTTTCTCATGAAAAACGGCGACCTCGCCGATAACCACACCATGAGTGACCTGCTGCGGGCGCTGCAACTGCATCTTGGCGAGATTCCCGAACTCGCCGACAAACTCCTCTATATGAACGATTTCCAGGAGATTTGCGACCTCGACCAGTTCACCATCCGCATCCCGAGCGAAGGAGACGTCATCAAGTTTCTTGCCATCGGCGAGGAGGTGCGATCAATTCTTTATCCCCATCTCTACGATAACCAGAGCGGTATAACCCACTGACCGACAAGGAATAGAAAAAACAACCATGTTCCAAATCCAAGCAATCCCTTTCAGACCCCTTGGTATCCTCAAAACCGTTCTGGAAAGTCTCGATTTTCAAGTGACCCATTGCTATGAGGATCTGGTTTTTATCGAGCACAACGCCTTTCTCCTCCGCATGGAGGACAAAGGCGAAGAGGTCAGCCTCTTCTTCAACAGCGAATCGGAAACCGGAAAACGGGCCGGGATAGCCGCATCCCTCGCCGGCGCAGGTAAACTGCACCGCCTCGTCATTTTACGGCGAGGCACCTATCGACTCATAGCGAACGACGCCGACACTACCCTTTCCCTGGAGTTTCGGGAGGACGAGGTGTAATTTTCGTAAGAAACCTGGTTAGCACTTCACATCATCAAGGCAGGGACATTTCGACTCTGCATCCTCCTTGCTGCTATTGCAATTCTCGCACAATCTGCATGCACTTCTGCAAAAAATAACGAAGCAGCTGCTACATGTTGCCACAATAATTGACTTGAAGCATACCGAAAGGTGGGGTAATCACATAACTTGAAAAATTTATTACTCTCACTTTGGCATTGCAGGCAAAGTGAGAGTAATAGAGGCAAGCCAGTTTGAATTACGAACTGGACAAGCATCTCTTTCAACCATACAAGGAGAAATGCCATGGGCCAAAAAAGAATCCTGCTCGCAATTGACGGATCTGAACACTCCAGCGTGGTATTGGAAAAAGCCATTGAATACGCTAAATTACTCGAATCTCGTATCATTCTTGTGTATTGCCATGAGAAGTTTCCGGCAAACTTGGGTGAGCCCTACAGGGACAGCCAGATCGCCAAAATATTAAAGGAGAGCGAGGAATTGGTTGCCCCCTTTGTCCAACGTTTAGAGAGCGCAAATATTCCGGTCGAAGACCGCCTCATGGAGGAACCAGCCGGAAAAATGATCCCCGAGGTTGCCAAAATAGAGAAATGCGATTTGATCATAATCGGCTCGCGAGGCTTGAGCAACCTCACCAATCTGATAGTCGGCAGCGTAGCCACCCGGGTCTTGCAAACGGCCCCTTGTCCTGTCCTGGTAGTAAGGTAGCAAGCAATTTCGAGCAGATACCTACAAGACCCAAGCAATCCAAGAGGTATTGCCAAGATCATTTGTAGAGCAATCTCTCTCAATAATCGGATTTTCTGCAATATTCATTCACCTGCCTTATCCTACCGCAAAATTTGATCGATATTATCGAACCCGTTTATCTGTAAGAAAAATATCAGAACCTCGGTTTATAGTTCTATTCACATCAATCAATGAATCATCTGTTGATGATGTCAACATAACAATAAAAGGAGGTGGTGCAGATGTATTAAAAAGAAGGACATTCAACCTGTTTCGAGAATCGTGAAGACCAAATTTGCATAAGGAGAAGGATCATGACAAAGAAAGCATTGCTGGTTGGAATTAATGATTATGCACCCGTAGGTCCAGGCGGCCCAGATTTGCGTGGCTGTGTGAACGATGTCCGCGATATGGCAAACACTCTGAGCGTCCTCGGCATCGTCCCGGCGACTCCTGGTGCAATGCATATTCTCACCGATGCGAGAGCCACGAAGGCTGCCATTCTCGAACATTTCAAATGGCTGCTTTCAAACGCAAAAAGGGGAGATGTGTTGATTTTCTACTATTCCGGGCATGGTTCGCAGATGGCCGACGTCGGTGGGGAGGAGTTAGACAGGCGGGATGAAACCATTTGTCCCCACGACTTCGCCACTGCCGGCATGATCAAGGATGACGATTTCCGCGCCATGCTTACCGGGCTGCCGGCTGGGGTAAACTTGGATATCATTTTCGATTCCTGCCACTCCGGTACTGCAACACGTGATTTATCCGGATCAACAGGCACCTCTCCTGAAAATTCGGTGACATATCGATACATTGAGCCGCCACTTGATTGGGGATTTTTCCTGGATGCCGAGCCTTCCCTTCCTGTGCGTCGAATCCTCAGCCCTGAAAACCAGGCAGAGACCAGGGACGCAGTCCCTTCGCGGATAAATCACGTCCTGTGGGCAGGGTGCCGCGACAACCAGACATCCGCCGAGGCTCTCATCGGCGGCGTTTATAGAGGCGTCTTCACCTACAACTACTGCAAGGTATTGAGGGCTGCCGGTGTTGCTATCACTCGGCGAAAGCTTGACTCTCAGGTGACCGTGGACGTGAGAGGAATGGGCTATAATCAAGTTCCCCAGCTGGAAGGCACAGTCGCCTCCTTTGCCGAGAGAGTGTTTACTTGATTTTCCGGGGAGGTATCGAATATTGAGGAAAAGGGAGAGGAACTGCTCCCTTTTCCTGCCATTCGAAATTCGCCACACTATCGCAATTGAGGGCAGTTGGTGTTACATACAGGTTGCCTCAATGTTTGCCAGGGGGAAAATTACCTACAGCATTCCCCGCCTTCGATAGGCCCTGTAAATAAGCCGGTCCAGGACAAAAAAGAAGGCGATCGGCAGGGCGAGAAACAGGAGAGTCAAGAGCGCGGCCACGCTTTTATCGGAGGAATTAAGCAACGGAAATATATAACCGGAATAGGATGCCACCGCCCCGCCGCCGATAAGAAAAACCAGAAAGTACTCGGAAAAGGCAACGAGAAAAACAATCGTCGCCCCAGCCAGAAGGGCCGGAAGCAGCAGCGGCAGCTCGACAGTCAGGAGAATCCCGAGCGGTGAGGCCCCGAGATTTTTGGCACAGAGGGTGTAATTCTCTCCGTATGCCTGGTAGCCGGCAGTCAGAGAGCGCAGCATATACGGGTAACTGATGATGCTTAAGATCAGGATCACCCCGAGGGTGGTATCGGCAATCCCCGTTCGGAGAAAGATAAAATGCGCCCCCATGGCAAAGGCCATGGGGGGAATGAGGGCCGGAGCAAGGAACAAACCTTCCAGGAGATTCTTGCCGGTAAAGTCGGCTCTGGCAAAAAGCCTGGCCGGCAGAATCGTCATGAAAAAGGTCAAGATGATGGTCCCGAAGGAATACAGGCAGGACGACAGGAGGCTGAGGCCGATATCAGGGCCGTGCTGCAGGAGATAGCGAAGACTGCGCAGATCAAAAGCCGCCGGGATAACCTCGGGAAAAGCCCAGGAGGAGGAGAAACCATTCAACACCAGAACCAAGACCGGCAAGACAAAGAGCAGCACAAAAACCGCAAGGAGCAGCACCAACCCGATCATAGTTTCCGCACCCCCCGTACCAATCTCGCCGACAGACGCAGATACAAGGCGATAAACAGCAGGGAAAAGACAAAGATCAAGGACAGCATGGCCATGGCAACCGGCCGCAGAGCCAGATCCTTCTGGAAATAATAGTCATAAATCCGGATGCTCAGCATGCCGGGATAGCTGTCGCCGAGGACAAAGGGCAGGTCGAAGCCACCGAAGGTGAAGAGGAAGAGGATGATGAAGGTGGTATTGATGGCCGGCAGAATAAAGGGCAGGATGAGGCTATAAAAGATCCGCAGCCGCCCGGCGCCGAGCATTCGGGCGGCGTCGATCTGCCGGCGGTCGAATCTCACCAGCATGGCGTACACCATGACCATGACAAAGGGTGTTTCCTTGTAGATATAGGCGGAGATAAGGTCGATGCCGGACAGGGTGTAGAGGAGGTCGGGAAAGCCTTCAAAAGAATCGATCCATCCCAGCTGGAAGGCGATTGATGACAGAATTCCGGTCTTAGCAAGTAAGAGCACCGCCAGAAAACCCACGGCAATGTGCGGCAGAACCAGGGGAATTTTATAGACAATGGTGAAACGGAGGTACCTCTCGTCCATTTTCCAAATCCCGTAAGCAAGACCGGTACCGATGATGATCGCCAGGCTGCTGCTCGCCACGGCGACATACAGGGAAAAGGCCGCGGACCTGACAAACCAGGTATCGGCAAACAATTCCCGGTAGGCAAAGAACAGGTCGTCGTAGCTATAGGAAAACATCAGCAGGCCAAACGACTGCAGCAGGGTGATGCCCAAACCGCAGCCGAAGACCAGGGAGAAAGGCAGGAGCAACGGCAGCAAATGGAGCAGCCGTTCTGTCGGCCGCATACCTATTTGCCCTGAAGGACCAACTTCTGCCAATCCTTTTCCAGATGTTCGAGATATTCCGAAGGTATCTCCGGCACTGCTGCCCGACCGAGTTCGGCGAGAGGCAGAGTTGCCGCCCCGAGGTCGAGAGTCGCAAACTTGTGACGCTCCTCCTCGCTCAATCGACTGATATCAAGAGCGGTGAAATCGCCCCAGTTGGCCGGCTGGTTCTTCGATAGCTGCGCCTCCGGGGACAGCAGAAAGTTGGCGACCACCAAGGCTCCCGCCCGGTTCGGGGCATTAAAGGGCACGGCGGTGAAGTGGGTGTTATAGATGGAACCATCGGCTAGGACAAAGGTTCGCACCGTATTCTTGTAGCGGCCCTGGAGAATCTTGCCCTGGGCGCTGGCCTGGTGGTAGCTCATATTCATGAATACCTCACCGCGCTCAAAAAGGCTGTCGAGGGCGGCAATATCCTTCGGGTAATTTTTGCCTTCCTGCCAAAGATAGGGCTTCACCTCGTTTAAATACTCCCAGACCTTTGCACCGTTGCCGGCATACATTCCCTGGTCGAAACCGGCCATATACTGCTGGTAACCACCGCTGACCGCATAGAAAACCTGGCGAATAAAGGCTGAACCGGTAAAATCCGGCGGCTTTGGATAGGTGAATTTTCCGGGATTCTTTTTGATCCATTCTTTCAGTTCTGCGAAGGTCTTCGGTGGGTCGGCAACCTTGGCCGAATCATATTCGAAAACGAATTGGGCCCGGCCATAGGGAACCTCATAGCCCTTTACCGGGTAACCGAAATCGAATTCGACGGAGGCCGGATCAACCAAGGCGAAATTGGGCAGAAGATTGGTCACCGGCCCCTGGAGCAGGCCATTTTCCATGGCATTCTTAAAATTCTCACCGTTGATCCACAGCAGATCCATGGTGCCCTTGCCACCTCCGGCCTGTTTCTCGGCCAGCAGCTTGTTGACGAAAACCGCCGCATCGGCCGGGACCCGTTTCAGGGTAATACCGTATTTCTCTTTCACCGCCCCGGCTACATAGCCATCGACCCAGGAGTTGATGGTCGTCGAGCCGCCCCACATGAACCACTTGACTTCCGTTCCTTTTGCCTGTTGGACCAGATCGGCGAAACTCCCGCCATCGACCGCCCAGACCGTCTTCCCAGTGCCGGCGATAAGTGTAGCCAAAACCGCCAAGTGCATAAGCCACCGCATAATCAACCCCCTGTTAGTTGCATGTATTCTTTAACTGTAATCCTGACACGATCATAGATGTTCAGATTGCTGCCGTAACTATAGGCGGTGAGGATCATATCGTCAATTCGAATCCGGCAGACATTGTACTGCCCGGCAAAGAGAATATCCTCCACCACACCGGCTCCCTGCGGATCCTGGTCGAGAAGGAGGGCTTCGGCCCGGACACTGATGGCATCGCACCATCCGGTGACCGTATCCGGCATCACCAGCCACTGAAAATATCGCTTCGGGATGGTGTTGACATGGCCAAGGAAAGCTGCCACCGCAACAGATGCCGGCTTCCGATAGACGGCGGTTGCATCGTCATATTGACAGAGTACTCCATCAAGAAGGACACCGATCCGATCGGACATCATGAAGGCCTCCTGCAGGTCGTGGGTGACGCAGATGGTGGTTATTTTATACTCCTTTTGGAAGGAGCGGATAAATTCGGCCGTGCCGCTCTTGAGGTTCCTGTCGAGATTGGCAAATGGCTCATCCAAGAGGAGAATCGACGGACTAACGACCATTGCCCGGGCCAGGGCCACCCGTTGTTGTTGCCCGGAGGAGAGCTGGCTGGGAAACTGTACCGCCTTGTTGGCCAGCCCGAAATAAGCGAGCATGGCCATGACTTTGTCCCTGACGACAATTTTCGCCATTTTGCGGGTCTTCAGTCCAAAGGCGACATTGTCAAACACCGTCATTGTCGGGAAAAGAACATAGTCTTGAAACACCAGAATGGCTGGATTATCGAGGAGATCGGCTCGTGAATGGACGCTGCCGGCGTCCGGGGTATCGAGTCCGGCGATGATTTTCAGCAAGGTGGTTTTTCCCGCCCCGGATGGTCCGATAATGGATACCAGCTCCCCTTCGGCGACAGCAAAAGAAACCCGGTCGAGAATCCGTTGTCCATGATAGTCTTTACAGACCGCATCTATGCTAAGAAACATCGGGCCTCGTCCAGGTAAGAGACTATTTTTCTGAAGGTGACCTCACTGGTCAGCGTCCGACTCCCACCGGTATATTCATGATAGGCCATATAGCACCAACTGAGGGCCCGCAGCAGGATGACCCGTTCCATGAAAGCCGTCCTTTCGAGGAGCTCAACCAGGGAGATAGGGAAAGTGAGAGCCTGTCGGTAGGATGCCAGGAAGCTTTTCTTGTCCTCCTCGCTCAGGCGGCAATCAGTTTTCCAAAGGGTGGTAGTCGGCACGAGAAAGTGGGCGAGATCCTGATAACGACAGGAAACCACCGCCTTTTCCCAATCGATCAGACAGGATCTTTCCGGGTGAATGAGGAAATTACCGGAATTAACTTCAGTGTTGACCATACACAATGGTTCGTCCGCCAGGAAGGAAGCGGTGTCGGCGAGACTCAAAATCCTGTCGTGGTACTTCAAAAGCAGGTTTCGGACCTCGCGATAGCTCGCACCATCATAGCGGTGGATCAAGGAATGGGATTCCGCGGCGATGGCCGATACCGGATCCGCCTGGACGATGAGCCGCGGGTTCGGCGGCAGGGTGTGAATACGGGCAAAAATTTGTGCGGCAAGAGGGAGGTCAAGCCTATAATCGAGTGGTCTGCCGGGGAGATACTCCATGAGGAGCACCCCCTGACCGAGATCGCAACCTTCAAGGCTATATGCCAGCGGCCTGGGAGTCACCCCCGAGGGGAATACCGCCTGCAGAACCACAAACTCATATTCGATCTGGTTGGTAAGTCCAAGCTGCGTGCCGTGGTTGATCCGGCAGACATACTCGCCTGAACTGCCGGAAATCCGGTAGTTTTCATTATACTCGCCGGCGGCAAGAAAAGAGCACTGCAGGTCTCCGGAGAGCCAGCCTTTTCCGGCGATATATGCAAGCACCCGGGCAGATTTATCCATTTTTCCTCATCCGCATGAGCCCTCTCCGTCGGAGAGACGTTCGATTGCACAATATCCTGCCGACCTCCTCGGCAAGACACAAAAATACTCCCTCTACATGTGCCTCCTTTCTGTCAAGATATCAAGCATCTTCTCGAAGGGTGGACGTTTGCATGGGATGTGCGATAAAAAGGGAAATGCTGACGCGTGGTTGTGAAGAGAAAGCAGAATTTAGGTCAACCCCACCTTTTGCCAATAGCCCTCAATCTCAAGCTTTTTTTTGAGAAACTCAAGAAGGTCGGTTTGGGAGTGCTCACCAGGAAATTTGCGGCGAAATTCAACCAGGATGACTTCCTTTTGTTGCGGAGAGTAGAGGCTCCATTCAATAAGCAGATCTTGTTTTTGATTAGGTGTCACTGTAGCAATCGTTTCAAGTAAAGGTTGAGAGTTTTTTGTCGAGAATTTGGTGTCTCAGCATATACTTTGAACATCTTACAAATTTCTTACAATGGGCGAAAACCTACTTCAAAAAATTATAAATACCATAATTGTATCAATAATTTCTGATTTTTAGCACACATACTTACAGTCAGAAAACACATACGTTGCTGTGCCAGCGGCAAAACCTACAAAACAGGTGGCCTTCCTGCATTTTTGTAGCATTTGGTACAGCTCCCTCCGACAAAACCTTCCAGCCCGCCGACATATGAAAGTTAATAACCTGATATTATAGACATATCACGGCATTTTCCAGTCTGGCATGGCCCTTGCGTAAAGGTGGACAAGCAACGCATCCATCAACTTTGCAGCAAAAGGACCAAGCCTATGAGCACCTTGCCCCTTCTGAAAGAACGAACCAGTCAGATCCATAGAAAAGGATCCGCCCCCTTCGAGCTGGATTGCAACAAGGACAGTCTGGCCGGTGCGGTCAGCCAGCGCGCCTGTGTTTTCTGCGGTTCGCGGGTAGTGCTCTACCCCATCGCCGACGCTCTGCATCTGGTACACGGACCGATTGGCTGTGCCGTCTATACCTGGGACATTCGCGGTGCCCTGTCGTCGGGGCCGGAACTGCATCGCCTGTCTTTCTCCACCGACCTGCAGGAACTGGACGTCATCTTCGGCGGCGAAAAAAAATTGGAAAAAGCCCTGAACGAACTCATCGATCGCCATCAGCCGAAGGCCGCCTTCGTCTACTCGACCTGTATCGTCGGCCTGATCGGCGACGATCTGGAAGCGGTCTGTAAAAAGGTTGCCGCCGAAAAAGGCATCCCGGTGCTGCCGGTGCAGTCGGACGGTATAAAAGCCAATAAAAGGGCCGGCTACGAGGCGGCCTGTAATGCCATGGCCAGGCTGGTCGGCACCGGCGATACCACAGGTATCTCCAAACACTCCATCAATATCCTCGGTGATTTCAATCTGGCCGGGGAGATCTGGCTGATCCGCGACTATTTCAAGCGCATCGGCATCGAGGTGGTCGCCAATATCACCGGCGATGGGCGGATTGCCGATATCCAGCGCTGTCATGGCGCGGCTCTCAATGTCGTCCAGTGTTCCGGGGCGACCCAGGATCTGGCCAATATGATGAAGAAGCGCTTCGGCATTCCCTCTTTGCGGGTGTCCTATTTTGGTGTGGAAGACATGGCCGAGGCCCTTTATGCCGTGGCCCGGCACTTCGGCGAGCCGGAGATGATGGAGAAGGCCCGGCAGGTGGTGAAGTATGAGCTTGCAACGCTGCTCCCGGAACTGGCCATATACAAAAAGGCCCTGACCGGCAAAAAGGCGGCGATCTACGTCGGTGGCGCCTTCAAGGCCTTCTCTCTGGTCAAGGCCTTTCGCCTCATTGGTATGGATGTGGTGATGGTCGGCTCGCAGACCGGTACGAAAGAAGACTATATCGAACTGGAACAGATCACCGACGAGGGAACCATCATCGTCGACGACTCCAACCCTCTGGAGTTGTCCGCCTTCCTGAAAGAAAAGGACGTCGATCTCTTCGTCGGCGGGGTCAAGGAGCGGCCCATCGCCTATAAACTCGGTGTAGCCTTCTGCGACCATAACCATGAGCGCAAGGAGATGCTCGCCGGCTTTGCCGGCATGCTCAATTTCGCCCGCGAAGTGTATGGCTCGGTGATGAGCCCGGTATGGAAATTTGTCCCCCGCAGGATAGAGGAGAAAAAGTCATGAGCAAGATGCCCAGCTACACCGCCACCACCAATGCCTGCAAACTCTGCAAACCCCTCGGCGCCTCCATCGCCTTCCGCGGCATCGAGGGCTGCGTCCCCTTTCTGCATGGTTCGCAGGGCTGCGCCACCTATATGCGGCGCTATATCATCAGCCACTTCAACGAGCCGATCGACATCGCCTCGTCGTCCCTCGGCGAGAAACACGCCATCTACGGCGGCGGGCCAAACCTGAAACTGGGGTTGAACAATGTCACCGCCAAATATGTCCCGAAGCTGATCGGCATCGCTACCACCTGCCTGACCGAAACCATTGGCGACGATGTGCCCATGCTCCTCGCCGAATACAGGAAAGAATTCGCCACCGCCGAGTCACCTCTTTTGGTCCACGTATCGACCCCGAGCTACTCGGGAACGCATATGGAGGGCTTTCATGCGGCGGTCCGGGCGGTGGTCGAACAGCTGGCCGGTCGAGACTCCGCCAAACGACAGCATCAATATTCTCAGCGGCTTTGTTTCCCCCGCCGACATCCGCTATCTGCGCGAGGTCACCGGCGATTTCGCTATCTCCGCAACCATCCTGCCCGACTATTCCGACACTCTCGACGGCCCGGCCCTCGACGATTATCCGCTGATCCCGGAAGGCGGCACACCACTTGCGGCGATAAGGCGTATGGGCGGCGCAAAAGCGACAGTCGAACTTGGGGCGACCCTGCCTGAGGTAACCGCCGGGACGATCCTTCGCGACGACCACGGCACACCGCTGCATCGCCTGCCCATGCCCATCGGCATCCGTGCCACCGACACCTTCTTTCAGCTGCTGGCCGAGCTGGCCGGCCGGGAGATCCCCGAGCGTCATACGGCAGCCCGCGGCCGGCTGATCGACAGCATGGTCGATGGCCATAAATATGTCTTCGGCAAGAGAGCGGTGGTCTACGGCGAGGAGGATCTGGTGGTCGGCTTGACCGCCCTGCTCGCCGAGATCGGTGTCAAGCCGGTGCTCTGCGCCTCCGGCGGCAAAAGCGGCAGGATGGCCGAGGGCATTGGTGCTGCTGTCGAAGGTCTCGACTGCCCCATGCCGGTTGTCAAAGAGGATGTCGATTTTTTTGATATCGAGACCTTGGCGGAGGAACTGGAAGTTGACCTGGTAATCGGCCACTCGAAAGGCTATGCCTTTGCCCGGCGAAAAAACCTGCCGATGGTCAGGGTCGGTTTTCCCATCCACGACCGTATCGGCGGCCAACGCATACTCCACCTCGGCTATAACGGGGCCCAGGCCCTCTTTGATCTGATCGCCAATACCTTGATCGAAAAGAAGCAGGACGATTCACCGGTCGGCTACAGCTATATGTAACACCCCTTCTAACATGAATAACAGGATCTGCCATGACTATCTCTAACCCTCAAAGATTTCCGCAATCACCCCTGCTTTCATGCCGACGCCAAGGGAAAATTCGGCCGGGTGCATCTGCCGGTCGCTCCGAAGTGCAACATTAAATGCAATTTCTGCGACCGTAAATACGACTGCGTCAACGAATCGCGACCGGGCGTCACCTCCACCCTCCTCTCCCCGGAACAGGCCGGAGTCTACATGCACAAGGTGCTGGAAAAAGAACCGCGGATAACGGTGGCAGGCATTGCCGGTCCGGGCGACCCCTTCGCCAACGGCCCGGAGACCATCGCCACCCTGCGGACCATCAGAAGAAACCACCCGGATGTCCTGCTCTGCGTCTCGTCGAACGGCATGGCCATCGGCCCCTATATCGAGACCCTCGCCGAGCTTGCGGTCTCCCATGTGACCATCACCGTCTGCGCCGTCGATCCGGCGATCGGCGAGAAGATCTACGGCTGGGTCGAGGACGGCAAGGTCATCTACCGGGGCCGGCAGGCGGCGGAGATCCTGCTTTCCCGCCAACTGGCGGCAATCGGCAAACTGAAGGCGCACGGCATCACGGTCAAGGTCAACTGCATCGTCATCCCCGGCATCAACGACGGTCATGTCGAAGAGGTGGCCCGGACCATGAAGTCCTTAGGTGTCGATCTGCTCAACTGCATGGCAATGTTTCCGAATGCCAACACCCCCTTCGGCACCGTCGCCCAACCGAGCAAGGAGACTGATGGAGGAGATCCGGGCAACAGCGGAACAATATCTGCCGCAAATGCGCCACTGCACCCGCTGCCGCGCCGATGCGGTAGGCCTTTTGGGCGATGATCGCACCGAGGAATTTCGCAGCTGCCTGACGGCATGCTCGTCGTTGAAACCCATGCCGGCCGCTGAACGGCCATATGTGGCAGTGGCGACGGAAGAAGGCATCCTGGTCAACAAGCACCTGGGCGAGGCCCGCAGCCTGCAAATTTGGGAGCGAACCGCGGACGGTTTTCGTAAGGTTGAAGAGCGACCGACCCCGGCCATCGGCGGCGGCATCAAACGCTGGCACCAGCTGGCCAGGGTCCTCGGCGACTGCCGGGCGGTGCTGGTCAGCGGCGTTGGCCAGACGCCTTTCGATATCCTCAGTAAATCGGGGGTGAAACCGGTCGAGGCAGCGGGCTTTATCGAAGAGGGCCTGGCCATCGTTTACGAAAACCGCAACACCGCCTTCCTGCGCGGCCGTAAAAACCCCTGCTCCGATGGCGCCTGCAGCGGCGGCGGTGGCGGCTGCGGCTGAAAGGAGTTTCGATATACATGGCAGGAGGCGTTGCCTGGCAGAAAAGCCCCTGAAAAAGTGATGGAATGACGATGAGCTGCTGACAAAAACGACGTCAGCAGCTACAATGGCCATGGTTTTTTTGTTTACCGGCCATGCCGGATGAATCACTGCCGAAGATTTCCATCACCCGTTACAGGAGAAAAAACAATGCCCGATTTCGTATATCAGGAACCGTTTCCGCTCACTCAGGATCAGACAAAATACCGCCTTCTCGCCAATTCGCAAAAGTATGTGGCGGAAACCACCTTCGAGGGTCAAAAAATCCTGAGGATTGCCCCGGAGGCCTTAACAGTTATTGCCAACCAGGCCATGCGCGATGTCTCCTTTCTGCTTCGCCCCGCCCATAACCAGCAGGTAGCCGCCATCCTCACCGACTCCGAGGCGTCGATGAACGACAAGGGCGTGGCCATCGCCTTCCTGCGCAATGCCGAGGTCGCCGCCCGCTTCGAACTGCCGATCTGCCAGGACACCGGCACTGCCTCCATCATCGGCAAAAAGGGCCAGAACGTCTGGACCAACTGCAATGATGCGGAGATGTTATCGAAGGGGGTCTTTCAAACCTATACCGAGGAAAACCTGCGCTACTCCCAGACCATAGCCCTCGATATGTACACGGAAAAAAACACCGGCACCAACCTGCCGGCGCAGATCGATCTGTTTGCCACCGAGGGTGACAGCTATAATTTTCTCTTCGTCGCCAAGGGCGGTGGCAGCGCCAACAAAACCATGCTCTACCAGGAAACCAAGGCCCTCCTCAACCCGGAGCGTCTGGAAAGTTTTCTCGTGGAAAAAATGAAATACCTGGGCACCGCCGCCTGCCCGCCCTACCATATCGCCTTTGTCATCGGCGGCACCTCGGCCGAGACCTGCCTGAAGACCGTCAAACTCGCCTCCACCAAGTATTACGACAACCTGCCCACCGAGGGCAATATGCACGGCCAGGCCTTCCGCGATGTAGCTCTTGAGACAAAACTCCTGGAGAAAGCACGAAGCTTAGGGATCGGCGCCCAGTTCGGCGGCGTCTATTTCGCCCACGACATCCGGGTGGTGCGCCTGCCCCGGCACGGCGCCTCCTGCCCAGTGGGCATGGGGGTATCCTGCTCGGCCGACCGCAACATCAAGGCCAAGATCAACAGCGAAGGTCTGTGGCTGGAGGAACTCGACAGCAATCCCGGTCGCCTGATCCCCGAGGCCTATCGTGGCAAACACGAGCACGGGGTTAAAATCAATCTCGACCGACCCATGGCAAGTATTCTCGCCGAACTGGCCAAGCATCCGGTGTCCACGCCGCTGCTGTTGTCCGGCACCATCGTCGTCGGCCGGGACATCGCCCACGCCAAATTCAAGGAACTGCTCGACGCCGGCAAGGATCTGCCCGAGTATCTCAAAAAACACCCCATCTACTATGCCGGTCCGGCAAAAACGCCCAAAGGCAAGCCCTCCGGCTCCTTCGGCCCAACAACCGCTGGGCGAATGGACAGCTATGTCGATCTGCTGCAGAGCCATGGCGGCTCAATGGTCATGATCGCCAAGGGCAACCGCAGCCAGCAGGTCACCGATGCCTGCAAAAAACATGGCGGCTTCTACCTGGGATCGATCGGCGGCCCTGCGGCGTTGCTAGCTGAAGAGAATATCAAGAAGGTCGAATGCATCGACTACCCCGAACTGGGAATGGAAGCAGTCTGGAAAATCGAGGTCGTTGACTTCCCCGCCTTTATTCTGGTCGACGACAAGGGCAACGATTTTTTTAAGCAACTGGGTTGCTGAGGGCTCGCCTTCCGGTCGACCTCAGCAGGGTCGGCCGGAACTAAAAAGGGATTTGCCGACAACCCCTCGCCGACGAATAGAGGCACTGTCAGATGATCCTCGTTGACATCTCGATTTGGCTGGAGCATTCCGATGTGAGACTATTGATAAAAGGTTGCATAACCATGCAACATCGCTACTGCAACCACTCCAATAACTCCCTTGTCTCCAAGGTTATGGATGATCCCTTTTTTGAATAAATCTGGGAGATGTGCCTCATTGAAGGCGATTGTTGACACAAAAAAACCCGCAAACCATTGCTGGTTGCGGGTTAATTAGACTTCTAGGGAAGTCTTTATAGCTAACAAATGGTGCCGAAGGCCGGACTCGAACCGGCACGGGTCTCCCCACACGCCCCTCAAGCGTGCGCGTCTACCAATTCCACCACTTCGGCAAACTTGTTATTCTCTATTTCGTCTCTTTTTCTGTACTGGCTTCTTCTCCAGCTTTGTTCTCAGTTGGAGCATCCATAACCGCGTCTTCCTTGGCCATGGGTTTTACATCCTGAACCTGGGCCGGTTGACTGACAGTGACGTCACTCATCACCGAAGTGCTGCCGGTCCGGGATGAAATATACGCTAATGTCACGGAAGTCAACATAAAAATAATTGCCGCTGCCGTGGTAATCTTATTGAGCAACGGCAAAGGGCCTTCCGTTCCGAAAAGTGACTGGCTGGATCCACCGAATGACGCACCGATATCCGCACCTTTGCCATGCTGGAGCAATACTATGCCAACCAGAAAGAGGCAGACAATGACGTGAACGATGGTGAGCAGGGTATCCATACAACTTTCGGAAATTCGATTTATTTATAATTGATTATTCGCCCGAATGACTCGGCATCCAAAGCGGCGCCGCCAACCAAGGCACCATCGATATCGGCCTGAGCCATGAGTTCATCAATGTTGGTTGGTTTAACCGAGCCACCATACAATATCCGCGTTTGCTCGGCAACGGTTTTTTCAAAATTTTTAGCAAGGACATCACGAATGAAGGCATGGGCCTCCTGGGCCTGCTCCTTGCTCGCGGTTTTACCGGTGCCAATCGCCCAAACCGGTTCATAGGCGATCACCACATTTGCCATATCCGCGGCAGTCAGCGACATCAATCCTTTTTTCAGCTGTTCCGCCAACACCAGAAAGGTCTCGCCGCCTTCCCGGTCGCTCAGGGTTTCACCGATACAGAGGATGGTCAGTAAGCCAAAGGCAAGAGCTCCTTTGACCCGGCGGTTGATGAGTTCATCAGTCTCACCAAAAATCTGCCGCCTTTCCGAATGGCCAATGATTGCCGCCCTGCCGCCCGCATCCTTGACCATCACCGGCGAAATCTCGCCGGTGAACGCACCTTTTTCCGCCCAGCAGACGTTTTGCGAGGCAAGGAGGATTTTGCTGCCCGCGAGAACATGCGCCACCTCGCTGAGGATGGTAAAGGGCGGCGCTATGAGTACCTCCCTGTCGGTAAAATCGCCGCAGGTTTTCGCCACATCAATGGCCAACCGGCAGCCATCGACAACCGTGGTATACATTTTCCAATTGCCGGCAATCAGGGCTTTTCTTTTTGCCATGTCATTCTCCAGATTTTCCAACTCTCTTTAACGATCAAGCACGGCAACACCGGGAAGAGTCTTGCCCTCCATGAGTTCCAGGAATGCCCCTCCGCCGGTGGACATGTAGGAGATATTTTTTTCCTCCCCGGATTTTTTCACCGCCGCATTCGAGTCGCCACCACCGACTATGGATAAGGCATGGGCCGCGGCCAGAGTTCGGCACATGGCCATGGTGCCGCGAGCAAAGGCATCCATTTCAAAAGCACCCATCGGGCCGTTCCAGATGATGGTCTTGGCATCCTGCAGGGCCTCCTGGAAGAGGATAGTCGAAGCAGGACCGATATCGAGGGCCATCCATCCGGCGGGAATATCGCGACAGGTAACGGTTTTTGTCACCGCATCGGCGGCAAACCGGTCGGCTACGACGAAATCGACGGGCAGGTAGAGCTTAACTCCTTTGGCCTTTGCCGCTTCAACAAAACGGCCTGCAGTCTCCAGCAGATCATCCTCAACCTTCGATGCTCCGACCTCAAAACCCATACTTTTCAGAAAGGTATTGGCCATCGCTCCGCCGATGATCATCCGATCGACCTTACCGAGCATATTCTCCAGGGCGCCAAGTTTTGAAGAAACCTTGGCGCCACCGATAACCGCCACCAGGGGCCTGATCGGATCGGCCATGGACTTTTGAAAGTAATCCATTTCCGTCTGCAACAGGAAACCGGCGCCAGTTTCCGCAACCCGTTCGGCCACCCCGACCACCGAGGCATGCGCCCGATGGGAAGCGGCAAAGGCGTCATTAATATAGACATCGGCAAGCTTTGCCAGTTGCTCGGAGAACGCCGGATCATTGGCGGTTTCTTCCGTGTGAAACCGCAGATTCTCCAGCAGAAGCACCTCGCCTGCAGCCATTTTTTCTACCAGTGCCGCAACTTCCGCACCGACGCAATCCGGTGCCAAGGTCACCCTTACACCAAGCAATGACTGCAGATGGCTGGCCACCGGCGCCAGACTGAGACTGTCAACCTTCTTACCCTTCGGTCGCCCCATATGGGAACAAAGAATCAGCTTGCCTTTCTCTTGCAGGATGTAACGAATGGTCGGCAAAACCATGCTGATCCGCGTATCGTCGGTGATCCGGTTCTGCTCGTCCATGGGTACATTGAAATCGACCCGGACAAGTACCCTTTTACCCGATAAATTTAATTCACGAATAGATTTCATAAACCCTCCCCCCTATCAACAGATATCTTTTCTAAGCAGCAACGCATCATCCTGCGGGTCGGAATAGTATGCTCGTCGCATGCCGACCGCAAGGAAACCATGACGATCGTAAAAACTCAGTGCTGCCTTGTTCCGACCGCGAACTTCCAGAAAAAGAACTGTAAATCCTTGCCGTTGCAAGTCTCCAATGAGGCATTGCAGCAAAGCAGTACCGAAGCCCTTCTTTCTCTCCTGCTCAGCCACAGCAATTTTCAGAAGTTCTGCCTCGGGCCATATCCTGCGGCAGGCACACCAACCAACGATGCGTCGTTCAGCGGCCTCGGCAACGAAGCACAATCCTTCCTGCACCGCCAACTCCTGGCGAAGCGCTGTCAGCGACCACGGCGTCAGAGTATGACTTTCGATCTCCTCGACGGCGTCGAGATCCTCCGGTCCCATGGCACGTACAACCATCAGCGCTTTTTACAGCATTCCCTCGCTGACATGCACAGTCAAATCGCCAAGCATATTGGTGTAACTGCCCAGTTCATTGTCATACCAGCCGTAAACTACCGCTTGGGTGACCGGCACGTTAACAATCGGATCGGCTCCGGGCTTTAAGCTGTCGGCTTTCACTTTCGCCAGGTTAACCTGGATATTTGCCGTCCTGGTGTGAGTTTCAGAACCTTCTATTACCGCGGCCGCGGCCGGCAATCCGATAATATCGGAAGAGACGTTTTGCTCCTCGGAAAACTTCAGATACGGGTTGATCCCGGCATATTCCTTATAGATGGCATTAATAGCGTTCCTCTTTATCGGTGTTTCCAATTCATCCTGGAGATTGACCACCAGGATTATCAGGGAGCCGGTAGTTGTCGGAATGCGTACCGATTCAGCCATAAAGCCGATAGAGGCCATCTCCGGGATAACTAGAGAGAGTGCCTTGGCAGCCCCGGTTGTGGTGAGAATTATATTGTTCTGAATGGAGCGGTTTTTGCGAAAATCGGTGGCTCCCGTCTTGGGCAATCGATCAAGCACCTGCTGACTGCCGGTTGCCGCATGCACGGTAACCATCGAAGCACTGAGAATCTTGTCGGCTCCAACCTTTTCGAGGAGCGGCTTGATCATATAGGACAAACAGGTAGTCGTGCAGGACGCCGCGGAAATGACCGAATGGCGCCCCATGTCATACATCTCGTCATTTATACCCATTACCGTGGTGATGGCATCGGCCGGCATGTCCAAACCTTTCGATTTGATCTTGAACGGCGCAGACAGAATAACCTTGTCCGCTCCCGCCTGCATATGTCCCCGCAGAGCACCCTTCTCGGCATCCGGGTCGGTGGTTGGATCGGTAAACACTCCGGTGGTGTCGACAACCAACTTGACTCCGTTTTCCTGCCAGGGGATATCCCTGGGATTCCGGGCCGACCGAAGGACCGTCACCGGAATACCGTTGACGATCATGGTTCCCCGCTCATCATTGACTTCTTCAATAACCTGAGGGCATTTATGACCATACAAGTATGAACCCAAGCGTCCATAGGTCGAGTCCTTTTCAAGCATTGCCGCAAGGTCCGCAAGATTCCGGCCAACTTCCCGGCCGATGTTGACGACAACCCCGGAAAAATGCTTTCTCGCCACATGGTGCCAAAGAGAAAGCTTCCCTATCCTTCCCAAACCGTTGATGCCTAATTTCATAGCCCTTCCTCTCCTTTTCTATTAGAATGAAGTGCTCACATAGCTTCTTCCCCATGGATTTTCCCGCGGGAAATCTGGATACAATGATTCCACCTGCAAATTATTCTCTTCCAATTAGTATCACTAACTGTGCTTATTCGCAACCTCAAGATGAGCCAATCTCCTCCTCTCGATCATGCAATTTTCCTCGCCGCTCACGGAAGGCGTTCTCATCAAAAGATATAAGCGATTTCTTGTCGATATAAGACTCGCGAACGGCAACATCATTACCGCCCATTGCCCCAATACCGGCACCATGCTCACCTGTTCGACACCCGGCAGCGCCGTTTGCCTATCAATATCGAATAACCTGAAGAGAAAATATCAGTATACCCTGGAGATGATAAAGGCTGGGACAACCTGGGTGGGTGTCAATACTTCAAGAACCAACAGGCTGGTGGCAGAGGCTCTTTTGCAGGGGAAAATTGCCGAATTCAAGGGAGTCGACGAGGTTGTGTCGGAAATCAAGACCTCCCGACATACCAGACTTGATTTGCGGATTGTCCAAGGAGCCAGTTCTACTTACATAGAAGTGAAAAATTGTTCTCTGGCAATAGGCGGCTGTGCGATGTTTCCGGATGCGATCACGGTGCGGGGGACTAAACACCTCCATGAACTCACTCGTCTGGTTGAGGAAGGCTCAAATGCAGCTATTTTTTTCCTTGTTCAGAGAATGGATGCAGACCGCTTCGCCCCAGCCATACATATCGATCCAGACTACGGCAAAGCCTTGCAGCAGGCAATTGTCGCAGGCATCAAAGTTCTTGTCTATCAGGCCAGCGTCAGTCCGGAGGGTATTCACGTCGTTAACTCCCTGCCCCTCAGTATCTAGAAACGATATCCTCCGAGGCTAATGTTCAAAGATCTTGATGCGTGATCCTACCGGCTAGGAGCGTCAACACCGCCTTTCCCTGAAGATTCCAGCCATCAAAGGGGGTATTTTTCCCTTTTGAAAAACTTGTTTCTGCGGAAAATGTGTATCGCCTCTCCGGATCGATAACCGTGACATCGGCCACATCTCCTCTACGCAGTGAACCACCAGGCACCCCGAGAATTGCGGCAGGGGCGCAGCTCATGAGATGCACCAGACGGACCGGATCAATGATTCTTTCCCGAACAAGAGCGAGGGAAAGGGACAAAGATGTCTCCAGGCCGACAATGCCATTCGCCGCAAGATTGAACTCCACCTCCTTCTGCAAAATTGAATGGGGGGCATGATCTGTGGCTATGGCATCGAGTGTCCCGTCCTTAAGAGCTGCACGGATTGCCTGTCGATCGTTTTCAGTTCGCAGCGGCGGATTCATTTTGGCGTTGGTATTGTAGCCCAGAACCGCCTGGTCGGTGAGGGTGAAATAGTGTGGTGCTGTCTCAGCGGTAACCTTTACGCCTCTGGCTTTGCCATTGCCAATCAGCGCGAGAGCTTGTTCAGTACTGACATGGGAAATATGCACTCTGGCGCCGGTCAGTTCGGCCAGGGCAATCTCGCGAAACACCATGATACTTTCCGCAGCGGCGGGAATACCTCTTAATCCCAATCGGGTGGAAATCTCTCCTTCGTGCATGCTTCCATCCCTGCTGAGGGAAATTTCCTCGGCATGGGACATGATCAACAACCCATGGGAGGAGGCGTATTCCATGGCTCGGCGCATAAGACGGCTGTCAACGACCGGTCGTCCATCATCGGTCAGAGCCACGGCGCCAGCTGCCTTCATCTCTCCATACTCGGCAAGTCTTTCCCCATTGCTTTCCTGGCTGATCGCGCCAACCGGATAGACCCTGGCAGCACACGAGGCCGCCTGTTCGCAGATAAATCTGGTAACAGCACAGTTGTCGTTTACCGGCTTGGTGTTAGGCATACAAGCGACGGCTGTGAAACCTCCGGCCGCAGCCGCACGGCAGCCGGTTTCAATTGTTTCTTTATATTCCTCACCCGGTTCGCGCAGATGCACGTGCATATCTATGAGACCGGGAACAACCCAGCAACCTTCGAGGTTATAGATATCGATGTCCTCAACGTCCAGCGGTTGGCCATCGACAACTATCCCGTCCTTTATCCAAAGATCGGCAACCTCATCTCTTTGCTGAATCGGATCAATAATCCTGCCATTTTTTAAGTGTATTACCCTGCTCATCTTCCCTCACCAAACCCGTCATTGCCTTTGTTTCCACCCAACACCAGATACAAAAGTGCCATACGGATCGCAACCCCATTGGTAACTTGATCTAGAATAACTGATCTTCCGCCGTCAGCGACATCGGGATTCAATTCAACGCCTCTATTGATGGGACCCGGATGCATGACTATGACATCCTCCTTGGCCAGTTCAAGAAGATTGCTACTTACGCCGAAAAAACGGGAATATTCACGCAAACTGGGAATAAGCGAGTCGTTTTGTCTCTCCATCTGAATACGCAGGGCCATAACCACATCGGCATCTCTTACTGCATCCTGCACCGAAGAACAAACCGTCGCTCCGAGCCGTGAGATATGGCTGGGCATAAAGGTTTGTGGACCAGCGACATGTACATGCGCTCCCATTCTGGTAAAGCCTATGATATCGGACAAGGCCACCCGGCTATGGGCGATATCGCCGATGATGGCAATTTTCAACCCGTCAAGTCGACCTTTGTAGTCAATAACGGTCATCATGTCCAAAAGCCCCTGACTGGGGTGTTCATGGGCACCATCTCCGGCATTGATAACCGAGGCATTGATATATTTTGCGAGCAATTGCGGAGCGCCGGAGCTTGAATGACGCACTATGATGACATCCGGGTTCATGGCCTGGATATTTCTGGCGGTGTCAATCAGGGTTTCACCCTTGGTAGCGGAACTCGTCGATGCGGAGATATTGAAGGTGTCGGCGCTCATCCTCTTTGCCGCGATCTCGAAAGAGAGTCGAGTGCGAGTGGAAGGCTCAAAAAAGAGATTGACAATAGTTTTTCCGCGCAGGGTCGGGACTTTTTTGATCGGCCGACTCGAGATCTCTCGAAAAGACCGGGCGGTCGTAAGGATGTGCACTATATCCTCAACCGAAAGTTGTTCAATTCCAAAAATGTGTTTATGCTGAAATTGATAATCCTGCTTTGATTTTTCGGCCATGTTCACTGTCAATCAATAATATTTGCCAATCGGCCCCATCGTACGGAGGCGATTCGCTCGAAAGACAAAAGTGGCTTTTCGATATCCCAAGACCAATAGAGTATGAATGCTTTGCCAAGAATGTCTTTCTGGTCAACAAATCCCCAAAAACGACTATCGTAACTGTTATCACGATTATCACCCATCACAAAGATACGCCCTTCCGGTACCAGTATCGGTCCAAAATTATCTCTGGGACTGGATGCTGCATTCAGAACAGCAGGTGAACTTATATGGGCATGTGGATCTCCCACCGGTTCCCCGTTAACAAACACCTTCTTTGTCTTAATTTCGATGGTATCGCCGGGCGTACCAATAACCCTTTTTATATAATCAATGGAGCGGTCCTTCGGGTATCGGAAAACGACGACATCTCCTCGTTGCGGATTTTTATAAGGGACCAGCACCTTACCGGAAAAAGGAATCCGGAGGCCATAGATGAATTTGTTCACCAAAAGGTGATCACCTATAAGTAAGGTGGGAAGCATTGATCCCGAAGGGATTTTAAATGCCTGAACAACAAACGTCCTGATAAACAACGCCAAGAGAACAGCTATACAAATCGCCTCAAAATACTCGCGGAAAACACCCTTATTTCTTCCTTCTCTGGCCAAACCGCACCTCTTCCCTGATTGAATTTTCCACAGTTGCAAAAACGCCTCGCCAAAGCTACTTGAAATGTGTTCCAATTACAAGCCAGTTCCTGTTTTCCGTCGAAAAAGTCGGTAAGTGAAAACTGAATTGCATACTCCACAATATGAAGAGTTTTGACGGAAAATGGGTTCCATATGTTGTATAAGGGGCTTCTTTTGACCGCTAACAATGGTTTTTAACGTCTTGTAAAATAAGCAATTTCCCCAACAATTCAGCTTTCTTTTCTTGACAAAATTATTTTTATGTGCCCTAATAGCTATATCTATATGAAAAATCAAGTGTTTTGGTATTTCACCGGCTCGGGTTGCTTGCTGCCCGATTAATCTCCTTCACCTTGTCTGTCATGAAATTGCCGTTCGGAGCTCAAAAAGATCTTGTAGTTGGCCTTGATATTGGTTCTCATGCTGTCAAGGTATGCCAACTGAAACGATCATCAACCGGCTACGCTATCGTAACTCTCGGCAGCACAGTCCTCCCGGAAGGTGCAGTTGATGACGGAACACTCAACGACCCGGAAGTAGTTAGTAAAGCCATTGCCGATCTCTTCAGTAACTTGAAAATAAAAAATCGAACGGTTGGTTTCTCAATTTCCGGTTATTCGGTGATAGTTAAAAAGGTCAATCTGGCGGTTATGGAAGGATCCAAGCTGGAAGAACACATCATGGCCGAAGCAGAGCAATATATTCCTTTTGATATCGAAGATGTTTACCTCGATTTTCAAGACCTGAAAACCAACTCGAAAGATACGGACCGTACCGATGTCATGCTGGTAGCGGCAAAAAAGGAGATTGTCGACGATTATCTTGAAATGTTACGAAGCATAAACCTCAATCCGGTTATTGTCGATGTTGACGGCTTCGCCCTCGAAAACAGCTATGAACATAACTATAAAACAAGTGAAAATGTTGCCTTAGTCGATATCGGGGCGGCAAAAATGAATATCAATATAATATCTCAAGGAATCTCTGTTGTTGCTCGAGATATCATTGTCGGCAGTCGGCAGCTTACCGAGCAGATAATGAATGTTTTTGATATTGCATTCGAAGAAGCCGAGGCTATCAAGTTAGGATTTCTACCCAGTGAGGGTAAAAGACAAGAAGTAGAGGGGATCTTTTTAACGACCTGTACCCAATGGGTACTGGAAATTAAAAAGGCCATTGACCTCTATCACTCTAATCATCCGGAGCAACCTCTCAACCGGCTCATTTTGAGTGGCGGTGGGGCGAAAGTTTCAGGTCTTATCGATTTTTTGGCACAAGAAACGGGAATTTCAGTGGAACTTTTTAATCCATTTCTCAAGATGGAATCGAATGCCAAAAAAATTGATCCTGCCTATCTCCTTAGTATAGGGCCGGAAATGGCCATAGCCACAGGGATCGCTCTCAGGCCTTCCGCAATATAATTATTGTCAAGGATTCGTAATGCTGAAGATTAACCTGCTGCCGATTCGGCAATTAAAAAAACGAGCAAAAGCCAAAAAGCAGCTTTTCGGAATGGTAATTTTGTTTGTAATGGTTCTTGCCTCCTTAGCCGCAACCGGAGTTTTGCAAGCTCAGAAAATAAAGAACCTTGAAACTGATATTACCGCCCTCAACAAGAAAAAAGAATCGTACACACCAACACTTAACAAAATTGCTCAACTCAAGAAAGATAAAGAAGAGCTTACCAGAAAAACTGAAATAATCAATAAACTGAAAACCAATTCTTCACTTACGGTTCGGGTCCTCGACGAAGTTGCCACGAAAGTTGACAAACAGAGAATGTGGTTGGAGGCTCTTCAGCAGCAGGAATCCTCCCTTTCGCTTTCCGGAGTTGCTCTTGACAATCAGACTGTCGCTCAGTTTATGGACAACCTCAAGGAATCCCCTTTTGTAAAAGATGTTACCCTGACTAATTCTTCACAAAAGGTGGTTTCGGGACGAAACCTTAAAAGTTTCGAATTAACTTGTACCGTTGCACAACCGGATTTAAAAAAAGCAGAAGTTGCTGATGGAAAGAAATAACGCTATTTAATACTTCTCAATATGACCGCATGAAAAAGAGCAACGCAGCACTCACAACTTTTCTCGACGAGAAATATATTCCCCTTGCTCCAAGGATAAAACTCGGCATTGCGGTTGTGATTGCCCTCCTTCCTCTGATAGTTTTTTATTTTGCCCTCTATCAGCCAAACAGCACAAAGATAGGTGGTCTAGAAAATCAGAAAACCACCCTCACTCAGGAAGTAAAGGATGTTGAGGCAAAAGCGGCTAACCTCGCCAAATTTGAGAAAGAGCTTGAGGATGCAATGGCCGTTTTCCAGGAAACCTCAGTGCTCCTTCCAAAGGATAAGGAAATACCAAAACTTCTCAAAGACATTTCAGCGTTAGGAAGAAATGCCGGGCTGGATTTTTTGACATTCAAGCCACTCGCAGATGTTCCGAAGGATTTTTATGCCGAAATTCCTGTAACCATTAATGTCAGGGGACCTTATCACAACATGGGTTATTTTTTTGATCAGGTCAGCAAACTCGAACGAATAGTGTCTGTTTCCAATATCAAAATGAGCTCACCGAAAAAAGACGGCGGAGAGATGTTGTTAAACTCAGATTGTACATTGTTAACCTACCGTTTCACCAATGTTGAGCTTCCCAAACCTCCTAAAAAATGAGACTCATGAGCCGTTTTATTGATTGTTCATTTTTGCCGTTTTCGCCAATCGCTCGCGGTAAGTTTATCTTGGCCGTGCCTATTTGCGTATGCACTCTTTTCCTCTGGTCAAATATGTCACTTTCTGCTGAAAACGATACAGTAAAAGAGACAATCCCTACCGATCCGAATAATACCAAAATGTTCGAGTACAAGCTTGAAAACAGACCGGACCCTTTTGTACCGTTTATCACCGAAAAGGCGGCAGCGTCGAATGTTGACCCGGATGAAGTCATCGACAGCGGAGAACCGCTGACCGGCATGCAACTCTTTGAACCAGGGCAACTCACTCTTGTCGCATTAATAAAGAAAGGCGATGAAAATATGGCCATGGTTCAAGATTTTACCGGAAAAGGATATGTTCTTTCGGAAGGCACAAAGATTGGACGTCGTGGTACCGTCAAAAAATTTATGCCGCAATCCGTAATTATTGAAGAGACAACTGTGACTCGAGCAGGAAAAAAAACCGTCACCGAGGTCGTTATGCTACTCAAGAAAGAGGGAGAGAAATAAAAAATGCTTAAATGGCTAGCCAAACTCCAACCAGCTGTTTTGTTCGCATTTTGCCTTTTGCTCGTTTTAGAAACTCCACCAGCAAGGTCCGAACCCGGTGTAACCTATGAAATTACCGACATCAAAGTCGATGTTTCCGACAACACTCTTACCTATAATATCTCAGGGACATCTCCTCCGGTATACACGGTATCGGAACGATTTTCACCGTTCAGAGTTATAGTCGATGTTGCCGGTGCCTTTTTCTCGAAAGATTTACCCCCTGCCAAAGCCAAAATCCCTGAGAATCGTTTTTCAGAATTGGCCGTATCGGATCTGAAAGGGCAGGATCCTCAAGTTATGCGCTTTGAATTTACTTTAGCCGATAGTCATGATTATTCGATAGCTGCCAAGGATAACAATTTGCAAATTAAATTGATCCCGGCGAGTACAAAGAATGCCCCCACATCGGCAAGCGAATCAAAAGGCAATGGACTCTCTTTAAAAGACTTTAAGGTTACCAGCACGCCTAACACCACCACCATATCCATTGTCGCCAACACTTCAGTAGATAAATATACGGTTGACACGGTAGCAGGAGCAGCCGACCACCCACCACGGATGTATATCGACATTAGTGATGTCAAAACAAACGAACTGGTTAAGGAAAAGCAAATAGGCACCTCTGTGGCAAAGGTGAGGGTAGCGCCAAAAGGGAAAGGTGTCCGTATTGTTTTTGATTCCACAGGTTCACACCTCTTTAAGTATACAGTTACACCGGCGCCAACCGGATTGAACGTCGTTATCGATGAAACACCAGGAGGCACCCAATCGCCTTCTCAAAAAAAGGGACAAGGTGCTGAAAAACCAGCTGGAGCAGACACTACCCTTGACGCACTTATCGGTTCATCACAGCAACTGCTGAGCAGCGGCTCAGAAAAACTCACCAGCAAATCAACTTCAGCTAAAGTAGCCGCTCTCGAGAATGATTTCTCATTTTCCGGTTATAATAAACAGCGCATCAGCGTTGATTTTTATAAAATCGACATTCACAATGTATTTCGGCTTTTCAGGCAAATTACCGATCTCAATATTATCGTTGACGAAGAAGTTCAAGGTGCATTGACTCTTGCACTCAATGATGTGCCTTGGGATTTCGCTCTCGATATTATCCTTAACCTGATGGATCTTAAAAAAGAGGAACGTTTCAATACCATAGTTATTTATCCAAGCAAAAAGGCCTTCGTCTGGCCAACTCGGGTTGAAGATAATCTCGCTGTCCAAGCGGATGTGCAGGTCATCGAACAGGAAGCTCTGGTTATTGAGAAGTCTGCCTCACAGTCGAAGGAAATCGTTACAGCCAAAGGGTTCATAGCACAAGCGCAAAAGCTTGAGGAACAGAATTCCTACGAAGAAGCTGCCGCACTTTACGTGAAGGCAGCAGAACTGTGGCCCGACAATGCTGCAATCTCCAATCGACTGGCAACTATCTATCTGGTCAATCTCGGGATAAATGCCAAAGCAGTCTTCTATGCCAAACAAAGCCTAAAGCATGACCCCTCAAATACTCAGGCTGCGCTCTATGCCGCAATTGGCTCTGCAAATATGCAGCAAATCGCTGAAGCATCCGAATATTTCGCTCAAAGTATTAGCAGCACACCGCCTATGAAAGAGGCCCTCTTCAGTTATGCGGCTTTCTCGGAAAACAACGGTAAAAACGATGCCGCACTGAAGATATTGCAAAAATTCGAGTCCCATTACGGTCAGACCCTCGACACAATGGTTTCCAAAGCTCGAATTCTCGACAAACAGGGCCTTACCAAGGAAGCCACTCAAGAGTATATGGCCGTTCTTGCATCAGGTTTCCAACTGCCCACAGATTTAAAAAGATACATAGAAGGCCGCCTTGCCGCAAAGGACTTACACTGAGAGATAAGTTATGCAATTCGATGCTATTTCCAAAATTCCAGTCCAAGAGGTTTGTATGAAGTCCATAAAGAAAATCATATTTTGCAGTAGCCTCTTGCTACTCTTGCCCTTCCTCTCATCTTGCATAACCGATTCACAATCTCAGAAAAAAAATGACTTGGCAGCGCAAGAATCACTGATACCTCAGGATGAGATACGGACACCGCCAACGACACCGCAACCTCTTAATCTGCCGGTTAAATACCAAACTCCAACCTACCAGGTTGACAAAAAAGCGGAAAAAGACCTGACGGTTACCGAAGAGGCCAAGATCAAGGTGGAGGCGAAAATCACCTCGACACGCGGGCCGCAACCTCTCTCGGATATCATGAAGAGACTTACTTCCATCAAGGGAATGAATGTTTCCTGGGCAAGTGATGTCGATAAGGATGTCCTGGTCGATGTGAATATCAGTGCCAATGATGACTTTTTTGTGGCGATAGACAATCTCCTCCGCCAGGTTGACTATTATCATGAGGTGCAAGGCTCGACAGTTATTGTCAAATATAAAGAAACACGGCAGTTCCACATTGCCATGCCTTTTATCAAGCAGACCTACAATACCACGACTGGTGGTGATGTTTTAGGTGGTGGAGGAGACGGTAAAGACGGTGCAAAAACTAATGTTGCCGGAGAGATTAAGCTGAAGACCGAAGGTGTGGCGATCAGCAATCTTCGCGATGGCACTCCTGGGGGTATTGAATTTAATACCTGGAATAGTATTGAGAATAATCTGAATGCTATTCTCAATATTTGGTCGACTGAAGGGGTGGAGACTGATGCAACCAAAGTATCCAAAGCAGAATCCATACAAAAAACCAATCAAGATAAAAACACAAAAGTTTCCGACAAAGGCTGAAAACCGTGACCAACAATCGGTATCCGCAACATTTCGAAAATCCAAGGGGGGCAACAACTATTTTATCGATAAACCTGTCGGTTTAATCACGGTAACTGCTCCGCGCCCTGTTCTTGAAAAGCTCGACATCTATTTCAAATCCCTAAAGAAAGAACTTTATAAACAGGTCGCCATCGAAGCCAAAATTCTTGAGGTGCAACTGGACGACAGCTCCTCTATCGGCCTTAACTGGAATACCATTCTCAGTAGCCTTTCGGTTGCCAGTGGACAACTGAGTGGCGCGAAAACCTACAATAAAACCACAACTGACAATACCAACAGTTCCGCCACCAAGACCACCACCGATACTGTAGACAATTCTAATACCACAACCAATACCACAACCAATACCCGCAATAGAACCTTATGACAACCTGCTCGCCGACCCCCTGACAGCAGATACCGGCAGCAACAATTTTACCGGTGAAAACATCGCCAGTAATATTTTAAGCAATGTCGCCACGGCTGCGACGACTGCGGGAGTCTCAAATGCGACAATTATTTCCGAGGGGCTTACCGGGGCTCTCGGGGGAACGATTTCGCTTGCCGCCTTCACCTTCGATTCTTTTCTCAATGCAGTCAGCCAGCAAGGCAAGGCCTCCATTCTGTCCAACCCTAAGCTCAGTGTGATGAACGGACAGCCGGCGCTCATTACCGTTGGTCGAAATGTCACCTACATTGATAATATTACCTCAGATGTCAGTGATGCCGGGGTAATAACCTATTCAGTTGAGACGGCACGGGCACTCTCCGGTATTGGTATGGCTTTGACAGCAAATATCCTTGATGATAATCAGATTATCCTCAATCTTGTCCCGGTCACCTCAGAATTGATCGAGCCTATAGAGTATCGGGCCGTCGGTCTCGGTTCGGTTGGTCTGCCGATCATTAATGTTCGGGAGATGAGCACAACGGTGAAGGTTAAAAATGGCGAGATGCTGGTCATCGGTGGCTTAATCGGCAGTGTTGATGAGAATGACGGGACCTTCATACCTGGCACAAGCAATCTCGGCTTTTTCAGATACCTCTTCGGTGCCGAGACAAAAGCCGCAAGGAAACGAGAACTTATCATTCTCCTTAAACCTAGAATCATTTAATAGACTTGATAGATTTCATACCACGATTTAATTAGAATTCTCAGGGAGAACATCATGCAGAAGTTCAAATTCGTACTCTATCTGCTTTCAGCTGTAGTGCTTACGGGTTGTGGTCAGACGGTTGTGGAGACCCTTCACGTCCCGGATTCACCCAATCCTTCTGCCCCCGGTAGAGGTCGGACTGTCATCATCCTCCCTTTTGCTGATTATACCTCTGTGGAGGCTATTGCCGGAGCGTACCGCCGCAGCCTGACAGTCAGCGAAGCTATCACCGACAGATTGGTGGCCAAGGGATTTTCAATGGCTGTTCAGGAAGATGTCTTTGGCTATCTTGTGGATGAGAACATCATCAATCTCTCGTCCTACGAAGGAATTGCCACCGACAGTTTATCCTTTGAATTAAATAATGACTGGTCGGATGTCATGAAAACGGAATTGCAGGGTTATATTCAAGCAACAAAAAATGCAATCAGATAAAACGGTGTCCGGCAGTCCCGGCACTCATGCCATTACCCGAATGCTATTGCCAAAATGGGACGACGGTTCAATGCCGATTATATTGTCCGCGGGCGAATTCTTGAATATAAGACCCGACAGGAAGCGACATGGGCCCCCTGGAAAAAGGGTGTTTTGCCCTTTATCAACGGCGGCTCCAACAGGATTCTCAACGGCTTTGCCGGTTCCGACGAATACGATGAGAGCAATGAAGCCCTCACCGGAATGCTAATTGGTGGAATTATCGGCTACAACTACACAACCTGGCCCTGGGATGATGGTCAAACCTTCTTTGGTATGGCCGACGGAAGTGCCAATACCGTCACTTGGGCAGGAGTTGGCGCAGGTCTCGGCGTGGTCTCTCATACCAGCGGACAAGTCGACCAGGCAGCGGTGCAAATGCGCATATGGGTTCAAGAAGCTGCCACAGGAAATGTCATCTGGACCAACAGGGTAAGAGTCCTTGTTTCTCCGGAATCAGTATTCGCCGACAAGCAATATGACACTCTTTTCAATAAGGCTATTGAAAAAGGGGTCGACACGCTTATCAATCACTTTGTCTCTTACGGTCTCTAATTCACTTACTGAAAAAATATTGTGATTAAATGGGGTGATTGACTGAAGGTCAATTACCCCATTTTTGTTTTCGAAAGTACTTAATTCTTTGCCTCTTCTTTCTTCTTTTGAGCATTCTGAAAAAGAGCCATAAAGTTTACGGGTTCCATGAGAAATGGAATATACCCGCCATCAACGGAAACCTGACTGACAATCTGCCTGGTAAACGGAAACAACAGTGTCGGACAATCAACGCCCAGTAACATCTGAATGTGCTCGGCCGGAATGTTTCGCAGCATGAAAACAGCAGCATGTTCGATTTCAAGGATAAAAAGTACTTTATTTTCATCTTTTGAAGAAACTTTTGCGGTAATTTTCAGAGCTACTTCCCAATGATCAGTATCGATCTGTACATTATTGAGCTGAAGATTGACCTCCACACTTGGGTCCATTTTTTGCTGCGCCGTAAATATTTGCGGTGCGTTGGGATTTTCAAAAGATAAATCTTTGATATACATTTTTTGCATGCGGAATTCAGGCCTTAACGCACTTCCATCATTAGTTTTTTCTGCCATTTGGTTCTCCAAAGTTATTGAAATGGTGTTTATCGGTGACTCAAGTAAAAGCACGGCTATTAGAACGTACTTCAACGATTGAAGCAAGCCCAGAACATTTTTTATAGACGGCTCATTATGTTTTTATAGCACCTGATGCAAATACTTTCCTGTATAGGATTTTGTCGAGTTTGCTAATAATTCAGGAGTCCCCACCGCGATCAGTTGCCCGCCACCGTCTCCTCCTTCCGGACCAATATCGATTATCCAGTCGGCAGTCTTGATTACATCAAGATTATGTTCTATGATAACGGCAGTATTGCCTTGATCCACAAGTCGGTTCAGAACATTGAGTAAGTGCTGAATGTCCGCCGGATGCAATCCGGTGGTAGGTTCGTCGAGAATATAGATGGTTTTTCCGCTGCTCCTGCCGGAAAGTTCCTTGGCAAGCTTGACTCGCTGTGCTTCGCCTCCCGAGAGCGTCACTGAAGATTGCCCGAGTGAAATATAGGAAAGGCCAACATCAAAAAGCGTTTGCAGTTTCGAACGAATAGCCGGTACATTCTTGAAAAAATTCAAGCCTTCCTCGACCGTCATGGCAAGTATTTCATGAATATTTTTCCCCCGGTACAGAATTTCCAAGGTCTCACCGTTGTAACGCCTCCCTTTGCAGGTGTCACACTCAACATAGATATCGGGCAGAAAGTGCATTACTATCTTATTGACACCCTCGCCTTCGCATGCCTCGCACCGCCCACCTTTTATATTAAAACTGAAACGCCCGGGCTTGTAGCCACGGGAACGCGATTCAGGCAACTGCGCAAAGAGCTCACGGATGGGTGTAAAAACCCCTGTATATGTAGCAGGATTTGAACGAGGGGTTCTGCCAATCGGACTTTGATCGATATCAATGATTTTATCGATATATTCGAGCCCCGACAAAAGTGCTCCCTCCTGACTATATGTTGCACTCTTCTTGTTCAGTCCTCCCTTTACCATTTTATAGAGGGTTTCTATAACAAGGGAGCTTTTCCCCGAGCCGGAAACTCCGGTAACCGCGGTAATAACCCCTATTGGAAAGGAAGCCGTTACATTTTGCAAATTATTAGTGCGGCAATGCTGTAACTGCAACCAGTTGCCTTGCCCCTTGCGGACATGCCTTCTTTTTTTTGGTGTTTCAATAGCCAATCGTCCGGAAAGATAGGCCCCCGTCACCGAATTTTCGTTTGCCAATAATCCCTTGACCGATCCGTTGTACACTACATTACCGCCATGGATTCCGGCACCCGGCCCCATATCGAGCACATGGTCGGCTGCCAGAATAGTATCGGTGTCATGTTCAACGACAATCACACTGTTGCCCAAATCGCGCAGTTCCAACAAGGTATTAATAAGCTTTTGGTTGTCGCGTTGGTGTAGGCCGATACTCGGTTCATCAAGGATATAGAGCACTCCCGCCAACCGCGAACCGATCTGGGAGGCAAGGCGGATTCGTTGTGCCTCCCCCCCGGAAAGAGTCCCGGCTCTCCTGTCCAGAGAGAGATATCCCAACCCCACATCTTCAAGAAAGGAGAGCCGATCAACAATTTCCTTGAGAATGGGTTCGCCAATCTTCCTTTCGCGAACGGACAAGGGAATCAGCGGCAATTCTTCAAGGATTCTCTCTATTGCGAGACAGGTGAGTTCGTAGATGGACCATCTGCCAACCCTCACGGCCAGTGCTTCGGGTTTCAATCTTGCACCAGCACAAAGAGTGCACCTTTGTTCATTCATGTATTTCCCAAGTTCATCGCGAATCATCGCCGACTGGGTTTCATGATATCTTCTATCCAATTGAGGAATCACGCCTTCAAAGCGATTAACAGCCGACAGGACCCGTTGTCCCTTACGATAATGAAATGGTATTTCCTCACTGCCCGAGCCGAAGAGGAAGATATTTTGAATCTTCTCGGGTAGATCCTCAAAAGAAGTCTCCAAGGAAACGCCAAAATGTTTGGCAACGGATTCCAGCATATGTCCCGTATACGATTCCTCCTTGCGCCAGCCCCATGGAGCTATTGCTCCTTCACTGATCGATTTTTTTGAATCAGGCACAATAAGCGCGGCGTCAAAGAATTGCTTTACTCCCAGGCCACCACATTCGCTACATGCCCCTTGGGGATTATTAAACGAGAACAACTGCGTAGAAAGCGGCGGCATAGAGATCCCGCATTTATGGCAGGCTGCAAATTCACTGAACAATTTCTCCGATACACTGTCCGGAAAAAGAGCCAGCAGGGTCCCTTCGGTGAGCTTCACTGCAGTACTCACCGACTCTGCGAGACGTCTGCGGATCGATTCTTTTATAACGAGCCGATCTACAACAATTTCTATGGAGTGTTTTTTGTTTTTATCTAGGGGTGTAAGATCATCGGCATGCAGGATGTCGCCGTCAATCCGTACCCGCACAAAACCTTCCTTGCGAATTCGCATAAGTAATTGCTCATGCCGCCCTTTCCTTTCGGTTATCAGGGGAGCCAGCAGAACGACCTTGGTGCCCTCCGGCAGAGCCATAAGGGTATTGACCATATCTTCTATTGACTGGGCCTGAATTTCACTCCCACACTGAGGACAATGAGGATGTCCGCAACGGGCAAAAAGCAGCCGCAAATGATCGTAGATTTCGGTTATCGTCCCGACTGTCGAACGCGGATTTTTGCTCGTTGTTTTCTGTTCAATCGAGACTGCCGGCGATAGTCCCTCCAATGCATCGACATCAGGCTTGTCCATCTGCCCGAGAAACTGCCGTGCATAGGTCGACAGTGATTCAACATAGCGACGCTGCCCTTCAGCATACAAAGTGTCAAAAGCCAGCGTTGATTTGCCGGACCCGGAAATCCCAGTAAACACCACAAGGCTATTGCGTGGCAGGTCAACATCAATATTTTTCAAATTATGCATTCGTGCACCACGAATGCTCAGAATAGTTGGTTCCATGGTAAGACGGCGGGAGGGCAGAGGATTGAATTCCGGAGGTCAGCTATGAACGGTTGAGGTTTTCGTGGTCAACCTTTATACAGCGGTCCATGACCACCATGATCCCCTGGTTTCTTGCAAGCTCAGCGGCTTCTTCATTTTTAATACCCTTTTGCATCCAGATAGCTTTAGGAAGATTTTGCAATGCCAGCGCTTCCACGACAATCGGCAAAACATCCTCAGATTTCCTAAATATATCAACTATATCGATGGCAAACGGCAAATCTCTTAGAGCCGGATAACACTTGTTGCCAAGAATCTCTTTCTGTCCTGGATTAATCGGATAGACCGTAAATCCGGCAGCAATAAGGTAACGACCGACCATATTGCTCGGCCTATCTTCTTTAGGAGACAGACCGACAATAGCTATGGTATTTGCCGCCTTGAGAAGCTGTGAGATTTCAGTAGACTGTTGAAAAGAGAAGATTGTCTGCATCACATGGAATCCTTAAACAATGAAGTAGGCAGCAGTTGTCAAATAAATTACCAATTTCACTCCTTACAGGCCAACACAATGATGACCCCATAGACAAAAGTCAAGATAACAATTATATAGTACGGGATCATTGCAGAGCAACAAAACGCACAGCGTTCCTGAGTATCTTATTAAACCACACTCCTTGATCTAAGGCGGACCCTGGTGAATTTCTATGAATTTTCAAGATATTATCTTTGAGTTGAGTCAATATTGGGCCGAACAGGGTTGTGTTGTCCAACAACCCTACGACATGGAGGTCGGGGCTGGAACCTTCCACCCCGCAACTCTTCTTCGAGCATTAGGCCCCGAGCCTTGGAAATCAGCATATCCACAGCCTTCACGTCGCCCTACCGACGGCAGGTACGGCAGCAATCCAAACCGCCTGCAACATTATTACCAATACCAAGTTGTCATCAAACCATCCCCCCTGAATGTCCAAGAATTATATCTCGGGAGTCTTGAAAGATTCGGCTTGAACCTCCTGGATCACGACATCCGCTTTGTGGAAGATGACTGGGAATCGCCAACTCTCGGGGCGTCAGGACTTGGTTGGGAAGTGTGGCTGGATGGCATGGAAATCACCCAGTTCACCTATTTTCAACAGGCAGGATCAATTGAACTCTACCCGACCACGGTTGAGATAACCTACGGCCTTGAACGTATCGCCATGTACCTTCAGGGCGTTGAAAGCGTTTACGATATCGCCTGGAATGAGCAAATAACTTACGGAGAGATTTTTCACCAGGCAGAAGTTGAGTTTTCCACCTTTAATTTCGAGGAGGCTAATGTTGAAAAGCTTTTGATGTTTTTTGACACCTACGAAGCTGAGGCCCTGAGACTTGTTGATAAAAAATTGATCCTGCCAGCCTATGACTATTGCTTGAAATGCTCGCACACATTCAATCTTCTTGACGCCCGAAAGGCAATCAGCGTCAATGAACGAACCAGATACATCGGCCGCATCAGAAACATTGCGCGTAAAGTTGCCGAAACATATGTTGAACAGCGTCAAAGCATGGGTCATCCGTTGATTCAATAATTCCTTAAAGCCAAAATTTTCAGGTACCAATCTTGGCGCTTTCGAGTACAATATTTTTTTCAGAGTTGTGTTGAAAACTCATGGGTCTTCACTTTGAAGATATTTACTGAGAAGCGCGGGTGCCAGCTGTTTCTGACTACTGCAATGGCTAGGAAGAAAGGCAACAAAAAAGTTTGGTGGGCCAAGGAGTGGCGGAAGTGCATGGGAATCGAACCCACCTAACGGGCTATTAACCCGCTACACCGGATTTGAAGTCCGGGAGAGCCACCAGTGCCCTATCCACTTCCAAAGTTTTCTGTAAAAATCAATCAGTATACTAATAAGTGTTGACCTTGAAAACAACTATTTATTATACTGGTGTGCTTTATCGGTGTATTGGCAAAATATTGCGAGACGAGTACGTTTTTAAAAAAAATTCAAGTAACCAGATTCTGATCCTCCATGCAGTGCGAAAGATTAACTAAAATGATTAAGTCGTGGTATCTCAGTGTTCGTGAAGAAACCATGGCTCCGGCCCGCATGGTCTCCTTCATGGAGCAACATGCTACCACCTGTGAGGTTTGCCTTCAGGATCCGCTCCTGAAAGAAGAGATCGCCAAAATTACTGAACTGATTTTGCCAGAATCGAAAATTCCCAAAGCGATACGACAGCAAAGCAGCCTGGATGACGATGAAGACCCAGAGGTTGATGATAATAGCTTTGCGGAAAACGAGGATATAAATGTTGATAGCCTCATCGACGATGAAGAAGATATCGAAGATGTAGACCAGGAAGAAGATGAATTCCTTGAGGACGAGGACGAGGACTAAAACTATCAGAGTCCGTAACGACCACAAGAAAGTGTCGTAATTTGCCACCGCTCAGCTGTTCAGAACCCAGCGGTCCAATCCTCACTCAGGTCTTAATTTTACCTCCGTAGCTCTCCCACTTTTGTAGTTTATTCACAATAAACGTATTGACTTCAGCTTGCTCCTCGTCTCCTTTGCCAGCAACCATCATTGGAGCGCCAAAGGAATAATGAGCCGTCTTGGAGAGATCAAGCTTGCCAAAATCCTTTATCCATGAACCATTCTGCCAGCAATCGGTCTTCAAAGCTAAAGGGATAACCGGAACCCCAGCTTTTTTGGCAAGCTTCACGCCGATCGAACTCATCTGCGTCGGATCAAAAGTGTGCGATCGCGTCGTCTGAGGAAATACGATTACCGAGACTCCGGTTTGCAACCTGCCTACCCCTTCGGACATTACAACCTTTAAGTCCTGCCTGGGGTTGGTTCTGCTTACAGCAACGGGATTACGTGAACGCATGATGTGTTTGAAGAACGGATAATTAATAAGACTCTCTTTGACAACGAACGTGACCGGCAATATTGGCTGGATAATTACGGGGAGGACCATTGTCTCCATCATACTCATATGATTTCCAATAAAAACTACTGGTCCACTTTGTCCTTCTATATTTTCAATACCCGATATTTCTACCTGAACCCCTGCCTGTTCTAGTCGTCGCAGCACATCCAGGCTACTTTGAATCCAATCATCATCACCATATTCACCCCTTTTTGCCACCCTGCTTGCCCGTATAACAATATCAATCAGATTTGAGTAGAACAACAAGGAGGGGAACACTTTTGCCAGCAGTGTTCTAGGGTTGCCTTGTGTTCGATAATAGTTTTCCGTGTACTGCAATCTATGCATTATTTTTTAGCCACAATGATGATGAATTAAAAAAACTGAGATTTCCCCGCGTCCTCACCAAAAGTAGCACGAACAACCTTTCGATATCAAGGATATTTCTTGATTATCTCAGAGGACCGAGAGATGCTCTCTCTTTCCTTATAGTTTTCATTTGATTTCTGAAGCAAGAAAATTTGGACAAGCGAAATGTTTCTTATTAAGACTCGGAGATATTCGCTAAGGCAGTAGCTTTGGTGGAGGTTTACCCCATGTCAGGCAAATGAGGATAAAGTGTGCTCCAACCATTGTTTTTCAGGGGAAAAGGCAGGCGGCGTTTAACTGCCGCCCTATAACCGTAGTATAATCAGTGATAATTTATGGGTTCAAGGAAAAGGGTCTGCCGTGTTACCGACAGACCCAATATATAAAAGCTTGAAAATGTTCAAGCCAGAAAGCCTCTAGCAAAAAGAGTCTGCCTTAGTACCACAACGATTCGTACTCGTCAATAATTGTTTGCAACAAAAATATAGGGAGTGAGATTTAATCTGAAAATATACGACTACGCGGCGATTATGCTTACTTCTCGTATAGTTTGACATCTATAATGCACCACGTTATAATATGATCCATGATAAGATCTTTTAAGTCTGCCGGTACTGAGGATATTTTTGATGGCATGGCATCTCGTGAAGCTCGAAGATGCTGCCCTCAATCTATTTGGCCGGTTGCTCGCCGAAAGCTGGATCAAATTAACCGGATTCAAGAGATCAATGAACTTAATGTGCCTCCAGGTAATCGACTGGAGCGCTTGCAAGGCGACCGGCAGAATCAATACAGTATCCGCATCAACCAACAGTACAGAATTTGTTTTAAATGGGAGGAAGGTCATGCCTACGAAATTGAAATCACCGATTACCATTGATGTTGGACGGCGGCTGCCTCGTAAACGCCCCCCGACACATCCGGGGGAAATGCTTTTGGAGGAATTTGTCAAACCACTTAACATTACACAAACAGAACTTGCTCGTCTTCTGGAGGTTTCCTACCCTCGGCTAAACGAAATTATCAAAGGCAGGCGCTCGGTAACTCCAGATACTGCATTGCGGCTGTCTCGTGTTTTAGGCATGTCTGCCGATTTCTGGCTAGGGTTGCAACAGGATTGGGATCTTTGGCATGCCATGAATAGTCCTGAAGCAAAACAGATTAGTCGACTGAAACCGCTTTCCAGAGATCAGCACTCTTTTGCATAGTGATGAAACTGGCAAATGTCTTGACATTGTCTGGCAATTTTAGTAAATTTCAAATATGTCTAAGGGGGTATCTACTTCACTGGCCTTGATTTTGCTTCGCGTCCATTGAAGCAAAAAAAGAATTATTGTTACAAATACATAGCTAAAATAATATCTCAGTTTATTTTTGCTTTGTCTAGTCGGTGATGTCGAATTTCTTACTGCAACCTGCTGATAATATGTATATAACCAGTTAACCCTGTATTTTTAAGGCCAGTCAAGTGGATACCCCCTTATGTCTATTCAACGACCAACGAGAACAGAGAAGCTTGATCTTCGCCTTAGCAAGTCTGCCAAACAGACATTGCAAGCAGCGGCAACGTACGCTCGAAAATCCGTTAGCGAATTCGTTCTTGAAACGGCATTAAGCGAAGCCGAAGAACGGTTAGCAGATCGAAAGTTTTTCACGCTCGACGAAAAAACATGGGAGGCTTTCATTGCCGCCCTCGATGCACCACCGCAACACAAACCGCGACTTGAACGGCTGTTTAGTGAGCCCTCCGTTTTTGACGCCAAACCGTGAAAGACGTCCTGCACATAGATAAATTACAACGAACACACGAGATTGAGACTTTCGATTGCGGACAGCCCGAGCTAAACCGCTTCCTTATTCGTCACGCACTACAAGCCCAGCAAGCGAACTCATCCCAAACCTATGTTGGATTAAGCGGCAAAACGGTTATAGGATTCTATACGATTGTTGCGGGCGAAGCGCGGCACGCCGGTGCGCCCGAGCGAGTCGCAAAGGGCATGCCACGGTACCCAATCCCCCTCCTTGTTCTGGCGCGACTTGCCGTGCATAACGAATGGCAAGGGCGTGGCATTGGCGCGGGGCTACTTTTGGATGCTTTGGGTCGTGCCCTGCAGGTTGCCGACATCGTCGGGGCACGCGCCCTTGCGGTTCATGCAAAAGACGACTTTGCAGCGTCCTTTTATCAGCATTTCGGGTTTATGCCCTCCCCTACAGACAAGAAGCATCTTTTCCTGCTGATTAAAGATATTCGCGCCGCATCGGACCAGTAAAATCAACCAGCCTCATCAGGCAAAATAATTCATTTTGTAAATGTCTGATAGTCGATGTGAAACAGCTATATTTCAAGGATCGCCAATGCTCCATCACAGCACTATTTTTTCGAAGCTATCTTTGAATGTTCAGAAGTTCAAAACGCTCCTTTTCTGGTATGATGTTTGGCCATGATCAAGGCGAAAATGATCAGGAATAATTTCAGAACTCTTGATTCGGGCCAGCTTATTACCATTCACAAATAATAGCTTAACAGCGAGTAATAAAGGGAATATTTTAAAATTTCATTCAGGAAATTAATTCTTGCGCCAGGAAATCGAAAATGGCACTCTATGCCCTGCATTAAGTAACAAGTTAAAGAGGGAGAAGGTGCAATGAAACAACAACTCATCTTGCCATCCATTCCCGCCGGCGCTACTGAAATCAATAATCGGGTTGGAGTTTGGCGTGAAAATGATCGATGGACATATTTTTTTGGCGGTCATCCTATTACTACTCCGACACATATCTTGCATTAAGATTAAACCTGTGCTAATCTCTGGACATGAAAACAGAGATTATATGTCCTGGCATTGATGAGTACATGAAGCCGTTTCTTGGTTATTTCCATAGATCCGAAAGCCGAGAACTGGCCGAATGTTATGTAACCGGTCTTCTCATGGATGGGGAACGCAAGTCAGTAGAGCCCATGTCGGAGAAGGTAAATGCATCTGAGCGCAGCATGCAGCGCCTGCTGAGTGAAGTCAAATGGGATGACCAGGGCGTGGCCAGGGAATATCGACGCACCATGCAAGCCGCCACAGCCGACCCTTTGGGGATACTGGTACTAGACGACACCGGTTTCCCCAAAAAGGGGCGCGATAGTGCTTGTGTCGCCCGTCAGTACTGTGGTGCTTCCGGAAAGACCGACAACTGCCAGATCGGTGTAAGTATGACATACGTCGGTCAGGATGTTGCGTGGCCATACGCGATGGAACTTTTCATTCCGGAAGAATGGGATCAGGTAGACAACGAAGCTTGCGCTGCTCTACGAAAAAAGACAAAGATGCCGGAATCAGCCCGTTATAAATCAAAGTGGCGCATAGCTCTTGATCTTGTTGAGTTGGCCCGAACAGATCATGTGCCGCACAGAGCGGTACTCGCCGATGGCTGGTATGGCAACATACCAGGGTTCCGTCAAGAACTCGACGCACGCGGTGAGAACTACGTCGTCGGTGTCTATTCCAACACACAGATTTTTTTGGAGGCCCCGGCTCTTGAGATAACACCGGCCAAAGAAGAGAAGCGGGGACGACCTCGCGTTCGTCCCAATATTGTTGCTGTAAGCCCGGAACCGATCAAACTCTCGGCAATAGGTGAAGACATCGCCGATGATGCATGGCAGTGCCTGGAGTTGCGTAGAGATTGCCGTGATAAACCTTTGCTGGTGGAGGCCGTATCTCTAAAGGTATGGCCGGCTCACGGCTGGCGTAAAGGGAATCTGCACGAAGAGGTTTGGCTGTTGATTGAGCGTCGTCAACTGATACGGGGCGGGCATGAACTCCGCTATTTTTTCAGCAATATTCCGCAACAGTTGCCGACTATTGATCTGGCACGCCTCTACCATGAAAGGTACTGGATAGAGCATGGCTACCAGCAACTCAAAGAAGAACTCGGCCTGGATCATCATGAAGGCCGATCATGGCCGGGGTGGCACCGCCATGTACTCTTGGTGTTCCTGGCGTATGGTTACTTGACGCTTCTGCGCTTGCAGGAAAAAAAACAGAAAAATCAGGCAAGCTGGAGGCAGTGGCTGCAAAACAGATCGACACTGGGGAAAGAGTATTTCTCATGAATATTGGGTCGTTGCAGTCTTGGCCGAACCGATATTGCTCTCTGCGATCATCGGAGCGCTGGCGGAGAAAAAATCGACTCGGAAGCATGCCATCACTCCCAGATATCAGGCATCAAATATCCAAACTGTTGGTCATGAATTTGAGATGTTAATTGACATCATGTGTCGGTGTAGTACTAAGTGTACCAGTACGCTTTTAGAGGCAAAAAAACAAAAAACCCGTTAATATTAACTTAATAATATCAACGGGTTATTATATGTAAATGGTGGCGATGCAGGGACTTGAACCCCGGACACTGCGGATATGAGCCGCATGCTCTGACCGACTGAGCTACATCGCCGTGTAACAAGGCGAAAATAATTACCTTACAGCTCTCTACATGTCAATACTTTTCGACAAGGCATGGATTTTTTCCGCAAAAAAACAGAAGGCCCGGCGATCCGGACCTTCTGTTGCTTCCAAAAACTCATACGTCCTGCGAAAGGGAAGAGTCTATGCTCTTCTTACATCATTCCACCCATTCCGCCCATTCCACCCATACCCGGAGGCATTCCACCACCGGCAGGAGGATTCTCTTCCGGAATCTCGGCAATCACACACTCGGTAGTCAGCAGCATGCCGGCAACAGAAGCGGCATTTTGCAGTGCGGTTCTGGTAACCTTGGCGGGATCAATAACACCAGCAGCAATAAGGTTTTCATACTCCTCGGTGGCGGCATTGAAACCCATTGCTCCTTCGAGTCCCTTTACATGCTCAACGATTACAGAACCTTCACGTCCGGCATTATTGGCGATCTGACGAATAGGTTCTTCAAGAGCTCTGAGCAGAATATTTCTGCCAAGCGCTTGCTCACCTTTTATGTCAAGTGCGGCAAGTGCTTTGAGGCATCGGAGATAAGCAACGCCACCACCAGGAACAACGCCTTCTTCGACAGCAGCACGGGTTGCGTTCAGTGCATCTTCAACTCGCGCCTTCTTCTCTTTCATCTCAATCTCAGTTGCAGCACCAACATTGATGACAGCAACACCGCCAATCAGTTTGGCAAGTCGCTCCTGCAGTTTCTCACGATCATAGTCAGAAGTGGTATCCTCAATCTGGGCACGGATCTGCTTGACACGTCCGGCAAGCTTCTCTTTATCACCGGCGCCGTCAATAAGCGTGGTGTTGTCTTTATCGACGACAATGCGCTTACAGGTGCCGAGGTCATTGACGGTGACATTTTCAAGTTTGATGCCGAGATCTTCGGTGATAACCTGACCACCGGTGAGAATGGCGATATCCTCGAGCATCGCCTTGCGACGATCACCAAAACCCGGAGCTTTAACGGCAGCCACACTGAGGGTGCCGCGCAAGCTTATTGACAACCAGAGTGGCAAGAGCCTCACCGTCAACGTCTTCAGCAACGATGAACAGACCTTTGCCCATCTTGGCAACAGATTCGAGAACCGGCAGAAGATCCTTCATGCTGGAAACTTTCTTCTCCACCAGGAGGATGTAAGGCTCATCCATGGTTACTTCCATGCGCTCAGGATCGGTGACAAAATAGGGAGAGAGGTAGCCGCGGTCGAACTGCATACCTTCAACGACATCAAGGCTGGTGTCCATTGACTTTGCTTCTTCGACGGTAATAACGCCTTCTTTGCCAACCTTATCCATGGCTTCGGCAATGATATTGCCGATGGTTTCATCATTGTTGGCAGAAATGGTACCAACCTGGGCGATCTCTTTTTGCTCTTTGGTCGGGGTGGCGATCTTCGCCAATTCAGCAACAACACACGCAACACCTTTGTCGATACCGCGTTTGATTTCCATGGGATTGCCGCCAGCGGCAACAAGCTTTACACCTTCGGTATAAATCGACTGTGCAAGAACAGTTGCAGTTGTCGTACCGTCACCGGCAACATCGGAAGTCTTTGAAGCAACTTCCTTGACCATCTGTGCGCCCATGTTCTCGAACTTGTCTTTCAGTTCGATCTCCTTGGCGACGGTTACGCCGTCCTTGGTGATGGTCGGGGCTCCGTACGATTTATCAATCAGCACATTACGGCCTTTCGGTCCGAGGGTCACCTTGACAGCATTAGCAAGTATATTAACGCCGTTGAGTATCGACTCACGGGCTTTAACTCCATATTTGATTTCTTTTCCAGCCATTATTCTATTCTCCTTTTTTCAACGAGATGTTTTCAATTAATAAAAATCACATGTAAACAGATTCCAGAACTGTCTGAAATTATTTTACAACAACCCCGAGGATATCGTCTTCACGCATGATAAGAAAGTCATCGCCATCGATTTTCACTTCGGTCCCGCCGTATTTCGAGAACAACACCCTGTCGCCGGCAGTAACCTGCAGGGCAACTCTTTCACCTTTATCGTTTAATTTACCAGGACCAACAGCAATGACTTCACCTTCGGCCGGTTTCTCTTTGGCACTATCAGGGATGATGATGCCACCTGCTGTTTTTGCCTCTTCTGCAAGTCGTTTCACCAAAAGACGATCATTCAATGGACGAATTTTCATTACTACCTCCTAACTTTACAAATGATTTGTTACGGAAAAGAGGGACTCGCTGCTTGATAAAACAAGTCCCAAATTGAATTTTTGCCCGATTTTCAGGGTTGTATATCGAACTGCGCAAAAATATAGGCCGTGATCTTTAAAAATCAAGGGGCGATTTTTAAAAAAAACGGAAGGCGATAGGCGGGTTATGCAATACGACAAAACCCCGCCTCATTATGTGGTTTTTACAGTTTCAGCCGACTCTCACCACCCATTTAAAAGGGTCATTTTGATAGCCGTTTTGAATCGCTTGCAGCTCTTTGTAGAGTCTCGCCGATACTTCTCCGGTTTGACCGTCATGTATTTTGTGGCCGGTGCCCTTATAAAGTAGCTCTCCAACCGGGGAGATGACGGCAGCAGTCCCGGTACCGAACACTTCCTGCAGTCTGCCGGCCGCATTTGCTTCAAGAACCTCGTCTATGGTAATCCTTCGCTCCAGCCACATCCACTCCCCAGCTGGCGGTCAGCTGGATCACCGAATCCCTGGTAAGACCTCCTAAAATAGAGCCTTCCAACGGTGGGGTAATGAGTTGGTTATCGATTCTGAAAAAGATATTGCTGGTTCCCACCTCTTCAATATATTTATGTTCGCAGGCATCAAGCCACAATACCTGTGTGCAACCCTCCTTCTTGGCAATTTCCGACATATACAGCGATGCCGCATAATTTCCGGCGGTTTTTACATAACCGACCCCTCCCTTTACCGCCCTGACATATTGGTCACTGACGAAGATTTTCGTAGGGTTGCAACCTTCGGCATAATACGCACCGACAGGGGACATTATTATATAAAAGTAGTAAAGCGATGATGGCTTCACACCAAGTGTTGGTTCAACGGCAATCATCGTCGGACGAATATAGAGGGTTGCCCCTTCCTCTCGCGGCACCCATTCCCTTTCAAGATAGACCAGCGATTTCAGAATATTGGTTATTTTTTCCACGGGAATCCGCGGCATGCACATGCGTACGGCGGAAGTGTTCATCCGCTCAAAATTATCCTTGGGGCGAAAGAGAAACAATTGATCATCCTTGCCCCGGTAGGCCTTGAGGCCTTCAAATATTGCCTGACCGTAGTGAAAGACCATCGCCGCCGGATCAACTCGAAACTGCTCTTTGGCACAGATTTTCGCATCATGCCAGCCAAACTCCCGGCTCCATTTCATAAGGAACATATAATCGGTAAAATGCACCCCGAATCCGAGCTTGCCCGCCGCCGGCTTTTCCTTCAACTTTTCTCTCGATACCTTCTCCAATGCAACATCAAGATCTTCCCACATACTCCTCATCTCCTCGCCGACACTTATTTTTATTTGCTTAATTCCCTGAAGGATATATATTTTTTCTTCCAATACGATATGTTACCATGCCTAATCCGTCAATCCACATGGAAAGGGCAGAATACCTCAGGAGTCGAAACAATTGCAACCCTATTTCCCTATATCCCGCAGGCCGGGTTCTGTTGCCAATATAAAGTAATGAGCGATACTCCAACAGGCTATCAGACAAACGGGCAACCCCCGACTCCTTTGAGTATCAGATACTTTCTCCTGGTATTTGCCATCTCGATTTATTTTTTCGGTGTCATTCTCTGGCCTTTCTGGTCGATATTGGTATTGTCCTTTCTTCTGACCAACCTCTTTAGACCGATATATGTCTTTCTCTCCAGAAAACTTCCCTACCAGCTGGCCTCGGCTCTCACCTGTCTGCTGATTATCGCCATTGTCTTTATTCCACTGATTTTCTTTGTTTTTTCACTGGCCGATGAGGCTCTCAATCTGTACAGCTGGGGGCGGGACAGCCGGGTCGGCCTGAAACTGCAGGTGTTTATCCAGGAGAACCCGCTGGTCCTGCAATTCCGTGAGCAATTGCAGCAGGTTGGTTTTAAATTCGATCCGTCACAGATCTCCGACACCTTATCGTACATGGTCAAAGAAGGCGGCTTGCTCCTCTATAACCGGGCCAGCAGCTGGGCGGCAAATGTCCTGCAATTTCTTCTCTATTTCTTCCTGATGATCCTGGTCATTTTCTTCCTCCTCATCGATCAACCGAAATTAATCGAGTATTTAGTCCGCATCTCTCCCTTACCGGAAGATGAAAATCGTCTGCTCATCGATAAGTTTCAAGAAATTGCCAACGCAATTCTCAAGGGTAACGGGATCTGCGGACTCCTGCAGGGGGTCTTGGGAGGAGTTGTGTTCTCCATCATGGGACTTAATTCGCCAATCCTTTGGGGGTGTGTTATGGCGGTTATCGCCTTCATGCCGATTTTCGGTATCGGCCTGGTGTTGATTCCGACCGCTCTCATCTTGATGATCAGCGACAGAATGGGTGAAGGCATCTTTCTCATCATCTTCTATTTGCTGCTCACCTTGATCATCGACAATATTGCCAAACCGAAGCTGGTCGGCACCCAGGTCCACATGCACACCCTGCTGGTATTCCTCTCTATTCTCGGCGGGATTTCCGTTTACGGGATTCTCGGCATTATCTACGGTCCGCTGATAATAACCGCCTTCCTGACACTTTCAGAAATCTATCTGAAAAAATATGACCATCACATCCGGCAAAAGTAAGAGAAACTACGCGAAATCGATAGGAATGACATCCCAGAACGTCACCTTCTCACTGTTCCAGGTAACGACGCTGGCTTTGGCATCCTGGGAAACAATTATTCCCAGAACATCATGCAGCTTATGACAGAGATAGTACAGTGATCGATGCCGAGTTCCAACACTTTCGACTCGTTCGACCTGGCGACGGACGCCTTCCGGATCAAGGGCCCTGGCGACGATTCCGCCCATCTCCATAGTCCCCTGAATGATACCGCCAAAGCCGATAATCTCAAGGCCTTCAGTGGTCACGACAGCGCCATCAACACCGGTAAGCCTGGCGATAAACCTGGCGTACTTAAACACCCGATCATCAAGTTGAGCTAACTCCTCAGTCTGCAACGACACATAATCCTTCCATCCCGCCAGATATTCAGGGCCATAGAGCCGACCGCAATTTCTTGCCAGAACCTCCATGATGCGCAACACGATCTTTCGCAACTGGTTACGAGGCGGTCCTTCATCGAACCGATACTTGAGATCGATGTAGGGATTGTCGTGGGCAACCAGATCATCCATGCCGGCTGGAAAAGATATAATGGTTCCACCATGCCCGGAACGCCGTACTGTACTGATAACGTGCTTGAAAAACTCGAGATAAAGAGCCGGGATAAAGGAGGGGTCGATGCGCGCCCATTCTCCGGGGTCGCGGCTCGGGTTCTGCTCGTGCAGGGAGGCGAGTTCACTGCGCACCTTACCAAACCGTCTGGCGACCCATTGCGAACGAAAGACGTTGGTCGAGGGGGAAATAATTTTCCCGCCGCTCAACTGGGCAAGAATTTCGATGCCCCGGCAGACGATCAATCGACCGGAACCGACGATGTTAACGCCAAGAGCCGGCGGCAAAGGGGTGGCCTGTTTGCTGCCACCGTGAATGACATGCATCCACCGCGACCCGGAATGGATCAAACCCCAGATTTGTAATCCTTCACCCTTCCGGTAGCGAATGCCGATAAGCGAGTTGTTGTAATCTATAGATGGGCCAAGCTTGAGGAGTTCATACTCATTATAAGGACGCGACACAGTAAAACTGAGGGTAAAAAGACCGAGAGCCTCGCCGAATCCGTCTTCATCGACGTCTCCCGGCTCGCAGAGCATAAGTCGGCAACGAAGGCCACGAGCCTCTTCCTGCATCTGGCTGACCTGGTATGCAGTCGAAACAAGTTCTTCCAGCACCTCAGTATCCGGCAGTCTCCTGTATCCCGGACTGGAAATCGCCATTCCCGGCGGCCCGAGCCGCCAGAGCACGGTAAGTTCCTGCACCAAATCCTTTGGATATTTGTGGACCATAGCCTCTTCCCGCCTGGAAATGAACTTACTTTGCAGAGTATCATTTTGATATATTTTATGAAATTATCGACAACAAGCAAGGCTTTTCCCGTAAATTGGCGAAAATCATCTTTCAAATCTTGATTCGACGACGAAATCACAAAACTCTCCAGCCCCCCACAAGGGGGGATAAGTACCTTCACGAAATTCATTCTTAAAAAACAAGAAATGAATTTCTAAGGTGCTAACAGGAAAATCTGAATGATCGCCATTACTCTTTCAACGGCAGCCCATATCTATCCTGACCAAGAAGGTGCATGGCACTTTCTCCGCCAAACAGATGAAGAAAGCTGTCATCAACGAGATTACAGCGAAAGCCGCGACAGGTCTTTGGTCGATAATGATAGATTTTACAGCGGTATTTGCCATTTCGGTGTTCAAGAAAGACACAGCCCTTGTCGTCCGGGTGGATCATGTACAGTTTGTCACCATTTTTGGCTCGATAGACAGCCACATCCAGACCCTTCTCGCGAATTTCTTTCATGCTCACGTTAACGCCGACATATCCTCCCATTTTTTTTATAAATTCAGCCTCATCGGGGTGAATGACAATTTTCCGATACCCCTTGCAACAGGTACCGCACTGGCGACACTCATGAAAAATGGTCTTGAGTGCATCTTCATCAATGGTATTTTTTTTCACGAGCATTCCTTATTGCAGAGTCCATCTGTTATGCAGCGGATGATTTTTCAACAACTGGTTGGCACGTTCCGAGAAAAATACCCCTATCCTGTCCCGTCGTGCTGTCAAAAGACTGTCTATGGTTGCAACCACCGATGCCTCAAGGCACACCGGATTATATCCCCCTTCAAGCACCATGAGTAACCGGCCGCCGCAGATTTCCCGGGCATACTGCTTGAGCATGGTGGTGATCAGGCCAAACCATTCGGTAGAAAGCGTTGTGCCGCTGATGGTTTCGTCCCTATGACCGTCATACCCTGCCGAAACCAATATTATCTGGGGAAGATACTGCTCTGCCACACTCTGGAGAATGCGGCCAAGGAGAAAGGTATACTCCACATCCCCGAACTGGGCAAAAACCGGCACATTAATGGTATATCCCTCACCCTTGCCCGCACCTGTCTCGACAGCTTTGCCGGTAAAAGGAAAGATGTCGCGCTGGTGTACGGAAATAACCAGCACCTCATCGGTGTCATAAAACATCTCCTGGGTGCCGTTACCATGATGGGCATCAAAATCGAGGATCAGTATGCGGTGCAATTGGTACCGGCGTCGTAGATATTCGGCGGTGACGGCAACATTATTGAAAATGCAGAATCCCATGCCCCGACCGGGTTCCGCATGATGGCCGGGTGGCCGGATCATGGCAAACCCGTAATCCAGCTCACCTGCCATAATCTGGTCGGCGAGTTCCAGACAGCCGCCGGCAGCCAGCTCAGCGGTTGCCAGGGAGTGCTCCATCAGGTAGGTGTCGCGATCATAGGAAAATGGCTCAGGCCGGAGTTGATGCTCGCGCAGTTGCTCCAAATAGAATCGTGAATGAACGGCTTCAATATCCGTTGTAGCAGCCGTTCTTGCCTGGAAAAAGAGGCAATCCGTCCGATACCGCTCCCGGACCGTCGCCGAAAGATGACGTAGTCTTGTCGGATTTTCCGGTGAATGGCAAGGAATTGAGTGCTTTAACAAACGATCGTCGACTACCAGACCAACCCGCTTATTCATAATGATACCGATACACAGGATTATTTGAAAAACTTGCGGCATCGATCCTGAACAGGTGGCCAACCCTCTTCACCTGATGGTCGTCGTAGTTGAGGGTTTCAACCAGCTCGAAACCAAGCTTGGTAAGACAACGTTGCTGCGATCGGTTATTGATGTCGGTATACATCTCCACACACTGGGTTTTCAGCCGCAGGAAGAGATGGATGATCAAATATTTCTGGGCCTCCGTCCCATAACCGTTATTACGATGCTGCGGATCGGCAATCTTCACCGCCATAACGGCACAGCTCCTGCGCTCCGGCCGCAGCCAATAGCGCAGGGTGCCGATGGGTCCTGCATCTTTTAATTCGATGAGAAAAACCCGATTCTGTTCCTGCCAGCATGCCCCGTTGGCAATAAGTGCTTTCCCGTCACGGGCGTCGAGCCGATCAGGCGTCAGGTATTGGCCGTGCGCAATGTCGCTGTTGCTCCAGGTGACAAAGAGGGGCAGATCCTCTTCGACCAACCTCCTCATCCTGAGACGTGGAGTCATTATCTTATCGCCGAAAATCATAGCCTGCTTTTCTGCTTCCGGCCAGGCAAGCTCTTGTCTGGCCGGGAACAAGTTGAGGGAAAGCATTGTTGCGCAAAAAATTCCAACCCCGCCTGCGATCTAGAGGTTTTGCACTGCATCCTGAAGATTTTTATTTGACTGAACCAGTCGCAGAAGAGCATCAACGGTCCCAGCCAGAGATTTATTGACAACGCCGGTAGATTGCTGATTTTCTTTGGAGGACATAGCGACATTTTCGATCTCCATCATGACGCTCTGCCCGCTGTTGCAGAGATTTTTCGACTGCTGACTGAGGCCGTCAACGGCCTGGGAGATGGTTTCGATGCCTTTGGAAATCGTCTCCATCGAATTGAGGGCGGTATTGATAACTTTTCCGCCTTCATCGAGCATGGTCATGCCACCCTGCATGGCGTTGATAGTCTGCAGGGAGTCCTTTTCCACCTTTTTGACGATGTCGGAAATGTCGATTGCCGATTTTGAGCTGTTCTCGGCGAGCTTACGGACCTCATCGGCAACAACCGCAAAACCGCGGCCGGCATCCCCCGCCCTGGCCGCCTCAATTGCGGCGTTGAAGGCGAGGAGATTGGTTTTCGAGGCAATATCCTTGATGATATCGACAAAGCCGGAAATTTTCTCCAGCTGGCTGACCAGACCGCTGACCATTTCATTATTCTTCTTCATAGTGATGTTGATATCCACCAGCTTCTGCTCGGCATTCTTGCCGGCTGCCTTGCCGGTTTCCGCCTCTTTCGACAGGTCGGCGGCGAGCCGGTTCGATTCCGTCGACAAATTGAGCATAGCCCCGGAACTGTCAACCATCTCCTTCACAGTCTTCAAGGAACCGTCAAGTTTTTGCACCTCGGTATCGATGAGAATGTTCATTTCATCGACCTTGGCCTTAGCCTGATCCATTTCCCGTCGTGATTCACTCACCAGCGCATCGACATCGTTCACCGCTTCACTGATAAGTTTTTCTACTGCTTTTTCCGCGGTTACGTCGGTAATGTACTCCAAAGCACCTTTAATGTTGCCCTTGGCATCTTTGATTGGTGAGGCGGTGTATTTGATCGGTATTATCTTGCCGTTTGGCCGGGCGGTCGTCTCAGCCTGGACAATGGCATCGGTACGCATGGCCTTGCCGCAGGCGCAATTGTCCGTCCGGCAGTGATCGGTCTTGAAAAGATCGTAGCATTTTCGTCCGATGACCTCGTCCGGTGTCCGGCCCAGCACGGCAGCGCCCGCTGGATTCATAAAGGTGATGCTGAAATCGGTGTCGATCGACATGATCGGCGTCGGAATGGTGTTGAGGTTTTCGATTTTTTCATCGGCCGCTTGCCGCTGTTTTGCCTCTTCGGTCATATCGAGGACATATTCCAACGCCCCTTTGATATTGCCCTTGGCATCTTTGATCGGCGCCCCGGTATACTTGATCGGAATGATGACTCCTTCCGCCGGACGGGCAATGGTATGCTCGGTGACCACCGAATCGGTCCGCATTGCTCGGCTCAAGGCACACTTCTCTGTGCGACAATGCGGCGTCTTGAACAGGTCATAACACTTCTTGCCAACCACCTCATCCGGTGTCGAACCAACAACCGCAGCCCCGGCCGGGTTCATATAGGTGATGGTGAAATCGGTGTCAATGGCCAGAATCGGAGTGGGAATGATATTGAGATTTTCAATTTTTTCTTCAGCAGCCTGCTTCTGCCTGGCTTCCTCCGTCATATCGAGGACAAATTCAAGTGCCCCTTTGATATTGCCCTTGGCATCCTTGATCGGCGCCCCGGTGTATTTGATGGGGATGATCACTCCTTCCGCCGGACGGGCGATGGTCTGCTCGGTGACGATCGAATCAGTCCGCATTGCCCGACCACAGGCACATTTATCGGTTTTGCAATGGGGTGTCTTAAAGAGGTCGTAGCACTTTTTGCCGACGACCTCGTCCGGCGTCTTACCGACAACCGAAGCCCCGGCCGGATTCATGAAGGTGATGTTATAATCGGTGTCGATAGCCAGCATCGGGGTCGGCAGGGTGTTGAGGTTCTCTATCTTCTCATCAGCCATCTGCTTCTGCTTTATCTCCTCGGTCATATCGAGAATGTACTCAAGCGCTCCCTTGATATTTCCCTTGGCATCCTTGATCGGAGCACCGGTATATTTGATTGGGACAATGACCCCATCTCTCGGCCTGGCAATGGTCTGCTCCGTCACCACCGAATCGGTTTTCATCGCCCGGGCACAGGCACATTTCTCAGTCTTGCAGTGTGGGGTTTTAAAGAGGTCATAACATTTTTTGCCGATGACTTCGTCGACTGTCAGTCCTGCCACTGCCGCACCCGCCGGATTCATAAAGGTGATGGCAAACTTGGTGTCGATCTCCATGATCGGCGTGGGGATTACATCCAGATCGGTGGACAGCTGTCTCAATCTGGCTTCCGTGGCCTTCTGCGCACTGATATCCTGCAGGGTCACGAAGGTGTTGTCGCTGCCGTTCATCGGCATAGCTTTACTGTTGAAAAAGGTAATACCCTTGCCACCGTCCTTATAAATCACCTCGGTGGAAACCGGTTTGTTGATCCTTCTCGATTTTTCAACCGGGCAATCCTTGGTTCCGCAAAACTGGGTGGGACAGGCCTCTTCGCAGGTCATTTTGGCAAAGAGGACCTCTCCGGTAAGGTTAAATCGTGTCAGGAAGGATTTGTTGGCCCAGGTAACTCTCTTTTTTTCATCAACGATATAACTCGGTTCCAAAAGCAGATCCAACCATGCCGCGCCTTGATCCATATTTGCCGTCCTTTGCTTGTCTTCCATCTTTCGCCTCTCCTGAGTCCAATCGGTTTGAAAGGTTATTTTTTTATTTGAAACGCCTCTTATTCCCTGAATAAATACTTGCTCGTTCCGACTCCTCAAGGGAGTTTGCCGCGAATTTCCTCTGGGGGAGTTAAGCCGTCTCCACTTCGAGATGATTACGGATCAGATTGTGGATGTTAACAACCAGCACATGCTCACTTCTTCCCTTGTCATGCTCGTAAACTATCAATCTGTCGAGGGTGTCTCGCCTTTTGGCCAAGTCTTTTTTGATCGAGGAAGTTGTTTGATAGTTTTCCTGTTTGTAGATTGTTACAATTCCATCTACTTCCAGGGCAATGGTTGTTGCTTCGCTTTTGCAGATAATGAGCTTTTGCTCCCCTGTGCTCAACTGCCCTGCCGAATAACCATAAAATTCCCGGAGGTTGATGACCGGAACTACCAATCCGCGCAGATTAATGACCCCGCTTTTAAAGGTATTTGTTCCAGGTAATCCCAGCACCCCGGTTCTTTCGATTATTTCCTGAACATCTTTGAGTTGCACCGCCATATGCTTGCCAATCCAAAAAACCAGGTAACAGTTCTCGGTGATAAGATGGTGGGCGCTGGTCTGTGCTTCTTTTCCCTTGTCCTTTGCCGCCTCGGAACCACTGCTCAAACGGGCCAAGGCCTTTAATTCATCGGAATAACCTTCGATCAGAGTATCCACGTTCAGCAACATGATATTCGACCCGTCTTTCTTCTGATATATCCCTGAGATCGAGGTATTTCCGCAACTTCCGAGGGGCAAAATTTCATCGTCGGCAATGGTTTCGATAGCCTTCACTTCATCAACAATGAGGCCGACGGCAAAGGTATTATCGGACACCACCAGAATCCTGGTCTTCTCCCCCCGGTATTCGTCGCCTGGAACACCCGATCCGGCAAGGAGCCTTCTCACGTTCAGCACCGGGATGCTCCGTCCTCGAAGGGTCAGAGAACCGTCGATATTGCTGTGCCTGAAAAGATCCTTGATGGAACTGCTGAACAGTGGATTTTTCTCTTCAACGCCGCCTTTACACATCTGGTCGACTACATCGAAAAAAGTGATTTCCTGGGTATATTCGACGGGAATCCCATACAGCTGCTCGGCAAAAGCAAAAACCACATGTCGGCTGTAGCGGGTCACCCTGGCCTCTTTAGTATCGTTCAGCAAGGACTCGCCGATTTTCTCAAGTTCGATGGCATTGCCTGGAAAGAGATTGTTCAGATCGAGGAGTTCAACGGTTCTTTTGCCCTTTTCCAGGGTGATAAGAGAGGAAATAACCTTGTCGTCGGTCTGCAGCGCACTGTCCACCTTGCGGATATCCGCCGGATTCACCGCGAAAACTTCCTTGATATCATCAAAGAGCAAACCGTAGCGTCGATGGAAAAGCTTGACCACGGCAACCTTGGCAGTTTCATCATACTGCCGCTCGGCCAGCCCCAGCCTCTTTTTCAGGTTAATGAGCGGGATGACTTCGTCCCGGAGATGCATAATACCTTCAACAAAATCAAGGCTTGCCGGCAACCGTTGGATTCGACCGAGAACCGGGGTTGCCTCGGCAACCGATTCCGCCTTCAGGGCAATCTCCAGGCCTTCCGATCTGTCGAGGAGAAAAGAGGCAAAGAGCTGTTGTTGTATCATCGCCATACTCCTAGTGTGGTCATCAGTGAACCGACCCTGCCATTTTGTGAATCACCGCTTCCAGCTCGGTGATATTTCGCTCGGCCTGGGTGATATACCGAGGTTCCAGTAGATGATATTTTCTGTCGTCACCACCAGCCGGGTCGGCGACAACCAGGATCTTTTTCAAACCATCAAACGATTCTTTGACTCGTACCATCGCATCGAGATCAGACAAATCCATAGCATAAAGGATTATCAGGTCGCCATTTCTGGGTGATTTTTCTGGAATTTGCACGAAACAGGAAGGTGCCTCGCCAAGGGTCTCTATATTGCGCAAACCGTCGATCTTCCGCAAAGCCTCATAGTAACGCTGTGGGCATATCCACCACCGGCAATCACTCTCGCAATTTTCCTTTTTCGCTGAGAAAAAAAATGTCCGCATACCTTTTCACACATTGAAAAATATCACTGTTAACCATTCCGAACGCTGTAACCGTCCCAAGCGGCTAAAGCACCATCCGTGCCATTTTCTCCATGCATCCCTGTGGCAGAATCGTATTAGACGTGATTTCAAAACGTTATCTAAAATTTCTCATTTTCTCAGAAAATCCACTGCGACAAAAGACTGTTAACAAAAGTAAACAATTCCCCTTTTGTTAACAGTGACTATTCGGCAGCAGCAGCCACCGACGGATGATTTCTTGACGAAAAATCATTGGAAAGAAGGGGGGTCGTGCAGTACACTTCATGTTCTCCGGCTGTTCCCGGGACATACTATTATTATTGACCAGGTATTCGTATGGTATTCAATTCTTATGCATTCATCGTCTTTTTTCTCCCTGCGACACTTTTCGGGTTGTATCTTTTTTCCCGAAAAAGCAGGGAATGGACGGCAGTTTGGCTGATTTGCGCGTCACTCTTTTTTTATGGATCATGGGATTACCGCTTTATTCCCATTCTTTTGGCATCCATTGTCATTAACTACCTTGCCTGCAAGCAGATAATCACCGCGACCCCAGGACACGGCAAACGGTGGTTGACCGCATCGATCGCTTTCAATCTCCTGCTTCTCGGGTTTTTCAAATACGTTAACTTTTTTATCGTATCGATAAACGATGTCACCGCCAACAATCTGCCCCTGCTCAATATTCTCCTGCCGATAGGCATTTCGTTTTTCACCTTCACCCAGATCTCTTTACTGGTTGATGCCTATCATGGAAAAATAAAAGAGTTGAATTTCACACACTACCTTCTGTTTGCATCCTATTTCCCCTATATCGTTGCCGGACCTATCCTCCATCACCAGGAAATGCTGCCGCAGTTTGCTGATCGCAATCATTACCAACTCAAGGCCGATAATTTCGCCGTCGGTATTTCCATTTTTATTTTTGGCCTGGGGAAAAAATTATTGATTGCCGACAACCTCGCCGCATCGATTACCCCACTTTTTGCCGGAGGAAACCCGCAATTCCTTCAGGCATGGCTGGGCATGCTGGCCTACACCCTGCAGCTCTATTTCGATTTCTCCGGTTATTCCGATATGGCTGTTGGGGTCTCCCGATTAATGGGCTTTCACATACCCGTTAACTTTCATTCTCCCTATAAGGCGACCAGCGTCAGCGACTTCTGGCAAAGGTGGCATATCTCCCTGTCACGCTTTCTTCGAAATTATCTCTACATACCTCTGGGCGGAAACCGAAAGGGACAATTGCAGCGCTATCGCAACTTACTCTTAACCATGTTGCTGGGGGGTTTATGGCATGGAGCCAATTGGACTTTTGTCATCTGGGGTGGGCTGCATGGCCTGTATCTCTGTATTCAGCATGGATGGCAATATATGCTGCGCAATACCTACCGGCAGCCGACACCTCTTACCAATGCTTTAAACAGGATTATCACCTTCCTGGCGGTGATGGTCGCCTGGTGTTTTTTCCGGGCTCCGGATGTCGCCTCGGCATTCAAGGTATTGGCGGGGATGGCCGGAATACATGGCATCTCGCCGGTGAATGAAATTGATTCTTTTGCTTACACCATGTTGCTTTTAAGCACTATCGTGGCTTTCTATCTGCCCAATACCAATGAACTGTTCCTTTTCTCCGAGAAAGGCCAGGGGTCGAAACTTCCCTCGTATTCCATACTGTCGGTGAAATGGTCGCCTACTGTCCTTTGGGGTCTTGCTGTTGGCTGCATCTTTGCCCTTTGCATCTTAAGCATTGAGCGGACCAGTGATTTTATTTACGCTCAATTCTAGAGAGCCGCAACCGATGGACAATTCACCTGAAAACAGCAAGTTGCCCAGCTATTTTTATACCGTTGGCCTCTCGGCGCTTCTGCTCCTTGGCACCATTGTTGCCCTGAACTATGTGGTTGACCCCTATTTCATTCATCAGTGGGACAGCCCCTTGTTGCAGCGCCTCAGCCCGGCGCAGCAAAAAATCATGCCCTGGGCGAAAACCTACGCCGCCTACCGTTACCGGCCCGAGGTTGTTTACCTGGGCAGTTCGAGAAGCGAAATTGGCTTGCCGACAGATAGCCCGCTGTTTGCCGGCAAGCGTGTCTTCAATCTGGCAATCAGCGGCGCCTCGGTCGGCGATGCCGCCAATATGCTCAAGCACACCGCTTTTTTTCACCAACCGGAGATTGTTATCTGGGGCCTGGATTATGGCTGGCAATTCAGGGAGAAAACCGGCAACACCGATTTTGCCAAAGAACTGGTGGCTGATGGGTCCTTCTACCCCCTCCGGCGCACCTATTTAAATATCAAGCGGTCAGTGTCCATGGCGATGACCGGCGATGCCCTCGCCATTTTACTCGGCAGATCGGAACAAAGTTGCCTGTCGCTTTTGGCCTATTACGGCCACAAGTCGTCACAGTGTTTGGAAGTCATTATGAAGGATGAAGGCGGGACGGAAAAGGCCTTTGCAGAGGTTCTGAAGAAAAAGGAACCTCTTGGAAATCCACTCGACATTACCGCCACCATTCGCCTTCTTGAGCAGGTAACCGGCGACGCTTGTCGAAACGGCACGGTGTTTCGCCTCTATCTTCAACCGATCCACGCCTTGGCCGAGTTGTCCTATTGGGCTACCCTGGAGGAGGACCTTGACAACTGGAAAAGAGCACTGGTGACAATGGTGGACAGACGAAGACAGGGAGGTTGCGATATCCGGCTCCTTGATTTTTCCGGCTTTAACCGCATTACCAGCGAGGAAATCCCCCAAACCACCGGCAAGGAGAACATGCAGCACTATTGGGAACAGTCGCACTATCGCAGCGAGGTCGGGCTGAAGATTCTTGAAGAACTCCTCGCAAAAGGCCATCAAGGGCAGGACAAGGGTTTCGGCGTTGAATTACGCGGTGACACTATTGAGCAACATCTCCAGGACTATCACCGCTTGCGCCGGCAATATATTGCCGATCATCCACAGGAAACCGCTCATATCATGCAGTAACGAGCGGCAATTCGAAAAAAAGAGCCCCCCGTCGCTGCTGCAACATCTCAGGAAAACTCCACGCCGTGCTTGTCAAAGAGCTGGTACAAACGGGTTCTCGATATTCCGGATAGCCTCGCCGCCTCGGTTACATTGCCACCCGCGGCAACCTTCAACCTGCGGAGGTATTCAATCTCGCAGATATTTTTATGGGCAGACCAGGTCGGCAGGCCATTTGCCAGTGTCGTTGCCCTCCGAGGTCTTCGCTTTCACCCCGGCCTGAAAGATCTGCGCATGTGCCAGGTTTTTATGTATGAGGTCAGTCACATCGGCCAGTGTCATAAAGATGAGATTCTCCCACCCTTCGCTTGCCTGCCCCGGCCTTACGGTCGCCCTGAGCCACCGGGGTTCAACCGCCGACGGAGGGTGTAAACAAAAAATAACCGATTGGATCTCCCGCCTGCCTTCGTCGGTTTGTTGCCAGGGAAAACCCGAATCCGGCCATGGATTTCCGGCTTCATCGAATAGCCGAAGGTGCAAATCACCGAAGCTACAACCAATGATTTGATCGGCTGATATCCCCAACAATTTTTCGCTGGCGCTATTGCATGCGACAACAACCGCATCGTTGCGAAAAACGATAACCGGAGAACCCAGTTGTTCGAGTACCGTTTGTAAAGTGCAATTCACTTCCATGGTAGTTGAGTATATACTCCAAAAAACAAATATTGAAGGGAATATTGATGGTTTTTCATGCCTTACATCTGCAGGAATATGGTACTATGCCTGTATCGTCCAAATGAATACAATTGCATATGGTCTTTTCCCTTATTTCTTATTTGATGGAGGTAGTAACGCATGAAAATTTTGGTTGGCTACAGGGGCACCAATGTCGGCAAGGATCTTCTTGACCTTGCCGTTCAACATGCCAAAGCCTTTGGCGGCGAGGTACAGCTGGTTACCTCCTTGCCGGGTGGCGATAAAACCACCAAGGAACAGGTTGTCGAGGCGGAGGAGAAACTGGAGGAGGCGAAAAAGTTTCTGACCGAGCAGGGAATCAAACACGAAGGCCATCTCCTGATACGAGGGAAGACCCCGGGAGAAGATATCGTATCGTTTGCCGCGGAAAATAATTGCGATGAAATAATGATCGGTGTGAAAAGCAGGTCGAAAGTCGGCAAAATCCTTTTTGGCTCAACCGCTCAGTTTGTCATTCTCAAGGCAGTGTGTCCGGTGGTGTCGGTAAAATAACCTCCGGATGACTTGCGAATGGCCTTCGGTGATTGAGATGCGCATCTTACAAATCTCAATCACCTGTTTATCATCCCACCCTTGTCATTATTCGATGGTTATCGCCTCATCCGGAATATACACGTAAACCTCATCGCCGATAAGCGGCGGTCTCTTCCGGTATTCCGAGGAGGTGAGGAAGATGTCTATCGGCACTCCGGTATCTACGGTAGTTTTTATCTGCCCATTTACTCCGATGATTTTCACCACCCTGCCTGGCAACAGGTTTTTCTGCGTCGCGATCCTTTCGCCGTTTTGAACAAGTCTGATCTTTTCCGGGTTGAGAAAAAGCCGCACGGTATTCGTGCTGCCCGAATAGCCGGCGGCAGGAACAGTTATTCGCACGTCGTTGTGCAGTCGGCAGATCAACCAGCCCTCCTTTTGCTCCATGGGAATTGCCTGCAACACATTCTCCCGTGCCAAACCGGAAAGGTGGCCATCTTTGAGAATCACGGTTTGGTCGGCTAAACGCCGGGCCTGGGAAAGAGAATGGGTGGCAAAAATTATCGAGATTTTTTCCTTGCCGTTGGCTCGCTTCAGGATGCTTTGAATTATCTCCTTATTTTCGGCATCGACGTTGGCGGTCGGTTCGTCACAGAGAAGTACTTCCGGCCTCACCACCAGGGCTCTTGCCAGGGCCACCCGCTTGGTCTCCCCACCGGAGAGCTTATGCGCCTCGGCATACAGAAAGTCTTGCATACCAACCATCTCCAAGGCCTCTTCGATCAGGGAGCGTCGTTTCTTTTTTTCGATCTTCCGCACTTTCAGGCCGAATTCGAGGTTCCGCAAAACCGAGCCGGTAAAGAGAATAGGATACTGGTCAACTAAAACCACCCTTCGCCGCAGCGGTTGAAGAGCCTTTTCGGCAAAATGAACAGAGCTGGCGCGGAAACTGATCACGCCGCTGCTGGGGATATCAAGAAAGGCGAGGAGATGGAGCAGGGTGGTCTTACCCGCCCCATTCGGACCAATGAGACTGGTGATCTTTCCGGCGGGGATGACAAGTTCGGGGATATCGAGAATGGTCCGCCCCTGGTGCACCCTGGTCAGGTTATGAAGTTCATACAGCATCGGAGCCGACCCTGCCCTGAAAGAGTTGGAACAACAGGTTGATGGCAAAGGCCAGACCCATCAGAATTATGCCCAGCGCCACCGCCAGGACAAACTCGCCCTTATCGTACTCGAGGGCCATGGCGGTGGTCATGGTTCGGGTAAAGCCCTTGGCATTGCCGCCAAGCATCATGGAGATACCGATTTCGGCAATCACCCGGCCAAAGGCGGCAATAACTGCGGCAATGACTCCATACCGGGCCTCAATAAAAATGACCCAGGCCATCTGATATGAATTTGCACCGAGAGTTAAGGCAGTCTTGCGATATCTTTTATCGATTCTACTGATCGCCGCGATGGTCATCGTAGCGATCACCGGAATGATCAAGATAATCTGGCCGATAATTATCGCCTTCTGGGTATACAGCAGATCGAGGGCGCCGAGAATGCCCCGCCGGGAGACAACTGCGTACACCAAGAGACCAATGACCACCGTCGGCAGGGCGAGCAGCGTATTCAGGCATGTCAAGGTGAGGCGTTTGCCGGGAAAACTCGTGAAGGCAATAAGGAAACCAAGCGGTAAACCTGCTATGGCGGCGAACAGTGTCGCCAGACCGCTAACCTTCAGCGAACAGCCGACGATGACCAGAAGCTCGTGATCCCCGGCTGCTATAAGCATGAGGGCTGCTTTAAAACTCTCGATTAACAATTCCATCGACTACTGGAAGGTCCTGTTTATTGCCCCTTAGAAAACCCTTCGCGGGCCGCAACTGGCAGCCCGCATCACCAACAGACAATCATTTCACCGCATCGGGGAAAAAGAGCTGTTTTCCTTCCAACCTAAATCCGGCGATTACCGCCTGACCCTTCGCCGAAGTTAACCACTCGGCAAACTTCATCGCCAGGTCGTATTGAACATGGGGATGTTTGGCGGGATTGACTGGTATAATTCCATAGGGATTGGCGAGCAGGGCATCGCCTTCGTAGACGATCTCCAGCTCGACAGCCGGTTTCTTGCCGTATTTATAGGTAATATAGGTGCCACGATCGGCAAGTGCGTAGGCCTTTTTTTCATCGGCATAGGTGATGGTCTTGCCCATGCCCTGGCCAATCGAGATATACCATTTATCGGAATCAGCCGGTTTTTTCGCGGGCACGATGGTCTCTTTGCCATCCTTGACCAGTTTCAGGCCGTCGTCGGCAAGCGGCAATCCGGTAGCAGCCCATATCTCCTGCTCCTTGGTATGGGTGCCGCTGTCATCACCCCGGGAAATAAACGGGGCCTGCACCGCGGCAATCTTCTTCAGGGCCTCGGCCGAATCCTTCAGACCCTTGATGGCCGCGGGATCGGCGGCCGGCCCGATAATGATGAAGTCGTTATGCATCACAGCAAAACGCTTGGTGCCGAAACCTTGGTCAACAAACTCCTTTTCCCGGTCGATGGCATGGACAAAAATCACATCGACGTTGCCGTCGATGCCGTCACGGATCGCCGCTCCGGTGCCCTTGGCGATGACTTTAACCTTAATTCCCTCGTCTTTCTCAAAGGCTGGAAGCAGCACATCAAGAAGTCCTGAAGATTCAGTGCTGGTGGTTGTCGACATCTTGAGAATTTTCTCTTCCGCGGTTACCGGGCTACCAAAACCCGCTGCCAAAACAAACAACCCTGCCACTGCCAAAGCGATTCTTTTCATGTTGTTATTCTCCATTGGTTAAAATATCCGGATATACCATAGTACCACAAAGTGAAAGATCATAGCCGACGAAGGAATCGGCAAGTTTACGAAAGGCCGGGTCATGCAACAGGCCGAGGAACTGCTGCACCCCTTGATCGAAAAAGTGTTCCCGGGCGACCAGCAGATCAAACCGTTCCCAGCGAAGCGGTAGAAAATCAAGATCGAGAAGGCCGGCCACCGGGCGAATCGCCGGGCCGGCGTCGGCCTGGCCGGCCAGGATCGCCAAACCGACATCCAAATGTCGCGCAACCTCCAGCTGATAGCCGCTAATATCGGAGGTGGAAATGGCCGATTTGGCGATTTCATAGTCGAGCAGCAGACGGGTTCCGGTACCCACGGGTCGGTTGACAATGCGCACTTCCGGTCGGGCAAGATCGGCAATCGATTGGATATTCTTTGGATTTCCCTTCTGCAGCAGGATGCCTTGTTCGCGCTTGCTGAAATTGACAAAGACCGGCAGTCGGTCGAGTTCCTTTTCGGCAAAGTCAAAATTATATTCGTTGTTGTCATCCTGCAGCAAATGACAGACACCGATATGGCAGAGACCCCGACGGAGACTCTTAATCCCGCCCATGCTGCCGAGATTGGCGAAAAAGGCGACAATACCGTGAGTCTTTTTATGAAAAAGCGTCAAGGTTTGCCCAAAAAGGAGATCGTCGCTGCCGGCAAGCAGCAGCCTCCCGGAATCGGCAGACTTTTCCACCCCGCTCTGGCGGAAATTGAGGATGTTCATCTCCAGCCATTCCTCGACCAAACGCCTGGGAAACATCCATTTACCGGTGATCTTGGTCGCCGGCAGGCCCTTTTCATTGACCAGGGAATAGACCATTTTTTCATTGACCTTGAGGAGCTTCGCCACCTCCTTGGTCGTCAGAAATTTCGTTTCGTAGGATGGATTCATGAAAGCATTGTGCTGGATGTTATTGAAACGAGCCGAACGGTTGAGGTCGAAACGATGACAACCCTGTCATATTTTAACACTCGCTTATCTCAAGAGGCCTGAAAAGACTCACGTTTATCGAGACTGGCGCACTAACCGAACAGGCTTATCCTGCCATGAGGCTGTTGTCAATCATCGATACCTTTATCCGTCAAAATGACCAAATATAACCTAAACTGACACTATCTGTCGGTCATCGGCTGAGAAAATCGGCCATTGTCTGATACACCGCACGGCATCTTGCCGGAACCAGACTCTCCATATTGAGAAAGGCGTGAATCATATCATCGAAATGTACATGATGGACATCCACTCCAAGCTCTTGCAAGAATCGAACATACTGCAGCGCCTCATCTTTCAGCGGGTCGAATCCGGCAGAAACGATAAGGGTTGGCGGGAAATTTACGGTGACATCCATAAACAGGGGTGAAACCTCCTTCCTGCCCTCATTATTCTGAAAATATTGCTGTAAAAACCACTCAATGCGCTCTTTTTCGAGGAAATATCCTCTTGCCAGAGCCTGCACGGAAGGCAGACTCAAGGTATAATCAAGGCTTGGATAGAGAAGCAGCAGATGGCTGATTGTCTGTGTGCCCTGATTTTGCAGAATATGTGCCAGGGTTGCAGCCATCGCCCCGCCGGCGCTGTCGCCAGCAACCGTCAATTGGAGCTGGTGCGACAAACCCATCCGCTGCAATAATCCGCGATGCCCGGCGACTACAGCCAGCCCATCTTGTAAGCCTGCAGGATAGGGATGTTCAGGGGCTAGCCGATACTCCACGGCAATAACCAGATGTTTCGTGGCCAGAGCAATTTTCCGACAGATTGGATCAAACACCGCGACACTGCCGGCCACATGTCCACCGCCGTGCAAATATATCAAAACGGGCAAGACCGAGGTCGGCTCCGGATGAAATACTCGCACAGGAATCAGATGATCGGCTTCGGCAAGGAACTCATCCTTGATAAAAGCCATTGCCGGAACATCGGTTATCAGGGTTTGAGTCAATCTTGCCAGTCCGTCTCGGGCGGTTGCCGGCGTTTGGGTACCCCCCTTCTCCAGCCAGGCGGCCATCAGCCGATTGTATTTTTCCAACCACTCGCCAAGGTGCGGCGCAATTTCACCGGTCCTCCCATGCTCGCCGCTTTGCCGGTGACGATCAATGATCGAATCACTCCCCTTCATTACCATCCCTCCCCATGCTTACACCTCCTGAGCATCTTTCACCCCCCAACCTTGTCATCTTCGACGCCATTACATGACAGTCACGATCAGGAAGCAACAGCCAGTCGTAGAAGATCCTTCCCCTTGCCCACATCTTGAGGTAATATTATACACTCATTTTTCGTCATTTTACGTTAACTGTCATTTTTATACGGGAGAAAATCATGGAGCGAGTTGTAATTGTCAGCGGAGCACGCACCGCTGTTGGTAATTTCGGTGGCGCACTGAAGGATATTCCGGCGATTGAGTTGGGGGCGACGGTCATTAAAGAGGTGCTGAAACGGCAAAATATCCGTCCCGCACTCAACAGCGCAATGGAGGCAGGCAAACCCGAGAAGCTGAAAGATCAAGGAGCAATTCCCCTTGAAACCGCGGCGGCCAGCTGGGATAAGGCAGCAATTCCCCTGACCATCGACGAAGTCATCATGGGCAATGTCCTGCAAACCGGTCAGGGTCAAAACCCGGCGCGCCAGGCGATGATTCGCGCCGGCATCCCCAAGGAAACCGCCGCCTTCACCATCAACAAGGTGTGCGGTTCCGGTTTGAAGGCGATAACTCTTGCCGCCACCTCGATCATGGCTGGACAGGCCGATGCGATCATCGCCGGCGGCATGGAAAACATGTCATTGGTGCCGATGGCCCTGCCGAAAGCCCGCTGGGGGTATCGCATGGAGGTTACCGGCAAGGGTGATATCACCGATCTGCTGGTTTTTGATGGCCTGTACGAGATCTTTTACGGTTATCATATGGGCATAACCGCTGAAAATATCGTCGCCAAATACGGCATCAGCCGCCAGGAGCAGGATGAACTGAGCGTCCTCAGCCACGAACGGGCCCGCAAGGCCATCCAGGAAGGGCACTTCAAGAAGGAAATCGTGCCGATCATCATCAAAACCCGCCAGGGAGAAATGATCGTCGATACCGACGAGCGGCCGATGGATACCAATATGGAAAAAATGGGCCGGCTCCGTCCGGTATTCAGCAAAGATGGTTCAGTCACCGCCGGCAACGCCTCGGGTATCAATGATGCAGCGGCGGCGGTACTGCTGATGTCGGCAACAAAGGCCAAGGAACTGGGGTTGCAGCCGATCCTGGAGATCAAGGGATTTTCCTCCGGCGGACTCGATCCGGCTTACATGGGCCTTGGACCGGTGCCGGCCATTCGCACCGCCCTGCAAAAGACCGGGATGACCATCGGCGACATCGACATGATCGAACTGAATGAGGCCTTTGCCGCCCAGGCTATTGGCTGCATGCGGGAGCTGAACATCAAGATAGACCTGCCGAACCAGGTCGGCAGCGGCATCTCCATCGGCCATCCGATCGGTTGCACCGGCGCCCGTCAGGTGGTAACCGGCATGCACATGATGCAGCGACTAGGCAAACAGCGCGGTCTGTTCAGCATGTGTATCGGCGGCGGTATGGGCATGGCGATGATCGCCGAACGAGTCGGCTAAGCGAACCCACTCTTTCGCTGAAAACAAAAAAGCCCCCCTCCGGTTTTCTTACCGGAGGGGGGCTTTTTTACTTTCTCTCCCTGAAGATCAATACTTGTAAGCCGACTCGCCGTGGCTGATGGTATCCAGACCTTCCCGTTCCTCATCGACCGTGACCCTCAGACCGATAACCATATCCACCAGTTTGTAGGCGATTATCGACACCAGGCCTGACCAGATGAGAGTGGTGCCGACAGCCCAGAGCTGACTGATCACCTGTGTACTGGTCGAGTAGTCGGCCACCTTGTTGGCAACATAGTCATAGACGCCGACGCCACCGAGATCGGGATTGGCGAAGATGCCGGTCATAAGTGCGCCAAGAATACCCCCCACCCCGTGTACGCCGAAGACATCGAGGGCATCATCGGCACCGAGCATACGCTTCAGACCGTTTACTCCCCAGAGACAGATCACCCCGGCCAAAAGGCCGATCACCAAAGCGCCACCGATTCCTACCCAGCCACAGGCCGGGGTAATGGCGACCAGGCCGGCGACAGCACCGGATGCGGCACCGAGCATTGACGGTTTGCCCTTGAGGAACCATTCAGCAAAGAGCCAGGAGAGCGCTGCAGCGGCGGTTGCGGTCATGGTATTGCCGAAGGCCAGGGCAGCAAGTCCGGTGGCCTCAAGATTTGAGCCGGCATTAAAACCGAACCAACCCACCCACAGAAGCGAAGCACCGATCATGGTCATGGTCAGACTGTGCGGGGCCATGGATTCCTTGCCATAGCCGACACGTTTGCCGACCATGAAGGCACCGATCAATCCGGCAATGGCGGCATTGATATGGACGACGGTACCACCGGCGAAGTCAATCGCCCCTTTCTGAAAGAGAAAACCGGCGGTTGCACCGGCCTTGACGGCGGCATCGGCATCGGTGTAGGCGTCAGGGCCCGCCCAATACCACACCATGTGGGCAATCGGCAGATAGGCAAAGGTGAACCACAGGGCAATAAAAGCCAGTACCGCCGAGAATTTCATACGCTCGGCAAAGGCACCGAGAATCAGCGCCGGGGTAATGGCCGCAAAGGTTGCCTGGAAGAATACGTAGATCAATTCGGGAATGACTACGCCTTTGCTGAATGTTGCGGCAACCGAGTCGACGGTGATGCCTTTGAGGAAGATCTTACTAAAACCGCCGAAGAAGGCGTTGCCTTCGGTGAAGGCCAGGCTGTAACCGTAGATGACCCAAAGAACCATGCACATGGAAAACACGGTAAATACCTGCATCAACAGCGAAAGCATATTTTTGGTGCGCACCAGGCCGCCATAGAACAGGGCCAGTCCGGGAATGGTCATCAGCGATACCAGTACGGTGGCGACGATCATCCAGGCGGTATCGCCTTTGTTGGGTACCGGTGCATCGGCGGCAAACGCCGTGCCGGCAAGATTGGCGGCAAGCACCATAACAAACAGGGCAAAAAGAAAGATAGGTAACTTTTTCATGACAAGGCTCCCTCTGATATCAGATAGCTTCAACACCGGTTTCTCCGGTGCGGATTCGCATTATTTGTTCAAGGTCGAAGACGAAAATTTTTCCATCGCCAATCTGGCCGGTGTGTGCCGCTTTTTTAATAGCCTCTATGGTTTTATCTAAAAGCTCATCGGGAATGGCCGCATCGATTTTCAATTTCGGTAAAAATTCAACCACATATTCGGCACCGCGATAGATCTCGGTATGACCTTTCTGCCGGCCAAACCCCTTCACTTCTGTCACCGTTACACCATTGACGCCGACGGCGGTAAGGGCTTCCCGCACATCGTTCAGTTTGTATGGCTTAATAATTGCTGTTACGAATTTCATTGTTTTCTCCTCCAAGCAGAAAGCTTCCATTGTTGCCAGCTACCGGCAATATGGTTCATTGTTCACCGAACCACCAGTGCCTTATAAATTCATTTCAACCTTAGGGATGCATCCCATGGCCAACCATGCATGACTCGGCAATCCCCTGGGTAAATCCTTTTGAAAATGTTCTTGGCGTTGCATTTTCCTACCCTCCTCGTTTTGGCAGTTTGCATATTCTGAAAGATGAATTTTCATCTCTTGCTTCTTTGCCATGACTAGAGCAAAAGGGATGCCACGCCTCAACTTATTATTTTTTACCAATTAATTTCAGTCAATTAAGTGATAAATCCCGGCAAATTTGACCGTTCAACACAATTAATTTTACAACATAATTGTAAATTTATTATTATTAATATGACATTTATGTATTTTATGTACTTAAAATGCAGTGCCGGAGGAACGAGTGTTGGCTCTGCAACAAATGTCTTCGGAGAGATGGTGAAGCGGAAATGCCGGCAGCGGGAAAGGACACCAAGGGCTACAAATATACTTTATTATCTTAGTGTTAGGTGGATATAAACCGGATGTTCATTCTTTGGCGGCAATATGTTTGATCGGATTCTTGCGATAGAAGGTACTCGGCTGGCCATTGCGATAGATGTCCTCAAGGTAGAAAAGTTTCCGCGGCAGTTGTGACGGCGCGCCCCTGACCACAAGAAAGGTTGCCGCCCTTCCCTTGATAAGCAGGCCGAAATCGTCAAGTCCAAGGAGGCTGGCACCGTTGCTGGTTGCACAGCGGACCGTCTCGGCAAGATTGTAGCCGGCCTTCTGAAAGAGCTTCATTTCCTCGACCATTGACTCGCCGTGCAATACCCCGAGGCTGCCGGAATCGGTGCCCAGGGCAACATTGACTCCGAGCATGCGGGCCAGAGTCAGCTGGCCGAGTTGATGGGTGAGGTTCTTTTCGATTACCTGTCGATCGGCGTGCGCACCGGCATGCGCGAAGTTCATGAGAAATGCCTTCATGGTAAAAACGGTTGGAACCCAAAAGGTGCCTTTCTCCGCCATCAGCTGCAGGTTTTCACGGCCCATGAAGAAACCATGCTCAATCGAGTGACAACCGGCCTCGATGGCACGCCGCACCGGCTCCCGGCCATTGGCATGAACCATTACCTTCCTCCCGACTTCTGCGGCAGCCGCGACGACCTGCAGCCAGTTCCGCCGTTGAGAACTGCGGCTCGGTTTCCTGACCAAAGACCTTCAGGCTGTTGAAGCCTGAATTGACCAGCTTCACCTGATCGACCGCCTCGCTCTGCCGGGCAAATGCTTCGACAAGATTCATGCCATCGCTCGGAAATCTGCCGATAAGTCCACCGTAGCGCCCCTCGGCGTGCCAGGCCCGGCCGACAACCTTGAGAATAATCTCCGGATGCATTTCCTTTGTCTGCCTGTAGGTGAGGGCATACCCTCCTTTATCACCGCCATCACGCACGGCGAGCACGCCGTGGCTGAAAAGGTCCTGCAGATGCCGGGCGATAACCGGTCGCAACTCGTCATAACCGGCAGTCAATTGGCGCTCGCGTGTCTGTTTGTCGGTGGACCCGGACATGAACAGGTGGACATGGCTGTCAACCAGGGGCGGCAGAACCGTGCAGTGCGACAGATCGGTGATCAGCGCCGGGTCGAGCCCATCGGCCGGGGAATACTTGTCGATTGCCGCAAACCTGCCGTCAACGATCTTCAGCAACACTTTTTCCTGGATTGGACCGCCACTGCCGTCAATCAGCGAGCCGGCGAGGAGATATGTCGTCGCCCCCATGGTTACACCTCGTTTTCAATGGGATAAACAGCCACAGGAGCTTCTGGTCAACAGCACCGAACATCCCCTAAGCCGTTAATTGATCTTTTTATATTCGTTCACCAAAAGAGTAGGCCCGGCCGGACTAATATACAAATACGAGCAGAAGATATCGAGCACCTCGCCGGGCTTAGCCTCACGTGACAGACGTTCAGCCACATTGTCCTCGATGTACACAAGGATCGTCGCCCCTTTGACCGACCGGAGATTCATGCATTTGGTAAGGGCCATCTTTTCAACGACCTCTTTTTTATTGCCCTGCATGATCATGGTTCGTTTCAAAATATCCGTATTACAGTTTTGCAGCGGCGAGGCAAGTATCGCCCGAAAATGGAGCTTTTGTTGAACCACCACCTTCACCCCCGACTTGATCTTCGGTGTGGCCAAGAGTTTATCAAGATCGCCCGGCTTGTACTGATCGAAATCAAAGCCGTACGCCGAAGACAACGAAACAACCAGGAAAGTCAGAACAAGAGCGGACAAGAATTTCATTTGCAACTCCTTTGAAGAAAAGAACGATTAATAAAAAGCCCCGAGCAAAACGGCGACAAGAACCGATCCTCAGGTTATTGTGATTTCCAATGTTTCGGTCTCGCCTCCTTTTTCCTTTTATTCTTTGTTGCCTGCTTACCGTTTTTCAAATATTGTACGCGGGGATAAAGTACCTATATTGCCCTTTAGGTTATCCGGCACCATTCATTGTCAATAACCATAAGTACAAGATTTACCAACATTCAGCAAATTTCACAGCAACTCGCCAAAATTATCGCCTATTAAAAATTGTAATGATCAAGACTCTTGCGCTCCCAACCCAGCTCCTCCTGCTGACACTCTTCTGTACGTCCTGCGCCCAAGTTGCTAAAAACAACGACTCCTTGCGCGCACCTAAAGCCCCTGCCCAATATGGCGTAGACAGATATACTCACCAACAGAAATACAATGCCCACTACGTTGAAGTCGGAGAAGGTCCCCCGGCCATCCTCATCCCTGGTCTTTTCGGCACCTACCGAGGTTTCTCGCGCATGCTTCCTCTTCTCGCCCCACATTTCAAGCTTATCGCCCTGGACAATTTCGGCACAGGCGATTCAGACACCCCGGCCCCCGATTTTCTCTACACCGTAACCGAGCAGGCGGATATGATCGTGAAGCTTATGGACGAACTGAAGATTCCACACAGCACACTCATCGGGGTTTCTTACGGCGGGATGATCGCTTTGAATATTGCCGCCCGCTACCCCGACCGGGTCAATGCCGTGGTGTGCATCGAGGGTGCGGTCATTATGCCGAAACCCTCCCCCTATCACCTTATGGAACAGGGGCTTGACACCCCGATAATCGGCGAGGCGATCATCGGTTTTATCCGGTCGGGACTGCTGGATGAGATGATAACCAAGGATGTCATGGGCTCTGCCTGGCCGACCATGGATAGCGAAGATAAAGCTGAGGTAAAAGAAATCATCTCCCATTACACCGACGCAGCCTCACGGCAAACCTGGCTCAGCCTCGCCAGGGCGCTCCGAACTTCCAAAGATTTCCCGGAAGAAGCCAAGGTTATCAAGGCCCCTGTTCTTTACCTCTCGGGGGACAAATCCTCCTTTCGCGAGATGACGGATACGAATATCGACTATTTCAAGAACCATCTGCCCAACGTCAGGTTATTCTCCTTTGACGATGGCATCCACGATCTGGAACTGCAGAAGCCCCGGGAAACTGCGTCATTGATTCTGGAATTTGTCATGCCAGATCGCGCCAGGGCCCTGGCCTTATATACTACAGCCAGGGACGGCCAGACATCACCCCCGAAACCATCCGGCTCGTTGCAAAATGACCAGCATGAAAGGGTTTATCAATAAAATTGAAAAACTATCTGACTGAATAAACGAACCGAGACTTTCTCGACAGCTATGAGGTCTCCGCCAGTCTTGCTGCGAGAAATTGCTGGAATTTACCGCGCCCGGCAACCTCGCCAACGCCGCGCAGGACACTCAGCGTTACGCCAAGAAGCCCCGGGGCAATGGCGTTTTGACCGACAAGGTAGAGAGAGCGCACCGGCATGCGTGTCAGGACAGCGTATCGCAAGTCAGTGGTTACCGAACGCATAAGGCCATATATCGACCCCTCAGGGCTTGCCGCCCAATCGCGCATCGTCAGCGGTGTTGAGATATCAAGAATCATGTAATCCCCGAGAGGACCCAGCACGGAGCCGGCAATCTCTATCATCGACTGCGCGACCTTCATTTTCGCCTGTTTATACTCCTCTCCACGATTACCGGTGTGCGTGCCATACCACTGCTGCCAGTCCGAATATGCCGAACCATGGATGATGGTGAGAAGATTGTATCCGGCTCGTTCGCTCTTCCGCACCCGAAGAAAGGTACCATCGGTATTGACACCGTCGATCTTGTGTATGCGAAAAATATTATATCCGGGGGCTGTCTGCGCTTTCTCTGCTACCAGCAGATGCACACAGACCGCACCTGTCGTTTCCGCCAAATCCTGAAGACCCTGACGATATGCAACCGGCAAAGCATCGTCCGAAAGCATGGGCAGCAAAAGTTTCGGGTGAATGCCGGCGAGGATCTTTTTGCACGAAAGAGAGCGCCCGGACTTCATTCGGACACCGCAGGCGCGGCCGTCATCGACAAGTATTTCCTCCACCGGATCGCCAAGAATCAGTTCAGCGCCTGTTTCCCTGGCACGTGCAGCATAGACATCGGCCATCTCCTTACCGGTACAGCCAAGTTCCCATGCCGAAAGCAACAGGGCTCCCAGCGTATAGAGAAGAAGATTGGCCGGGCATTTGTCCATGGGCAGACCGGTCCAGAAACCGTGGACAGCGAGAATATCGTGAAGTTTTTTCGAGCAGCCGCAGGTGGCAAGAAATTCCTCCATACTCAGGTCCACTCCGATGATAGAAAAAGGGCTGGACTGCAAGCTGCCATCGGCGTCAAGGCGCAGCCCCTGCGACATCGACTGGAGTGTTTCGACAATGGTGTCTATCGCTGCTTTTTCATCCGGACACAACTCGGACAGCGCCTGCGCAAATGCCGGCAGGGTTGCCGGAAGATTAAAAATGAAATCATCGTAGACATAGCGCTCAAGCACCCCCTGTGTACCCAAACGCCGCAACTGCAACCGCTCGGTAACCCCAAGGATGTCAAACATCTGGCGAAGGAGCTCACCCTCGCCGGCCGGGCCGAAGTAATGAAGTCCGACGGCACAGTCAACGCCCTGCCGGGCGTAGCTGCGCAACAACCCGCCTGGCAAGGGGCTGCGCTCGATGATCGCCACCTTGACGCCCATCTGCCCAAGAAGGATGGCACTGGTCAGCCCGCCCAGACCGGCGCCGATGATGACTGCTTCCGTGTCGACTGTGCTCATAGAATTGGTACTTATTGCATGGCAGGGTTTATCCGGTCTCGCTGCGAGGCGATCTGCTCAAGGCGATCCCGAATGGTATCTAAATCGCCGGCGTACCCAAGCTCTCCAGTAAGCCGAGCGATGTCTTCCGAATCCGAAAGATTTGCCTTACGAATTGTCATACTGTTGTTACCGAACGCAAAGTTAAACGGTGAGCCTCAGCGAGTCCGATCAAACGATTGGTTATGGCAAATGCTCCAAATCTTCTAGGTCCTTATGCCGTGCAGCTGCTTTTTTGTTGACCTTGAGGTCTTCGAGAGAAATGAAATTCGTCAAAATACCGTCAATTTCAACCACCTCGCGCCGAGAGTAACATTCCAAGAAGCTGACGCCAGAAGCGCCAGTGATAACTTCTATGCGAACCGGAGGTACGCCCGTGCGTATGACTCTGTCCTTGTCAAGGAACAACTCTTGCGAAACTGTCTCCTTCGGCATTCCAAAATCATGAAGTACCATAGCCGCTTTTTGGGCATTAGCCTCACTCACCGCAATCCAAATATCCATATCTCCGGTTTGCAGGGGGATACCCATGGTACCCCACCGCATAACCACCAACGAGCAAATATTCAACGCCGTGAGAGTTCAGAAGTCTCAAGAAATCTTTGAAGTCTGGATGTAACTCGATCGTGTCCATAGACCATCCTTCGGTTCAATTCAATTGCTTCTAAACGCGCCTGCGCCCCTTTAGATAACCATTTCTGGTTTGATCATTCCGTGTAGGCTTTGAGAATCATCTCAACTTCCCGCTTGAGAGTTGGAAGATCATCTTGCGCTGTTAGCCATACTTCTTCCATATCCACACCAAAATAGTGATGAGTCAACTTATCTCGCATACCAGCAATATCGCACCAGGGAATATGTGAGTAATTTTCTCTTGTTTCCTTTGACAATTGTTTTGTCGCCTCACCGATAATCTCAATTTGTCGAATTACACCGTCCTGGATCAAATATTGGTTATGAAAATCCACTTCTGTAACCCCTTGTAAGTATTCCCCTATTCGATTTATTGCATCCAAGATGTGTCGGAGATAGGCGATATCGCTACGCGGCATAGATTGTCTCCAAATCGTTAATTATATTGCCTCGAATGTAAGGGCTCAACGCACCTTCTGTTATTAAATCGACTTTTCTCCCCAGGGCCATTGCTAGTTGTCGCTCCAATTTCACTACACTCAGTAAACTTTTCCGTTTCCCAAATTTGACGAGTAAATCAATATCGCTTTTTTCCGTTGCTTCTCCTCTCGCCATAGAACCGAAAAGGCTTACTGACGTAACATCGTTTTCACGACATATTTTGACAAGGCTGTGTACATCAAAGGGGTAAATAGCCATATAATCTCCTCGCTTGTTTTACTTAAAAATCGCCTACTACCAATTGATCTTGAGCCTCCCACCTTATGGGACAGCCGCACCGAACCACTGATGCAGAAACTCAAAAAAAACCAGCCTTCCCTGTGTCGGATGGACTGGCTGCTGGAGCCTGTCCTTATTGGTTCTGTCAGCACCAGTTGACAACCCAGGTAGCGAAGTCGTCAAGTGCTTGAAAGTTGCTGCTCTTTTGGTTCTTAGCTGTCAGCCACGAAAGACCGATTTTAAAGTATTTTTTGTCGGATAGCCGCCCAACTTGAGCAACAAGGTCGTTCTCCTCTATCTCTTCTTCAGATATGCCGATGAGCTTATATTCGTCTTTATACGATGGGTTTTCCTTTTTGAGTCGCTCATATTCGACCCGGTTTCCGGAAGTCAAGACATATTGCTCTTCCCAAGGGAAGTCCTCCCTGCCTGTGAGAACAGTACCCTTATCCATTTGCTCCAGGAGATACTTTCTGTATTTCAGCAAGTTGCCCTGGTCGACTTCTGGTACTTCCCTGGCGCCAAGTGCTTTTGCAATCCGCTTCTCTTCTTTATCCATGATAATCCATAACGCAAACATCTGCGGTTTGTCCGCAGAATGTTTTGGTTGGAATTAAGTATCGTGTCCCCTGAACTTGGTCCTGAACGTGCTGGTGCCCTATCGCCTGAACTACTGACGGGGGAATGTCTTCGGTTGTCCGCCTCGTTTCTCTAATCACTCTTGTGTTGGCGGATGAGACTATATGTTGGGTTGGCCGCTCGTGAATTCGATCACGACCTGGATCCGCCGAGGTATCTACCGAAGGAACGAATATCGAAGGTGACTTCTCCTTTGTGGTGCCTTCCCACGTTAGCAAAAAGTACGAAACAAGAGCAATCAGAGCCAGAGCGCCATGCGTCTTGCTTCGGCTTCCTAGCGCAGAGAACAATATGTGGCTGCAGAACCAAAAGAAGAGAGTGGTTCCAATTGCGGGCCACATATTCATTCGCTTTCTTCGAATGCCATATCGAATTATTAGCGGAGGGGCCAAGCCAATCCCCCATGTGATAATGATGCTGGAAATGATCGTTTCCAAATCAAGCTCATTCATTTGAGGTTTCCTCAGGAGGCTATGAAGCCGCCCAACGTTCCGACTCACCGGACCGGCGCTGTTTGCCGGGTCCGAGTGAGGTCGTTAGGTGCATTTTATTGTTTTTGTAATTTCTTCAGTTATAGGCCGAAAGTCTTCAGTTGCCCCTCGAAATACTACGAAAGTGTATTCGCGCTTATCACCTTTTTTCTTTAGCTTCTTGCAGTTATGAGCCATTAGCATTGGATTATGTCCGCAACTAAAATTGTATTTGTATAAAGGGCTTATTGGTTTTACTGGGTAAGGCCAAGAATTCTTGTCTTTCTTGTATGCGATTTTTTCTTCAAATGAAGCATGTTTATCGATATATATATCTGCTCCATATAATCTCTTTATGTGATCGCCGGTTTTTCTTGGATTAATGATAGAAACAAGTGTTTCAGTAGCTCCAGGAGGAGACAGTTCAATTATTATCCATCCTTTACCTAGATCCATTTTTCACCTAACGTTTAATAGACCGCGTCGTCTTTTAAGAAAGGTTCCCTATGAAACATTGCCCTGTCCCTACCTTCTTATTAACGATCTTGTCATAGTTTTTTTGCTGCTTTTTTCTTTGTTTTTTCGAATCGGCTTTCTCATGTAATAGAAATGTAAGATCTTTATGTCAAGATAGCCGAGATGATTAGCCTTTACAAGAGAAACAGTTAGGAATCAAGCTTGCGGCATTTTCGGCCAATAACCCTGATATGCCGCGTCGGCCTATCAGAACAAATTCGTTAGTAGATCCGATATCAGCAAGGGTGATGTTGTTGTCAGAAGCTAACGTCTCATTCGGCTTTTCAGGGAAAATCGCCTGTTATGCGGAGTTGGCAGTAAGCACAAAATATCTGACGAGGACAGTAATATTTTAAACCTCTCCCTCCTGCACCGGTCCCCGCCGTCGATCGACCCATTCTCCTTTCACCAAATCATAATATTTTTCAACGATCTCGGCTGCTTCCTCGGCGGTTTCGACGTACTTGAAAATATTCAGATCCTCGGGTGAGATCACGCCCTCTTCAACAAGAAAATCAAAATTGATGAGTTTTTGCCAGAATTCGCGCCCAAAGAGAATGACCGGCAAGGGCTTGATTTTTTTGGTCTGGATGAGGGTCAGGGTCTCAAACAGTTCGTCGAGCGTCCCGAAGCCGCCGGGGAAGGCGATCAGGGCCTGGGCACGCATAAGAAAATGCATCTTGCGGACGGAAAAATAGTGGAACTGGAAGCAGAGTTCCGGGGTGATATACGGGTTCGGTGCCTGTTCGTGCGGCAGGACGATGTTCAGCCCCATGGTTTTTGCCCCGACATCCCGGGCGCCACGGTTCGCCGCCTCCATAATGCCCGGCCCGCCGCCGGTGATAACCACCAGATTGCGGCAGGATTTATGATGGTAGATCTTCGACAGCAGCCCGCCCAGTTTGCGCGCCTCCTCGTAATAATGGCTCTTCGCCAGTATCCGTCGGGCAATGGCCACCTTACGCTGCAGCTCCCGGTTTTTCGGATCGGCGATGGCCGCCTGCTCTGTCCGAGCAACATTCTCCAAGGCCTCCTGCTCTTCGGGAATCCTGCTGCCGCCGAACACCACCACCGTTGCCTCGATGCCATGTTCCCGCTGGAGCATTTCCGGTTTCAGCAATTCCAGTTGCAGGCGAATCGGCCGCAGCTCTTCCCGAGTCAGAAAATCGATATCGGTATAGGACAGACGGTAGCTGGCGGACGCCGTTTGCGGGGTATCCACATCGCGTTGAGCCGAAACGGCATCTTCTTTCGATGTCGGATAGCTTTGCAGGGGCGATCTTGGGGTCATGCATTTCTCCTTATTGCGACAATACTTCTTTACATCCTTCAGGATGGTGAAGATATATGGTTATGGGAAGAAGATAAAGAAAAAAGGTCGTTGAGGATGTATGTCGGCCCCGCCAAAAACAAAAGGCCGGAAAGCACTTGCTCGCGCTCTCCGGCAATTTTGAAGCGTCTTTCCCGAGAAAGGCGCCAAGGATGAGATATGCGGACTGCTGTCCGCCTATCAGGCTTATTTTGCAGCTGCCTTAGCCGCTGCCTCCACACCTTTGCTGTAATCGGTGGGTACAGTTGTCGCCCGCGACCGCCAGTTCGCGATCAAGCATGAGCAGGGCGTGGGGGTTATCGCCGATCAGTTTCAGCTGGGCGATGATGTCATTGTCGTTCTCTTCCTCTTCCACCTGCTCGGTAACATACCACTCAAGAAAGATCTGGGTGGCATGATCCTTCTTGCTGATGGCCACTTCCATGAGTTCGTTGATGGACGCGGTAATGTATTGCTCGTGGGTCAGGGTCTGGGTAAACATATCCAGCTGATTGGCGAATTCGCTCGGTGGGGCCTTGATCGCTTCAAGTTTGACGTCCTCGCCCTGGCGTTGAACATATTCGTAGAGCTTCATGGCATGGAACATCTCTTCGTGGTATTGCACCATGAACCAGTTGGCAAAACCTTTCAACCCACATTTGTTGGAATAGTTGGACATCGACATATACAAAAATGCCGAATACATCTCTTTGTTAATTTGTTCATTCAAGGCCTGAGCCATTTTCTTGTGCAGCATAAAAGTCTCCTTTTGATTTCGTGTAGGTATCATCCCCACAAGGGGCAATATTATGGATCCCGTTTATCGCATGCAACGGGGTTAGGGCGATTACCGCTGACTGCCCATAACTTTATGGCCGGAAGATACGAAGTCAAGCGTTAGAGGCATACCTTTCCGGCAACAGCGGGAATTTTTTCAAGGGAGCCATTTTTTTTCTTTCGACCGAGTTTTTCAAGATCCTTCAAATACTCCTCAAAACGGTCCAGGTAAAAGGATAAAGCCTTGGAAAAATTCCGACCGACCAGGCCGTCGACAAAGACCTGACTGATCTCCCGGTAGCGTTTCAGCACCAGTTGCGAGCGGTAAAAAATCAGCCACTCCTCTTTGGTCATCTGTTCGCAGATGATTTCCAGCGCCCGCTGCGCCCGCGGTTGATACATCCAGAAATACATGAGATCGAGGGCGTTGACGATGATCCTCTTTTCCTGATCGCGGGCCTCGTAATCGAGGGTCTCCATGACCATCTTCGGCGATTGCAGCATGTCGAGGACGTCTTCCTCCGGGAACAGCAGCTCCAGACGGGCAAAAACCGAAAAGAGCTGGGAGATCTTTGCCTGGTAGGCGACCAGTCGTGCCCGAATATTGACCTGCCGGTCAGCCATCCCCTCGATGATCGCGGCGACACAATCGGAAGCAAACTTGGAGATGACCGCCGCCCATTTTTGCAAAGCGCCGGCGACGTCGGGAGCCCCGCACAGCTGCAGGACCATGGCGATGAGGGCGTTGAGGAGCACGGCCAGCGGAATAGCCAGAATGGATCTGAAAAAATTTCCGGTGGCGGCGGCTCGCGGTAGCCCGCGGATGATATTGTGACCGCTGATATACACGCCGTTGGCCAGCCCCATGGCCGCATAAAGAACGATGGGATTGGTGGCGGTGGTAATGCCGAAAGTCCGGTCAAGGAGCAGGGTCTTAACGAGAAAATCGAGAAGCGGCACGGAAAAGCCGGTATACAGTAGAGAGTCGGCGATGCGGCTCCAGCTGACCAATGAATTCCACGGCAGGAGCGGCGAACGGCGCAGGCCGCCACCACCGAGTACCGACTGAATGATATTGCGAAAGCCGGTAATGCCGAACCAGATAAAGGCTCCCAGATAGGCCAGCAACCACCAGTCCTTGGTCAGGCTGAAGGTCAGAAAGGCCGGTATGAAACCCAGCAGCACCTTCAGGGTGTTCTTCACATTGGTGTTCAGATAGGTCCAGGGTTCTTCGATTTTTTCCTCGACCGTCACTGCCGAAAACAACTTTTCATTGTCGTCAGCGTGGCTGATACCGCCGAGGGTGGCGACATTTCCGGGTCTTCCCGGATGCACCAGCAGGCCGTCGAGACTCCAGTCGTAAAACGGCCGGTCGGCCCTTGTTTTAACTAACCGAAATTTTTCCCAAAAGCTCCTGGGTCCGTGACTGCCGGAAGAGGCGTGGCGACGGCTGTGCGAATGCTTGGTGATGAGGGCGGTGACCGGCAGGAGCAGTCTTTTTTTGCTGGCAATTTCCTCGGTAATGGCTTTTTGGGCACGCGCCGACAGGGTATCGAGGACCACCAGCCCCATGCCGTACTGATTGTCGGATTGCCCGGTCGAGCCGGAACCAATGCGCGAGCCGAGAAGACGGTTCTTATAATAGTTGTGAAATGTCTCAAGATTATAGAGAATTTCCACCAATTGCGCCTTCCGCTCGATCATCCGCCCATATTCACTTGCCACCCTTTCCTTCTCCGCTGTTCTCATTGGGCAGCTGATCGACAAATTTTTTCATCTGAATCCGTTGTTCCTCAAAATCCCAGAGGATGGCGCGGATCGCCCGCTTGAGGGAGATGACATTATCCTCGTTGAGAGCCTGCTGCAAATCACTGATCAGGCAATAATGCTTTTCGGGACTCTTGAGATCGACCGCATCGCCGGCGAATATCCCCCCGCCACGGCAGGAGATCACACCGTGGGCGGCGGTCTTGAGGTTATAGCTCTCGATATGGCTGATCGTTCCCTCACAGGTGTACAACAACTCCAGGGTGTCCTGGATGGTGAGGTTGCTGAGATTGAGGGTGAAGCGGGAGCTGGAATGGAGGGAAAGCAGCCTGGCCAGGAGATCTTTGGGGCGGAGCTGCAGCAATTCGGGGAGTTCAACACCATCTTCGGGATGGGCTGGATCATGAATCTCCGGATTTTGGGACGGCAGCAGGAACTGCTCGATTATCGTTTCAAGGGTGAATTGCCGGAAAAGCTCAAGACGCTTTTGCAGCGGGGCTTGTCCTTCTCCGGCAGCCCCGGCTTGTTCTACCAGCAATGTTTGAACTTCCTTGGCAATTACTGCCGAAAGGTCGTTATGGATAAATCTTGCCAGATGCAACACCGAGGGTTGCCCGGCACCGACAAAACGGAGAAATTCCTCCCGGTTGAGGGGGTTCAGGGTCAACTCCAGGTCGCGACTGAGGGTCAGTCGATGACGGTCGTTGTAAATCTCTAAAACATCGAAAACATATTGCTGCTGATACTGTGATACCTTGCGCCCCTCGGCGAGGAGTTTTATAACCGACTCCTCTTCGAGAAACCTGAGAAACGATCGGTTACCGATAAAGCCATGCGGTTCCCAGGTAAAGCGGACATACTTGTCGCGAAAGCGGGCCGACATCTCGATGCCCACCTGGACCCGGATATCGAGGATCCGGCTGGCCTCGATCAGCTCCTCGACCACCTCGGGATTGACGTAATTGTAATAGACTACGGTAAGATGGCGAATCCCTTTGATCCAGGCATCCATGAGCAGGTGGGTTGGTGATTTTCGCCCCTTGGTGTTGGCATCGTGAACATGATCGTCGAAGGTGAACTGGTTGGACTCTTCCGGCATCTCCAGGAGATGGTATTTGGCCAGCTGCCCCCGCACCAGGCGGGGATTGCCCGTTGAAACCATGCGAAAATCATGGGCCAGTTTCAACTGACGCATTTCGTTATTGCCGCTGCGCAGCAACTCCTTCATGATCTGCAGCATGACCCTTGCGGTGTTTACCTGATGGAAGGTGGCTGAAGAGAGAAAAACCTCATCGCGAAGAGAGCGCAGCGACTTGATCCGGTCACCGGCCTTGCCATCCTCAAAGGAACCGAGGAGACCGGCGATGGCGTAGGCTATCCGCAAACCCCTCGCCGCCGCCATCTCCTTGATACCGTTCGGATGCATGTGTTCAACAAGAAGGGACCGTAAGACCTTGGAAAGGTGTTTACCTGCCATGACATCGTTGACAATACGGAGGAGTTCGTAGTCGTTTTTATCGAAAAAAAGGGCGGCTGGTTTTTTCTGCATGGGTATGATCGTGGTCGAGGGAGGAACTGCTAGGACAATCAAATATGAAAACGATGCCAGGATTTCATTACTTATACCGTTTTTCCTGTGGTACAGTCAACTCGCAAGGCTTTCATTACTCATAAGGAAAGCCTTGACGGCATTACAAGAAAGCTGGTCGACACCCTGAGATAACCAACTCCCCAACCATTTTTTCAGCCTGACAACAGGTTTACAGACAATGAAAAATGAGACCCGAATAATCGCCCAGAACTGGCCGGAGCGCGACACAACTCCGGCGGCAACCATTAATCCGCCTTGCTACAAAGGCTCAACCGTGCTCTTCGACTGTTACGCCGATATGCTGAAGTCGCGGCGTGGCGAGTATGCCGGAATCAGCTACGGCACCGACCGGCTGCCCACCCAGCGGCAGTTCGAAGAGGCGATGCGACAACTCGAAGGCAGTGCGGTCACCAGGGTTTTCCAATCGGGCATTGCCGCCATTCAGACCGCGCTTATGGCCTTTGCCGGCAGCGGCGATCATATCCTCGTCGTCGATAACGCCTACGGTCCTGGCCAGCGCTTCTGCCACAAGGTTCTGGAGAAAAAATACCATGTTCAGTGTACCCTGGTGCCGGCCAATGTTGGTGCCGATATCGAGCGCTACATCCAGCCGAATACCAGCCTCATCCTCCTCGAGTCGCCCGGCTCGATCACCTTTGAACTCCAGGATATCCCGGCGATCACCGCCATCGCCCGGCACAAGAATATCGTCACCCTGCTCGACGCCACCTGGGCCACGCCGCTGTACCTGAAACCCTTTGACCTGGGAATCGATGCCACCATCCACTCGGTGACCAAGTACATCTCAGGCTACTCCGATGTACTGGCGGGAACAGTGTCGGTCGGCGAAAAATACGCCGAAGAATTTGCCAAATTCTATAAACTCATGGAAATCTATACCCCGGCCGAGGAATGCTATCTTGCCCTGCGCGGCCTGCATTCGCTGGCGGTAAGGCTCAGGCAGCATGAACAATCGGCCCTGACCCTGGCCGAGTGGCTGCAGACCCTGCCCCTGGTGGCGGAGGTGCTCCACCCGGCGCTGCCCAGCCATCCCGAGCATCATCTCTGGAAACGCGATTTTCGCGGCTCGTCCGGCCTTTTTGCCTTCACCTTTAAAAAGGACTATACCGAGGTCGAGCTTGCCGCCTTTATCGACAGCCTGGCCCTGTTCCGGCTCGGTTACAGCTGGGGCGGCTTTCAGAGTCTGCTGACCGCCGCCAAGATCCTGCGGGCAACCCCGTCACGGTATGCCGATAAAACCGTTATCCGCCTGAATATCGGCCTTGAGAACTGCGACGACCTCCGCGCCGACCTTGAAAAAGGCTTCGCGATGCTTACATAATTGGCAATATGCACTGCAACAGCAATCAAAATACCCCGGAGGATCGCGTGACAACCCAGTTCCAGCAACACATATTGCCCCTGCATCCCGCCCCGACCCCTTGCCAGGTGCCGGTGGAAATACCCGACGGCACCTGCTGAGGCCCGAAGCCACCGCCGCGGTCAAGCGGCAACGAACGGCCAGGTTACACCATTCTGCCCTTTGTCGAGGGCTTTGTCGAGACGCCGGTCGGCCCGGTGCCACAAGTGAAAACCGCTCTGACACTGCGCGACAGTCTCGGCACGGTCGGTGCCCGTACCGGCTTAACCCGCAATAACTACAAAATTACGCCTGGCCTGTACTGTCTGGGCAATGCCGATGCCAAGGCACCGGTGCTGGTCACCGCCAACTATAAGCTGAGCTTTGATGCCCTGCGCCGGGAATTGGCGGGCCAAAATGTCTGGCTGCTGGTTATCGATACCCGTGGTATTAATGTCTGGTGCGCCGCCGGCAAGGGCACATTTTCCACCGAGGAAATCGCCTATCAGGTGCAGAGGGCGCAGCTCGATCAAGTTGTCAGCCACCGCGAGTTGCTCCTGCCCCAATTGTCGGCGAGCGGCGTAGCCGCCCATGAATTGAGACGGTTGTGCGGCTTCCGGGGTCGTTTCGGGCCGATATTGGCCGCCGATTTGCCGGAGTATCTGCGAACCGGTGAGACCACTGAGAAGATGCGGACGATCACCTTCACCCTGCGCGAGCGGGCGGTTCTCGTGCCTCTTGAGCTCTGCATTATCTGGAAACAGCTGACAATCGCCGCCGTGATCTTTTTTCTCCTGTCGGGAATATCGCCCGGTTTCTTTTCGCCGGAGCTGGCCCTCAGCCGTGGAATGCAACTTCTTCTCGCAACACTGACGGCCGTACTCGCCGGGGCGGTGGCCACGCCGCTGCTCCTCCCCTGGCTGCCGTTTCGCCAGTTCTGGCTGAAAGGAGCGGTTATGGGCGGGTTTGCCGCCCTGCTGCTGTGGGCAGGACAATCACCGACCGGCACCATGGAAAAGCTGGCCATCTTCCTGTGGATCAGCGGTTGCTCGGCCTTTCTGGCGATGAACTTCACCGGTTCAACGCCGTTCACCTCGCTGTCCGGGGTTGCCAAGGAGATGCGCAAAGGTCTGGCCTTTCAGATAAGCTCCACGGTTCTGGCCATGTTGCTCTGGCTGGCCGGACCGTTTGTATAATAGGAGGATTGCCGTGCAAGGTTTCAGATATCTTGAGAACACCGCCATTCTGCATTTGTCGCTGGACAAATGCATCGGCTGCGGCAATTGCCAGCTGGTCTGCCCGCACCGCATCTTCCGGCTGCAGAACGGCAAAGCCGAGATCGTCGACCGTGACGCCTGCATGGAATGCCGGGCCTGTGCGAAAAATTGCCCGACGGCCGCCATCTACGTCAACCCCGACGACGGCTGCGGTTGCGCTGCTTATATCATCAACAGCTGGATCGCCAAATTTCGCAGCAAGGCCCCATCCAGCTGCGGCTGCTGAAAATCCTCTGCGGGCACGCTTTATGCAGCTAATCCTCACACTATCTTCGAATGGAAGAACTTTACGATCTCGTTGCCGGACCCCCGCCAAACCAATATGTGAGGGAAAACAATGTCTTCAAAAGTACTGCTGGTGAATGAGGATGCTACAATGCTCGATTTGCTGGAAAGTTGCTTTGACGCCTATGATTGCCGGATAACCCGGGCAGTCGACGGTAGCACGGCGATCGAGGCCCTGGAAAGAGAAGATTTCGACCTGATCATAACCGACCTGCAGATGCGGATGACGAACGGCCTGAAGGTTGTAAAAAAGGCCAAGGAGTTACGACCGCAGACAACCGTCTTTATGGTCACCGACAGTGATAATATACAAAACGCCCTGGAAGGCTTTCGCCTTGGGGCTGACGAATATCTGCTCAAACCGTTTTCCTGCCCGCTGCTGTTGCAACGGCTCAAGCGGAAGGGTTTTTCACCGGACCGGAGAACGCTGTCGGGAAAAAGCCAGGAGTCACAAGGGAAAAAAGTGTCAGATTATTTTACAGATTGTAAAATGGTCTGACTGCGCCATTCGTCCCTTGCTCTTTTTCGTCGGACGAATTTCCGAGGTTATATTTATCCATTTTCGCATGCAGAGTCGGTCGGGAAATACCGAGCAGCTTTGCCGCCCGGGATCGGTTGCCGCCGGTGATATCGAGAGCCTCCTCAAGCAGCAGGGCGGCCACCTGATTCAAACAGGAGTCAAACATTCGATCGTTTTTCTCGGCGCGAAGCATAGTCCTGATCCATGGCCGGATGTTGCTGAGAGCAGCCAGATCGTCCTCAGCCATATGCCCCCCTTCCTGCTCCGGCTCGATCAGGGTAATCTCCTCCGGCTGCAGTGGCGCACCACGGTTAAAGATCAACGCCTTCTTCAAGACATTCTGCAACTCGCGAATATTGCCGGGCCAGTCATAGAGCCTCAGTTTGCTGAACGCCTGGCTGCCGATCCCCGGATTGGCAATAGTCAGCTCCGCCGACAATCTTTTTAGCAGATAATCGACCAGGACCTCCAGGTCCTCCATCCGCGCCCTGAGCGGCGGCATGGTCAGGGTCACCACCCGCAACCGGTAGTACAAATCTTCCCGGAATTTCCCCTCCGCCACCGCCGCTTCGAGATCGCGATTGGTGGCGGCAATAATCCGCACATCAACGTTAATCGGCTCCTTGCCGCCTAGCCTTTCGATACTGTTTTCCTGAAGCAGGCGAAGAAATTTGGCCTGGATCGACAGCGGCATATCGCCAATCTCATCGAGAAATACCGTACCGCCTTTAGCCTGTTCGATCTTGCCGAGGCGACGGTGCACGGCGCCGGTAAAAGTGCCCTTTTCATAGCCGAACAGCTCGCTTTCCAGCAATGTCTCGGGGATAGCCACGCAGTTGATAACGACAAGGGGCTGTTCGGCGCGGCGCGAATGATTGTAGATGGCCCGGGCCGCGAGCTCCTTGCCGGTGCCCGACTCGCCGCGGATCAGCACCGTGGCATCGGTCCCCGACACCCTGCCGATCGCCTTATACACCTCAAGCATCTGGCTGCCGCCACCGACCAGGGCCTCTCGCTCGGCGGCCAACGCTCCCTCCGGGTTGACCTCCACCGGAGAAGACATACAGCGCCCGGCTACCAGTGCCTTTTCGATGAGCAGCAACATCTCCGGGACATCGAAGGGTTTGTAGATATAATCATAGGCCCCCTGCTGTATGGCCCCGATGGCCGTATCGGTGGTACCGAAGGCAGTAATTATAATGACCGGCAGCTTGGGGAAAAGCTCATGAATGATGGCAAAGACCTCAAGACCGCTGATATCCGGCAGGCGAATGTCGAGAATGACCAGCTGCGGCGCAAAGGTCTTGACCGCTTCAATCCCCTCCCGACCGGAAAAGGCGTTGGCAATTTTGTACCCTTCCTGCGACAGGATCTTGGCAAAACTGATACCTAACTGCTGATCGTCATCAATTATCAGGATGCGATTCATGGCCTCTTCCCTTTACCGGCAGTTGCAAAATACATTCGGCACCCCGGACCGGTGCCGGTGATATAATAAACTTTCCGTGATGCTCCCGGGCGATTCGCGAGACGATGCTCAAGCCGAGCCCCGAGCCTTCTTCCTTAGTGGTAAAAAACGGGGTTACGACCTTGTCGATGATCGCCGGCGGGATCCCCGGCCCGCTATCGCTGACGGTGATGATCGCTATCTCACCCAGTTCCGGATCCCTACCCCTCGATTCAACGATGGAAATTTGCCCACCGGTCTCCATGGCCTCACAGGCGTTGATCAACAGATTGACCAGCGCTTCCTTGATGCGGTCGGCATCGACTCTGACCGGCGGCAGTTCCGGTCGATGCGTGTAGTGGACCTCGACATTATAGGCCTTTAATCGATATTCGAGGAGGCTCTGCACCGAATGTATCACATCCCCCAGATGGCATACCTCCAGACGGAGTTTCGGCGGCCTGGCGAATTCCAGAAAATTCTGAACAATTCGGTCTATTCGGGTAATTTCGTCGGAAATGACCTTTAAATCCTCGTTTTGCACGGTACTCAGTTCAAGGGAACGGGTCAAAGAAAACATCCGCATTTTAATGGAGGTAAAAGGATTTCTGATGGTGTGGGCTACTCCCGCCGCCAGCTCGCCGACCATGGCCATCCGTTCAACCTGGAGAAGGTGCCTGCGGCTTCTCGCCAGTTCGTCGCTGGTCTCATCGAATTCGCGCATCATCCCCTTCAGGGAGTTGGTCAGGGAATCCACTTCGTCCCAGTAACTCTCCCGGGGCGAACCGCCGGTTTTGATGGCCAATCCGCGGATCGGACCGAGGATATGTTTGTAGAGAATAAAAAGGAAGAGCATGCAGAGAATGGCGAAAGACCGCCATCGCTCCGAGCTGGGTAATTCGCAGTTTCTTGGTAAGGAAACTCCCGGTCTTTTGCTGTTCGCCAATAAGCCGCCATTGCTCCTGGCTGAAGGCGCGGCATTCTTCAAGGAGGCTGAAAAAAATCTCCCGTTGTTTTTCATGCAGATTGGAAATGGAACCAAGGTTGCTGCTACCCTTGTAGGTTTCGATGGCGACGTCCTTTGCCGCAGCGTACTCGGCAAATTTCTCGCCGATGTGGGCAATCAATTCCTGCTGCTCGGCATTCAGGGTCATGGCCTTCGCCTGTTCCAGGTAGCGATTGAATCGCTCGCGCTGCTGACCAAGGGATTTTAACCATTTACCGTCGCCGTCGACGAGATAGTAGGTAAGCAGGCCTTTCTGGTCAACACGGAAGGAAACCAGCTATAATCTTCGAGTTCTTTCACCAGGCCTTGTAGATTTTCAAGGTGCATCCACTACTTGTAAACTGAACGCCACAAACAAGATGATACCGGAAAAACTTAGGCTACAAAATTGATTCTGAATCAAAGGACATCCCTTACACAACTCTGCGTAAATGTTATATCATTCACACATGCACGTTGGCGGCACTTCAAAATTCAATGGCATCACTGAATTGGGAGATGTTCCTGTCACATGGGTTTGGGAAACAGCGAATGCAGACATGGTTTTCTTCCATGCTTATATTATATTTAGTCACCGATTCCGATCTTAAGAGGTCCCTTTTTTGCAGAAAAGTGCTATGTAAGCGTAATACAATGCAGATATGCCTTGTATCACTTTTGCTATTGCTTTCGGCCAAGTCCATTGGGCAAAACCTTGTACCCAACCCAAGCTTTGAAGAGTACACCTACCGCCTTCGGAGGAAATGGGGGAATCGTTGTGCTTTGTCCTCCGTGGGTGACCGTTCAATAAATGATTACTTCAACGAATGCGCGACATTTTGGCCATATGGGGTACCGACCAACGTTTTTGGTGGTCAATTTGCCCGGACAGGAGCTGCGTATATCGGCGGCCACTCCTATGGCTTTTTCAGGGAATTCGCACAGGTTGCGTTGACTGATACACTGGAAGAAGGGGTATGCTATAAAGTCGGATTCTATCTCAACCTCGGGGACAGCCAATGCGGGATAGACCATTTTGGGCATTGCTCACCTCTTCGGCCATCACTATGCCACTTGGCATGACACCACAAGTTGATTTAGGTGGAATTATTTACAGACACGATAAACTGGGTTTATATTTTAATACGATTGTCGCCACAGGAAATGAAACCCATATCACGATTGGGAATTTTTATACCGACGCGGAGACCACGGTAGAATCTACCTGTCAAGTCCCAACACAAAATTCCTACTACTTTATTGAGGATGTAATCGTTGAAGAGATAATTGCAACAGACCTCGCAGTTGAGATCGATGGCCCCATTGAAGTTTGTGACTCATTTCTGATTGTACCCATGCATGCATACGGACATCAATGATGTCCTTTATATCTGGAGTGATGGTTCACGTGATTCCACCTGATGGTGCACACCTCCGGAGAATATTCAGTGACGGTCTTTTCCGGATGCAACAACGCCAGTGCTGCTGTCGATGTGGTGATACTTAACGAAACACCTGTCGCCTTTGCGGTTGATGACGTCATCATGTGTTCAGGAAATACATATGATATCGCGTTTGGATCCTGGCGACGGCACCTACGAATGGCAGGATGGTTCAACGGACTTCAATTATACGATCAGTGAGACCGGACTATACCATGTCACTCTCGACAACAGATGTCACCTGTCATCCGATACAGTCAATGTGACTGTGGTAGAACCACCAGAACCCTGTCGCTGGGATCTGACACCTTCTTGTGTCCAGGCGATCTGATTGCCTTCAACCTTGATCCCGATAAGGGAGAATATGTATGGCAGGATGGGACACAAAATCCAACTTATGTAATTGATGAAAGAGGGAACCTATGGCTTCACAGTCACCAATTTGTGCGGGACGCATTCGGACCAGATCGAGGTTATTGAACTTATTCCCCGAGCTTTGATATCGGGCCAGACACGACCCCGTCTCTGCACCAGTGAAATACTGGATATCACCCTCAACCACACGCTCGGTAGCTACCATTGGCAGGATGGAAATAACAGCCCCTTCTATATCATCGATGATGCCGGTGTATACAGCATCACCGTAACCAATGGCTGTGGTATAGAAACAGACCAGATGGTCGTGTTCATGACTGCCCCCCGCTGATCAGTCTCGGCCCCGATACCAGGCCTGTACCGGCGATACCATGCTGGACGGTGGAGCGAATACCGGTACCTATCAGTGGCAAAATGGGACGACGAATACATCCCTTGAAGTCACAACGTCCGGCCTATATGCCCCTATCGATCACAAATGCCTGCGGCTTCGACAGAGACACAGTCAATATTACCATGATCGCGGCCCCACCGCAACCTGACCTGGGTCCTGACATCAATCTTTGTAACGGCGATATAGCAGTCCTCAGCGTCAATGTACCCGCAGGCAAGTTTTGTCTGGAATGACCTGAGTACAGCAGATACATTACTGGTCGATACAGCAGGAACCTACTATGTGCAGGTTGCCAACAGCTGTGGAACATCGTCTGATACGGTGATCGTCGCTGCTTCAGATGCATCACCCTTATTAAGCCTGCCTGGTGATTTTCTATTGTGCCAGGGGGATACAGCGGTGATCGATGTGGGTATATCCGGTGTTGACTATCTATGGAATGACGGTTCACAATCCGCACAACTCATGGTCTCATCACCAGGAACCTACGCACTAACGGTTGCCAATAATCTGCGGTACGGTCGTGATACCATAGTAATAGTGACGGCGGATCGCTGCCTTCGGTTTCGCTCAGGATCGATACCTCTATCTCCATGGTCGCAACGCTTCCGATTGAGCCAATTCGCTTCCAATGTCAATACCTGGTTATAAGCAGCAGATATGCACTACCAACTTATACAACCCCCTCAGCAGGTGAAGTGCATGTTATGGTTTCCAATGGTTGTGGTGTTGCTTATGACACCATGCAAATTGCATTACTTCCTGCAATTCCGATACTCTCCGTCGGCCCGATGCATCCCTGTGCCCTGGAGATACAATTTCATTTATAATTGCTATTCCGGATGTGGCCATCCTTTGGCAGGATGGTACTACGGGAGCGGCTATAGAAGTAACCCAGGCGATGACGGTACATGCGATGACTCAAAATAGTTGTGGCACGTCCGCGGATACCCTTGAAGTAACTATGTTGCCCGAAATCCCTTCACTTGATCTTGGAGAAGATCCAGCGATCTGCCCGGGGGAAACAATTGTCGTGGATTCGGGTGTTGCAGGCGTAATGTATCTGTGGCAGGACGGATCTACGGGATCATCAATCAGTGCCACACAGGAAGAAACAATTACGCTGGCCATCACCAATGCTTGTGGTGCATCCACCGATACGCTGGAGATTTATGAAAGTACGGACGGGCCCATGGTGAGCCTGGGACCTGATGGTGTAGCATGTGCAGGTGATTCTGTGGTGCTTGAGACCAATATTTCAGGTGTGAATTATGTATGGCATGATGGTTCATCATCGGCAAGCTTTTCAGCCTTTGCGTCAGGAAGCTATTTCGTACAGGTAAGCAACCTTTGTGGAAGTGATAGCGATACGATTCATGTGGAGTGCGCGGAGTGGCGCAACTATCGAACTGGGTGCTGACACCATTCTCTGTGGGTGTCAAGCCTTTTGCTCTCCTATCAGCCGGATGCGATCACATCGATCGAGTGGCAGGATGGATCAGATGCACACGATATACAGGTAGTGTCGCCGGGCCTATACACACTAATGGCTTCCAACCGATGCGGTACGGACATGGATAGTATCCAGATGGGTTATATGGAAGAGTCCGGAGTCGTTTGATTTGGGCATGGATACGATCTTATGTGCAGGGGCATCCATCGTGCTATCTGCGCCTGCAACTACCAATGCATTGGTTTGGCAAGACGAGAACGCCATTCAGAATTGCTTGTTTCGGCTGAGGATACCTACATCCTTGTGATCAGCAATGCCTGTGGCCAGCAATCAGACAGCATCACGGTCGGAATAGATGATCAGATCCCCTATCTGAACCTGGGCCCTGATACGGTGCTGTGCGCAGGAGATTTTATTCTTCTTGATGTGACCCAGGCCGTTCCAGCCCATTACCTATGGAATACGGGTGATGAAACATCCATGCTCTTCTGTCCTGACGCCAGGCATGTATAGTGTTACCGTATTCACGGAATGTATGATGGCCACTGATCAAATCGAAATCTTCGAAAAAACAGATTGCATCCCGGCATCCACGAACACGACTTTCTATATCCCCAATGTTTTCTCCCCCAATGATGACCGGATCCAATGATATATTCTCTGTTAGTTTCGGGTCAGGTATCACGGTACTATACATCAATGGCAGCATTTTAATCATGGGGAAATATGGTCTATAGGTCCGAAGAGACACATCCTTTAGCTGGGATGGCAAAAAGAACGGAAACGAGCATGCCTCCGGGAGTATACGTGTATGCCTTGTATGTGACCTATGAAGTCAATGGGCGTGAAGTAGTGGAAATATTGAGCAGTGACTCCTTCGTCAGGTAACTGTAGGTCCCCCAAGCTAACTACCTTACTTTCCAGATCGCCATTTGATAGGGTTCCAACTTAAAAGTGCTATCCTTAATTTTTCAGGGGCTGCGAAGTGGCTTGCATCTTTCCTTGTAGTCCTCAACAACGGTTTGAACCTGATCTGATAGATTCGCAGCTATCAGAACTGCTTTAGATCCAGCTTCCGCATAAAGTTGATGCAAAATCATTATTGTTTTTAACCATAGCATACCCCCCCTTGAGAGTGCTTCATGTCTTGCCCTAAGTTTAAGTATACTTTTGTAATGATTAAGTAATGATTGAGGATCATGAATTTGCTCTTCCACAGAAATTCCATCATCCGGTTGTAGATTTCGGTTTGTCCACCATGGCCCTTCATTCGCATACCACGTGGTTACACCAGGGCCATCGGCAGAGGCAGTCCACTCAAACGCCTCCCGTCTTGGAATATCGTTACCATCCCGATCCCATATAAACCATTTGCACCCTTACCCTTCATGCCTATCTCCTGGCCATAGTAATTGATTGGAATGCCCCCAATAAGGAGTTGGAGCGATGCGGCGAGTTTCTGCTTTGCACTATTTTGTTCTAGGGATGCAAAGCGGTCCAGATCAGTGGTTCTCCAAAAAGATGATCTGGCCCTTGTCCGGTGGCGTAACTACCAAGACCGAATCTGCCTTGTGAATAAGCTGCTGCTTGTCAAATGACAGGATGGCACGCTGCAACCCAAACCCGAACATTTGATCAACCCCTGCACGCTCAAAATAATCATATCCGTAATCATTCCAGTCAGCTTTTATTTGTTCAGCGATACGTGACTGATGGATTTACTTTCTTTTAGCTCCCGGATCAATGGATTCCAAAACTCAACAAAAAGATTTGATAGTGATGCCTTGTGATTCAAGGTTGTCCATGGCATGATCAAGACGAAAGCCATCTACCCCGTCATCAAATACACCATCCGTATCAGGATCCATGAAATAGGTAAAAAGACCAATGTTATACTCAAGGACCTCCCTGCTTTTTCAAGTTTACCGTAGTAACTGTATTACCTCTCCATCAAATGAAACCAATTCCCTCAACCCAAATACCATGGTGGAAGGAATGGTGTGATATCTTCATCATCAAATAATATGTAGTTGCTGTAGGGAGATGACAGATTGTTGATAGCGTCTACATACCACTTATGCTTGTACGTCACATATTGTGTCTCCATATCCATATATACCTTCATGCCCCTCCTATGTATATCCCTGACAAGTGAGGCATATTCGTCAAAGGTCCCGAATTCAGCATCGAAGGTCTAAAATCATTTGCGAAATAATTATGATAACAGTCCGCATCATATAAGGGCAATAGCAGGGATAACTTGGTACGCGCCCCAAGAGATCCTGGATATAATCAAGTTTTTGACGAAGTCCGTTAAAATCGCCATGTAAGTCACCATTGCTGTCATAGAAACTTCAAGAAGACATGATAAATGACTTCGCCGGATGCGTTACCATGTGATCAGGTTGAGCGTCTACCTGAAAGCCACAAGTGAGCACAAGTGATAACAACAATATTCGATTCACAATTTTATTCATTGTACGTTTGTTTAATAGTCTTACGGCATTCACTTTTGCCGATGGATCAGTCAAAATTCACTGCGCACTAATTGGTCCCTTGCGCAAAAGTCACCTGTCTGAGAATAGTTTTCCCCATCGGAATGGAGTTCTACATTTTCCCTTTGTCTCGTCAGGGAATTCAATAGCGTGGTCTAGAATATTGAGTCTTTCCTTTGTTGAATCAGAGGCTCACCAACGTACTGATACACCTTGAGCTGTTGTAGTGCTTCAAATCATAGAATCCCTTTACCGGATAGGATTTAGTCCTTGTTTCAATAGCTTTAATAGGTAAGGCCAGCACTATTGGGCCGAAGGAAAAATAGGATTCGTCATTAATATCCTTATGTATGACCACCTCAGGCATAAATGTAATCTGTACGTTCTCCTCCCCGTTCCATTTCTTGTCAATGACAATAAATCCATCTTCCTCCACATAGCTCTCACTGGCAGACATAATACGCATGCCTGCAGGTATGCGGACCTTTAAGGCAACTTTATTTTGACTGGTTTTGATCGTGAACTTAAGGGTGTAGTCAAATGGATACTTCGTCTCCTCCCTTACCATTACCCTTTTCCCATTGACCTGGGTTTCAACTATACATGGTCCTGGCATTGCATTTACAAGGCTGTTTCCATTCTTTACCCACATGTGCTGGACATAGTAAGGTGCTATTCAGCGGCATTTGGCACACAACATACTGCGGCCTCTTTGTATTACAGGGGAATAGCGATACCGAGTTTGATGTTCATCTGATGCATCGCCGTTTAATCCACCCGTCATGGCATACGAATTATCCGTCTTAAGGTAAGCTATACACGTTCCATCGGGATACCGGGCACCTTGTGCAGGGTTTGAGAAAAAATATCTTCTCTGCACGTTCCGCATAAGCCTTCTCTCCGATTAACAAACAAGTCCAGATAACTATGCGTGAGTTCATGGAGCGAGCAATATTCATCCGCCCGGGTAGTCACACCCATCCGCCCTTGTGCCGCCTATCCACTCATCGCCAATCGCTGCGCCAGATGCAGTAGTGGCAAAATCAATTTTCCTTATGAACTTATCAATGGCCTTTCTTAATTCAATACTTCCGGAAGCCTGATACGCACTTGCAACACTACGAAGATGCTCATAGGTGTGCACACTATATGCCCGTCGTAAAATGGTGTCATTGACCAATTTTGAATATTGAGCGTCTTCCTGTAAAGTCTGTTGTGAAAAGTCCGAATATAGAAACAGACAATAATCACGGTAGATCTCCTTGCCTGTGAGTTGATAGAGATTCTCAAAAACATCGGTAATAGCCAATCCATGCGATAATCCGCCAACATTAGGATTGGTGGAGTAAAACGGTTGCGAATGGCCTATCGGATAGCTATCCATAACATTCGGACAGCCCGTTCAATGGCCAGCAGAACTTCATCCTGTTGCTTGTACTCGTACCATGCCAATAATCCTCTCAGCAATGTTGCCTTCGCCCAGAGTTCTCCATTTTCATTGTCGAACCGGTAGCGCAATTCCCTATCGTATATACCCAAATACCCATCTGCATCCTGTGAAGACAAAATGTGATTGATATACGCTTCAATTTTCTTCAGATGAACTTGATTATGTGTAAGGATAGCGCTTCGGATA
>CAWDST010000010.1:0-145260 GCA_963804965.1 uncultured delta proteobacterium
AGGTAATACAAGGTTGTCGCGCGTTTCAATGCCCTGATCGTACTTTCTGCCATGGGAAGCGAGGGCAAAATTGTATCGGAGCTTTGACAACAGCCATAAAATAACCGATCATAAGTCAACATGGTATTACGACAAAAAGGCAGTCTTTAGGGGTGGGGTTGCTCCATCTAAAGCCTGTGTTTTCAGCTCTCAGACAAAAGGGGGGAACGATATGCAATTTCTGAGAAACTTGAGAGTCAGGACGAAAATTCTTTCCGGATTTGCAATTTTGGTCGGTATTACAATTATTATCGGAATCTTCTCGTATCGGGGAATGAAACAGATCAAGGAACGTCTTGACAATATCTTCCTTGTTCGTCTTCCCAGTATCGATTTTCTCATCGAGGCGGATCGTGACCTTCAGCAATTGCTCGTCGCCGAGCGATCACTGGTCTTTGCCATACCGGGGAGCGATAAATATAAAAGTTTCCTGGATGAATATGCGAAGAACTATCAGCAGTCCGAAGAACGGTGGAATAAATTTAAAGCATTGTCGACAGCAGACAATGAGAAGGTGATCAACGAAACGTATGATCGGGCGAGAAGCGACTGGTCGAACGTTTCTCGAAAAGTCCTTGATGAACTTGCGAAAAATACCGAGGCATCGCGAAAAGCGGCAATCGAGCTCACTCTTGGGGAAGCGAGCAAGAAATTTGAGTTGATGCGTGAACAGCTCAACACCCTCACTGAGCTCAATCTTGCAAATGCCGAAAAGGCCAGCGCCGAAGCGACTGCAGCTTACCGGCTGGCTATGTCAATACTGACAGGAGCGATTATTGCCGGAGTGGTTCTCGGTGTCCTGCTTGCCGGAATCATCGGTCTGGCCATCACCAAACCGATCAATGCCGCGGTTGCCAGTCTCAAGGATATAGCCCAGGGAGAGGGCGACCTGACCAGACGATTGCCGGCAGACAGTAAAGATGAAGTAGGCGAGCTTGCCAGCTGGTTCAACACCTTCCTCGGCAAGATCCAAGACATCATCCGTGAAGTATCGCAAAACGCCGGGGTGGTCGACGAGTCATCGGGAAAACTTTTGGGGATAGCTTCCAACCTTGCTAAAAATGCCGATGCAACCTCCGGCAAGGCCCGCAGTGTCACAGGTGCCTCAGCGGAAATGTCGAGCAGCATGCAGAGAGTGGCAACGACGATGGAGGAAACGACCAGCAATACCAATATGGTTGCTGCCGCGGTGGAGGAAATGGCCGCGACAATCAACGAGATTGCCCAGAATTCAGAAAAAGCAAGGTCGATCTCGGAGGCTGCGGTTCATCAGGCGACTGCAGCATCAGGTAAGATGGCGGATCTCGGGCGGGCAGCCAATGCCATCAGTGCGGTGACGGAAACAATCACCGAAATCTCCGAGCAAACGAACCTCCTTGCCTTGAATGCGACCATCGAGGCGGCCCGTGCCGGTGAAGCTGGCAAAGGTTTTGCCGTTGTTGCCAACGAGATCAAGGAACTTGCCCGTCAAACAGCTGCGGCAACGGCTGAGATCAAGGGTAAGATCGAAGGTGTCCAGGGCACAACTGCCGAGACCATCACCGAAATAGAATCAATCAGTTCGATTATTAACAATATCAATGAAATTATCGCCACCATTGCCACAGCTATCGAAGAACAGTCGGTGGCAACCAATGAAATTTCCAACAGTGTTACCCAGGCCTCGGAAGGAATAGGGGAGGTGAATCATAATATCGCCGACAGCACAACGGTCATCGAACAAATATCGAGAGAGATTGCCGATGTGAATACATCGTCGGAAAATATCTCGGCCGATAGCAAAAGCATCGAAAAAAATGCCGACGAACTGCGGCACCTTGCCGCCAAATTGAACGGGCTCATTGGCAGATTCAAATATTAGTGGCAAGAAATGTTGACCCTGTTCATCAATGTTTTTCTCAAGATCTTCATGATCTTCACACCGTTTTTCGTTATGTCGGCCTTCCTTTCGCTCACCAAGGATGAATCGCCGGGTGAGCGGCAAAGGATTGCCATAAAGGTAACAGTGGCGGTCGTTCTCACCTGTTTTGCCCTGTTTCTCTTTGGTACCTACATCTTCGCCCTGTTCGGCATAACCCTCGACGCATTCCGCATCGGCGCCGGGGCGGTGCTGTTTCTTTCGGCTGTTTCGATGATCCAGGGAAAGGCGACGGTCTCCCCACAGGATTCAAAAGAAGACGTGGCCGTCGTTCCCCTGGCGATTCCGATCACCGTCGGCCCGGGGACCATAGGCGCGCTGCTGGTCATGGGTGCCGGCCTCGAAACCATTCCGGAAAAAGTCGTTGCCAGTCTGGCGTTACTCTGCGCCGTTCTTTCGGTGGGTGGCCTGCTCCTTGTTGCCGGCCGGCTGGAGCGCTTCCTCGGTCAACAGGGTTTAACGATACTCACCAAACTGACCGGTCTTTTCGTTTCGGCCATTGCCGCGCAGATTTTCTTTACCGGGCTTAAAAATTTTTTGGGGTAGAAACCTAGGACATGATTGGTGCTTTCGGGAGAAATCACCAGGTTAGAAATCCGTGTGGTGGCATCTGTAAAAACTGCCTGCGGCATTGAGTGCTGCAGCTCCTTATTCCCCCTTGATTTCAATTAGAATGGCAGATCGAGTGCAAGGCAGAGAAAACGCATGTACGGCGCCGCCTGGCATAAACGCTGCACTATCAGCGGTCGCAGTGCCGCTCCGGTCGCCTGTGCCGCGGTCAGCGGCGCCAGCCCGATGAAGTCTTTGCGTCGTAAATCCTCGATCAGGGGATGGTCTTTGGCAAAACCGCGAGGCGGGTTGACGAGAGAGTCGCCATCGAGAGTGAAATGGCGTCGGAAGGCCTTGTCGTCGCGGGCCGCAAGCCAAGCGGTGCTTCGTTCCGCAAGAGCCTCGCGAATTTTGCCCAGGGATTTGGCGTCCGGATGCCACAGACCGATGCCGAGGAAACACTCGTCCGGCGCGATGTGCAGGTAGAAACCCGGTGCATGGACGTCCTTGCCCTGTTCGTGGCGAAATTGGATACCGATGTTGGTCTTGTAGGGCGTTTTGTCCCGGCTGAAGCGGGTATCGCGTTGGACGCGCATCAGGGAACCGCCCACTTTCCGTGGTTGCGCCGAAAAATGAGGCGACACCATGGGCAGCTCGTTCGCCATGTCGCCGATCAGCTGCAGCGCCGGCACACGGACGAATTCCTCATAATCCTGCTGATGCGCCTTGAACCACTGGCGGGTGTTGTTTTCAGCCAGGGTCGTCAGAAAGGTCAACGTCTGGGGGGTGAAATACTGCCGGTCCTCGGGATGTTTCATGGACATGCTCCTGTCGTTTGCGGAGTGGGGTTGCGAAGCGCCGCGGCCCCACTCCACCGAAAAAATCAAACTGCCATTGCCGCGATGCGCCGTTGAAGTTCCTCGGGCGAGACCTCCTCGACGCGTGTCGCCAAATGCCAGATATTGCCGAAGCGGTCATGCACCGTCGCCGTACGGTCGCCCCAAAACTGGTCGGCAGGTGCCATTGCCGAACTGGCTCCAGCCGCAAGCGCGCGCTGGTACACGGTATCGACCTCCTCCATGTAAAGATAGAAGGAGCCGCCCATCGGTTTGCACTCTCCCTTCGGTTCACCCAGCATGATGACCGAGTCGCCGACGATCACCTCGGCATGGCCGATGGTACCATCGGGCTGGGTGATGCGCTCCTTTTCACGGGCCGCGAAGGCCTGCTTGAGAAATTCGATCAGATCCGCCGCGCCCGCGACGGTCAGATAGGGAGTGACGGTATGGTAGCCTGTCGGAATCGTATTGGTTTTCATATGTTCTCCTTGGGGGTTATGGTTGCGAGCCTTGTGCTCTTGCCCCATAATAATCAGGACCTATGTCAGATCCTGTCAGGAGTGGTGTTCGCCACAAAAAACTTTTCCAGGTTCGTATTATCCGCTATCGCGCACCCCGATGATATGGTGAAGATAGTGGGCGATGCTGATCTCCTCGGTCGGATCGAATTGTTCCACCAACACCTCCAGGGAATCGATGCGATCGAAACGAAAATTTCGGTAATCAAGACGTAGCTCGCACCAGGCCAGAAGGGTCCAAACGCCACTCCAGCCGACCATGGCCAGCGGCCACAAGGTCCGTTCGCTCTCCAATTGTTTTTCGTCCCGGTAGATGACCCGAATCTTGTAATGTTGCTCGCAGGCTCGGCGCAGACGGCCATGCACCTCGCGCAGGGGGGCGTCACTTTCCATGATCGGGATGCGGTAGGGCTGCTGTTCCGCATGCCGTTTGAGCGGTTCGGTCAGCACCGAGCGGATCTTCAGTTCCGCGGTTCTCGCTCCCCGGGCTAAATCCTTGTCGGTGAAGGCCTGCACCATACGGCTCCCGACGATCAGAGCCTGGATCTCGTCGGGGGTGAAGAGCAGCGGCGGCAGATGATTGCCCGGACGGATCAGATAGCCGACGCCGGGTTCGCCGGTCACCGGCACGCCCGCCATGATGAGGGACTGTACATCGCGATAGACAGTGCGTGGCGAGATGTGCATGAGTTCGGCAATCGTCTCGGCCGTTATGGCCGTGCGCCGCGAACGCAGCAACAGCGTCAGTTCAAACAGACGTTCGGCCTTGGTCATGGCTATTGGTCGCCTTCAGGTACTTTGCTGGTTAAGTGGTTTTACGCTGATTCCTCAACTTGCATATTGCCAGGCTCTTTTTTCATTGCAACAATTATCGATGCGCCCGGACGATTAGGATCTCGCCCCTGGCGACCGGGGCCGGGATTATAAATGTTTCTTCTCTGTTGCAAAAATGATAAGGAATGAGAGTCTTATTCTAGGAGATTGTCCGAGATTAGCAATTCTTGGAACAAAATGGCCGGAATGCGGGATGTTCTCATCCATGATTATATGGGCGTTGACCTGATGACTGTCTGGAAAGTCTCACAAGAGCGCTTGCCTGAGTTAAAATCCCTCTTCGAAAGATTAGGCTTGACCTAGGGCTTGGGATAACTGCTCTATTTTGCAATACTACTTGATTTTCTTTAATTAATCCCCATATTTGCTATTTTTGTTCAAGACATCATCCGTGAGGTATTCCAGTGCCTCTTCGTTGGCCACCTCTCGCCCGAAGCGCCCGTCCAGGTACCACCAGAGCCAACCGCCGAAAACGAGCGAGATCGCGATCCACACCACCGACCACGCGGCCGCCTCCTTCACACTCACCCGGTGGGCGCCCTGGGCCTTGAGTACGAAAAAATCTATGGTCAGCAAGACGATAACAAGCAGCGTGAATCCGAGATAAAGAATCGGGGTGCCGGTGGATTCGCGTGTCATTCTTTGCTCTCTGGAACGTACGAAAATCGTAATTTTCCTGAAAAGATGCGTAGCAAACCCAGTGTCGGCTTTCAACTGTTCGGAAATCTACAGGAGGTCGCAGATAAGGATGACCTCATGTATTCGCCTGCGTTATAAACGTCCAGAAATATTCAAGCCGATGATTGGTTGCGCGTTGTAATCTTCCTGGGTCACTTCATGGCCATTACTATCGTCAATGTTCATCTGTCCGTTCAAGGTCATACCAAGGTAACCATCAACTGAAATGGCCTTGGTTACAGCCCAGCCGACCCGTACGAACACCGGAATCCCCTCGATTTCTGCAAAACCAGATGAGGCAACTACAGAGTTGCCATCAAGGGCAAAGCGTATGTTTCGATAAACGCCACCGAGACCAAAATCAACCTGCTCGTTGAATCGATAGCTCAGTTCCAGCCCTGCCGGGCCAAAGGGCCCTGGGCGAAAAGGATTGGCTAGAAGCAAGTGATCGGTGATTTGCCAGCGAACGAGTAGCAGAGGAAAGAATCTCGAATCTTCCAGCCCATGGACGTAGCCGGAACCGATACCGAGACTCAGGGATCGGGAAAATGTATGCATATATGATGCGACAGCATTCAGGGTTACCCCTTCAGCAAAATCGGCACTTTCCTCACTGGCTGTACCAATGCTGCCGAGAAAATTGAAGCGTCCCTTTTCTCCTACCGCCATGGTCAAGGGGATACTGAGTGTCAGAAAATCAGCACGTTTCCAAGGACTTATTGCATAGCCAGAAAAGTCGTAGTCAATAGCCGTGTAATTCAGTCCAAGGCCTATTGAGGAACCGTTACCAATCGTTCTCTGTGTGTTGCCAGAGATAAAGAAGTACTGACTCGAAAATTCCCTGTCGCCGTCCAGCTCGGCGTCGGTTGAGAGATAATAACCGGAGCTATATCGACTCGACCATTCCGCCTCCAATTGTGCTGAAAAGGCATGACCGACGATTAAGATCACGCTGAGTAATGTGCCTGTGATGGCGAGCTTGAAAGAATAATTTGAGGTCATAATATTGCCCTTTGAGCTTTTTTAAAAAGCCCTTTCCAACGAAGAGCCATCCGATCCAATGCAGAAAAAATATCTTTTCACGACAGCTTTCGCAATTATTTTTGCGCTGAAAACCAGTAACTGGTAACGGCCCAAGATCGCGAAGATCTTTCAGCAGTTCTTACACCGCTTCCACTCTGCATGGCACATACCGATGCAGCGGGGTGCCAAGAGGATCTCTATGGCTGTTTTTTGTTAGTCGATTGACATTTATGCCATAAACTTCTCCCTCGTAAACCAAGCCAAAGCCATGGGGAATGAGCACCGTTCCCTGGCGGACTTCGTTGCTCATTTCCAATTCTCCCACTTCGCTACCGGCCTTGGTGGTAACACGCACCCGTTGACCATCTCTCAGTCCGAGCGTTCGTATATCATCAGGATGCATGGCAATTGTGCAGGCTTTTTTGCCGGTATTCCATGCCGGGTTTCGCATGAGCGTATTGGCGTTGTATTTCATGTGGCGACCGGCATTCAAGATAAGTGGCAATGCATCGGGCAGGCGCAGGTCTTCCGCCTCTTGTACGGCGTTCAACGCTTTGACCTGATCTTCCAGCTCCGGGATATACACCTCGATTTTTCCGGATGATGTGGCAATTCCCTCCATGGGATTGTCGGTGTTCGCTTTACCTACCCAAAGTCCCTGCGGATTATCGATAATCGCCTGAAAAATCCGGTCCCCCTGGTCCATTCCCGGTTTAAATCCTGACCCGCGCGGCATTTTCCCGGAAGGATTGTGGCGCGGTCATCAACATGCCCCACAGCGCTGCCTTATTGGCACTGTTCCACGCTTCGCCAAGTGTTTTTGCCAGGATGAAGGTCATTTTCGAGCGAATGGCCGGTTCTCTTGCCGCCCAGGCCATGAGCTTGGCGCCAAATTGCAGGCGATTGCCCTTGGCGGCTTGTTGAACATCTTCGGGTATTTCCGGGATGATGCCAAGTTCGTCGGCAAGAGCGGTGAAGATCTGCGATGCTTCCCGGCAGTCTGTCGGCGGCTCGACAAGCGGTTGGCGCATCTGGAAGTAGATTTCCGGGTAGGTCCAGGGGAAAAATGTTCCGTCCCAGGATTCGTAACCATTGCGGCAGGGGAGTACATAATGGGCGCATCTTGCCGTTTCGCTCATGACAATGTCACAGACCACGAGGAGATCGAGTTTCTCGAAGGCTTTCTCGTAGGCAGTGGTGTCGGGATATGAACGGAGCGGATTGCAGCCATTGACATAGACGGCTCTCAGGCGCTCCGGGTGGTCACTGAGGATCTCCTCCGGCATTACCGCTGGCGGAAAAGATCCGGCAGCGGCGGGCGGCATATTTGTGGCGACGGTCCGCCAGGTTTTTGGATTGCGTTCGTCGGCATGAAAACCAAGAGGCATGATCATGCCGGGAATGAGATTGCCGCCGCGTACTCCGAACCTGCCGCAGATGGCGGCAAGAATATTCATGAGATAGGAATTGAGGGTGCTATGCCGACCCATATAGATACCTAAATCCGGATGCATGCACCATCGTTTGCTGGTCATTAAACGACAGAGCTCAACCACCTGCTGGTAATCAAGTTGACATACGGCAATTGCCGCCTCGACCTCCATCCCGGCAAACCAAGGGCGAATTTTGGCAAAGCCGTCAACATGGTTTGCCAAATACGTCGAGTTTTCCCAACCCTGCTGCAGGATGATGGCGATCATCGCCTTCATCAGCAGGGCATCGGTGCCCGGGCGAACGGCCAGGTGGATATTGGCGAGCCTTGCCGTCTCGCTTCTTCTTGGATCGATGATCACCAGCAGCTTGTCGGGATTTTTGGCTATCTCAGTCAGCACCCTGGGCGCCTGCGGCATCTGATGGCTTTGCATGCCGTTCCAGCCCCAACCGACCAGCATCTCTGTGGCATGTTCGTCGGGAATGGCGATGTTGTATTGTTTTCCGAGCATACGGCCGAACACCCACCAGGCACCGCTGAATTCCTGCCCGGCGGAAGAGTAGAGGTATTGCGATCCCAAGGAGCGGAGCAACGACAGGCCGAAAGCCGCTTCAAAATGGCCACCCTGGGAACTGGCGCCCATATAGGCGAGACATTTTGGCCCGTGGCTATCGACCAAACTCCGCATCCTGGCGGCGATCTCTGCTGTTGCCTGCTCCCAGGATATGGCTTCGAAACTCTTACCCACCCTCTTGAGGGGGGCGGTCAGGCGGCCGTTTGGATACTGGTAGTTGAGGATCTTCATGCCTTTACGGCAGGCATAGCCTTGGCTGCGCGGGTTGTCCTTGTCCGGTCGCACCTTTATCATCCGACCGTTTTCCACCAGGACTTCCAGGCCACAATTCTGCGCACACAAAATACATCCGGTTTTTCGCCAAGTCTGTCATATCTTTCTCCTTAAGGATACTTGAACAACCCGTCTGATGAAGAGGCTCAACATATAATTACCTCCCGGAGACAAAGAATAAAAGAGGCATCAAGGCCATCCGAAATTTTTCGCCGTGGTGCAGACAATTTCAGGTATTGATGTATTGCCTGGCAAAGCCTATTATGGAGGTAGACCGTTACGCAGTTGATGGCCGTCGATATTTGCTTCGGGAGCCTGCTATGAAACTCGTCTTGCTGCTTATCGCCCTTCTCATTGCTTTCCCCTGCACCTTGCCGGCCGAGTCGTCGGAGCGTTTTGCCGCAGCCCGACAAGAGCTGGTGGGTCAGATCGAAAAGCACGTGCAGGCGACCAGGCACTATATCGATAAACAAAACCTCGATGCCAAGGTCATGGCGGCCATGGCCGCGGTGCCCAGGCACCTCTTCGTGCCCCCCGATCTGCAGGAATTTGCCTATGAAAATCGACCGTTGGCCATAGGCTACGGTCAGACCATTTCCCAGCCCTATATCGTTGCCCTGATGACCGACCTGCTGGCGGTGACCCCGACCGACAAGGTGCTGGAGGTGGGAACCGGGTCCCTTTATCAGGCGGCGGTTCTCGCCTGGCTGGGGGCGGAGGTGTATACTCTGGAAATCATTGAACCCCTGGCGAAGGAGGCCGAAGAACGGCGACGGCGCCTTGATATTGGCAAAGTCCATACCAAGACCGGCGACGGTTACTACGGGTGGCCCGAGCATGCCCCCTTTGATGCAATCATCGTCACCGCGGCGGCAAGTCATGTGCCGCCGCCGCTCATCGGTCAGCTCAAGGCGGGCGGCAGGATGATTATTCCCGTCGGCAGTGGTTTCAACACCCAGCAGCTGCTGCTGATCACCAAGGAGAGCGATGACCGGCTGACGACTCGGCAGATACTCCCGGTGGTCTTCGTGCCGCTGACCGGCGGTTCCAAAACCTCGCCATGACGACAGGCCGCCCGCCTCTCCTGTCGATCGGCCTGCTGTCGGCAAGTCTGCTGGCCTACGAGATCTGTCTGATGCACCTCTTTGCCATCATTCAGTATCATCACTTTGCCTACATGATCATCAGCCTCGCCCTCCTTGGCTATGGGTCGAGCGGTACCTTTCTGGCGATATTCCGGGAGCGATTGAGAGGAAGGTATGCGGAATATTATGTGAGCTGTGTGATGCTGTTCAGCAGTACGGCGCTGCTCTCCTTTCTCCTCGCCCAGGCGGTGCCTTTTAACGGGCTGGAACTCTTTTGGGATATTCGCCAGACCGCCTATCTGGCGTTGCTTTTTCTCCTGCTTTTTCTGCCGTTTTTTTTCGGCGCCGTGGCCATCGGCATGACCCTCGACGTTTACCGGCAATCGGTTGCCAACGTTTATGGCTCCGATCTGGTAGGGGCCGGCATCGGCAGTCTGATAATTCTCCTCTTGCTGTGGTTTGTGCTGCCCGACCATTTGCTGACCGTCATCAGTGGCATGGGGCTTGTCGCGGCGGCTGTCGCCCTTCCGGAACTTTCTGTTAAACGCCCATTGCAGAAGGCGTGCGGTTTGTTTGGACTCTTTGGCCTGCTTGCCGCCATCGGACAAAATTATCCGCTGCAACCGACTCCCTATAAACCGCTGCAACAGTATCTGCGGGTTGCCGGGGCGAAGATCGTCGCCGAACGCGCCAGTCCCCTCGGGTTGGTGCAGGTGCTCGAAAGCCCGAACACCCCGCTCCGCCACGCCCCGGGCATGAGCCTTGTTTCGGGGCGGGAACCCCTTGAACAAAAGGGGGTTTTCATAAATGGCGATGGACTTTCGGTAATCACCCGGTATCCGGAAAAGATCGAACGGCTCAACTACCTGGATCAGATGACCTCGGCTCTGCCCTATCACCTGCAGCAGCCGAAAAATACACTTATCCTTGGTATCGGTGGTGGGCAGGATATTCTCCAAGCCAGGTATCATGACCTGAAAGATATCACCGCCGTTGAGCTCAATGGGCAACTTGTCGATTTGTTGACGGAAGAATATGCCGAATATTCCGGCCATTTGTTGAGAGAGTATGTTCGCGTTCATATCGGCGACATGCGAGGTTTCATGGCAGAGAATCGGCAGCAGTTCGATCTCATTCAGCTGGCCCTGGTCGATTCTTTTTTCCCTTCGGCCTCGGGGCTGTATGCTCTCCGGGAAAACTATCTCTATACGGTTGAGGCAATGTACGAATATCTGCGGCACCTTACGCCGCAGGGCTATCTGGCGATCACCCGCTGGGCAAAAAACCCACCCCGCGACAGTCTGAAACTTCTGGCCACCGCGGTGGCGGCTTTGCAACAATCGGGGGTGGCCGATGTCGGTCGGCACCTGGCCCTCATTCGTGGCTGGCAGACCAGTACCCTGCTGGTCAAGGCAAGCGAGTTCAGTATGGCCGAGATCGACAGGATTAAAGAATTTTGTCGGGCCCGCGCCTTTGACATCGTTTTCAGCCAGGCGACAGGTGAAGATCTGGCAAACCGCTATAACCTCCTGCCGGACTCGACGTTCTTTCAGGCAGCCAGGGCGCTTGTCGGCCCGGATTCGGCTGATTTTACCGCCCGTTACAAATATAACCTGGTACCGGCCACCGATGACCGGCCCTACTTTCATCATTTTTTTAAATGGTCGGCGCTACAGGAATTTTTGCGACTTAAAGAAAGTGGCGGGGCGGCATTGCTGGAGTCCGGCTATCCGATTCTTATAACTGTTCTGGCGGTTGCCGTGGTGCTCAGTTTTTTACTGGTTATGGGACCGCTTTTTCTGCTACAGAGCCCGAAGAATTCGGGCGGAAGAGAGGCGAAGGTGAGGAGATGGAAGGTCGTTGCCTATTTTTTCTTTATCGGCGTGGCCTTTCTCCTGGTCGAGATTGCCTGCATCCAGAAGTGTATGCTCTTTCTCCATCATCCGGTATATGCCATCAGTACGGTCATCGCCTCCTTTCTTGTTTTTGCCGGATTCGGCAGTCTGAGGGCGCAGCGTCTGTCAGAGCATCCGTTCCCCGGGAAATTGGTTGGCCGGGTCATTGCCGGCATCGTCGTGCTCTGTCTCGGCTATTTGCTTCTTCTCGGCAAGGTCTTTGTTCTCGCCGGAGACCTTCCATTGGTCGGGCGAATTTTGCTCACCGCCGTCTGCATTGCGCCGCTGGCCTTTCTTATGGGGATGCCCTTCCCTCTCGCCCTCTCGCGTCTAGCGGGCGAGGCCGGGGAGTTGGTGCCCTGGGCCTGGGGCATTAACGGCTGCGGTTCGGTCATCAGTTCGATGGTGGCGACTCTTCTGGCTATCCACTTTGGCTTCAACACGGTGTTGGTTGTGGCAATGCTCCTCTATGTGGTTGTTGCCTGCTGTTTTCCGACGACCGGCCGCTCCCGCGGCGATGCATGCCAGAGCTGCAGCGGCTGACACGGCACTTTTTGGGGGTACATTCTGCTCCCTTCACCCATCTTGCGAATTACAACCCCTTGAAGCTCTGCATTGCCTCACCAATATGACGGATGATCAGCGATGCCACCCCGGGAAAGAGTCCGAGGCCATGGCTGATCGCCTCAACCTCAAGGTTATTGTCGCGCAGGCGGGTCATCCACGAGGTCGGGCCATCTCCGACAATGTCCCGATGGTAGTGCATGCCGGCAATGAGCAGGAAGGGGATGATGCACACCTCGGTGAAGCCAGCCGCCTTGATTTCGGCAGGCAAGGCACGCGAATCGGGAAACTTTTCGAGCACCCCGACGAAGATTCTTTCGTCAAATTTGCGGCGGAGGATCTTTTCCAGGCAGCAGTAGGCGGTCCAAGTCGGATGGGTGGTGCCGTGGCCGAGGAGGAGAATGGCTTTTTCGGGTCTGGCGTCGATAGTCGGGCGCAAAATCTCGCCAATCGCATCGTAGTCGTTTGGGGTGGTCAGCAGGGGCATGGCCATCGCAAAGGGAATCCCCGAGTTGCGGAGAGTTCTTTGCAAATCGTGAAATTCGCTGCCCGGCAGGAGGTGCAGTGACTGCACCACGACTTTGGCAGCTCCCCGTGCGGCAAGCTGACTTAGGACATTTTCGGGTTGAAGATGGGAAGCACCCTCTTTTGGTTGCGGATTCTTGATTATGACCCTTGAGGAATAACTCCAGAGGATCTCATTTTCAATGAAATGGCTGCGGATTGCCGTATCCAGGTGAATGTGGGTGGCAAGAGCTGCCGGGGTCGTGCCGGAGGCAATGAGGACGATGGGAATGTTCATTGTTCAGATATTTACTAAAAAATCAATTTGTTATCTGGCAATCAGTGTTGAGCTGCGGGTCGGTTCGCTCGCCCGTGGCGGAAGATCGTCAAACTATAGCCATAATTACCTCCTTCGCCAAAAAAACCTCATCGCGGTGGCAAAACCCATCCTCAGCGTGCCACCTGATAATTCCCAAGTGACGACATCCTTTCTTGCAACACACCAGGCAATGTTCATTCCGGGAGGTCTTGCCCTTTTTTGTTGCTCCGCGACCGGTACTGCTTTACCTTGCACGAGATTATCGGCAGAAGGCGCAGACAAAAGGAAAGAGAGAAGAGGTGTTGAGTGACTCGTATCATGGATAAAAGCGCGATGCAAAAAAACGACATGGGAGATTTTACCAGCCACTCCGGGGCGCGCGGTCGTTACGGAATGTTTACCCGGCGGGGTGGCGTCAGCGGCGGGCCCTACGCCTCGTTAAATATTGGGGTGTATGTGGGAGATCAGCCGGAGGCGGTGGCAACCAATCGGCGTTTGGTGAGGGAAGCAATGGGTATTCCTGCATTACTTACAGCCAGGCAGGTGCATGGCCAGGGGGTGTATTGCCTGAAGGAATCGCTTGACGCGGACCGGGAGGTCGACGGTTTCGATGCCTTAATCACCAACCTTGCCGGGGTCGGGTTGGTGGTCCAGCAGGCCGATTGTCAGGCAGTTCTGCTTTTCGATCCCCGGCGGGAGGTTGTTGCCGCCGTACACTGCGGCTGGCGGGGCAGCGTCCTGCAGATAGTGCAGCAGGTGGTGGAGGTGATGTCTGATAACTATGGAACGGTTGCCGCCGATTTGCAGGCGGTCATCAGTCCATCACTCGGACCGTGCTGTGCCGAATTCGTCAACTTCAGAGGCGAATTGCCGGACGAATTTCAGCAATTTATGGTGCGCGACAACTATTTTGATTTTTGGCAAATCACTCGGGCGCAATTGACGGCCGCCGGAGTGGTTGAGGCGCATATCCAGACGGCCGGTCGTTGCACCTGTTGTTCCGATGATTACTTTTCCTACCGGCGGGCTACCCGGATGGGCAGTGGGCCGACGGGTCGTAACTGCTCGGTGATTGCTCTGCTATGAGATGCGGCCGATGGCTGTTGTGGCTGTTGCTAAGGATTCTATGCAAGAATTGCGATTAAGGACCATCTATGCGGATAGTAGTTATTGAAGACGATGCGAAAATCGCCTCTTTTCTTGAAAAAGGACTCAAGGAAGCGGGTTTTATCGTCGATAGCCGGGGCGACGGTGAAGCGGGGCTGGAACTTGCTTTGAACGTTGCCTACGATGCCGCCATCGTCGATCTGATGCTGCCGAAGCTGGACGGTTTGGCGGTGATCGAGACCATGCGCGCCAAGAACGTCAACACCCCGGTACTCATCCTCAGCGCCCGGCAGTCGGTGGATGACCGCATTCAGGGGCTGCAGCGCGGCGGTGACGATTATATGGTCAAGCCCTTTTCCTTCAGCGAGTTGCTCGCCCGGGTGCAGGCCCTGATCAGGCGGGACAAGAAAAATACCCAGCCGATGCTTTTGCGGGTGGGCGATCTGGAGATGGATCTCCTCAAACACGAAATATACCGGGGCGGGGAAAAGATCGAATTGCCCGCCAAAGAGTACGGTCTGCTGGAATATATGATGCGCCATCCGGGTATCGTGCTGTCGAAAACCGCCATTCTTGAAAGGGTTTATGATTATTCTTTCGATCCCCAGACCAATGTCGTTGACGTTCTCGTCTGCCGCTTGCGCAACAAGATCGATAAGGATTTCGAGGACAAAATGATCCATACCGTCAGGGGCATGGGCTATGTTCTTAAAGCTCGGTAAGGAGGATTTTTCCTGGTCGCGAACCCAGAAGGCACTGCCGGTATTCCTTCTGCTGTGGTCCGGTGGAGCCCTGCTTGCCCTTATTTATATCTTTGCCATCCGCGCCCATCTTGAGAATATCGAGCGGAGCGAAACCGAGCGTCTGCTTGATGCCTACCTGGCCATCCACCGCTCTCCGGTGCGCCATTCCGGTTCCTTTCTCCAGTCGGAGAGCCTGTTGCGGGGTTTGGCCTTTATCCGGGTTATCCAGGGTTCCGAGCAGCTCCTGGTGGTTGGCGATCAACTGCCGGTGCAGACTTTTAAAGGGTTCATCGACCTCAGTCCCGAAATAGCCGGGGTGTGGTTGCCGGTGGGTGCGGGTGAAGAGGCACGGGTGCTGACCATCATCACCCGCCAGTATGACAACAGCGGGATAATTCAGGCGGGCAAGGATGGCGGGGAAGGGTACGCCCTGTTCCGCAGGCTGTGGAATGGCAGCCTCACCCTGGTCCTGCTCAGTGTTCTGCTGCTTTGGCCGCTGTCGCTTGCCTTTATCAAGCAGAGTCTTGCGCCGCTCCTGAAGAGTCGAAAAATGATTGACAGCCTTGCGCAGCGCTCGACAACCGCCCTCCTGCCGGAGCAGGGAAACGGCCCTGAAATGGACAATCTGTATCACCAGATCAACCGGTTGATCAAGCAGAACCGCCATCTGGTGGCGGAGATGCAGCAATCCCTTGATAACGTCGCCCATGACCTGCGAACCCCGATGACCCGGCTCAGATCGGTAGCCGAATATGGCCTGCAGGCCGAGGATGATCCGCAGCGCTTGCGGGATGCCCTCTCAGATTGCCTGGAGGAATCGGAAAGGGTCCTGGCCATGCTGCGGATCATGATGAGCGTCGCCGAGGCCGAGTCGGGCACCATGCGCCTTGAGCTGAGCCATTGCGATCTCGCCGAGACGCTTGAGCAGGTCGTCATCCTCTATGAGTATGTCGCCGAGGAACGAAAAATCAACGTCCAGCTGACGACTGAAAAGCCGCTCTTGGCCCTGGTCGACAGCACCCGGATAGCCCAGGTTTGGGCTAATCTCCTTGATAATGCAATAAAATATGGCCGGGAAGGAGGCTGGGTGAAGATAGCCGCTATGGTCAATGGAGGACAGGCGGAGGTGGTTTTTAGTGATAATGGTATGGGAATCTCCGAGAACGAACGGGGAAGGATATGGGAGCGCCTGTATCGTGGCGATCGCAGCCGCTCCCAGAAGGGGCTCGGGCTGGGATTGAATTATGTGCGGGCGGTGGTTGAGGCGCACGGCGGATCGGTGACCGTGACCAGTGTCCTGCACGAAGGCAGCAGCTTTATTGTCCGTCTGCCCCTTGTTCAGGGGAACATGCAGGAAAAGTCGCAGACCAGAGGGGAATGGTCGGAAAGACGCACCTCCGGGATATAAAAGGTATCGATGCGGATGCCGGGGCTGTGGAGAATGAAGTCTATCTGGCGCAACGGGGCATGGCTCGGATGGGAGGGTGCGTTGGTGACGTTGGCGTTTTTCAGGCCGGTGGCGGCAAGAAACAGATTGAGTTCCCGGCTACCCCAGAAGGTGTTGAAATCCCCGGCAATAATGACTTCTTTGTCAATGTCGCGAGTAAGGGCGTGCAATTGTTCCAGCTGGTTCTGCCGGTGCCGGTATTTGAGAGACAGGTGGACGATGAAGATGGCCACCGCCCGCAAATCGGTCTGGAGTACCAGCCGTTTCACTCCCTGCTCGAAATAGTGAAAATGAACGTCTTCAATGTTCTGCTTGGTCAGCATGGCATTGCATTGCTGCCGCAGGACCGGAATTCTGTTGGCCAGGGAGCCGTCGCGATACTTGCTCTCGACGATGCAGTTGTAGCCGAGCTTGTCGGCAATGACCTGTGCTTGGCAAAAGTGTTTTGTTCGGTAGGAACCGGAGTCAACCTCGACTAAGGCAACAATATCGGGGTTTATTGAACCGATAAAGTTGATTATCCGTTGCAGGTTGACGGTCGTGTGCTTAAAAAAACCGGCAAAGGGCACCGGCAGGTGGTAACCGTTCCGGTGTCCGGTGCCGTACCGTATATTGTAAAGAAGTAATCGCATAGGTGTATGATACTGATTTACCCCCCCGGAGGCAATGGTCGCCGTTCGACTTCGCGAAAACAAGTTGGCAAATTGCGAGACTCTGGTCGCAACAATAACTAACATTGCAAGAATAGAGCAGCAGTGTATATGGTAAGTCGATATCTTGGCAGGTTATTTTGCAAACCTCCCGGAATAAAGAAACAACATGCTGTTATTTTGTGTATTTTCTCTTTGGCGTAAACACCTTGGAAAGCTGATATGATAACAATCGGAACGAGAAAGAGTAAACTTGCCATGTGGCAGACCGAGACGGTCGCCGGTTATCTCCATGAACATGGCATGACCACCCGCATACATTCGATGGAAACCATCGGTGACCGGATTCTTGATACCTCCATCGCCAAAATCGGCAGCAAAGGGGTTTTTACCGCCGAACTTGAGGAGCAACTCGCCAGCGGGGCGACCGATATCGCCGTACATAGCGCTAAAGACATGCAGTCGCAGCTGCCGGAGGGTTTTATCCTGATCGCTTTCACCGCCAGGGAAAAGGTCAACGATGTGCTGCTCGGCACCGACCGGGCCATCGATATCGCCGATCCTTCGCGGCCGCTGGTTGTCGGGACTTCCTCGGTACGGCGACGGGCCTTTCTCAGGCACTACTATCCCCATGTGCAAATAGTCGAGATGCGCGGCAATCTGCAGACGAGGATCCGCAAGATGGAAGAGGGCCATTGCCATGCCCTGATACTCGCCTATGCCGGGGTGACGCGCATGGGCTACGACCAGCTGATCCTTAAAGAATTCGATACCGGGCAGTTTGTGCCGCCGGTCGGCCAGGGCTGCATCGCCATTGAGGCGGCAGCCACCCTTGACCCCGAAAAGATCGCAAAAATTCGCCAGTGTCTCAATAACCGCACCAGCGAGATCTGCCTTCTGGCGGAACGGGCCTTTCTGAAAAAACTGGAGGGCGGCTGCAGTATTCCGGCCTTCGGCTATGCGGTTTTGGAAGGGGAGGAACTGACCCTTACCGCCGGCCTTGCGAGTCTTGACGGCACGAAAATATTGCGGGTCACGGAAAAGGGCGTGGCCGAGGATCCGGTGGGATTGGGAGTGAGGATCGGAGAGCAGATCCTCGCCTCCGGCGGGCGGCAGATGCTTAAAGAAATAAGAAGAGCGCAGGCACTGTAGAAGGGATAGCTTCCAGCGGTCAGCAATCGGCACTTGACTTACCGCTTCTTTCCGGATAAACATTTCTCTGTCAGGGTGTCGTCAAGACATTCGAGGGAATCCGGTGTGAATCCGGAACGGGCCCGCCGCTGTAACCGGGGACGAAAATCGCCAATGCCACTGATGTAACAATCGGGAAGGTGCGACCAGTAGGAAGAGCCGGAAGTCAGAATACCTGCCCTGACCTTTTATGTGCTTCTCCCCGTGGATCAGGGAGGAAAAGCTCTATGTCTGTGGTGAAATCAGGGCCCCCGGACCAAATTGCATTTGGTCCGGGGGCCTTTTTTATGTGCTGCCGGATCGATGCTGGTTTTTAACTTTGGAGGAGTTACAAATGGACAGAAAAGAACTGGCGTACGCGAAACAGGCACTGCCCGCGATTAAGGACTGGGATGCCTTTCAGGCGGTTATCCGGACCTGGTCGAGAGTTATGAAGGCTGCCGTTTCGCATGACGGATGGGCAACCTGCGACAAGAAAGGCAGGTAGAGAAGGTCTCGGCCCTGCCAGTCGGCGGGCAAAGTTGACGGGCAGGGCCGTTTAGCCTTATAATGGCTGCGGGTCAAGCAGCAGGTAGGCGCATAGGTGAATGACTTTTCAGCCGGGGTGAAAAATGCATGACAAAATTGCGGTCGGTATCATCGGTACGGGAAGACATGGCAGCCGGTATGCCCAGCATATAGTCACGGATCTCGGCGAACGTTTTCACCTGGCGGCAATCAGCAGGCGCTCCGAGGTAGGCAAGGAACAGGCCTTGACCTGGGATACCACGCTTTATACGGATTGGCGCGATCTGGTATGTTCCAGCCGTGTTGATGCGATCATCAGCGCCACTACCCCGAACTTGAACGGGGAGATTGGTCGGCTCTGCGTGGAAAAGAGAAAACCGCTGCTCCTCGAAAAACCGCTGGCCACCGATTTCCAGGAGGCACAAAAGCTGGTTGCGCTGTTCGACCGCGCCGACCTGCCACTCACCATCGCTCAGACGCTCAGATACAACAGTGTCATCCGTGCCTTGCGGGAAAAGCTCCCTACCCTCGGCCGACTGTTTTCGCTCTCCGCTTGCCAGCGCTTGGAACCGTCAACCCTTTCCTGGCTGGAGCAACCGGAGATTGCCGGCGGGGGTGTCATCTTTCATACGGCTGTCCATCTCTTTGATGCGCTGCGTTTTATTACCGGGGAGGAGATTGTCAAGGTTCGGGCCGTTGCCCGAAAGATATTCAACCCTCGCCTGGAGGATGTGGTCGTTGCCGAGGTGATCCTCAGTAATGGTTGCCCGGGGATCATCGATGCCAGCAAGGTCAGTCCGTCGCGTTCCGGCCGCTATGAGTTTGTCTGCGAAAAAGGTCAACTGCATGGCGATCAGATCCATGGCACTTTGCAGAAAATCGAGGGAACAAATATCGTTAACCTGCCTGTCGAACCGCCAGGACCGGCAATTCTGCCGTTGCTCGAAGACTGGCATGTCTTTCTGAACGGTAGTGGCAGAAATCCCATTCCGGGCAGCGAAGGACTGGCGGCAGTAAAGATTTGCCATGCCTGCCGGCGATCGGTGGTTACCGGCCAGTGGGTGGATATTAACGGTTTATAGATGGGATCAGGCTGTTTGCTCTGGGAATTGAAGGATTATCGGGCGTCCCATTCCGGGCTCGTGCAAGAAATGGCTGGACATGCGCCGCGGATTATGATAATGGACAAAACGCTATTCTTGATCCTGGGAAGTAAAAAACGGACTGTGATGTCGTCCGACAAGGGATGAAGAGAATACGGCTCATTACGTCGGGGAGTGGCTCAGTCTGGTAGAGCACAGCGTTCGGGACGCTGGGGTCGGAGGTTCAAATCCTCTCTTCCCGACCATTTTTTCCTTTGTTATTTGTTCGCTTTATATCCCAACGCGTTATGCGCCCTCTGGAAATTATGCGTCCGCTGCGACGTGGAGGTGGCCTCGTTCCACCCTCTGTTTTTCCTCTTCTCGCTGCTGTTGCTGTTTTCACCGCGATTTTTTACTTCCTTCTCAAAATACTCCCAGGCGTTCAAGCCGTTGAAATCGACATTCAGATAGACCGTCCGGATCAACTGCGGGTCTTTTACTCGAACTCCGGGAAATTTCGTGAGGAGGCAGCCTCGGCACCCTTGCCGATCAATGAGCAACGATCGAAGATAAAGGTGTCGATGAACAGCGGCTATACCAATTTTCTGCGGGTCGATACCGGCGGTCAATTTGCGACGGCTAAAATCTTTCAGTTGAAGGTCTTCAGCTATTTTCATACGCCGTTGCTGCTTGGGCCAAGTGAGATTATCGAGAGGTTCGCCGCCAGTCCTGACGCATCAATGCAGATAGCCGGCGATCATGTGCTGGTCATCGCCAAAGGAGGAGATCCATACCTTTTTGGCAAGACTCGAATCTTCCCGCCGATGTATTGGCAATCCTGTTGCATCGCCCTGGTGTTTGCTACTTTGGTGGCTTTAAGCTTGTCGAGTTGCCGGCGACATGACACGGATCGTGGTTCGTTGCTTATGCCGCCGTCCGTCGCTGCTGTTTCACCCGAGCGGCTGGATGCCCTGGACGGTCTGAGGGGACTGGCGGCGATCATGGTCATTGCCGATCACACATGTGGCTGGTTTAGAGGAGTGGGGGCAAGCGGGGTATGGATCTTCTTCGCGTTGAGCGGCTTTCTCCTGGCCAGGCCCTTTATCACCAATCCCCGGGCTATTCTCTCGTTGACTTACCTGGCGGGCTATTTCCGGCGGCGGTTCATGCGCATATTGCCCATGTACTATACCTATATCTTCGTAGTCTATGTTATCAGCGGCCGCTTCAATCTTGCCTTTATGCACGGAATTTTTCTTGAGGGAGACGGGCATTTGTGGGCACTGCCCCAGGAGGCGCTGTTTTACCTTCTTTGGCCGCTTGTCGTTCTTGTACTGGTCTTGCCGCTGAAGAGTTATCCGAAGACCACCATGCTGACCCTGCTTCTGGTCATGGCGGCATGGAACCGTTTCGTCGGTACCGAGGTGATCTGGCTGCTCGGGATGGATCACATAAAGCTGCCGCTGTTCTTCGGGGTATTTCTGGCCGGAGCATTCTTTTCTTTTGTGTATTTCAACTCCACACCGGTGGCTGGCGAAGATACGCGGGTCAGCAGGATAGCCAGTGGCCTCGCCTCACCTCTCGGGTTTGCTGTTATCATCTTCTTTTTACTGCTTTCAACAGGCCATATTTTCGACCAAAGGATTGTCTACAGTCAAAGATATTTCGGCTATTATGGATTTCTCGCCGGATTTTTGATCATGTGCATCCTGTATGCCAAAGGCCGGATTCTCGACAAGTTTCTAACCCTGGCCCCGCTCAGGGAGCTTGGTACGGTGGGACTCAGTCTGTATCTTGTCCACCCTATAGTGAAAAATTTGATCGATGGCTTTTCAACGATGTATTTTGGCTACAAATTGAAAAACATTCCCCTTTTTCTGGCAACCTTGCTGTGCAGCTACATCCTCGCCAGATACACCTTCAGCCATATAGAACAACCTGGTTTCCTTGAAAAATCGGCAAAATAACCGGTGGCAATCCGACTGCCGTTCAGGTTTTGCGGCGCAGGTCTTCGGCCAGGGGCGGGCAATCCTCCGTTTTGCTTACATAACACCAATGCTCCCCGGCGAGGTAGGCGTGAACCTGCCGCCCAAGGTGTAACGGGAACCGGGTGAATAGAAGGTGCTGTTGGTGGCGATTTTCGTCCCGACCCAGGTCTTGCGATGCAGGGCCAGACAGGGTTCGGCTCCATTGATTTGCAGCAGGTCGCGAATCCAGGCATCGGGAATCAACGCCTCAACAATATGTTCGATGGCGGTCACCGGGGCGATGGCCAGCAGGTATTCGCTGACTGTGATTTTGGTGAAATCCTGGTTAAGGAAGTTCGGGGCGATCTCCGGCAGGACGTAGCGGCTGCCGAGTTGCATCGGCACCTGGTTTTCCTTGTGGACGATAATCGAGTGAAATACCGAGGTGTAGGGTTCAAGATCCATGGTGGCGGCAAGCGCCGGACTGGCCTTTTCTTCCTGGAGGAGGTGGACAACACACGAATAGTCGCCGCCCCGAGCCCGTATCTCTTTGGCAATAGAGCCAATCTCCAGGAGGGCCGCTTGCGGCTTGACGGTAGCAACAAAGGTGCCTCGGCCCTGTCTCCGGTGGAGACGCCCTTCGGCGGTGAGTTCCCGCAAGGCTCGGTTGACGGTCATCCGTGACACATTCAAGGCGGTTACCAGTTCCGATTCCGATTCAATGCGCATGCCGGGGTGCAGTACGCCGCTGTCGATGCGCTGCAGGATATGGTCGCGCACCTGTCGATAGAGTGGCTGGGGCGGGGCTGGGTGCTTTTTTCGTGGCATGGCGCTATTCGGCAAAACTCGGCAGCAATTCGCAGCCGACCAGGGAGTTGAAGGTCCCCGCCTGGATAAGGGTCTGAGCCTTTTGGATGTCCGGGGCAAAATAGCGGTCCTGGTCGTAGAACGGCACGACACTCCGGACCTGAACCCTGGCGCTTTCAAGCAGCGGCGACGATTTCAGAGGGGCTCGAAAATCGACACCCTGGCAGGCGGCAAGCAGTTCGATGGCCAGCACTCCGGCGGTGTTTTCGGCCATTTCCGACAGCCGTCTGGCGGCAAAGGTGGCCATCGAAACGTGGTCTTCCTGGTTGGCCGAGGTCGGCAGGCTGTCGACCGAAGCCGGATGGGCCAGGGATTTGTTTTCGCTGGCCAGTGCCGCGGCCGTCACCTGGGCGATCATAAAGCCTGAGTTGAGGCCACCCTTTTCCACGAGGAAGGGCGGCAGTTTCGACATATGGGAATCGATCAAAAGGGCCATTCTCCTTTCCGATAAAGCGCCGATCTCGGCGATCGCCAGGGCTAGGTTGTCGGCGGCCATGGCGATCGGTTCGGCGTGGAAATTGCCCCCCGACATAATGTCGTTTTCTTTGGCAAAGACCAATGGGTTGTCGGACACGGCGTTGGCCTCGGTGGCGATGACCGCGGCGGCGTTGCGGATCTGGGTGAGGCAGGCGCCCATCACCTGCGGTTGACAGCGCAGGGAATAGGGATCCTGCACCGCCTCGCAATTCTTGTGGGAGATCTCGATTTCGCTGTGCGCCAGGAGTCGGCGATACCCGGCTGCCACATCGATCTGGCTCTGGTGGCCGCGAACCTCATGGATAAGAGGATCGAAAGGCCGGCGACTGCCCAGTGCCGCCTCGACGCACAGGCTACCGGAAACCATGGCCGCGGCAAACAGCTCTTCGGCGGCGAAGAGCCCTTCCAGGGCAAAGGCGGTGGAGGCCTGGGTGCCGTTCAAAAGAGCCAGTCCTTCCTTCGGGCCAAGGGTGATCGGGCAGAGTCCCGCGCACTCCAAGGCTTCCCGACCGCTGATCCGCCTGCCCTGATACGTTGCCTCGCCTTCGCCGAGCAGGACGGTGCTCATATGGGCGAGCGGCGCGAGATCGCCGGAAGCCCCGACCGAACCCTTGCGGGGTACGCACGGATAGACGCCGGCGTTGACCAGGGAGATCAGGGCCTCGATCACCTCCAGACGAATGCCGGAATAACCCCTGGCCAGGCTGTTGATTTTCAAAATCATCATCAGGCGGACTGTCGATTCCTCCATAAAGGAGCCGACGCCGGCGGCGTGGGAGAGGACGATGGAGCGCTGCAAATGTTCCAGTTCGCTGTCGGGAATGACTGTTTTGGCGAGCAGGCCGAATCCGGTATTGATGCCGTAGATGACTCGCCCTTGCTTGATGAGATTTTTTACTGTTTGCACCGAGGCCTGGATTTTCGCCTTGCAGTTCTCGGCCAGGCTTACCGTGACCGGCTCTTTGGCAATACGGCGCAATTGCGGCAGGGTGAGTTTGCCGGGTTCGATGAGTATCTGTGTTGTCATTTTTTCTCCTGGCTGGGGTCTCGGGGTCGAATATGTACATCTTCAATTGTATATACAAATCAACAACCTATGCAATAAAAAACCTCATAATCAAAAAACTTGTATATACATTTAACGAATGGTAAAATATCCGTAAAAGATTTTCAGCCAAATCGGAATGCGGTAAATATTTGAGAGGGAGGATGACATAATGTGGAGCAATAGCCAGATCAGCTCGGGGCAATGAGAGTGCGCCTTGACGACCAACTACCGGAGCGGGAACGGTTTTTAACGAACATCCGCAGGGCACCGGATCGCGGGTTTCGCTTGAGTCAAAAACAGACGGAGACCGCCCTGAAAAACGCCCTGCGCTATATCCCGGCAGCAGCACCATGCCCTTCTCATCCCGGAATTTCTCGAAGAACTGCGGACGCGCGGGCGGATTTACGGCTACCGCTTTCGGCCGCACGGTCCGATCAAGGCAAGACCGATAGACCAGTATCAGGGCAACTGCCTGGCCGGCAAGGCCTTTCAGCTGATGATCGACAACAATCTCGACTTCGAGGTCGCACTCTACCCCTACGAACTGGTGACCTACGGTGAGACCGGCAGCGTCTGCCAGAACTGGATGCAGCTGCGGCTCATCAAAAAATACCTGCAGGCCATGACTGAGCAGCAGACCCTCGTGATGCAGTCCGGCCATCCCCTCGGGCTTTTCCAGTCGAGCCCGGACCAGCCGCGGGTGATTATCACCAACGGCCTTATGGTCGGACTTTACGATAATCAGGATGACTGGGAGATCGCCGCGCAGATGGGGGTTTCGTCCTACGGTCAGATGACCGCCGGCGGCTGGATGTACATCGGCCCGCAGGGCATTGTTCACGGCACCTACAACACCTTGCTGAACGCCGGCCGGAAGACCTGCGGAGTCGCCGGGGACGGCAATCTTGGCCGGTCTTGCTCTTCGTCTCCTCAGGACTGGGCGGGATGAGTGGCGCCCAGCCGAAGGCGGCAAAGATCGCCGGTGCGGTGTCGATCACCGCCGAGGTCGATCTGTCGCGGATCGAAACCCGCCATCGCCAAGGCTGGGTGGACCGGGTCTCCGCCGATCTGGAGGAGGTCCTGCAGCTGGCGAAGGAGAGTGTTGCCGATAAAAACCAATACCTCCATCGCCTACCACGGCAATATTGTCGATCTGCTGACCTTTCTTGGCGATCGGCAGTTCCCGGTCGATCTGCGTTTCCGACCAGACCTCCTGCCATGTGGTTTATGACGGCGGATATTGCCCACAGGGGATAAGTTTTGCCGAGCGTACCCGTCTGCTCGCCGCCGATCGGCGGAAATTTCGCCAGTTGGTCGATAAAAGTCTGCGCCGCCATTACCAGGCCATTGAAAAACTGGTTGGTCAGGGTGCCTACTTTTTCGATTACGGCAATGCCTTTTTAAAAGCGGTGTTTGATGCCGGGGTGACGGAAATCGCCGCCAACGGCGTCGATGCCAAGGACGGCTTTATCTTCCCCTCCTATTTCGAGGATATCATGGGGCCGATTTTCGACTACGGCTACGGGCCGTTTCGCTGGATCTGCCTGAGCGGTAATCCTGACGATCTGGCCTTAACCGATCGGGCGGCGATGTCCTGCATTGATCCACAGCGTCGCCCGGAGGATCGTGACAACTATATCTGGATCAGGGACGCGGCGGCCAACCGGCTGGTGGTCGGCAGCCAGGCGAGGATTCTCTATTCCGACGCCCTCGGCCGCACGGCCATTGCCTTGAAATTCAATGAGATGGTCCGCCGGGGCGAGGTCGGGCCGATCATGCTCGGCCGCGACCACCATGATCCGGGCGGAACCGATTCACCGTTCCGGGAAACCGCCAACATCAAGGACGGCAGCAATGTCTGCGCCGATATGGCCACCCATTGCTTTGCCGGCAACGCCGCCCGAGGCATGTCCATGGTCGCTCTGCATAACGGTGGCGGAACCGGCATCGGCAAGGCGATCAACGGCGGTTTCGGTATGGTGCTGGATGGCAGCGACCGGGTCGATGAGATTCTCCGCACCGCCATGTCCTGGGATGTCATGGGCGGTGTGGCCCGGCGTAATTGGGCACGAAACACCAATGCCATGGAGGTGGCGATGGCCTACAATCACGACAACTCGAACGGCGACCAGATTACCATCCCCTTCCGGGCAGATGAGGGGAGCGTTGCCCATGCGGTGGCGGCAATGTTCGTAAAAACTGCAAAATAACCTCTGCGGAGAAAACCGAGTATGACACGGCAACTGTTTCGCAACGCCAGGATTTACACGCCAATCGACCCGGGCAGGCCACGGGCCGGAAAGGCCCAGGGGGAACTGGCCCATTACCCGCACGGGGCGATGCTGGTGGAGGATGGCCGGATTGTCGCGATTGGCGATGAGGCGCAGGTTCTGTCCCAGCTACCGGATGGCCTGGAGAGCGAGGAAATCGATTGTGGCGGCCGCTGCATGGTCCCTGGGTTTGTCGATCCCCACACCCATATGTGCTTTGCCGGCCTGCGCGAAGGGGAATTTAGCCAGCGCCTGGAAGGAACGCCCTATCTGGAGATTCTCCGGCGGGGCGGGGGGATTCTCTCTTCGGTCAGGGCAGTGGCGGCGGCGGGCGAGGAGGAGCTTTATAACGCCACCCTCCGTCGGGTACAAACAGCCATGGAGTTCGGCACGACAACCCTGGAGATCAAGAGCGGATACGGCCTGGACACCGAAAACGAACTGAAGATGCTGCGGGTTATCGACCGGGTGGCAAAAAGCCATCCGATCGATGTGGTCGCCACCTTTCTTGGCGCCCATGCCGTTCCAGACAATTATCGCGATGATCCCGGTGGCTTCGTCGACCTGCTCATTGCCGAGATGCTGCCGGCGGTAAAAAAGCAGGGTATCGCCAGGTTTTGCGACGTGTTTTGCGAGAAGGGAGTCTTTTCTCTTGCCGACAGTCGCCGTCTCCTGCTGGCGGCCAAGGGTATGGGGTTGAGGGCAAAACTCCATGCCGACGAGGTGCACGACCTGGGTGGGGCGGGGCTTGCCGCGGAACTGGGCGCCTGTTCGGCCGATCACCTGCTTGCGGCAAGCGAGGAGAATCTTGCGGCGATGGCTGCGGCCGGGGTGGTTGCCATTCTCCTGCCGGCCACCGCCTACAGCCTGAGGAAACCCTACGCCCGGGCCAGGCTGATGATCGACAAACAGCTGCCGGTGGCCTTGGCCACCGACTGCAATCCGGGTTCGAGTTTTACCGAATCGATGCCCTTTGTCATTGGCCTGGCGGTTCTCAACATGACGATGAGTCCGGCCGAGGCGCTTACCGGGGCCACCCTGAACGCCGCCTATGGCATCGGCATGGCCGAACGGGTCGGCAGCCTTGATGCAGGGAAGCAGGCCGATTTTCTTCTGCTCGACGGCGACACCCCGGCCATGCTCGCCTATCATGCCGGGGTATCGCCGGTTGCGGCGGTTTATAAAAACGGTCGGCAGGTCTGTCCTGCTGTCGCTTGCCGATAAAAAAACGAGAGGGAAGGGAGACGAGACAATGCGAAAAATAGTTGAATGTGTACCGAATTTTTCGGAAGGAAGAAATGACCAGACCATCGCAGCGATAGCGGCGGCAATCAAGGGCACCAGGGGTTGCACTCTGCTCGATGTCGATGCCGGACAGTCAACCAACCGCACCGTCTATACCTTCGTCGGCGATCCTCTGAGCATAGTCGAGGGGGCGCTCGCGGCAGCGCGGGTTGCCGCTGAAAAAATCGATATGCGTTCCCATAGCGGTGAGCATCCCCGTTTCGGCGCTCTCGATGTCTGCCCCTTTATTCCGGTGGCCGGGGTGACCATGGAGGAATGCGTGGCCATTTCCAAGAGCTTTGCCCGCCGGCTCTCCGAAGAATTGGGAGTACCCCTCTACCTTTATGAAGCGTCGGCAAGTGACGATTATCGCCGTCGGCTTGCCGATCTGCGCCAAGGAGAATACGAGGGCTTGGCGGAGCGATTGAAAGACCCGAGGTGGCGACCGGACTATGGACCAAGTGACTTTATCCCGGCCTGGGGTATCACCGCCACCGGCGCCAGGAGTTTTCTCATTGCCTATAATGTCAATATCCTCGGAACGTCGAACCAGGCCCATCGTATCGCCCTCAACCTGCGGGAAGCGGGGAGAGGTGAGGGTGAGCCCGGTACCCTCAAGGAGGTCAAGGGCATGGGCTGGTTTGTCAAGGAGTATAACCTGGCCCAGGTGACTGTCAACCTCCTCGACTACCGGATTACCCCGATCCATGTGCTCTTTGAGGCGGTGACAAGGGAGGCAGAGGCCTTGAATATCGGAGTGGCCGGTTCCGAGATTGTCGGCCTGGTGCCGCTGGAAGCGCTGCTCATGGCGGCGGATTTTTATATTCAGCGGGAAAAGCTCTTTATCTATGAAGAAGATCAGAAGGTTCGGCTGGCAATCGACCGGCTCGGCCTCAGTTCCATCGCCCACTTTAAACCGGAAGAGAAGATCATCGACTACCGGGTCGCGGAAAAACCGGAGGAACCCTTGGCCGGTATGACCGTGCGCGGCTTCATCGAGGAAATCGGTGCACGGTCTTCCGCCCCCGGCGGCGGTTCGGCATCGGCGGCCATCGCCGCCATGGGCGTGGCTCTCGGGGCGATGGTCGGCAAGCTCACCTACGGGGTGAGAAAATTTGAGGCGGTGCAACCGCATATGGAGAGGGCTATTCCGGTTCTTCATGAATTGACACACCGCCTTATTCCCCAGATCGATGCCGATACCTCGGCCTTTAATCTCTATATGGAAGGCATGCGTATGCCGCAAGCCACCGAGGATGAAAAGAAGGTTCGGATTGCCGCCATGCAGGCCGGCTTGCAGATTGCCACCCAGGTACCGCTGTCCACCATGCGCCTGGGCGACAGCGGCTGGGACAGCCTCTGCTTGCGTTGCCAGCTATGGCAATCCGACGTCCCGCTCGGATATCCAGGTCGGTGCCAGGGCTCTGGAGACCGGCATTTGGGGGGCGTATCAAAATGTCCTGATCAATCTGGCCGAGATCATCGATCGTGGACTACAAGGAAAAGACTTTGGCGGAAGCGGGGCTGCTCCTTGCCCGGGCCAAGGAAAAATGTGCTGAGGTGCTGCAACTTCTTGATGATGGGCAAGCGGCACGGTGAGAACGGAAATGGAGCTGGAAGGAGCCATGCCACCCCTTTGGCTGGAGGAAGTGACGGGTCTTTTTTGAAAACCTGGAAATTAAGCGAAAAATTGGGTATAAAGATCAGCCTTTCAGCCCTTGCTGGAAGGCTGAAGCCATCTTATCTGTATGTGCACAAGAGGCAGGTCAAATTCTTAATCCGGAACCCACCCCTTTTCAGAGTTGTTGTATCAGTAATATTCCTACTTTTCGATCCATTACTTTCCCTTTCATTGTTGAGCAAAAGAAGATCATGTCAAAGAATCTGTATGTTGCCGGTACCGAGCCGCGCAGTGGAAAATCGGCCATTATTCTTGGCCTGATGGAGCTATTATCCCGCAATGTGAAAAAAGTGCTGTTTTTTCGTCCCCTGGTCGATGCCGACCATGGCGCTGGGGAGCGGGACAACACCCTCACGCTGATTAAGAGCCAGTACCATCTCTGCACCAGTTATGAGGAGATGTATGCCTTTACGGTGGCGGAGGCCAGTCAACTTATTGCAATGGGCAGGGATGCCGAACTGCATGAAGGAATACTCAATAAATATAATGTGCTGGCAGAAAAAGCCGATTTCATTCTTTGCGAGGGCATTGAGATGATTGGGGCGGTTGCTCCCTTTGATTTTGAAATCAATATAGCTATCAGCAATAATCTCGGCTGCCCGCTGATTGCTCGTGGCCGGCGGAAAAATGAGGCCTGTAGACGAACTCATACGATCGGTCAAGGTCTACCATGAATCACTCGTTGAACATGGTTGCGATTTGGTGGCGACCGTTATCAATCGGGTCGATCCTGACTCTGTCGATGCAGTTTGGCAGCGTCTTCAGGCGGAACAGATCTCGACCAAGCAATTGGTCTATGTGGTTCCCAACAATGAAAATCTCGGCAATCCCTCGGTCGGCGAGGTGGCCAGGCTGCTCAATGCCGAAATCCTCTATGGTGAAAAGAATCTTACCCGCCATGTGCGCAGTTTCACCATTGCCGCCATGCAGCTCCGCAATCTGCTGGCGAGGATTGAATACGGTGCCCTGGTTATTACCCCCGGCGATCGTTCCGATGTGATCCTGGCCTGTCTTGCCGCCGTGCAATCGAAGACCATGCCGAAGATTTCCGGCCTGATGCTGACCGGCGGACTGGTGCCGGAAGCGCCGATTCAGAAGGTCATCGAGGGTTTTCCCGATACCGGTACCGATCATTGCCGTCAACGAGAACACCTTTCAGGCGGCGATCCGGGTCGATAATATCCATGCCTTCATCACCCCGGACAACACCAGGAAAATCACCCAGGCGCTGGCGGTTTTCGAACGGTATATCGATATGGATGAGCTGAGCGACAAGATCATCAAGACCAAGACCACCATCGTCACACCAAAGATGTTTGAATCCCGGCTGCTGCAGCGGGCCAAGGCCGAACAAGCAGCATATCGTCCTCCCCGAGGGCGAGACCGATCGAATTCTCAAGGCAGCCGAGATCCTTGCTGCGCCGGGAGATCGTCGACATCACCCTGCTTGGCCGCGAAGACAGGGTGCACGAGCGGATAAGAAGTCTCGGCCTGCATCTGGATCAGGCGACGATCATCGATCCGAAAACCTCCCCGTATTATGAAGAGTACGTGGACACCTATTACCAGCTACGCAAGGATAAAGGGATTACCCAGGACAATGCCCGGGATATCATGGCCGATTTGAACTTTTACGGCACGATGATGATCTATAAAGGTCACGCCGACGGCATGGTCTCCGGCGCCATGCATACCACCGCCGATACCATCCGCCCGGCCTTTCAATTTATCAAGACTAAACCGGAATGTTCTATTGTTTCCAGCGTTATGCTGATGTGCCTGAACGACCGGGTCCTGGCCTATGGCGATTGTGCGGTCAACCCGGACCCCACCGCCGAGGAGTTGGCGGAGATCGCCATCAGCTCGGCCAAAACCGCGGCGCTGTTCGGCATAGGGCCGCTGGTGGCGATGCTGTCCTATTCCTCCGGCAAATCCGGCAAGGGAGAACAGGTCGAAAAGGTCAGAAAGGCAACGGAAATTGCTCGAAAAAAGGCGGAAACCCTCTATCCCGGCCTGGAGATTGAAGGTCCGATTCAGTACGATGCGGCCGTGGATATGGAAGTCGCCAAAACCAAAATGCCCGACAGCAAGGTGGCGGGCCGGGCAACGGTCTTCATCTTCCCCGATCTGAACACCGGCAACAATACTTATAAGGCGGTGCAGCGATCGGCCGGGGCGGTGGTGGTTGGTCCTATCCTCCAGGGCTTGAGAAAACCGGTGAACGATCTAAGCCGGGGCTGCCTGGTGCCGGATATCGTCAATACCGTGGCGATTACCGCGGTTCAGGCGGCGGCAGAGAATGGAAAATAGGCGATTTACTGGAACCTTTAGGAGGTTAGCGAACTTAAAAATCCGGCATTTGGAAATTGGGTGATTTCCCCCTGTTCAAGAAGCAGATCAATCTCCAAACCTTTGCTGTCGCGCCAGAAAAACAGATTGGAAGGCATACCGTCATTCCAGCACCGTTTAAGAAAGTCCGAGACGATTAGGGTTTCAAAGAGATTGCCCCGCTGAGCATGAAACGCCACATCCTCCACCTTGCGAATTCCCAGCATGAGCTATTCACCGAGGTGGACATGGCGAGGTGCATGTGTCGAATAAACAATTATCAGCCTGGTATCATTGGTACGCCATGCAATGACTGCCGCTATTGGCCCAACTGCGCGTACAACCGCAGGGCATCAGCCAGCCCAACCACCCCGTTGCCATCGATGTCGAGGAGTTCCAGGGTCGGGCCATCTTGACCCGCCAGCACCTGCAGGATGGTGATTAAGGTGGTGAGAGAATAGAATTGACCCAGATTCTGAAAGATAATCTGCGAAGAGTACGCCGGCACAACCACCTCCGCACCGATCTCCAGACCGGTCGCATCATAGAAGGAACCGGAACCCAGGGCAAAGGTTTTCGGGGTATCACCACGGTTGATCAGGATGTGTGATTGCGGTTCGGTAAGCGGGGGGCAACCGATCGCATTACTGTCCCGAGCCGCTCCGGAGGCCTGCCACTGCGGCAAGGTCAGTTCAGAGCTGCCATTTCTAATGGATGCCGCCTTGTAAGGGTTACAAAGAACGGCGTTGTCGTAACTGCCTATGGCGTAGGAGGTGTCGGTGCGCATGACCAACTGCGAAACTATGTTAGAAACGAGGACATTACCGGACAAAGCAATATTATGAGTTACTCCGTTTGAGCCGGTGAGATAGAGTTGGGAACCCTGATAGGCCCCGGAGCCGTTATTATAGCAGACATTATTCCTGACAAAGGTATTTCGTGCCCGGTCCGGATAGATGCCATGCGAGCGGTTATTGGCAAAGGTGTTGTTCTCGACCACGTTGCCGGCAAGGTCGGGTTGAAAAAAGATGCCCATGCCCATCTGATTGTTGTCGAAATTGCCACCATTGTGGGTACCCGAGGATGGTCCACGATTGCCCCAGGTATCGGTAACGATATTGCCGCGGATAATGTTGTCGGGGCTATTGACGAAGATGCCGCCGCCGTCGTCGAGGGTAAGCAGGGCTCGGCTGATCTGATTGTGTTCGACCAGATGTCCGCCTCCCTCCAGATGTATACCGACGTAACCGGTATTTTCGATACGATTGCCGCTGATCGTCAGGCCGCGAACGCCGTAGGTTCTGATGCCGCAGGCGACAGCGACGCCGCTGCCGCCATAACCGGCGATAATGGCGGTATTACCGATAAAATTATTGTTCAAACGGCTGGTCCCCGGGTTCCAGCCGCCGCCATCGGTAGTGGCGATAAATTTGATACCAAATTCAAGGATATCGCTGAACTGGTTGTTGTCGACGGTCAGATCAAGGGAATTCCAGGCCATATTGATCCCGGTGTGACCAATATTTTCGAAGCGGCACCGGCGGATCTCGACCCTGTCGGATTGATTGATATTGACGCCGTCGACATTTTGGTGACGAAAGGTCAGATCCTCTATTTTTGTGCCATGATAATGCCAGATCAGCGAGCAGCCGACATCATGAACGGCCCCCTCAATCAGCAGGGTGTTGGGATCTGCCCCTTCAGGGGCATAGAGATACACCTTACGGGTCGTGGCATCAAAGTACCACTCGTTTTCATGATCGAGTTCGCCGAAAATATTGTCGAGATAATAGCCCCAGCCAGGTTGGATAAATGCCGCCAGGGTCTGGGTGAGGTCGGAGTTCAAGGTAATGCTGCCCGCGCTGGTCGAGGCAGTGACCGTCCTGGTCTCAAACAGCCAGCTGAAGGTACGGATGCGGACATTGCCGCCGACCCAATAGGTATTCGGTTTGTTGTAACCACCGAGCACCGGATCCTGGAAGGAATTCTTGTTGCTGCTCGTGGCAACTTCCAGCCACCCTTCGTCGGGATCGGGAAGCGCCTGCCCAACATTGGGGTAACGGGCCAGCAAGACCCGCTGGTTGTTGACAAAGAGCTGCTCGATCTTTTCCGTTGGAGGGATAAGGTTGGAGACGTCGGCAACATAGATATTGCCGTTATAGGGGAGCCAGCCGGTAATGGCTACACTGCCGCTGATAACCGGGTTTTCTCCCGTTCCATAGGCAGCAAGTGTCGCATTGACAGTTGATCCGGCCAGGCGGATTTCGCCGCGAAACACATCGCCACGGCGGAAGAGGAAGGATGAATTGTCGGCCAGCGATTTTCCCAGGCTGTTGATCTTGTCGATTGTTCGCCATGGTGTGGCGCTGCTCAAGCCGTCATTGGTGTCCGAACCATCGGCGGCGATATAGTAGGTCGCCGCTCCGAAGGCGATCCCGGCGGAAACCAGCGACAGGCCGATAAGCGTTAAAAAGAGAGCCCCTGAGTGTCGCAAAAGACGATATAACATATATCTCATCATAATCACCACAAAGCAAAAATGAGCAGATGAACGCCCGGAACCTGGGTATTGTGCTTTTAACATGTTGCAATGATTAAATATTGCGAGAGAGTTTGCAGCAGATAAATGGCTTCGGCCAGGCCCAACCGCTGATCGCCGTCAACATCCTGGCCTGGATTGGCGGCAGAGTGAAAGCTGTTGGTAAGAATCTGCAGGCTACCGATGAGATCGGCAAGATCAATTGTGCCGTTCCCGTCAATATCACCTTTGCGGGCACTGGTCCACGGTCGACCGTCGCGCAGATAATTGCCGCGGCCGGTTGGCCAGAGCAGCAGGTTCTCACTGGAGCCAGGCACTGAATAGACAAAACAACCGACCCCGAAAGTCTGGACGATTATCTCCAGATTACCGTCACCATTGAGATCCAGGACTGTCGGTGCGGCTGGCGCACCCTTGCCGTTGCCGTTGGTGCCCTGGGCGGGAAGAACGATATCGTGGAGGGTGTTGCCGGCGTTATCGAAAACCATCAGATAGCCATGGGCCTGGCCGGGAGTTATGTTTTCCGGGTCACCGAAGGTGGTGAGGATCAGTTCCGGGATGGTTGTCGAGATTGAGGTCGGCGACGATGATTTCCGAACCGTACATAAGGGCACGTTGATGGCGAATATCTTTTTTCCACAGGAGGATATTGTCGGGTGAGGTGCAGTAAAGAAAGCCATCGTGGGCAACATAAAGAATTTCCGGGCGAGCATCTCCGGTGATGTTGACGATTGTCGGGGCCGGCGGATTGGTCGGCGGATACCAGGTCCGTGTGCCTCTGTCCTGCGGGTAGCCCGAGGCGGGGAGGTTTTCCCAAGCGGCTAGCCTTCTGCCACTTCTCGAACCGTCACCGTAGTTTCCTTCAAGGACCATAATCGAATGGTGTTTTGTATCGTAAGGTTCATCGGCCTCAACATTGGCGACCGCGACGACCTCGTTTTTCCCGTCGCCATTGACATCGGCCACGCCGGGTGGCGATTCGGTCCATTGCAGCCATTTGTCGGTAGTCGGATGCGGCCAGTCTCCGGTATGCAGATGATAATGGTCTTCCTCGACACCTGGTTCAAACCAGCGGATAAATTGTCCCCAGTTGAAACGGTTGCCCGAATATTGCGAGGATCGGTTGGTAAAGTAGGCGGAAGCCAGCATGCTGACCCCGTCATGCTGAAAGACATTGATCTGGTGATTGTCATAGGTAACGACTATCTCCAGTTGCGGATCGTTGTCAAGGTTGCCAATGCCGACATTCAGCCCGTAACAGCCATAGCCGTGGTTGCCGGGTCCGTTTATGTCCGCATCGTTGCCGGTTCCGGACAGGGTATTGTAGCGAGGCCAGGCGTTCCAGGCGGTGAGTCCGGTCGGTTGGTAGCGTGAACCATTGGCATTGAAAACAAACACCTGGGCGCCGCCGTTGGTCTGGGTGGTGGTGGCGACAATTTCGATTGAGCCATTGCCGTCGAGATCTCCGGCGGCCAGCCCTCTGACCTCCGGACATTGACCGGCGTCACAGGCGCTGGCCGGCCACCCGGACTTGCTCACGAGAGTATTGTTGCGCCACTCATAGGCGGCGACTGATCCCTCAGTTGAACCGACTATTATTTCCCATATGCCGTCCTGATCAAGATCGGCGCAGACGGCGGGTGCGTAGATACGTCCCTTATGGGGATATGCAGAACCGTGAGGAGCTCTGGCTATTTCGTTGAAATTCTGGTCCCAGACGATAATGTCGTAATAGGTGCCGATAAGCTTTTTGTCGCCTGTGCCGAGATTATGGATAATCGGAGAACTGAACCAGGAAGTGCCCGTCCATTGTATCTGCCGAAGCAAGACAGGTTGTTGTACCGGAGCCGCCTGAGTTGAGGCTGAGGAAGCGATGGATAAAACGAGACAAAGCAAAATAATGACAATTCGTTGCAGGGCGACTTTTGTCTGTATTTTCGATTTCTCGGGACTCATGCCAATATTGATATGGCGGTGATCGATTAGGAGAGGAGCTGAGCGAGCTCCCGGGCTATGATGATTGGCAACAAGAATCGGGCGCGTGACCAGCAGAGTTTCCAGGATCTTCATGGCAGTTCGAGCGGTGAAATTTGTCAGCGGTGAAAATCAGCTACTCTGTCTATGCAAAAAGTATTCAAAGTGTGGTAGAAAAATTAAATATTTTTTAAATCTCATATATTCAGTATGTTATATTTAAAAGCTTAGTGAACTTTGATTGTTGTCGCTTCATCATGATGTCTGGAAACAGAGAAGCCTTGACAAAAAAGCGCATTTTTTTGTCAAGGCTTCACGGAAGGTGCTGCTCGTCTGTTATTGGGGCCAAGCGAAAGAAGCAGACCAGCGGTATCTGACGGGAAGCGGTTATATCAGTCTGCCCGGCCTTTTTCGCGGCCACCAATTCCCGCAGATAATTGAGCCAGGTCGCCATGCCGTCGCCGGTTTTCGATGAAAGGCTCATCGTTCGGAGCTTGGGATTAAGCCGCAGGGCATCGCCGACTGCTTCCGGGACGGGGAAGTCAAAGTAGGGCAGGAGATCGGTCTTGGTCACCAGAAAGGTGTGCGAGCTGGTGAAGGCCTTTGGGTATTTTGCCGGTTTGTCAGGTCCTTCCGGCACGGAAACCAGCACCACCCGCTCATGCTCGCCGAGATCGAAGGTCGAGGGGCAAACGAGATTACCGACATTTTCAATGAAGAGCAGATCGATATCCTCCCCGCCCGGTTCTTTTTGCAGGCGATGAAAGCCTTTATGGGTCATCGCCGCGTCAAGATGGCAGGCGCCGCCGGTGGTGAGCTGGATCACCGGAACTCCTTTGGCCCTGATACGCAGGGCGTCGCGTTCGGTTTCGATATCGCCCTCGATAACGCCGATTTTGATCTCGCCCTTCAGGGCATCAATGGTTTGTTCAAGTAAAGTGGTTTTGCCGGATCCGGGACTGCTGATCAGGTTAAGGGCCACCGCGCCGACCTCGTTGAAGTGTTCTCGGTTGGCTCTAGCCAGGGCGTCGTTGGCGGCGAAAAGACTGGCATGGACATCTACCGTCTTGCTATGGCTGTGACCGCTTTTATGGGAATGATCGTGGTCGTGGCGATGATTATGGTCATGATCGTGATCATGATCGTGGCTATGGTCGGAAGGGCTGGGACAGCCGCAGGTATCACACATAATGTAACCTCATCTTCTTGAAAGGATATGGAATATCGCCCAGTCGCCGGGCGAAATGCGACGTTCTCTGTAAATTGTCTTGATAAAAAGCGAATGCTTGACAATGACCATGCTCTCATTCCATCTCCACCTGACGGAGAATGAGATCGTCACCACCTTCGGAAAACAGGGTGGCCTCCTGACAGGCCGGGCAGCAGTCAGGTCTTCCCTCGGCGATGACCAGGACATTGCCGCATTCGGAGCAGGTGTAGCGAACCGTTGGTATTTCCACGATCAATTGAGCGCCACGAATGAGTTCTTCTTCGGAAGATAGGATATCAAAGCCGAAGCGGAAAGAATCGACAACAACTCCGCACAGCGGCCCGATTTCCATGGTCACACTGATGATCTTGGTTGTCTGGTTTTCGGCGGCAAGTTCTTTTAATTGTTGAACAAGTCCCTGGACTAAGGATATCTCATGCATAATCAGCGGGACCAGCCGGAGTTTTTCTGAAAACTTGAACACCAAGTTCGGACAAACGTTTCAGAATCATTTCCGCGACTTCCACCTTGCGTGCGGCCACCACCTCGGAGAGCTCAACGGAGTCACCCAAATCCTTTGGAATGACCGTGTAGAATTCTATCTGTTCGGGGGCGCGGTCGCGGAGTTTTGAGACTTCAAGAATTTCCAGAAATCCCAGTTGATGGGGGGACATGCGCATCTGGAAGTTACCGGCCTTGACATCTTTTAAGTCATAGAAATGAAAAGAGCCGGGTTCGCCTTCGATATCCACCACGTCAATGACGAAAATCGGATCGCATTCCTCCAAAAAGGGTGCCATATAGATACCGGCGGTGCCGACGTCCTGGATTTCCACCTGCTCGGGGAAAAGGTAGTGTTCCTGCAGATAATGCACGACATGAACGCCAAAGCCCTCATCGCCGACGATATAATTGCCGACACCGGCAATGCCAATTTTTTTCTGAAGTGTTGTCATTATTTTCCTTGTGAGCCGGTTAACAGATGCGGGGCAGGGGGAGGCCATGCAGGGGAGTAACCACCCTGGCGCCGCCGATCGGGGTATTGATTACGACTCTGCCGGCTTTCCCGGCGGTCAGTTTGCCGATAATTGCCGCCTCTCGGCCCTCCATCGTCGCTTGCATAACAGCAAGGGCCTTTGCTGCCTGATCGCCACTGACGATGACCAGGCATTTGCCCTCATTGGCAAGATACAGGGGTTCAAGTCCTAAGAGCTCGCAGGCCGCCCGTACCTGCGGGCGTATCGGCAGGGCCTCGTCGCTCAGTTCTATTGACAGTCCGCTGCTCTCGGCTATCTCGTTGAGGGTGGTGGCGACGCCACCGCGGGTTGGGTCGCGGAGGGTGTGAATATTTCCCGGCAGTTCCAGGAGTAATTTTTCTACCAGGCGGTGCAGCGGCATGGTGTCACTGTGCAAATCACCCTGCACGGCAATTCCGGCCCGCCGCGTCATGATGGTGATGCCATGGTCGCCGATGGTTCCGGAGACGATGACGGCGTCACCTTCTTTGGCATTTTTTGATGAAATATCGATATGTTCCGGGACAAAGCCGATGCCCGAGGTGTTGATGAAAATCTTGTCACCCTTGCCCCTGGGAACGACCTTGGTGTCGCCGGTTACCACCGGAACTCCGGCCTCCCGGCAGGCCTCGCTGATGGAGATGATAATTCGTTCCAGTTCCTCCATGGCAAAGCCCTCCTCAAGGATGAGGCCGAGGCTGAGGCAGTAGGGTGTCGCTCCACGCATTGCCAGGTCGTTTATGGTGCCATGCACGGCCAGCTTGCCGATATCCCCACCGGGGAAAAAGATCGGATCGACCACGTAGCTGTCGGTGGTAAAGGCCAGCCGACCCGGTTTGTTTTCAAGAATGGCGCTGTCTTCAAGGCTGTGCAGGGTGCGGTTGTCGAGATACTTGAGGAATAACTCGCTGATCAGCTGCTGGCTGGCGAGACCTCCACTGCCGTGGTCGAGTAAAATTGTTTTTCCGGACATTCCGTTAGTATCCTCAAGAATTTGTTGTTTTGCTTATTCGTCCTGTCCGTATTTATAATAGGCGGCGCAGGTACCCTCGCTCGACACCATGCAGGGCCCAATCGGCTTGGCCGGGGTGCAGCGACTGCTGAAAAGGGGGCATTCTCTAGGGGTGTTCATGCCCTTGAGGATGTTGCCGCATAAACATCCTTTCGGTTCCTGCGCTTTAGGAAGGATGACTTCAAGACGGACCTCGGCATCAAAGGCCGCATACTTTCCACGGATTTTCAAGCCACTTGCGGGAATGCGGCCAAGGCCGCGCCAATCCATGTCGGCCGGTTCGAAGATCTCGGCGACCATTTTTGCCGCTCGCTGGTTACCTTCCCAGGCGACGGCCCGGGGATAGACGTTCTCCACTTTGATATCGTTGTTGCCGACCTGTCTGGCAAGAAGGATCAGGCTTTTCAGGAGATCGGCGGTTTCAAAGCCGCCGACGACACAGGCAAGACGGTATTTTTCGGCGAGGGGTTGCCAGGCTCCTGCACCGATAATTGACGAGACATGGCCCGGGCAAAGCAAGCCGTCAATCTTTAAAGCGGGGTCGCTGAGCAGGGCCTCCATCGGCGCAGGCATGGTTTTCTGCGTCGAAAACACCACGAAATTTTTGACATTGCCGTTCTTTGCGGCAAGGATGGTCGCAGCGATTCCGGGGGTCGTTGTCTCAAAACCAACGCCCAAAAAGACCACCAGTTCACTCGGATTGTTGACGGCAAGTTCCAGGGCATCCATTGGCGAATAGACGATTTCGACCTTGGCGCCGCGGGAACTGGCTTCGGCAAGCGAGCCATGGCTGCCGGGTACCCGAAAGAGATCACCAAAGATGGCGACCCGCACCCCGGGTCGATCGGCCATGGCGATGAAGGCGTCCATATGGGAGGCGGAGGTAACACAAACCGGACAACCGGGACCGGAAACCAGCTCCAGGCCGTTCGGGAGAATGGATCGTATGCCGTTACGGAAAATTGCCATGGTGTGCGACCCGCACACTTCCATGACCCGTAGCGGTTTGGTAACCGACCTTCGCAATTCTTCGACGAGCGGTTTGGCCAGGTTGCTGTCACGGTATTCATCGAGGTGTTTCATGACGAACCTTCTTCAAGATAGCAGTTCTTCTGGCGTGTTCTCTGCCAGTTCGCGGAGCAGGGCAATATTTTTCAAGGCCTCTTCCTCGATAAGCGAGTGGATGGCGAAACCGGCGTGAATGATCACATAATCGCCAACGGCTGGCCAGTGGTCGACGATATCGAGGCGAATCTGCCTGCTTATACCGTCGGCATCGACCGTGGCTACCTGGTTTGTAGTAAAATCGTCGGGATCACCCTGCACACTGGTTACCCTCATGGGAATTGCGAGACACATGTCGCAGACCTCCTATTATTGACTGACCAAAAGAAACCGCGCCGTCGTTGACCGGCAGCATGTTTCCCGTAAAAACCTGAAGATGAATAGACTGCAGAGTATGGAGAAGCCCTTCCAGCAGGAGACTGTTTTGCATACATCCGCCGGAAAGAACAACTTGTCTGATGCCGGTTTGCTGAGAAAGAATCTCGAGGAGCCTAGTAATACTGCTTATGAGCAGACTGTGAAAGCGCCAGGCGATCTTGGCTGGTGGTACGCCAGTTGCTATGCCATCCAGCACCAGTTTAACAAATTCCGGGCAACTAATCTCCCACTTTCCTTCGGTGACGCTGAGAAAAGCCGCTAAGTCATTGTGCCAATGAGGCAAAATATCTTCATGCCAGGAAGGGACTCGACCCTCTCTGGCGAGTGCTTCCAGCTCCATGGCAGCCTGGCCCTCGTAGGTAATTTTCTGACGGATACCGAGCAGGGCGGCGACCGCGTCGAACAGTCTGCCGCAGCTGGAGGTAAGTGGACAATTAAAACCGCTCACCAACATCGATACGATGGTGGCGACGACGCCAGAGTCAAGGTGTGATAAAGTAGGTGGCAAGTGGTCGGCGATAATGGTCTCGGTCCCGAAGGTTGCATAGAGGGCGGCGATGGCCATGCGCCAAGGTTCGGTGGCAGCGGCATCACCGCCGGGGAGGCGGAGGTGGCTGAGATGACCGAGGCGGCGGCAGGAGGTGAGCTCGGCGAGAAGAATCTCGCCGCCCCAGATCGTGCCATCGTCGCCAAGGCCAGTGCCATCAAGGATTACGGCAAGCACGGGCTCCTTCAGATCATGTTCGGCCATGACCGCCACCGCGTGGGCATGGTGATGCTGGACCGGGTAGAGCGGTAGCTTACGTCCTGCCCCATAACGACTGCTCAGGTAATCGGGGTGGAGATCACAGGCGACCGCCTCGGGTTCGAGTTGCAGAACCCGACACAGGTGGTCAACCGACTCAACATAAAAGTCGTAGGAAGCGAGATTGTCAAGATCGCCGATATGCTGGCTGGGGAAGACGCTGCCCTGCCGGCGCAAGACAGAAGGTGCTCTTCAATCCGGCGCCGCAGCCGAGGATTTTCGGGAGTTGCAAGTTCACATGGATGGGCGAAGGGACAAAGCCCCTGGCCCGCCGCAACACCAACTGCAGATCGCCAACGACCTTCACCACCGAATCATCGACCCGGGTGACTATCTCCCGGTTATGGAGAAGGAAGGAATCGGCGATGGAACCGAGTCGGTTCAAGGCATCGATCATTATCGGTGCAGATAGGAGCTCCGCTGGTGTTGCCGGAGGTCATTACCAATGCCTCAGGGCAGTTCGGCATCTGAAAGAGCAGATGGTGCAGCGGTGTATAGGGCAGCATGACACCGAGGTCGGCGATGGCCGGAGCGAGGTTTTCCGCGAGGACGGTTCCAGGCCTTTTCTGCAGGAGGACGATGGGATGGGCAGGCGAGGAGAGCAACTGTTCTTCAAGGGTCCCACAAAAACAAAATTTCTGCACCGCTTTAAGGTCGCGAACCATAATGGCCAGGGGTTTGTCGGGGCGGCCTTTTCGCCTGCGGAGCAGGGCGACGGCTGAATGCGAACAACCATTAACGGTCAGATGGAAACCACCCATGCCTCGAAGAGCGACGACCTGGCCTTTCTCCAGCAGGGAGACGGTGTCGGCCACGGGATCGGTGGAGTCAGTTCTTTCACCGGTGCGCGAGTGCAGGGTAAGCGTTGGCCCGCATGCCGGGCAGGCATTCGGTTGGGCGTGAAATCTTCTGTTGGTCGGATCGTGATACTCATGTTCACAGCTGCTGCAAAGCGGGAATACCCGCATCGAGGTCTGAGGCCGGTCATAGGGAATATGGTGTACGATGGTAAACCTGGGGCCGCAGTTGGTGCAGTTGATAAACGGATAATGATAGCGCCGGTCGGCCGGATCAAGGAGCTCACGCAGGCAGTCGTCGCAGAGGGCAACATCCGGCGGGATGGCGGTGTCGGCGGAAACTCCGCCCTTGCTTGGCAGGATTGAAAAGGTTTCGTTCGGTAGAGGCCCGGCCAGAGTTTTCGATACCACCTTGAAGATCCGCGCCAGCGGTGGGGCTTCGGCGGTGATGGCGGCCTGAAAAAGATCAAGCCTGTCGCTTGGCCCGGCGGCCGTGATGACCACCCCTTCACCGGTGTTGGTCACCGTGCCGGAAATGCCGAAACGACAGGCTAAGTTGTAGATGAAGGGTCGAAATCCTACGCCCTGAACCGTACCTTGGACAAGTATTTCGACCCCTTGCTGCTTATGCTTTGTGCTTGAATTTAACACCGGTAAAGATAGAGGAAATAAGTCCCTCGGGTTCTTTTACATCGTTCCATACTACAGAGATAGATATGGATGACCGCAAAGATCATAAACCACCACATGAGGATGTGGTGAATATACCGGGCAAATTGCTGACTGCCGAAAATCGTCACCCCCCAGCCGGCCCAGAAAGAGGCCTCCGGATACAGCATGTAGAAACCGCTGACGATCATAAAGATCGCAGCGAAAAAGGTGAAGAGATAGGCAAGACCGGCGAGAATATTATGGCCGAGTCGTTCGTCATGTTTGTCGCTGATGTAGCTGTACTGCAACAGGGTCATGAACAGGTTGTTGATATTGCGTGCCGGTAACCGGCAGGATATCCATTATTCTTTCCTGGGCGTTGCCGAAGATGTAGAGAAACAGCCTGATCGCCACTGCTGCGGAAAAGGTATACGCTGCAATATAAGTGAATGTAGCGCATGGTTGCCATGGGGAAGCTGACACTTCCCTCAATCATGGTGTTCGTCCATGGATTGTTGATGTAAAACCCTGTCACTACCAGAAACACGATAGACAGAGCAAACATCCAGTGAAACAGCCGGAGCAGTATGCTCCAGCAATGATGTTTTTCGTATGTTGCCATTCTATTACCTCCTGCGGTTTGAGCCGAAAAGAAAAGTTTTCAGTGTTTGTGAAGAGAGGATTACATTGCTTTCACTTTCACTACTTCTTTCCCTTCCGGATCGAGCATATGGACGGCACAGGCTATACAGGGATCGAACGAATGGATGGTACGCAAAACCTCCAGGGGTTTTTCCGGATCGGCGATCGGGTTGCCGACGAGTGACGCCTCGTAGGGACCGAGTTGTCCTTTGTCATCCCGGGGACCGGCATTCCAGGTAGAGGGAACGACCGCTTGATAGTTCTTGATTTTGCCGTTTTCAATAACGATCCAGTGCGACAACAGACCACGGGGTGCCTCATGGACACCGACACCGCGTTGCTCACCTTTCGGATACGACCAGGGACGGAAGATCTCGTAATCCCCGGAAGCAATATTGTTGACCAAAAGATTCCAGTGCTTGAGGCAAAGGTCGGCCATCATTCCGGCGCGAACGGCGCGGGCGGCATGACGTCCGATAGTGCCGTGCAGAGCCTCCGGACCAACTTTTGCGCCGGCGACCGCGCTGACCCGACCGAGGAAATCATTGACACTCTTGACGGTCAGTTCATGACCCTGGGCGTAGCCTACGACCATCTGCGCCAAGGGGCCGACCTGCATCGGTTTGCCTTGGAAACGGGGGGCTTTCAGCCAGGTGTATTTGCCATCATCCTGGAAATCGGTGAATTTCGGTTCGGTGGTGGATTCCCAGGGATGCTTCGACCAGTTGCCGTCATACCAGGCTTTGGCGATGGATTCCTGGACGTTTTCTTTGAAATAAGGATCGGCGTGGATGTTGATTGGTTTAATGGTCTTCAGATCTCCGCCGAATACGGTACCGCCAGGGAGATCGGCCTTGGTTGCCTTTGCATCGAGGAACATATCCGGTGCGGCCAGGTAGTTGGTTACGCCGGCGCCATAGGGAATCCAAGCGGCATACAGGGCGCCGACGGCAACGACGTCGGTCATATAGACCATCTTGATAAAGGAACTTACTTCCTCCACCAACTGCTTGATGAAGTAGAGTCTTTCCATGGTGACGGCGGTCTGATTCTCAGGATTCAGATTGGTGGTAACACCGCCGACGGTGAGATTCTGGATATGCGGATTTTTGCCGCCGATGATGGCCAGAGCCTGGGTGGCCTTGCGTTGATAATCAAGGGCCTCAAGATAATGGGATACGGCCATGAGGTTGGCCTCAGGTGGCAGTTTCATCGCCGAATGACCCCAGTAGGCATTGGCAAAGGGGCCGAGTTGACCGCTGTCCACCAGGGCTTTGACTTTGGCTTTTACAGCAGCAAAACGCTTGGGGCTATTGCCGGGCCAATCGGAAAGGCTGTCGGCGAGTTTGGCGGTGGCTACCGGATCGGCACTGAGGGCGGAAACCACATCCACCCAGTCAAGGGCGGAAAGTGCGTAAAAGTGGACTATATGGTCATGCAGGCAGTGGATTGACTGGACCATATTGCGGATCAGTTGGGCATTGAGGGGGATTTCGAGACCGAGAGCATTTTCAACGGAACGAACGGAAGCAAGGGCGTGGACTGTGGTGCAAACACCGCAGATACGTTGAACAAAAGCCCATGCATCGCGGGGGTCGCGGCCTTTGAGAATGTTCTCAAGACCACGGTACATCTGGCCGGAGGACCATGCCTTGGTGATCTTGCCTCCGTCTACTTCGATATCTACTCTTAAGTGACCCTCGATCCGGGTGACCGGATCAATGGTGATTCGCTGAGCCATGTGTGAAACCTCCAAATAGTAACTACCAGGTAATGGAAAATGGATGTTTTCCGCGCACCGGTAAAAGTTTTATCAATCGCTAATCATTGTTTTGGGCAAAAAAGAACCTTTGTCGTTTACTCTTCGCTTTTGCCCTTAATCAGCCGTTTGCCAATTCCCACTACGGCATGGATACCGACTGCGGCGGCGGTTACACCGAGAATAGTCTTGCCAACCTGATCAGCACTGTCGATGATTCCGCTGGCGGGGATTTTCACATTTGGCAGTCTTTCGTAGAACGGAGTCATGGTATCCCAGAAATTGGGCTCGGTACAGCCAAGGCAGCCATGACCGACGCTTACCGGCCAGACATCGACGTCATTGAAGCGAACAGCCGGACAGTTTGCGAAAGTCTCGGGGCCCTTACAGCCAACCTTATACAGACAGTAACCGAGTTTGTGGTATTGATCGCCGTATTGCTCAACAAAACGACCTTCGTCAAAATGGGCACGACGTTCACAATGGTCATGAATTCTTCGGCCATAGGCAAAGAGCGGACGGTTCAGACTTGTCAAGGGCCGGCAGCCTCTTGAAGGTCAGGTAGTGGAGAATGGTGCCGAGGAAGTTCACTGGGTTGGGTGGGCATCCGGGGATATTGACGATCGGTTTGCCGCTTACCAGATCTTGCACGCCGACGGAACCGGTCGGATTTGGTGCGGCAGCCTGAACTCCACCGAAGGTTGCACAGGTGCCGATAGCTATGATTGCCGAGGCCTTTGGTGCTACCTTGGCAAGGATCTCCATGGCGGTCTTGCCGGCGATTTTACAGTAGATGCCCCCGTCTTTGGTCGGAATTCCACCCTCGACGACGAGGAGGAACGGATGCTTGTCAACGGTGTCATGCAGATTCTGCTCGGCCTGATGGCCGGCTGCCGCCATAACCGTCTCGTGGTAATCAAGAGAGATTATGTCGAGAAGCAACCGAGCCAGATCCGGGTGCGAGGAGCGCAGGAGACTTTCCGTGCAGCCTGTACATTCCTGGAAGTGGAGCCAGATAACCCTTGGACGTTCTGCGGTTGCTGCCGCCTCGACGAGTTTCGGGATCATCGCCTCGGACAATCCTAAAGCGGCTGCCGCCATTGTGCATCCCTTGAGGAATCCGCGCCGATCTAGCTGCGGTCCCAGAGTCTTGTTTACCGTGTCTGCCATATCAACCTCCTATTGCTGTGTGACAACAAATGTGCGCCATTGCGCGGTTGCTCCGGCATGAGCGATGCCGAAGAAGTGAATAAAAATGAAGAGTGGATAAAAATGGAAAAAGAAAAAGGTAAAGCCGGCCGGCTTTGGTATTTTCAAATATACAATCTCCTGCCGCTGCGTTGATTTGTCGGTCAATTGGTGAATCGGAGTGCAGGGAAATTCTTATGCTTGGCATGAAAAAGCGGTTAGAAAGAAAAGAAAAAATACTCGAAGACAGGGCAACCGATGATGGGAAAATTGAGAAGAAAAAATGATTCTTGTGAAGAGTATCTCTGTGCGACCGGTATGCGTTGCTGTTTTGGCAAGAAAGTGGGCCAATTGTGCAGCGCAAATGGTGGTGTGTGGATTTAATTGTCACCATTGTGCGAAAAGTGCGTCAATGTTTGTGGTGGAAGCAAAGAGAGTATGTGTGTAAATTAATTCCCTCGACCAAAGGTGACAAAAAGTACCACCTTTGTAGTAGCGGCGCAAGCGCAAAATCTTTCCCCCTTTGCACTTTGTGCTGAATTTATTGAAATCGGCGCAGGTTGCGCACAAGACGCACAAATCACTCAGTGTAGAGTTTTTTGGTCGAGCAATGTTTGCACAATAGAATAACAATAATGTGTGGTGGTGGTAACTTCAGGGTTATCGTCTGATACATTGACAGAAACCAGACACCAGTCAGAAAAGAAAGCAGCTATTACTGCGGCGCTATTGATCCCATAGCCTTGCTGGAGTGATGAAGAGGGAACTTCCGTTACGGTGAGTTGGTATAGGAAAAAACCAAGGATTATTTCTTGAAACCGAAAATTCCACCCTTGGTCTTTGGAGATAATGCCGGTTTGCACTTGGGGGCAGGATGTTTTTCCTCTTGTTGTGCAACTTGACCAGGGTGGGTGAACTGAGGATTTTCCGGTGGACGTGGTGGGGCATCGGTGACGAGGATTTGATCGTCAATTGGCTCACCGCTGAGAGCTGCCGTGTAGAAATGGTAAAAAAGCATGGCTCTTCTAAAATAACTCTTTCGTTTAAGCCATTTAGGCCAACCGTTGGGGAGCTTGTTGTGGAGCAACTGGGAAAGGTTGATCAACAGACTGACCATGTCTTGGCGGAGTGAACGGCGGAGGTTGAGATCGACGCCGACGGTCCGGTCTATTTCATCACGAATCTGCTTGGCCAGTTGGAACAAGGCACTGCTTTTGCGAAATTCACTGAAAAGCTGCCAACGGGCCTCTACCCAAGGGACGAGGAGGAGGGCGAATAAAAAGAAATCGGGTTGCCGGTGGATGTTCTGACGGATTGCCAGGGAGTTGGCGTGGTCAATGGTTTGAAAAATTCTGGCAAGAAAGGCTTTCGGACTCGATTTTATTATCGCCATTCTTCAGCAATACCTTACGGTAAAAGGGGAAAAGTGCAGTGAAAATGCCCGAATCGACCGCCAGTAGAAACCAAGGATAGGCCGCACCACCATAAAGATCTTTGAGAAATTCGTCGCGAAGTCTGGACGGAGGACAAAGACTGAGCTTGTCGCTGCCGTTGCAGATAGCTTTCCAGGTCTCGGCTTCGATGGTGAAATCGATTCTCGCGGCGTGCCGGATGGCCCGCATCATCCGTACCGGGTCGCGGCCGATGCGCCGGCCAGGTTCTCCGCCTATCCTGACGATGCCCCGATCAAGATCGTCGGTACCCCCGACATAATCGATAATTGTACCCTTTTCTATTTCATAAAAGAGCGAGTTGATAGTCAGATCGCGCCGTCTGGCATCCTCGCTCAGGGTACCGAAGGTGTTGTTGGGGGCAAGAATTTCTTCCGGTCCGTCAAGGTCGTGCTCGCTGAGAGATCTGAGAGTACTTATTTCAATGGTTTTACCGGCCTTGAAAAAGACCTGAACCAGCCGGAAACGCCGACCGATGGTGTTGCTATGGGGAAAAAGTTTGCGCAGTTGCCCTGGTCGCGCGTCGGTGCTTATGTCAAAATCCTTGGGTGTCCTTCCAAGATACAGGTCGCGAACCCCTCCACCGACAAGGTAGCCAGAAAAGCCGGCGTCGGCGAGCTTTCTCAGGATGAAAAGGGCGTCCCGATCAAGCTGCTGGGGAGTAATGGGATGTTCTTCAGGGGGGATGATGCGGGCGGAAAGGAGAGGACCAGTAACATCTTCGCCATTTTCTTCTTGAGAAAAATCCATAGTAAGGTCCGTCTCGGTCACGTTGCCGGGCTGAATCCTATGCCTTCTTTATATACAGCCTCCGCTTGTTCCTTGAACTGTTTGAAAATTTCCGCAACCGACAGGATTGAATGCATCTTGTAGGTGTTTTCCCCGGAAAAAATAAGACCGTCACGGGTATTGCCATCGCGTGCCATCATCAACCGTTCGTTGATACAATAGTGGTGGTCGCACTTTTTCAAGCACACTTGTCGGCATTTTTTGGTGCTGACATCTTCACCGGCATTGACCGCTTGGACAAAGGGGTTGTTGATGGCCCGACCGGGCATACCGACAGGGGATGAGGTGAGGACGATGTCCTCCTTTTTGGCGTTGAGATAGGCCTGTTTGTACTCGTTGGAGATGTCACATTCTTTGCTGAGTACGAAGCGGGAGGCGATTTGGATGCCATCGGCCCCGTATTGATCCATCATTTCCGCCATTTCATAGCCATTGGTGAGGCCACCGGCGGCGATCAGCGGGACATTTTTAACAACATCACGGATAGGCGGAAAAATCTCGCGCAGTGGCCGGTCGGTACCCAGGTGGCCACCGGCTTCTTTGGCTTCGACGATGATTGCCGAGGCACCAAGTTTTTCGGCGAGTTTGGCGAGAGTCGGCGAACTGACGATCATGACGATCGGCGTATTGTTTTCCCGACCGATTTTAAAAATATCTCTGGAAAAACCGGCACCGGTGATGATCATGTCGATTCCGGCATCGATGGAGCTCATCACCAGCTGGTAAAAATCTTTCATGGCATACATGATATTTACTGCCACGACACCTTTGGTAGCGGCCTTTGCCTTCTTGATGTCGGCGCTAAGTTCCTCGGGCGGCAAGCCGGAGCCGCCGATAACCCCGATTCCACCACATTCGGCCACAGGTACGGCAAGTGCGGAAGTCGATACGCGGATTGACATACCGCCCTGAATCAATGGGAATGAAGCAGTAAAAGGGCCGATTTTTAAAGAAGGTAACTGCATGCGGGAAGAGCTCCTTGTAAATATGCGTTAACGGTGAGAAACCAGATAATGCATCGCTTGCCGATATTTGTCAAGAACAGTGTGCGACCGACCGATGTTTGCAAAACAGGGGTTGTAAGGGGGGAATAAAGCAACTTTCCCCTGCAATTCGGGGTACGATGCGGGTAGAATATTGGGGGTGCCTTGACAAAACAGCAGCATTCCGGTTAAATTCAATGCTTTTTCTTCTGCGGTTAGAGGTTCATGGGAAAGTCCTCTGCTGCACCCTTTTTTCTTTTATGGTTGGAGAACGTTGTGAAAATTCAAGCCCTGAAAGGGTTTAAGGATATCGTGCCGGGGGAAGTTGAACTCTGGCAATATCTTGAAAAAGTGGCTCGGGATATATTTGAACGATTCAATTTCCAGGAGATCCGGTTGCCTATTCTCGAAGAAACTGAGCTCTTCGCCAGATCGATCGGCGAAGCCACCGATATCGTCGAAAAGGAGATGTATACCTTCGTCGACAAGAAGATTACCATGCGCCCGGAGGCAACGGCCTCTCTGCTGCGTGCCTATATAGAACACGGCATGTATGTGCAGAAACCGGTGCAGCGGCTTTTCACCATCGGACCGATGTTTCGCCACGAGCGTCCACAGAAAGGCAGGCTCCGGCAATTTCATCAGATGGACATTGAGGTGCTGGGATCGGAAAATCCGCGGGTCGATGCCGAGCTCATGGCAATGGGGGCCATGCTTCTCAGTGAATTGGGGATATCGGTCAGTCTCGAAATCAATTCCCTGGGATGTCCGGAGTGTCGACCCGGTTACCGAGCACAACTCGATTTCCTATATAACCGATCGCCAGGACGCCTTGTGCAGCGACTGCAAGCGACGCAGCACCACCAATCCACTGCGGGTGCTCGACTGCAAGGTATCCACCTGCCGTGAGCAGATGCACGACGCTCCGATCCCTGCAAGATCATCTCTGTCCTGCCTGTGCCGACCATTTTGCAAAAGTCCAGGCAGGGCTCAAGCAATTGAATGTCTCTTATAGTCTCAACAAGTTCATGGTCCGTGGCCTCGATTATTACTGCCGCACCACCTTTGAATTTATCACCACCGATCTCGGGGCGCAGGCGGCAGTCGGTGCCGGCGGTCGTTATGACGGACTTATCGAAAGTCTTGGCGGCCCGAAAAAGAGTCCGGGTATCGGCTTTGCCATGGGCATGGAGCGACTGGTTCTTCTGCTGCAGCAGAAAGCGACGAGCGGACTTTTTGCCGGCGGTGAGCAGGTGTTGATCTCTTTATCGCCGGCCTTGGCGAGACGGCAGTCAGGCCGTGTTTTGGTCTGGCACATGACCTGCGCGTGCAAAAGATTCACGGTCGCCATGGATCATGAGGGCAGAAGCCTGAAGAGCCAGATGAAACAGGCGGACAAGGCTGGTGCCCGGTTCGTCCTGATCATCGGCGATGCGGAGCTTGAATCCGGCAAGGGTATGCTGCGCAATATGGCGACCGAGGAACAGACAAGGAAGGTGTGGACTTGTCAAGGCCGAAATCGTCGAGCGAATACTGCTTCCGCATGACGGAAATCAAACCATACTCCTCGAGCAAATTGAGCGATAATCAGTAAAGATTAATAGGCCTTGGGAACAGTAATCAGAATTAAAAATTTAACATTTTGATGACACTTATGGAATCGATGGGAAATTTGATCCGGACGCATTTTTGCAATGATCTCGGCATCAAAAATGTTGGCGAGCAGGTAACGTTGATGGGCTGGGTTCTCCGGCGGCGCGATCATGGCGGAGTCATTTTCATTGATCTGCGCGATCGCCGGGGGATTACCCAGGTGGTCTTTAACCCGGAAATCAACCCCGAGGTCCATGCCAAGGCACACCAGATCCGCAGTGAGTGGGTGCTGGCCGTACAGGGTCGGGTCGAGGCACGGCCGGGGGATATGGCCAATCCGAAACTTGCCACCGGGGCAATCGAGGTCCTCGTCAGCGAACTGCGCCTGCTCAACAGCAGCGAGACCCCGCCCTTTCCCCTCGATGAGGATGTCGAGGTATCGGACAACCTGCGCCTGCAGTATCGCTATCTCGATCTCCGGCGACCGGAGATGGCCGCCAATCTGGTGATGCGCCACAAGGCAGTCATGACTGTTCGCAATTATCTGAACGATCATGGGTTTCTCGATATCGAGACGCCGATGCTGACCCGCTCCACCCCGGAAGGGGCCCGCGATTATCTGGTGCCGAGCCGGGTCAACGCCGGTAAATTCTACGCCCTGCCGCAGTCGCCCCAGCTGTTCAAGCAGCTGCTGATGATTGCCGGGATGGATCGCTACTACCAGATCGTCAAATGTTTTCGCGACGAGGATCTGCGCGCCGATCGCCAGCCGGAGTTCACCCAGATCGATATGGAGCTGAGCTTCGTCGATGAGGAGCAGATCATGGCCATCAACGAGGGGATGATCGCCAAACTGTTCAAAGAGACCCTCGATCTCGATCTCGCCCCGCCGTTTCCGCGTCTCACCTTTGCCGAGGCGATGAACCGATATGGCACCGACCGGCCGGATGTCCGCTTCGGCATGGAACTCGTCAATCTTACCGCTATCGCCGCCAGCTGCGGTTTCAAGGTCTTCAGGGATATCGCTGACAAGGGCGGCACGGTGCGGGCGATCAATGCCAAGGGTTGCGCCGAGTTTTCCCGCAAGGATCTCGATGACCTCACTGAATATGTCGCCCAGTTCGGCGCCAAAGGCCTGGCCTGGGTCAAGGTGAAGGCGGACGGCGAGTGGCAGTCACCGATCGGCAAATTTTTCACCGAGGAAGAACGAGCGGCAATCGCCAAAGCAACCGATGCGGTCGAAGGAGACCTGCTGTTCTTTGGTGCCGACTTAAACAAGGTGGTCTTCCAGGTACTCTCCGAACTGCGGGTGGAACTGGCCAGACGTCTGGATCTCCTGAAAAAAGACGATTTTCGTTTTACCTGGGTCACCGATTTTCCTCTTATGGAGTACGACGACAAGGAAAAACGCTTCCAGGCCCTGCACCACCCCTTCACCGCCCCGACGAGAAGACGATATCGCCAAGCTGGACAGCGACCCGGCGCCGTCTTCAGCCGCGCCTACGACCTGGTGTTGAACGGCACCGAGATCGGCGGCGGCTCGATCCGCATCCATCAGCAGGAGCTGCAGTCGAAGGTGCTGGAGGTTCTCGGCATCGGTGCCGAAGAGGCGACCGAGAAGTTCGGTTTCCTCCTCCGTGCCCTGGAACTCGGAGCGCCGCCGCATGGCGGATTGGCCTTTGGACTCGACCGGTTGCTGATGATCATTACCGGCAGTGATTCGATCCGCAATGTCATCGCCTTTCCGAAGACCCAGAAGGCGACCTGCCCGCTCACCGACGCCCCGGCCTCGGTAGCCCGAAAACAGCTGACCGAGCTGCATATCCGCCCGGACTGGAAGGAATAGCACCCTGCCGTCTCAACCCTGGAAAACCGGATGGTTCTCCGGGGTTGAGAAACTGTCTGGAAAAGAGGTCGCAAAGCAGGGCCATGGCGAGTGTTCGTTGTATGAAAATCTCGTCATTGCCGGTACCAGGTGCGAAGGGGAACACCTACACCCTATGATTTCCCTCTAATTTCGGATGTCGGACAACCTGTCGGCCAGCAAGAACGGTAATATGCTGGAGGCAGTATCGTTGATTGCGTGACCGCCGCCGTCAATTAGATCGACAGACAATTGTTGTACCAGTTGTCGTAACCGCCCGGCAATTTTTTCTGAATCGCGCAGCAGGTCTTTTGTTCCACCGATAAAATGGATGGGCATTGTCAGCGACGCCAGCTCTTCGTCCGAAAAGCGCGGAGGAATAGCCAAGCGATGTCGGAAATACTTCATTGTCAGGGCCATGGTTTCGAGTACCGGTTCGGGTACAGGCTGATCACCAAAGAGCATCCTGACAATTCGCCGTATCCCCCATGAACCGAGGCTCGTCAGAACCAATGCGTACAGGATAAATATCATCCTGTCGGCAATTATGCCGCCTGGGCAAATCAACACAAGTTTGTCGACCTGCTCCGGCCTGGCGATAGCAAATTTCAATGCCGTCCAGCCGCCTTGGGAGATGCCGATGATCGTCGCTCTGGTTAGGTGCAAACCGTCATAAATATCGGCAAGCCATTCCGCATAGGCGGGACCATGCCAGGGCGGTCTATTGGCCGCGCTTTTCCCAGCCTCTCCGATCAGATCTACCGCATACACTCGAAAATGTCTGCTGTACTCTTCGACATCATCGATCCACATCAGGGAATTGGAACCGGCACCATGCAAAAGAATCAGTGCAGCGGCATTGTTTTCCCCCGAGGCGATTACAAACGTTTTTCCATGACGGGTGGGTATCTCCAGCAGTTCATGGTCAACCGGCCACAGGGCGAGCATCCTGTCATACAAGTCCATGACCTGGCGTTTGCCGTTGGACGATTTGAAGACGGCTGAAAAATGGTTGTTATCGCTTGCAGTTTTTTTCATTTGATTCGACAAAATGCTGTTGGTGTCTCTTGGCTCGAAAAGTTGTCATGAAAATTCCGCCAAAGATGAGAAGTATGGCCAGTAGATGATTCTTGGTCAGGGTTTCGTCGAGGAAAAGCACCGCGAGAAGGGTACTGAAGGCCGGCATGAGATGGATGAACGGGCCGGCGATGTTGGCACCCAGGCTGCTTACCGCCCGGTTCCAGAAGATAAAGGCGAGCACCGAGGCAAAAACGGCAACATAGACGATCGTTACAATCGCCCCGGTGGTCACTGTCATGGTCTTGCCGGCGGCGACTTCGAGAAGATACAGGGGCAGCAGGGCGGTGAGTCCGACGGTGGCAATAGCCGTCTGGTAGGCGAGGGGATGCAGGCCGCGCGGGTACTTTTTCAGGTTGACCGAGTAAAAGGCCCATAGGCATGCGGCAATAATCACCAGGATATCGCCGCTGTTGAATTGCAGATGGAGAAGATTCCTCAGGTCGCCGCCTGAGATAATCAACAATACGCCGCCAAGAGAAAGACCGACCCCCAACCCTTGCCTCGGGCTGAGACGATCCTTGAACCTTGCCCAGGAGATGAGGACAATGATGATCGGCGTGCACGAATTGACCAGTGCGGCGTTGATGGCGGTGGTGGTCTGCATCGCCAGATAAATGAGGCTGTTGAAACCGGTTACCCCGAGCAATCCTTGAATTATCAGGAATTTTTTGTGTTGAGCGACCAGCTGCCGCTCGGCCAAAAGATGCCGCAGGCCGAAAAAGGCCAGGATCGCCAGGGCCAGTGCCCAGCGCCAGAAAGAGAGGGCGATGGGCGGGATGGCCGAATGCATGCCCCGGCTGATGACGAAGTTGCCGGACCAGAACAGGGTGGTAAGCACGAGAAGGAGATAGGGCATAAAGGGGGTGCGGCCTCGCGGTTGAAGGATGAGGCAGGGAATCAGCCCTGCTCTCCCTGGTCTTCCTGCTCGCCGTTGTGCCGTTTCTTGAGAACCACCTCGACATTGGGCAGATAGTTTTTAAAGGCATCGCCGTAGATCTCCCAGATGGTGATGAACAGGGCGGCGACAATCGGTCCGAGAATAATGCCCAGCAGGCCGAACAACGAGATACCGCCAAGGGTGCCGAAGAGCACGAAAAGATCATGCATTTCGGTGTCTTTGCCGACCAGGCGGGGGCGCAGGACATTGTCCAGGTTGCCGGCCACCGCACCGCACAGTACGGCAAGAATCGCCACTCCGGCAAAGTGGCCGGTCAGCGCCAGGATGATCAGGGCCGGCATCCAGATGATCGCCGTGCCGAAGGCGGGAATAATCGACATAATCGCCATGACCGAGCCCCAGAACACCGGGCCCTGGATGCCGGCGATGGCAAAGGCGATGCCGCAGATCGCCCCCTGCATAACACCGATGATCAGTGTTCCTTTGATCGTCGCCCGGGCTACCGATGTAAAACGGTGCAATAATTTCTGTTCGTTCGTATCGTCCAAAGGGAGGAAATAGAGGATTTTCCTGAGGAGAACATCGCCCATGGAGAGGAAATAGAACATCACATAGAGCATGACAATGGTCGAAAAGATGGCGTCGATGGTCACCTTGGTAAAGGAGGAAAGCGAATCGATGAGGAAGGTGGAAAGGGTACCGACGAATTCGCCGGCCTTCTGGATGATGATGTCCCGATAGGGGAGGATCTCCTCGTAGTAGGGAACTTTTTCCAGCAGTGTGGTGAGGGTCGTAGGCTCTTTGATAAAACCCTGGACCCAGGGGGTGACCGACTGGCCGACGCTGATCGCCTGGGTCACGACCAGGGTAATGACCACCGTCAGCGGGGTGAGGACCAGCAGGACGATGCCGAGAACCATGAGTATAGAAGCAAGAGTCTCTCGGCCGCGCAGTTTTGTCGTGAGACGGTGATACAGCGGACTGACCATCGCCGAAAACAATCCGGCCATGAAGATGGCCATCAAAAATTGATGGATCATGGTCAGGAAGAGGGCGGAGATCGTCACCACCAGGCAAAGCAGCGTCGTCTTATTGAGATACTCCCTGTTCATCGGCAAGTCACCTTAGGCGGTTGGCTGTTGTTCATTGTTGCCAGTCGGGCTCTCCTCAACCATCACCATCGTTTCTACAACTGGTGGAGGGGATAATACCAGCAGATGCACTTCGCGAGGACCATGTGCGCCATGCACCATTTGTGCTTCGATATCGGCAGTTTTCGATGGGCCGGAGATGAAGACAAAGCTGCCCAGCCGCTCTCTTTCCCGCAGCAGGGCGTAGGCCTCACGCAGATCGGCTACGAGATTCTCCCTCTTAAGAAAGGCAATATGGATGGACGGTACCAGGGAAGTGGAGCGCGGGCAGCCTGGGTCGGTGAAGTGGATGATGGTGGCCGAATCGGCAACTCCGATATCCGGTGCAGTGATACCGATATAGGAGGCAAGGGTTTTTTCCCGCAGTTGCCGGTCGGGACTGAAGGTGGTGTGAACGGTGACGCCTTCACCATCGAATCTTTTCCACAACTCTAAAGCGGCGAGATCCGGATGATCGTGCTGAATGATATGTTTGGTCTGGGTGAATTCCGGGCCTTTTGTCCTGACCAGATCGATGATAATCGCCGCAGCTGCCTCATGGGTTCGGACGATATGAATCTTGATGCTTAAGGCCTGGGCATTGGTTTTAAGAATTTCTACCAGTTCGTCCCGTTGCTCGGTCGTTCTATTCCCGATGTTCTGCAGGATGAGAGCGGTGTCGGCTTTGGCAAAGAGGGCAGGGAAAAGCCGCTTCGGCCTTTCCATATCGGGGGAAAGCCCCAGGCTCTCGCGGATGGTTTGCAGGAAAGCGTTCTGATTGTCCATCAACGGCCCTCCTTATTCTGGCTTTCCGGTCCGGTCGGACGGTTCGCCGCGTATTTTCTTTTCCAGAGCTCGGTAAAACTCCGTCCGGCAAGGGGCACCAGATCGCGGTCGGCGGTCCAGCCGGTGGCGAGTCCGGCCATCTTGCTGATCATCTTGTTTTTCCTCACAAAGGGGCGTTGCAATAACCAGCCGAGTCGGAGCGAGATCCGATACAGCCAGGGCCTTTCGATCAGCAGTTTCCAGAGACTATAGACATAGGCCTCGGCTGGGCTCTGCTGTTTGCTATCCCACCGGTCGTTGCCGTAGGCTACTTTATGGCGCAGGGCGGCAAGCATCCGTGGCAGATCGATTTCCACCGGACAGATATCCTTGCAGGCGCCACAGAGGGTCTCGCCCTTGAAGAGGTCGGCGTGTTTATTGACGCCGTCCAGGAGCGGCGTGACCACCGCCCCGATCGGCCCGCAATACGGTGAGTTGTAAGCATGCCCGCCGATCTTGCCGTACACCGGGCAGATATTCAGGCAAGCACCGCAGCGGATGCAGGCCAGCACCTCGCGGAATTCCGGATCGGCGAGGATTTTGCTCCGGCCGTTATCGATGATCACCAGGTGGAATTCCTTCGGTCCGTCGGGATCGTCGGCGCTTGCCGGGCCGCCGAGGAAACTGACGTAGGTCGAGAGTTTCTGCAGGGCGGCGCCACGGGTGAGGAGCTGCAGGGCTTCGCGGTGCTCGTCGAGGGTGGCGACGACGCGCTCCATGCCCATCAGGGCGACGAGCACCGGCGGCATGGTTGTCGCCATGCGGATGTTACCCTCGTTGGAAACCAGGCTGATATGACCGGTCTCGGCGCAGGCCAGATTGCAGCCGGTAAGGCCCATCTCGGCCCCGAGCATCTTTTCGCGAAGCGCTTTGCGCGCCGCCATGGTCAGGGTCGGCGGATCGTTGCTATAGTCGATGCCCAGTTTGTCGGCAAACAACTCGCCGATCTGCTGGCGATCGAGATGAATGCACGGGGCGATGATATGCGACGGTTTGTCGCCGGCCAGCTGAATGATATATTCACCCAGATCGGTTTCGACGACCTCGATGCCCGCGCCGGTAAGGGCCGGATCGATGTTGATTTCCATGGAGATCATCGATTTGCCTTTGACCACTCGCCTGACCTTGTTCTTTTTGGCCACTGCCAGGGTATATTCGATGGCATCCCGGGCGGTTGCCGCAAAATGCACCTGGCCGCCCCTGGCCCGTACATTTTGGGCCAGCTCGGCGAGAACAATGTCCAGGTGGGCAAAGGTGTTCATCCGCGCCTCTTTTACCCGGCGGCGCATCTCCCCATCCATGGTCGCCCAGATTTGCATGGCTCCTTTGCCGAAACGGTCCTGGAGTCCGTGCAGGCTTTTTTGCAGGCGCGGTGAGGTTATACCGGCAGCCGCTGCCGTGCGATAGTCCGATGGGGTTGTTGTACTCATTGTTTGCCTCCCTTCACCCCGGCGAGTACCTGGGCAATATGCAGCACCTTGACCTTTTCGCCCCGGCGCGATAGACGGCCGAGGATGTTCATCAGGCAGCTGATATCGCAACCGACCACCGCCTCTGCCCCGGTGGCCAGGATATTAGTGATTTTTTCATCGGCCATGGCGACACTGATCTCCGGATATTTGATGCTGAAAGTGCCGCCGAAGCCGCAACAGGTATCGCTGTTGTGCATTTCGATCAGTTGCAGGCCCTGGACGTTTTCAAGAAGCAAACGCGGTTGCCGGGCAATGCCGAGCCCCCGGCTGAGATGACAGGAATCGTGATAGGTGACGACACCGGGATATTCGGCCATGACATCGATAACGCCGAGGACATCGACAAGATACTCGGTGAATTCAAAGGTCTTGGCACCGATCGCCTTGGCCCGCTCGGCCATGACCGGGTCGTCGGGGAAAAGCTCCGGGTAGTGGTGGCGGACCATATGGACACAGGAGCCGGAGGGGCAGACAATGGCCGGGGAACTCTCGAATACTTCGATAAAATGCTTGGCCGCGGCCGCTGCCTCCCGGCGATAGCCGTTGTTATAGGCGGGTTGCCCGCAACAGGTCTGTCCTTCCGGGTAGGCAAGTGGAATGGCCAGCCGGTCAAAGACTTTGACCATTGCCTCGCCCACCTCCGGAAACATACTGTCTACCAGGCATTGGATAAAAAGGGAAACGGGTGAACCAGTCATGATATTTCCTTGGAGTTAGGGCAAAAATGACATTTTGCAAAAAGGTTGTCGGCAGCTCGGCGAGCCGACTCGGCATCTTCATTTTCAGAGAATACACGCGCTGAAGGCTCGGAGAATCGCTATTTTCTTGAAGCAATTCCCATAATCCTCTAGAAAGGTCAATAGGATTGTGCTGTGGTGAAGAGATAAGAAGATTGTAAATTAACCGACGAGAGGAAGAAAATGAAGAGAATTGTCAAGGTGTTTCTGGCCGCCGCCTTTCTGGTGACGGCAACAACGGCTCATGGTGCTCCGGCGCGAATTTCCATCAGTCAGTTTGTCGAACATCCGGCCCTGAATGCGGTCATGAAAGGGTTTAAGGATGACCTCAAGGAGAATGGCGTTGACGCCGAATTTAAGGACTACAACGCCAATGGCAATATGGGCACGGCCGGACAGATCGCTACCCAGATCGCCTCCGATGCCCCGGATCTGATCGTGGCCATCGCCACTCCGACCGCCCAGGCCTGTGCCAAGACCTATGAGAAGGCGCCGCAACTGGCCAATACGCCGATGCTCTTTACCGCCATCACCGATCCCCTGGCCGCCGGCCTGGTCAAAGACTATATGCACCCGGGTCCGAACATTACCGGGGTTTCCAACCAGATGCCGATGGATAAACATCTGGAAATGCTGCGCCGCGTTTTGCCGAAACTGGTGACTCTCGGGGTGCTGTACAACAGCGGCGAAGTCAATTCGGTATCGAATGTCAAGCGGATCAAAGAAGCTGCGGCAAAGATGAACATCACCATTCTCGATGGCCCGGTCACCAACTCCGCCGATGTCTTCCAGGCGGCGCAGAGTCTTGTCGGCAAGGTTGATGCTCTCTTTGTGCCGACCGACAACACCGTCGTTTCGGCGTTGGAGGCGGTTATCAAGGTGTGTGAGCGAACCCAACTGCCGCTCTTTAGCGCCGATACCGACTCAGTCAAACGCGGGACAATTGCCGCTATGGGCTTTGATTATTACCAGCATGGCAAGCAGACCGGGGCTATGGCCAGAAAGATCCTGGCGGGAGCCAAACCCGAGAGCCTGCCGGTGGAATTTCAGAAAGATCTGGTTTTCCACGTCAATCCCAAGGCAGCGGAGCGAATGGGCTTGAACCTCGATAAGGCGATTGTCGATTCCGCCAACACCCTCTATTAATACATACCACAGGTCAGCAGCCTTGGCTGCTGGCCTGTTTTCTCAGCCGGTTACCTGCCTGAAGATCGATTTACCGGCTTAGATACGGCTTCTTCCAGGGTTCTTTCCGCCGGCGATTGCAATCGGCCAGGGCGTTGAAAAATGCCCCGACGGCCAGCTCGGCGCAATGGTATTGGTCGGGGGCCAGGGTTTCCAGGTAGTCTATGACCTGTTCCTGGGTGAGCTGCCAGGCCTCGGCAAGGGTTTGCCCCTCCATCAGCAGCGATACGGTATTGGTGCAGGCGACGGTATTGGCACAGCCGCCGACCTTGAAGGTGATCATCTGCAGTCTTTCGTTGCGGACGGCTAAAAAGAATTCGATTATGTCACCGCAGGCGCTGGTCCGTTTGCCGTAGCCGTCGGGCTTGTCAATTGTGCCATACCGGTCGATTCTTGAGACCATTTCCTGGAAATGCGGCGAGTGCTCGGTAAAACTTCTTGGTGATGTCATGTTCATGGTGGTGTCTGCGGGGCCATAGCGCACCGTTTTCTCAGATAAGGCAGGTACTCATCACCTGTTTGATATCGGTTCTGCCCTGGAAGATCAGGTTGATGCCCTCCTGGAGAAGAACCGTCATGCCATCGTTGATCGCCTCGATCTTGATGTCCTCAGTGTGGGCTTTTTCGATGATCAAATTCTTGATCTTTCTTGTGGCCACCAGCAGTTCATACAGTCCCTGGCGTCCTTTGTAACCGCTTTTATGGCATTTGTCGCAGCCGTTTGCCCGGAAAAGCACCAGATCCTTGGAGTAGGGGATGTTGAGATGCTCAAAGAACATCACCCCGTAGTGGTGGAGGAGATAATCATATTCTTTCTTGGTTGGATTATAGGGTTCCTTGCAATCTTCACAGAGGGTTCGTACCAGGCGTTGGGCAATGATGCCGAGCAAGGAGTCCGAGAAGTTGAACGGATCCATGCCCATATCGATCAACCGAACAACGGTTTCTGCCGCCGAATTGGTATGCAGGGTGCTGAAAACGACATGACCGGTTAAAGATGCCTCAATAGCCATCTTGGCGGTTTCCTGATCGCGCATCTCGCCGATCATGATGACGTCCGGATCGGCGCGGAGAAAGGCCCGCATGGCCGCGGCAAAGGTGTAACCGATCTGCGGCTTTACCTGGACCTGGCGGAGCCGGTACTGGGTGATCTCAACCGGGTCCTCGGCCGTCCAGATCTTCTTCTCCGGGGTATTGATATAGTTGAGTATGGAGTGCAACGTCGTTGTCTTGCCGGACCCGGTCGGACCGACCACCAGGAAAATGCCGTAAGGTTTGGCTATACAGGGAATCAGGCGGTTGAGGATTCGTTCCGGAGCAATCTTATAGAGCGGAATCGGTTTGGCATCGGCGAGGATTCTCATCACCACATCCTCGTTGCCTTCGGTGGTCGGCAGGGTGGCAACCCGCAGTTCGATGTTGTCGGCCCTGGTGGTGGTGAACTTCATCTTGCCATCCTGCGGTTTGCGACGTTCGGAGATATCGAGGTCGGCGAGAACCTTGATCCGGGCGATAATCGATTTGACATTCACCTTGGGGATCTTCAGGATGTGCGAACAGGTCCCGTCGATGCGGTAGCGCACTTCGGCGTCCTGCCGTTCACCGTATGGTTCGATGTGGATATCCGAGGCTCCGGCATAGACGGCATTCTCTATGATTTTGTTAACGAGAGCAATAGCCGGGGTTGAATCGACCGAAACCTCCAGAGCTGATTCCTCCTGTTTCTGATATATTTCCGGGATATATTTTTCTTCCTGGGGTTGTTCTTCGGCACCGGTACTTATCTCTGCCGAATCTCCTTCCGGCGGTACCAGGGAATCGATCAGGCCCCGTATATCGTCGCCAAAGGCGAGCAGAACATTGATCTTTGCCGCCCGAAAATGCTTCTTCACCTCGAGGATACCGGCTTGGTTCGACGGGTTCTTGGCGGCCAGGGTGAACTCGCCGCCCTTTCGTTCCAACGGCACGACGAGATGGCTGCGTAACAATCCGGCGGTGGAAGGGGTTACGAAACTTTCGGCGGAAAAGCGGTTCTGCTGGAGGTCGACGAATTTGGTTTTATAGACGAAGGCCAGCGCGTCACCAAGGTCCGCCTTGGGGATCAGGTAGTTTTCCAGCAATACGGTTTCGACTTCCTTTTCCTGCTGTGTGGCGATAACCATCGCCCGCTCCATCTCCTGCTGCGAGATGATTTCCCGTTTGACCAGCTCCTCATAGCGCATCGGTATCTTTTTGCCGCTCTTGTAGTGGTTGAAAAGCGCCACTCCGAGGGAGTCGGACAGTTCTTTGAGGCGTTGTTCGTCGGTTGGGTTGAAGGGCGCGCCGCCCTTTTTGTTGATCAGCTGAATTACCCCCATCAGGGTCGCCTTGTAGATCACTGGAGCGGCGAGGAGCTGCCGGGTTCGGTAACCCGTTTTAACATCCCAGGAGGCATCAAAGGTCAGCGACGGATCGATCGACTTCAGCTCCTCCTGGTCATAGACATTAGCGATGTTGAGCGGCAGCTTGGTCTCGGCAACAAAGCCGGTGATGCTGGAGCGGTTGATATCCATGCGGATCCGACTCAGGGAATCGCCGGGCAGCAGAACCCACGAGACGAGCTTGTTGCGTTTGGCATCGAGCATGAATATTGTCGCCATCTCAACCTGATAGATATCGAGGATCTTGTTGCGGAGGCCAACCATGATGGCGTTGGGAGAAGAGGCGGCATGGATTTCGTTGACGAGCTTTTTAAAACGCTCATCGTAAATCTGTTGCGAGGAGCTTGTAGGGGCGGAGGGCATTTAGGCGATCCTCGAAGGCAATGGATTTGGTCCTGTAGCCACAAGGCGTTGCACAAGAAACCGGCAATCAGTCAACCAGGCTTCAAGCGAATTTTCTCTCATGCAACGCTACGACCGGTTCAATATCAGTACGCAGGCGCGGGGTGATGTTGAACTGTGGGGGGTATGGTAAGAGACTATTCCCAGTGTCAAGTATAAGTCAAGGTTTCAATCAGGTGCTGCAAGGCCGATGTGCCGTCAGCGCCTTGCTGAGCACTTGAAAGATGAACGAGAATTGTCTGCTTTTGGGTTTCTCGTTATAGATCAAGGCGGGGTGGGTGGGTCTTAAGAATTCGGCATATAAACTTCATTTGCTTGATGCTCAATTTTCCGCAGCCACTTAACAATATCTTTCAAGGCAATCTCCTTATATAGTGCAACAAATTTGAGTAATCATATTCTTATTCTCGGGTGCGGCGCCAGTAAACTCAATAATATCAAATGTTACAGTGATTTTCGGCACGGAAAAAAGGATCAAATAGAAAGTCGAACGATCTTCTGTCTGATTTGCCAAGGCAATTGATCGCCCCTCTAACGGCTCGCCGATGGAGTAATAGAAATTTGCCTTTGCATCAGCATAGTTGGGCCTGACGATTGGAAGAATTCCAAGGAAATAAAAACCGCTGCTTTCTCCTTTAGCACCTGCTTTGATGATCTGGTAATTGTTGCCTTGGAGTGAGACAGCCGTACCTGTGCTCTGCGGCAGACTTCCGGTTGAAGGGCACGATGTCATGTACAATGCTAAAAACAACTCACTAAACAACGAACCTTGAACATGGTCAAAGCCTCCCTTATTGGCGATTAATAATCTTGCTGCCCACCGGTGAATACATAATCCCGCACTGTATGTACTGTTCGGAATGCTGCTCTACCTCTGAGCCATGGGGATAAAATTCCGGGCCGTATGGCCGGTATAGATCTGCCGAGGACGGGAGATCCGCAGCTTATGGTCATGCAGCTCCTTCCAGTTGGCGATCCAGCCGGGCATCCTGCCGATGGCGAACATGACGGTGTACATATTCAAGGGAATACCGATTGCCCGGAGGAGGATGCCGCTGTAGAAATCGACATTCGGGTAGAGATTGCGGCTGATGAAATAGTCGTCCTGCAGGGTTGCTTGTTCAAGCTGCAGGGCAATATCGAGGAGGTCGTCATCGAGGTGCAGGGCTTCGAGGACGTCGTGCACCTGCTTTTTCAGGATAAGGGAGCGCGGATCGAAATTCTTGTATACCCGGTGGCCGAAGCCCATGAGCTTGAATTGGTCGTTCTTGTCCTTGGCTTTTTCGATATAATAGGCCGGTGGCCGCCCGGATTTCTTGATATCCTCAAGCATGGTGATCACCGCCGCATTGGCGCCGCCGTGCAGTGGGCCCCACAGGGCACAGACGCCAGCGGCCACCGAGCTGAACAGGTTGGCGCGGGAACTGCCGACCACCCGGACGGTTGAGGTCGAGCAGTTCTGCTCGTGGTCGGCGTGCAGGACCAGGAAGAGATTCAGCGCCTTATCGATGACCGGCGAGACCTCGTACTCCTGATACGGGTCGGAAAACATCATATGCAGGAAATTGCCGCAATAGGTCAGATTGGGATTGGGGTGGTTGATCGGTTTGCCGGCCGCCATCCGGTAGGCAAAGGCGGCGATGGTTCGCACTTTCGAAAGCAGCAGTGAGGCGGTTCGGTCAAACTCGGCGCCGGTGGTCGGGACGTCGAGGACCTCCGGATGGAAACAGGAAACGAGATTGAGCATCGCCGAAAGGATCGCCATGGGCGGCGCGGAGGTCGGGAAGCCGGAGAAATGGTGTTCAAGGTTGGTATGGAGGGGGGCATGCTCCTTCAACCTGGCCGAAAAGGCCTTCAGCTGTTGTGCTTTGGGCAGTTCCCCGTACAGGACGAGGTAGGCGGTTTCCACAAAAGTGGCTTTTTCGGCAATTTCTTCAATGGGATAGCCACGATAGCGGAGGATGCCCTTAGCGCCGTCGACATAGGTGATGGAGGAGTAGCAGGAGCCGGTATTGGCAAAGCCGGGATCCATGGTGATGTAGCCGGTTTCGTCGCGAAGCTGCTGGATATCGATACATTTTTCGTTTTCCGAACCAATGGTGACATTCAGGTCGTAGGTTTTTCCTTCAATGGTCAGCGTTGCTTTGTCGCTCATAGTTCACTCCCAGGTGTTGAGTTGGCCTTCATCCCCATAGCGGGATTTTATTCTCCTTCACTCGCCTACGGTTGTTACTCTGTCCATTACCTTAACTTCGAGAGATTATTGAGAGTATTAATTCTTATTAAGAATAGCAATCAATTAAGAAGGTGCAACGCAAATTCCTTACTGGGGTTGGCAATTGGTAATGCTGCTGAACGTGTGAAAGGGCAAAAAAAACAGGGGCCGAGCAGGAAACGACGGAGAAGTGAGCGGCAAGGAAATGGAGCGGGAAACGAGATTCGAACTCGCGACTTCAACCTTGGCAAGGTTGCACTCTACCACTGAGTTATTCCCGCTCGTGGGTGGTGGCGCGGATGTGGTTTTTAGCAGATGAAATTGGCGAAGTCAATAGAAAAAAATAGATTCTTATCCTGCCAAGGACCACCCTTGACAAGACTCCGAAACTCACTGGACACGATGGAAATGTTCGGCGAGAACAGCCAGGCCGGTGCGTATTTCTTCAGTTGATAAATTGCCATAACCGAGCAACAGCTCATCCAGGTGCTCTCCCGGTTGCATGGCATGACTTGCGACCGGATAAAAGCGTGCCCCGGCCACTTCCGTCGCCGTGAAAAAATCCTCGGAACACTGGCAACCGGGAAACCGGGCCACCAGATGCAGGCCGGTGGCGCTGCCGAGGATTTGCACCGAAGAACCAAAGTGCTCGATGAGGACCGCGACCATGTCGTTTCTTCTTTGCTGGTAATGCTTGCGCATCCTCGCAACATGGCGGTGGTAATGGCCGAGGCGGATGAATCGGGCCAGGGCCAGCTGGCTGGTGACCTCATTATGCAGGTCGCTCAACCACTTACGGCTCCGTCCCCAGACCGATAAGTTGCGGCGGGAGAATGAGATAACCGATACGGAGAGCAGGGCAGAGAGTCTTGCTGAAGGTGCCGATATACACCACCCGGTCCGGGTGCAGGCCATGCAGGGAGCTGAGCGGTGGTCCGTCGAACCTGAACTCGCTGTCGTAATCGTCTTCGATGATGAAAGTATTGGTTATTTCGGCATAGCGCAATAGCTCGATACGCCTTTGGATGGGCATGGTGCCGCCGATGGGGAATTGATGAGACGGGGTCACATAGATAAAGGCCGGGTTGAGCGGTAGCGGCAAGTCGGCGGTGCGCATGCCGTCGTTATCGACCGGTACCGGATGGAGAGTGGCCCCATGGCTTTTGACGATCAGCTGGATATCGCGGGTAATCGGGTCTTCAAGAACCACATCCCGTTTCTCCCCGAGCAAAAGATGGCAGGCAATGCCAATTGCCTGGGTGGTGCCGGCGGTGATGACGATCTGCTCCGGATGGCAACTCACCTCCCGCTGGCGCACAACGTAATCGCAGATCGCCCGGCGCAACTCTTGGCGTCCCTCGGGGTGGCCATAGGCGAGCATTTCTTCCGGCGGCATCTGCAGCACCTCGCGGACCATCTGCAGCCATAGCCTGGCGGGGAACATCCGCAGATTCGGGGTGCCGGCTCGGAAGTTAATGACGCCTGGCGGACAGTCGTAGCCCATGTTGACCTTCGTCACCGGCGTCGGGGCGGTCCGGGACGGGCCGGCAAAAGTCGCGCCGCCCGCCACATAGGTCCCGGCACCCTGCTTCGGGGCAAGAAAGCCTTCGGCATACAACAGGTCATAGGCTTCAAGGATTACGTTTCTTGAGACCTGCAGGCGAATCGCCAATTCCCGGCTGGAGGGCAGCCGGCCACCGGGCTGGAGCCGACCGGCAAGGATACTCTCCCGGATCCGGCTGTAAAGCTGACGGATCATCGGCACCGCCGATTCCCGGTCGATACTGATCAACATCATTTCGTCCTGCTCTTTTTTTGCTGCTTGACAACTGTCCTTAACTGAAACTGGTACCATCAAAATTACTAGAAAGTGGCTCTGTTGCAAACCACTTAGCGGGGGTAGGATGAAAAAAATACCGGAGGGAAAGGATGGATCAGGAAAAACAGTCGTATAGCATGAAATTACAGGGCTATAAGGCCTTGGCCATGTTGGTCGGGGCGATGTCCCTGGCCGGCAGTTCCGTGGTGGTGGGCAAGATGCTCGTTGCCACCGTCCCGGTTTTTGTCGCGGCCTTCGGCTCGCTGTTGGTGGCCTTTGTCGCCATCCTTCCCCTGATGCACGGCCGGTTTGGCGAGTTGCGCCAGCTTACCGCCCGTGAATGGCTATATCTTTTTTTGCAGGGCTTGTGCGGCATTGTCCTGTTCAGAGTTTTTACCCTCTACGGCCTGCACATGACCGGAGCCGTGCAGGCCGGGATAATAACCGGCGCTACCCCGGCGGTGCTCATCTTCTGCAGTCTGCTGTTGCTGGCCGTGCCGGCGGTCCTGAAACTGAGGACAATGACTTCTTTGCCTTCGACCGAGGCGCTCCTGGCAATTGTCTATTACGGCGTTTTCGCCACGGTCCTGGCGTATCTTCTCTGGACGGGCGCAGTCGGCAAGGTCAGCGGTGCAACCGCCGGTGCGGCCACGGCGGCCATGCCGGCAAGCTCGGTAATTCTGGCAGTCCTGGTTCTTGGCGAGGCACCTCACTGGCAGCACCTGGCTGGATGCCTGCTGATCGTTGGCGGCATTCTCGTTACTTTCTTGCGGCCGGCGGTCGGAGTCAGAATTACTCCGGCAGGAGATCGTAATAATAGGTGAGGATGTCGGTACGGGTGACGATGCCGATCATTTTATCATCCTGGACGACAGGGAGGTGGCCGACATCTTTTTCAATCATGATGCGGGCGGCAACCGTTGGCGAATCACTCGGATCGATGGTCAGGATATTGCGCGCCATGAAGGCCTTGACCGGGCTGTCCCACTGACTGTCCTTTTTCACCTTTTTCAGGTCCCAAAGAACAATAATTCCCTGGATATCTTCACCTTCCATTACCATCACGCCTCGGATTTTACGATCCGTCATGAGTGCCTGGACCTCGCGCATTGGCGTTTCCGGAGAAACTGAGATGACCGGGAAAGACATGATGTCGGCAATACGGATACTTTCTGAGCCGTTTGCCGCCAGGGCGGTGGCGATTTTCTCGAAGATTTTCTCCACCGGCATTTCCAATTCTTTCACGGTAGCCGAGCCCGCCCCGCTGTGACCGCCGCCGCCGAACATGCTCAGAATCTGCCCGATATCAATGGCCTCCACGCCACTGCGGCCGATTATCGAATGGCGCTCGTCGCTGGTGAAAACGACAAACAGGGCATCGACATTGACGATCTTTCGGTACATATTGACGACGGTCGCCAGGTTCGGCACCTTCTTGTCGAGGGTAACATGGTTGAAGCCGACGGAGTGGCCGAAAAAGGTCTTCTTTTCCGTCTCTTTCATCATCTCAAAGAGGATTTCCTTCTGGTTCTCCTCATAGGGCGGATTGAGGAAAAAGCCGGCAACGTTCAGGTCGGCCCGGTTATCGAGGAGATAGGCGGCGGCCCGGGCGTCATCGGCGGTGGTCCCGGGGAAGGAGAGATGCCCGGTATCTTCGTAAAGTCCGATGAGCATGACCGTCGAGTCAAGGGGGTTGAGCTGAATACCGCGCTTCTGCATTTCCCGGGCGAAGAGCGTGACGGTGGAGCCGGTGCGTTCCTTGCACGACCAGCCGGCCTGGATATCGCCTCCGGTCATCATATGGTGATCCCAGAGATGAATTTCCAGATCCTCCTTTTTGGCAAGTTTGTCCAAGCGGTCAAGACGCTGCCATTGATCGGTATCGACGACGATCAGTTTGCTCACCTTGTCATGCGGTACCTCGTTAGGCAGGATGATATTGAAAGCGGTTTTATGGGTCGAGAGAAACCGTTCGACGTTTTTGTTGGTCATCTTCGGAATTACCCCGATGCAGCCGGGATAGAGAATGGTGGCGGCGATGACCGAGGCCAGTCCGTCAAAATCGGTGTTCTTATGGGTTGTCGCGATAAGCATGGGAATTTTTACTGGGGGGATTCGGGGTTTTGGTAGCGGAAAACGACAATGCCTATGAATTTCTACTATACCGGAGCGCAGGGGAATATCAAGGCAATATCGGAAAACCGGCAAGGCAGTCCTTGCCGACTGTGGCAAAGAGCGCTAATGTTGCCCTTCTGAAAAGGTACTCAACCCCGGTTGTGATCGGCAGAATAAAATATATAGCCACGAACAAAGAAATAATGACCGTAAATATCAGGATAGACCAGCTCCAAGCCCTTTGGCTGCGGCAATTGTATCACGAACACGAGGACATTTGCCTCAGTCATAATGTCGATCTGCCGACGCCGATCTTCGAAATCACCGACTCGTTAAAGATATTTGGGCGCTGGCATACGTCCAGTCGGATTCTCTCGCTCAGTCGCCATTTGATCCTTCATCATCCCTGGTCGGTGGTTTTGCAGGTGCTGAAGCATGAAATGGCCCATCAACTGTGCGCATTCTTGCACGGCGGCGGAACGGCCCATGGCCTGGGCTTTCAGGAAGCCTGTGAGCGGCTCGGGGTGCTGCCGGAATTCCGGCGACCGGGGGTGGTCGTTCCGGAGATGGTGGAGGCAGCGGCGGCCCGCTCGGAGCTTTCCGAAAACGGCCGGAAATGCCTGGCGAAAATTGAAAAACTCCTGGCCCTGGGACGGTCGGCCAACGAGCACGAGGCGGCTCTCGCCATGGAAAAGGCCAACGAACTGTTGGAGAAGTACCATCTGCAAGGCCTGGAGGAAGGTGGCGAACATCGCTATGCCTGTGTCGTCATTGATCGGAAAAAGAAGAAAGATCACCGGTTACCAAAAGCATATCTGCTCGATACTGCAGGAATTCTTTTTTGTGCGGATAGTTCTGTCACAGCTCTATGACCCCGGTCGTGGTGAGAGTTTTAAAACCATCGAACTTTTCGGCACCAGGGAAAATGTCGCTATTGCCGAATATTGTTTTCATTTTCTTGAAAACCGCCTGGCACTTCTCTGGTCAGCCAATAAAAACAGGTTCCGGGGGGCGGTGCAGACCGAAAAAAACAGCTATTTTCTTGGCCTGTTGCGTGGTTTTCATCAGAAGCTTCGCGAGCAAAAGAACTCCCGTAGAGAAGAAAGCGTTGTACCGCAGGCGGGGGCCTTGATCCTCGCCGAGGAACAACGGCTGGCATGGTTTGTCGGGATGCGCTTTCCCCGCCTCAAAATGGTGTCTACCCGAGGCGCCAAGGTTTACCGCGAGACCTACCGGGAAGGGGTGGAGACGGGGAGGGAGATCACCTTGAATGAAGGGGTTGCCGGTCGGAGCCCTGCCTTTGGCGGCCTGTTATCATCATGACATACGAGTAGACGATCATGAGAAAAAGCTTCTTTCCACAGTTACGGTTCAATCCCATGGATCATCCGCGTATTTTTCGGATGATTGTCAACTTCTGGCCGCCGTATCTCGGGGCGGCCATCGCCGTCGAAGAAATTGCCCGGGATTGGCGGACCATTCGGGTGGCGATGAAGCTGCGCTGGTATAACCGTAACTATGTGAACAGCCATTTCGGTGGCAACCTGTTCTCCATGACCGACCCATTTTACATGCTCATGCTTCTCCGCAACCTGGGCCGGGAGTATGTCGTTTGGGACATGAAGACCCTGTATATCCGAAAAAAATTACCCGCCGGAGCGGTTGCCGAGGTCGGGAAATAGGAGAATCATCAAACGAGCAAGGGCGATTGCCTTCTCGGCGATCGCCCTTGTTACTTTTCTCCTGGGTTATTTTCTTTGTTGTTAGCCGGCCTTGATCTCAATCTGCCGCGGTTTTGCCGACTCGGCTTTCGGCAAGTGCAGCAGCAGGACACCCTCCTTCAATTCAGCGTTGACCTTGGCCACATCGATGGTTTGCGGTACCGAAAAAGTTCTCCGGAATTCCACATCGGCAAATTCCTCCCACGTCACCGCACCAACGGGTTTCACTTCCCTGATTCCTGACAGTGCCAGCCGACCGTTGTCGATGTTGATGGAGATATTGTTTTTATCGACTCCCGGCATGTCGGCAAACAGCAGGATTTCATTCTCGTTTTCAACAATGTCAACGAGAGGGGCAACCGTTGGAAACTGACGATTACGTTCACTTAATGCCTCTTCTTTGACTGCTACATCTTGTCTTTCGCTCATATCTTTGTCCTCCAATGAATTGGGCTCATATTTTTTGTGTTAGCTGATAACAATCTGTTTTGGCTTGGCCGGTTCGGCTTTGCCGAGAACCAGGGTGAGAATTCCATCCTTCAGGGTCGCCTCGACTTGCGCCGAATCAACCTCGGAAGGCAGGGTAAAACTTCTGGTAAAAGAGGTCGCACCCCGTTCAACCCGATGCGCGGTATACCCTTCCGGAGTTTCCGCTTTACGTGTTCCACGGATTTCCAGATAGTTGCCCTGAAGCTTAATACTCAGGTCTTCTCTTTTAATTCCAGGAACTTCTACGCGGATCTCCAGATTTTCACCGGTATCGTACATATTCGTCCGGGGTCCGGACTCAGTTACTCCCCATGTTCCAGCCAACGACCTGGGCCTTTCGGAATTTTCAAATGCACTATTCAGTCTTGAGTTGAAAAGATCCATGGCCTGAAACATCCGATCAAAATCCCTTATCCTTGTCCACATATTCTCCCTCCTTCATCATTTATGGTTTTTATGAGGTTGGTAGCTCCAACCCCTCATTCCTTGATACACACAACATAATTATTAAAAAGTTTCAGTCAATATAAAAAAATTACTAAAAACAGAAAACATGTCATAAGTTACTATAAAGATAAGAATTGACAAAGTAATATTATGTGCCTATTTTTGTCTCAGGAGGAAGAAAATGGCTTCGACAATGCAACAGCAAGATCCGGCCGACCAGACCGGAATCGAAATTTCCGAGGCAAGATTGAGGGGCAGACAATCGGTGCGAACTACCTTTCGTCTGCCGGTGTATCTCATCGAGTTATTGGCAATTGTTTCCGAACAATTCGGGGTCAAACAGAAGTCTCTCTTTGACCAGTTGATCGAAAATAGTGAAGTTCTCGATGAGGTTGCCGAGTGTGGTGTCAGCTATACACCGGAAAAGAGGGACCGCCGGTCGAAAACGTATGTGCTCAGCAAGCAATCCTTGTTCGTCCTGGAAAGGGTTGCCAGTGAACGGCAGGATTTCCCGTGATATTCTCGTAGAGATTTCTATTAAGCGACTGCTTCCGCTGCTGATGGCCGAGCGGGAAAAGCATTTCAAGCGGGCAAAGATCCTCAGCGAAATGGAGAAATATTTACGGCACGGGCGTGAATTGTTGGTACAGACGGAAAATCTTCTCGGTACGTCTGATCCGGTATACGAGATGGTTGGCAGGATGGTTCGCCTCGGCGAAGAAAAGGTGATGGCTTTGAGCGACATTGTCGCCAAGGGCAAAGCTTTGGAGGGAGCAGGAATTGAAAAATTCTCGGGTGAGGTGAGAGACGGAGGGTGATTATGAAAGCACGTGACTATTACGAGATTCTCGGGGTTACTAGAAATGCGTCGGAGGATGAGATTCAGCGTGCCTATCGAAAACTCGCCAGGAAATACCATCCCGATGTCAGCAAAGACAAGGATGCCGACAAAAAATTTAAAGAACTGAATGAGGCACGGGAAGTCTTAAAAGACCCAGAAAAGCGAAAACTCTATGATACCTATGGCGCGAACTGGCAACAGGAGAAAGACCGGCCGAATTCGCAATATGGCTACAGCGATCGAGCGACAAGGGGTAACAACGATTATTCCCGGTCTTTTCACTTCACAGGTGATGATTTCCGGCGGTCGGCGGATTTTGAAGATATTCTCGAAGATCTCTTCCAGCAGAGTGGCGGTGGGCAAAGAAGCTACGGCAGTCATGACTACAATACGCCCGGCAGAGAGGCGGAGGCTGAAATTACCGTATCGCTCAGTGATGTGTTCCACGGTGTCAGTAGAACTCTGACCTTGCAAACGTATGAACTTATGCCGGATGGCAGAATGCAACCGGTTACCCGGACCCTGCAGGTAAAAATCCCCAAAGGCATAACCGACGGGGCGGTTATGCGGCTGGCAGGTCAGGGAGGGCGGAGCAGTGGGCGCGGTAAAGCAGGAGACCTCTTGTTGCGTATCCACATTGCTGCCGACCCCCGCTTCAAGGCGGAGGGGCATGACCTGTACACGGTTGTCGCTGTGTCGCCCTGGGAGGCGGTGCTGGGTGCGGCAATTCCGGTGCAGACCATGGACGGCACGGTGACCCTGTCGGTTCCCCGGGGTTCACAAAATGGTCGGAAACTGCGTCTGCGCGGTAAGGGTTTGCCAAGGCGCAACGGTTCAGCCGGAGACATTATCGTCGAACTGGAAGTGCAACTTCCCGATCATATAACCGTCGAGGAGGAACGGTTGTTCCTGCAAATGGCCAATGCCTCGAAGTTTAATCCCCGGACCAAGAGCATGCAAAGAGCCGGCGGCCAGGCGACCGGTTAATCCTGCCAGGGGCAATCGACTGCTTTTTTTCTATAACCCCAGGCCAACAGGGCTTATAATTCATCTGCAGCAAAAATTGATTTCCTCCTGAGAGCAGCAGGCAAAACCCTTCTTGACGGTAAGTGTTGTCTTGCGATCGGATGAACGGGATCGCCGGGCCTACCGCATCCGCTTGACGGAACAGGGAGAAAAGACCTGCGCCATCATCAATGCATCCAATGACGATCTGTATGGCCGGGTACTTGATCGCTTGTCCATGCCGGTCGAAATGGTCGCCAGTTCCTTTGCGGCGATTGTCCAGGCCATGCTCGAGGTAAAGGATGAAGATGGTTTCTGCCTTGCAGTGGGGTGCACACAGGAAGATGAAGTTACGCCTTAATCATCTCCTCAGTCACCATTCGGTCGATAAAATCGAGGATGAATTGGCGCTGCATGACGGTGGCATGGGCAATGCAGCTGCAGTGCAGATTGTAACGGCTGCGCACCAGCAGTTCAAATTTGACGGAGCTGTTTGTCACCTCCACCGCCAGATAAAAAGGACCGTGTTCCTCATGGCCTTGCTGGGCGGCGGAGTGGAGGTCGGGCGGCAATTCTATCCAATACAGGCCGATCATCGGCCCCTGTTTGATCGTTCTTTTCAGATAAGAGTCGATGTTGTCGCGTTCCATCGGGCTCAGTTCATCAATGACAAATTGGCGCATGGTTTTACCTTTTATAAATAATCGGTGGCGATTGCCGAAAGCGGGCTTCTCTCGCTTTTGCTGAGGGTGACGTGGCCGTAGAGGGGCTGGCCTTTGAGTTTTTCAACGGCATAGGCCAGACCGTTCGATGAGGCGTCGAGATACGGGTTATCGATCTGATTGGGGTCGCCGGTGAGTACCATCTTGGTGTTTTCGCCGGCCCGGGAAACGATGGTCTTTATTTCATGGGGGGTGAGGTTCTGGGCCTCGTCGATGATCACGAACTGGTCGGGAATGGAGCGGCCACGGATATAGGTGAGGGCCTCCAGTTCGAGCTGCTGGGTTTTTAACAATTTGTCGATCTTGTTTTGCACCGTGCCGTCTTCCATTTTGTGGCCGATACGCATCAGATAGCTGAGGTTGTCGAAGATCGGCTGCATCCAGATGCTCAGTTTTTCGTCTTTTGTGCCGGGCAGGTAGCCGAGATCGCGGCCCATGGGAATGATCGGCCGCGACACCAGCAATCGGTCAAAGGTTTCCTTGCGCAGCACGCAGTGCAGACCGGCGGCCAGGGCGAGGAGTGTCTTGCCGGTGCCGGCTCTGCCCATGAGGGTGATCATATTGATCTTTGGATCAAGCAGCAGTTCCATGGCCATTCGCTGTTCTTTCGAGCGGGCGTGCAGATCCCAGGCGCAGTCGAAGGTCGGATCGAGATGGACGAGGCTGTCGCGACTGGTGGCTTTGGCGAGGCCGCTGTGTTTCGGGTTTTCCTGATCTTTCAGGAGCACGAATTCGTTGATATGAAAATCGGCTCCGGCGATGGTTGCCCCCTTGTTCTTGTAAAAGGCCTCGATAACCTCTCCAGCCACCGGGAGCTCACGCCAGCCGCTGTACAGGCTGTCGAAATCGCATTTCTGCTGCTCGAAATCCATGACTTCAATGCCCAGGGCATCAGCTTTGAGTCGAGCATTAATATCCTTCGAGACAAAAATCACCTTGTTCTTTTCAGTGACCAGGTTGGCAGCGACAGCGAGAATCCGATGGTCCGGGACGGACATGTCGAGAAAGGTTCCCGGAATGGACTTTTCATCAAGAGATATTTTCAGTACACCGCCATTGTCAAGGGCGACGCCGTTACGCAGGGTTCCCTGGGAACGGAGGTGGTCGAGATGGCGGATGACCTGGCGGGCACTCCGGCCGAGTTCGTCGTTGACCCGTTTGAAGTTGTCGAGTTCCTCAATGACGGTCATCGGCAGGACGACATAATTGTCGCCGAAGGAATTGATCGCTTCCGGATTATGGAGCAGCACATTGGTATCGAGGACAAAAAATTTCGGTGCTTTCATATATCCAGCCAAGTCGTATCGCTGTTAAGGTTTTCACAGCCGTCCGGACGAACTACGACCATGTTTTCGAGACGAATGCCGCCCCATCCGGGAATATAGATGCCCGGCTCGATGGTGATAACCATGCCGGATCGCATCTTCTTTCGATTACGTGCGGAAACCCGAGGCTCTTCGTGGACCGCAAGGCCCACGCCGTGACCGAGGGAGTGTCCGAAATACTGACCGTAGCCGGCATCTTCAATGATCCTGCGGGCGGCGCGATCGACATCGCAGGCCCTGGCCCCATCCCTGACTGCTGCCATACCGGCCAGCTGGGCCTGGCGAACCAGGCGGTGCAGTTCAAGGTACTTGGTGCTTGCTGTGCCGGGCACAAAGTTGCGGGTCATGTCGGAACAGTAACCGTCGAGTATCAGGCCCATATCGATGGTCAGCGAACCGTCACGCACCAGCTCGGTGTTGCCGGGGACGGCATGGGGCAGGGCACCGTTTTCGCTGCTGGCGACGATGGTGCCAAAGCTTGGTCCTTCAGCACCCTTCCTGCGCATGGTGGATTCGATGGCCAGCGCCACGTCGATTTCCGACCGGCAGGCGGCAAGCGAACCAAAAATTTCGGTGAAGACCTCTTCGTTTAAGCGCACAGCTTTGCGGATAAGGTCAATCTCGGCTTCATCCTTGATGATTCGCAGGTCTTCGATAAAGTTGGTCAGAGGTACGGTGTCAATGCCCTTCTTTTGCAGGGCCGCCGCCATCTTTTCGGCACCGGCATGGAGAGTGTAATGACTTTCGAAGGCCAGGGATTTCAGTCCCAGTTTCGGCAGCAGTTCGCCGAGCAGGTGGAGAACACCCTTGTCGTAGAGAAGCACTTCGGCCCAGGGAACATCCCGTTCGGCCTGGATTTTGTAGCGAAAGTCGGTGAGCAGCCGGACCTGCCCCCTGGCCGGGACCAGAAGCAGGCCGGAGGTCTCGGATATGCCATGATCGCCTCCTTGGTAACCACTCAAATAACGGCGGTTTTCCGGGCAACTGACGAGCAGGCAGTCAAGTTTTTTGCGTCTAAGCCGGGCTTGGATCCCGGCAATCCGCTTCTGATAGTCCATGGTCATTCTTTCGGGGTAGGCCTGTAGCTGGGCGATGCCATCAGCGGCCGGTCGGCGTCAGCAGCTGGAGAATCATCCCTTTGCGTTGGTCCATGGCATCGTTGTATTGGCCATTCAGGCCGGTGAGCATTCGCGACAGCTCCTCTCGGTACTGCGGGTGCATGGCCGGGTTGATGGTGGCCTTGCCGGCCCCGCCCCTGGCGGCACTTTGTTGTTCCAGCTGGGCCTTGATCGCATCCTCCAACTGCTGGGTCATCTGGTCTTTGTGTTGTCCGTACTGTTTGAGAATCTGATCGAGTTCCCGGCAAATGGTGACCACTTCGCTTTTTTTGCCGGCGAGCGCCAGAACGCCTTGCAGGGCTCGTTCTCCCGAGGTTTGAAGTTCCTTGCTGCGGGGTAGGACGACATTGCGCAGGAGAGTCTGGGCCATGCCTTTGCCGACCTCTCCTTGCTCGGCGACCGGGAGTGCGGAGAGCTCTTTCGGAAGATTGACCTCTTTGCCGTTCATATAGTCAGCGGCCAGGCGCATCCCTTTTTTGACCAGGACCTCGTCGTCGGTCACCGGAGCTGCGGCCGCGGCCATTCTCGCGGCGCGTTCCATAACCATGTCCATTGTGCTTTTAATTTCTGCCATTGTCTCTATCCTTGGTTGAAAAAAACCTGTGGTTCCACAGGTGAAAACCCTCTGGTGTAATAAGTGGGGTTGGGCTGTTCCATGGGAATTTGCAGAATGTACAACAGACCTTGGTCGATGGCAAAGAAAAACCTGAGATATCTTTTAACTGCGCTGCAACCGTGCAGCGAAGAATCCGTCGATTGTCGCATCGGGCAGGGGTGCAAAGCACCGGTCGACGACGAAACGGCGGGCTGCTTCCGGTAGGTGTAAGGCACAGTCGGTCAGGTGAAAGGCTGGATGATACGCGAGAAAGGTCTTGATGACCTCCTGGTTTTCTTCAGGTTCGAGAGAGCAGGTGGCATAGACCAGAACGCCGCCGGGGGTGAGGAGTGTAGCACTGTGGCGAAGGATGCTCAGCTGTTCCTGTTGATAGCGGAGCAGATCCTCCGGCCGACGGTTCCAGCGGATGTCCGGGTGCCGGCCGGTCACCCCGGTGCCGGAACAGGGGGCGTCGATGAGTATGCCGTCGAAAGGGGGGAGGTGCCCCAGGGTGAGCTGCTGCAGGGTCTTTGCATGGATGACCGGTGGGTATGTGCCCAAGCGCTGCAGATTTTCCTGGAGTTTTTGCAGTCGATAAGGTTCCGGCTCTACGGCGTGGATCTCAAGATTATGGCCGGCGGCAAAATGCAGCAGGTGCGAGGTTTTGCCGCCAAGGCCGGCACAACCGTCCAGGTACCTGCCGCCCCGCCGAAAGGGATGCAACAGGCCGGTGGCGAGTTGGGCCGCCTCGTCCTGGACCTGAAAGAGACCTTCGGCGTAGCCGGGGATGGCAACTATAGCACCCTGAAATTCGGGCAGGACTACCGCCTCCTCGGCATAGGCGCCGGGATGGTTGACAATACCGGCGCTTTCCAGCGCCTTGCAGAAACCGTCCCGGGTGATTTGTCCCACATTGGTCCTCAGCACCAGCATGGGCTCGCGATTATTGGCTGTGCAGATTCGATCGGTTTGCTCTTGACCGAAATGGTCACGCCATCTGGCAACCAACCATTCCGGGTGATTGGTGATCGGTTCGCCACTTTCTCCTTTTGCGGCCTGTATGGTCAGCGACTCTTTTTGGCGAATGGACTCGCGGAGGATGCCGTTGACGAAGCCCTCTAACCTTTTCGGAATGCCGCCTCTCTTGCAGCATTCAACCATTTCATGGACCGCCGCCGATTGGGGGATGCGGGCAAGAAAAAATAGCTGATAGAGGCCGACCGCCAAGGCTTGGTGGACAAAGGGGTCGATCTTGGCAAGGGGAGTCTTTGACAGGAGTTGCAGGATTCGGTCGAGGTACTGACGGTTCCTGAGCACCCCGTATACCAGTTGCATAGCCAGGTTGCGCTCGTTGCCGGGCAGAGCGTATTTGAGCACCCCACGATCGAGGAGGGGTTTGACCGGCGAGCGATTCCGGTAAAGGTGGCAGAGCGTCTCGACCGCGACAAATCGTGCTGTTCGTAATTGTTTTCTTTGCAAAGTTGCTCAACGGGAATTAGACTCTTGGGAAATTTCTCTCGGAAAAAATCATACCATTATGAAATTCTTTACGCCCGTTGGTATTGTTTTTCAACAAAGATATTTCCTCTTCATCATTTACTGTTACCTGACAAGTGCGTATGCGAAAAGTGAGTTGCCTCATCTGGCTTTTGGCCGCGATGTTTTTTACCGGTTCAGTTCAGGCCTATACGAAAGAAGAGGTGGTGAAGCGTGGCCACTTGCTTTGCGGAGTTTCCACCGGCACGCCCGGGTTTTCCAGTGTCGATGTCGAAGGTAAGTGGACCGGACTGGATGTCGATATCTGCCGCGCCGTCGCTGTTGCCGTCCTCGGCAGTCCGGCAAAGGTGGAATATTTGCCGCTCGCCGAAGGCGCGAGCTTTACCGCCCTGCTGACCGGTAAAGTGGATATTCTCTCCCGCCACTCGTCCTGGACCTTCACCAGGGATTCGGCACTGGCCGTTCATTTCACCGGGGTCAGCTATTATGACGGGCAAGGTTTCATGATTTCTAAAAAAAATGAGGCGAAACGATCTCTTGACCTGAAAAAAGTGAAGGTCTGCGGACCGGTCGGGGCTTCCTCCGAACTGAATCTCACCGACTATTTGGAGAGAAACCGCATTGAATTTAAGATCGTTCCCTATGACACCCTGGAACTGGCGGTTAAGGGCTTCGAACAGGAGGCTTGCGATCTTCTCTCCCTGCCGCAGTCGCAACTACAAGGTTTGCGCTTGGGACTTACCAATCCTGAAAGCGCGGTGGTGCTCCCCGAGGTCATCACCAAGGAACCTCTTGGCGCGGTGGTACGACAGGGTGATGATGTGTGGCTGAATATCGTCAAATGGTCGCTGTATGCCATGATCAATGCCGAGGAATTGGGAATCACTGCCCGGAGTGCCGAAGAACTGCGGGTCAGCAATAAACTTGAGGTGCGGCGGTTATTCGGCCTTGAGGGCGCCGCTGGGAAAAGTTTCGGACTGAAAGATGACTGGGCCTTCCAGATTATCCGGCAGGTCGGCAACTACGGCGAGGTGTTTGAGCGTCATTTTGGTCAAAAGTCGCTGTTGAAGATTGACAGGGGTTTGAATAATCTGTGGAATAAAGGCGGCTTGCAATATGCGCCGCCTTTTCGCTAACCGGCTGATTGAACTATTCCCCTCGCAGAGCATCGTAGAGTGCATTCCATGCACCGTCTGTTTTGATAATTGTGCGTAAAACGCACCCTACGTTTCTGTTCAGCAACCGTTAAGAAATAATCGGGCCATTTCCTCTACATTTTCTGCGCCGCCTGTTCCAGGGCTACGGCAACGGAAACCGATGCACCGACCATCGGGTTGTTGCCCATGCCGATGAGACCCATCATCTCCACATGCGCCGGAACCGAGGAAGAACCGGCAAATTGGGCATCGGAGTGCATCCGGCCCATGGTGTCGGTCATACCGTAGGAGGCCGGACCGGCACCCATATTGTCGGGGTGCAGGGTACGACCGGTGCCGCCGCCGGAGGCCACCGAAAAATATTTCTTACCCTCCTGGATACATTCTTTTTTATAGGTGCCGGCAACCGGATGCTGGAAGCGGGTCGGGTTGGTGGAATTGCCGGTGATCGACACATCCACCCCTTCCAGGTGATTGATGGCCACCCCTTCCCGGACATCGTCGGCGCCGAAGCAGCGGACCTTGCCCCTTTCCCCTTCGGAATATTTGGTCTCGGCGACGACGTTCAGCTTGCCGGAGGCGTAGTCGAACTTGGTTTCGACATAGGTGAAGCCGTTGATACGCGAAATGATCTTGGCGGCGTCCTTGCCGAGTCCGTTGAGAATGACCCGGAGCGGGTTCACGCGCACCCGGTTGGCCGAGCGGGCGATGCCGATTGCCCCTTCGGCGGCGGCAAAGGATTCATGGCCGGCCAAAAAGGCAAAGCAGGCTGTACCTTCATTGAGCAGCATGGCGGCCAGGTTGCCGTGGCCGATACCGACCTTGCGATCATCGGCGACCGAACCGGGGATGCAGAAGGCCTGCAACCCTTCACCCAGGGTTGCGGCAATCTCCGCCGCCTTTTTCTGACCCTTTCTGATGGCGATAGCGGCGCCCAGGGTATAGGCCCAGACCGCATTATCAAAGCAGATGGGCTGGATGCCCCGGACGATGGCAGCAATATCTACCCCATAGTTGCTGCAGATTTCTTCCGCCTCTTCGAGGGATTTCATCCCGTATTTTGTAAGGACCGGAATAATCTGGCCTATCCGCCTGTCATAACTTTCAAACAGTGCCATGGTTTTCCCCCTATTCCTTTCTTGGATCGATGGTTTTGGCGGCTTCGGCAAAGCGGCCGTAGGTTCCGGATGCGTCTTTTAAGGCCTGGCCGGCGTCCACCCCTTTCTTGATCGCCGCCATCATCTTGCCTATATTGACGAATTTATAACCGATGATTTCGTCGTTTTTATCGAGGGCAATCTCACTGACATAGCCTTCGGCCATTTCCAGATAGCGCGGTCCTTTGGCGACGGTACCGTACATGGTGCCGATAACTGAGCGGAGGCCTTTACCGAGATCCTCAAGACCGGCGCCGATCGGCAGTCCCCCTTCCGAGAAGGCCGACTGGCTGCGACCGTAAACGATCTGCAGGAAAAGCTCACGCATTGCCACGTTGATGGCGTCGCACACCAGATCGGTGTTCAGGGCCTCCAGGATGGTCTTGCCGGGCAGGATCTCCGAAGCCATGGCCGCCGAATGGGTCATGCCGGTACAGCCGATGGTCTCGACCAGGGCCTCTTCGATGATGCCGTTTTTCACATTGAGGGTCAGTTTGCAGGCACCCTGCTGCGGGGCACACCAGCCCACACCGTGGGTCAGACCGCAAATATCGCCTACCTCTTTCACCTTTGTCCATGCGCCTTCCTGGGGGATGGGGGCGGGACCGTGATTGGCTCCCTGTGCCACCCGGCACATTTCCATGACTTCAGAAGAGTAGATCATCTTTTTTCTCCTTGGAAAGATGTTGTTATGGTTGAGCTGTTTTATACTACAATTCAATAATGGTGTCGAAGAGCGATCCGGCGCCCTCGATCTTACTCCTGTTGCCGATAATCGCTCGGTGGCTGTTCGCGGTCATGGCGGCAAAGGCCGGGGCAAAGCTGCGCAGATCGGCAAGGGTGGTGGCGGTAATTTCCGTCAGCCGCTGTTGCTTGTAAGCGGCATCGATGCCGTTCAGATAGTCGTTTCTGGCGGTGGCTCCCTTGGCGGCGGCGCTTTGCAGCGGATCGAAATTGCCGTAGGTGCCGATGATCAACTGTTCGAGAACCTTGTCCGGCAGATCGAGAGCTGCGACCACCTCCGGTACGCCGTTATAGGCGTCGTAGGTCTTTTTCACCTGGGGATCGCGGTAGCTGACATACGCCAGGTTGCCGCTCAGCTGCCCGAACTGGATGAAGCAGCCATAGGCCCCGCCCATCTGCCGCACGGTATTCCACAGATAATCGCGGGACAAATAGGTCTTCAGCACTTCGAAGTGGCCGTTATAGCCGTCGGCGTTTTTCAACAGGTTGCCACCTTGAACCGCGAAGACTACCTCGGCGGAGGTGATAAAAGCCTCGTGCGCCGCCAGTTGCAGGGGTGGCAGGGAATAAGGGACTAGCGGTGCTGAACCGAGAGCATCGGCGATGCAGCCGCCCACCTGCAGGAGGTGACCAAGCTCGCGGCCGTCGGCGGTGGTGGCGAGGAGCAGATTACTCCGGTTAAAAAGCAACTCGGTGATTTGCTTCAGGGAGGCGAGGAAACTTTCCTCCCGGGCAGCATAGTTCTGGGCCAGGTCTTTCAGTGCCAGGTAGGAGGTTATCCCGTTTACCACCTCGTTATAGCGTCCGGCGGTGCTCAGATGGGCAAAAACGCGGGTGGAGGGCAGGTTGTATCCTTCACTGTGGGCGGCATGCTCGGCCCAGGCGAATTCCCGACCGACGATCTCACGAATTCGTGCCCGGTCGGCGAAGGAAACCGAGGAGAAAACCTCGGCGAGGAGCTGCAACGCCTGATCGAGGTAATCCGGCAGACATTTCAGGTGCAGCCAGAATACCGGTCGAGTCGAACCCGGTTGCAGACGGTGGGTGTAGGTGTTCAGGGTGTGGGAAAAGGAACCGGTGCAGGTGGCGATTTCTTTCGCGAACTGCTGGTAGCTGAGCCTCTTGGTGCCGATCTCGGTGAAGATGGTACCGAACAGATCGAGGATCGGCAAAAGTTCCGGCGGCAGACCGGAAAAATCAAATCCGACATCGAGGTAGGTAATATGATTGGTGGCAAGTTCAGACACCAGCACCTGCCGGCCGAACATCTCCGTCGGCACGATGCTGGGGAAATCGACCTTCGCAGTCAGGTCGGTAAGGGACAGCTGCGGCAGGAGAGCAAGGGTTTGCAGGCTGTTCGGCTGCAGCTGCTCCTCCATTAATTCTCTGGTCCGCTTGATCCGGGCGTTCCTCTCCTCTTCGGAAAGAGCCGCATCATGGGCCGCCAAGCGCTGCTGCTCCTCGGCCTGAGTTCTTTTTTGCTTCTCCGGGTCGGGGCACAGGGTGACGACGGTCGTTGCCTGATTATCGAGGAGATAGCGTTTTATCAGTTCTTCAAAATAGCCTTCGTTCAAGGCCTTGTGGCGCAGGGTGGCGATCAGTTCCTCGCTGGTCAGATTGTCGATCGGGTCGGTGCCGTATTTCAGGCCGGTCATCGCCTTACTGATAAGATCCAGGCCGCGCTGCGCCTTGCTAGCCTCTTCCCGGACGTTGAATTCATACTTGTTGAGTTCTGCCAGCACCAGATCCCGGTCGAGTCCTTCCTGCACCATTTTGGCCAGGGTGGTTTTGTAGAGGTTGAGGAAGGTGTCGCGATGCTCAGCTTCACTGCCGACCAGGTAGGTGATCATCAGGGTCTTGCTGGACGAGGTAGCCATGAAAAAGCCGCCGAAATCCTTGCACAGGCCGCTGCCGACAATGGCATTTTTCAGGGGCGAGCCGTCCGAATTGAAAAGAATGTTGGCAATTATCTGAAAGGCGGTATTCTCCCGGCGCATGGCAATGGTCGCCACGTTGGTGCCGACTGCGAGAAAGGTTTTACCTTCGGTATTGCTGTTATCGACGGCGTAGGTTTCGCCGATGAAAACCGGTTGCGAAGGTGACGAACCCTCATTAATGCCGGCTTTTTTACCGGGGGTGGTAAAAGCCGATAAAAACCTGTTCTGAAGAAAATTCAGCTCATCCTCAAGAGGAGCATCGCCATAGACGAGGAAGATACCGTTGCTCGGATGATAATGATCCCGGTGAAAACGGCAGAATTCTTCATAGCTGAGGTCGGGAATATTCTTCGGATCGCCGCCGGATTCGTGGGCATAGGTCGAACCGGGCATAAGACCGCTGAAGATGTTGTGAAAAATATGGCGAATCGGATCGGAGAAGGCCCCTTTCATCTCGTTGTAGACGACCCCCTGGAATTCAAGCGGGCTGTCCTTGTCTTCCTGATGAAAATGCCAGCCTTCCTGTTCGAAGGTGCTTCTAGCCAGCAGCGGGTTGAAGACCACATCGCAGTAGACATCCATGATGTTGAAGTATTCCTTCAGGTTGCGGGTGGCAAAAGGATAGTAGGTAATATCGGCGCCGGTCATGGCATTGAGAAAGGTGGTGAGACCGCCTTTGTTGATCTCGCCGAAGACATCCTTGATCGGATATTTTTTCGACCCCATGAGCACCGAATGCTCAAGGATATGTGCGACTCCGGTCGAATCGGTGGGGACGGTGTTGAAGGCCACCGTGAAGGTCTTGTTCGGATCGGTGTTTTTGATCGCTAAAAGCGGGCATTTCAACAGTTCGTGCTCAAAAATATAGACATCGGAGTCGATTTCAGGAACAAAGGTGTGGGTGTTGAGGGTGAAGCCGGCATAGGTGGAACCTGGGCTGAAAGTCATTGAAGATCCTTTTAAAAGGTAATGGAAGATAGTTTCAGAAAGTTTTTTCCGAGTCAAGAAGGAGCGTGACCGGCCCGTCATTGACCAGATCGACGGCCATCTCTGCCTGAAATATACCGGTGGCTACGGGGACGCCATGCTCTCGGACTTCTTCGATAAATTGGTTGTACAAGGGTTCGGCGATTTGCGGTGCGGCCGCCGCCGAAAAGCCAGGTCTTCGGCCTTTCCGGCAATCGCCATGCAGCGTGAATTGGGAGATAATAAGCATTTCACCGCCCATGTCCGCAAGGGAGGTGTTCATTTTTCCGTCGCTGTCGGGGAAAATTCGCAGATGAATGATTTTATCAGCCATCCAGGCACAATCCTTCGTGCTGTCGCCGCTGCCGATACCTAGAAATATCACCAGGCCACGGCCGATTGTTGCCGTGGTGATGCCACCAATGTCAACCCCGGCCTTGCTTACACGCTGGACTACCGCCCGCATCCTTTCTCCTTTCTTCCATCAACCGGCAAGACACCTTAATGAAGGCGTTTTTTAAGAAAAGCGTACAAAATCCTTTCTCCAGTCCCCATTGTTATCGGGAATTTTGCCGTCTCGGTAATGGCAAGAAATCATTTCATATTACGTTAGTCAAATGGTATATTCATTTCAACCGGTATTTGCAGTCGGTCATCTCAAAATTCCAACTTCACGTAGAAAGGCCAATGATTAAACAACTTCAGAATCTTCTTGATCAGATGTCGAAAGAGCTGCCGGGTATTTTAGCGGCAGCTGTGGTAACCGTTGAGGACGGGATGTCCATTGCTGAAGTTCGGCGAAGGGAGGACATCGAAACTGCCGCTGCCGCTGCCTATCTGGCCTCCATAGTGAAATCAAATGCCAAGGCGATCAATCTCTTGGCCGATGATGAAGATGTCGAGGATATTCTTATCACCACCCGCCACTACCACTTTATTATCAGACACATCGACGACCAGCCGTTTTTTATCTTTGTCATGACCTCAAAAGAGGAATGGCTGGGCAAAGCGCGGTTGCTTATCAAGAAATACGAGGCGCAATTCACCGGTTTTGCCGGCTATTTTCAAAAGAATTACCAATGAGAGAAGGTACTGTTTTATCTGGAAAGGAAAAGGTCAGCCGAGTTTTCAGTGGAAAACCCGGCCGAAGATTTACAGGGCGGCTACGTCTTTTATTTTCTTGGCGTTTTTCTTGATACTGATCCTGATCCAGCCGAGGTTGGTTTCCTGGTCGGCAACGATCACCAAAAAGGCTTCCTCGCCTACCGGGGCAAACATAACCGGTCCGTTGGCAAATTCGAACATGGTCATTCGCAGATCACCCTGGCCGAGCTGGTTGCCCATCGACTCGGCCGAGCCGAAGCCCGAGGAGGCAATAGCCCCGATCATTTCCGCATCAATACCGGCCCGCGCCAGACTGTCCAGGAGAAATCCATCACGCCCCACCAGACATGCTGTATGAACACCTTCGATAGTGGTGAACTCAGCTAAAATTTTCTGAATTTCTGTCATTTGAGAGTCCTCTGTAAAGGTTGTAGGTTGATTTTTCATTAAATTTTCTGTATTTTTTGATGCACTTGGTTTTTCTCCCGCAGGATCGGACGGCACCATTTGCGGCGGAGCACCATCCGATCGACTGGCAAGTTCTTCATCGGGGGTGTCTGTCTTGGGAGAGTTTGCTTCGAGCCGGCCGGCTCTCTCGTCGCTTTTCACCGCCGTTTCGAAGAGCAGGGCTTCAATGCTTTTGTGGATACTGACAACGGGGGGTTGTACGCCTCTGATGTTCTGCAGGGAACCGCCATTAAAGCCGAGAATGGTAAAAAAGGCCTCTTCGCCGATTTCCTTGCCGCACATGGCATGGACCACCGCCCCTTCCCTGAAAAAGATCATCCCCTCCCGGTCGCCGGTTGTCACCTTCAGAGCTGCTGTGGCCCTGGAGAGTCCATTGAACTGTACGATGTCGATCAGATCGACGCCATCGACGGTGCCTTGGAAGCCTTCACTCTCCTTGAGGACTTCCTCGACGATCGCCCTGACTACCTTTATGTCGAAAGGTTTCTCGATAAAGCGGAGACTGCCGCTCATCATCGCCTTATTTTCATAGGCGTTCGATGGGTAGGCGGTCATGATGATGACACCGGTTCCGGGGAAACGATTATTGATCTCGATGAGCAGATCGAGACCGTTCATGCCCGGCATGTTGATGTCGGTAATCACCAGATTTACCGATCTGTCGCTCAGCAGCGCCAGGGCCTCTTCGCCTGATTTTGCCGCGAGAATCTCAACATCCTTCATGCCTTTGTTGAGATTTCTCTGGAGCATCCACAACATATCCTCTTCATCATCAACAACCAGAACTCTTTTCATAGGCGTGCCACTTTTTTCCCTTTGCGTTTGCTTCGGATGGTTGGAACAAGGAGTTGCATAAATCATGTACTCTCTGGACAGGTTTGTTTCATGTGAGAGAAATTATGCAAAAGGGAGTCCAACGGAATATAAAATAATTAACGAGATGAATATACATTGAATATTCATTGTCGAATGGATTGGCGTTCTGCCTGGTGAGTGCGATCGGGTGGCGAGAAGTTGGTCGACTGGTCAAAATTTGACCAGTTACAGACTTTCTCTCAAGGTTGTCCTGGAGATGCCGAGAATTCTTGCCGCTTTCGATTTATTGTTGTTGACCGCATTGAGTACCTTTTTGATATGGAGCTGTTCCATCTCCTTCAGGCTCAGCAAAGGTTCTTTTTTTGCCCCTGTCGAGGAGCTTTCGGCGCTGAGGCCGGCCATGGTGAGCCGGCCGCTTTGGTTGAAAATGACTTCCCTCTCAATGAGGTTGCGCAGTTCCCTGATATTGCCCTGCCAGCAATGGTCGAGAATCTTGGTGCGGGCCTCGGGGGTAAAGCCCTGAAGATCTTTTTTCAACTCTTTTTGCAGTTCATGGAGAAAAAAATCGGCAAGGAGGAGGACGTCCTCGCCCCGATCGCGCAACGGCGGCAGGGCAATGGGCAGGACATTCAGCCGGTAATAAAGATCTTCACGGAATCTGCCGCGGTCGATCTGTTCTTCGATATCGGCGTTGGTGGCGGCGATGATGCGGATTTTCACCTCTATATCCTTCAGGCCGCCAACCCTTCTGAAGGTTGATTCCTCGATGAGCCGCAGGAGTTTTGGTTGCAGGTCGATCGGCAGGTTGCCGATTTCGTCGAGAAAAAGGGTGCCGCCGTTGGCGACTTCGACCAGTCCTTTCTTGTCGGCGCGGGCATCGGTGAAAGCGCCCTTGTCGTAGCCGAAGAGTTCCGATTCCATCAGGTTGGCGGACAGTGTGCCGCAGTCGACCTTGACAAAGACACCGTTCTGGCCTGGGCGGTTGTCGTGAATGGCCCGGGCGACCAGTTCCTTGCCGGTACCGGTTTCCCCGGTTATGAGAACGGCGGCATCGACCCCGGCGGCCATGCGGATGGTCTCTTTGATCCGTATCATCGGCGGACTGCTGCCGATGATGGCAGCAATACCAACCTCCTGGTGCAGGAGAGTGGCTTTTTTGCGCATCAACCGGGCTTGCAGGATTCTTTCGAGAATGGCCTTGAATTCGATGATGTCAAAGGGTTTGACAATGTAATCGACAGCGCCTGCCCGCAAGGCCTGGACGGCGGTCTTGGCTTCGTTGATGCCGGTTAACATGACGATATCGATATCATCGCTGATCTCTTTGATCGTGCCGATGAGGTCTATACCACTTATATCGGGAAGGCCGATGTCGAGAAAAACCAGATCGACAATGGTTGAACGGAGCATGTCCAGGGCATCGGTCCCGCTTGCCGCGGTGGAGGCACGATAACCCTGTTTTTCGACAATCTTTGCCAGCGAAAACCGCAAATCTTCCTGGTCATCGACAATAAGTACCGCACCCATTAAACGTCCGCCCGGAAAAAAATGGTAAAGGTAGTACCCTTGCCCTCTTTGCTGTCAAGGACAATTTCCGCATCGTTTTCCTTCAGAGTCCGATAAACAATGGCGAGGCCGAGTCCGGCGCCGGAAGTTTTTGTGGTGAAAAATGGTTCAAATACCTGCTCGGTCACATGCGGTGGCATGCCTGTCCCGTTGTCGGTAAAACGGAGGATGACGTAATTATGCCTCCTGCCCAGGAGAGCCGGATAACTTTTCTTGTAGTATTCGAGCATCTGGGGAGTCAGCAAGGAGGCGTAAATTTCGATATGTCCACTCTCCTTAATGGCGTCTATTGCGTTGAGGAACAGGTTGAGTAAAACCTGCTGGACCTGGTGGGGGTCGGCGATGATTCGCGGTAACTGCCCACTAACATCCTGGGTTAGGGTTATATGGTTTTTAGAAAGCCGGTTGTTGATCAACGGCATGGTCTCGGCAACGATGGAGGTCAGTGAAGTCGGTCTTTTGTTCGGTTCGGCCGGTCGAGCATAGGAGAAGAAGTCACTCAGCAGTTCATTGAGTCGGTCAACCTGCCTGATTATTCGCTGGGAACACTCCAGCTGTTCACTATTGTCCTTGGCCTCTTCTTCAATCGACTGGGCCATGATCTTGATACCGGCAAGTGGATTTCGCACCTCATGCGCCACGGCCGAGGCAATTTCCGCGACGGTCGACAACCGGTTCATCTTTTCCATCTCTTTGCGCACATATTTCAGTTCGGTTACATCCGACAGGGAAATAATAACACCCACCTTATTACCCCTGGCATCCTCTCTTGGCACATTGGAGTAACCAATGATTTTTTTGTCCCGGGTCGGGGTGACGAAGGTCAGCTCTTTTTCCATCTGGCCGGATTGTCCGGGAGTCGTGGCAAGAAGTTCGGCTGATGCACTATCTCCTAAAAAATCGGCAAGATACTGACCATCAAGCAATTTTACAAACGATTTGAAAATAGATTGGGCAACGGAATTGCTTTTTCTGATTTTGCCGTCCAGATCGGCAACAATCAGACCGTGATTTAAACCTTGAATTATCGATTCGGAAAATTTCTTTTCTTCACGCAGATTGATAATGGAGCCGCGCAAATCGTTGACCAGTTGAATGAGCTGCTGATCCATCTGTTGACTTTCAATGATTACCGCTAGGATATTGGCGATCGCCTTCAGCAGTTCTTCCAGGTCGGTTGAGTGATGATGACCGGGTGAGACATAAATTGTCAGGACCCCAAGGGTCTGACTGTCCTTTATTATCGGTACACAATAGTTGCCGACAAAAGGGGCAGAGTCTTGGCTGCTGTCGAAGAGTGCCGGGACGGTGTCGAAGAAGCCTATCTTAGCCAATTTTCCTGTTTGGCCGCAGTGACAATAACCGAAGCGAGTGGTATTGCAGGCTATGGTTTCTGCGGCGGGAAAACCTCTGGAAATGAGGAGGTCGAGGGTGTCCGAGTCTTGATTGACAACAAACAGGCCGGCCTTGCTGCCAAGATGAAGGTGGTCGAGCGACAGGAGATAATCGAGAATTCTGGTGATTTTTGTCTTAAGGGGTAATGGTTCCAGGGCAGTTCGTAAAATATCTATCAAGATATTCTGATAGCCCGCTTTTCGGGAAAGGGAAGAGATGGAGGCTCCTTCTTGTTGTTGCCGTGTCTGTTCCATACTCCATTCCCGTTCGCAAAATGTACGAGTGGCTTCTTCTCGTTCACCCATCAGTATTTAAAACGACCGACAATCCGGTTGAGGCCCTTAGCCAGAGCGTTCAACATATCGGAGCTATCGTTTACCTCGGAGCAGCTTCCCAGCATCCGCGAGGCATCGTTGCTCACCCGGGTGATCTCATTGGCGATGTCGGTAGCAGCCACCGAGCTTTGCCCAACGTTGTCATTGACATCCTGAACACCTGTTGAGGCTTGGGCGATATTGGTGGCAATTTCTCTGGTTGTTGCGGCTTGTTCCTCGACTGCCGTGAAGATCAAGGCTACAGTGTCATTCACCTTGTTGATGACCTCGGTTATCTCACTGATTTCCTTAATGGTATGTTTGGTTGAATCCTGAATGTCGGCAATCTTGATCTTGATATCCTGGGTGGCCTGGGTAGTCTGGCTGGCAAGAGCCTTGATTTCGTTGGCGACAACGGCAAAGCCCTTGCCGGCCTCCCCAGCCCTGGCCGCTTCGATGGTGGCGTTCAGAGCAAGCAAATTGGTTTGTGCCGATATCTCGGTGATGACCTCGGTAACCTTGCTAATGGCCGCAGCCGCGTTGCCGAGGTGATTTACCCGCTCGGAGGCGCTGACGGCCTTGGCAACGGCCAACTCGGTAATAGCCCGGGCGTTTTCCGAACTATCGGCGATCTGGGAAACGGAAGTTGTCATCTCCTCGGCGGCAGCGGCCACCAGGTTGATATTCTCGGAGGCTTCAGTACTCGCCTGAGCAACCGCCGTCATGCTGCTGCTCATACGGTTGGCTGCTTCGGCGACTGTCGTCGAGCGCGAAGAAACGTTAACGGCACCGTCCGCCATGGTTGTCGAAATTGTCATCAACTGATTGGCTGAATTGCCAAGTTTTCCTGAATTATCGGCAATTTCCTTGATCATAAGATCCATCTTGTCGATGAACACATTGAACCAGGAGGCGAGTTCGCCCACCTCATTTTTGTAGCCGATATTCAACCGCTTGGTGAGATCCCCTTCGCCTTCGGCGACATCGCGCAGGCCGGCGGTGACATCGCGGATCGGTCCAGTGATGGAATGGGTGGTCAGCCAGGCAAAGAGCAGCCCCATGGCTATGGCCACGAAGATCGCCGCGGTGATGATTGTTCGGGATATGGCGTTGACCTTTTCTACCTGTTGGCCACTGCCTTCCATCAATTTTTGCGAAATGGCATTTACTTCGGCATCAATGGTCTGCATTTGCCTGATGAGCCCCGTTTGATTGTCATTCAGCCGGAAATAATCTTGCATCTGCCCCTGGATTTTTTGAAGCCGTTCATGAATTTGTCCGTGTACTTCCTTGAGGCTCGCGCTGTTTTCGATGATGCGATACCATTCCTGGATATGCTCTTCAAACTTTTTTCCGGCGGCGATGGTGGCGTTCTTGCCGGGTTCATTGGCTCGTTCGAAATACGACCCGATACTTGTGGAATACAGCTTGAAACCAAAAACCATGTCTTCAATTTTAAAGGACCCGGTTTTAATAAGCTCTTCAAATCCTTCAAACAGTTTGAGTGTCGGGGTGATGAGACCGGCCTTTTTCAACTCATCTTCACTGAGAAGTTTAAAGGCCTGTCGATAGGCTTCATACTGCACCTTGAGCTGTGTAAGGGATTCTTTGGTTGTTTCCGCATTGTCTTTTTTTAGGTTGGTATCAAGGTCCTCAACGAGTTGGTCAAGAACGGCAAAGGCCTTGTCGTGGGCTTGGGTCTGGGCATCCCGTCCGGCATTATGACTGTTGAGGAGATAGATATAGTATTGCTCGCGCGCCTGGGCAAACTGGGCTTGGCCGGCACTGGTTTGCCGGAACATGGTCATGGTTTGGATAACATTAGTCAAAGACAGCAGGCCGGACCCGCCGACTATGCAGGTGAACAGGAGTACTATGGCAAAACCAAGACCGAGTTGTGTCCTCAGTTTCCAACTTTTCATCAGCGCTCTCCAAATTGACAGTGGGAAGGGTGTCTCTGTGTTGGTGACTATTTTCTGATAAAAAAAGATGGGTGTCAAATATAATTAAACCAACTCCGCCCTCTCACGGATTTAATAAAACAGTAATTTAGATATCTTTTCCGCGCTTTGTCTGAGCGGCGCAACGACCGATTTGAGAAAGTGGTCGTTGAGTCGGAATGCCGGTCCGGCGATGACCACGGCAACCCTCGGCGGACCTTCCGAATTGGCGATCGGCACGGCGATGGCGTGGGTGTCCTGGTAGCGTTCCCCTCGGTCATAGGCGATGCCTGTTTGCCGTATATCCTTGAGAAGTCGCCGATATTCCTCTTTCGAGACAATGGTGTTGTCGTTAAAGCGCTCAAATTTCTGTTGCAGGCAGATATCTAGAATCTCGGGGGTGTTGTGGGCCAGGATCACCTTGGCCCCTGCCGCGACATTTATCGGCAGCAGTTCCCCTTGCTGAAAGTTAAAGCGAATATGGCTCGGGCCTTCGACATGCATAGCCAGGATGACATTCGTTCCAACCAGGAGTTCCAGGGCGACGCTTTCTCCGGTTTGCTGGGAGAGTTCAGTAAGGCAGGGTTGGGCAATAGCCAGGAGGCGAGAATCGACCGATCGGTTAGTGGCATTGCCGATTTTTTGGGCGGATCGTCCGAGCATATATTTTTTGGTCATCGGGTTTTGCTGCACGAAGCCGGTTGCCACGAGAAGCTTGATCAGGCGGCTGGTGGTCGATTTATGCATGCCCAGTTTGATGCTCAGTTCAGTTGTGCCCATCTCATTGTTGTATGGGGTAAAGGCCAGGAGGATATTGAGGGCCTTTTCGGCCGAGGAGCTGTTTTCTGCTATGAGTTTATTCATTTTGTCCGGAAAATCCTTTGTCAATCATATCTGTTTTCACATCAATTTGGGCCGGTGACCTGGCAATGTTGCATATACGTGTATCTTGTTCCGCATACTGAAACTAAATAGAGTGTCCTGGCGAAGATGTCAAGATTTATCCTTTCGGTCTCAATGTTATCTCCTGGAATTAGTTGTAAGATATTAATAACAAACACTATTAAATAAATTTCATGGTATTACAAATTGCATGTAAAATGTCTTGACATGGCTGCACCGCAGTGTAATAATAGTTCCGTATAGTGGTATTGTATTTCAGTATACGATACATTGCTGAGGTTGACGGCAAGGAAAACAGTCCACTGCGTTTCGTCATCGATCTATGCGCTGTCAGATATTCACAGGGAACTTCAGCAGACATTTGTGCCATGCTCAACTCCGGGAGGTTGAAAGATGAGTGAAAAGGTTTTTACCAGCTGTACCAATGCCGGACCCGTCAGCGTTTATGTAAAAGACGGCAAGATTACCCGTATAAGGCCCTTGGTCGCCGAACTCCAGGACTTCAAACCATGGACGATCGAGGCGGGCGGCAAAAAATATTCGCCACCGAAAAAGTTTGCGGTAGCCCCCTATGTTCATGCCGATCGTCGGCGGATCTATTCGGAGGAACGTATTCAGTACCCGATGAGAAGGGTTGATTTCGATCCGAACGGCGAGCGCAATCCGCAGAATCGCGGCAAATCACCCTATGTACGCATCTCCTGGGACGAGGCGCTGGATATCGTTGCCGGTGAAATCAAGCGGGTCAAGGATACCTATGGCGGCTCGGCCATTACCGGTCTGACTTCCTCTCATCATAACTGGGGTATTGTCGGCTATAAGATGGGTCCCTTTGCCCGGTTCATGAATCTCCTCGAGTATACGCCGGTACTTGATAATCCGGACAGCTGGGAAGGCTGGCACTGGGGCGCAACCCATACCTACGGTTTCTATTGGCGGTTGGGGATGCCCGAGCAGTATGACCTCCTTGAGGATTCTCTGAAGAATGCCGAGATGATCGTCCTCTGGTCGAACGATCCGGACTCCACCCGCGGCACCTATACCGGTCAGGAATCGGCGCTCTGGCGGCAGTGGCTGAAGGAAAAAGGGGTGAAGATGGTCTTTATCGACCCCTTCCACAACTTTACTGCCGGGGTCATGGAGGGCAAGTGGATCGCCCCGCGGATCGGCACCGATACCTGTTTGGCCATGGCCATTGCCCATGTGTGGATCACCGAAGATATCTATGACAAGGAATATGTAAAGGATCGTACCCTGGGCTTTGATGAATTCAAGGGATATGTCCTGGGCGAGAGCGACGGCCAACCGAAGACCCCCGAATGGGCCGAGGAAGAGTCGGGCGTGAGAGCCCGGGTCATCCGCGCTCTGGCCCGCGAGTGGGCGGCAAAACGGACGGTGCTGTCGGGTGGCGCCCGAGGTGGCGAGGGTGGCGCCTGTCGCCAGGCCTACGGCACCGAGTGGGCGAGGATGATGGTTCTTCTGCAGGCGATGCAGGGTCTCGGCAAACCGGGTAGGTCGATCTGGGGCACGACCATGGGAGCGCCGAGCGATGTCGTGCAGTGGTTCCCCGCTTATGCCGATCTTCAGGGGCGGATTGCCACCGCGAAAATCGCCAGTTTTATTCCGGTCAACCCGACCAAGCAGCGACTCTGGCGGCTGACCCTGCCGGAGGCCATTCTCGAACCGCCGGTGAGTTGGTACGGCGAGGGTTTCTGCGGCCAGTCTCTTGAGCAGCAGTTCAAGCATTTCACCTATCCGATGGAAGGCCACGCCGAGGTTCGCCTGCTTTTCCGTTATGGTGGCTCCTTCATGGGTACCATGAGCGACACCACCAAATGGGTGCGGATGTATCAGAGTCCGAAGCTCGAGTTCGTCTTCAACCAGGACATCTGGTTCAACAGCGAAACCCGCATGGCCGATATTATCCTCCCTGCCTGTACAGGCTTTGAACGTGACGATGTTGGCGAATGGGGTGCCTGTGGCGGCTATACCTGCCATGCCAGCTCCGGCTGTAACTATCGTATTGTCGTCCGCCAGCAGAAATGTATCGAGCCCCTGTGGGAATCAAAATCCGACTATGAGATCCTCACTCTGCTCTCAGAGCGGTTGGGAATGAAGGAAAAATTCACCGACGGTCGCAGTGAGGTTGAGTGGATCAAGGCCTTCTATGATTCCTCGGATCTGCCTGGTCTCATTTCCTGGGAGGAGTTCAACCGCAAAGGCTATCATATTATCAATATTCCCGACGATTATAAGTCTACGCCTTCCCTCAGGTGGTTTGCCGAAGGACGGGCCTGTGATACCCCGGACACCAACAATCCGAAGCGTAAAACGGAAAAGGCGGCGGAACTCGGCACCTACAGCGGTAAAATCGAGTTTGTTTCCGAGAGTTTGAAATCACGGTTCCCGGATGACGAGGAGCGGCCGGTATCTCCCCATTATATCCCGAGTTGGGAAGGACACCACAGCGAGATATTTAAGAAGTATCCGCTGCAGCTGCTTTCGCCGCATCCACGCTTTACTTTCCATTGCCATTACGACAAGCATACCGACTGGCTCGACGATATCCCGGTGCATCGCATCAAAAAGGACGGCTATGCCTGGTGGCCGGCCCGTATTCATCCGAAGGATGCAGAGCCCCGCGGTATCAAGGATGGCGATATCGTCAGCCTGTACAACGACCGGGCCAAGGTGCTGTGTATTGCGGTGGTGACGGAAAGGGTCCGCCCCGGCGTCATTCACAGCTACGCCTCGTCGGCAAAATACGATCCGCTCATTCCCGGACGATCGGATTCTCCGGACAAGGGTGGCTGTGTCAATATGCTCACCCCGTCACGGATGGTCTCCAAACACGCGCCGGGGATGACACCGAACTCGTGCCTTATCGAAATCGAAAAATGGGAGGGCTGATGCCATGTCGAAATACTCCATCCTTATAGACGTAAAAAAATGCAGCGGTTGCTACAACTGCTTTCTGGCCTGCCGGGATGAATTCTTCGGCAATGAATACCCCGGCTATTCGGCGGCCCAGCCGCTGAACGGCCAGTTCTGGATGCAGATTCAGGAGCTTGAACGGGGCGAATATCCCAAACCGAAGGTCGATTATATCCCGAAACCCTGCCTGCATTGCCAGGATGCACCCTGCATTGATGCGGCCACGGGCGGTGCGGTCTACCGGCGAAAGGACGGTATTGTTATGATCGATCCGGAGAAGGCCCGGGGCCAGCAGGGTATCGTCAATGCCTGCCCTTACCGGGTCATTTACTGGAACAGCGACCTGCAACTACCGCAAAAATGCACCCTCTGTGCCCATCGCCTGGACGAAGGGGAGAAACTGCCGCGATGCGTCGAATCCTGCCCCACCGGTGCTTTGGTCTTCGGCGATCTCGACGATCCGACCAGCGACATTGCGGTCCTCGCCGCCAAACTGCCGATCGAGGAACTGCATCCGGAGTTCGCTACCCGGCCGCTTGTGCACTACGTCGGCATCCCGAAGCGGTTTGTTGCCGGTGAGGTGGTCTTTCAGGATAAGACCGGCGAATGCGCGCCGGGGGTACAGGTCAAATTGACCGGCGGCGGACTCGAATTGTCCACGACCACCGATCTCTTCGGCGATTTCGAGTTTGAAGGGTTGGCAAAAAACGAGAGCTATACGGTGACGCTGACCGCCGCCGGATATGGGGAGGCGACTCGTGAGTTTGTTACCAGGAAAGACGTCAATCTCGGCGAAATCGTTCTCAGCCCCAGATAATTAGGAGAAACCGGGGACTCCGGCTCATTTCAAGCGGAGTCCCCTTGCCACTTCCCATAACTGTGCGGAAAACACCATGATCAGCGTAAAAGATGCAAAGGGCGACCAATACGAAGCCGCCAAACATTTCGGGGTATACGGGCTGCAGAAGATAATCGAGGCCCAGTCAAAACGGACGACGGTCTGTTATTCCTATTTTCAGCCGAATGGTGGTGCCGAGCTGAGTTCCTCACCCAAGGAGCGGGTGTATTATGTGGTGAAAGGCTCGATCACTGTCTGCGGCGGGGGCGAAAAGCATGTCCTGGACGCAGGGGATCTGGTGTACATCGCCCCCGGGGAAGAACGTGATATGGTGGTAAATGGCGGGAAACCGGCAGAAGTGCTGGTGCTCATTGTCACCCCTTAGCACCTTAGAAATTCACTCCTTGGTTTTAAGAACGAATTTTCTGACAACTATTATAAGTGAGGAAGATCGATGATAACAGCGCAAATTCTCAGCAGGGCCAGGCAGGAGAACAGGAAGGTTCTCACCGAGATCGAGGCCAAACAGATTCTTGGCGAGGCCGGGATCACCTGCACCGCCACCGTGCTTGCCACCTCCAAGGAAAAAGCCGTCTCGGTGAGCGAAGAACTCGGCTATCCGGTGGTTTTGAAGGTGTCCTCGGTTGACATCAGCCACAAAAGCGACGCCGGCGGGGTAAAGGTCAACCTGAAGTCGAAGGCCGAGGTCGAAGCAGCCTATGACACCATCATGCAATCGAGTCGTGCCTATGCCCCGGGAGCCGATATTGAAGGCGTTTCGGTGCAGCCAATGGCCAGGCCAGGCACTGAGATAATCATGGGCATGATTAAGGACAGCAGTTTTGGGCCGGTGGTCATGTTCGGTCTTGGCGGGGTGCTGGTCGAGGTCTTGAAGGATGTTGCGTTCCGAATTGTCCCGATTGAAAAGAGTGATGCAGTTGACATGATGGAGGAGATTCAAGGCAAAAAACTCCTGGCCGGGTATCGCGGCAAGGAGCCGGCGGATACGGAAAGATTGCAGAAAATGCTGGTACAGCTTTCCGATTTTGTCAACGCCACTCCGGGGATAGAGGAAATTGACATGAATCCGGTTTTTGCCTACCAAGACGGGGCGATGGTGGTCGATGCGCGGATTATCCTCTCCGAGGTCTGATAAACCAGAGATACAACCTCAATTGCAATACGCCGACAACAGGCGATCAAAAGGACGGTACGACTATGATGGATCTTTTCTTTAAGCCAAAATCTGTAGCGATTATCGGGGCCAGCGGATCTCCCGGAAAGCTCGGCTATGTCATTGTCAACAATATTGCCGGCAGCGATTTTGCCGGCGCCGTTTATCCGGTTAATCCGAAAGCGGATGAGATATTAGGCTACAAAGTATACCGATCGATAACGGAAATTCCCGGTGAAGTCGATCTGGTTATCACGGCTCTTCCCACGCCGAAACTTACCGTGGCAACAGTGGAAGAATGTGCCAAAAAAGGCGTTAAAGCGGTCATTATCGAGTCGGCCGGTTTTGCCGAGATGGGTGGCGACGGCAAGGTTTATCAGCAGCAGATAGTAGATATCGCAAAGAAAAATAATATTCGGGTAATGGGGCCGAACTGCTCCGGGATTGTTTCCCGCAATATCGTTACCTCCATCTACCCGATGACCAAAAAGGTCCCACAAGGCAATGTGGTGCTTATCGGACAATCCGGGCTGCTCGCGGCCGGCATGGCCTCGGATATTGTCGAAAATGAGAGTTTGAATATCAGTAAGGTGTGTTCCATCGGCAATAAATGCGATGTCAATGAAAATGACCTGTTGGAGTATTTCGGCAACGAGGATGGCGTGGATGTTATTTCCATGTATCTGGAGACCATCTCCGATGGCCGAAATCTCACCCGGATCGCGAAGAAAGTGGCGGCCAAAAAGCCGGTTATTTTTCTCAGTGGCGGGCGAACGGAAGCAGGAGCCAAGGCCGCCATGAGTCATACCGGCAGTATCGCCAGCAATGCCAAGATCGTCGAAGCGGCAGTTAAACAAACCGGCATGATCATGGCCGACGATTTCACCGAATTAAAAGATTTCGCCAAGGTTTTCTCTACTCAGCCGCTGCCCAAAGGCAATCGTGTCGCAGTAATTACTCTGGCCGGCAGCGTCGGGGTGAATGTTTCCGATCTGTGTGCCAGCCATGGTCTGGAACTGCCGAAGCTGACCCCGGCAACAACTGAAAAACTGAAAGATATGTTCGATACGCCGGTATCGAACCCGGTTGACCTGTATTTTAGCGTCACCAAGATTGGTTTTACCAAAACTCTCGAAACCACTTTTCCCGATGCTTTTAGAGACGCCAACATCGATGCGGCGATTTTGATTCTTGCCGGTTTCGAATATACCCAGGAAGCGGTGCAAAAGAAAATCGTTCAGAAGATCGTCAAGGAGGTTGGTAAGCCGGTGGTTGTCTGCATGATCGTTGGCTACAACAAATATAAGCACGTCATCATGGACGAAATGGGCAAAGAACTGCCGGTATTCCCCTCTTTGATCTCCGGGGTAAAGGCTTTGAGCAAATTGTGTGAATACGGCATCCGCCGGCAGAAACTCTCAGTAAAATTCAATTCTGTCCCACGGGATAATAAGTAACAAGGAGAAGCGCATGACTTACGAGAATATCATTCTGGAAAAAGAAGAGAATATCGCCGTCATCACCTTTAACCGTCCCGAGGCGATGAACGCCCTGAACAATCAGACCAGGGCGGAATTCCGCGAGGCCATTGGTGATGTGGCCGCCGATGACAATATAAAGGTGCTTATCCTCACCGGCAACGGCAAGGCCTTCGTCGCCGGCAGCGATATCAAGGAGTTCAATAAAACCACACCTTATGCGGCCCACAACATCATGCGGCTGGGGGAGATGGTCGAAAAACTGGAGAAGCCGGTCATTGCCGCCGTCAACGGTTTTTGTCTCGGCGGCGGCTGCGAAATCGCCATGGGCTGTGACATCATCATCGCCTCCGAAAAGGCGAAATTCGGCCAGACCGAGATCAACATCGGTATTATTCCCGGTGGCGGCGGCACCCAGCGGCTGCAAAGGCTCATCGGGGCGTGCCGGGCAAAGGAGCTGATCTTCACCGGCGATATCATCCGTGCCGAAGAGGCGGACCGCATCGGCCTGGTCAACCGCGTGGTGCCCATGGACGAACTGATGCCGACCGCCAAAGAGATGGCCAAAAAGATCGCCGGCAAGAGCGCCGCCGCCTTGAAGCTTGCCAAAACCGCCATCAACCGCGGCATGCAGACCAATCTGGAAAGCGGCTTGAAGTACGAGTATGAACTTTACAGTCTTTCCCTCAGCCTGGAAGACAAGGTGGAAGGGGTTAATGCTTTCCTCGAAAAAAGGGCGCCGAAGTTTGTCGGGCGTTAAATGGATCGTAACTAAGGATATCAACCAAGGAAAAAGACGATGGAAAAAATGGCAAATAAAGTAGCTCGTATCCCGAATTTAGTGGACTGGTCGACCGGCGAAGCCAGATTGATGAGTGCAAAATGCAACTCCTGCGGAACGTACTTTTTTCCGAAGGAGCATTATCAGCATCGCCCCGGCTGCTCAAGAGAGGGCGTGGAAGATGTGCTGCTTCCTAAAAAAGGCAAGCTGGCGAGTTATACCGTGCAATATTATCCCTGCCCCGCGCCCTTTAAGACCGAGCAGAAGATTACCCCCTACGGTATCGGACTGGTTGAGTTTCCCGACGAAAAAATTCAGGTTACCGGCATTATCACCAATACCGATCTGAAAACGCTTACGCTCGGGATGGAAATGGAAACGACCATTCTTGAGATGTATACCAATGAGGAAAAACAGCAGGTGGTGACCTGGGCGTTTCAGGCGGTTAAGTAAATAATTTCACAATACATATAATAAGGGATAATGACCATGAGAGACGTATATATTATCGGAACCGGGATACACCCCTGGACGGGTTTTTCTGAGAAAGTATTCGCCGATTTCGCGGCGGTGGCAGTTGACGGCGCTTTAAAAGACGCGGGCATCGAATGGCAAAAGATTCAGGCAATCATGGCCGGGATCTTTATTTACGGCGGCAACGCCGGCCACCTCTCCGGGCAATACCTGGAGTCCATCTTCGGTGAAACCGGTATCCCGGTTGTCAACGTCTACAACGCCTGTGCTACCGGTTCCGCCGCTATCAGAATGGCCTATAACAGTGTCGCGGCCGGTGAGACCGATACCGCTCTCGCTTTTGGCGCCGACGTCTCGCCGAAAGGTTTTCTGACCGCTAAATCTGACAATGCGGTACAGGACCGGGACGTTATCCGGTGGAAAATGGGTGGCTTGCCCAACCCCATATATTGGGCCCTCGAATGCCGGAAAAGAATGGCGAAATACGGCACAACCGAACATGATCTGGCCCTGGTCAAGGTCCTGATGAGCGAGTACGGGGCCAAGAATCCGCACGCCCGGTTTAAAAAGACTTACAGCGTAGAAGAGGTACTGAACTCCGCCTATGTCTGTGATCCGCTGAGGCTTTACGAGATCTGCCCGGTCAGCACCGGCGCCGCGGCGGTCATCGTTACCGCCGATAAGGATTTGATCGCCAAAGCCGACAAAGCAGTGAAAATCAACGCCACCACCATGGGCAGCGCCATCTACGGCGACCCGACCATCCGCATCTCCGCGTTATCCTGCCCGGCTGTTGCCGAGGCCCCCATGCTCAGTGAAAGTTACTCGGCATCGCAACAGGCCTATAAGAAATCCGGGATCGGTCCCGAGGATATCGATGTTCTGGAATTGCCCGACAACAGCTCCTGGCATTACCTGGTGTACTTGGAAACCTGCGGGTTCTGTAAAGAGGGAGAGGCCGATAAGATGCTGCGGGATGGTATGACGAGGATCGGCGGCAAACTGCCGGTCAATCCGAGCGGCGGCTTTTCTTCACATGGCGAGGCGCTGTCCGCCCAGGCCCTCTGGCAGGTCATCGAATGTGCCAATCAACTGCGAGGCAGATGTGGCGAAAGGCAGGTACAGGGCGCCAAGGTGGCCATGGCCCAGACCTATGGTTTGATGGGCAACAGTGGTACGACGATCATGAGCATATAAGGCAAGAAAAGCGGCAAGGGAACAGCGATTGGAGAGGGACTATGAGCGACAACTGGCAGCAGGCCAACGACCTGGTCATCGAACTGACGGAAAAAGGGCAGTTGTCGGAGGCTTTGGAGGCGGCAGGCCGGGCAGTTGCCATTGCCTCCCGGGACCATGGTGAAAGCCATCCGCGGTTGGCTGTTTCCCTGAACAATCAGGGTGAGTTGTATCACCTGACCGGCCGGCTCGACGAAAGTCTGGAAACGCTTGTCAAGTCCCTTGCCGTCTGCGAAGTTGTTTATGGCCCCTTCGCGCCGGAAACTGCCGAGACCTTGATGAATCTTGTTGAAGTCCATCTTTCGCGACAAAAGCATGGTGAGGCAAGGCAATGCATGGAGCGGGTTGTCCTGATACATGAAAAACAGGAAATCGACCCGGAAATGCGTGTCCAGGCCTTGTATCAATTGGCAATGATTCTTCAGAGTCTTGGCGAATCGGCGCAGGCCGCCGATCGGCTGCAGCAGGCCCTGGCGATAACCGAGGAAAAACTGGGAGCGGATGATCCGCATCTCGGTACCTTCCTCAACGGCCTAGCGGTTCTTGATCTGCAGGCTGGAAAGATCGACCTGGCCGAGGAAAAATTGCGTCGGTCGCTGACCATCCTGGAAAAGGGTTTTGGCCCAGAACATCCCGATTTTGCCAAAAGTCTTGGCCTCATGGCGGAGGTTTTCGCGATCAGGGGCCATGTCGAGGCGGCGGAGTCCTTTTTTAATCAGGCCTTGGAAATTTTTAAAAACACTTTGGGGCAGGCCAATGCGGAAGCGGCGGCGGTCCTCGAACGTTTAGCCAGCCTACACGCTGCAACCGGTAAGAAAGGCAAGGCCGAGATCCTGCTGCAGGAGGCCTTGACCTGCTACAGCGCGGCCCTCGGTGCCGACGATCCGGCGACCGCCGTGGTACAGAACGATCTGGGGGAGATCTATCTCGACAGTTCCCGGCAGGAATTAGCACTGCCGCTTTTTGCAGCATCCCTTGCCACCCGGGAGAAAGTTTTCGGTAAGAATCATCCGGCCGTGGCCCAGTCGCTCAACAACCTTGGCGTCGTTTATTCGCTGCGAGGAGAAAAAACCCTCGCCTTAAAGCAGCATGGCAAGGCCTTGGCCATTCGCGAAAAGGCCTTCGGCATGAACCATCCGGCCATTACCCAGTCGCTTGAAAATATGGCGGCTCTCCACCAGGAGCAGGGCAAGATAGAAAAAGCCGAAGCGCTGCTGCAGCGATCGTTGACCGTGTGGCAGGGTGTGCATGGCGACCGGCATCCGGCGGTGGCCCAGGCCCATCATAACCTGGCCAGCCTGTATATGGCCGCCGACAGGCACGACGAGGCGGAAAGACGGCTGTTTACGGCAAGAAAAATTCTTGAAAACGGCGGAGAACAGAATAGTCCGCATCTTGCCACCGTTTTCAAGACCTTGGCAAAGCTTTACAACAAGATGGGCAGGGTGGCGGACAGCAAGGAATATGCTGCCAGGGCCGAGAAGATTCTTAAACCCCCGTCTGAAAAAGGCGGATCGATTGGGCAAGTTCATTGACGGACCAAGATAGTCCAATAAAGGAATTGAAAAAGTGATGAAGATTCTTGGCATCAGCGGCAGTTTGCGGAAAGGTTCATATAATACCGGGCTTCTTGAGGCGGCGCTGCATCTTTTGCCGGAAGGGGTGGAGATGACCCTTGTCGGTTGTGGCGATATTCCCTTGTATAACAAGGATCTGGATACCGCCAACAAACCGGAGGTGGTGCAACAACTGCTGCAGGCGATACGTCAGGCCGACGGGGTGTTGTTTGCCACCCCCGAATATAATTATTCTTTTTCCGGCGTGCTGAAAAACGCCATCGATTGGGCCTCGCGGCCCGCCTATAAATCGGTTCTGGCCGGCAAGCCGGTAGCGATTGTCAGTGCCTCGCCGAGTTCTATCGGTGGCGCGCGGGCCCAGGCGCATCTCCGTCAGGTTCTTTCCGCCACACTCAGTCCGGTGGTTCCGGCACCCGCCTTGGTCGTTTCCTTGGTGCAGAATAAATTCGATGGCGATGGCACCTTGATCGACGAAGACACCAAAAGTCAGCTTACTCGGTATCTGGGAGATTTTGTCGCATGGGTTAACCGGTTGGCCGGTCGATAGCGGCAAGAAAGAAATATCTACAGAACTCATTCACAATCAGGAGGGCATGAAAAATGTCAAATATATTCAGTCTTGAAGGAAAAGTGGCGCTGGTGATCGGCGGCGCCGGGGGCATCGGCAGTGCCTTGTCGATGGGCATGGCCGAAAATGGTGCAAAAGTCGTTATCGCCAGTCGATCGGGTTTGGAAACTCTCGGTAAATTTGCCGAAGAAATCAAGGTTAAAACCGGCATGGAGACCATGGCCCATCAGGTCGATGTCACCAGTGAAGAGAGCATGGCGGTGCTGGTCAAGGACGTACTGGCGAGATTTGGGGCGATCGACATACTGGTCAACGCTTTCGGTCTCAATATGAAGCGACCGGCCCTGGAATACCCTATGGATGACTGGGATAAATTGTTCGCCGTCAATGTCAGGGGCACGATGATCGCCTGCAAGCATGTGGCGGGTACCATGAAAGAACGAGGAAAAGGGAGCATTATCAACCTGTCTTCGGTTCGCGGCATCAGGGGCTACGGCGGTGGCAACGCCGCCTATTGCGGGACGAAGGGAGCGGTAGAGTTGATCACCAAGACCCTGGCCATCGAACTGGCGCCGTTCAATATTCGCGTTAATGCCCTCGGTCCGGCGCTGATCATCACCCAAGGGACTATCCATATTCAGAATAACCCCGAATTGGCCAACAAGTATAAGGCCCTCATTCCCATGGGAAGGCTGAGCGTGCCCGAAGATCTGATCGGCCCGGCCGTCTATCTTGCCTCCGATGCTGCCTGTTTTCATACCGGGCAGACGCTGTTCATTGATGGTGGGGCAACGGCCTCCTGATTCGGTTGTCAAACAGACAAATCACCCATGTTGGAAATTGAGAGGTTGATATGACAATAGTAACTGATCCATATACAGGATTGCAGATGGTGGAGCTCAGTCATAACTGGGGCCATGGGGTACCGTCCTATCCCGGGCAGGCCGATGTCAAGATGTTTCGCGCCGTCAAACACGCGCAACACGGCGTTTTGGCATGGAAAATCAATACGGTTATGCATACCGGGACGCACATGAATGCGCCCATTCATTTGATTCAGCGTGGTGCCGACCTGGCGGCGCTTTCCGAAGATCGATTTTTCGGCAACGGCGTCGTTTTAAGTATCCCAAAAGGCAGCTATGAGGTTGTTACCGCCGCCGACCTTCAGGCGGCTAAACCCGAAGTAAAGCAGGGCGATATCGTTGTCATTGTTACCGGTTGGCATCATAAATACTCAGAATCTTTGGAGTACTTTGGCGAATCGCCGGGGTTGTCAAAGGATGCCGCCCAGTGGCTGGTAGACAAGGAATGTAAACTTGTGGCGGTGGACACCCAGCAAATCGACCATCCCCTGGCGACCTCCCTGGGACCGCATCGCGGTGGGCCGACCATGCGACGGCTGGCGGGTGAATATCAGCAGGCCACGGGCAAAGATCCGAAGGTTGAGCACGGCGAATGGAACGTCGCCCATAAGATTTTACTTGCAGCCGGAATTCCAACAATCGAACAGGTCGGCGGCGACGTGGATGTGCTGCTCGGGAAACGGGCGACCTTTGCGGCCACGCCATGGAAGTTTCAATACGGCGATGCCTGCCCGGTTCGTTTCGTCGCCATGACCGATCCGAGCGGCGGTCTGCGTATCGATTCCGGCAATTATACCGCAAGGGCATAAGTTTCGTTTGAGCAGGCAAGCTGCTCAACTCAGCTTTAACAACCCGATAGAATAAAGGAGGTCGTATGAGCCTGGAAATATATAATTTGAGCCATCCGTTTCATCAGCATATGCCGGAGTGGCCCTCTACTCCGGGGGTAAATATTACCGTCAATAAATTCCATGCCAAGGACGGGGTGCACGAGGTCAACTGGGAAGGGATCATGCACCGTTGCACCCACATGGATGCACCGCTGCATGTTACCGAAAACACCCCGGGTATTGCCGAGTATCCGCTGTGGCGGTTGTGCGGCACCGGGGTGGCGGTATCCATTCCCAAGGGCAAATGGGGTATCATTACCGCCGAGGACCTGGAAAATGCCACGCCGAAGATTGAGGAAGGCGATATCGTCATGATCAATACCGGCTTCCATCGTAAATGGGCGGATACCGATGAATACTTTGCCTACGGCTGCGGTATCTACCGTGAAGGGGCGCAATGGCTGGTCGATAAAAAAGTCAAACTGGTCGGCTACGGCCATCAGGCCAACGACCACCCGATCGCCACGAAGTTGGTCGATCACGGTCTCGGACCCACCCAGCCACATCTCATTGAAGAGTATAAAGCTTTTACCGGCCGTGACGCCAAAGACGATTTTCCCGATTGGGAAGCAGGCCATAAGACCCTCATGGTGAAGGGCGGCATCCCCGGCATCGAAAACGTCGGCGGCGATCTCGACAAGGTCACCGGCAAACGCTGCTTTTTCATGGCTTTGCCCTGGCGTTGGCCGGGCGGTGACGGCTGTATCGTCCGCGTTCTGGCGATCGTCGATCCTGAACAGAAATTTCGTTTTGAAACGGGCAAGTAACCGCCGATTGCCATGAAGTACGGAATGGTAATCGATCTGACCAAGTGCTGCCGGTGCCACGCCTGTGTCGCCGCTTGCCGGGTGGAGCACTTTTTGCCGCTGCACGTCGCCTGGGTCAAGCTCATTGCCTACGAAAGCGAAGATGCCGGTATTGTCGATATCTCCACCTTTCCGGTGCGTTGCAACCAATGCAAGGATGCGCCCTGTGTAAAAGCCTGTCCGACCGGTGCCTCTCAGCAGCGGCCGGACGGCATCGTTCATATCGAAGCGGGCAAGTGTATCGGTTGTCGCAACTGTGTCGCCGCCTGTCCATATCATAACCGTACCTTCCTGACAAAAGAACTGGACCCCGGCTATTTCCCGGGCTATCCGACAACCCGCTTTGAAAAAAAAGGGCTGGAGCTTTATCCCCACCTGCGGGGAACCACCATGAAGTGCAATTTCTGTATGGAACGGATCGACCATGGTCTGGCCCATCACCTGAAACCGGGGGTTGATCGGGATGCCACCCCGGCCTGTGTGAACACCTGCCAGGCCAGGGCCCTGACCTTCGGCGACCTCGATGACCCGGCAAGCGATGTCGCCAGGCTCCTCAGGGAAAGAATGCCGCGGCAGCTGCAGGGAGAACTCGGTACTGATCCGTCGGTATACTATCTTGACGGCACACTTGGCGGCAAGGATAACCACGCCCCGATGTCGGCGCAGACCGGCAGCCATATGCCGAACAGGAGCACTATGGAGGTCAGGTCCAGGCAACTTTTCGCAAGGGCTGAGGGTGAGACGGGCAAGCCCAACGAAGAAAAAGTGCGCCATGGTCTGCAGAGACCTGCCACCGGAGAGTCTGATGGCTGAGAGAAAAGTGATTCTTTCGACCTGCAAAAGCTGCCATGGCGGCTGCGGTGTCAAGGTGACCGTCGAAGACGGGGTGGCGATTCATATCGAAGGCAATCCCGATTCCCTGACTCGTGGCACCATGTGTTCGAAGGGCCTTTCCAGCCTTCAGCATATCGACAACCCCTACCGGCTGGAATATCCGCTGAAAAGGGTCGGTGCCAAGAAGGAAGGCAAGTGGCAAAGGATCTCCTGGGCGGAGGCCCTTGACACCATCGCTACCAAGGTGAAAGAGAGCCAGCTGCAATACGGCAAGGAGTCGATCGCCATCTCCCAAGGCACCGGCCGGGGCTATAACCGCTATATCCATCGCCTGGCCAGGTCTTTGGGCACCGCCAATGTCATCAGCCCGGGTTATGTATGCCACAGTCCGAGGCTCGGTTTGTACGGTCTGGTTACCGGCTACGGCCGTCTCTATTGTGATTATCACGGCTGGGGTGGCGAGTTTCCGAAAACCCAGATCATGTGGGCCAAACAGCTGGAAATCAGCAGCGCCGACTCGGAGCTGTGCAACTGGTTCATCCAGTCCCTCGACCATTGCAAAAACCTGATCATCATCGATCCCCGGGCCAGTGCCTATGCGACTCGGGCGACACTCTGGCTTCAGCCGCGGCCGGGATCGGATTGCGCTCTGGCCATGGGCATGATGCATGTCATCGTCAACGAAGGCCTATGGGACAAGGAGTTCGTCGACAAGTGGACTTTCGGCTTTGCAGAACTGAAGGAAAGGATCAAGGAGTGGACTCCGGAACAGACCGCGGCAGTCACCTGGGTTCCGCAAGAGAAGATCATCCAGGCGGCGCGGATGTTTGCCATCGATACACCGGGCTGCATTCAGGTAGGCAGCTCCTTGGAAAGGCAGGCCAACTGCGGCCACACCCTGAGGGCCATCACCTGTCTGATGGGCATGTGCGGCAACATCGAACGTCCCGGCAGCATGATCAGCTGGGTATTGCCGGAGACCGGTTTGATCGAGGATTTTTTCCTGGAACTGCCATTGACGGAGGAGATGCAAAGCAAAATCATCGGCATCGATAAATACAAGATGGGCGCGGCCCGCACCTGCAATCCGGACACCATGGTCAAGGCCATCCTCGCCGGAAAGGCACCCATTCATGTGTGGATCAGTGTCGGCGGTCAGCAGATCGTCCATATGGCCAACACCAAGGAGGTGGTGGCGGCCATCGAAAAGATGGATTTCATGGTGCATGTCGATCTCTTTATGGGGCCGATGGCCCAGGCCGCCGACTATGGTACTGCCGGCCGCACACTGGCTGGAGATCAACGATGTTTACGATATGCACCCGCGCTTTTTCATAGCCGCCCACAACAAGGCGGTTGAGCCTCCCGGCGAGGCCAAGTCCGATGGCTGGATCTTCAACGAAATAGGCAAACGGACGGCCCCCGAGTACTGGTTCGACAGCGAGGAGGAGTGCCTCGATTACCAGGTGCGAAAGGGCATTGGGCGGCACGATGAAATGGCGGGATTTCAGCAAGATGCTGGTCAGCGGCTGTTGGGGCAAAGACCAGGTCTACTATAAATACAAAACCGATTACTGGCGGAAGGGCGGGGGCTTCCCAACCGCTACCGGCAAATTCGAATTCGTTTCCAACCATTTGCAGAAGTTGGGCTATGACCCGCTGCCGGTATTCAGGGAGCCGGGGGAAAGCCCGTACAGTACGCCGGAACTGTATGCCGAGTATCCGCTCATCATGAGCAGCGGTTTTCGCCAGCCTTTCTATTTTTTGGGCCAGTATCGCAACATCCCCTGGCTGAGAAGCTTCATGAAGTATCCGACAGCCCAGATGCATCCGGAAACCGCCGCGAAATACGGGGTGGCCGACGGCGACTGGATGTGGATCGAGACCCCGCGCGGCCGGATTCGCCAGGTGTGCCGAACCTTTCCCGGCATTCTCCGCGGCATGCTGATGGCCACCGCCAACTGGTTCTATCCGGAGGAGGGGCCGGAGGAATACCATGGGGTCTTTATCTCCAATCCCAATGTACTGACCAGCAATGACCATTTAGATCCGATGTACGGTTCTCCCGATCTTACCTGCCTCTTGTGCAAGGTGAGAAAATGCACGGAGGAGGAGCTGCAGGACGAGGTCTTTAAACGACAAGAGGTTGGATTTGTGCAACGCACGGTCGACAAGACACCTGACGATTAAGTTGAGGGAGAGCGGTTTCCAACGCACATCCAACCCTATGGGCAGAGCCTGCTCCTTGCCCATAATCGACAATGGAGGAATTCATCGTGGCCAAAAAAGACAAAGCGGCAATACGCGTCGATACAAAAGTGGACAAAACCGTTGTCCGGGCCCTCGGTCTGGGCGGTCTGCTCGGTGGCAGTGATCCGGCCTGCGTCGATGTGAAAGATGGCAAAATTGTCCGGGTACGTCCCTTGCATTTTGACTGGAAGTTCAATCGCCAGTCTTTTAACTCCTGGAAGTTTGAAAGGGACGGCCATGTCCTCGAATCGAATTTTAAAGGCATGCCCTCGCCTTGGTCGCTTTCCTATAAAAAACGGACCTATTCCCCCAACCGTATCAAGTATCCCTTAAAACGGGTTGACTGGGACCCGAATGGCGAGCGCAACCCGCAGAACCGCGGCAAGAGCAAATACGTGCGGATCAGCTGGGACGAGGCGACCGAGATCATCTCCTCGGAAATCAAGCGGATTATTAAAACCTATGGGCCTCTGGCGATTTTGGCGCAGGGCGACGGCCACGGCGAATGCAAGACCATCAACACCCCGCACGGCCATCAGGCGCGGTTGTTGGAAATGCTCGGCGGTTTTACCCAGCAGGTGCGCAATCCGGACAGCTGGGAAGGGTTTTACTGGGGTTCGAAACATGTCTGGGGCCAGGGTATGGTCGGGATGATGGATCCCTCCGACAACTGTGTCAAGGATATGACCGAAAACTGCGAGCTGGTCCTTTTTTGGGGTTGTGATCCGGAGACTACGCCCTGGGGTTTCGTCGGCCAGTTTGCCAGCCGCCTTTGCTATTTCTGGAGCAAGTGCGGCATCAAGCAGGTGTATATCTGTCCGGACCTCAACTACGGGGCGGCGGTGCATGCCGACAAATGGATTCCGATTTTGCCCAATACCGATGCGGCGCTGCAGCTGGCGATTATCTATATGTGGTTGAAAGAGGGCACCTATAACAAGGAATATGTTCGAACCCACACCCTTGGCATGGACAAAATTGAAGCATATGTCATGGGGGATGAGGACGGGGTGCCGAAAACCCCGGCCTGGGCCTCGAAAAAATGCGGGGTACCGATCTGGACTATAAAAGCCTTAGCCCGTGATTTTGCCGCGAAGACCACCTCCATTGCCCACTACTTCGGCGGCTCGATGTTCAGGGGGCCCTATTCCCACGAACCGGCCCGTTTGGAATGCATTTTGCTCGGTATGCAGGGCCTTGGCGGACCGGGGGTACACCAGACGCAGATCACCTATGGTGGCATGCCCCGCGCCGAGCTGCTGAAGAGCACCCGTTTTTTCAATCCGGCCTTGCCGGAACGCCTCACCAAACCGACGCTGACTACCATTCGTGCCTGGGGCAAGCAACTCATCCCCAAGACCATGATCCATAAGGCTATCCTCAATCCCCCATTGCAATTCTGGGGAAATGGCGGCATTGAGGAAATGGTCGAAGATCAGTTTGTCGAATACAAGTATCCCATCGCGGCAGAAGACGGCGGCACGGAGATCCACATGATGTGGACCGATACGCCATGCCGTATCACCTGTTGGAACTGCGGCAACGAGACGATCATCGCCGAACGGGACCCGAAGATCGAGTTCATCCTCGCCCAACACCCCTGGCTGGAAAACGACTGTATCTATGCCGATATCATTCTGCCCACCAATACCAATATGGAGGTGGACGATATCGTCACCAACACCCGCCAGGGTACCCAGCATCACAGTGTCATCCTTCTTGATAAGGCCATCGAACCGGTTGGCGAATCGAAAAGCGATTATGAAGCAGTCCTGGAGATTGCCAAGAAGCTCGGCAAAGGCGATGAGTTCAGCGAGGGCAAGAGTGTCCGCGATCTGCAGAAAGAGGTCTTTCATAATATGGGCCTGGAAAAACTTATCACCTGGGAAGAGTTTGTCGAAAAACAGTATGTCGTGCTGCCCACCGCCGAAGACTGGCAGCAGGATGTTGTGGGCCTTCGTCCGTTTTTCGACGATCCTGAGAAAAATCCCCTGCCGACTCCCTCCGGCAAGCTGGAATTCTACTCGGAACGTATCGCCACGAAGTATCCGGACGACCTGGAACGTCCGCCGATCCCCAAGTGGATAGAAAAAAGCGCCATGCATGATGAACGGTTGTCGAGCTGGCGAGCCAACGCCTATCCCCTGTTGCTGATGTCCAATCACGGTCGGTGGCGGGTTCACTCTCAGGCCGACGATATCAGCTGGAGCCGTGAGGTGGTGACCTGCAAGGTACGAGGCTGGGACGGGTATATGTATGAACCGCTGTGGATTCATCCTTCCGAAGCGGCAAAGCGCGGCATAAAAATGGGCGATATCGTCATGGTCCACAACGAGCGGGGCATCGTGCTGTGCGGTGCCCGGGTATGGGAACGCATTATGCCCGGTGTCGCCTATGTCGATCACGGTGCCCGGCACGATCCGATCATCCCCGGCAAGGTTGACCGCGGCGGGGCGATAAACACCATTTCCGGTGACGGGATTACCTCGAAACGCTGTGTAGGACAGGCGACCAGCGGCTATCTGGTCGAGGTCAGCCTGGTTACCGGCGAGATGATGGATACATGGAAGCGGGACAATCCCGAGGCCTTCGCCCGAGAATATGATCCGGCATCCGGTCTGCGGTTCGACGCCTGGGTTGAGAAAGGAGGCAAAGGATGAGCGCTAAAATTTCTCTTATCCCCTGAAACCCCTGCTAGCATAAATGTTTTAGCTAAAAAAGCGTTGACAAAGATATGTTTACATGTAATTTTACATAGCAAATGGGTGCGGCGAAGAACTGATTTTCGGATTTTTAGTCACTTACCAAAATATTTGCAGGTTTTTTGCGAAAATATTTTGTTAAGTGACTTATACCCCTCAAAGGGAGCACTGAAAAGATTACCCGTTTTCGGGGTCAGGTCGATTTTTAAAAAATTTGATGTACGGGGAGACATTCAATAAATCACACACATTTAGACCTTGTAGCATAAGGGAGGGTGTAGCAAGGAGAAAACCGGTAGCGGGAGTTCGTCAGCAAACAACATCAAAGGAGGTTGTATAATGAAAAAAATACTGTATTCCGGCACGTTGGTCATAGCTATTTGGTCACTTCTCAGTATTACTCCAGCCCTTTCCTTGGCCGCAAATGTTACCCTGAAATACGCAAACTTTTTTCCACCGACCCACAGTCAGAGCAAGCTGGCCGAGGCCTGGTGCAAGGCGGTCGAAGAAAAGACGGAAGGTAGGGTGAAGGTTGAATATTATCCCGGCGGCAGCCTGTTGAAAGATAAACAGATCTATGACGGTCTGGCCGACGGCATTGCCGACATCGGCTTCTCCGTGGCAGCCTATACCGCCGGTCGCTTTCCGACAGTATCGGCATTTGACTTGCCTTTTGGCTATCCATCGGGGGTCGTTGCCACGAAGGTTGTCAATGATGTCTACAACACTCTCAAGGCCAATGACTTCAAAGACACCAAGTTGATGTATCTGCATGCCCACGGCCCCGGCCTGATCAGCACCAGAAATAAAGATGTCAAGACTCTCGATGACTTGAAAGGGCTGCGCATTCGTTCCACGGGTATGAGCGCCGAGATGGTCAAAGCTCTGGGGGCAACGCCAGTGGCAATGGGAATGAGTGATGCCTATGAAAGCCTGGAGAAAGGTGTTGTCGATGGCAGTGCCCATCCGGTTGAGGCGAGTCTTGGCTGGAAACTTGCGGAAGTCACCAAGTATTTGGTTCACAGCTATTCCTGCGCCTACACCACCACCTTTTTTGTGGCGATGAACAAGGATAAATGGGCGGCCCTTGATGCCAAAGATCAGCAGGCAATCGAGGCGCTGAACAAGGAATGGATTGTCAAGCATGGCCAGGCCTGGGACGACAGTGATAAAGCAGCAACGGAAGCCTTCCTGAAGAAAGAGGGGAATGCCATCATCGAATTGGACGCTAAGGAATTGGCCCGTTGGGCGGCAGCCGTCAGCCCCTTTATTGATGAGTTTGCTGCCGGTCTCAGCAAAAAGGGTGTTGATGGAGCGAAGGTCATCAGCACTATCCGGGAATCAATAAAGGCCAATAAATAGCCATTCCGCAGAGGCGGGTGCCTGGATGAGCAGAAAATCGGTGGCGATAAAACTGCCGGTTTTCTGCGTGCAAATGTCTTCTATCTGGAGATTCCGGTGGTAATACAATCTTTTGAAAAAGTCCTGACCTTTCTCTCGGATAAGTTGAAAATGGTCGGTGCCGTCGCTCTTTTCGGCATGGCTCTTCTCACCGGCGCCGATGTCGTCGGACGTCTTTTTAAGTATCCTATCTTTGGTTCGGTCGAACTCGTCAGTTTCCTCGGCGTGTTTGCCGTGGCCATGGCCTTACCGGTTACCCAGCTTACCAAAGGTCACATCGGTGTCGAGCTCTTTGTCGATAAGCTGCCGAGGAAAGGCCGTCTGTTTTTTGAACTCTGTACCGAGGCTACCAGTCTCGCTCTCTTCATTGTCATTACCTGGCGGATGTTTCTCTTCAGTCTGAAGCTCAAAGCATCGGGCGAGGTGTCGATGAATCTCCATCTTCCCGAGTATGCCATTGTCTTTGTTTTGGCATGCTGTTGCGCGGTTCTCTGCCTGGTTATTCTTGCTCTCTTTCCTCAAAACCTTCAGCAAATTGATACGCTCATGAGCCCGACGACCATAGGTGTGATTGGAATTGTCTTGATGATCGCGGTGTTCATGACGCGAATGCCGGTGGCCTACGTCATGGCCATGGTCGGATTTGGCGGCTTTGCCATGTTGACGTCGTTGCAAGGGGGGCTCAACCTCCTCGCCAAGGATATGTACGAGGTCTTTTCCTCGTACAATCTGACCACCATACCCCTCTTCATCCTCATGGGGCAACTGGCCTTCAACTCCGGCATCAGCACGAAGCTTTATGCCTCGGCATATAAATTTTTCGGCCACACCCGAGGCGGCTTGGCAATCGCCACCGTTTCCGCCTGCACCGCCTTTGGCGCCGTCTGCGGATCGAGTGCGGCGACGGCGGCGACTATGGCGACCGTGGGGCTGCCGGAGATGCGCAAATTCGGTTACAGCGACGCCCTTGCCGCCGGCTCGGTGGCCTCGGGCGGTGGTCTGGGGATGATCATGCCGCCCAGCGTGGTGCTCATCATCTACGGCATCCTCACCGAACAATCCATCGGCAAGCTGTTCATGGCGGGCATTATTCCGGCCATCGTCGTGACCATGCTGTTCATTCTCACCATCATGATCTGGTGTATGATCAGGCCGGAAGATGGTCCGCGCGGCGAAAAATTCAGCTGGCTGGAAAAATTGAAGTCATTATCGGGAATGGGTGAGACCCTTTTAATCTTTGTTTTTGTCATCGGTGGCTTGTTTTTCGGTATTTTTACCGCAACCGAGGCTGCCGGTGTCGGTGTACTCGGCGTGCTGGCGGTGGCCATCGTCCGCCGACAACTGACCTGGGAATCGTTTGTCGATGCCCTGTACGATACCCTGAAATCCTCCTGCATGATCATGATGCTGGTGGCCGGTGCCACGGTTTTCGGCAAATTTCTCGCGGTAACCCGCATCCCGTACGATATTGCACAGCTTATCGGTGGCTACAACCTGCCGCCGTTGGTCGTCCTGACCATGGTCGTCCTGGTCTATTTTGTCGGTGGCTGTTTTATGGATTCCCTGGCCTTGGTCATGTTGACCGTGCCGGTGTTTTTTCCACTGATCAGCGGACTGGGCTTTGATCCGATCTGGTTCGGCATTATGATTGTTATGGTCACCGAGATGGGGGTCATCACCCCGCCGGTGGGGCTCAACGTCTACGTAGTTTACGGTGTGTCCAGGGGACTGGAGGGTGGGGCAATGTCCCTCGAATCGATCTTTAAGGGCATCGCTCCATTTATGATTGCGGTGCTCATCGGGACGATCCTTCTTTCCATCTTTCCCAAGCTGGTTCTCTTCCTGCCGAACATGATGTATTAAAAAAGCTCCGAAAACTCCCGAAGTTGCGATGGTTTTTTCAGCAAATTTTTTTGGAGGTACGAGATGTTAAAACCTATTCAAGCGATTTTGTTCGCTACCGACCTGACGGCAAACTGCCAGCAGGCCCTCGATTTTACCAATGCCATGGCCACCCGTTTTCAGGCAACCATCTATCTCCTGCACGTCATAGAACAGCTGCCGGAGGGTGTTGATGGGCGGTTGAAGGGTCTCCTCGGCAGACACAAGTGGGAGGATCTGGTCAATGCCCAGCAGGCCAACGTCCACCGGTCGCTGACAGGAAAGACCTCGGTCAACAAGATGGTGCGCAATGATATTCAGAATTTTTGCAAGCTGGTTGGTATCGATGACACGACCTGTGACTTCAAGTCGCGGGAGATCCTTATTGCCCAGGGTGATGTGCCGGAAAATATCATTGACCATGCCAAAGAAAATAACTGTGATTTGATTGTTCTCGGGGCAAAAGACGGTATCTTTTCCAAGACTTCGGTGGGAACGATCATCAAGACGGTCCTTAAAAACAGCAAAATCCCGGTAACGATCGTTCCGAAGACGGACAGCTGAACCAACCAACGCAGGGTTTTATCGGAAGGTTATAGCTATGTCGTTGAAAATCAGGAATAATGCAGGCGCACATCGTTTATACAGAGACAGGAAGGGGAGAGGAATGAAAGTTGCGGAAATGGGCAATTCGGTTAAGATACGCTATCTCATCCGTCTCGAAGACGGCAGCAAGGTGGAACAGGAAAAGACCGGCAGGCCGATTTCGTTTAAGATAGGTTCAGGGATGATTTTCAAGAAGCTTGAGGAAGGTGTTGTCGGCATGCTGGTTGGCGAAAAACGGGAAATCCAGATCCCCGCCGAAGACGGTTACGGCAAGTATAAAAAGGACCTGGTGTTGCGCCTGGACAGGAAGGTTTTCCCCCAGGATATCAAACTCATACCTGGACGCACGGTGCAGTATCAGAATCGCGACGGAGAACGGGTGAATTTCATTGTCAACGAAGTCACCGACAGTACCGTCACTGTCGACGGCAACCATCCCCTGGCTGGCCTCGATCTGCTGTATGAAGTGGAGTTGCTTGAGATTAATTGAATAAAATCAAACTCACGAACACAAAAAACCCGGTCGGACGAAGTTCGACCGGGTTTTCTATTGGTTGGCTTAGCCGGCTAAAGGCATGGGAATGTCGCCAAGGCCGCGATCGATATCGGTGGTAATTCCCGGAATGACCTTGCTGTACCCGTCTTTTTCCAAAGTTAAGGTATAGGTTCGGTTGTCTTTTAAGCCTTTCAGCCAGAAATCACCAAAATTATTGGTGGTTTCCTGAAAGGTTTCACCTGACTCGGTGTCCTTCAGGGTACAGGTGGCACCAATGATAACCTCCTTTTGGGTCGGTTCGTACACGGTGCCGGCCACAAATTTTTTCGGCAAACCCTTATAATAGATGCGTGACTTGGTGCCGGTCTCGGCCCTGAAGGGCTCAGCCGCGGCGATGAAATCGACAAAATCAGCCTCTTCGCCGAAGCGCAGGGCCTCGGTGGGGCACTGATCGACGCAGCGGGGCACCGTCCATTCTTCCGGATCGCTGTCCAGCAGGTGGCTGCAACCCGTGCATTTTTGGGCGATATTCAGCTGTTCGTTGAGGAAAATGGCGTTATGGGGGCAGGTATCGACACAGAGTTTGCAACCGATGCATTTTTCCGGATCGATAACCACCAGGCCGTCAGCCCTTTTGTAGATGGCGTCGGCCTTGCAGTCGGCGATACACGGGGCGTCATCGCAGTGGTGACACATCTGTGGAACATAGCTGACCTTGACATGGGGCACATGGCCGTGCACCTTTTCGGTTATGCCCAGCCAAAACTGCCCGGTGTCGGGCTGCGGTTTGGCGTAGGGGCTCCAGTCATTGCCGACATGCTCGTCTTTACAGGCAATCTGACAGCAGTAGCAACCGTTACAGACAGACAGATCTACGATAAATACTTTCATTATTTGTCACCTCCGTCAACAATCCAGGCATCGACACGGAGACCTGCCGCCGGATCATATTTTCTTGCAAACGCCTCGGGATTCTCGCGTCGCCATTTATCCATTTCCTCGCCGCTGACCTTCTGCACCTCGACGAGGTAACCACCGGCTATCTGACCGACACAGTTTTCGCTGGTGATCGCTCCGGGGGTAATGGTGTTGATTGCCCCGCCCCGTTCGATCTCACCGGTCTTGATGGGATCGTGCCGCGCACCATGATCGACATAGGCAACACCCGGGCGTACTCTTTCGGTGATATAGGCACCAGCCAGGACAATCCCTCGCTCATTGTATACCTTGACGATGTCACCGTTTTTGATACCTCGTTTTTCCGCCTCACTCGGGTGCAACCAGCACGGCTCATATTTGTAACCGTCCGGACCAGTGACCTTCATGGTCGGCGTTTCGCGGGTCCAGGTGATGTCGTCGCACTGAGCGTGGACGCGCCAGCGGCCATGGTTGGACATGATGAGGAGCGGATAAAGTCTCGCCCTTGGACTGGACAGCCGTTCATCGTGGTTGTGACTCTTTTCCACCCATTTGGGAATCGGTCCCCTCTCCTTATCGTGGGGATAAGCCTTGGCCAGGGCTTCGGAGTAGAATTCAAGCTTGCCGGTCGGGGTGTTGAGTTTATATTTTTCCGGATCGAGATAGAATTCTCGGAAACCTGGTGGATCTTTTTCCCAGTCCTCGGCGGTCGAATAAATCCAGTAACCCTTCTCCTTCAGCTGTTCCCAGGAGACCAGCTTTTCGCCGCCCATATAGCCCCAGATGGCCTTTTGCAGGTCGGCGGTGGTCTTGCCCTCGGTCATCTGCTCTTCCATGCCGGGGAATTGTTTGGCGACTTCAAGGACGCATTGGGCGTCGCTCTTCGATTCGCCGATCGGCTCGATGGCTTTTTCGGTAATCATGATATTCGGCTGCATGGTACCCTGGCGGATATTGGTGACGATGTCGTCAACCTCCATATGGGTATTGGCGGGCAGGACAATATCGGCATACAGGCAGTCGTTTTCGAACCAGGGGTGTTGGGCGACCATAAACTCGATCTTCGGGCTGCGCAGGGCCAGCTCGGTTTCGTGACCAAAGTTCCAGCAGGTGATCCGGCAGGGGCTGTCGGCCCAGATCATATGGATCTGCGAACCTTTCTTCTCCGGTTCGATCGGGTAGGTGTATTCAATGAACTGGTCCTGGGTCAGGGCGTTCTGGGCGCCGGTGCCGCGGAAAGTGATCGGCTCATCGGAAAGAATAGCGTTTTGAATAAGCGTTTTGGGAATGACCTGATCCTGCCAGGCGGCAACGGCGCTGTAGACCGGCAGGGCAAGACGTTCTTCGATCTCCGGATTCCAGAAGAAAGTGCCGCCAAGACCTTCGGCGCGGGGCAGTCCGAAGTAGGTCCACTGATGCTGATGGACGCCCGGACCACCCAGGCCCTGCATGCCGAGAAGAATACATTCGAGCCGGGCCGGTTCGTGGGAGAAGGGGCCACGGATGAAACCGCCGCCGAAATAGTGGGCGATGGAAGTGGTCTTGGTGCCGAATTCCCGGGCCAGGGCCTTGATTGTCCAGACCGGTACACCGCATTTCGCCGAGGCCCACTCAGGAGTTTTCGGTATGCTGTCTTCCTTGCCCAGAACGTAATCGGCTACCTTGTCCATGCCGACGGTATGGGTGGCGACATATTCCTTGTTGTAGGTACCTTCGGTGAGCCACATATAGATGATCGCCAGTTGCAGGGCGGCATCGGTATTCGGTAAAACCGGAATCCATTTGTCGGCATGAATGGCCGCACCGTAGTTACAGTCCGGGCAGATATATACCTGCTTAATGCCGACTTCGGTGAGGTAATAACAGAGGCGGCTGGCGAACTGGCCGACAAAGCCCCAGGGGGTGGTTTCCGGGTCGCAGCCCCAGAAAAGCACCATATCGGCGTGTTCCACGGTGTCTTTGACGATGTTGGCCGCCGGGTACATGATGCCCTGGGCACCCTGGCCCCAGACATGTTTGGCTCCCCAATACCAGCCTTCCCAGCTGTCGGGGTTACGGACCTGGAGGGTAAAACCACCGAGGTATTCAAGGAGAACGCCGGGGTGACCGTGCGGGGTATTGATGGTTTTGCACTCGCCGTGACCATCACCCTGCATGAGGATGGCGTTGTAGCCGTATTTTTCGTGTACTCTTTTGATCTCACTGGCAATGGTGGTTGCCGCCTCGTCCCAGGAAATGCGAACAAATTTGCTTTTCCCGCGATTTTGGGTGTTTCGCTCGCCGTTCGGGTCCCAGTCCACCCGCTTCATCGGGTAGGGGACACGGTTCGGGGAATAGACCCGTTTTTTGTAGCCAAGAGAAAACGGCCCGGGCAGGGATTTCCACGATGGTTCCAGGATTTTGCCGTTTCTTTCCATTTTCCACTGACGAACTTCTTCTTTCTTGTACTTCCATCCGTAGCGTAATGGTCGAACGCGAACGATCTTGCCGTTCTTGACATCCACCATTCCTTCGGCACCTCCGCCGAAGTAGCCGCCGAGACCAAGCGATCTTAAGACTGTCTTGTCTTTTGTTTTGACTGGATTCATCGATACAATTCTCCTCTGGGTTGATTAAGTGCAAGCTACCAGTTGTTTCCGTTTGGCAAGGATGCGTCGACCGGTGGGGCAGGGCGTCGGACATCTGCGGCAAATACCGTCACAGCGTATTTTGCCGCGGGGGCTGCAGCCAAAGGCACAGGTTCCACAGGCGCTGGGTGGATGGATGCCGGCGCCGCTGAGACGAAAAGCAACGCCGTCGCTGTCAATCTTGATCGGTGCAAAATCCTGTAAAAGTTTGCTCTCGACAAGGTAGGTAAAGCCATCAATGTCAAAACGTTCGTCGCTCAAGCGGTCTTCAGCGGCGGCCACACCGAAAAAGCGAATGCCGCAGCCCCCGGTCAGCATGGAAATACGCACCGGCCCTTTGTCTTTTCCAAAGAACAGCGCACTCATGGCCTTGGTGGCGGCAGGGGTGATTTCAAGAAAATTCGCCTTTTCCATGGCTATTGAATAGCCTTTATGAAAGGCGGCACCATTAAACTCGCCTGGAGTTATCTCACGGATATCGTCCGCCAAAGGATAACCGACGGCTTCTTCAAGCGCGACTACCTGTTTCATGGCTGAACCTCCACAGAAGAAATTGATTTATAAAGAAAAATGCAAGGAGCGGTTTGTCGGACTTTGACCGATTCATGAGGAAGAAGATCCCGGCATCGCCTGATATCTTTCTTCTGTGTTGCCTAAGTTAGTGATCGCGCAAATTGGTATTGCATGATATATTACATACAATGCACTCCTTGTCAAGGGCCATGGCACTCTCTCGGTGGGAATTCTGCGGTGCAATTTTAATCGGATGGCCGGCCGAAAAAGATGGGTGGTTTAAGATTATTGACATAATATTCAATATATAATAAAACGTAGGGCAATTTTCGGCATTTCCTGGGATAGATTTTTTTTAAAGCTGAGAGCTATTGAATGTGAAAAAATACAGCAATCTGACACTGAAGGTTTACCATCGCATAATTGAACTGATGCTCAATTATGAAATTGTCCCCGGACAAAGGCTGGTGTTTATCGATTTGGCAAAGCAGCTTGGGGTGAGCAGAACGCCGGTCAACAATGCCCTGAGCATTCTTGCTCAAGAGGGTTACCTGGACTTTGTACCGAATCAAGGGTACTCGGTACATAAATTGACCAGGAAAGAGGCAGAAAACCTTTATGAGGTTCGGGAGGTGTTGGAAGTCGGATTTCTCGACAAAGCAATTCGCAACATGACCGAAAAAAAACAACAGAATTTTCAGAAAAGAAAGCTTGACTATGAGGCTGCCATCTCCACTCGTGTCGACCGGAGGTTGTTCATTCTCGATACGGAATTCCACGCCGCTATTATAGATATGGCCAATAACGACGTGCTGTCGGCTCGATACAGGGATATTTGTCAGAAGATATTTCTTCGCTTTCGCACTGATGACCTGCAGCTAGCGAGGATCTTGGAGATAAAGAGCGAGCACAATGAACTGTTTGAGGCCATTTGCCGGAAAGATGTTGAGCGAGCAAAGGAATTGGTACGGCTGCATCATAAGGCATCCCGGAAAATGCTGTTTCCCATAATCTTCCCGGCAACTTAGGCAGGTTTTTTAAAGCAAACCCTGTGCCATCTCACCGAAATCTGGCTGATATCCGTTAAAGAACAAGGTAAGGTCGTCAAGGAAGGCATCCCTAGAAACCCAGTGCTTTTCACACATTGGGCAGGTCTTAAAGGGTACTTCTTGAATGTGATTCATGTAATTGTTCGAGGAGGAGGCTTAGAGGTTTGAACAAGAAATTTTTTGCCTTGATAATAATTTGAATTGTTAGTTAAATGCAATTTATAATGATGGCGAAAATGTTCTGTAATCATCCGAGCAGTAAAATTTCGATAATCATTGATGCGCTAGATTTCCACTCTCCCTGAAGAAAGTAATTCATTATTATCATCTTACAGGAGGTTCAATGGACGCCGCTCAACAAAGCAGTATTCCCACCAACAAAAGTTACACCCTTATCTCTGAAGTAGATCCCCCCAAAGGTATTAATCTCGACGCTTTTCTCAATACGGCCCTGCAAGTGCGAGGGCGTGTCGATGGCGTCCGGGTAACCGATTGTGAACATGCCATAATGCGTATGTCACCGGTCGCACCCTGTCTGGCCCTCAAGGAAAAAGGTTTTGATCCGGAAATGATCATAACCGGGCGTGATCGCAACCGGATTTCCTTCCAGGCCGATCTGCTCTCCGCCGCCGCACTGGGAATTAAGAAAATTGTCATCAAGGAAGGGCATGATCCGGCCGAGGGGGATCAACCGGTGGCGAGGACGAGCGGCGACCTGGACCTTGAATCGATGTTGCAATGCGTTGCAGCTCTCAACAGCGGCAAGGATCTATCGGGCGAAGCCCTTGATGGGGCCACCGATTTTCATATCGGAGTGGGAATGGACCTCTCCGATGATGTCAATTTTAATCGGGAAAGGGCCGAATATTTCAAAAAACTTCAGGTATATGGCGTAAAGTCTGTTACCTTGGGGCCAACTTATGATGTGAACATTATAGAACAATTTCTCCCCTTCGCCGAGGAGACCGGCATACAGCTATTCACCTCGGTGATGTTTTTAAAATCAGTTACAATGATACGCTACCTCAACAACCTACCGGGAGTTCCATCAATCCCCCATGAGTTCTTGAAGAAGATGATGCAGGCACCGGTAAAGAAAGATGCGGGCATGCAGGTAGCAGCGGATCTCCTCAGGGAACTGGCCCCGCTGGGAGACGGAATTGTGTTACTTGCCATAGGTTGGAAGGATAGATTACCTGATTTTCTCGATCTTGTCGGACGCTAGCGAGTCGTTATGACCGATGCCGTTCAGTCGAAAGCAAACAAGAATCAGGGATCAATGGTCCAGTCCTTCAGCCCGTATCATTTTCTCAACACCATACTCCAGGAAACGCCTAATGGGGTACTGGTAGTAGGGTTAGATCACCGGGTGATTCATGCCAACCCGGCAGCCGGTCACTTCTGCGGGGTACCCTGCGGAAATCTTGACGGGAACACGGTCGGAAAAATCCTGGGCGAGAAGAACTGGGCTCTCTTCGACCTGATCGAGAACCAATTCCAGGCGGAACACCAGGAAAACGGCTGGAAGATCAGGCAGGAAATCGACTTTTCTCGGGAGGATGTGAAAAGATACCTCTTTGGAGTGGTTGTTTACCCGCCTGCATCGCCTGACTACTACCTGCTCTACCTCATCGATATCACCCAGCAAAAAATGCTTGAAAGCCGGCTTCGGCGCCGCAATGCTTTTTTCCACAATCTCATCGATAGTTCCGTGGACGGGATCATCGCCTCGGACATGAGGGGGCATATAGTGCTTTTCAACTCAGGAGCCCAGGCCCTTCTCGGCTATGATGAGACCGATACCATGACCCTGCACGTCACCAAATTGTATAATAATGGTGTGGCATACGAGCTGATCAAACGGATGCGCAGTGATGATTTTGGTGGCAAAGGCAAGCTTCTACGCCAACAAATGATCGTCAAACACAAAAACGGTCAGGATATTCCAGTGAGTTTCTCAGGCGGCATCATCTATGATCATGATCAGGAATTCGCCACCTTCGGGCTTTTCACCGATCTGCGAGCCATGCAGAAGATCGAAGAAAATCTCGAACACACCCACAAAATGCTGATGCATTCGGAAAAGATGGCCGGACTGGGCCGTCTCGCCGCCGGGGTGGCGCATGAGATAAACAACCCGATGTCGGGAATTATGCTGTATGCCAATTTGGTGCAGGAAGAACTGGGCGAGGATCATCCCCTAGGGCCGGATTTGCAGACAATCATCCATGAGGCGGAGCGATGCAAGGTGATTGTCGCAGACCTACTGGAGTTTTCGCATCAGAATACCTACGAGATGGAACTGGTCGATCTCAACGATGTAATTGTAAAAACCCTGACTATTTTGCAGCATCAGCCGCTATTCCAAAACGTGGCTATCATTCGCCAGTTGGATCCTGAGTTGCCACCGATTTATGGCAATGCAACCAGGCTCAACCAGGTGATCATGAATATCGTTGTCAATGCCGCCCAAGCGATGGACGGCAAAGGGCGGTTGCGGATAACCAGCAGGACCCGGGCCAATAAAGACATCAATGAAATATCGGTAGAAGATACAGGACCGGGAATCGAGGAGGATCTGCTTGAGAAGATCTTCGAACCCTTCTTTACCACCAAGAAAACCGGTGAAGGAACGGGCCTCGGGCTGTCGGTCTCCTATGCGATTGTCAAGGAACATAAAGGGTCGATCAGGGTGACTTCCACCTCGAAAGCGGGAACCACCTTTACCCTGAAATTTCCTGTTGTCATGGAAAATTTGATTGGAGAAAACCATGGATAAAACCTGCATTTCACCCGATGATCGGAATGAAAAATTCCTCAGGAAACTGAAGGCCAGGAATATCGATGTGCAGGCCTGCTATCAGTGTGGTCGCTGCTCCTCAGGCTGTCCGATCGGTGATTTTTTCGATCTCAACGTCATGGAGGTTGTCCGGCTTGCCGGCTACGGCCAGGAAGAAAAACTCTTGCACAGCCATACCATCTGGTTGTGTGCGGCCTGTGAGACCTGTGCCACCAGGTGTCCGAACGAGATTGAGATCGCCGGTCTTATGGACGTGTTGCGGGAACTTGCCCTGAGACGGGGTATTGCCCCGGCCGAGCCACGCATTCCTCTCTTTCATCAATCGTTTCTCGGCTCGATACGCAGCTGGGGCCGGGCCTGGGAGATCGGTATGATCGCTCAACTACAAGGTGAAGTCCGGGGATCTGGCTGGCGATATGCGCCTCGGTCTCAATATGTTTTTGAAAGGCAAACTGAAACTTATGCCGCATTCGATCAAAGGCAAGTCGGAAATCAAAGAAATTTTTTCCGGGAAGGGAAAGGAGTATGACCGATGAAACTATCCTATTACCCTGGCTGTTCCCTCGAAGGAACGGCGCTTGACTATGACCAATCGGTACGGGCAATCTGCCGCAAACTGGAAATCGACCTGGTGGAGATTCCCGACTGGAACTGCTGCGGCGCATCGTCCGCCCACATGACCGACCACGAAACGGGAATGAGGTTACCGATACGCAATCTACTGCTTGCCAGCCGGGCTGGACACGACATCCTGGTTCCCTGCGCAGCCTGCTTTCAGCGGCTAAAGGCTGCCGATAAAGCGTTGCGAGCCGATCCCGGTTTCTGGGATGTCGGGGGTTACCAACCGGATTATAACATCTTGCATATCAGCTCCTTTCTCTCCCAGCCGGAGATTCTCGCCGCCATGGAGGCCAAGGTTGCGAGGAACCTGGGAGGTTTGCCGATCGCCTGTTATTACGGTTGTCTGTCGCTGCGCAACCCCCGCATCACCGATGCCGCCAACTGGGAGCGACCGGAAACCCTCGAACGGATTATGACCGCACTTGGGGCGAAGCCGGTAGCCTGGTCACATAAGACCGAATGCTGCTCCGGCAGCCTCACCATGGCAAGGCCGGATATCGCTGAGAAATTAGTTGGGGATATTGTCAGGGCCGCGGTCAGGGCAGGGGCGACCGCCATGGTCACCGATTGTCCCATGTGCCAGGCCAACGTTGAAAGCCGGCAGTCCGCCGAACCACACGCACCGGCGATGCCGGTCTTTTTCGTCACTGAACTGCTCGACGCGGCGATAAACGGAACCTATCCGTCGAAACAGCAAAAGGTGCATCTTGTTTCTCCGGGCGTTGTTGCCGACATTTACCGTGATGGAGTCGTGAAAAAGGAGGTGTCGGCATGACAGGGATACTGCAAACTCAATCGGGCGAGAATCAGAATCCGACCGCCGCAGTACTGGTCATCGGTGGAGGGATAAGCGGCATGCAATCGGCGCTTGATCTTGCCAATGCCGGCATCAAAGTGTATCTGGTGGAAAGCTCCCCGGCCATTGGTGGAAAGATGGCCCAGTTGGACAAGACCTTTCCCACCAATGACTGCTCGATGTGTATCGTCTCGCCCAAGCTGGTCGAGGTGGGTCGGCATAGGAATATCAAACTTTATACCCACAGTGAGGTGAAGAGTCTCGCGGGAGATGCCGGACGTTTCACGGCGACCGTTGTCAGGCATGCCCGCTATGTCGATGTCGGTGCCTGCACCGGTTGCGGACTGTGCGAGATCGTTTGTCCGGTGACCCAGCTTTCCCATTTCCCGGCTCAGCCGGCCGAGGGCGAGAAAAAGATCCGTGCCCGTGCCAAGGAAAAAAGAATCATCCGCGGACCGGGCCTGCCGCAACCAAGCAGATCGCAGAAATGGAATTTTTCCGTCGATAATTCGCTGTGTGGCATGTGTGGCGGCTGTTTCAAAGCCTGTCTCCACGGTGCAGTCAGTTGGGAAAAGAAGCAGGTTGCGGTTATTGACCAGGAGAAATGTACTGGCTGCGGGGCCTGCTATGTCGCCTGCCCGGAAAAATTCTCGGCTATCGCTATCGACCAGGCCGCCGATTTCGACAAAAGCGTTGGCGCGGCGGTCCATGCCCGATCGCAACTTTTGAAAAAGGAATTTAAGGGAGCTGAACGCCGCGACTGTATCCGTTGCGGTCTTTGCGCCATCACCTGTGACAAGGTGATGAATATCGGCGCCCTGAAAATGGTCGAGGAGGGCATAGAGGCGGGTGTTGATATCTGCCAGGTCTGCGGCGCCTGTGTGTCGATTTGTCCGGTGAATTTTCTCGCTATCGATCAGGTTACCAACAAGGTGCCGCGACCGCTGCTCAACAGCTTTAATGAGGGATTGAACGGCAGAAAACCGGTGAACATCTTTTATCCGCAGGCGGTGCCCAGGGTACCGGTGATCGATGAAGGCAGCTGCGTCCGGCTGAATAGCGGTGCCTGCGGTACCTGTGCCTCGATCTGCGGGGTGGGGGCAATCCATTACGACCATCGGGAGGAGGAGACCGAGATTGCCATCGGCTCGGTCATTTTTTCGCCGGGCATTGAGGTCTTTGATGCCAAGCTGCGCGGTGAATTCGGCTACGGGCTGTATAAAAACGTCGTGACCAGTATTGAATTTGAGCGACTCCTTTCCGCCTCGGGGCCGACCTCCGGAACGGTGTCCCGGCCCGGTGATGCGAAACATCCGAAAAAAATCGCCTGGATTCAGTGTGTCGGTTCCCGAGACGCTTCCTGCGATCGTGATTACTGCTCGTCGGTGTGCTGCATGTATGCAACCAAGGAGGCCTTTATCGCCCGGGAACATGACGCCAGCATCGAACCGACCATCTTCTACATCGACATGCGTTCCTTCGGTAAAAATTTCGACGACTATGTGACCAGGGCTAAGGATCATAAGGTCCGCTTTGTCAGGGCCATGGTCAGCAGGATCTTCGAAGATCCGATAAGTGGAGATCTTGAGCTCCGCTACGTCGATGGCTCCGGCGCACGAATAACTGAGGTGTTCGATATGGTCGTGCTCTCGGTCGGCATTCAGGTGCCTCGGACCGCCAAAGAGCTGGCCGGTAAACTGGACATCGATCTCGACCGCTACGGCTTTGTTGTCACTGACTGTTATCGGCCTTTGGCGACTTCCCGGGCCGGGATCTTCGTCAGTGGTGCGGTTAAGGGGCCAAAGGACATTCCGGAGACGGTCTGTGAGGCATCGGCCGCGGCAGAAGCCGCCTCAGCCAGCCTCGCCGAGGCACGCGGCAGTTTAATCACCCCTGAGGTTCTCCCGCCTGAGCGGGTAATCGAGCCGGACGAAGACTTGCGGATCGGGGTTTTTATCTGCCACTGCGGCACCAACATCGCCTCGGTGGTCGATGTCGAAGCGGTTACCGAATACGCCAAAACTTTGCCAGGTGTGGTCTATGCCGAACATCCTCTCTATACCTGTTCCCAGGATTCCCAGGAGCGGATGCGGGAAATCATCAAGGATAACCGGCTGAACCGGGTGGTCACCTCCGCCTGTTCACCGACCACCCATGAGCCGCTGTTTATGTCGACTCTGCAGCAGGCAGGTTTGAATAAATATTTTTTTGATATGGCCAATATCCGTGATCAGTGCAGCTGGGTACATCCCGACGATCCGGTGCTGGCAACCGAGAAGGCGAAACGCTTGACGCGCATGGCGGTGGCCAATGCCACCGCTGGACAACCGCTGCCGGAGCAGGAGTTTAAGGTCGATGCCCGGCTCCTTGTGGTGGGTGGAGGTGTCGCCGGCATGACCGCCGCCCTCGAAGCCGCCCGTCAGGGTTTCGGCGTTTATCTAGTGGAAAGGGAGCCGCTTCTCGGCGGCCAGCTGCTGCAGCTCAAACGGAGTTCCGATGGTCGCAAATTTGCCGATTTTCTTGGCGAATTGAAAGAAAAGGTGATGAACAACGAGCTTATCAAGGTCTTCACCAGCAGTGAGGTGGTGGAACAATCGGGGTTCGTCGGTTCCTTCGAAACGGAAATCGTCATGCCCTCGGGAGCAACCAGGACCTTAAAACACGGGGCTATCCTGGTGGCTACCGGGGCCGAGGAACATCGTCCGGAGATATATGGCCTGGGAACGCTCAATACGGTTATGACCCAGACCGATTTTGAGGCGGCGTTGGAAAATGAAAACAATCAAGGCACTGATTGGCGCCATCTTCAGGTAGTCATGCTGCAGTGCGCCGGATCCCGTGATGCGGATCATCTGCCGTATTGCTCAAGGATCTGCTGTAACCAGGCGGTAAAGAATGCTCGTCGGATGAAGGCCCTGCATCCGGAAGCAAGGGTCGATGTCCTTTACCGAGACATGCGTTGCTACGGTCTGGCAGAGATTGACTATCGCCCTGGCAAGGCGGGAGGGTATCAACTTCCTTCGTTACGACCCGGAGGAAAATCCTCTGCAGATCACCACCGAGGAGCCGGGCATTGAGATCACCGTCGTCGATCCTTCGATTCGCCTGCCGGTACGGTTTCATCCTGATCTGCTGGTGCTTTCGACCGGAATGAAACCAAGAGACGCCGAGGAACTGGCGTCGATGCTCCGGGTGCCGAGAAATAAAAATGGTTTCTTTATTGAGGCGCATGCTAAGCTACGGCCGGTGGATCTGCCGAGCGAGGGGCTGTTCATGGCCGGTACCGCCCATGGTCCGAAGAGCAGTACCGAGACCATTACCCAGGCCCAGGCCGCGGTTGCCAGGGCGGCGACCCTGCTGTCCCGGGACAGCATGAAGATGTCGGCGATTGTCTCGGTGGTCGATCCGACCCATTGCGCGGTGTGTCTCACCTGTGTGCGAGCCTGCCCGTATGGGGTGCCGTTCATTAATGACCAACACAGTGCTGAGATCAATCCGGCTCTTTGCCAGGGCTGCGGTATCTGTGTGGCTGAGTGTCCGGCCAAGACCATTCATCTCGGTCGGTATGGCGATAGTAACATCAGAGCGAAGATTGAAGCATACAGCGCGTCCTGAGTCGGAGTGAAGAGAATATTGGAGGAGGAGAATAATGAGTGACTTTTCGCCCAGTGTCATAGTCTTTGCCTGTCGCCATTGAGCGTATTCCGCGGCGGACCTGGCAGGTTCGGAGAGAAGAAGATATCCCCCGGCAATCAGCATTGTCATGCTGCCTTGCACCGGTCGTATTGATGAGTCACTGCTCCTCAAGGCCTTTGAAAATGGGGCGGACGGCGTCATGGTTGTCGGCTGTCTGGAAGGAGATTGCCATTACGTATCGGGAAATATCCGTGCCAGGGCACGGGTCAAGCGAGTGTATGGCATTCTTGACAGGATAAAAATAGGGCCCGATCGCATCCGGATGTTCAACCTCAGTGCCGGAGAAGGATCGAAATTTGCCGCATATGCCAACGAGTTCGTCGAAAAAGTCCGGGAGCTCGGCCCAAGTCCCATTAATCTGGTGCGTGCCGGACAAGTTCACGCAGTATCTCAGAAGGAGGCTACATGATTACTGGTACACCGAAACCTATTGAAGAGATTTTGGAAATGGTCGAGCCATATGACAACATCATCCTGGCCGGTTGCCATGGGTGCGTCACCGTCTGCCGGGTTGGCGGGGAAAAGGAAGTGCAGGTTCTGGCCTCGACGCTGCGACTTGCCCGTGAGGCGGGTGGCAGAACTATCAAGATTCGGGAAGTCAGCCTTGAGAGGCAGTGCGATCCCGAATATGTCGAACAGATGCGGCCTTATGTCGGCGACTACCAGGCGGTGCTGTCTATTGCCTGTGGCGCAGGCATTCAGTTTCTCGCGGAGAAATTCACCACAACGCCCCTCTTGCCGGGCATCAACACCGGCTTTCTCGGGGTTACCGAGCGGCAGGGTGAGTGGGCTGAGAGATGCCAGGGCTGTGGCGATTGCGTACTGCACCTGACCGGCGGTATCTGCCCGGTTACCCGCTGCGCCAAGTCGCTTTTTCATGGACCTTGCGGCGGTTCGGTACAGGGGATCTGCGAGGTGGACAAATCGGTCAAATGCGGCTGGCAGCTCATCATTGATCGTTTGAAGGCTCTGGACCAAATGGACAATTACACTAAATTCAAGCCGTTTAAGGGGTGGTCGAGCGCAAGAGATGGCGGCCCGCGCCGCATTATAAGGGAGGACATGATATAATGAAATCGGGAAGCAATCTGGAAAAGGTACTGGCGGCCGGGCACTTTTCAGTTACTGCGGAATGCGGTCCTCCCCGGGGCGCCGACCCGGATATTGTCACGAAAAAGGCGGCATTTGTAAAAGGCAATGTCGATGCCTGCAACGTTACCGACAATCAGACCTCGGTGGTGCGGATGAGCTCTCTGGCCGGTTGCATGCTGATCAAGGAGCAAGGGGTCGAACCGCTGATTCAGATGGTGGTTCGCGACCGCAATCGTATCGCCCTGCAGTCCGACCTGCTCGGTGCCTCGGCTCTGGGGGTACGCAATATCCTCTGCCTGTCCGGCGACCATCAGAAATTCGGCGATGATCCGCAGGCAAAAAATGTTTTTGATATCGATTCGATGCAGTTTATTCATCTGGTCAGATTGATGCGTGATGAGGGAACTTTTCCCTCAGGGAAAAAACTTGAGGGGGCACCGAAGTTTTTTATCGGCTGTGCCGTCAATCCCTTTGCCGATCCTTTTGAGATCAGGGTGCCGCGACTGAGAATGAAGGTTGCAGCCGGTGCTGACTTCGTTCAGACCCAATGCATCTATAACATGAAGAAATTCAAAGAGTATATGGAGCTGGCGAAAAAGGAAGGTTTGCATGAAAAGGTCAAGATTCTTGCCGGTGTTACTCCCCTTAAATCAGCTGGGATGGGAAAATTCATGCGCAAGATGGTGGCCGGAATGGATATTCCTGAAGAGGTGATTGCCCGTATCTCCGCCGAGCCGAAGGACAAGCAGGCGGCAAAAGGTATTGAGATGTGCATTGAGCAGATTCAGGAACTGAAAGAAATGGAAGGCATCGCCGGAGTGCATGTCATGGCCATTGAGTGGGAAGAAAAATTGGCGGAAATCATAGGTGGTGCGGGCCTGCTCCCTCGACCTGTGGTAGAATAAAAAGAGAGAAAATTTTCAATCTTAATAATGGAGGAGAGAAATGGCTGATAAAAAGAAAATTCTACTTGTCGATGACGACCCGGATTTTGTCGAAGCAGTGCGGGTTATCGTCGAGAGCGGCGGTTATGAGGTTCGGGTTGCTTACGATGGCCAGGAGGGCCTCGATGCGGTTGCCGAGGAAAAACCGGATCTCATCGTCCTTGACGTGATGATGCCGGTCATGAACGGTCATGCGGCCTGTGCCCGCTTGAAAGCCGATAAGGCTACCGCATCCATTCCGATCATCCTTCTCACTGCCGTGGCCGATCGGGTCACCACCAGTACCTATACCCATCGGGACATGCTGGAAAGTGAGGCGGAAGACTATATGCCAAAACCGGTTGAGCCGGCTGAATTGCTTGCGCTTATTAAAAGCTGGTTGAAATAAAGCGGTATCGCCTCTTGCCGGCACATTGAAGAGCGGTGACGGCAAGAGGAGCGGTTCTGCCCTGCATCCGTGTTTTGTCCTCTGTTTTCAAGGAATAATACTATGGATACTGTGCGCATTCTGGTCATCGACGATGAAAAGGTTATTCGTGAAGGGGTGGAACGGGCCTTGGCCAAAAGAGGCTATGAAATTTCCAAAGCGGAGGATGGCAACAAAGGGCTGGAGCTGCTCAAGGAATTCGATTTCGATATCGTTTTGACCGATCTGATGATGCCGGGTCTCGACGGTTTTGCCGTCCTTGACTGGATTCGCGAAAATCAACCGCATGTCCAGGTGATCGTCATCACCGGTTTTGCCACGGTAACTAAGGCAGTTACCGCGATGAAACAGGGGGCTTTCGATTTTGTCGGCAAACCGTTTACACCCGACTATATCCGGGTGGTGGTGGACCGGGCCATCGACAAGCTGGCGATGCGTGCCGAAACTGATCGGTTGCGTGAAGAAAAGAACATGGGCCTAGAGGCCATCGACAAATCGCAGAGCCGCCTGAAAACAGTCTTCAGTTGTATGGCTGAGGCGGTACTTATAACCGATACGGAAGGAATAGTTGTCCTTCATAACCCGGCGGCGATCAAAATTCTTGAGATTCAAACCGATCCGTTCATCGGCAAACACCTGGCTGCATCGATTCGTGATCGGACGGCGATCAACATGATCAACGAGGCCATGAGCAAGGTCATGGTGGTGACTCGGGAGTTTGCCCCCGGGGCCATCTCCCGGAAATTTCTTCGGGCCTACTGCTCTCCGGTGACCAACGAACAAGGCGCGGTCATCGGTTCGGTAACCACCTTTGAGGACATCAGTGCCCACAAACAAATCGATAAGATGAAATCCGATTTCGTAGCCATGGTCGCCCATGAGCTGAAATCGCCCCTTGCCTCCGTCGAACAAATGATTTACGCCCTGCAGGTTGGTTGCGAACATGAGGCGACCAATTCCTGCCATGCCCTGCATAAACGGATGACGACTCGAACGAAAGATCTCCTTCGACTGATTGAGAACCTTCTTAACCTGTCAAAACTTGAAAGCGGCACAGTGGTGTTTAATCTTGAACCGATACGAGGGGAAGATATTATTAATGATGTCATTGAAATTGCCAAACCTCAAGCGGACAGCAAGGGTATTACCCTCAAATACACGCCTTGCGGTGAAGAGTGGATGTTCAATGTCGATTACGATCATATGCGCACGGCGATCATGAACATCGTTTCCAACAGCGTTAAATATACGCCGGATGGCGGTCAGGTGTTGCTCAGCACAAATGTTACAGGTGGTTTTATCAATTTCATCGTACAGGATACCGGCATTGGTATCAGTCAAGAGGATCTCCCCCATATCTTCGACCGGTTTTTCAGGGTCAAAGGCAAGGCCACCCGCCACATTACCGGTTCAGGTTTGGGACTCGCCCTGGTCAAGGAAGTGGTTGAAGCCCATCAAGGGTATATTGATGTGCAGTCAATCCCTCAAGTTGGCACGACTTTTATTCTGAGTTTTCCTCTGGTCGAGAGGGGCGATGCACCAACCTCCGAACTGCAGGCAATTCTCCAATAGCGCTTACACGACTCATCTTGCTTCATTGATGCAATAGGGTATATGAAGAAATTCATTGTTAGTCTTGCGATGCTCTCGATAATTTGTCTGCAATCCTGCACCAGCGAAGGAGACGCGGAAAAGAAGGAAATTCTCCGGCAAAAAACCGAAAAAATCGGCCAGGAAGCCGTAAAGACGATAAAAACCCCGTTGGAGCAAGCCAGAATGGCGGCTGAACACGAGACGAGCCACGGCAAAACCGTGGAAAAAGAAGTGGGCAGGCAATGAGCCACCTGGTGGCTGGATTGCCTAACAAAGCAGTTTGTTGCTTCTTGAACGCTAATCGGCAAACTGGTTCCGAATTTCAGCAAATATTTTGAAATTACGAAAAAAATGATCAATGATCCGAGGGTCGAAGTGTGAGCCTCGACCTTCACTCATGATTACCAAGGCCTGATCGGCTGGGATGGCTTTTTTGTAAACTCGCTCGGTAGTGAGAGCGTCGAAGACGTCGCAGATGGCACCTATCCGGCCGGTAATGGGGATTTTCTCTCCGGACAGTCCTCGGGGATAGCCGCTACCGTCATATTTTTCATGATGATTGAGGGCGATCTCCGCCCCAAGGCTGAGGATGTCCGAGGTTGATTCAGAGAGAATACGATAACCGATCTCGCAGTGGGTCTTCATAGTTTCGAATTCTTCAGGGGTGAGCTTGCCGGGTTTCAGTAAGATCGTATCGGAAATGCCAATCTTGCCGACATCATGGAGGGGAGCGGCGTTCTTCATTCTTTGACAAAACGATTCCGGAAGGTTGCACAGTCTGGCCAATTGCTCGGAATAGTGACCCATTCTGATAGTGTGTTTGGCGGTTTCATTGTCCCGGAATTCGGCAGCTTTGGAGAGGATATGGATAGACTCTTCCCTGGACTTGAAAAGCTCTCTGGTACGCTCCTCAATGAGGATCTCCAGTTCCTCACGATGGCGACGGTTTTCGATCTCCAGCTGTCTGCGTCGCAGGGCGTTGGCGATGTTGATGATCAGTTCGTTCGATTGGAAGGGTTTGGTAACATATCCGTAGGCGCCCATGTGCAGTGTTTCAATGGCTGTTTCCCGGTCATCGACACCGGTCACCATAATGATTGCCAGATCCGGATAACGTTGCACGGCAATACGCAATAATTCGACCCCGGACATGCCGCTCATGTTGATATCGCTGATAAGCAGATCGATGTGTTGCTGGGCAAGTATCTGCAAAGCCGATTCGGCATCTTCCGCCAAGCTGAAGAGATACCCTTCCATCTCAACGATGGCTGCGATTACACCACGAATCTGACGTTCGTCGTCAACAATGAGTATCCTTTCTCGCTCACTTGGTTTGGCCATGGACTTTTCCTTCGTTGGTCAATGAAATCTGAGAAGCACGATTACAATTACACCCCTATTAAATCATAATTGTTGTGCGGAAAGCAAAGAGTCCGGGCAAAAAAAGAGGAGAAGTTATCAGATATTAAACACCTTCCTTTCGCCCTGGAAAGTCAGTTAGCTTGACGTTTGACGATTATTGCCGAGGAGGTAGCCGCAAGCAGATTAGGCAGGGGATATGGAAAGATCCCCTGCGGGTGTAACTCAGGCAGCTTTTCTATCGAGATACTCGTTCTCGTCGCTTTGAGTCGCTTCCTTTGCTGCCAGATATTCATCGAAGCTCATCATCACATCAATAATCCCATCCGCAGTGATTTCGACGATTCGATTAGCCACGGTTGAGACAAACTGGTGGTCATGGGAGGCAAAAAGGATAATCTCGGGGAAGGCGATCAGTCCGTTGTTCAAGGCGGTGATCGACTCAAGGTCGAGATGGTTGGTGGGTTCATCAAGGATAAGGGCATTGGCATCGGCGAGCATCATTTTGGCGAGCATGCAGCGAACCCTTTCGCCACCGGAAAGAACCGAAGTCTTTTTCGTGGCCTCGTCACCGGAAAAGAGCATTTTTCCAAGAAATCCTCGGACAAAACTCTCGTTTTCTTTGATCGGCGCGTATTGACGCAACCAGCCGACAAGATCCATTTCCTCGCTGTTGAAATAATCGCTGTTTTCCTTGGGGAAGTAGGAATGCTTCATGGTGACTCCCCAGCGGAAGCTCCCGGTATCCGGCTGCAACTCGCCGGCGAGAATCTGAAACAAGGTGGTTTTGGCCAAGCTGTTTGTCCCGATGAAGGCGATCTTGTCGCCTTTATTGACGGTAAGGGTAAGATCACGAAACATCGGCACGCCATCAATGGTTTTACTCAACCCTTTGATTTCGAGAATAATATCCCCACAGGGACGTTCCGGTTTGAAGGAGATAAAGGGGTATTTGCGCGAGGAACAGGGCATTTCGTCGATGGTCAGCTTTTCGAGCAGTTTTTTCCGGGAGGTTGCCTGTTTGGCTTTCGAGGCGTTCGAGCTGAAGCGACGAATAAACTCTTTCAGTTCTTCGGCTTTGGCCTTAGCCTTTTTGCTTTCGGTCTCTTTTTGGTGGAAATGGAGTTGGCTCGCCTCGTACCAGAAATCGTAGTTGCCGACATAGACGGTAATTTTACCAAAATCAATATCGGCCATATGGGTGCAGACTTGATTGAGAAAATGGCGATCATGGGAGACGATGATGACGGTATTCTGGAAACGGGAAAGAAATTCTTCCAGCCAGGTGATGGTTGTCAGGTCGAGCTGGTTGGTTGGCTCGTCGAGCAGGAGAATATCCGGATTGCCGAAAAGGGCCTGGGCCAGCAGCACCCGCACCTTGTCACTGCCGTCGAGCTCCTTCATTTTTTTCTCACGAATGTCTTCCGGGATGCCGAGCCCTTTGAGGAGTACTGCCGCCTCGGCCTCGGCCTCGTAGCCATTCATTTCACCAAACTTAGCCTCCAGTTCCGCTGAACGGATGCCATCCTCCTCAGTGAAATCTGCCTTGGCGTAGATTGCCTCACGCTCGGCCATGACCTTGAAGAGCTTTTTATGGCCCATGAGGACAGTGTTGATAATGGAGTGTTCGTCGAAGGCAAACTGGTCCTGGCTGAGTACCGCTATGCGTTCCCGGGGGCCTTTGCTGATCTCACCTCGATCAGGCTCCATCTGGCCGGCGAGGATTTTCAGAAAAGTTGATTTGCCGGCGCCGTTGGCCCCGATCAGTCCGTAGCAGTTGCCGGGGGTGAACTTGATATTGACGTCTTGAAAAATGATTCTCTTGCCATAGGAAAGAGCAACGTTCGATGCGGTAATCATGGTTGTGTCCTCATAAAAAAAGCCACTAGGAAGGACTCCCCATGGCATAGAGTGAATTTACTTATGATACTAATATGTTATGACTGATTTTCTGAAAGATCGGGATTTTCTCTATTCTCTTCGGGGTTTTTTTGTTTTTCTTGTTTTTGCTGGCGTTTTTCTTCTTTTTTCTTTTTCTTTGCCAGTTCTTTCTGCCGCTTTTCAAATGAATAATTTGGTTTCGCCAAGATCATCTCCTTTCGCTTGCTCGCGTTGGATAGCCATACGAGTACCTGAGTCTCTTAGAAAAATTGGGGTGGTTACATCCCGCTAATGAGTACTGATAAAATAAAGATCTTCGGGAGACCCCACAGGTTGCGGGGACTCCCGATCATACCGTAATAATTGTTATTGCGGTACGACATTTGCCGCAGCCGGACCTTTCGGACCGTCAACAACCTCGAAGGTTACGCGGGCACCTTCCTCCAGGGATTTAAAACCCTGGGCTTGAATTGCAGTATGGTGAACAAAGATATCCTTGCCGCCGTCCTGCTCAATAAAACCAAAACCTTTTGCATCGTTAAACCACTTTACTGTACCTTGAGCCATCTTGTACTACTCCTTTGTGCGGGGTATTACCCCTTTGTCATGTAGTCGAAACATCACCTGATACTTCGACTGGAAGTCTGGGAATCCAGACAAAATTAATTAATTATCGTATAAACGTCTTTCTGGTGCCGAAATCGAAGGCACAAGCCTTGTCACGTCGGCTTTTTGCTTGTCCGGCGGAACCATCGGTTTTCTTCGCTCGTGGTGCCTGGCGGGAGGAAGTTTCATGTCTTTCTTCGCGGCGCTCCTCTTCTACCTGCGGGGCAAAAGTGGGGGTTATCTCGCGGACCATTTTTTTGCCGAGATTACGCTCGATGAGAGCGATCATCTTGCCATCTTCACGGCCGGCAAAGGTTAATGCCTCACCGGTTCTGGATGCTCGACCGGTCCGTCCGGTGCGATGCGTATAGGTCTCGGCGGTGTCCGGCATGTCATAGTTGATAACATGGGAGATGCCGGTTACATCGATGCCACGGGCGGCAATGTCGGTGGCAACAAGAATTCCATAGGTGCCGTCGCGAAAGCCGTCAAGCGCCTGTTGTCTCTTCTGCTGGGAGAGATTGCCCTGTATCGAGGCGGCGTTGAAGCCTGATCGTTCCAACTGCAGGGCCAGGCTTTTTGCCTTATGTTTGGTGCGAGTAAAGACCAGAGTACTGGTCATTTGCCGCTCTTTAATAATGCTTTTCAGCAAAGGGGTTTTCTGATCCGTTGCTACCTGAAAGAGTCCATGGGAGATTGTCGGGGCCGGCAGGGTATGATTGATTTGCACGGTTGCTGGATTTTTGAGGATCTCTTCCGCCAGATGGCGGATTTCCCCGGGCATGGTGGCGGAGAAAACCAGCGATTGGCGGTTTCTCGGCAACAGCTTGATGATTCGCCGAATGTCCGGCAGAAAGCCCTTGTCAAACATGTGGTCAGCTTCATCCAGGACCAGTACCTCAACGGTGCTGAGGGTGAAGGCCTTTTCGTTCAGCAGGTCGAGCAGCCGACCGGGGCAGGCGACAACTATTTCCACTCCGGCGCGAAGGGTTTTTATCTGTAGCCCTTTGCCAACGCCGCCATAAATCACCACACTGTGCAGATCGGTGTGCTGGCTCATCTTGCCGATATTGTCATGGATCTGTTCGGCTAGCTCTCTGGTCGGTGCGACAATCAGAGCTCGAACCTTTTTGCGGGGTCCTGCCAGCAGACGCTCGAGAAGAGGAAGGACAAAGGCCGCCGTCTTGCCAGTACCGGTCTGAGCTAGGCCAAGGATGTCGCGTCCTGCCAGTATTTGAGGAATAGCCTCATTCTGGACAGGAGTGGGGGTTGTATAGCCGCAGGAGGTGATACCGGCATCTATCGTCGGATGAAACTGAAAATCTTTAAAACTCATTTATACTCCAAAGTAATTCGTAGTGAGTTGCCGGGTCGTTGCCGGGCCTCTCGAAAGTGCGGATGTTAGAGGATCCGCCAGTATTAGGCATTCTTTACGCGCAAGTTGGGGACCTGTGACGATTCCGCATCTTGCCGCTGGACGTCGCAAGAAATCCTAAACAATGCAGTTGATTGACAAAATGATAATGGATGAGGTTTACGTATGTGACCAGAGGATAGAAACCGAAAAGGGATACCATCAGCATTTGTCAAAGTGCGACAGAGGTATCCATCAAAGAGTCTCAAGCTGCTCCTCCGGGTTAAGTAAACAGCATGAAATTCGACAGCAACGAACGACGCTAGGAGAAGAATGAGACTAACGAGGAGAACCTGAAGGAAATGTGCTTTTACTTAAACAGAATTTAACACTGCTATTATAATCTCTTCTCATAGAATTGCAAGAAAAATCATAGGTGGTGGTAAAATCGGTTACTCATTCCCGGAACATTCAGTGTTTGGTCGATCGGAAATTCGCTGCTGATTTTGCCGTATAACGATTAATGAAAGGATCAAGAAATGTCTGATAGAAGGGGGTTAGCATTATTTATTGGCCAGGAGATTATTTATTTCATTTTTTCCAACAAACCGCTACAATACCATAACGGATGGTTGAATTCACTCGCCGTAAAGGCGCATGTTCATCCGTGGAACTGTCGATCTCTTCCGGAAATTTTCCGGATAGTATGAGAAGGAAGAGTTGTCTTTTGAAGCCTGTTGTCAGGAAAATGGTAAACAGAAGGGAAGTCTTACAGAAAACTTTAATCAAGGAGAATGCCCATGACTGAAAGTGTTTACAAAATCATCGAACTGGTTGGATCGAGCCCTGTGTCTTGGGAAGAAGCTACTAAAAATGCAGTTAATTCGGCGGGTCTGAGCCTCCGTGATCTGCGTATAGCAGAAGTCATGACCCTCGATATGAAGATTGAAAATAACCAACCGGCAGTTTTCCGAGCACGTGTTAAACTCTCTTTCAAGCTTCTTTCGGATTAGATCATCTTGTATCTGGTGTTTATTTCTGATTTTTGAAGAAAGACGGACAGGGCTGAGGTATGGAGGAGTGAGAAAGATAATCCATACCTCAGGCCTGAGCTTTTTAAAATTCACCCTCTCTTGCAGCCAACAACCAAGCTATGCTAGTTTTTCGCCAATGGCTTTGCCATAGTCGTGGCAGGCTTTGAGGCCTTCGCTGCCGGTCACCATGGCCTCGGTAAGCATCAGTGGTCCGAGGGTCGTCATGTCCATTTTAAACACATGCATCATAGTCTCGAAAAGCATTGGTCCACTTTCACCGCTATGGGTGTGAGAACCGAACGCGCCGCCGATTTTTCCCGTTAAGTTGGCGAGTTCCGCTTTAAACAGGAACTGCTTCATTCCGCCTGTCATGTCCTTATGATATGTCGGACAGCCGAAGATATAGGCGTCGTATCCAACAATATCCAGTTCGTTGTCAATTTCAGATATTTTCTTCAGTACCACTTCAAGTGCGCTAAACCGCAGACCCTCGGCAATGAAATTGGCCATGGCTTCGGTTTTTGCGGTGCGACTGTGGTAGGCGATGAGCACTTTTTTCATGAAACCTCCTTTGGTTTTTTGATAGTTGTGAATGGTGTTAGGATAGGGAAAGTGCATGTGACAAACACCTTTGTGCCTGTGACAGGCTGGATCTTGTCTTCCCTCGGAACCATGGGATGGGTGGGCAGGGCGGAAGATCCCGTTAAATCATCACCGGCTTCGACAAAGATGTTCATGGTTTAGCTTTTGTCAATATTTGTCATCACTTTAGCTTCTTGGTCGGAAGTCAGGCAAGTGAGTTGCCGACAGAAATAACAGCTGTTCGGTGAGTTGCCTCTGTCGTATCAGCTCTGTAGAATTGTCAAGGATACCAAAGGGTGCTGGACATACAGGATGGAAAGATATAACCTAAATAAAACAGGTTTGACGGGAGGACGCGAGCACCGTCAAGCGCTTCCAGTATCAATACTACAGGAGGGCTCATGCTAAAAGCCAAAGAAATAATGACAGCTGATGTGGTAACTGTAACTCCTGAGACAACCGTGGTGGATCTGGCCCGGCTACTGGCCTTCCACAATGTCGGTGGTGCACCTGTTGTTGATGCCTCCGGTTGTCTTCTCGGGGTGGTTACCGAAAGTGATCTCATCGATCAAACAAAAAAAATTCATATTCCTACCGTTGTTGCCATTCTCGATTCCCTGATTTTCCTTGAGCGCCCCGATAAAATGGAAAAAGATATCAGGAAATTCGCCGGTTCGACGGTTGCCGACATCTATTCCAAAGATCCGCTGACTGTTGATGAAGATACACCTCTCGATGAATTGGCAACCATCATGGCGGAAAAGCATGTTCATACCCTGCCGGTTATGAGGGGTGGGCAACTGGTAGGGGTAATTGGCAAAGGCGATATCATCAAGACTTTGATTTCTTAGTCAGGTGTTGAGGATCACATCTCTTTTTCGAACTATACCTTGCCGGCAAAAGATGAATCGATTGCCTCGGTCAATTCGCTTAGGACATAGGGCTTGACCACCGCTGCAGCGAAGTCGTATTGCCGGTAAGTTGCCATAACCGGGTCATTGGAGTAACCGCTGGAAACGATAGCGCGCGCCTGCCTGTCAATTTTTTGCAACTCCGCCATTGTTTCTTTGCCTCCCATCCCACCCGGAATAGTCAGATCGACAATGACCAGATCGAAGGGCTCGGGGGTTCTGAGTCGTTGCTCGTAGAGTGAAAGAGCTTCATTACCGTTACCGGTGAGAAAAACCTGGTGGCCGAGAAATTCCAGCATTGCCTTCAACACCAACCGCACAGTTTCCTCATCATCCATTATCAGCACTCGGAGTGGCCGGTCCCGATTGACCACCTGCGGTTTTTCCGTGCTTTTGCCCGGTGGCTCTTCAACTGCCGGTAGATAAATGATGAATTCTGTACCTTTTCCCGGTTGCGAATTCACCAAGATATGGCCGTGGTGTTTATTAACGATGGACAGGGTAATGGCCAAGCCTAAGCCGCTGCCCTCCTGCTTGGTGGAAAAATAGGGATCGAAGATCTTATCGAGGAGAGTGGCGGGAATGCCGGTGCCGGTATCCTTAATACATATCTTTACGTATTTGTAATTTGGGTTGAGGAGGGCGAAGGAGTCTTCGGCGGGCAGTACATTGGCACCGAAAATTTCCACGGTCCCGCCAGTCGGCATGGCATGGCGGGAATTGAGAACGATGTTTTGAATGACCTGACTGATCTGACCACGGTCAACGATGGCATACCAGAGATTCTTTGGTAAAGAGCAGACACAGGAGACATTGCCGCCATGCAGGACGAAAGAGGCCGAGTCCTCAATGATTTCGGTTAAAGAGGTCGATTCCTTAATCGGTTCCCCGCCTTTGGCGAAGGTGAGGAGTTGCTGGGTAAGGGCCTTGGCCCTGAGAGAGGCCTTCTCTGCGGAAGTTAAGAGTTTGCGAGTCTCTTTTGTCAGGGATTGATCGCTGAGGGCAAGGTTGATATTGCCGAGGATAGCTGTAAGAATATTATTGAAATCATGGGCTAGCCCTCCCGCAAGAATGCCGGTTGATTCAAGTTTTTGGATTTTCACAAGTTCTTTTTCGGTGCGCAGTCTCTCTGTGACATTTTCAACCAGAGAAAGCGCCCCAATCAGCGTGCCGGTGGCATCGGTAATCGGGGTATTGTACCAGTCACATTGGATGGTCTGTCCATCTTTGACGATATTGTCATTGTGGCTGCGGATACCATCCGTGGTAGCGATGAGTTTCTGCCAGATTTTTTCCATATGCACTGCCATGGTTTCCGGGAGTAAACGTGCAGCTGACATGCCCATGGCTTCTGCCACGGTGTAACCGAAGATTTTTTCTGCCGCATGATTCCATTGTATGACCCGGAAACAGGTGTCCCACATGATGATACCCATCGGTGACTGCTCAATGATGGTTCGCAACCGTTCTTCCCCGGCCCGTAAGGCCTGTTCGGCGACCCTACGTTCTGATACTTCCTTTTGCAGCAACTGGGTGCGTTTGGCCACCAATTCTTCGAGATGCTCACGATACTGACGAATATCCTCAAAACTCTTCCGCAACTTGAGGATCATTTGATTGAAAATGATTCCCAATTGGCCGATCTCATCGTGACTTTTGATGGCGACCGTTGTAGTCAGGTCGCCGTTGATGATGGCGGTGGCGGATTTTTTGAGCTGTTCGAGGGGGCGAGTGATCCATGTTGCAACAACGATGGTGATGACGAGGGCCACGGGCAATCGCGCTCAGGGATACCGCAATTGTAAGAGCTTTCAGGTGTTTACCTGCTGTTGGACTTCGGCCTGTTCGAAGTCGACAAACCTTCGCAGTTCGCTGGCCATATGTTCACTGGAAGAGTGCATGCGCTGCATCTTTTCCTTGAGGTTTTGCTGTTCATCAAGATAGTCGGTAAAGATTATCTGGTAGATGGCGGCAACCTTGGAAATTCTAAAGGCCTGCAGTCGTTCGGTTTTCGTCCCTTGCTTGGCCTGTGGCCTGCTTGGTCATATTTTCGATAGTAACAACAGTTTCTCTGACTGTGTTTGCTGCTTTTATTGTACCAAAAAGCATATAGTCTTTTTCCGCTTGGAGCATCAAACTTATCTGTTGCAGAATAGCGGCAGCGATGACACTCCCTTCGTCGGCAAGATTTCGAGTGTGCGACAGCAATCGAGCCGATTCCTGAATCATTCGGCTCTTCATGGTTTCCATGCCGATCATCTGTCCGGAAAAAAGAGTAAAATCTCGGTGATACAGGCCAAGATCGTCGAGTATTTTGGCAACCAGTTGCTGTTGGCTTCGCCGGGGGAATTGTTGAACTTCTTCTATGGCAGCGGTGAGTTGTTTGAGAAGATCGGTCACGGCAATGGCATGGGCCATGTCCTGGGTAGCGTTGAACAAATGCTCCTGGTGGTTGAGGGTATTGAGAAGCCTGTCGACATCGAGACTGAAAGTGAGGATGGTATTCTGTCTCTGCAGCGCAGTCCCCATTCCCCACCAAGAGGTCAAGGCTACGGTGATAGTGAGAAGGAGCACGGAACAAAAGGTTATTCCGAGTTTGAGGCGAAAGGACATGGTTTGGCACCATTTTCACTGAGTTTTTATAATTTTGGAGACTTCCGTTTGCAGATGTTCGAGAATCTTGGCACTTTGATCGGGGAAGGCGATCAATTCGTTAAAACTGTCCATACCTCTG
>CAWDST010000011.1:0-168513 GCA_963804965.1 uncultured delta proteobacterium
CCTGCTGCAAAAGCCAAAGAGGAGAGCCGATGATTATCAGCGCCAGCAGAAGAACCGACATCCCCGCCTTTTATGCGGAGTGGTTTTTGAAAAGGCTTCGGGACGGGCTGGTGCTTGTCCGCAATCCCATGAATTTCCACCAGGTGTCTCGGATAGCACTCTCACCGGAGAGTATTGAATGTGTTGTTTTCTGGAGCAAAAATCCAGCGCCGATGCTTTCAAGACTGGCAGAGATCGACGACCTCGGCTACCGCTATTATTTCCTGTTTACCCTCACCCCGTATGATAGCGGTATCGAAGTGAATGTTCCGACGGTCGAGGAACGCATCGCTCTTTTCCAGACACTCGCCGACAGATCGGCAAAGAAAAGGTCATCTGGCGCTATGACCCGATCCTCTTCACCGACCGCTATTCAGCCGACTTCCACGTTGCAACGTTCGCCGAACTGAGCAAAAAACTGGCAGGTTTTACCGAAAAGTGCATCGTCAGTTTTGTGGAAATGTATCGAAAATGCACGAGAAACATGCACGGGATGGGGCTTATCAACCAGACGGTCGAAAAACGGATGGCCCTTGTCGCCACTCTGCGAACAATTGCCGCGGCCAACAATATTACTCTGCAAAGCTGTGCTGCCGAAATCGACCTGCAAAAAGCCGGAATAGCCCCGGGAAAATGCATCGACGACCAGCTTATTGCAAAAATTACCGGAACTGCAATACGCGCCGGCAAAGATAAAAATCAGCGCCCTGCATGCGGCTGCATTGAAAGCATCGACATCGGCGCCTACAACTCTTGCCCGCACGGTTGCCTTTACTGCTACGCCAACAACGACCGGAGATCGGTCGCCCACAACGTCGCTTCCCACCGCCCTGACTCCCCTCTCCTGTACGGCACCATCGACGTTGATGACAAAATTACCGATAGATCACTCAAACGGCTCAAGCATAAACGAGTTGTTTAAAATAACGACTTGTTAGTTTTGGTAATTTTTCATCCGTTTTCTTTTTACTCATTGACAGGCTTTCCGAAAAAGTATATCTATGTCACTTAAAAGAAATGTGCATATTTCGCATATTTAGTAAGCTTTTTCCTTACGTTTTTTTCAGTATTTACCCTACAGCATAATTCAGCAACATCCCTACCCGTTTTTAAGCTATGATCTTATCTTATTCTCAGACTCGCTTCCTACGTATAACTACGCATTTTTCTTACCTATAAAAAAGCAATTAGCTGATTTTCTTCTCCTCCCCATTCCTCTATAGTGCTGTAAATCCCTAGGGAGCCATCTCCACCGTCTGCCGGGAGATACTTCCCCGGTTTTTCCTTGTCATGGACGAAGGTTTTTTCCTTCGTCCATGACAAGTGCGCTTTTCCCAGTTTCCTTGTACCAAGACGGAAAGAAGTTGGCAGGGGTGGCTGCATGCGGAATACGGTCCGGCCCATTTATGTACCGGACTTCACACTTCTTACCTCACTTGTGATGAACAAGAAAGGAGTCTTAAATGGGAGTATCAAGACGGGATTTTCTGAAACTGTCAGGCGGCACCGTTCTGGTGGCATCGCTTGGCGTGAACCTCGATCCGGCCAAGGCCTATGCCAAGGATTTGCGGATCAAGAACGCCAAGCAGACGACGACGGTCTGTCCCTACTGTTCGGTAGGGTGCGGCATAATCGTCTACGCGGAGAACGGCAAGGTCATCAACACCGAGGGCGATCCCGATCATCCGATCAGTGAAGGGACACTCTGCGCCAAGGGCTCTTCCGTGATGCAGATGGTCGAACAACGACACCCGTGTTAAGAAACCGATGTACCGCGAACCCGGCGGCACGGCGTGGAAAGAAGTGGAATGGGACTGGGCGCTGGACAGAATTGCCCGCCTCGTCAAAGACGCCCGGGACAAGAGCTTCAAGACGACCACCAAGGCCAAGGTCAAAGAGAAACAGCCTGACGGCACCGAGATGGAGGTCGAAAAAGAATTCGTCGTCAACCGGACCGACGCCATCGCCCATATCGGCAGCGCCGCCCTGGACAACGAGGAGTGCTATCTGCTGCAAAAACTGATTCGGTCCTGGGGCCTGGTGTATATAGAACACCAGGCGCGTATCTGACACAGCGCAACTGTTGCGGCTCTGGCAGAGTCGTTCGGACGCGGTGCAATGACCAACCACTGGATCGACCTGAAAAACGCCGATGTCATCCTGGCCATGGGCGCGAATCCAGCCTCAAACCATCCCATTTCCATGAAGTGGATCAATGCGGGCCCGGGAAAAGGGCGCAAAGCTGATCTGTGTTGACCCCCGCTTTACCCAGACCGCCGCAAAAGCGGATCTCTACGCCCCGCTCCGTTCCGGAACGGATATCGCCTTCCTGGGCGGGATGATCAACTACATTCTGGAAAACGACCTCTATTTCAAGGAATACGTTGTCAACTACACCAATGCCTCGTTCCTGGTGAACCCCGACTTCAAGGGGCCGGCGGAACTGGACGGTCTGTTCTCCGGCTACAACCGGAGAAGAAAGAATTACGACAAGGCGACCTGGTCCTTCCAGAAGGACGAGCAACGGCATTGCCCTGAAGGATCCGACCCTGCAGGATCCGAACTGCGTGTTCCAGCTCCTGAAGAAACACTATGCCCGCTACACCCTGGACAAGGTGGTGAACATCACCGGAACGCCCAAGGACAAACTGCTGGCGGTGTACAAGCTCTACGGCTCCACCGGCAAACCTGACCGGGTCGGCACCGAGTGCTACGCCATGGGCTGGACCCAGCATACCGTCGGCACCCAGAACATCAGGGCCATGACCATCATCCAGCTGCTGCTCGGCAACATGGGCATGGCCGGCGGCGGCATCAACGCCCTGCGCGGCGAGTCCAACGTGCAGGGTTCCACGGACTACGGTCTGCTGTTCCATATCCTGCCCGGCTACAATCCGATGCCGAACGCTGCCTGGCTCGACCTGGCGACCTACATCGAGAAAAACACCCCGACCACCAAGGAACCGCAAAGCGTCAACTGGTGGGCCAACCGCAACAAGTACATCACCAGCTACCTCAAGGCCATTTACGGCGAGGCCGCGACCAAGGAGAATGATTTCGGCTACTCCTGGCTGCCGAAGATCGACGTCGGCCAGAACTGCTTCGTGGCTGATGATCTTCGACAAGATGCTTAAAGGACGATTTCGAAGGGTTCTTCGCCTGGGGCCAGAACCCGGCCTGCTCGGGCGCGAACTCCAACAAGACCCGCGCAGGCCATGACCAAGCTCAAGTGGCTGGTGAACGTCAACCTCTTCGACAACGAGACCGGCTCTTTCTGGCGCGGTCCCGGCATGAACGCCGAAGGACATCCAGACCGAGGTGTTCATGCTGCCCTGCTGCTCCTCGGTGGAGAAAGAGGGGAGTATCTCCAACTCCGGACGCTTGGCGCAGTGGCGCTACAAGGCCGTTGAACCGCTCGGCCAGTCAATGCCCGACGCCGAGATCATGAACGAGCTGTTCTTCAAGGTCAAGGAGCTCTACAAGAAGGAAGGCGGCGCCTTCCCCGATCCCATCGTGAATCTGACCTGGGACTACGGTGAGAGTGATGCCGCAGGCAAGGTCAAGCACGTCGATATCCACGCCGTCGCCAAGGAGATCAACGGCTACTTCCTCGAAGATGTCTACGACACGAAGGTGGATCCGCCGAAACTCATCGGCAAGAAAGGGGATCTGGTCACCAGCTTCCCCTCTCTGCAGGCCGACGGCACCACCTCCAGCGGCAACTGGATCTACTGCAATTCCTATATCCTGAAGGACGGCAAGGAAGTCAACATGATGGCGCGACGCGGCAAGGATGACCCAACGGGCCTCGGCCTCTATCCGGGATGGGCCTGGACCTGGCCGGTGAACCGAAGGATCATCTACAACCGGGCCTCGGTGGACCTGCAAGGACAACCGTGGGATCCGAAACGGCCGCTCCTCAAATGGAATGCGACCAAGTCGACCCCACGAAACACCAGGGTCTGGGAAGGCGATGTCGTCGACGGTGGCGGCGCCGCCCATGGGCACCCCGGCGGCAAGCTGCCCTTCATCATGAAGCCGGACGGCATTGCCTCGATTTTCGGACCCGGTCTTGCGGAAGGTCCGTTCCCGGAGCATTACGAGGCCCTGGAGTGTCCGCTCGAGGAAAACTCGATGTCCAAGCAGCGGATCAACCCGACCATCAAGATCTTCGGCGACAAGATGGATGCCTTTTTCTCCTGCGACCTGCGCTATCCCTTCGTTGCGACCACCTACCGGGTGTCGGAGCACTGGCAGACCGGCTGTCATGACGCGGCACTGCTCCTGGCTGCTGGAAATGCAGCCCCAGAACTTCGTGGAGATGAGCGTGGAACTGGCGAAGGAGCTGAAGATCAACAACGGCGAGACGGTTGTCGTTGTCCTCCGGCCGCGGCGAGGTAAAAGCGGTGGCGATGGTCTCCGAACGGTTCAAGCCCTTCAAGATGGCAGACTCGACCGTCCACCAGGTCGGTCTGCCCTGGCATTTCGGCTGGCAGTTTCCCGAGGACGGCAGCGGGTATGACAGCGCCAACCTGCTTACGCCGAACGTGGGCGACGCGAACACAATGATACCCGAGTCGAAGGCCTTCATGGTCAACGTCCGGAAGGCATAGGGGGTGAACCATGGCAAACGAATAGCACGAAAAACCGCAAAGCGATCCTTGTTACCCCGGAGGTCTGCATCGGCTGCCGGGCCTGCCAGGTTGCCTGCAAGTCCTGGAACCAGCTGCCGGGGATCAAGACCAAGAACAACGGCACCTACCAGAACCCGCCGGATCTGGCGAGTGCCGCCTTCAACATCATCCAGTACAGCGAGGTGCCGTCGCAAGGCAGATCCCGTGCGCTGGCTCTTTGTCAGCAGGCGGTGCATGCACTGCGACGACGCAGGCTGCATGAAGATCTGTCCTGCGCCCGGCGCACTGTACCGGACGGCGGAAGGTGCCGTGGCCTATGACCGCGACAAGTGCATCGGCTGCAAGCTCTGCGTCAATGCCTGTCCCTTCGATGTGCCCCGCTACGATGCGGAGGGCAAGATGACGAAATGTCATCTCTGCTTCGACCGGATCGGTGCAGGAATGCAACCGGCCTGTGTCAAGACCTGCCCCACCGGTGCGCTTCGGTTCGGCGACCGGGACGAACTCATCAGTACCGCCAAAAAAGAGGGCTTACGGCACCATCTACGGCGAAAAGGACCTGGGCGGTCTGGGCTCGATCTATGCCTTCAAGGACGAGCCCAAGCTCTACGGGATGAAGGAGAATCCGGCCATCCCGAGCAGCGTGGTCTTCTGGCACACTTATTTGAAGCCGCTCTCATGTGATCGGTCTGGGCGGTGTGGTCGCCGCCGCGGCGATCCATTATCTGGCCATTGGCCCCCACAAGGAAAAGGACGAGGAGGTGTGATATGGCTGAGATGGTAAGAAAATCAAGTGTTGGCGAGATCCTGAATCACTGGATACTCGCCGGAAGCTGCATCCTGCTGATCATCACGGGATTCGCCTTCCTGTTCCATCTGGAGTCTGTCGGCTCCGTGTTCGGCGGCTTCAATACCATGAAAACGGTGCACAACTGGCTGGGAGTGGTTTTCTGTTTGTCGCTGCTCTATCTCCATGCTCCATTATCTCAGTGGATGCCCTTGAATACGACGCCGACGACCTGCAATGGTTCAAGGTGGCGGGAGGTTATCTGTCCCACAAGGTGACGGTGCCGCCGATGGGCAAATACAATCCCGGGCCAGAAGCTCTACTATCTGGCTATTGTCGGTGCCGGAATCGCCATCGCCGCTCTCCGGTTTCGGCATCTGGCTGATGAAGGACAATGCGACGGTGATGCTTCTTTCGCACCTTGTGCATAATGTGGCCTTCGTGATCTTTGTTATTGCCGTACCGGTGCATATCTATCTCGGAACCCTGGCCAATCCCGGGACGTTGAAGATCATGATGAGCGGCACCCTGCCGCTCGATGAGGCCAAGAAGAGATATCCCAAATGGATGAAAGCGGTCGGCAAGATGTAATAATTCCGCCTAAGATCAAACTATCATGAGGAGAAAAGGGGATACATCGGTATCCCCTTTTCTGTCTACTATGCTGAAAAAAATTATTGAGCTGTATTTTTGTCCTGCTGCTGTTCGGGACGGCACATGCCGAGGAGAAGAGGACCGAGGTGCCGATCGGCGATTCGCCATCTCTGGGACCGGCCGATGCGCCGGTCACCATCATCGAGTTCCTCGATTTTCAGTGACCCCACTGTGTGGCGGCCGGTCCGACCGTCAAACAGATACTGGAGACCTACCCCGGCAAGATCCGTCTGGTAATCAAGAATTATCCCTACAAATACCGTGATTTCTCCAGGATCGCCGCCGAGGCCTCGCTTGCCGCGCGCGACCAGGGAAAATACTGGGAAATGCATGACATTCTGCTCACCCGCTCACCAAAGCTGGACCGGGCCAGCCTGATCGCCTATGCCGGGGAACTGGGTCTTGACGTGAAGAAATTCACCGAGTCCATCGACAGCGGCAAACACGCGAAAGATATCGAAGGCGATATCAAGCTTGCCGAATCTATCGACCTCTATAACACACCGACTTTCTATATCAACGGCAGGCAAATTGTCGGTGAGCGTCCTTTTGATTTTTTCAGAAAGATCATTGACGAACAATTACAGCAGTCGGGGAAATAAGCGAATGAAAAGATTCATAATGTTGCTGATCCTTGGCAGTTTCTGTCTGCCTGCCTGCGGCTTTGCCGGCCAGCTTCTGCCGATCAGGGACATCCCGTCCTGCCATGGAAAACCCCCAGACGCCGGCCAAGATTGAACTCGGCAAGAAGCTCTTCTTCGACCGGCGGTTGTCCGGCGACGGGACCATGAGCTGCTCTACCTGCCATGATCCCGAAGCAGGGTTACAGCGACGGTCTGGATATCTCGCTCAACTATCCCACGACCCGGAACTGGCGCAACTCTCCGACCCTGTATCAACGTCGCCTTCCAGAAATACCTGTTCCATGACGGACGGTCGTCATCCCTTGAGGAACAGGCGCTGTTTCCGATGATGTCGGCCTTCGAGATGAACCAGAATCTCGATTTCATGGAAGAGGAGATCCGCTCCGTGCCGGAATACGTGGCGGAGTTTACCGAGGTCTTCGGCGACGCCGACGTGACCCGGGAACGCATTGCCATGGCCATCGCCGCATTTGAGCGGACCATCATTTCGCGGGACGCTCCGCTTGATCGTTTTCTGAACGGCGACAAGGAGGCGCTCTCGCCGGAAGCGCTGAAAGGGTATGAAATCTTCACCGGCAAGGGAAAGTGTGCCGAGCTGCCATATGGCGTCAATCTGGCCGACGACCGGTTCCACGCCCTCCATGTCCGGGAAAATCCCGAGCACCTGCAGAGACCCACGGATTGCAGCAACGCGCCGCTTTGTCGCCAAGGTCTATCATTTCGAGGACTATCGGAGCTCTGGCGAGGATCCCGGCAGGTTACCTGGTCACCAAGGACCAGAAAGACTGGAAGGCTTTCAGGACACCGACGCTCAGGGAGATCGCCAGGACAGCTCCCTACATGCACAACGGCATCTACGCGACCCTGGATGAGGTCATCGACTTTTTCGACGCCGGCGGCGGCAAAGGCAACACCGCCCTGACACCCCTCGGGCTTACCGCCACGGAAAAGGAACAGTTGAGAATTTTCCTCGAAGAAGGGTTAACGGGAGCAATGCCCGCCTTTGCCTACCCAAAAATTCCATAAGGAGTACCATGACCATCGATATTCAGACTTTGATCGAACAACGCCCACACCTCAAGGACCCGCTTGAACTCTATGCCAGATGGCAGCGCTTTCATCTTGAGGCAGCCGACATGCTGCCAACTGTGCGATCGGCAATGTCGCCTGTCGACTCCAAAGCGTATCCTCGGGAAATTGCCGTGCAAATTTTCCATTTGTTTGCGTCCATCTTCGAGTTGCCGACTGACGAATTTGCGCAACTCTCCCACGCCCTCGAGAATGGCGAAATTGATTTTATGCGGTTACCACTGGGCGAATTACCAGACCTTACCGACCTGTCATGCAGCGACGAAGAGTTGGCCAAAGTTCTCTTCCTGTTGAGCAGGCCCTACTTTCTCGCACTCCGCCAGGCCTTCCCCTTGGACGGCAGCGAGTGGGTAGGAGGACGATGTCCCCTCTGTTCGGCGCAAGCGGCTCTGTCAACCATTGTTGAAGGTCCGAAACGGTTCCTGCACTGTTCCTTCTGCGGCACTGCCGGTCCCTACCGCTTCATAGCCTGTCCGAACTGCGAAAATGTCGAAACGGCAAATCTCAACACCATTGTGTCGGAAGATGAACCAGGATTCAGGGTTGCCACCTGCGATGCCTGCCATAGCTATGTGAAGGTTTTCGAAAACTCGATTCTCAGTGAGATGGCACTCGACCTGGCCGATTTGGCGAGCCTGCCGCTCGACATCATCGCCCAGGGCAAGGGATACAACCGCCAGGCACCCAATCCTATCAGCTTGAAAAAAATGGGGTGATTTCTCTGACTTTCATCTTTTTTCCCTCCATCAAGCAACGACTCCAATGGGCTGTGCATACCTGGCAGCCCATTTTTTGCCGCACCGCGATGCCGTCGACTCCCATTTAGTTTTAAGGAAAATTGATCTCTGCCTGAAAACAACAATTCAGTAGCATTCTCATTCTTTTCCGGTTTATAAGATTCTGCTTCCCAACTCTTCTACGAATTACAATTTTCTTTTACCACCGGGATAAACCGACAATGATTGGCAAAAATCTGCTGTTAATTACAACTCTGATCACCCTTCTCCTTACCACAGGCCTGACCGCCAACGGTTCGCGGCAGGAACCCGCTCCAAGCACCAACGAAATGACCAACGGGCAGGCGATGGTCCTCGGCATCGTCGAAGGCCTGACCGAATACCTGCCGGTCAGCTCGACCGGACATCTCCTCCTGGCCCAAAGGATCATGGGTATCGGCGAGGGCGAATCGCTTTCGGCGGACAAACGGGCGACGGGAAAAGAGGCCGCCGACGCCTATGCCATCTGCATCCAGGCCGGGGCGATCATTGCCGTACTCGGCCTCTACTTCCGTCGGGTTAGGCAAATGCTCAGAGGATTGTTCGGCGGTGATCCGATTGGCCTGCGCCTGCTGATCGGGGTTGCGGCCGGTTTTCTCCCGGCAGCGGTACTCGGCCTGCTTTTTAACAAACACATTAAAGAATATCTCTTCGGGCCCTGGCCGGTAGTGGCTGCCTGGCTGGTGGGTGGCCTGGCAATCCTTGCGGTCAGCTACCGCAACCGCAGCAGACAAGCCGGACCTTCCGGCAGTGCCCTTGAGGATCTCACCTGGAAGATGGCCCTGGTAATCGGTTTTGCCCAATGTATCGCCATGTGGCCCGGGGTAAGCCGCAGCCTGGTGACCATCGTCGGCGGGATACTGGTGGGCCTCAGTCTGCCGGCTGCCGTCGAGTTCAGCTTCCTCCTCGGCGTTCTTACCCTGGGAGCAGCCACTGCTTACGACGGCCTCAAACACGGTCAGGCCATGCTGCAGACTTTCGAGCCGCAGGCTCTGGCCATCGGCTTGATTTTCGCCTTTGTCTCGGCGGTGGTCTCGGTGAAATGGATGGTCGCCTATTTGAACCGGCACGGTCTGGAAATCTTCGGCTGGTACCGGGTGATTCTCGCCTTGATGGTGGGTGGCTTGCTGGCGATGAAGGTGATCTAACCCCGCATAGAGCAGGGTTAGATCGTTTCAATTCTGAGTCTCTACCCCTCCGGCCAAAGCTCGGCCGACTGTTCCCGCAGCTTGATCTTCATCACCTTGCCGCTGGCGGTGAGCGGAAAGGCTTGTAAGAAGTGGACAAACTTCGGTGTCTTGAACCAGGCAATCTTACCCTGACAGTAGTCGATAATATCCTGCGGGGTAATATCCGCATCAGCGCGTGGAATGACAAAAGCTCCTGGCTGTTCCCCGTATTTCTTACTGGGCACGCCGACCACCTGGACATCCTGCACCCCGGCCATATGATGGAGAAAATCCTCTATCTCCTTGGGATAAATATTTTCTCCGCCGCGGATGATCATATCCTTGATCCGCCCGGTGATGGCAAAATAGCCGTCTTCATCCATGACGCCGATATCCCCTGAATGGAGAAAGCCGTCTTTGTCGATGGCTGCCGCGGTGGCTTCCGGCATCTTGTAGTAGCCTTTCATGATATTATAGCCGCGGCAAACCACTTCGCCATGCTTTCCGGGAGGCAGATCTTCGCCGGTTTTCGGGTCGACGATTTTTACCTCTATGCCGGGCATTGCCTTGCCGACCGTCTCGCATTTTTTCTGGATCGACGGTTCGTTGTACATGGTCTGGGTCATCCCCGGGGAGGCCTCGGTAAGCCCGAAGACGATGGTAACCTCGGTCATGTTCATCTTCTCGATGCAGTCGTTCATGGTTTTTACCGGACAGGGCGATCCGGCCATAATGCCCGTGCGGAGAGACGAGAAATCGAATTTCTTGAATAGTTTATGGTCCAGCATGGCGATAAACATCGTCGGTACGCCGTACACCCCGGTGCATTTCTCGACTTCGATGGACATCATTACGTCGACGGGATTGTAGGTCTCGACAAAGACCATCGCCGCGCCATGATTGACACAGGCCATCACCCCCAGCACACAGCCGAAACAGTGGAAGAGAGGCACAGGTATGCAGATGCGGTCGATATGGCTGAAATTCTGGCCGGCACCAAGCCAATAGCCATTATTACCGACGTTGATGTGCGTCAGCATAACCCCCTTGGGAAAACCGGTTGTTCCCGAGGTGTATTGCATATTTATTACATCATCCGGGGAAAGGGAAGCCTGACGCTCCTGATATTCGTCATCACTGGTAGCCACCGCCAGCGACATCACCTCCGGCATGGAATAGAGGCCTCGATGTTTCTCCGGCCCAAGAAAGAAAACACGCTTCAAGCACGGATACCTTTCCGAATGCAGCTTGCCTCGCTGGTGCGTCTTCAGCTCAGGAATCAATTCGTAGAGGATTTCCAGATAATTGGCATCCCGCAACCCATTAATAATAAAAATGTTCTCACAGTCAGACTGTTTGAGAACATAATCTATTTCCGCAGAGCGATAGTTGGTGTTGATGGTCAACAGTATTGCACCGATACGGGCGGTGGCAAACTGTAAGGCAACCCAGTGCGGAACATTGGTCGCCCACACCGCCACCTTTTCGCCCTTCCCAATACCCATGGCCATCAAGCCTTTGGCCATATCATCGACGGTATCGGAAAATTCCTTCCAGGTCTGTCTATACTGGCGATCCGCATAGGCAACCGCCGTTTCGTTTGGATACTTGGCAACCGTTTCGGCGAGGATCTGACCGAGGGTTATCTCCCTGACAATTTCTTCTCTTGGCATAAGTGTCACCTACTAAAGAGTAAAGATCACGGCATATATTTTCGCATCCCCACCAACGGCACTCAAACAGTGCGGCACCAGCGAATTGTAATACATGGTGTCGCCTTCCGTGAGGATATGGGTTGCCTTGCCGTAAAGCAGCTCGACCTGACCTGAAACGACAACAATGAACTCTTCACCTTCATGCGAGGAAGTGGTCCTCTCCTCGGTCGGTGAGATTTTGATGAAGAACGGTTCCATATGGCGATCAGCCTTGCCGGCACCGAGGGCATGGTAGCGATAATGGCCCTGGCGTACTCTCCTTATGCGAGGCAATACCCTCTTCCTGCTCGGCCGCCCTGGTAATAACCGGATCTTTGCCGAGTTGATCGTCCATAAAAGTGCCGACCCTCTGGCCTAAAGCGCGAGAGAGCTTGACCATGACACCCAAAGCAGGAGATACACCGCCACCTTCGATATCTTTAATGAGGCTCACCGGCACACCAGCTCTTTCCGAGAGCTCGTCGACACTCATGTCGAGTCTTTCCCTGAAGGTGGTAATCCTCTTGCCAATCTTTGCTGAATCACTCATGTTCTTCTCTCCCTCTTTGCCATATTTGCTCAATTTTATATTTCCAGCCGAACTTATCCGCACCTGTGGTGCTCGACAATCCTCTGAGCCAACCGAACGTGCGCTCGTTCAATAAAAAGTTCTTTGTCACCCATTAAAAGGCCCTTTGTCAATGAATAAACGCCTCGTTCAAGAGAAAATCATAGTCGAAGCTCTATCAAGTTAATTTTCCGTTCGATCAAGGAGGATGAAATTGAGTTTCTCGAACAGTTTTACAAAAATCCATAGAATAGATATCCACAGATATTCTCATGTTACAAAGAGCAGGGAGTGCTTGTTGCGAAACCTCCTGCCAACTTTTCTTGACTTCCACCGAGGGCTCATCGTACCATGAGACAATTACATATTTCCTTGCCCCGATAATGAGCAACCTTTCAACGCTGCCTTGAGGGTGAAAATCACCTAATTATATTATCTGAAGGACTGATCCCCCCTGGGACTCCATGATGCTTTTACCCCCTAACAAAATTCGCCGAATTCGATTTTCAACCATAGCCGGCCGGATCATAAATTGGCATAAAAACCTGGGATCAAATAAGGGTTTGACTCTTCTTGAACTCATGATCGTGGTCGCTATTATCGGTGTTCTCGCGGCAATCGCCATACCCTCTTATCAGAATTATGTCGCAATAGCTCGATATAGAGTGGAAATAGAAAACCTGCAGCGCCTTGATCGAGAGTGCCAGACCTTCAATGCCACCAAGAACCGTTATCCTGAAAGTCTTGCCGAGATTGGTCTGGCCGGTATAAAGGATTCCTGGGGCAATCCTTACCAATATCTCAACATTCAGACAGCCAAGGGCGTGGGAAAAGTTCGCAAGAATAAAAGCATGGTGCCGGTGAATAGCGACTTCGACCTCTACAGCATGGGGCCGGATGGCGACACAAAAACACCATTTACCGCAAAACAAAGTCAGGACGACATCGTTCGAGCCAATAACGGCAATTATTACGGTTGGGTGTCAGATTATTAAGGGTATCTCATGGATCTCGGAACAAGTTTCTTAAAAAGCAAGATTGCCAGGCGCTTTTGCCTCCTCTTTATTCTCTGTGCCTTTCTCCCCACAGTCGTCCTGATTGTTCTCTCCTACAGCAAGGTGATGAATCAGCTTGAAGAGCAGAATGCCCTTCGCCTGAAACGGGATGTAAAAGCGTACGGGGCAAGTCTTTTTGATCGGATGATACGCATCGACAATGAATTGCAGGCCATAGGCAGAGCCTTCGGCGTGAACGAAAACATCGGTCAACAGGCAATCGGCAAATCTCAGGAAGATCTTCATGCCCTCTTTGAAGGCATTGCCATAAGGCATGGTGAGGAAAACTATTCCATGGTTTTCGGTAATCTTGATACCGTCGCCATCGATCGGTTTCTGACACCGGAAGTTCTTACCAGCCGGAAACCCTTCATTATTTCCATACTGAGAGACATCGGCGCTGTGACCTACTTCGGCTGCAATATAAGCCAAGGAGACGATCGACCTCTGTCTGTGGTAGCTTTGGCAAAAACCGACTATCTCTGGGGCATCGGCCCGAACCCGCTGCTTCCGCCGATGACCGAACTGTCGGTATTCGACAAGAACGGCCAGAGCATTATGGCCAGTGAGGAGGGGATTGCCGTAAGTTATCAGGACCTCATTCGAAAACAAAAATTCTCGAAGAACGACCTGCGGGTCTTTCAGTTTGAACAAAATGGCGAAACCTACCTGGCAAGTATGTCAAATCTCTTTGTGGAATCACGCTTTCAACCGGCCAGTTGGGACATCATGCTCAGCCAAAAACAAAGCGATATCATGGTGGCGACTAAAAATTTCAAAACGGCCATCTCCTTGATAATTTTCCTCCTGCTTCTGGCCATTCTCTATCTTTCAGTGCTGTTCATCCGCAAAGGCCTTGAGCCTCTTGAACAACTGAAAAACGCAACAAAACGAATTGCCAATAAAGAATTTTCCACAACCGTCAACATACAAAGCGATGACGAGTTTCAGGAGCTTGGCGACGCCTTCAATACCATGGCGACGAAACTCGACCAGCAGTTCAATACCCTCAGGGTTCTTGGCGAAATCGATCGGGCAATTCTCTCATCGCTGGAAAGAACAAAGGTTATTGCCAATACCCTGCAGCGTCTCAAGGTTTTTTTTGGTTGTGACTTCTGTATATTCGCAAAGAGAACTTCACCTTCTGATCTTCATATTAAGATTTATATGCTGAAAGGCCGTCGGCTGAGCGATCCGCAAGTGGAACATTACAGCTTAGGGGAAGATGAGAATAACAGTTTGTTTGCCGATTACAGCCATAAGATCCTTCGCGACCATGCACTTCCCTCCGGCTTTCTACCAAATCCCGAAGAAGAGTTCCCGGGCGAGTGCCTCTGCCTGCCGATCGCCGTGGATGGGGCAATAAACCGGCTTCTTATTCTCGGCTGGCAAACCCCTCATCCTTTTTATGAAGACGAGATCAGCCAGGCACGAAAAATCGCCAATCAGCTTGCCATCGCCATTGTCAATTCTCTCCATTTGGAAAATCTTGAAAAACTGGCGATGGGGACCATAGAGGCACTTGCCAGGACGGTTGACGCAAAATCCAAATGGACCGCGGGCCATTCGGAAAGAGTTGCCGCTTTAGGTGGCAAAATAGGCAGAATCCTCGGGCTGAATGATACGGATAATCGAGACGATCACTCGGGGCGGACTTTTACACGATATCGGCAAGATCGGTATTCCTCTGGCGATACTCGATAAACCAGGCCGATTAACCGATGAAGAGTTCGAGGAAGTCAAGAACCATCCGGCGATTGGCGGGAAAATTCTTGAACCAATTGCCGCCTTTCAGGATATTTTGCCGGTTATTGTCCAGCATCATGAAAAATACGATGGTTCAGGTTATCCAGGTAAGTTAAGAGGGGAAGAAATAGATATTCGTGCACGAATCCTGGCGGTAGCCGATGTCTGGGATGCGCTGGTATCAACTCGCCCGTATCGAGAGGGATGGATCCACGATCGAGCCAAAAAATTTATTATTGAAGGCTCCGGAACCCATTTCGACCCCCTTGTGGTAAATGCCTTCCTCTCCACAACTGCCGAAGATTTGCACCCCATATAATCCTTAACCGAGAATTGGCATTGCCAATACTCATCGTCCTTCTCTTTTTTTGATTGCCTGCAGCACATAGGGATAGATATTTTCGACGATCTTTTTATACCCGGCACCATTGGGATGGACGCCGTCGGCCTGATTGAGCCCGCCCTGCATCGCTACCCCTTCGAGAAAAAACGGCATGAAGACCGCCCCGCTTTCCTCGGCGAGGCGCGGGAATAAGGCATTAAACTCGGCAACGTACAGCGGCCCGAGGTTACGAACCATCTTCATGCCGGCGAAAAGCACCACGACCTGCCGTTCGCCGAGGATTTTTAAAATTTCCCGGATATTCTTTTCAGCCACCCGCGGGTCGATGCCGCGCAATCCGTCGTTGGCACCGGTTTCGAGAATGACGATATCAGGGCCCATGGTGAGAATCCATTCCAAGACGGGACAGGGTGCCGCTGCTCGTCTCGGCACTGACCCCGGCATTGACGACCCGGTAGGGGTGGCCGTCGGCCTGCAGCTTTTTCTCAAGGAGCGCCGGATAGGCCTCCTCTTCGGCAACCCCGAAACCGGCGGTCAGGCTGTCACCGACTGCGACGATGGTCTTGGTCGGCGCCTTCTCCCCGAGACCCCGGGCTTTTTCCTGCCGCTCACCCTCGCAACCGCTCAGGACAATTCCCATCATGAATAATACTGCCCAAAAAATCTTCACTGTTTTTTCCTCACCTCTGTTGATACCGCTTCATATCTGCTCGCGGAGAAAGCTTCCCGGTTTTTTGCGGATGATGGCCACCGAACTGAGCATGCCCAAAATCACTACCAGCCCGACCGTCCCCGCCACCAGTGCAAGACTTGCCGACCAGTACGGTCGGTACTGGACATCGAGAAGATACCGGCACAGCCCCCAACTGCCGAGTTCGGCGACCAGAACGGCGGCACCGCCACTGAGAAGGGCAAGGAGCAGATTTTCCAGGAAAAAGACGCGAAGGACAAAAAAGGTGTCGGCACCAAGGATCTTATAGTGCACAGCCTCCTCCATCCGCGCCATGCGCGTCGCGAGAATCGAACTGATCAGAATCAGCCCCCCGGCAAGAATGGAGAAAGAGGCAAAGAAGGTGATCATGATCGACAGTTTTTCCATGAGTTTACCGAGCTCGGCGGCCGATTCGCCGACGTTGATCGGGCTGATGTTCGGGTAGCGGTTGACCACCCGGTTTTCTAAGGATGCCACCTCCTCTTTCGCCACCTTCAGGGCGGCAAAGGAGGTTTGCGGCGCGCCCTTCAGGTATTTCTCCGGAAAGACAAAATAGAAAAAGGGATAGAGCATCGATCTCGTGCGACTGCGGATGGAGGTGACCTCGGCCTTGAGCGGCACGCCCTGGATATTGAAAAGCAGGACGTCACCGATCTTGAAATCGCCCATCTCCACCACCGTATCGAGAAGCGACACCGGCGGCAGGGCAGTGGCCGGTCGATTGTCCTCGCCGAAAAGGTCCGGGCCCTCGACCAGAATCTCGTCGGCGGACAAGGTGTCGCGGTAGGTCAGGCTAAACTCCCTGGCCAGGCTGTCGCCGCGTTTTTGCGCTTCGCTGTCCCGGTTGATCTTCTTATCGTTAATCGCCTGGAGTCTGGCGCGAACCACCGGAAAAAGTTCAACCTCACCGTTCACCAGCTCGACAAAGCCCGGCTGCTGCTCCTTCTGAATATCGAGAAAGAAGAGGTTCGGCGCATCGGCGGGATAGGAATCGATATAGGTGGCGCGCAGGTTCTCTTCCACCAGATAGATGGAGAACAACACGGCCAGGGCCGAGGCCAGGGTGACGATAATCGCCCGGCTGGCATTGCCCGGCCGCAGCAGGCTGCGCACCGCCTGACGCAGGGCCAGGGTGCGATAGGTGCCGCGGGCCAGGAGTTTCAGGAGACCGCCGAGCAAAACGGCAATAATTCCCACCAGGCCGCAGACGCCGGCCATAAAATATAAGCCGGTGCGAACGTCGTCGAGCTGGCGGGCCACCAGGGCAAAGAGCAGGAGCAAGCCGCAGGCAAGGAGGATGCGGGTGGTGGTTCGTTGCAGGCCCGGACGGCTTTCCTTGCGAAAGATCGCCGCCGGTTTGACGTGTTCTATGGTGCTCAGCGGCAAAAAGGTGAAAAAGGAGACCACCACCAACCCGAGCCCCATGCCCTCAAGGAGGTCACGGAGCGAGGCGCCGAGAACAATATTTTCCGGCAGAAGTCCGGAAAGGAAACCGGAAAAGCTCTGTTTGACGAGGAGACCGCCAATAATGCCCGCGCCGCAGCCGACCATGCTGAGCAGGATGACCAGCACCAGATAGTGGCGTAGCAGAAACCAGCCGGTAGCGCCAAGGGCGCGAATGATGGCAAAGCTCTTAAATTTCCGGCGCAGCAGGGCGGCCAGTGAACTTTGCATGCCAATGCCCGCCAGCAGCAGGGTGAACACCGAGATCAGTGACAGAAAAAACAGCAGGTTGTCAAAGAACCGCTTGACCCGGGAACCGGCATTGGCGGCGGTGCTGACCCGCTCTTGCCCTGCCAGGGCCTTGGTCTGCAGTTGCGCAACGACCCTATCCTGGCGGGTCGGGTCGGTAAGTTTCAAGAGCGTCTGACAGCTGGTCCGGCTGCCCTTGCCGACCAGATCCATGGCCGCAAGATCGGCGGTCGAGACAAAGATCCGCGGCCCGAAGTTGAAAAAATCCACCGGCTGGAGCGATTCCCGGCTGACAACATCAACGACCGTAAGGCTCGCTCCGCCGAGCAAGAGAGAATCGCCGACGGTAAGGCCCAGCCGCTCAAGCAGTGGGGCACCGACGATCGCCTGACCGGGCCTCAGAACATCTGCAAACTCTCGGCCGGAGCGCAGTTCCACCCGGCCATACAGCGGGTAGCCGTTTTCCACCGCCTTGATGTTGCTGAACAGGGAAGCGCTGCCGTCAGCCTTTCTCGCCACCGAATAAAATTCCCAGGTGCCGACCATAGTAACACCCCCGTCGCGGCGCAACTCGCTAAGCTCCGCGGCCAGGGGCGCCGACAACTCGCCATTGGCGCGGACGATGACATCGCCGCCGTGCAGACTCCTGGCATCGCCGGCGATGACCGAGCGCAGATCGCGACGAAAGCTGTTGATGGCGACAATGCTCACCAGGGAGAGGGCGACGCAGAGGATAAAGACGACCGCCTGGCCACGGCTATGGGCAATTTCCCGTAACAAAAAGCGCAGGTTCATAGCTCTTGCGCCCGGGCGCCGTCTATTTTGCCGTCATGAAGACGGATGATCCGATCCGCCCGGGCGGCGATGGCCTGGCTGTGGGTCGCCATCACCAGAGTCGTTTGCTGATCGTTATGGAGATCGAGGAGGAGATTGATAATCCCTTGGCTGTTGCGGGAGTCGAGGTTGCCGGTCGGTTCATCGGCGAAGACGATCTCCGGCCCGTTGATCAGCGCCCGGCAGATCGCCACCCGCTGCTGCTCGCCGCCGGAAAGCTGTTCGGGAAAATTGTCGCGCCGCGGCAGCAGTCCCACCCGATCGAGAAGACTCTCCGCCTTTTCCCGGGCCTGCGGATCTTTTTTCAACTCCGCCGGAAACATCACATTTTCCAGGGCGTTGAGAGAGGGAATAAGGTGGAAGGCCTGGAAGACAAAACCGGTCAAGCCATTGCGCAGTGGTGCCAGTTGATCCTCGGACAGGCCGGTAATATCGCGGCCGGCAATGGCAATCCTGCCGCTGCTCGGCAGATCGAGCCCGGCAAGGATACTCAGCAGGGTGGTCTTGCCGCTGCCGCTATTACCGGCGATGACCACGAATTCGCCCCTGCCGATGGTCAGCGACACCTCGTTCAAGACGGTAATTTTCTGCCCGCCAAGGGTATAGTATTTACACAGCCCTTCGGCTGCCAGAATGGGTTCGACCATAAAATGCCTCGTGTTATTGCTGTTCGGGACTGCTTTTGCATGCTACTTGCCTATGTTAACCATTCCTGCCGGAAATTCGAGAGAATGATTGTATTTTTCTGAATCTTCCCAATGCTTGGCATACCTAGGCCTGGACTGTTTTTTCCGTGAATATCGGGTAAATATTGTTTATGTTTCAGGTCTGGAAGTATAGAAGAATTAATAGAAAGTGAGGATAGCCGTGGCGATTGGTTGTATTGCATCCGTTGGGACGACACGACACTCGAAGGTATGGACCCGGCGCTCGAAAATAGGTGCGAAAGGGACAATCTGGATTTTTCTCGAATGGTTCTTGCCGAGCATGAAATTGATAGAGGCTTGGTATGAATACTTTGGCCATTGAATTTGAAGTTCCCCTAGCTGTAAATGTCCAAGTGACCGATGAAGCATTATCTGTAGATCTCAGCGATGGAAGAACCATTTCTGTTCCTCTTGGCTGGTACCCAAGGTTGGAATACGCCACACCGGAAGAGAGAGGAAGATGGAAACTCATCGGCAACGGTCACGGAGTTCACTGGGAAGACATTGACGAAGATGTCAGTATTGAGGGTTTGATCTTTGGAAAACCGTCCGGAGAAAGTCAAATCTCTCTTAAAAAATGGCTACAAAACAGAAAGTAATCCAAAAAGGAGCAAAAGCGATGAAAAGTATCACCTTTTTCCTGCAGGTGTTGGTTTTTTCCTGTCTTCTCTTCTCGCCGGCAAGCAGTCCGCTCTTCGCCGCAGACTTCCCCTTCGGCCTGCTTTTGGTTGGTCCGGCGAACGACCATGGCTGGAGTCAGGCCCATTTCGAAGCCGGGCAGGCGATGGAGAAAGCCCTGCCGGGTGCGAAGATGCTCTATATCGACAAAGTCAACCCCGCCGACCGGCAGGGCATCACCATCCCGATGCTGGTCGATGATCTGGTCTCGAAGGGCGCCAAGCTGATCATCGGTAACTCCGACGATATGAAGGACGGCATTCGCGAGGCGGCGGCGATGCATCCGCAGGTACAGTTCATCCATATCTCCGGTGACGACGTCCTGACCGGCAAGTCCGGCGCCAATCTCAGCAACCTGATGGGCCGCATGGAGTACGGTAAGATGATGGCCGGTTTTGTCGCCGCCTTGACCTCGCAGACCGGCAAGATCGCCTATCTCGGCCCGCTGATCAATGCCGAGACCCGCCGTCTTGCCGCCAGCGCCTACCTCGGTGCCCGCTACGCCTGGACGGGTGTCCTGAAAAAACCGGCGGCCGAGCTGAAATTCAAAGTATCCTGGATCGGTTTCTGGTTCAATATCCCCGGCGTCACCTCCGACCCAACCCTGGTCACCAACAGCTTCTTCGACGGCGGCTATGACGTGGTCATCTCCGGCATCGACACCACCGAGGCCCTGGTGGTCGCCGGCCAGAAGAAAAAGGACGGCAAGGCGGTCTGGGCCATCCCCTACGATTACCAGGGCGCCTGCGCCGTAGCCCCCGATGCCTGCCTCGGCGTGCCTTACTTCAACTGGATTCCCGGCTACACCAAGCTGATCGGCGAGGCGATGACCGGTAAATGGCAGCAGCAGTTCCTCTGGCTCGGACCGGATTGGCAGATGATCAACAACCAGGCAACCACCACCGTCGGTTTCATGCCCGGCAATGCCCTCGGCGACAGCCCCAAAAAGGCCCTGGCCGACTTCCAGAAGGATCTGGCTGGTGGACTCAACCTCTTTCTCCGGCCCCCTCAATTTTCAGGATAGCTCGACCTTCCTGAAAGCAGGGGAAACTGCCAGCGACGACCAGGTTTGGAATCTGCCCCAGTTGCTCGAAGGGATGGAAGGCGCCTCCAAATAGAATGAAAAATGATCGAGCTCGTAAACATCCATAAATCCTTCGGCAAGGTGCAAGCCCTCAGCGGCGTCAACCTGAAGGCTCAAGCGGGAACCATCCACGGCATTGTCGGGGAAAATGGCGCCGGGAAATCGACGCTTATGAAGGTGCTCACCGGCTTTATCGCCAGGAGCGGCGGGGAGATTGTCTTGGGAGGGCAAAGTGCCCGTCTCGACAGCCCGAAGGACGCGCGCCGCATGGGGATAGGCATGCTCTATCAGGAGCCACTCGATTTCCCGCAACTGTCGGTGCTCGATAATTTTCTCGCCGGGAGGGCGATCTTTGACCCGGCCAAGGCGAGAACGGAGTTGGCGCACCTTGCCACAAACTTTGGCTTTACCCTCCACCCCAACAGCCGGGTGGACGAGCTGACCATCGGTGAACGTCAGCAACTTGAACTGCTCCGCCTGATCGGCAACGGTGCGAAGATTCTCATCCTCGACGAACCGACCACCGGCATCTCGGAGGCGCAGCAGGAACTCCTCTTTGCCGCACTCCGAAAACTGAAGACGGGCGGAGCCACCATCCTCCTGGTATCCCATAAGCTTGAAGAAATCGACCTGCTCTGCGACACGGTAACGGTATTGCGCCATGGCCGGGTTGCCGCCACTCGCCAACGCCCCTTCGACCGGGACGCCCTGCTCCGGGCGATGTTTGATACTCTGCCTGAGCACCTGCCGCCGCCAACACAAAAAATAAAAGGTGGACCGGTACTGGAATTCGATCAAGTGACCGGCAGAGGTGGTCGCTCCGGATTACAGGGGGTGTCGATGGTCATCCGGGCCGGCGAAGTGGTTGGCCTGGCCGGCATCGACGGCAGCGGCCAATCGATCTTTCTGAAATCCGCCTCCGGCTTGGCACAGCCCGAAACCGGCCGGATCCTGCGATTCGGTGCACCGCTGCCGGCTGCAGGCAGGGAGACAGATCGAACAACGGTCTTTCTCCCCGCCGACCGCCTGAATGAAGGACTGTTTCCGGGCATGACGGTCCGGGAACATCATCTTCTCGCAGCGCCGGGCAGCGCCTTGGTGACCTCGGCAACCGGCCTCGTCGCCACCCGACAGGCAATTGCCACCCATAATATCAAAGGCCAGCCGGAAACATCAGCCGAAGATCTCTCGGGCGGCAACCAGCAGCGCTTGCTGCTCTCCCTTATCCCGGCCGAGGTACGGCTGATCCTTATGGAAAACCCGACACGGGGTCTTGACGTCCAATCGGCGGCCTGGACCTGGCGCCATCTCCATTCACGACTGAGGGCCGACGGGGCCATCGTCTTCGCCTCGCCGGACCTGGAGGAACTGATGAGCCAGGCCCATCGCATCGTGGTTTTTTACAACGGCAGAATCGTCCTCGACACGCCTACCCGGGCAACCGATTACCAGAGGCTTTCCCGGGCCATCACCGGTCAGGTTCGATCCGGCCGGAAGCTGCTGATAACAGCTCTCAGAAACTCACCCCACCTTCTGCCATGAAACTGCCAGGACCTTTGAACCCATTACTTTCTTCCCGGACCGCCACCATGGTCCTCATCGCCGCCCTCGCCCTCGGGACGGTCAGCCTCCTGCTCGTCGCTCTCGGCATCGCCCCGACGACAATAGCCATAACCATCGCCAAGGGCTCGGTATTCTCCTGGCAGAAGTTCAGCCATGTGCTGTCGGTGTGGATTCCATTGCTCCTTTGTTCCTGCGGCCTGTTGTTCACCTTTCGCGCCGGGCTGTGGAATATCGGGGTGGAAGGTCAGATAGTGTGCGGCGCCATCGCTGCCACGGCCCTGCTCCGGGAGGGCACATTCGACTTGCCGCCACCTCTGATCCTCACCTTGGCCCTTGTCCTCGGCTTTGTCGGCGGTGGACTATGGGGAGCCTTAGCCGGGCTGTTAAAAAATCGTGGCGGGGTCAACGAGATCTTTGGCGGACTGGGCCTCAACTTCGTCGCCCAGGGCCTGATACTCTGGCTCATCCTCGGCCCATGGAAGCGCGCCGGCATCGCCTCGATGAGCGGCACCGATATGTTTGCAAAAGAACTGTGGATGTACACCCCGCCCGGCTGGCGGGTCGCCCCCGCCGCCCTGCTCCTTGCCCTGGCAGCCTTCTGCCTTGACGGCGCTTCTCCTCGGTGCTACCCGCTTCGGCCTGAAGGTCAAGGCGACCGGCACCAATCCCCTGGCGGCGCGGCTCTTTGCCATCCATCCCGAACGAACGGGACTTGCCGCCATGGCCATCGGCGGGGGCCTCGCCGGACTTGCCGGCAGCCTGCAGGTCGCCTGCGTCTATCATCGACTCCTGCCGCCGATCTCCAGCGGCTACGGCTATCTCGCCCTCCTCGTGGTCATGCTCGCCAATTACCGTATTACTCCGGTGCCGGCGATCTGCCTGTTCTTTGCCTGCCTCGCCGCCGGTTCCATCCAGCTGCCGATCGTCCTGCAGCTTGACTCAGCCCTGTCCGGGGTCATCCAGGGGGCCTGCGTGGTCAGCGCCCTGCTGGTGCACGGCCTGCAGAAACGGCAACGAGGTGGCATCTGATGGAAATTACTCTGTCCTCCTTTCTCGCGGCTATTGCCGTCATGGCCGCGCCGCTGGTCCTTGCCGCCCTGGGTGAGACCCTGACCGAAAAGGCCGGCGTCGTCAATCTGAGTCTCGACGGGACCATCGTTCTCAGCGCCATGACCGGTTTTGTCGTGGCCAGCCAGTCGGAGTCACTGGCCCTCGGCTTTATCGCGGCGGCCCTGGTCGGCGGAGCGGTGGCGGCGCTCCTGGCGTTTATCGGGGTATGGCTTGGCCAGTCGCAGGTGGCGGTGGGTTTCGCCCTGACCTTTTTATGCCGGGATCTCGCCTATTTCCTCGGCAATCCCTATGCCAGGCAGCAAGGACCGCAACTGGCGACCCTCCCCCTGCCCTTCCTGGCCGATATCCCCTTTTTCGGCAAGGTGCTTTTCTCCCATTCCCTTATTGTCTATGCGAGTTTTCTCGCCATTCCCTGCTGCAGCTATTTTCTCTATAATACCCGACACGGCCTGCTGCTCCGGGCAGTCGGGGAAAATCCGCAAGGCTGCTGGGCCCGCGGTATCAATCCAACCACGGTACGGATCCTTGCCACCATTGGTGGAGGGATGCTCGTCGGCCTCGGCGGCGCCGCCTTTTCCCTGGCAGTGAAACCCGGTTGGGGCCAGCCCCAGGGCTGCGAAGGTATCGGCTGGATTGCCCTTGCCCTGGTCATCTTCGGCAGCTGGCACCCCTTGCGGGTGGTTGCCGGTGCCTATCTTTTCGGCATACTGCAGCTGCTCGGCATCTATTTCCAGGACTCCTTCCCGACGATTCCGGCGCAGATTTTCCAGGTGGCCCCTTTTCCGCTGATGATTTTCACCCTGATTCTCATTCACCTCAGTGCAAACCGGCAAAACCGAATCATGCGGCTGTTCAGCGGCAAGCCACCGAAGTGGCTGGGCCGCGCTTATCGGAGGTCATAAGGGACTCGGAAAATGATTTTTTTCAGCGATCCCCTCAAAAAGCGATTGTTAATAACCAGCCAGTGGGGTTTATATGGGAACTCTTTAAGAAGACATCCTAGCACCCCTATCAAGGCGAGGAGAATTATGCCATTCATTTCCGTAACATCGAAAAACCGTACTTTTCTTTCAATCATCTGTTTTCTCGCCTTGCTGCTCGTGGCTTATGCCCAGGGCGTCGGAACCTGCCAAGCGGCGACAGCCCCGTTCGGCAACCTCGTCTTCATCCTTGACGCCTCCGGCAGCATGGGGGCACAGATCCAGGGCAAGATGAAGATCGACATTGCCAAGGAGGTTCTGGCCGGTCTCATTGAAGATCTTCCGGCAGGGGTCAATGTAGGTTTGGTTGCCTATGGGCATCGGCAAAAAACCGACTGCAATGATGTGGAAGAACTGACGGCGCTTGGCCCACTCGACAGGGAATCCCTGGTTACGAAAATCAAAAATCTCGACCACAAGGGCAAAACCCCCATTACCCTGTCGGTACAAAAAGTTGCTGAGAGCTTAAAAACGCTGGAGGATGAGACAACGATCATCCTGGTAAGCGACGGGGAAGAAACCTGCGAAGGCGATCCTTGCAAGATGGTTAAGGAGTTGAAGGCATCCGGAATCAGGTTTGTCATGCATGTCATCGGTTTTGATGTCACCGATAAGGAGAAAGCACAGCTCGCATGTCTGGCGGAGGCAGGAGGAGGTTCGTATTTTACCGCGAAAAACGTCGGGGAGTTAACCTCTGCCGCCAAAAAAGTGGTTGAAAAGACGGAGCAATCTTCGGGGAAACTGAAAATCACCGCCCAGAGGAATGGCAAACCTATCGGGGCATGGTACGAGGTCTTCAAGGCGGAGACGGACGGAAGCGGCGAGAAAATACCTGTGGCGACCAATCCCATCGATACTGGAGGTGAGGATATCAAACTCATTCCTGGCACCTATGATCTGCTTGTTAGAAACCAGGAAGATGCCGGAAATCCCACTATGAATTTTTCAGGTATTAGAATCGAAGCCGGGAAAACCGTCTCGAAGGTCGCTGACTTCTCGGGAGGCACCCTGAAGGTGAAGGCCTTGAGGAACGGTAAACCCGTCGGGGCTTGGTACGAGGTCTTCAAGGCCGAAGCGGCAGGAAACGGCGAAAAGGAAAGTGTCGCCTCAAACCCCATCGGCGATGAAGGGGCCAACATTAAGCTCATTCCAGGAGTTTACGATCTGACTATCCGAAACCAGGAGGACGCCGGAAATCCAACGATGAATTACCCCGGTCTTATTATCGAATCAGGGAAAACCGTCGAAAAGGTTGCCAACTTTTCGGGAGGAACCCTGATAGTCAAGGCCCTGAAAAACGGTAAACCGGTCGGGGCATGGTATGAGGTCTTCGAGGCCGAAGCGGCAGGAAACGGCGAAAAGGAAAGTGTCGCCTCAAACCCCGTTGGCGATGAAGGGGCAAACATCAAGCTGGTTCCAGGCGTTTATGATCTCACCGTCAGAAATCAGGATGGTGTGGAAAATCCCACTAAGAATTTTCCGGGAATTACCATTGAAGCCGGGAAGGTTATAGAAAAGGTTGCAGCATTTTAAGGCACTTGTAATCAGCACAGGGCATTATCACCAATGGCAGAAAAACAAAGATCGAAAGTGACGGCTGATATAAAAAGAAACAGGCTCTATATCACACTATCCTGTGATCCCAGCAAAAAGGTGTTGGAAAAGGTTTATACCGATGTTCGGTTTTGTGTGGCGGATCTTAAACCTGGATTTGATGTTATTACTGATCTTTCGCAATGTACCCTTGGACACTTGAATGGCATTCCAACTTTGCGGAAAATTATGAGCTACCTTGCCCTCAATCAGCCAGGTGAGATCGTTCGAATTACAGGAAAAATGAGTCTGATTTTCAAACAATTGATCAGATTCACAACAAGATTTCAAGGCTACAAACCAATATATGTTACCACTCTTGAGGAAGCCGAAGACAAGCTAACAAACTCCTTCAGGCGCAATGGCCTTCGCTTTCATGTGTGTCAGCGACAGATTGGCTACAGGATAAATCAGGAAGAAGGGAAAGGGAATCTCATTGATATTTCCGTAAGCGGATGTGCGGTGCAGGCACCGACAATACCTGTAGCCACTGCCAAGGAAATTACCCTTATCATTCCTCTTCATCAAGACCAAGATGTTCCTGCAACAATTACAATTGCCGCAAAAGTAGTTCGGGTACAAGACAATATGTTCGCGGCTCAATTTATAAATCTTGATGATGATCAGAAAGGACGGTTGTATAAGTTCTTTGCCTATGAAACACAATGCGACATACCTCGGGATTGATCTTCATTGTTTTAATTTCATAAAGAATTCTTTCTGGCAATGCTACCGGTAAATGCATGTACAAGGTACTCATCGTAGAAAACAATCCGACCATCATTAAGCTCCTCTCTCATTTTTTTCAGGCTGAAGGATGTGATATTCGCTTAGCCGAAGATTGCCTGCGGGTGATCAGTGTGCGTGCTGGAGTCCTTCATGCCCGACATCCTCTTCTTGATGATGAAAACTATATCTTTGAGCTGGAAGCAGATCTCTATATCGCTAAAGGACCATCCCTCCTATTGGGCTGTTGACCGTCACCACCAGACTGAGAATTTCCATGTTCTTCCCAGCCCGCTCAACATATTCCCAGATAAAAATCTGGCGAGTATCCCAGGAAAACCACAGCGTAAGGCTCTATAGTCAGAGGAGAAGCCATCTTGTTCTCTCTGACCTGAAAAACTATTTTGTTTTTTACTCAATAAACAAACCGTAGAAATATGGCTTGTTTATTGAGTACAGAGATACTAGCTAATGTACTGTTGCCCTGCATAAAGTATAAAATGCCTGAGGGAGAGCACGCCTGACAAGCTGCAGAACGCCACAATAATTACCAACACTCGAGAATGTTGCATGGAAGCAGGAAGTATCATGGACACGAGTGGAACACCGAAACCGATAAATACCACGCCAACCCAAAAAACAACCGCCCAGGTACCGGTAACCAGGCTGGCAATTGCCTCAACAGCTACTCCACCTCGAAAATAAAGTCCGACGAAAATCAGGACTAGAAAGAGTGTTTCGAAACTGATCACCGGAAGCTCAAGCTTGTGCATAGCCCTTGATTGGTTATCTCCTGGATATGCGATGAAAAAAATAATAGAAACGAGGTTGTTGGCAGCCGCGCCTGCAGATAGGGCTGAGAACAGAAAGAGCGCGGGGAGTACAGGAGTATTCAGCAATGGGTACGAATTCATCGCTGAAAGCAGAAATCCGGTATAGATAGCAACGATAATTGCCATTATAAATAGAAGCACTTCTATGATCTTACGCATGCCGACAAGTGCTTCGGTGAGAACGGACGGAATGGGCAGACTGCCGAGTTCTTTGCGAAACACTATAAGTGTATAGGCAAATGCCAGTGGTGTATAGATGAGCAGGGCTATTACCCCAAGTGCCATAACTGAAGTAAAATTATATTTAATGAGAATTACCCAAAAATTAAGTGGTTTGGTCAAATCCAGAACTAAACAGGCAAGGCCGAGGCAAATCATTAGTGGAGCAATCAGGGCGGCAGCTTTAAGAATAGGTTTCTCTCCGGCATCCTTATTGGGGGAGTTATCACTCCAGTGCAAACCAATACCAATGAGGATACTTCCCGCCGAGAGTCCTGCCAGAAAGAGGTACACAGCAATTACCCAATGCCAGACAAGCGGGTTGTATTGAGCCATACTTCCCCAGATATTATCCATGGTTAATCCCTCCTCGTTTTGTGGGGATACGGTACATTTGCGGTCTAGTCCCTAAATCAGGTTTATTCAAATAGGTAATTTCCGTATTTATCAACTTTACCACTTCACTCTTTGGGTCACTAAGATTGCCGAAGGTCAGAGCCTTGGTTGGACAGATATCAACACATGCCGGTGGCTTACCTCGTTTAAGTCGACTTTCTTTGCAAAAATTACATTTGTCCGCAGATTTATGGACTGGATGTATAAATCGTATTTTGTAGGGACAGGCAGCAAGACAATACTGACAGCCGACACACAATTTTTGCTTAACAGAAACAATACCGTCTTCTCCGACATAGGAAGCCCCTGTCGGACAGACGTTGACACAAGGGGGATTCTCACACTGCTGGCACGATACACGGTGATACTTGAAATAAAGATCAGGAATTGTTCCTTGCGGGCCTTCAATATGTACCTGCAGGCGTGATACCGACATAGGTACTTCATTTTCGCTGCGACAAGCGATACTGCAGGCCTGACAGCCAATACAGCGTCGTTCATCGTGAATCATTACGTAGTTGGTTTGCATTGGGATCTCCTTATACCTTCTGCACTTTAACGCCGGTGGTGTGTAAACTCATGCCACAAACAGGAGCAGTCACATCAGGCAGCAGATGTCCACAGTGAATACCGCGGTTATATGCACGTTTTAGCTCTTTATTTTTTGAACCAAAACCCATATACGCAAAAACTGTGTCTGGACGTATTCCCGGCGTCACTAGGGCTGTACCCGCTTCACTGCCGAGCTCATTAACAATGCGGATCTTGTCTCCGGTCTTGATGTTCAACTTTCCGGCTGTGGCTGGATGAATCCACAGGCTGCAATCTGGCATAAGGTTGTTGAGGAATGGAATGTTATGAGTTGCGCCATTGGTATGTACAGCAACTTTTCCCTGAATAAAAAACAGTTCGTCATCTTTTTTGAGTTTTACTTCACGGTAACGAATGACTCCACGTCCAGGTGCCATGTGTTCTATCTTCTCTGAACTCAGTTCAATTTTGCCACTTGGAGTCGCAAAGGACAACGCGCTGGTGTATGTGCCATCGGCATCAGGGACACGGGCTTTAGGGTATTCTTTACTGAAAGCCTGGACCATTTCTTTTTCTCTCAGTAGCAGAGGTGCCTTACCATATTCCAACCAGCCTTCCTCTTTCAAACGTGCTAATTCCAATTTATCACCGCTCAGTTGAGCAAGTTGGAATTCCGCCATATTTTCCCATTTGTAATACTCACCCAGCCCCATTTTAAATGCCAGTTCCCGCCACATCTGCCAACAGGGTTTGGTATCCCCAATGGTTTTAACAACCGGCTGTCGAATAGCATAGATCGGTATTTTCGCAGAGTAATCGAAAATGGTTTCTTCTCTTTCAAGATACGTTGATTCAGGCAGAACGATATCAGCCATAGAAGCCGTTTCGGTAATATAGACATCACAGACGACCACCAGCTCCATTCCTTTTAATACCTTTTCAACCTTGGTGCGATCAGTCATGGTCTGCATTGGGTTGGAACGGGTAATGACCCACCCCTTTAGTGGATATGGCTTGGACTGGAGTGCAGCGTCGAGAATACTTTGATAAACACCACCAAGTGCCCCGATAAGAGAAAATTGTTTGTCAACGAGATCAATCCGTTTTGCTGATATCTCCGGCAACTTGAGGTTTGGATTAGCAAGCTTCGGCGCAACATCCTCACCCGCCAACTCGTTATATTTATCGGCATTAACACCAAAGAATAACCCACCTTCCCGCTCAATATTTCCCATCAATATATTTATTGCAAAAAGAGCCCGACGAAGTTCAAATTCTTCAGTGGTATATGTTGAACGATGGCCGAAATCAACCAGCGCATGGGGGGCATGAGAGGAAAGTTCATGGGTTATTCGAACAATATCAGAGGCCTTAACGTCACTTATCTTTTCTGCCCACTCCGGGGTGTATTTCTGCACTTCATCAACAAAGGCTTCGTATCCTTCGACATATTTTGTAACGAAGTCAAGATCAACGAGATTGTCTTTGATCATCACATGGCACATTGCTAAGGCTACGGCAATATCTGTGCCGGGTTTGATGGCAAACCATTCATCGGCTTTGTCAGACACTATCGAGAACCGAGGTTCAAAAACTACGAGCTTTGCTCTTTGGTCGACCTGGGCTTTCATCATCGCCCGAGTTTCTACCATCTCGATTCCTTCATACAGGTTATGGCCAAAGTTCACGATATATCGAGAATTACCAACATCGAGCTTGAGAGGGGCTCTTCCGAACAGTGCCTTTCCCGCCACATAAGGTCCGCCTGGACAGGTCGAAATATGGGTGAATGTGTTTGGCGAACCGTAGGCATTTGCCAGATAAAAAAGCTCTTTGTCCTGAGAACCCGCCTTAGATGAAAAAACAACCGCTTCAGCGCCATATTTTTTCTTTAGGTCGTTGAGTTTACTTGCTATTTCAGAATATGCCTCCTCCCAGCTGATTTCTTTCCATTTGCCTTCTCCACGCTCACCCATGCGTTTAATTGGCTTGACCAAACGATCGGGGTCATAGAGCAAACTGTGACCTGAGCCTCCTCGGGCACATACGCTGCCTCCGAAGGGTCCAGCCTTTATATTGCCGCCGATAAAAACATTTTTGTCATTGATGAGTCGTGCAGAAATAGGACAGCGTGTTGAGCACATTTCGCAGATGCTTTGCACCTCTCCTTCTTTCCCTTCCAGTGGTGCTGCATACAGTGTGGCAAGGGTTCCGGGTATTGCGTGAGCAAGCGCGCAATACGCGCCACCAGCACCAACACTTTTGAGGAACGTTCTTCTGTCTAGTTTCATGGATCACTCCTTTTGGAAAAAACATATTGAGAAGGCTGAAGGATTCATATCCGTGTGTTACATTCAGGGCTTTTTTAAGATTACTTCGTGAAGCACCTTATGCCCATTCAGAGGAGTCACGAAAAATCCCATTTATTTAGATTCGGATTTTATTCCTCTCAACTCATTGAACCGAATTCGCAGGAGTTCCGACCACTGATCAAAGGCCCGTTTGGCATAGCTCCAGGACGTGAAAGAATCCAAATAGCCGTGTACCCACTTTTCCCCCGCATCCACAGCACCTTTTGAAGTGTCGACATCATACTTCTTGCCAATTTTCGTATCGGTATATTCGGCTATTACCTGTCCAGAACTGCCATCGACAAACTTTACCTCAACGCCACACTCTCCAAGATAGGGTGTTGATCCGGCCGGTCTTCCACTGGCCGGTCCCGAGGCCGCTTCTGCCACAAAAGCATAGGGAGTCAGAGTTCCCACAGCGCTGAGCTTGTAATTAGTCGGCATCAGATCAGTGATGGCAATCTGTACAACAAGTACCCCCGGTCCAGTCTTATCAACGATCTGGGTTGTCGGTTTGAGCTCCTTTACGAGTGCTTCATAAAAGTAGTCGACAAGCATTTTCAAATCGGTCGGGTCGATCCCCTTATCTGTGCTCTCGTCTTTGACAAAAACCTGTATCCGATCAAAGAAGACTTTATCATAGAGTTTCCAGTCGACATTCTCGGCTCGCCAAGATCGGGCCCCATCGCCTCCTTCCACGGGCATCAGGAGTTCAGGTTTGCTTAAGGACCTATTTTGTTTCGCCGTCGACCCTGAGCCAGATGTGCCGGTAGCGGCGCATCCGTTGAGTACGGCCAAGGCAAACATGACGGCAATACATCTGGTAAACGTCGAAAGGGGACTGTTCATTTTTTCTCCTTGCTTTGATATCTCTTTGATTATTCGGAAGTGAATTATTTCTAAGCTCAACAAACGGGACTCTGATACCTTTGCAGGTTAATTTTATTTGTGTTTCCTCTGCCTCAAGTTCCCAAATCGGCCACCACCCGATGATTATTGGAGCGTCCCTTGCCATTGCCCGGTCCTCTTGCGCATCTCTTCCTTCATTTCCGGTGGCAGGAGGTCAACCGGATCCCTATCTTCGCGGATCTCCCAGCCACCACCAAGCGCCTTGAAGAGCTGAACCAGACTGTTGGCGACATCTCCGCGAGCCACGGACAGCTGGTTCTGTTGCTGTAAATACGCACCCAGTGTGTTGATGACCGTATCATACGGCACCAGACCTTCCTGATACTGGGATGTGGAAATATCCACAGCGTTTTTCGCTGCCTTAGCCGCCAGCTTATACGACACCAGTTGTTCATTGGCTTTCAGGTGGGCGACAATTGCATTTTCAACCTCAGCCTGGGCCTGCAGGACACTCTGGCGATAATCCACCAGCAGTTGCTGAAAGAGGGCGTCCTGCAGCCTGACATTGCTGGTGAGCCGTCCGTAATTGAAAATATTCCAGGAAAACCCGCCGAATGTGCTCCAAGTTTCGCTGCTGGTGCGGAAAAGGTCGCCACCATGTTTGGCGCTCGTACCGATAGATCCACCGATGGAGAGATGCGGATACAATTCGGTCAAAGAGATGCCGATCTGAGCGCACTGAGCGGCAAGTTGACGCTCGGCAATGCGCAAATCGGGGCGTCGCCGGATCAGATCCTGGGGCATCCCCAGGACTATTTGCGCCCGTACCGCGGGGATGTCGCGTTTTTCAAAGAACAGGCGGGCCATGTCCTGAGGCGGTTTGCCGAGAAGAACGGCGAGTGAATTTTTTGCCTGCTGCAAAGGAATTTCCAGTTTTGCAAGCGATGCCCTGGTGGCATTCACCAAAACTTCGCCCTGGTTTACGTCAAGTTCGCTTACTGCGCCTGCATCAGCGTTGGCACGGGCGATTCGCAGGCTCTCTTCCTGGAGGTGTATATTGTTCCTGGCCACCTCTATCTGATCCTGATAGGTGCGGATGAGGATATACGACTGTGCCACCTGGCCCACCAGGGAAATGACCACACCATCGAAACCGGCCACACTGGCGTCAAGATCCGCTGAAGAAGATTCAACCTGGCGGCTGAATCTTCCCCAGAAATCGATCTCCCAACCAACATTGAAGCCAAGACTGAAGTTATTGAAGGTTCTCCCGCTTTGTTTCTGCCGCGATGCTGAGCCGGACACCTGTTGCTGCTGCGGAAATTGATAGCCAATGGCAATGGCCAGCAACTGCTGTGCCTGCAACACCCGAAGCCCAACCGAGACCAGGGTCAAGTTCTGGCTGAGGGCCTCTTCTACCAGTTGATCCAGATCGGGATCCTGAAATGCGCTTTTCCACCACTGTGGGTCGGCAGTCGGTTGAGCGGTGACCGTCGACGTATCAGCTTCGCTCCGTCCGGGTGCCACATTGATCTCCGGTGCTTTGTAATCGGGTCCCAGGGCGCAACCACCCAGGAGGAACACCAGAAAAACAGCCACCACAAACACCCCGGGCTGTTCATTTTTCTTTGTCTTCCTGATCGATTTGTTGTCGAAATCGTGCATGGAATCCAGTCTTTGTTCTTTCATTTCGGTTTACTCACAGCCGCCGTAGAAGAATCCGTCATCACCATCACCGAAGCGGTCGTGCCTACGCGCAGCGCAACGCCTTCCGGCACTTTTGTCAGATGGATTCGCACCGGCAGCCGCTGGGCCAGGCGAATCCACTCGAAGGTCGGGCTGATATTGGGCAGCAGGTTATACCCCGTACTTCCATCTTTCTGAGCTATCCCCCAGCCGATACTGTCAACGTAGCCTTCGAGAGGTGCCTTCGGGTAGCTCATCAGGGTAACGATGGACTTGTTGCCTTGGCCTATCCTCTCGATCTCCGTTTCTTTGAAGAAGCCATGCACCCAGAAACTGTTGATATCGACCAGTGCCAGCACCGGCTGATTGGCGACGGCATGGCTTCCCATCCTCAGGTTAAGGTTGGTCACGTAACCATCCACCGGCGCACGAATCCCGGTGAATTCAAGGTTCAATTCAGCCTGACGAACAGCAGCCTGCGCTTCCCGGACACTGGGGTTGGCATCGCCCAAGGCTCCGAGCGTGGCCTGGGCTTCCGCCAGCGACGCTTCCGCCTTTCCTAAGTTAGCCTTAGCCTGGACAAGACTTGCCAGAGCCCCTTTGCGTTTTTCCAGGGCAATGTCGTAATTTGCTTGGGCTCGATCCATCGTTTTTTGCGAGGTCGCCCCCTGGGGCAGCAGCACCCTCTGACGTTCTAGTTCTGACCGGTCTTTGTCGATCGTGGAATCGATTTCCTTGATGGCGCTTTGTGCCTGCAGTATTTGTGCTTGCGAACTGTTCACCTGCTCCTTTGCACCATCAACCTGTTTTTCTTGGACAATGTAATTGTTACCGATTTTTTCAAAATTGGCGCGGGCTTGCTCTAAACTGGCCTGGAAGGTACGCGGATCGATCTCAAAAAGCAGGTCGCCGGTCTTGACAAACTGGTTGTCTTGCACCGGCAGATTGACGATGGGGCCGGATACCCGCGGCGTTATCTGGACCACATCGGCACGAACTTGGCCATCGCGGGTCCAGGGGTTGGCGACCTGGTCCCAGTATTTGAAAAGTATCGAACCTGCGGCGATGAGGACAATGACTCCGGTCAGTGCATATTTTAAAAATGTTTTCATTCGCTAAATCCTTACCACGTATGTCCCAAGAAGGACGGAATAAATGATAGACAACGCCAGAAATACCAAGGGCGGATAAAAGAAATACCGCGATAATCGGTAGCGATTAAACAAACGCGCGGTCCAGTAAGCTAACAAAACGCCAAGGCAACCGACAACCAGCAGAGGCGGCAGGTAGACGCCGGCAACCGCAAATTCACTTGGAATAATGCTCATGAAAATCGTTCCTCCCGCCAATGGTCCCAATTGACGACTTGTGCGGCTCCGGCATAGGCCAGGGCTGCCTCTGAAATCCCGCGGTAGCCGCCGAGCAATCGGAAAAAATCCTCCCCCTCTTTGCCATTCACTTCAGTACCATCCTGGTTGACTACCTCTTCCACCCTCTTCTCAAGAAGAATAAAGCGCGCCTCAAGACGCTGTTTGAGTGCTGCAACCGGCTCTGTCTCGAGAGTCCGGGACCATCTGTCAAAGATGTTTTCGATACCCCTGTGCCAGTTTTTTACGTCCTCACGCAGCGCAAGAGAAAGGGGTTTTTCCCTATAGACCACATTGGTTTCAAGAAATTGCTCGATACGATAGACCAGGGTCTGAATACTAGCCACCAGGGCCTGGACTTGCTCGGGTGGGTTTCCGGGAAAACGATTGAGGTCAATGGCCTTGCCCCAGGCCCCGAGTTTGGCCGGCATCGAGCGCAACTGACCCTGGTGAAAAGCGACTCTCCACTGCTCGAAAAAAGAAAGCCGTGCGGCCTCTGGCTCCTTGCGCGACATCAGGAACAGGGCACTGCGGAAGAATCGACCCAATAGATGTAAAACTACTTTTTCCGGCCGAGGCGAACCCAGCAGGTAGGACATGACAAAGAGAAAGGTGAAGCCCATCACCAGGAAGATGTAGACGTTGGCCATGGCCGCGAAGCTATAGACCTGCTGATTTTGGATCTGCAGCATGTTAAGAATCGCCATGCTGCAGAAAAACCGAGCCATACCGGAGAGGAAGAAGCAGTTCAAAAACATGATGCTCAACAGCAATGAGCCGAGTCCTAGAAAACTGGACAACTGCGGCATGACAAAGGTATAGATCGCCAGGCAAACAGCTGAGGTGACCGCCACCGGTGCGATCATCCGACTCGCCCGCAACTGTGGGCTGGCAGCGACCAGCAGGGCGATGGTGCCAGTCAGTTGGAACCAGCCGGAATGTCCCGGCGGATCAAAGAGAATCCAGACAAGAAAACCGACACCGGTGGTCACCGCCACAAAGGCGGCGCTGCGCAAGTGATCCCAATCGGGGGCTGGAAACCAGGTCGCCTGGTTATTCACATTGATTATTGACACCTGTTTTGGTTTGCCACTGCCGACAGCGTTGCCCTGCAGTTCGCTGGCGCATTCGAGCAGTGCTGCGGTCAGTGCCTCCAGGCGTAACATTTCCTGTCTGGCGACTTCTGCCGCCGCCCGATCGAAGGCGGACAGGCGTTGAACAGCAGCGGGATCAATTTCAAGTCGAACCGGGTGCGAGGAACGAGCCGGTGATCGTCCGGCAAGTGCATCGGGAAGTTCGGCAAAGCGGGCATCTACTTCAGTAAAAAATGATTGCAGTTCGGGAAAGACCGGCCGCAGGTCAATGTGAGCAAGTTCGGCAAAGCCGGACTGCCATCGACCTGCAGTCTCAAGCAATGCCGAAGACAGTGCGTGGAGGCACTCCCAGAGATGGCGAACCTCATTGACCTCATAGCTCTCCGAGCCTTCGGCCTGGAGGATCTGCCCAAACTGGGCCAGTTGTTTGACGACTTTGCCCTGCAGCACCTGATAGCTCGCCTCGTGAGTCGGTTGGCGGAGCAGGGTGTCTCGACCGAAGCGGTAGATATCGCCCAAGGTCGTAGCCAGATCAGCGCTGTGTTTCTTAATTGCTCCCAGGTTTGTTTGTGGCCACAGAAAAACGGCAATCAACGTATAAACCGCAACCCCCATTGCCGTTTCAACGGTACGAAACACCGCACTCTCGAACATGTTCGCCGACGAATCCAGGTCGGACAAGAGGATGACAAGACAAACGTAGCCGGCCATCACCCAGAAATAGGAGTCCTTCTCGCGCCGCACCATCATGTAGGTAGTGAAAAACATCCAGGCACAGGTGAGCAGCATGAAGACCCAGCGGTCCTGCGCCGCCAGGGCATGAATAACCAGAGCGGCAAGGCACCCGGGGATTGTTCCAAACACCCGAAGTATACCCTTCTGGATCGAGGCCCCTGCCGTGGGAAGCGCGACCACGGCCACAGCCCAACCAGCCCAGTAAGGATTCATCCAGCCGGCCTGAAGAGCGATGCCGAAGACCATTGCAAAAGCCAGACCGGTTTTAAATGCTTCTTTGAGATTGGTAATCTTGTTCATTTATCAGTTAGAGTCGTATGGTCAAAGGCCTGGCTGAGGATGATTCAACTGTTCAAGGCCATGGACTTGGTTCACTCATTTTACACTTCTTTATGGTGCTATTTAGATGGGCCTTCAGGAATCAAGATACGATCAGTGTCTATGATGTAGCCATGGTCGATTTCACTTAAACTCTTCGCTCCTCTTTCTTCCTGCTACCGGTTGTTTGGAATGCGTCTTCCGGGCGAATAGTTTTTCTTATCTTGCTGATGGTTTCAAAACCAGTTGAACCAGAGATGGTGTCGAACCTGACCACAGGCTGTTCGAGTGACATCTCCATGACCAGAAGTAGATTACGATATACACTAGAGCGAACATGTTGGTTCAAGCTCTCTTCAGACTTCCAGTGTTCTTGATGAATAAGGACATTGGAATCCTCTACATCCCTGCAAGTACAGCAACTTAAACAGCCCGGTTCGTCCCTGATCTGCTGTGAGAGCGAGCGAAGAACTTTCATTGCGTCATTGTGTTTCTCGGCAGGTATGATCATCCTGACAGTCGAAAGAATCATATGTTTGTCTCCTGTTTTCTTCTGACGCGGTGACTATGCTTGAAACTTTAGGATCGGCCGGTATATCCAGCATTGCTGCCAGGGAGATAGGCTTTCGGAAACACAATCTTTTCCTTTTCTGAACAAAATCAGCCGATATCATTATCGAGCATTTCTCGCAAATATGCTGATAACTAGCAAAATACGCTCCAACAGGGAGAATTCGACAAATAATACTGGTAACAATCTGGTATTATTGTTTATTATTCATGAATAATGGTAATGCGAGGGCAGGAAATAGGTGTCCAAAAGACGAGATATCGCAAAAAAGGCGAAATATCGTCATTAGTTTTCAGTGCGGCTGATGCCCAATTTCTGCATCTTCGAATAGAGGGTCGATTTCTTCAGGCCAAGGATCTTGGCGGCACCTTTGGGGCCAGCTATGCGCCAACGTGTCTCCTCCAGGACTGCCAGGATTTCCCTGCGTGTCATATCTTCAAGGTTGCGGCTCGTGCCTGTTTCTGAAGATGCCTGCCCAGGCATTTGAATCGCCAGGGTTTCCCCCTTACTCACAATCATGGCACGTTCAATCACATTCCTGAGCTCTCTTAGATTGCCCTGCCATGAATATGATTCCAGGGCTTGGAGGGTTTTTCGAGGAATTCTTTCTATTTGCTTCCCCATTTTTTTATTAAATTCCCTGACAAAGGCCCGGGTCAATAGAGGAATGTCTTCAGCGCGTTCACGGAGGGGTGAAATTAAAATGGGAAACACATTCAGCCGGTAAAAGAGGTCCTGCCTGAATTTTCCGTTCGCCACTTCCTGATTAATGTCCCGGTTGGTGGCGGCAATAATGCGGACATTTATATGCAGCGATTTTGTCGAACCTAAGCGCTCTAATGTGCCTTCCTCAAGGACCCGGAGCAGCTTGCTCTGGAGATCAAGGGGAAGCTCTCCGATCTCATCGAGAAAGAGTGTCGACCCGTCGGCTAGTTCGAACCGACCGATCATCTTGGTCAAGGCTCCGGTGTAAGCCCCTTTCTCTCTGCCGAAGAGTTCGTTTTCGATGAGGGAGGGCGGGAGTGATGCGCAATTGATCGTAACCAGCGGCCGGTTTTTCCGCAAACTCATGTTGTGGATGGCCCTGGCCAGCAGTCCCTTTCCCGTTCCGGTTTCCCCCAGCAGGAGAACCGTTGAGTCTGTTCTGGCCACCTGCTCCGCTTGGGCAAGGATATTTTTTATAGCAGGACTTTGACCCAGAATTTCCGAATGTTCAGCCAGGAGTTTGACTTCTTCATGCAGATAAATATTCTCCTCTTCGAGCCGATTCTTGAGTTCTTCAATCTCACTTAGGTGCTTCTGGAGTTGACCATCCATCCGTGTCCGTAGGAGTGCGTTGGTGAATATTTGGGCGACCCGGCGCAGCCTCTTTACCAGCACCTCCGGCCAGCAACGTTCCGATCGCATAGTATTTAGGCCCAGGATACCAATAGGTGAATCGCCCCCCACTGAGAGAGGGAAGGTCAAATTCGACTTGACACCGGAAAGGCGACAGGATTCCATGTCGTGGGCGGCCTCTGCGGGCAACTCCTGCAGCGAAGAAAAGGCAACAATCCTGTCGGACAACATTTGCTGTGCGTACCAGGGAAACTGATGTTGGCTCATCTCGTATGGTATTGGACCGTCCAAGGTGCTGTAAAGGTGGGTCAGCGTGAATAAAGTCGGGGTGTTGTCAGACCATTGCCAAAGTGCCACGAGATCGAGGCCGAGCAACTCGCAGATGCGGCGCAAGGCGTCTTCAATCTCGGTGTTTAGACGGTTGGCGGGCAGATTGACAAAACGCGATGAAATTTCGGCCAACAGCGTCTCAAATCGCAGGCGTTCTTCCATCTCCTGTTCCAACTGCTTACGGTCGGTGATGTCTAATGATACACCCAGCAAACGATCTGATCCTCCGGCTAATCCTGGATGTCGCTGCCCGCGAGCGGCGATCCACCTGACCTTTCCATCCGATAGAACGACCCTGAACTCTTCCAGAAAGTTAACTCCTGAATGGATTGCCAACTGCACAGCCTGATTTACTCGCTCACTATCCTCGCGATGAATAACCTTAAGGAAGCTTTCAAGATCCAACTTTTCATCCAGGCCAAAATGGAAGAGATTCCCGGTTTTTCCCGAAACGCAGACTGAATCAGTGTCAAGGCGCATATCCCATAAGCCGACTCCTGCGGCATTTGTCGCCAGAAACAAACGTGCTTCGCTATCGCGCAGGGCCATTTCAGCTTTCTTTCGGGCGAGTGCATTGGAAAAAATTTGCGACAGAAGCTTGAACCCTTTGATGACTTTTTCGGTCCAGTTTCTTTCCTTGCGAATATCGGCAAAGGTCAATATGCCAAGTGGTGGCCCTTGTCCAATTGTTAACGGAACATAAACGCCTGACTTGGTGCCATGAAGGTTTAAATTGTCCCTGTCAATAGTTGCTTCAGTCGGGAGTTCGGCCAATTTCGATAGAGCGACTACTTCATTGTCGAAAATCTTCCGAGTAAGCCAGGGGAAACGTTCTTTAGCTTTCAGATGGTAAGCAACCGGCAAGCACTCGGGAGACTGATAAAAATGTGTCAGCAGCGCCTGATCAGGGTCTTGTTCAAGGAATTGCCAAAGTGAGGAACGGTCAAGATCGAGAAATTCACAGATGTGGCGTTGTGCCTCTTCTATTTTGCTATCGATCCGGTGAATAGGGAGTGAGATAAAGAGTGTCGATATTTCGACAAACAGCATCTCGAATTCCATTTGCTTGTCTATTGTTACATTCGGTTTGATTTGTAATGGAGCCATAGAAAGGGTGTTGCAAGAAATCACTATAAATCATGTAAAATTATAAAATTGGATGATATGACGCATCTTATTATTACAGTAGATAAAAATAGATAAAGCTTAGCAATTGCAAACGGTCCTCCATATACATCAAGGATAAAGAGCTTCAGTTCGTAGACGAACTCCTTGATGATCGAAAACTCAATCGCCTTTTGGCCAACGAGGGATATAGCCCGACCAAGCGATACAATAAGGTATTTCATGTATACAACGTAATCGGACAAATGACAAATACGTCTTTGAAAGGTATTATGAGGGCTCTCGGTCAGATAGTTCATGATTTGTGAAAGGACCTCATTAGAACGTAGGAAACGACTAGTTTTTTACCATCTTCAATATCCTCGCAAGGAGGTACGGCGGGATGAAATTGCTTAAAACAATCACGCTGCTGTTCTTATGTATTTGGTTATTATTGGCAGACACTGAAAGATCGCATGCTGTAATTGATGCAAATCTTATCCCAGAGTATGTGACAGCTGGATTATTAGCTTACAAAACGAAAGGATATGAAGCTGCTGTTCAAGTGTGGCTTGCTGATTCACCGCATGAAAATGCCGCGACGCTTGCTTCAAGTCTGATATTTTTCAAGAATATTGAAATGTTAGCCGGAAAATACCGCTCTTATGATGTCCTCATGACGAAACAGACAACGAGCTCGAATGCAGTTTATATTCGTATGAACTACGATCGTCTGCCTGGATATATATTATTCACCTCCTTCAAACGTGGCGACAAATGGGTACTTGGTTCCATAAAACTCGATAGGATGCAGAAATTCGGCGGATCATAATATACTGTATGTAAAAGGAGATGAGCTTATGGAAAAGTCTACTACCATCGACAGCATCGAGCAGAAACGGCTGGACGATGCGCGGAAAGAAGGAAATTCCCTGGAAGAAATGGGGGCCATACCTCAGCGAAAGACAATGGGGAACAGTTCGGGAGGACTATAGCTCGAATGGTGACGCCTGGAATTTCTTCACCCACGAGCAATCCCGCTCCCGCGCCTACCGCTGGGGCGAGGACGGCATCGCCGGCATCTCCGACGACAAGCAGCGCCTCTGCTTCAGCCTGGCCCTCTGGAACGGCCAGGACCCGATCCTCAAGGAGCGGCTGTTCGGCCTGACCAACAGCGAGGGCAACCATGGCGAGGATGTGAAGGAGTACTACTTCTACCTCGACAGCACGCCCACCCACTCCTACATGAAGTATCTCTACAAGTACCCGCAGGCGGCCTATCCCTACGCCGATCTGGTGCAGACCAACGGCCGGCGCTCGCGGGAGGAGATGGAATATGAACTCCTCGACACTGGCGTTTTCGATGAAGACCGCTATTTCGACGTCTTCGTGGAGTACGCCAAGGGCGATGCCGAAGACATCCTCGTGCGGATCACGGCGGTCAATCGGGGACCGGATGCGGCCGAACTGCATCTCCTGCCGACGTCTCTGGTTCCGCAACGACTGGTCAGCGTGGATTGCCGAATCCAACAGATCCCCCTCGAAACCGAACCTCAGGCAGATCAAGGCACCGAAAGGCGCGAGTGCGGTCGCGGCAACTCATCCGCTGCTGGGTGAATACATTCTTTCCTGCGAAGGCGATGTGCCTCTGCTTTTTACCGAGAACGAAACAAATCACGAACTGCTTTTCGGACATCCAAACGAGAGCCCTTATGTCAAGGACGGCATCAACGACTGCGTTGTACAGGGACGGCAGGAGGCGGTGAACCCCGACAAGCAGGGCACCAAGGTAGCGGCACATTACCGGGCTGCTGTCGGCGCCGGTCAAACCAAAGTTATTCGCCTGCGGCTCAGTTCTCCGAACCGGAAGGGCGAACCCTTTGGCAATGATTTTGACACACTCTTCGCTGACAGGCTGCGTGAAGCCGACGAATTTTACCAGTCGGTCACACCGCCTTCAGCGAGCAAAGACGCAGCCAACGTGATGCGTCAGGCCCTCGCCGGCATGCTCTGGAGCAAACAGTTCTTCTTCTTCGACGGCGACAACTGGCTGGACGAGCATCACTCCAACCCCCTTCATGCCGGATATCACAACGCCCGGAACTCCGAGTGGTTCCACATGCTGAACGAGGACATCATTTCCATGCCGGACAAGTGGGAGTACCCCTGGTACGCGGCCTGGGACCTGGCCTTCCACTGTCTGCCGCTCTCCATCGTCGATCCCGACTTCGCCAAGCAGCAGATGAAACTGATGCTGAAGAATGTCTACCTGCACCCCAGCGGTCAGATGCCGGCCTACGAGTGGAACTTCAGCGATGTGAACCCTCCCGTCCACGCCTTTGCGACGCTCTTTCTGCATCGCACCGAGCAGGCCCTGCGCGGCGAGACGGACCTCGAGTTCCTCAGGGCGACGTTCAACAAACTGCTCCTGAACTTCACCTGGTGGGTGAACCGCAAGGACCGCTTCGGCAAGAACGTCTTCGAAGGCGGATTCCTCGGTCTCGACAACATCGGCGTCTTCGACCGCAGCGCCCCGCTGCCCACCGGCGGCCACCTGGAGCAGGCGGACGGCACGGCCTGGATGGCGCTGTTCAGCCAGAACATGCTGGAACTCGCCGTGGAACTTGCCGCCCACGACCCGGTCTATGAAGACATGGTCCTGAAGTTTGTGGAACATTTCTACTATATCGCCGCCGGCATGAACAAAACTGGAACTGACGGCATGTGGGACGAGGAGGACGGCTTCTACTACGACCTGCTCTGCCTCCCCGACGGCAGCTCCCAGCGGCTCAAGGTGCGCTCCATGGTGGGGCTCCTGCCGCTGTGCGCCACCACGGTTATTGAGGAGTGGCAGCGGGAACGCATCCCGCGGGTGATGGTCCAGATGTTTGAACGACTGCGCCGGATTCCCGAACTCCTGGAATCCATACACCCCACCGGACCGGGCCATTTCGGCGTAGCGAACCGGGGGATTCTGGCCATGGTCACCCCGGAGCGGCTGCGGCGGATCCTGACCAAGATGCTCGACGAGAACGAGTTCCTGGGGCCTTGCGGCATCCGCTCGCTCTCAAAGTACCACGAGAAAAACCCGTTCATATTCCACGTGCAAGGGCCAGGAATACCGGGTGGACTACCTGCCGGCCGAATCCAATACCGGCATGTTCGGCGGCAACTCCAACTGGCGGGGTCCGGTCTGGATGCCGGTGAACGCGATGATCATCCGATCGCTTCTCAATTTCTACCTCTATTACGGAGACAACTTCAAGATCGAATGCCCCACCGGCTCCGGCATTATGATGAACCTGTTCGAGGTTGCACGGGAAATTTCCGACCGCCTGGCCAGCATTTTTCTCCGTGACACCAACGGCCGTCGACCCGTCTACGGTGGCACCGAGAAGTTCCAGACCGATCCTCACTGGCGCGACCTGATCCTGTTCTACGAGTACTTCCACGGTGACAACGGCGCCGGGCTCGGCGCAAGCCATCAGACCGGCTGGACCGGGCTCGTGGCCAAGACCATTCAGTTGTTTGGTCTCCTGGACGCAGAGAAAATCCTGGCGGCGGGCAAGCAGGCCGGGTTCTTTGGAGGCGCATCGGAAACCGCGGGAAAAAAGTAAGGGAGGACATATGGCCGATATGCATGCTCCATCACTCTATCAGATCAACACCCGCGTCTGGCTGACGGAATTCTCTCGCGTGCTTGGCAAGACCGCAACCCTGGACGATATTACGGACGCCGATTTGGACCGCCTCGCCGCGCTGGGTTTTGATTGGGTCTGGCTGTTGAGCGTCTGGCAGACCGGCCCGGCGGCACAGGCGATCTCGCGAGCCAATCCCCAATGGCGTCGCGAGTTCGCTGAAACGCTGCCGGATCTCAGAGAGGAGGATATTGCCGGCTCCGGTTTCGCCATCCAGGACTACACCGTGCATCACAACCTGGGCGGCGCCGAGTCGCTCGCCGGTTTACGGCAGCGAATGCGGGAACGTGGACTGAAGCTGATGCTCGATTTTGTCCCCAACCACATGGCCCCGGATCATCCATGGGTCGACGAGCACCCGGAGTATTTTGTCCACGGCAGCGAGACAGATCTGGCCAACTCGCCGCAGAACTACTGCCGCGTGCAGACCAAAAACGGACCGCTGGTGCTGGCCTACGGCCGGGATCCGTACTTTGACGGCTGGCCCGACACATTGCAGCTCAACTACGGCAACCAGGGATTGCAGCAGGCGATGATCGGCGAGTTGGAGCGAATTGCCGGTCAATGCGACGGCGTCCGCTGCGATATGGCCATGCTCATCCTCCCCGAGATCTTTGAACGGACCTGGGGTATTCCCACGCCAGCCCTTCTGGCCCACGGCAATTCAACAAGTGCGGAATCTGGTCCCTGGATTCTGTTTCATGGCGGAGGTCTATTGGGATCTGGAGTGGGAGCTGCAGCAGCAGGGATTCGATTACACCTACGACAAACGGCTGTATGATCGCCTCCGCGATGGGCAGGCCCGACCGGTGCGCGAGCATTTGCTGGCCGATAGTGATTTTCAGAACCATTCGGCCCGATTCCTGGAAAACCACGATGAACCTCGGGCGGCTTCGACCTTCCCGCTCGAAGTGCATGAGGCTGCGGCGGTCCTTACCTTCCTCTCACCCGGGATGCGTTTTTTTCATCAGGGACAATTCCAAGGGCGCAGGAAACGTATCTCTCCCCATCTGGTGAGAGGTCCGGAGGAACTCATCGACCAACGTTTGGAAAATTTTTACGACAGACTGCTGACCATGCTGCGTGACCCCGTGCTACGTGATGGACGGTGGCAATTGCTCGAATGCCGTCAAGCCTGGGAGGGGAACTGGACTTCCGACTGTTTCGTGGCCTGTTCCTGGACCGGACAGGACGGCGGAAAATGCCTGGTCGCCGTCAACTACTCGGATCATCACAGCCAGTGTTATGTTCCAATTCCATGGCCCGATCTTGAAGGACAGATGTGGCTGCTGCGTGATAGAATGGGAACAGCTCTTGTCGAGCGCAGCGGTACTGACCTGGCTTCAAGAGGCCTGTATCTGGACTTGCCGGCTTGGGCCTATCATGTTTTTGACATGCACTTGATCGGCGTGTAGATATACACTCCTCAGCCAATCGGTGCGGAGTTTCCTTCGGCAAAGAGTATCCCGCCGATGCAGGCGCACCTGCTTACCTAAAGGAATCGGTCCATGAATATGCCTGACAGCCCAGACCACGACCTGGAAAAGCGTTTGTCCGCCCGCCTGCTGGATGTTTTCATCCGCTCGGGCCTGGTGCTGGCAATGACCATGCTCTGCTATAAGATTTTCGCCCCGTTCCTGCCATTGATGTTATGGGCCTTGATACTGGCGGTCACCATGTATCCGATCCATCGACAGATAGCCAGGAGATTAGGGGGAAGACAGGGGCTGTCGGCGACCTTGCTGGTATTGATCGGCATTGTCCTGATCGTGGCGCCAACCTCGGTGCTGCTCAGTTCGCTGGGCGATTCGACCTTTGCCCTGATAAACAACGTGAAGCACAACACCCTGCAGATTCCCGCCCCGTCCCCGGATGTGGCCGACTGGCCGATAGTCGGCAAGAAGGTCCATGCCTACTGGTTGCAGGTGCACACGGATCTGCCGGCAGTTATTCAGAACATGCAGCCCAAGATCGGCGAACTGGCGAAACATTCCCTCGAAATCGTCACCGGCACCGGCAGCAAAATCCTCCAGTTCCTTTTCTCGTTCATCATTGCCGGAGTCATCATGGCATACGGTGAATCGGGGGCCAGGGCAGCCCAGGCTATTTTCGAGCGCATTATCGGCACTGACCGTGGAAAGGGATTCGCCAATCTCTCCACCGCGACCATTCGCACAGTGGCCGCGGGTGTCATCGGTATCGCCTGCATCCAGGCGCTTTTTATTGGTCTTGCCCTGATCATCATCGGCATTCCGTGGGCCGGGGTATTGGCGCTGGTCACCCTGGTGCTGGGAATTGCCCAGCTCCCGGCGTTTCTGGTCACCTTGCCGGTGATCGGCTACATTTGGTACAGCGGGGACTACAGTACCGTGGCTGCGATCGGCTATACCGTTCTGCTGGTCGTCTCGGGCAATGCCGACAACGTCCTGAAGCCGTTCATGCTGGGTCGCGGGGTTGATGCGCCAATGCCGGTAATCCTGCTGGGTGCACTTGGCGGCATGGCCACCACCGGCATCCTTGGCATGTTCGTCGGAGCAACGCTGCTGGCGCTGGGCTATCAGATCTTCATGTGGTGGGTGGCGAACAATCCGGACTCCCGCCCCAAGGAAAGCGATCAGTAACCTGCAACGACGCCTTTTACCACTCAGCCGTTAATTTCTCCTCACTGGGAGTATGGTGATATCGCTTACAGGTATTCTTTTACAGAGGAGGATGAAGATGTTTCGTCGGTGCCGCCCGTTTCTTGTCAATTTTTGGCTGCCTCTGGTGCTCCTTGGGGCAGTTGCCGGCATTTCCTGTGATCACCGGTCGAGCCCCGCGCCGGAAAGATCGGTCCCTGGCGAGGTACTGAATTTCACCGGAACCTGGACGTCAACCGGCAACCGCCAGACGATGCATCTCGGTTCGGAGCGCCAGGCGGCGATTTTCAAATTCACCGGCTCACTGCTGCTTGGCGGGGATCAGCGGTTCAAAAAAGGATTCAAGGCCGAGGTGATTGGCTTTACCGACAGCAAGCACGGCATGCAGGGGCGCTGTGTCTGGACCGACGAACGTGGCGAAAAGGTGTTCAGCGAACTGCAGTCCGAGGCGATCAACCCCGAGCCCTGATCACCGGCCGGTTTATCGGCGGAACAGGACGATATGCCGGGAGCGATTGGCGAATATTCCTTCAAATGGCAACGACTGATCAATAATGAGGACGGTGAGGTGAGCGGCCGTGTCGTCGACCTGAAGGGGTGGGCTCTTCTTGGCGCTCCGGCAAGTCATCCTGTGCAGAACAGGAGGTGGGCAATGAGTGTGGCTCAGACGAAAATACCTGAATACCTGCAGGTATGTGCTCCGTTTGCCTTGGCAGTCGCCATCTGGTTCGCACCGATTCCTGAAGGCCTGACCCGGGAGGCCTGGCATCTGTTTGCGATTTTCGCTGCGGCGATTTTCGCGGTCATCATCAATGCCTTGCCCTTGCTGACTTCGGCGCTGCTGGCCGGATCCATGGCGGTGCTCACCGAAACCCTCGATCCGGTCAAGGTCTTCGGCGGTTTTGCCAATGCCAGCGTTCTCCTGGTGGTCATCGCCTTTCTCGTTGCCCAGGCGGTGGTCAAGTGCGGTCTGGGAAGACGGATCAGCCTCCTGGTGGTGAGTGTGTTCGGCAAATCGACCCTGGGGCTGGCCTACAGCATCTTCATCACCGACGCCTTGATCGCGCCCGGATTCCCGAGCAATACGGCCCGCGGCGGGGTGCTGTATCCGATCATTCTCGCGCTTGCCCAGAGCAGCGGCTCCGGTGCCGGGAGATGACAGCAAGCGCCGCCTTGGGGGCTATCTGATGTTCTGCGGCATGGCCAGCCTCAGCGTTTCTTCGGCGCTGTGGCTGACAGCCACCTCGGCCAATCCGATCGGGGTCTCGCTGGCGGCGGAACATGGCCTGAATGTCAATTTCGGTTCCTGGCTGCTGGTCGCCTCGGTGCCGGCCCTGGCGACTATCGCCCTGTTGCCGCTGCTGCTCTACCGGCTGTTCCCCCCGGGCGTCACCGATACCCCCGATGCCCCGCAGGCCGCCCGGGCAGCGCTCCGCGAGATGGGGGCTTGTCGCGCGACGAAAAGATAACCGCCGTGGTCTTCGGTCTCATGATCGTGGCCTGGATCTTTGCCGGCGCCCTCAAGCTGAACCTCACGGCAGTGGCCATAGCCGGTCTCGGCACCCTGCTGGCGACCCGGGTGCTGACCGCTTGACGATATCTATCTGCAGGGCGGCACCCTGGCGACCTTTCTCTGGCTGGCGGTGCTTTTTGCGCTGAGCGGACAACTCAACGAACTCGGGTTCATGAGCTATGTCGGCGAACGACTGGCCTCGATGCTCGGCGGCGTTTCCTGGCCGATGGCCTATGTCGTCCTGCTGCTGCTCTACGTCGGCATGCATTACATGTTTGTCAGCCAGTCGGCGCAGGTCCTCGCCCTGCTCGGGGTCTTCCTCGACGTCGGCGTCCAGACCGGCGTCCCGGTCCACCTGATGGGCTTTGCGCTGCTGTTTGCCAGCAGTTATTTCTCGACCCTGACGCCGCAGGGCGGCAGCCAGAACGTCATTTTTGTTGCCAGCGACTACCTGACCCAGCGGTGAACTGTATCGCCTGGGGTTGCTGACAACGCTTTTCTGCACCCTGGTGTTTCTTTTTATCGGCACCCCCTGGGTGCTTTGGGTCGGAAAGTAATTTCATCGGCAGAGGGTTCGGTGAACAAGGGGCATCCCCGGCGATGTTTACCATCGGGGAAAGAAGGCGCAAAACCTGAAAAAATGGTGTAGGATGTTATGAAAGAATACCTCCTGCTGGGCGTTTGTCCGGCGCGAGGGTATTGTAGGCAACAGGCAGGTTCAACTCAAATCAAGACAAGGAGAAAAGCATGAAAACTGGATACGGAAGACTGATGGTTTTGACCTTGTGCGCCCTGGTGAGTGGTTTGTTCATTTCGACCACCAGCCAGGCGACAACCAAAGCGGAGATCAATGCCAGCGTCAAGGTGGCCAAAGAGCGGTTTGTCAAGGAAGTCAAGGGTGCCAGTGAGTATCTGAAGGTCGCCAAGGGCGTTCTGGTGATGCCGAATGTCGCCAAAGCCGGATTCTTGGTTGGTGGCCAATACGGCACCGGGGCGCTGCAGGTCGGCGGCAAAACCGTCAGCTACTATAATGTCGGAGGGGCCTCTTTCGGCTTTCAGGCAGGAGCTGAAAAATTTGACCTCGTCATCATCTTTGTTACCAATGAGGCGTTGAAAAAATTCCAGAACAGCAAGGGCTGGGAAACCGGAGTCGATGCCGAGATTACGATGCTCGGCGCTGCAGCTGAGGGCACTGTGAGTACCCTGCAAAGCCAGAATCCGGTGGTCGGCTTCGTTATTGACCAAAAGGGCTTGATGGGCGGTGTTTCTCTTAAGGGTGCGAAATTCTCTAAATTTCAGCCGAAGTAAAGGTCAGTGCCTCGTCAAAGTTGCCGGTGCGTCTGATAAGCCAAAAGAAAAACCTCCCCTCCAGCTGCGCTACGCTGGAGGGGAGGTTTTTCTTTTGGGCAGGTCGAGGTGTTATTTCTTCGGTTTTACCTCAACCCGTCGGTTTTTAGCCTTACCTTCTTTAGTGTCGTTAGAGAAGGCGGGTTTTTCTTCGCCATAACCAATCGCCGTCATGCGCGAGGCATCGACATTCTTTTTGGTAAGATAAACGAGTACCGCCTTGGCGCGTCTTTCGGAAAGGCCCTGGTTGTATTTACTTGAGCCCATGTTGCAGGTATGCCCTTCGATGATGATTTTCAAGGATGGGTCACTTGTCAGTTCGGCAGCGATCTCATCAAGGAACGGATAGTATTCTTTTTTGATGACCGCTTTGTCGAAATCAAAAAGGTAGTCTGAACTCAGGGTATAGGATTTCTGCTCTTTTTTCGACTGAACCGGAGCCGGGGTCGGGGCTGCGGCGGCAACTGCCGGGAGGGTGTAGGCGGCGAGGATCTCGGCAAAACCTTCACCGGAATAGGCAACACAATTTTTGCCGAAGACGATTTTACCGTCAACAACCTTGGCATAGTCTACCGCACCAAGTTTTGCTTTGACTTCTTCGGGAGTCAGCTGAAAACCATAGGCGGTGAATATTGAATGATATGCAACCGGCTCATAGGCAATGGCGGTGTCGTTAAGAACAACCTTGCCATCGCTTGCCTTAGCATAGCTCGTCGGCACACCGGCAACGGCCTCCGGCTTCAGGGCGCCGCCATAGGCTTTGAGAATCTGGTCGAAGGTGATGGAACAGAATGCCGTCGGGGATTTTTCGTAGACGACCTTTCCACCGACTACCGTCGCATACGAAGATGCGACCTTGGCGTCGGACGGCAGCACAACGGCTCCGGCAGACATGGCAAAAGCAGAAAGGCTCGCGGCGGTTACAAGCGTTAATACAAATTTCTTCATCTCTTTTTCCTCTTTAAGGTGGGTGATACAACATCGCTTTCTAAGTCGATCCTAAAAAACCGGCTCCTGATCGAAGTCGCTCCATTTACTCTTGAAGATGTATCTTTTCCAGGTCGATCTTGCAAGATTTTATTTGGTTAGCTACTATCCCTTCGGTTGCAAGGGGGACTGCCCCCTCGCCTCTCGTTGAAGCAAACTGTTTTAAAGTTTGCGCGGCTGAGTCATATTCTCCGGTTTGAGAATGTCATCAAGCTTCTCTTTGGTCAGCCACCCTTTCTGCAGTACCAGATCATAGACGCTGCCATCTGTTTCCAATGCCTCTTTGGCAATCGCCGCCGATTTTTCATAACCAAGCACCGGGTTGAGCGCCGTTACCAGGCCGATACTGTTCTGCACCATCTCAAGGCACCGTTTCTCATTTGCCTTGATGCCGACAATACAGCGGCTAGTCAGGGCAATGGTGGCATTTTTAAGGATCATCAAGCCATGGAGCAGGCAGTAGGCCATAATCGGCTCGGCCATATTCAGTTCCAACTCCCCTGCCTCGCCAGCCATGGCAATGGTGACATCGTAACCGATAATGGTGAAACAGACCTGGCTGACCATCTCCGGCATGACCGGATTGACTTTGCCCGGCATAATGGAAGAACCGGGTTGCATGGCAGGCAGGCGGATTTCATACAGCCCGCAACGGGGACCGGAGCCCATCCAGCGCAGGTCATTGCAGATCTTGGAGAGCTGCACTGCCGCCCGCTTCATGTTAGACGACATCTGCACAAATCCGCCGGCGTCCTGAGTCCCCTGCACCATATTCTCGGCTTTGGTGACCTGCAATCCACTCACCTCCGCCAACCTTTTAACAACAAGTTCGGCATACCCCGGAGGGGCATTGATACCGGTACCAATGGCCGTAGCGCCCATATTGATTTCCAGCAGCTCATCAGCACCACGCATCATGCTGGCCATTGCCCCTTCGATCATCTTCGCATAAGCCCCGAATTCCTGACCGAGGGTTATTGGCACAGCGTCTTGATTCTCGGTCCGCCCCATTTTGAGCACCGAGGCAAATTCCCTCTCTTTGGCCAGAAGTGCATTTTGCAGTTCGCCCAAAGCTGAAAGCGTATCCTGGATGGAGAAATAGACAGCCAGCTTTATGGCCGTCGGATAGGCATCGTTCGTCGACTGGGAGCAGTTGACATCATCGTTTGGGTGGAGGAATGTATACTCGCCCTTGTTGTGGCCAAGTATCTCCAAAGCCCGGTTGGCAATGACCTCGTTGGCATTCATGTTGGTGGAAGTGCCGGCACCCCCCTGGATCATATCCACGACAAACTGGTCGTGCAACTTGCCGGTGAGGATCTCGTCACAGGCAGCGCAGATGGCTTCCATCTTCTCTTTTGCCAGTACCCCCAGTTCACAGTTGGCCAGGGCGGCACCCTTTTTCACCATGGCCAGGGCATCGACGAAATGGGCGAAATTCTTTAGCGGCAAGCCGGAGATAGGAAAGTTCTCCACGCTGCGCAGGGTCTGGACACCGTAATACGCCGAAAGCGGCACATCGCGGTCACCCAGCAGGTCATGCTCACGGCGCACAGCGGTAAGCAGCGCATCCGGCCCGACCTGACCGGCCAGTTGCTCGGCCGCATAATGAAGCCGCTCATTCTGCCGTTGGGCTACCCGGGCAACGATGCGATAAAAAATGTCAGGATTGCTCTGTTGCAGGGTCTGCCAGATGTCCCGAGGAACCTGCCAGACGGTTGCGCCACGACGGGTGAAGGCACTCGTCGAATGGGGCGTTTCATCCAGAAGAGCACCTTCGGCGATCATGGCACCCATGGCCAGAGTGGAGAGGTGTTTGGTCGAGCCGTGCAGACCGCGCACGATCGAAACCTCGCCCTCCTCGACAATGCCCGCCCAGAGCCGTGGCGATGACTCATGGAACAGGTATTCGCCCGCTATATAGGACTCGCGCTTACCTTTAGCAAATACCGACAGAAGGTCGCTTTCAGACATTCCCATGGCGGTGGCGGCTTTGTTCATCAACGTTTCTAATAGGTTCATCTCAATTCTCCATTTTTAAATATGTGCATGAGTCCGGTCTTACCCTCACAGGACTAGGCCGCCAAACAGGAACCCCAGGGCAACGGCAAAGATAATCGTTGCAGTTCCGGGGATCAGGAAGGGGTGATCGAAAACGTATTTCCCCACCCGGGTCGAACCGGTGTCGTCAAACTCCACTGCGGCGATCAGGGACGGGTAGGTCGGGAGTACGAACAGTGCGCTGACTGCAGCAAAAGCAGCGATTGCAGCAACCGGGCTGACACCGAGAGCCAGTGCCGCCGGCATGAGCGCCTTGGTGGTCGCCGCCTGGGAATAGAGCAACATGGCGGCAAAGAAGAGGACCACGGCCAGCATCCATGGGTACGATGTGAGGAGATTGGCGGCAAGCACATTGATCTCCTTGATATGAGCAGTCACAAAGGTGGTGCCGAGCCAGGCAACGCCCAGCACGCAGATACAGGCGCTCATCCCCGACTTGAACGTTGGCGCATTGAGGATGTTTTTGGCATCCACCTTGCAAAACATGCAGATGAGGGTGGCGGCGCCCAGCATGAAAGAGATGATCGCATCATCCCGGGTGAGAATCGGTGTCTTGATGAGGGCAAAGGTCGAACTGATGGCCATGGCGTAAAATACCACGCAGAAAAGGCAGATGCCGAAGATCAGCACGGATCGCTTGGCTTCGGGAGGGAGCACCTTCTCCTCAGCCGAGGAGGCCTTCATATTGACCTGCCCCTTGGCCAGGCGTTCCTGAAAGACCGGGTCGTCCTTCAGGTCTTTGCCCATGAAGTTCGCCACGACCGCGCCCAGCATGACGGCCAGGAAACTGCTTGGGATCGTGATCAGTAGCAGTTTGACATAGTCGACCCCGTATTTTTCCAGTTCTTTCGAGAAGAAGACCACGGCGGCCGAGATCGGTGATGCGGTGATCGCAATCTGCGAGGCGACGGTGGCGATGGAGAGCGGTCGTGATGGCCTGATCCCGTTCAGTTTGGCCACTTCCGCAATGACCGGCAGCGTCGAGAAGGCAGTGTGTCCCGTACCGGCGAACAGGGTCATGGTATAGGTGACCATCGGTGCGAGGAAGGTGATATATTTGGGATTTTTTTTCAGTATTTTCGTTGCGATATGAACCAGGTAGTCAAGCCCCCCAGCCACCTGCATCGCGGCAATCGCGGCAATCACCCCCATGATGATGAGAATGACGTCTACCGGAATGGCGCCCGGTTTCACACCGATGACCCCCAGGACCAGCACGCCGAGTCCGCCGGCAAAACCGATACCGATGCTTCCCAGGCGTGCGCCCAGCCAGATGAACAGCAGCACTATTAACAATTCAACGATCCACATAGGTCTCCTTTGCAGCTTCAGGCAGTTAAAAGAACTCTCCGTGTCTCCGTGACAAGCGCCTCAGGGAATGCTATATTTGCCGCCGAGATCCCTGGTCTGGCCGGTCACGTTTACAACCCCCTCAGCATCCGTCTGAGTGATAACGGAGGACCAGTTGAACGACAGCTCGCCGCTGATGCCGGTAAGTTTTTCGGTGCCGCCAACGATAGTGCCGGTAACCTGGCTCCCTTGCTGTAGTCGTTCGCTCTGTATCGTCAGGTAGATTTGCGGACCGTCAAAATCCTTCCAGACGCAGCGGCCGACAACCCCGGTCGCCGAATCGGCCAGGCCGACACATTCAGACCAGTAGTCCTTCTTCTTGTCGAGAAGATTCTGCAGGTTGACATGACCGGCGAGCTTGAAGGTAAAAACCTGCCGTCCCTCCGCAAAGGGGAAGTCTTTCCGGGTGCCGTTGGCGATCATGGACCCATTGAATTCGCCCGATTCTGCCGCATGGCTTTGAACTATGAGTGGCGACGAGAGCAGTAAAACCCCGATCACAATGATTCGTAACATCAATCTGCGGTTCATGATTTCTCCTTTTCTCTGGGGTACGCTTGAGTGAGCCATAGGATGTAGATGATTCTCTCCGCCAAAAACTGACGACCAAAACTCCTACTGACTAACAGTAGAGATTCTCAATAGTAAACCGGAATATGGGTAAGCAACTACAGGCTTAGTTATGTGACCAGGCCCTTATCTGAAAGCGGCATATTGATGGAGGCTCCCGGTTGCATGAAGTTCGCTAGCAGCCTTCCGAGAAACAACGAGACAAGAGATGTTGTGACGAACCTCTGCCGTCAGTGAACAATAATACCTGCCATAGATCATACACATCGGCCGGATCCTGAAGCAGAGTGGAGAACTATTTTACGACATAGCCTTTTCCTTCGAGACAGGCACTGAAGGCTTTATTGAAATGTTGGAGTTTCCCTGCTTTGGCATCCTCTGCCTGCTGTGTCTGGCCCTGCTGGTTCTGTCGCGCCTTCCGTCCACCTGCCATCGTGCCGGCGACCGCACCAATGCCGGCACCAGCACCGGTATCTCCGGCTATGGCCCCTATTGCCGCGCCGCCAAGTGCCCCCCTCGCTGCCCCTTTGACGCGCTCACCGCCGCCGACTGCCGGGCCGGATGGGGGCGGTGGTGCGCTGGCAACGGCAGTGGGGTCAATACCTGTCTGTTGTTTTGCCCATGTGTAACAGACCCCCTCATCCTTGCTCTGCTGCGATGGGGTCTGGCCTTGGGCAGGGAACGGAATAACTCCAAGTGAAGATGACAACGACGATTGCGCTGAGACATTGGCACAAGTGGCAGGTATAATAGAGATATATATCGCTGTCATAATGAGTAATTTGTTTATTTTCTGTTTCATTTTTCCCCCATTTCTTTATTTTTTGGCATGAACGCCTTTGGTTCCCGGTACCGGTTCCGCAGGTTTTTCGTAAAGAGTGAAGACCCCATCCTTGCCTGAAAGAAGGCCGGGGCCCTGTTTTAAATCCCGGCCATCAACATACACATAGTCATTCCCGGCACATCCACAAAGCAATCCTGCAAGGCAGAGAGTGACTGTCAAAAGTCGTAGTTGCATTTCCTCTCTCCGATCAGAATTTGATTCTGGCGCCACTCATCACCGAATTGATGTCATCAAAATCAGCACCTTCGGCATCAAGTGAATACAGTCTGTAGGCGATATAGAATTCGGTGCCCCATTCGGAGATATCCTGGACAAACGCAAGGCCGATGGATTCTGCTTCGTTCCCGTTCTGCTTAAATTCGTTCCATTGGCCGTAATCAAGGGAAAGAGCTGTGATTCCCACGGGAAAAAGGCCGGCCTTGTAGCCCAGTTTGCTGTACCAGTAGTCGGTATCGTTGTTATTGCCGGTATCGAATTCCTGAATACCGCCGGCGAAAGTGAGATTCAAGCCATTCTCCAGGAGAATCGAGACGGAGCCATCATACTGGTTGTCCCATGCGGCGAGATCGCCCGGGTTGGCATAACCGAGTGCCGAGGCAAGAAGCATGCCGCCGAATTTCCGGCTATAAGACAAAGCGCTATCGAATGCGCCGGTCTCGATCGCCGAACCGGAGAGCTGAAAACCTGCAAATATCGGCGAATCGTACCTGACCCGGTCCCTGCGGCTGAGGCCATCCATGTTGTCGATGACATTTTTAACCTGTGTCGTCGATACACTCTCTGCCGTGCTGTTATAAAACTTTTGACCACCGGCCTGATACTGGACAGCTGAATAGGCGACAACCGTGGTGCCTGAAAGGTCGCGCTCCGCCGTGGCATCGGTGGAGGTCGATCCCTGACCGAGAAAGATTTTGCCTAGGGCCTTACTTTCTACGAATACATCCGCATGTCTGATTTTCAGTGAGGCGGAGGTGTCCTGTTCATCCTGGTTCACTTCCAAAGAGCTGTTCGATATAATTTCATACTCAAACTTGCCGCCAAAGAAGAGATCATCGGTAACCCCGGCGAGAGCATCGAGGCCCATACGGCTGGAGGAAAAGATGTTGTCGACAAAGTAGACCTGGTTGCTGTCTCCGTTATCTGCCCAGAGAGCGGCCCGGTTGATCTGCCCGTACAGGGTAACGTCGACTTTGGGGATTTTCGACACGACCAGAGACTCCGGCTGTGAACTCTCAGCCTCTTTCTTGTCGGCTTTTGCGGCAACAGCGGGCTTGTTCTGTGCCGTTTGGCTGAGCAGGGAATTGAGTGCTTCTTTAAGCGCGGCAATTTCCCCTGCCTGGGAATTAAGTTGTTGCTGCTGGCTATCGACCAGCAGCTGAAGGGTCTTTAATTCACCAGTTCCGTCGGCTGCTAATGCTGGACTTGAGACGCCAAGGAGGAGGGAGGTTCCGGCAACCAGGGCTAATGTTTTTCCGTACCGCTTCGCCATGATTATGCTCCTTCACCAAAAAAGTAAAAATTCTTCAAACCACACTGCACAGAACGAGTTGCAATATTTTGTTCAACATCGTGCCAAATATTACAATTTTACAGCGAAGCTACCGCCAAGAGCCAGATGCAGAGTAACACGCTGGCTCAACTGTTCGCTCTGCACGCGTAAAAGGCTCAAGCGGGCGGCCTGGAGGTTCAACTGTTGCTGCTGAACGCCACGAAAATCGGTTTTGCCGGTGCGATAGCTCGTCTCAGCCAGTTTAAAGGCACGTTGGTTATCAAGGACGTTGCGCTGTAAAAGTTGATCGCGCTCAGCCAGGTTTTGTGTTGCAGCGAGGCTCTTTTCTACATCACCAAAAGCGCGCAGAGCAATACTGGCATATTGGGCGATTGCCTCTTTCTGCTCAAGGTTACGAATTTCCACCTGCGTGAGGAGTGCTCCTCCCTGGTATATAGGAGCCAAAAGCCGTGCCCCGGCGCCGCTGGTCGGGTTTTCAAAATCACTTTTCAGCTGCAGTGTCTCGCTGGTGAAGGCACCAACACTGGCGTTGAGGGAAATCTTTGGCAGACGGGCGGCTTTTGCCTCGCCAACCCGGTTGAAGGCAGCTGCCACCCGACGCTCTGCCGCGATGAGATCGGGGCGGCGCTCAAGCATTTCCATTGGCATAGCGACAGGGACCGCTCCCGGCAGTTTTGTCAGATCCTGTCGGGCCTTAAGTTCAGCGGCTGGATAGCGTCCAATGAGTAACTCCAGGGCCCGAAGCGTTTGTTCGTGAGCCAGACGGATTTGCGCGGCATTGTCTCGAAAAGTGCCGAGACTTGCCTGTGCCAGAGCAACATCCTGTTCACTGCCGGCACCCACTTTGTGGCGTTTTTCAGCAAGGGTGAGAAGCAGTTGCGCCGTCTGTTCCATATCTTCTGCAATCTGCTTTTGCAACCAGGTTTCACTGGCCGTGAACCAACCTTTGGCGGTGGCGGCGGCGATGGATTGGCGGGCGAATTCAAAATCCGCCTTGGCTGAAAGAGAGGTCTCTTCTGCTGCATTACGACCGTAGCGAAGGCGACCCCAGAGGTCCAACTCCCAGGATACGCCAAGCGACACGCCTTGCAGGGCAGAACTCATGTCTCCGCCGCCGCCCTTGATGCCCCCGGTGCCAAAAAGATTTACCGCTGGAAGAAGGGCGGCCTTGGCAAGATTGACGTATTCGGCAGCCTGCTCAACCCTGGCAGCGCTGATTCTGAGGTCTGTGTTATGGGTCACGGCTTCTGTAACCAGTGCAGAGAGCTGGTCATCAGCAAACAGGGTCAGCCAGTTGTCGGTAATAGTTCCTGGAAAGCCGCCTGCCTTCCAGTCGGTTGGCAGTTCAATATCCGCCAGGGCCTGCTGCTGAATTTCCTCCGGCAAGGGTGGTGATTTTGTCGCACAGCCAGTCGCCAGCATGAACAAGACTATACAAATGAAAAGGCAGAATTGGGGGAATCGCCCGGCCTGTTGTTTCGCAAAAAATGTATCAGTATGATAACTCGCTTTCAGCATACCCGCCTCTCAGTGCAGTTTGAGGATCAGCCAATCGAGCTTGGCACTGATGCGTAGAAAGACCTTGCGAAGAATATGAATCATTGCTCCGCTGTCGGTATAGACTGCCCCTACCCCTCGGGCTCCGGCGGCCAGGAAAATATCCTTATCCTTATTGTCCACCAGCAGACGGACAGCAAGACTGTTGGGCGGGATAGGTGCCACTCCGGCAACGGTATTCATGTTGCCGATAGGCAGCTGACCCTGAGCTGTGGCCCACATGATCGAATCTACCTTGCACTTGACAATACGACCGGGATGCATCCGGAAGGCGATTTCCGCTTCCTGGCCGGGATTGATTTCCCTGACCTCATTTTGGTTGAAAATAGCGAGAATCCACTGTTCATCTTCGACAAAATTCATGGCAGGGACCATTGGCAGTGGTACAGCCATGGCGCCTGGTCGAAGGGACAAAGACACGACGGTGCCGTCGGCTGGAGCGAGATAAACGGTCTGCTCGAGCTTCCACATCGAATTGGCAAGTTCGGCGTCCGAGCGGGCGATCTGAGCCTTGATATTGGCGATTGAATCCTGCTCCCCTTCTGGTGTTTTAGCGGAAAGGAGCTCGCGGATTTGTCCTTCATTGGCAGTTGCTGAAACCAGTTCGGCTTCGAGGTTGGCAATATCGGCCTGGTTCTGCTCATAATCGAACTTGTTGCCGGCGCCCGTCTCGGCCAGTTCTTTGAACTGGCCGGAGCGCAAACGGGCAAGATTGAGCTTGGCAGTGACCGCCAGTCTTTTTCCAATTGCTGCTTTCAGCTGCTCTCCCTGGCTACGGACATTGGCTTCAGCGGTGATCAGCTGGACCTTCAACTGGGCAAGCTGCGCCTTATAAACGTTGACATCAATTTCATAGGGAACCGAATCGATTTTGAACAACACATCGCCCTTTTTTATCGGTCGGTTAGGTTCAACCGGTACTTCGGTTACCATACCATTGACCCGTGGGTTAATGGCAGTGACATAGTTGATGACCCGAACGTCGCTGGAAGATGGGGCGTAAAGGTTCAAAAAGAGAATCAGGGCGGTGATACCGATGATGGGAATGGTCGCAGCGATTACCTGGGTGGTGATATTCCAAGGCAGCCATTTGAATTTGATGAATATCAGCCAAACAAAAAATGAATAAATTCCAAGGAGTAGAATTTCCATCTCAGATCGTGCCTCCTACTGCTTTGGATTTGACAGCTATCTTAGTTTCGAGTTCGGCCATTTGTGCTTGTAGGCGTTGCAACTCCTGTAAATCGCGTTCGGCCAACTGTTCTCGTAAGCGATGCAGTTCGTCGGCGTCGACTGCACTTCCACTAGGAATACCCTTGTCACCGTGTTTCGGTTCCACTGTGTCGGTTCCATAGGCTAACTTATAGAGGACCGGTTTGCTGTAGGCCCAGAGCCAGGCTATTGGCCAGAGCATGCCGCCGAAGACCAGAGAGAGCAGGCAAAGTACCTGAATGGCCTGGGCCTGGGGATGTTTTTTCTTCTCGGCAATCTTTTCCGGCAGGATATGGACGAGCCAGAAAACGGCAATGCCAATTATCGGAACAAGAATGAGCACAACCCAGGCGAGGAAATCGGCAGCATTGTCGAGCGCTTCACCTTTGAACAGTGAGGCCTCGGCCGGTATGGCGTGGCACATTATCAGGAAGGCAAGCAGCCCGCAGCATGTTAGCCTTGGAAGAAACCAATAAGAGGGTTTACATAAATACTTTGCTTGGATGATGGTATTCATGATGTGCTGAGCAGTCCTTTAAAGTGAATTATGGGGTTGACCTGTATCGATTTTCTTCAATCTCAATCGCTACAGTGTTTTATTATTACTGTCACTATCTTCTGCCGCCGCCTCCTCCACCGCTTCTGCCGCCCCCTCCTCCATACATCTGATTGCCGCGTGATCGTGCTGCAGCCTGTGAATTAAGCTCACGGGTGGGCGCGGGTCTGCTGGAGGATCCGGTATTTGAGCTCCAGTTGCCGGAAGTGTCCTTTTTATAGACATTACCGTCCCTGCCGGCATAGACATTACCTTGTTTGTCTTTGAGCTACCGCGCCCTGTCCATACCTGGTGTCCCAGGCAGCCGCCCCGGCGCCGCTTTCGCCCCGGACTCCGACGGCGCCTGTTCCGCTGTTCGTCTGTATCGCCGCGGCACTGCCGTGTTCACCCGTTCGGTACCCGCCGCGAGCGGCATTGCCGGTATAGGGATTATAAGCAGCGGCTCTGCCGGCCGAACCGTAGGCGGTGTCGACTCGAGCGGCACTTGCCCGGGTGCCGGTGTAAGGATTATAGGCCCGTCCGGCCGCGGCGCTGCCGGCAGGCCCATAGGCGTAGGCCCCTCGTGAGTATGTTCCGGTGCGAGGGTTATACGCTGCGCCGGCGCCGGCTCCGGCATATGGACCGTAGGCAACATGACCGGCTCGGTAATACCCGCCGTGATGCGTAGTCATATCGTGCGCCCCAGCCGTATGAGTAGGGCACCGGATACCGGGGATAGTAATAGTTATTATGGCTGTCGGCAATGATCGCCCCGGCAATCATTCCGGCCCCGAACATCAGCACTCCGGTCGCCGCCACGTATTCTCCGCTGTATCCGGCAGGTCTGGGTGTAGACAACTGTTGTCGGCGTGCTGCTCTGCGACAACGACATAGGTTACATTGTGCGTGGGGTGCGAGGGCGGGATGGTGTAGAATGACTGACGGCACACTTGTGACAAAGCATCCACGGGCCTGTCGCGACGCGGCTGGACAAACCAGACCCCTTCATTGCAGCAGTAATAGCTGCCATCCACGAGAAACACCGAGTTTGGTGAGTTGATGGCATACTGGATCAGGTCGTACTCTCTATGGTCTGAAACTTCGGCTCGCCGTCATAGCTCACCTGCACGACTGGAGGATCGGTCATTGTCGTCATCGTTTTCGTGGGAATAGAGGCGAGGAGCACGGCATCTTTCGCCTCGGTGGTGCCCGGCACAGAGGCTTTGACGAAGGCGGCCGGATCATTGTTGGGGATCTTGCTGAAATCGACTGGCAGATTTTTGCTTGCTGCAGACCATGGACCCTTCAGGCCAGCGGCTCGGAACCATCTGCCCGCGGTCAGCAGGTAGTATTTTTTATCCCCGGAATGGAAAAATACAGGAGTTTCGGTGTTAGCTATCCTCATCAGTTTTGTGCCGCTGATAGGGCTGAAGGTCGGTTCACCCTCAGTGAGAATTAATTCCGCCGGCTCAGTACTGACAAAAATTGCCGGAAGAGCAGCAGCTCGTTTTCCGGGGATCTGGTTACGGACATCTTCCCAGTTTTCGTCCGGGGGAAGGGATGATAGACTTTTTGGCAATGCTCCTGCCGCATTCCAAGGCCCTTTGAGGGCGTCCGAGGTCACCAGCCAGTTGTCCCCGTTCAGCAGATAATACCGCTGGTCGGCTGCATCAAAAAAAACAGGCCAGTTGGCGTTCACCGCAAACATCAGATCGTTCCGGTCTTTCACCACCGGCTGCAACTGGGGTTCACCCATGAACATCACAAGGATGGCAGGTTTACTGTTGTAAAAGACCTTCGGCGGGTCGAGATTGAGTTCAACGGCATGCTGCTGCGCTTGTTTTTTCGGATCTAAGTAGGCGATGACCCGGTCAAGCGATATTGTCAAAGCTCTACCCTGCGGATACAGTTCATCCACTACTTTGCGCAATGAATTGGCCTCGTAATCCGAAGTGTTCGGGAATCGCAGAGTGCGCAGTCTCGGCTGCAGCGCCACTACCCGATTTCCATGATCGACCACGGTATCGGCCTCTATTTCAGCCACACCGAATTTTTCTTTGGCGCTTTTGCCTGTTTTAACGGCAATTGCACAGCGAAAATGGAGGATTTTATAATCGGTCCAGTAGTCCACCTGAGGCTGATAGATGATCAGTTCTTTGCCTTCACCCTGGACAAGACGGGGCCACCCTGGATCCTCTGGAGCTGCTTGTGACGCCAATGCAAAAGATGATGTCGATATCAGCAACATTAAAGTCAGAAATATTACATTAACGGGAGTTTTCATAGCGTTATCCATTTTCTGGTTGATGAGTTGCCGATAATTCAATTCTCCCGGCTTTGATGCGTACGGCTCAGTACATTGAAGAAGAAGCCCGTGGACCAGCCACACATGAGGATCCCGGTCAGTGCTTCGATGCCACCGACCAGACGCCACTTGTCCGGGAGCACCAGATCTCCATAACCTACAGTGGTGTAGGTTACCGAACTGAAGTACAAAGCAGATTGCAGATCCGGCAGGGCCTGTCCATACATGAAGACTAACGCCCACAGGCTCATTTCAAGCAAATGCAGGAAAATAAGCCAGCCGGCGACCTGGACGAGACACCAGGTTTGCACCCAGTACCGGGGGTCGGCTAGCTCCGTCGAACGGTTGAGCCTGCGAAGCGACCAGGTTATGCCGCTCGCATGGATCATAACACACAAAGCTACCAAAAAAAACGAGATCAAAAGTCTCATGATAATTACCTGTCTCTCGTTGTAACATCCCCGGTTGTGCGGGGATGTCAGAAGCAGTGTCTGTTGGTGTACTTACGTTCCCTGCATGAAGAAGCACGGAATTTACTAAACCAGTTATATTTTCCTGACGGAAATAGCGAATGCCTCCGCATAGGTGATGACGATGGTATCCCCGATCTTTACCTTCTCAAGGTTGGCAGGGTCCTGCACCTTGACAATCCGCAAACCGCCATCCGGCATTCTCAGGCTGACGACCTTGTCGATCTTATCCATACCTTCTATTTTAGCCGTAACAGTTGTTTCGATAATTTCGACTGCCCCAGGCTTGTTGCCCGGAGTAGCCCTGCCGACTCCAACGCTGACCTCATCACGAACCTCTCCAGGTTTAGCCATCCGAACTGCGAGGGCTTCGGCATATTCTACGTTCACTTGATCGCCGACTCGTACCTGAGGGAGATTAACGGCTTCTTTACTGACATAGACGGTGAAAGATTTGCCATCGGGGTTTCGCAGGGTGACCATCCTTGTCAGCATGTTTACCGCCTCGACAGTCGCTTTGGCCGATACTAAATTTGTCCTGTCGATATTCAACTCTTCTTTGGGATCGGTGCTTGCGCAGCCCCACAAACTTAAAGAAACCAACACAATCATAAGCAACAAATTGTTTTTTCTCATACCTTTCTCCTTGTCCAGTATATTTATTTTTAGAGGTTTGTAAAAAACCGGATGAATCAGGTTCTCTTATTTATTGACAAATAGTTTACTCTGTGCCCTGGGGTGCAGGTCCCAACCGAGAGCCTGCAGTTCCGTCTGGGCTTTTTTGCTGAAATCACCTAATATCCACATTTGCATTGCCGCACGTTTGGTCTTAGTTCCCATCGGTTCGAGGAGCCAGCCGGCGGCATCGGCTACTTTGTCATTCCACAGGACATGATCTGCCGGGATGGTTAAGACAGCCGTGCCTTTTTGGGTCTTGCCGTAGAGAATTCTGCCGAATGGCGAAAGGCTCGCAAGCGGAGCGACATTTTTATGATAACCGGCAGTCATCGTTGCTATCTCGGTTAAGGTTCTGGCTATTTGATGAGTGTTTGCCTGCAGGGAGATTTTGATGAAAAGCGTTCTGTTGGCCACGCCCTTCATGCCTTCCAGCGCTTCGACCATGAGCGTCTGCAAGGCCGGCGAGAATGATGGGTTGTTCAGATACAACTCGGCCGTGTCTGCATCTATGCCCATTGCCGCCAATTTGTTTTTATTTCGCACCCACAGTTCCGAGGCCGGCGTGTTGTTGATGACTTCATTGAGGAGGCGTGCCGTACCTGAAGTCGACAGCAACAGGCCACCGACACCTGGAATGGCGCTCTGAGCGAGACCTACGCCAATACCTCCGAGGTAATCCGCCCAGGCCAGACGGTCAAGCTCCCCTTGCAGGACCGGGTTGAGTGAATAGACGCTGACGCCGTATTTAGTGGCTATATCGCCCTTGGATTTGGATTTCCCGATAAATTGTTCCAGTTTGTTGTCTTCCGCATTGGTTGTCTTCCTTTTGCCGACACTCTGGGATGCGCGATTGAAAAGACTGCTGACCCCGGCGGCGGCACCTTCAAGAGTCTTTTCCGGGTCAGTGACCAAGTTTGCTACTGCGTCCACGGTATTTTTTCCCGACTGGACCACCGCGTCCACCGCAGTGTCTTTTGTCTCTATCTTCTTCATGGCGGCAATGGCCGTAATTTCGTGAAGAAGGTGTTTTGCCGCCATGGTCGAAACGGCCCTGAAGACGCCAAAACGAGAACGTACAGTGTAATGATTGAGCAGGCCATCGTTGATGACGGCTTCGTCGACAGTGTACAAATTGCTGTTGAGCAGATCCGGGCCAAGGAGTTCCGAGGCCTTCAGTTCCGTTGTTTGCTCTAATCCGTTCTGTGTCGCCGCGAATGCCTGATTGCTCAGGAGCAGGCAGAGTGTGATGAGCAATATCAAGGATATTGGCCCAGTTTTCCATATCCGATCCGGTTGTGTTTTTTTTCTGCTTAACATAATTTCACCCTATTCCTTTTTTTAGACGTTTCTTTCTTGTTCGACGAACGATTTATCATGGTTCTGTAAGAGCAGCGCTTTTATATGCAACCGCATCGAGCAGTTCGATCCAGGAACTGACCAGCGATGCGGCCTCATCAATTTGCAGCGTGTCAGCTAGAGTATCCAAATCGGTTCCGGCCTGCAAGTAGCGGGAGAGTATTTCCTCACAGTCACCACCGTCTGTCGGCATTGTTGCACTCGAAATCTCGAATTCCATGAGAGCCGTCAAGACACTTTCAGGAAGGGCGGCAACCGTAAGCGGAGCCACCAAACCCTTGATAAGAGAAGCGCCGCAGTCATAATACTGTGTATCAATTTTCCAAATCAGGCGGAGAGGGCGCACACCGGCGTTATAAGCGCACTGCCACTCCTGTGAATGTTGCAGGTCGCGTGATGCCTTATAAATTCTTCTGGCCATGGCAATCCCGCCCTGGATGAACGGTTCCTTCGACAAATCATTGGAGAGTGCAGCAACAAGATGACTGATCGATATTGAGGCGAAAGAGGAGGCCACTGGTTTTAATCCGGAAAAGATACGCCGCTCAATGCCCCGTAAACAGACTTGGCCTGCGGCAAGGAAGTGCTGACAAGAGAAAAGTGAAGCAATGTTGACAGGGTATCTCGCGAAATATGATCTCCTCGATGGCTTCCTGCCAATCCGGTAAGCTTGGGATTGTGATCAGAATGTTGGGCCGTCTGACTTTCGCGTAGATATTTGTCACCAGAGTTACCAAAGAAACGGTGTCGTTTGATGATAAAGGGAAAACTGCAAGTGCTACCCAGCCGTCAACACCGTCGGTACGATCAAAAACCGGCCGCAGGAGATCGGCGGCATGGCGGGCGTCCTCAAGCATAAGTTCGAGTGCCAGCAGTTCTCCATACAATCCCTCCCTGAGCTTTTTTCGAATTGCGTTATCATAGACCGCTGTATTGCGAAGGGTTTGAGCACAGGCACCAGGGTTGACCGACGCCCCCCTTATCGATCTTTCTTTTATATGCTGGACAAGGAAACCACTCTGAAGTTGCTCACAGGTGATGTTCTCCAGCCACAGACTCTGTCCGAAATTCAGAAAGGTTGGTAGTATGTTCAACGTGTTTCTCTCGATGAAGGGAAAAAGTGCGACATGGGTTTGTTTCTTTCTCATGAATACACTTACACCCCAAAAAGGGTATAAGTGGCTTTCGCGGAAATTTTCTGGTTTTTCGACCAAAAATAATCTGCAATGCACTAAGAAACCGTTGCCAGCTGCTTGACCGCTTGGTAAGTAGTAGCAAGCCAAGGACCAAAATCCAGAAACCTGTCTATAAAATTTAACTGCCTTGATTGATTGGATAATTGTATCTATTTTGGTGAAAAATAAAGACGAGTCAGGATGTCTTTCCCTCAAAATATTGAGGTTCTGCTAATTGTTATGGGATTATTATGCCGCATTCCTTAGTTAATGAGTTACATTTTGATTTACGCCAGCAACTCTCCTTCGAAACACTTCTTTCAAATATATCCGCCACGTTCATTAATCTACCGATCGATCAAATTGACGAAAATATTGAGGACGCCCAGCGGCAGGTTTGTGAGTGTTTGGGATTCGATTTTTCCACTTTATGGCAGTGGTCGATGGAAAACTCTCCAGTGATGACGCTTACGCACTTTTATAGTCCACCGGAAGGCCTGAGCCGACCTGCCCAGGTAAATGGTGAACAGGACTTCCCCTGGACATATGGTAAGATGATGGAGGGTGAAACAGTCAGTATCCTAACGGAGAGGATGCCCGACAGCGCCTCCCGTGAAAAAGAGACCAGACGTCATTACGGTATCAAGTCCGCAGTGGTCATTCCACTTAAAACAGGTGGTAAGCCAATTATCGGATTGCTGAGTTTTGCCGATCTGCATAAAGAACAGCTCAGGTCCAATCAATGCATAAAAAGGCTGGAACTGGTTTCCCAGATTTTCGGCAATGCCCTGACGCGAAAACTCAGCGATAAGCATTTGCGGGAAAGCGAGACGCGACTGAGCCTTGCTGCAGATTCAGCCAACGCGGGCATCTGGGAATATGACTGCAGGACTCAGTTGTTTTGGGCAACGGAGCAGGCTCGAGCCATTTTTGGTTTCAATAGTAACGAAGAAATCACCATGGAACGATTCGAACGTTCTGTCTATCCCGACGATCTTCCCGGTGTCCGGCAAGCGATCATCGATGCCGTTGAGCAGGGTACTCCTGTCGATGTTGAATATCGGATTCGGGTGTTGCTGATCGTCTGAGATGGGTTTCCTCAAAAGGGAAGATATTTCAAATGGCAGATGGAAAACCAAAAAGAATATTGGGCGTATCCATTGATATCAGCGAACAAAAACGTCTGGAAATTGAGCTCAAAGCACGCCTGGCCGAGGTCGAATCACTCAAGCGGCAGCTTGAAGGCGAGAATTACTATCTCCGTGAAGAACTTCAGAAAGAAAAGGGCTTTGAGCAGATTGTCGGAAAGAGCAAGGTGCTTAAAAGAGTGCTGGTGGCCAGCAGGCAGGTGGCCGCAACAGATGCCACCATTCTCATCCTCGGTGAAACCGGCACCGGCAAGGGATTGCTTGCCAATGCCATTCACAAGATGAGCTCCCGCAGGGATCGGCCCTTTATCACCGTGAACTGCGCGGCGTTGCCGGCCAATCTCATCGAAAGTGAACTCTTCGGCCGGGAAAAAGGTGCTTTTACCGGCGCACATGCCAGACAGGCCGGACGCTTTGAGGTTGCCGACCGCGGCACGATCTTCCTCGACGAGATCGGCGAAATGCCGCTTGAGCTGCAGGCCAAACTCCTGCGTGTCCTTCAGGATGGTGAATTCGAGAGACTTGGCAGTGCCAGGACGGTCAAGGTTGACGCCAGGGTCATTGCGGCAACAGCACGAAATCTCAATGAAGCAGTCCGCAATGGTCGATTTCGGCAGGATCTTTTTTACCGGCTCAACGTCTTTCCCATTACCATCCCACCGCTCAGGCAGCGAAGGGAGGACATTGTCCTGCTTACCCAGCACTTTGTCGAAAAATTTTGTCACAAGATGGGGAAGCGGATGGACAGCATTCCCAAGCGCTGCATGGACCAGATGCTGCAATACGACTGGCCGGGCAATATAAGAGAGTTCGAGCATCTGATTGAGCGAAGTTTGATTATCAGCGAGGGGAGTTCATTCACCCTTGGCGATCAGTTGAAATCTTCTTCGCCGGCGGCGTCCGTTGCCAATAAGGGTTCCGAAAATGATCTGGCCTCTATCGAACGCGATCACATCATGCAGGTACTTCGCATGACTGAATGGAAAATTGAAGGGCCTGGTGGGGCTGCCACAATTCTTAATCTTCATCCCAGCACCCTGCGCTTCCGGATTAAAAAATTAGGGATTAGCCGGCCTCTTTAGGCGCTGCAAAACTCCTTTCCGTAACAATTGGCGGATCCTCAATATTTTGAGGGGGTTTAGTCATCGTTACGTTGCAGTCCGGAAATCACACGGATGGTTCGTGCGGGAAGTTATGGCCTTGGCTTCACTAAAGAAATAAACTCTAAAAGAGAATGAAATGAAGAGTGGTTCCCCTTTGTGCAACATACTCATGTACTCCCATGATACGTATGGGCTGGGACATATTCGGCGGTCCATGGCCATCGCCAATCATCTGTGCGATTATAATACCAATGTGCTTATCCTTACCGGGTCGCCAATTGCCGGGCGCTTTCCTTTTCAGGAGCAGGTCTATTTTGTACGCATCCCGGGTATGATAAAAAAAATGAATGGTGACTACCAGATGATTGTGCCCCGCAAGGAGGAGTTGATGACGCAGTTCGCAGGGAATACTGGCTTATCATTCCAAGGTATGTATAAATAATGCCTCCTGGTTGGAACTGTGATTGATTTCTTGAGAGAAAAATAATATCAATTATTTTTTTCTCTGGATATAAAAAATGAAGGAGCTTCTATGAAAAAAGAACTGACACGAAAATTCATAACTCTTGTCCTTTCCATTTTCATATTGCTATCAACAGGGATAACTCAGGCTGTGGCGAAAAGCGAACCGGCCAAAGCAGAAGGGGCTGTTCTGGAACGCGTTGCCGGAATGAGCGATGAGGAGGCGAGAAAACTGCTTATCACAACGCTGCAGGAACAGTCCACGACAACCAAGGATATCGTTTCTAATGAAGCTCCTGGACCCGGAGCTGTCTTCGGCACCCTCCTCCATGTCTTAGGTCGGCAATCGGATAGCTCCCAAAACGAAATGGGCAAACTCGTTAGTAATATACCTAATATTCTTCCAGATCTGTACCACGTCTTTGCCAAATTTTGCCCCTACGGCACTCACCAAGGGGCGATTATTAATGTTCTTTGGGTACTGCTATTCATCGGCATTGGCTTGATTGCCGAAAAAATCGTCAACCGGTTTTTGAAGAAGAAATTTTTTCACCTCTCCTCAGGCAACCTTGCCAATATCCCGCAATTAGACGGCAACCTGCCAATTTCCGAGAAGTTTGCCGCTTCCCTGATAACAATATTGCCATCAATCATTGGCCTCTTTGTTTTCTTCATTGCCGCATACTTCAGCTACTTCACCTTTATTTCTATCGACGTGCCCTTTCTTAAACTTCTTTTTCTCGCGGTTCTGTTAGCCATTACACTTATTCGAGTAATTGCCATCTTGGCCGAGATTGTTCTGGCTACCGTCTTTTCGCCAGTTCCGAATAGTACCGCTTAGCTGTAGGGTTGCCAAGGCCGCCCATCGCCTCCTTGTCTGGACATCCGGATACATTGTTGCGGTTATGCTGTTTGCTATCGTCATTCACCGCATCGGCGCCCAGGTCGAAACAGTAGCTTTGATTAAACTGTTTGCAGCAACACTCTTGCTGCTGGTAACTGCAGCAACTGCGGTTTTCTACCGCAAAGAAGTCACGGCTTTTATTCTGGCGCCGTCTCCTGAAGAAAAGGAACAGCCCTCTTTTGCCAAACAAAATTTCGCTTCGATCTGGCATTTTCTCATGCTGCTTTATCTAGCGATTCTCTGGTACCTCGCGGCTGCTGCTCTTGTAGATCGAGGTGGCGCCGCCCAAGGGGCATTTCTGATCAGTTTTTTCATCCTGCCAATCTGGATGCTCGCCGATCAAGTGGTCCAATGGCTGGTCAAATACACCATGCTCAGCTTGAAACTGTACGAGGAATCTCCGACATCACAGCTGAATGCCGAAGGAGATAGCAGTAGCGAACAACCCAAAGGGCATGCGTTGTTTGCAAAAGTGAAATTTTACGCCCGGTTTATCTTGATTTTAGCCATTGGTCTATGGGTTGCCAGCCTATGGGGCTTTACCCTTCCTTTCGTCTCCAAGATGACAGGTGTTGTTTTCAACGCACTGCTCATCATGGCGGTAGCCCTGTTGTTCTGGCAATTCATCAGCTCGTGGATTGAACGAAAAATCAAAGATTCTGAGCCTGAAGAGGGAGAGGAAAAGCCGGATGAGGAAGACGATGAGTGGGGCGCTGCCACCGCCACTCGGGGGAGGGCCTACACCCTCTTGCCGATTATCCGCAGTTTTGTTGCTTCGATCTTGGTAGTCATGGTGGTTTTGATGATCCTGTCCTCGATGGGCGTGGACATCGGACCCTTGCTGGCTGGTGCCGGAGTGGTTGGCCTGGCGATTGGCTTTGGTGCCCAGAAAGTAGTTTCGGATATCTTTTCGGGAATTTTCTATCTGCTGGATGACGCCTTCAGGGTTGGTGAGTATCTGACGGCTGGCACCATCAGCGGAACCGTTGAAAGTATCAGCCTGCGCAATGTCATGCTGCGCCACCATCGCGGTATGCTGCAGATCATGCCCCATAGCAAAATGGGAACGATAACAAATTATATGCGAGGAGGGATTATTGAAAAATTCAGCCTGGATTTTGCCTATGATGCAGATATCGACAAGGTACGAAAGATTATCAAAAAAGTAGGCCTGGAAATGCTCGATGATCCGGAACTCGGGCCAGGCTTTCTTCGCCCGATAAAATCCCAGGGGGTCAGTTCGATCACCAATTCGGTGATGACGATTCGCGTAAAATTCACCGCTAAACCGGGAACTCAGTTTGTTATCCGCCGCGAAGCTTTCAAACGCATAACCGTAGCCCTGCAGGCCAAGGGCATCGAGTATGCTCATAAAAAGGTTATTGTCGACCTGCCTGAGCATATCGTCAAACAAATGGATGCAGCGCAGGTTCAGAAGATCGCTCAGTCAGCCGGAGCCGCAGCCCGTGAAATAATTGACGAAGAGGAAAAACTCAAGCAACGGTTGGAAAAAGAAAAAACCGGGGCTTAAGCTATGAAGCTTTTCGAGGATTCGACAGAAAGTTATGAAGGCATTCACGATTTTTCTTTTGACCACGGTTTTTTCTATTACCACGACCATGACGGCGAGTTCGATCGAACTGGGGATTGACTATGGCAAGGAGTTTCGAGGAAATACTGATTTGCAGCAGTATGAGGTATATCTCCGGCAGCCCTTGCCTTACAAGAAACAGACAGATTCCGGTCTCGCGATATCGTCTGCCCTTGAATTCGGTGCGGCGTTTCTCCAGGAATCGGGCAGCGATAATGATCCTGCAGGCAGATTTTCGCTGATGCCGCAGTTGTTTCTCAGCCCTCATCAAAACATCACTTGTGTAGTTGGTTTTGGCGCCGGTTTTATGGTCGGCAACACTGAATTCACAGAGCACAATCTTGGGGGCGAATTTCTGCTTGCTTCCAAACTGGGACTTCAGTTCTTGCTGGGACAGGGCTGGAATGTCGGATATTTCTTTTATCACCAGTCCAACGCCGGGATTTACGATTACAATGCCAGCTTGAATATGCACAGTCTGACATTTTCTTATTCGTTTTAACTGCTGGATATCCTGTCGTTTGCGATGTTTGGCGATCCGGCGGGTTCATGGCCATGTGGTTATGAACACTTCTCTTCTTTCAGGCACGCTGCGCTTTCGGAGCAAGAATCCGCCGGCTTTCAGCCTTGGACGCCTTCCCCTCCATAACAATTGGCGGATCCTCAATATTTTGAGGGTAGAATGGCCGTCACCTGTAGTCAGTATTGAATAATCAATGAATTAGCACGCAAAATATGTTTATGTTTTTTACAAGCAGACGGCATGTTTTTTGCTCAACTTCTGCAAGGAGATTCCTGCTTCGCGACAGATGGCACAAGCCATTATAACAGAAGCTTAAGAAATGAGAAATAGAATCGGTCAGCAAAGGATCTTGTCGCGGGAAGGAAAAACACCAGGATTCGGCAGATATATAGGTCGGATATGTATCTGGCTCGGCCTTCTCCTCATGGCAGGGTGGGCTGGTTTTGCCGTCTGGCTTTCACCACTGACACCGGTTTTTCGTCTCACGGCGGTTGTGCTTTGCACAGCGGGCATACTTTTACCTCCTCTTCTCCTGCACCGCTGGCGGGGCTTGGCTGTTTCCAGCTTTTTCTTTATGTTCGCCCTCATCTGGTTTTTTTCCCTTACTCCCTCAAATGATAGGGACTGGCAGCCGGATCTGGCGGTTCTTCCCTGGTCGGAAATAAACGGCAGTGAAGTCATTCTGCATAATATCCGCAACTGTGACTACCGGACCGAGACAGATTTCTCCTGCAATTATTACGATCGAACTTTCGATCTTGCAAAACTCCGGACTATCGACCTCTTTCTTGTGTACTGGGGATCACCGAATATTGCCCACACCATGCTGAGTTTTGGTTTTGAGGATACCGGCAACGTCTGTTTCTCAATTGAAACCCGCAAAGAAAAAGGAGAAGAATATTCGGCAATGAAGGGATTTTTCCGCCAATACGAGAAGATATACGTTGTCGCCGACGAGCGTGATGTGGTGCGACTGCGGACAAATTTTCGGCACGAGGATGTCTATCTGTATCGGCTGCAGGTTAAGCCCGAAATAATCCGCAAGGTGTTTCTTGATTATCTGCAAGAGGTGAACCGACTCAAGGCGCAACCCGAATGGTACAACGCCCTCACCGGTAACTGTACCACCAGTATCCGTCAGCATACCGTGCCGTATAACCCCGACGCTCGGCTGGACTGGCGGATGATCGTCAACGGCTATATCGACGAGATGATCTATGAAAGAGGCTTTTTAAGCCGTTCCCTGCCGTTTACCGAGTTGAAAAAGAAAAGTTATATCAACAAAAAAGCTCAGGCGGCCGATCATGCCCCCGACTTCTCCCGGCGTATCCGCGAAGGGTTGCCAGAACACACACAATAAGGTGCCTCATGCTCTCATACGGCAAATCATTTTGTTTGATTGAATACGGTCGAATCCTCACCTTGTTGCTGTCCATGGTTGTTTTGACCGGATGTGCCGGGCCGATTGGCGTGACAAGGGTATCGCCGCAAGAATCTTATAATCTCAACACCGAAAATGCCCTGGATGACGGAAAAATCAGCGATAACAGCAAGACTATCCTGCAAAGATACAATCTCCTCGCCGCACAGGCCGAAGAACCCTGGAAAACGATTGAGGCCCTGAACGTCATCAGTGAATCGGACGACCGTCGCGACATTCTTTTCGCCTTGTCTGAATTAAGTTATCTGCGTGGCCAACAATTAATGAAAAGCTCCGCCGATAACAATCGCAGACACGCACAGGATGTGTTTCTCCAGTCTGCGGTGTATGCCTACTTCTACCTGTTGGGCGATGGTCGGGAACCGCCTCCGAATGCGTATGATCTGCGTTTCCGTGAGGCTTGTGATCTGTATAATCGTTCGCTTTATCAGGCCTTTCCGGCCGATGACCATGGCGGCCTGAATCTCTCCGGCGGCTTGAGACATCTGCCTGGAGGAGATCTGTCCCTGATTCTCAAAACCGATACCCTTGCCTGGGATTATGCCAATTTTGAAGGATTGTTCCCTGCTGATAGTTATGCCGTTCGCGGATTCACTGTCCGCAATCGCTCAGCCGGTCTGGGAATGCCGCTTGTAGGATTGACCCGGAAGAGCACCGAATCGCCAAATGGCGGTGCATTGCCTATTACCGCCTTTCTGAGGGTGTCGGGGGATCTCAAGGAGTATCAGCAGGGCCGATCCCAAGCCTTTCTTGAGCTGTATTCGGCGTTGGACGATGCCAAAACACAGGTTAAAGATAAATCGGTACCGCTGGAAACAGATATCACGACACCACTTGCCTATAGATTGAATGATTCGCGCATCTGGACTCTCGGAGAAAGACGTTTTCTGACCGGTGCCGACGTCCCGATTCGCGTTCTTTTAATCCAACCCTATGAACCGGGCCGGATTCCCGTTGTGTTTGTTCATGGCACAGCGAGCAGTCCGGTCTGGTGGGCAGAGATGCTGAACTCATTGCGGGCAGATTCCGTCCTCCGGAAAAAATTCCAGTTCTGGTTCTATCAGTATAACAGCAGCAACATAGTAACGCTTTCGGCTGCAGAACTGCGCGAATCAATGATAGAAATGGTGGATCGACTTGACCCGCAGCATAAGGATCCGGCCCTGCAGAATATGGTAGTTATCGGCCACAGCCAAGGAGGGCTGTTGACAAAGATGAGTGCTGTTCATCCAGGTGATGCACTTTTTAATTCCATCAGCGACATACCTGTCGACGAAATGAAGGCTACTCCGGAAATCAAGAATTTGGTGCGTCGCCTGCTTCTGTTCGAGCCTCTGCCGTTTGTTAAGCGAGTCGTATACATATCCACCCCACATCGGGGAAGCTATTTGAGTAGAGGCTGGGTACGTTCTTTCGTGCAAAAGGTGGTGAGCCTTCCTTTTAACATAGTATTGAACAGCCAGGAATTTCTCAGCACCTTGAATTCACAGTTGAAACTTCCGGATTCCATCAAAGGGAGAACGCCAACCAGCATTGACGGCATGGCCGCGGATAATCCCCTGCTTAAGGCATTGGCTGCACTTCCGACGGCGCCCGGTGTTTCTGCCCATTCCATAGTTGCTGTGAAACCAGGAATGGATATCACAACTGGAAACGACGGTGTCGTTGAATACCAAAGTGCTCATATCGATGGAGTCGAATCCGAATTTATAGTACGCGCCCAACATTCCTGCCAGTCTCATCCATTTGTTATTGAAGAGGTCAGGAGGATTCTCCTGAAGCATATCGGAATAGACAACGCATGGCAGGCTCCCGCGGAAACGGTTCCGGGGCAGGTTACATCAGTACCGGAGAAGAAATCAGTGCAATGAAGAATCTACGATTCGATATAATTGCCGGACTGACTGCCGCTGCGGTCGTTCTGCCCAAGGCGATGGCCTATGCGACCGTAGCCGGTCTGCCGGTGGCGGTAGGTCTTTATACTGCTTTTATCCCGATGGTCATTTACGCTCTCCTCGGTACGTCAAGGGTTCTGAGTGTCAGTTCCACCACCACCCTGGCAATACTGGCAGGCACCCAACTCGGCCTGATGGTGCCTGATGGAGAACTCTGCCCGGCTTATTACTGCCGCGGTAACTCTCACCGCTCTGGTTGGGGTGATCCTGTTGCTGGCGGCGGTGCTGCGGCTGGGCTTTGTCGCCAATTTCATCTCCACTCCAGTGCTTACCGGATTCAAGGCAGGAATCGGCCTGGTGATTGTGCTCGATCAGGTGCCTAAGCTCCTCGGTGTCCATCTCGCCAAGCAGGGATTTTTTCGGGACGTTTTTTCCCTGGTGCAGCACATGCCCGAGACTTCGCTGATTACCCTGGCCGTGGCAGGCGCGACGTTTCTAGTGCTGATCGGCATGGAGTTTGTCTGGCCACACTCCCCAGCCCCGCTGGTCGCGGTCGGAGGCGGCATCGCCGCCTCATGGTATTTCGGATTCCATGCGGCAGGCGTGGCAACGGTCGGCTTGATCCCGCAGGGGTTGCCCTCCTTAACCTTGCCGGACCTAACCATGGTGGAACAATTACTGCCGGGCGCCTTTGGTATCGCCCTGATGAGTTTCACCGAAGACCATTGCCGCCGGGCGGGCCTTTGCCGGACATGCGGATCCGCCTGTCAATGCCAATCGTGAATTGATTGCCACCGGTGCCGCCAATCTCGGCGGCGCCCTGTTCGGGGCCATGCCTGCCGGTGGAGGTACCTCGCAGACCGCTGTCGTGCGGGCCGCAGGCGGTCGATCCCAGAAGGCTTCACTCGTCACCGCCGGTGCTGCCGCCGCTACCATGCTGCTGCTTGCGCCCCTTCTGGGCCATCTGCCCTTCGCCACTCTGGCTGCCGTCGTTATCGTCTATTCCGTCGGGCTGATTCAGCCGGTCGAGTTTCGCTCCATGCTCAAAATTCGTCGGATGGAATTTCTCTGGGCCATTGTGGCCTGCTTTGGCGTCCTGTTTTTCGGTACGCTGAAGGGTATAGTGGTGGCGATTATCGTATCGATGATCGGTCTTGCCAGCCAGACCGCCAATCCGCCTGTCTATGTCATCGGTCGCAAACGGGGTGCCGATGTGCTTCGCCCACTGTCGCCTGAAAATCCGGACGACGAAATCTTTCGAAGGTTTGTTGATCGTACGGCCGGAGGGGCGCATTTATTTTCTCAATGTCCAGAATATTGCGGATAAAATCAACGCACTGGTCGAACAATACCATCCTCGGGTGGTTGTTATGGATTTGAGCAGGGTGCCGGATCTTGAGTACTCAGCCCTGCAGATGCTCATCGAGGGCGAGAAACGAATAGCCGAGCGTGGCATGACGCTGTGGCTGGCGGCCCTGAATCCCGCTGTGCTCAGGGTCGTGCGGCAGTCAGGTCTGGCCGACCGTCTTGGTAAAGAGCGGCTGCTGTTTAACGCACGTTCAGCCATCACACGATTCCAGGCTCTCTAGGCTTGTGGTAGATGGCAGTCGTAATACATTGCGGCAATTTTGCCGGCGAGGAGGGACTATGAGCAAAACCAAAGAGAAAAACAAGAGAAAATACCACAGACAAGGTAAAGCTGAATAACAAAGATTACGAAAAAGAATTGGCCAGACTGCACGGTGAGCTGGTCAAGCTGCAGCAGTGGGTCGTCCATAAAGGACTCAAGGTCTGTGTTGTTTTTGAGGGGCGTGACGGTGCCGGTAAGGGCGGAGTGATCAAAGCCATCACCGAGCGGGTGAGCCCGAGGGTCTTTCGGGTGGTGGCCCTGCCGGCGCCAACCGAGCGGGAAAAATCGCAGATGTATGCCCAGCGCTACCTGCCTCATCTGCCGGCCGCTGGCGAGGTGGTGATCTTTGACCGGAGCTGGTACAACCGGGCCGGTGTCGAACGGGTCATGGGCTTTTGCACCGAGGAGCAGGCTAAACGGTTTCTCGATATTGTTCCCGGTTTTGAAAAACTGATGGTCGAATCGGGGATTATCCTCCTCAAATATTGGCTGGAGGTCAGCCCCGAGGAGCAGACCCGGCGCCTTACCGCACGGATTGACGATCCTCGCAAGATATGGAAACTCTACCCCGATGGATCTTAAATGCTATGACCGCTGGGATGACTATACCAGGGCGAGGGACGAGATGTTCGCCAAGACCGATGTCCCCTGGGCGCCATGGACGTCACCTATTCAAACGATAAAAAACGTGCACGCCTGAATATCATCAGCTCATCTGCTCAGTTCTATAAAGTATCGTGAACTCGACAACGAAAAAGTGAAATTGCCGAAGCGAAAAATCGGCAAAAAATATCAGGAACAATACGATACGTTCAAGCTCATCCCTGAAAAATTCTAAACACAGTCACTTGTATGATGGCGGCTACGTGACTGAATCGGTGAATGTCGAGTTCGTGGATGAAGATACTGGAAAAGGGGATTCAGTCTGGGGTTGATCGAATTAATATCACGCCTATGGCGTACAAATTTTTTTACTCTCGTTAAAATGGAAACTTGACAGCAGATATTGGCGAGTTATTATCAGTGATGAATGGTACCTATTGATAGTTATTAATGTGGACAGAGGGAAGTGTCGGCAGCGGTTAGGGATGAGTGAATAACGTAACTGTTTTCCGCTACTGTTAATCTACCTCGACAAGAGGTAACCTCATTTCAATTTCAACAATGGAGAGAATGATGAAAAAAATACTTTTAGCTGTTGCTGTAACAGGGATCACTCTTGGTGCGGCTCATGCATTCGCTGCTGTTCCCTATCTGAGCCTTGGCGGTGGTGTGAGTTGGCTTGCCGACACTGACCTTGAATATTTCACCGACACCACCAGTCTGTCGTTTGATGCCGGATACGTTGCTCGCGGTGCCGTCGGTGTTGCTTTGAACAAGGCCGTTCGTCTTGAGGTAGAAGGCTTCTATAACTCAAATGACGGCGACAATGTCAATGTCAGGAATATTACCGAAGTCGAGATTGGTTCCACTACCGTTTCTGCAATGGGGGCTCTCTTCAACGGCTATTACGATTTTAATTTTGGCAGTCGTTTCGTCCCCTTCCTCAGCGCCGGTCTGGGTATTGCCAATGTCGAGTATGAGATCGGTAATAGAACTCGTGACCAAAACGTTTTTGCCTACGCATTTGGTGCTGGCGCGGCGTATGCTTTCAATGAAAAGTTTAGTCTTGACCTCGCTTACCGTTACTTAGCGACAGAGGACGTCGAGTTTGATGATCTTACTACGACGTATGAAGACCACCAGCTCCTCTTGGGGGCACGTTTCTCATTCTAACCTCCCCTTTCCGGGGAAGTTATCAGAATATGCGAATGGGACTGTCAAGGCGACTCTTTGGTTTCCTTGATAGTCCTCAACGGTTTATCCCTTTCTCCCTATCAGTGATGTTATCGAATTGCTGGCCGTTCAGGCTTCCCCTCCTCGCCACACTCATCCTTCAGCAGAAAAAATTCAACACGTCGGCTCATCCTCTACCGATCAAAACGCACCAGAACCGCCGAGCGGAATAATTCCTCGTTCAGACTCAATTCGGCAAGATTGATCAGGTGGAAGGCAGTATCTTCACTGTCCTCAACGAGGACATTCATCCAATTCAACGGCAGGGATTGTTGCCGAAGCGTGAAGGTCTGGGCCGGCAAGGCCATGATCCGGTTCAGGTGGCCAAGGGTATCGTCGGGAGTTTCAATCTCCTTTCTTGCCAATTCTATCTCGTTCTCGGTTTCCCGCAGTAGTGCCTTCAATTCGTTGATCTTTTGCATGTTTGCCTGCTCTGGCTGGGCAAAAAAATCAAAGGTTTGCCGCTTTCCGGCAAGGATGCGATGCATGGCGTTCAGACGTTCCCGGCGCTGCCGCAACTCCGTCAAGTTCAACTTGAGAGAAGCGATTTTTTCCATGGCTACGCTGGCAAGTATTTCCAAGCTACGCTGTTCAAGCCTGGTTTTAGTGACCTGCAGGTCGGAGGTCGGGGCAACAACGCGGTGCTCAATAAAGGTCACGGCCCGCATCGGTACATCAGAAAGGAGCATTTCTCCCTGCTGTTTATGGCCATAGATGATTGTCTCTGTTTTGGTCATGGTCAAAAGTGCGAACAACTCCTGACCGTCGTCATCGGGGGCTGCAGCATTCCTCGCTTGCTGCAAAAGGGCTTCCAGCTCTTCAACGGACCTGAAAAGTGCCTTCACCAAGGGGTCGTCATAGTAGGTCTTTTGGTGCAACCGAACCGGACCCGGCAGAGAAACAACCAGATCATTGCAGTATTGAATTGCTTTTTCTACCGAGGGAACCAACGTTTTGCGGTAACGATTCGCTAGACGAATTTTCGGGTCGGTGATTTCCACGACCTCTTCAATTGATCTGAGCAAGGCCCGGCTGTGCTGCCTATTTTGACGCAGATGGTATATCTCCCGACGTAACCATGCCATGCCTGAATCGAACATGTTATCACCCTTCCCCGGAAAAAATTTTAAGACCTTTCCCTTTCGACAAACCTTGCCGTAACAAATTGAAAGGGTAATTTCATTCAATTATAGGTATCGGGGAAAAAATAGCAATGAAGGGAGGCCATCGTTTCAGCCATAATGCAGAGCCATTGTTCCAATAATACAACTTTTTACAACTTTCGGCGGGAGACACCAACAGACTGAAAAATGTATTGTAATAGTTGGCGGGACAACAACGGACGGGTTGCCAATGCGGACCATGAAACGAATAAAAAATAGTGGCGAATCAAGTGGTTGTAGTGTATTACTTGCAGTCTCAGTCTTTATAAATATTAGTACAATAAATCAAGGAGATGGTTATGAAAAACTGCATTCGGTTGTTTATGATTGCAATAGTTACCTTAAACGTGTGGGGCTGCGCAAGCAATGAAGCTCAAAAGGATCTGAAGATCGAAAGGGCAAAGATGGTAACGGTAACGGCGACTGTCGAATCGGTGGATATGGTAACTCGAATGGTCACCCTGCGAGGAGCTGATGGTAAAAAATCGACGATCTATGCTGGAAAAGAGGTGGTCAATCTGCCTCAGGTCAGAGTTGGTGATGAGGTGGTAGCGATTTACTCCGAAGCCGTGGCTGTGCGGATGGCTAAGCCTGGAGAAGTCCGTGATGAAACAGCCCAAGGAATGGCCAGAGCAGTGCCGGGCAGCAAGCCGGGTGCCCTTGAAGTATACGAAGTAACCGTTACAGCTGAAATAGTCGATATTGACAAGACCCTCGAAACGGCGACTCTCAGGTTACCGGATGGCAATATTCGGATTGTGAAGGTGCAGGATCCTGCCAACCTTGAGAAAGTCAAGATCGGTGACACAATCGTCATCACCTATACCAATGAACTCGCAATATCCGTTCAGAAAACGAAATAATTGGTCAGCAGCTGCCTGGCTTCTGCTGGATGCAGAGGCCTGGCAGGTACACGAAAGGATTTTACCATAGTAAACAAGGGAACATTGTATGAAGAACAGACTTATGGGACGGATGGTCTTGACAGCGACAAGAGGAGAGCGAAAATGAATTGTCCCCCTATATGCAACATACTCATGTACTCCCATGATACTTATGGTCTAGGGCATATCCGTCGAACCATGGCTATTGCCAATCATCTGTGCGATATAAACACCAATGTTCTCATTCTTACCGGATCACCGATCGCCGGTCGTTTTCCTTTTCCGGACCAAGTCGATTTCGTCCGAATCCCTGGAATGATAAAGAAAACCAATGGTGATTACCAATCATTATCGATTCGTATTGATCAGGACCAGGCGCTGAGCATTCGAACCAATATCATTCTTGCTACCACCCAAACCTTTCGGCCTAACCTTTTTATAGTCGATAAAGAGCCCCATGGATTAAAGCGAGAGGTGCTGCCAACGCTTGAATGGCTGAAACAAAACAGCCCTCAAACCATATCAATCCTAGGCTTACGTGACATTCTTGATGACGCGGATGTTATCTGCAAGGATTGGCAGGAAAAGGAGGTTTATAAGTCATTGGGAAAACTCTATGATGAGATCTGGGTTTATGGGAACCAGGATATTTTTGATTCGGTGGAAAAATACCAATTACCGGCAGATATCCTCGATAAGGTGGTTTTCACAGGTTATATCCCGAGGACTCAATTACCGTCTACACGAAGAGCAGAGATTCGTAAAAAGTATAGGATCATGGATGACGATATCTTTATTCTGGTTACCACCGGCGGTGGCGGAGATGGTGGTGAAGTAATTGACCATTTCATTGATATGCATCAATATTTCCCGACATCATTGCCATTCAAGTCAATCATTGTCACAGGACCTTTCATGCCTAAAGAGAGGCGGGAAGAGACGAAGAAAAGGGCTAAAAACTACGGTATAAAGACTTTTCCTTTTTATCCGCGCATGGAAGATTTGATGAAAGCGGCGGATTTGGTTATTTCCATGGGTGGCTATAACACGGTTTGTGAAATTCTCTCGCACGGCACGCCAGCCCTGATTATTCCGCGAGAGACACCACGCCGTGAACAACTCCTTAGGGCAGAATGTCTCAATAACCTACATCTCCTTGATTTCATCCCATGGAATGAGGTTAATCCTCTCCTGCTGAGAGATAAAATTGTTTCTCTGATCGGAAATCGTAACCAATACATCAAAGCCATGGCTGCCTTCAAACTCTCAGGACTCGACATAATTCAAGCGAGAATTGACCATTTTAAAGAACGCCATATTGCACTGAATACGTCCCGAAAAGAGGCTCTCAGCCACAATTGATTGGCAAGGCAAACCCGTCTCTTCAAGGCATGTAGATATGATCTTTTCCTCTGTTATATTTGTTTTTTTCTTTCTGCCGTTGGTTCTGGGGACATATTTTCTCGCAGGTCGAAGGGTACGTAATTTCACGCTTCTTGCGGCAAGCCTGCTCTTTTATACCTGGGGGGAAGGTGTTTATCTGGTCGTGATGCTGGCCTCTATCCTCATGAATTACCTTTGTGGACTTTTTCTTGCAAGTAACGCCAGTAAAACCTTCTCAAAACGGATCGTTGCCTGCGGAATAATCCTCAACCTGGTATTGCTCGGTTTTTTTAAGTACGCAAACTTCATTATGGATAATCTCAACGGCATTTCAACAGCTGTTGGGATGCCGACAGTCGTTCTGGGGCCGGTTCATCTGCCAATCGGTATTAGCTTTTTCACTTTCCAGGCCATGTCGTATCTCATCGATGTGTACCGCGGAAAAGTTAAACCCGAACGCAACCTGATCAATCTCAGTCTCTATATCACATTGTTTCCGCAGTTGATAGCGGGACCGATCGTACGATATTCAGAGATTGCGACAGAACTTGTACTGCGAAAAGTCAACTTTTCCGGTTTTGCCTGCGGTGTGCAGCGTTTTCTTTTTGGCCTGAGCAAAAAAGTACTCATAGCCAACCCTCTGGCCGCAGTTGCCGACCAGATTTTTGCCTTGAAAGCACACGAGTTGTCTCCAGAGGTCGCCTGGATCGGTGCGCTCTGTTACACCTTCCAGATCTATTTTGATTTCTCCGGCTACTCCGACATGGCCATTGGTCTGGGCAAGATGTTCGGCTTTACTTTTCCCGAAAATTTTAATTATCCGTATGCCGCCCGGTCCTTCCGTGACTTCTGGCGACGCTGGCATATTTCCCTATCCTCCTGGCTGAAGGATTATCTGTACATCCCGTTGGGTGGTAGCAGACATGGCAATCGACGCACGTATCTGAATCTTCTCGTCGTCTTCATGCTTTGCGGCCTTTGGCACGGTGCAAGTTGGACATTCGTCCTTTGGGGGCTCTACCACGGTCTCTTTCTTACTCTTGAACGTACCTGGATCGGTGAAATCAGGCAGCGGCTTTGGATTCCGGCTCAACACCTGACAACGTTCGTTCTTGTCGTGTTCGGCTGGGTACTCTTTCGCAGTGAAACTCTTGGGGATGCCACGCAATACATCATGGTCATGTTCGGGGGATCTCTCGGCCAATCGGAAACGTTTTCACTGGAAAAGGTTATCGACACCCAGGTTGTTTTCGTTATGATTCTGGCTGTTACGCTCGCCCTTCCGCTTTATCCTGTACTGCAAAGACTGCAGAAATATCTGGTTTCGACTCCGATTCGCATGCAAATCTGGTTTGTTACCGGAAGCTATCTCCTGCAGCTTTGGATTCTCGGGACTCTGACCTATTTCACTGTTATCAGTCTGGCCGCTGAAGTGTATAATCCTTTTATTTATTACAGGTTTTAGAAATGATGAGCACCACGGCACTGCAGTCCCACTTCCATAAAACGCTGACAGTCGTGTTTCTACTCATCATTTTTATTCCATCCTTGAAAATGCTTTTCACTCCACAAGCCGATTGGTCCAGAGTAGAAAAACGTAAACTTGCAGAGCATCCGATACCTCCTCAATCGCTTGGCCAATTGACAGTTTACTTTTCCGAGATTGAAGAGTATCTTGGCGATCACTTCGGTTATCGGGAATTGCTCATCAAACGTTATCATCGAGAGATGAAAAAACGCTTCGCTAAAACCGGCAACGAATCAAAGGTTCTTCTCGGCGAAAAAGGCTGGTTTTTCTATTCGGCCGAAGATGAGATTGAAGACTATCAGGGGCATCTCAAACTCAGCGAAAAACAGCTGAATAACTGGGTGGCAGAGCGCAAGCGAAGGGCAGTGTGGTGCAAACAGCGAGGAATCGAATATTTCCTGGTAGTTCCGCCAAATAAGCAAAATATTTATCCGGAATATCTGCCGCCGAAGGTAGCTGCCTTCAAAGGAACCACCCGTTTCGAACAATTACTCAACCTTTCAGAGCACAGCCCCTTGCCCTTTCTGGTCGACCTCAGTCGCCCGTTGCGCCAAGCCAAGAACGAAAAGGAACTTTTCTATAAAGCCGATACACACTGGAACTTGCGAGGAGCTTATATCGGCTTTACGGCAATCCTCCAGGCACTGCAGAAAAGTTTTCCCGACACCGTCTTTACAACAAATTTTACCTTTGGACCAGATGTCATAAAACCTTGCGATGCCAATCCCGATCTTTGTGACCTTGCCTGGATGGCCATGCAGCAGCAAGGAAGCCACCATCACCTGCCAGACTCTTGCGGGTTTTCAAGCAAGTGCTCAGCCGGACCAATTTGATCTTTACGACTTTGACCAATCTGCAGCAGCGACAAGACACACCCTCCTTTGCTCGAAAAAGTGAAAAGGGACAACTCACCGCACTGGTTTTTCGAGATTCCTTTTTTGCTTCACTCGAGCCGTTTTTTTCGGAAAATTTCAAACATTCTATCTATCTCTGGAAAACCTATGATCAGAAAAATATCGAACAGGTTACTGAAAGTCCGGCAGGTTGATGTGATCATCGAAGAAGTCGTTGAAAGATTTCTTTTTAAGGGGATAAATGATTGACCTGTCACTCGTATTGCTGAAGCTCACATTATGTAGCCAGGAACGTCACCAAATGTTTTCTCCTTTAAAATATTGTTAACATCCTTTGAAGAAAAACACCGAATACAGACCAGACATCGATGGTATCCGTGCACTGGCAGTACTGTCGGTTTTCATCTTCCATCTCCATCCAGGCTTACTCCCCGGGGGTTTTCTCGGTGTTGATATTTTTTTTGTGATATCCGGATATCTGATCACTGGGATTATCGTACGTGAAAACTCTCTCCGAATTTTTTCCTTCACTCGTTTTTATGCCCGCCGAATAAAAAGGATTTTCCCCGCATTATTTGTGGTTCTTCTCTTATCAGGTATCATCGCCATACTCCTGCTGCCCCCTGAGACGTATATAAATTTCATGGATTCTGCCAGATATGCCTCAGGGCAACTGGCAAATATCTTCTTTTCCCGCAAGGTCGATTATTTCAGTGAAGGTTTCTCCGGGCAACCTCTTCTGCATACCTGGTCTCTGGGCGTGGAAGAACAGTTTTATCTCTTCTGGCCACTGCTTATATTTGGCTGCTACCGGCTCTTTAATACACCAAGAACGGACAACAATGCCACTTCGTTTATCTCCAGTTCTTCTCAAACTGCCGAGCCTCGCTCCACTGTATGTGCTGATGAAAATGGCGCCGCCGGATCTTCAGCCAAAATTAGCCGGAGTATTTTTCTTTATTTGTTTAGGATCATTTGCTGTTTGTTATACTTTGGCACAGACAAACCAAAATCTTGCCTTTTACATGTTTTATTCAAGAGCATTTGAATTCTGTATCGGCGGGTTTGTCGCTCTGAAAATACTGCCCTCCCCTGTTACCCGAAAGGTGAATGGCCTGATTGGCACACTGGGGCTTCTTCTGCTCTGTTATAGTCTCTACTTTATTGAAGAAGAACATCTGGGCAGATCGTTTTTGCAATTTGGTATAGTATTACCTTGTGTCGGCACAGCCCTGATCATTCATGCCAATGGGCAACAAAGCCTGGTCAATAAGATATTGGCGACTCAACTGCCGACCGCCATCGGAAAGATTTCTTATTCTCTCTACTTGTATCACTGGCCTGCAATTGCTTTCTGGAAATATTTTTTCCGATACAGCTGAGTTAAAAGCCGCCGAGTCTTTTGGTATTATAGTGGTCACCTTTCTCCTTTCCGTTCTCAGCTACTTTCTGGTCGAAAAGCCTGCCAGGAAATCAACATTATCCGACAACCATGTGCTCGTCTCCGCTCTCCTTCTTATCGTTGGTTTTGCTGTCGGGTTTAAGAACCTGGTGAATTACGATATCGCATCCTGGCGTATTTCACCGTATTTCGATAGAAAAACTGACGATATAAAGTTGTATGATCCGGACTGCACTGAAATAAGAAAAGATGGCCTTGTTTTTTACCAATGCCAGTCAAGCGAAAATATCGACACTCCGGTCATCGCCCTGGTCGGAGACAGCCATTCTCCCCACTATCTTCGATCTGTTACGACATGGGCTAAAAAATATGGCTACAATGTCAAATTTCTGGGGACCGCAGGATGCCCGATGCTCCTTAGCCGAGTGGATATAAAAAGTACTATTACAGAAGATCATGAAAGACAATGCGAAATGACCCTGCCTCTGCTTGAACACCAGATTGTCGATGACCCTCGTGTTGAGCTCATACTTATAGCCCAGCGATTCGACCTTTTTTATGACGGCAAAGGATATTTGCATAATAGTCGGATGATAACATTCAAAGATTCTGCAGGGAGAGTGGTCGAAGATCATACCAGCTATTATTATGATCAGCTGTCATTGACGGTCGATGCCATAAGAAAAGCAGGCAAGGATCTTGTTTTGCTTAAACAGGTGCCCCTCTTTGGCAGCATAACCTCCTGCAACTGGGAACCAATTTTGAAAAAGCTGTTCGCTCAGGAAAGATCCTGCAGTTTTGACACAGGATTTATTAAAAAATGGCAACAGCCAAGTATCGATTTTATCGACAGATTCGCTGCCGCCCATCAGGTCGAAACTTTCGACCCTGTACCACACTTTTGCCGAACCACTGCTGGATGGGATCAGTCTTTACAAAGATAAAGATCATCTAAACGAGTATGGATCTCTGGCTTTGGCACCGTCCTTTGAAAAAGAAATGAATGCGATAGTGGCCCGGAAAAAGGAAACCCTTTGGGCAGAACATAATTGACCCGGAAATTCGATTTTTCGTCGTTGTCGGTAGGATCTTACAGCCCCCCGCCCCAGCGGTACTGCCAGAGAATTCCGGCCAGGTCGTAATCGCCCCCCGCGCTGGTATATATGGGGGTACTGGCGAAAAACTTGATCGAGTTGTTGCGGTTTACGGGCAACGCCAATGTGGCGCCAGCTCTTGAATTTTCCTCTATATCGTCGTTTCGCACACCGTCTATTGTCTTGCGCCCGCCGTAATCGTACGTTCCGCTCAATGCTGCCCAAATGCCGCGACCCAGATTGTAGGTAGCGTGGACCTGCGTAGTGTAGACAGGATCCTGATCAAGTGTCTTGCCGCCGAAGAAGTCGTCATTACTGCTGAAAAGAAACACACCTGTGGAAAACTCCAATGAAAAAGGCCCCCACGCCTTAGAGATTCCGATATCCGGCTTAACAAACCAGCGGTTGTTCCCAAGGTTCACCATCTTGTCATTATCATACTGACCGAGGGGCGCTGAGATCTGAACGCTCGCCCCGATGATGAGATCCTGCTGATAGTTGGCGAATTCTTGCAGCGTTACTGCAGGGGCACCATAGAAATTTACTGAAAAACGGACGCGTGGGTCATTAAATCCCGAAACATTACGTTCAACTGTCTGCCCGAAAGCCGTCGCGCTTCCTGATAATTGAGAATACGGCAGTATGACATCAACCTTTCCTGATTTACCCCACACATCAAGAACCCGTGCATAAGCGAGGACTTCTGTAGACATCTTGAGTTGAGCATCCCTTATCGGTGACGAAGCCTCAGTTGACAAACCGCCCTCCGAATACGCATAGCCCGCAAGCAAAAAATTGACACCAACCGGCGCATTGGCATAGGCTCTTGGCTCAATCTCGCCAGCGCGTGCTTGCCCAGCCACCAACAAATGCGCAATCACCAACAACAGCCCCGAACGTCCGATCACAACCCAATAAATTCGTACGATAGCTACATGAAAAGAACGCCAACTTCTTTTGTTTTTACGTAAAAACAAAATTTTAGATCTCCATGTGTCTGTAATTACTCTAAACGTTCGATTGAACGTTCAGCTTAACCTTGATCTCCATGGCCGGTGCATCCCTGGAAGTCAGGACGCTACAGCACTGGTCAGTTCAACGCCTTCCGACCCTATTCACCGGCCCGCCCATGTTCGCGGGTGCAACTCCCACTCCTGGCGCGCCAACACCGACCGTGGATCGCCTGGCTACACCTGCATAGCTGACTGGGGTCGCCGGTCTGCCCACTACCGCTTCTGCAGTTGTTACCAGATATTCATGAGAAGTCGGACTGATCTCCCCATTCCAAGCCCATATAGCTGCAAAAAGACTTAGCAGTATGAAATATTTCCATGCTCTTGCTTGTCATTGGTTGCCTCCTTCCGGTTGCTCCGGTGGTAGTTCGTCCAGTCCGATGAGATCTTCGGGGTTAAGCTTTTTGGTTCCAGCCTGCGGGACAAATTCAAACGCATCCTTTGCTGGTTCGATACCGGTTTTCAAGCTCTTAATACGAATTGTGTATTGCGGTGCGCTGTTCACAGTTTTGCTGGTGATAACCAATTTGCGCGGAATGGGAGTATTCCCGACCTCCACCCATAGCTGCCAGTCTGTATCAAAATTGCGGAAGGCGAGATGCTCACACTCCAAGCCATCTATAATCCCACGACCTATGTATTTGGCTTCTTTTACGTCAGCAACAAGCGTGTCGTATGAATTTGATAATAGGAGATCAGCGCCTGGAAGCGCGACACCATGACCCTTCCTCAGGGCTTCAAGCAACTGATCCACCGTTCCCGAGGTTTCAAACTGCGCATAGCCATTGTCCTTTTTGCTCAGTATACTGACAGTCTTACCGTCGAAGACCATCGTCACATCCGCATGGCCACTTGCCCGATGGGCCCGCAGCTTGTCTGGACGACTCAGTAGTGCCTCTCCGGAATTAGTGAACTGAATTTTCTCCAACTGCGGTGTGATAATCTCGATATCACTGTCAAAAGCTAATTCAATCGTTTTCTGGCTGGAAATGTAATCACACATCGTCTTGAGAATCGACTTTGGATTGCTTTCCGCTGCCTCGGTTGACGCCAGATTGATCCCAGCAAGGGTCAGGGCAACAAGCGCCGCAAGAATGGTGCGTTTATGCCATTTCATCGTTTTTCTCCCTTTATAGTTAAAGAATGAATGATCATAAGCTCTATTGCCTTGAGAAAATGACTAATCTTCGGAAAAAGAAACTGTCTCCCCGAGTTGGCGTCAACGGTATTCATCGTACCCACTGACACTAATATATGCTTCCTGCCCGAAGCGAATCAACGAAAAACCGAGAAAGGCTGTCGCAATAATGAAGAGCAAGCCGGCGCCATAGGCGTGTTTTATCCCCAAGAATCCAGTTGTAAACATGATGGCAAGAAGAAGAGTGGCACAAACGCCGCCGACCAAGGCTAACTGGATACCGCTAACCAAGTAGCGAGTACGGCGTCTCAATCTTTCAATATCGACCTTGAGGTGGGCTCGTGCCTGGTCCTCATCTAAAATCTCGTTTAGGGTCCGAATACGCTCAATCACCGTTGACAGCCTCGAATTCATAAGAGATACAAACGCGGCAACTGCCCCTAGGAAAAACGTAGGAGCCATCGCGTTCGAAAAAATTTGAGCCAACTGCTGTGTGTCAGGAATGAAATCGAGCATCCTGTGTTCCTCCTAAGTAACGTGATCTTATGCGGTGCATGTCCCCTATAATGTAAACCCATTACTGTCTTGATGACAAGAACATAAATACTAGCCGCAAGCAAGGGTCATCCCGTGAAGGATGGCTCGGAAGAAGTTGGAGCGCAAACTATCAGCCAGAGTATCCCCGTGTACTTCGAGGAGACAAAAAGGGCAAATAAGGCCGAGTCCGCCACCGGCTTACACTGAGATAGCATCAGCCACGGATTAACCACGTATCCGGCATCAAACGACACACTGCCAGGGAAGGTCTTTAGTTAGCGAGGGCTCATGCTGGAAAGTGGACGGGTTGCCGCAAGACTTTCCATCCCCCTAAACAGTGCAAGATAGACCGAACAATAGGGATCTTTTTGGTTGATATCATCCTTGACTGTATAAGAGCGCACAGGACATCCACCATGGCAGATCCCCAAATACCGGCACTCAATGCAGTCTTCACGCTGGATCAATATCCCCGGTCTCTCCTGGAGCTGGCGGCGGGCCTCGCTGCTTCTCAGGAGAGTGGAAAGACTGTCACTACCAAAAATGTTTCCGAACCGAAAACTGGGATAGCTTGCTGCCCAGCAGTCGCATTGCGAGACATATCCCCGTGGGTCGATACAGACAAAATCGTTGGCACAGTTGTCTTGCCAAATACAAAGCAGGTTCTTGTGGCCGTGGACAAAATATTCCATAAGCCTGTCAAAAGGACCGAGCTTTACTTCTTTGCCGAAGCCGTCTTCTACCCATATCGCGGCTAAATCCAGCAGAAACTGCCCCAGCCTCTCTGCATCCAGTGGATATCCATCCTTCACCAGGTTGGCCGATCCTCCGGGAAAGGGCGTGTTGATCTGGAACTCGGTGATTTCCAGTTCGTCGACAAAACGGGAATAGAATCGCTCGCACCCATTTGCAGGGTCTGCTCGTTGGGTATGGCGATAACGCTCACCTTGATGCCCGCCTCTCTGGCTTCCTGCACCTTTCGAGCCCAAAGTAGCCTCGTATTCCTCAGGCCTGCCACCGGTGAGTCGACGGTGGAGATTGGGGAAATCCATGGAAGACCCGACACTGTTGTCAAACATCTCGAAGAGGACTTTGTTCCATTTCCGACTGTAGCCAATCATGTTGGACTGGAGGTAATTGACAACCTCTTTCTTCCGAGTTTCAGCACTGTGTTTGATGATGATGTTTGCCTGTTCGAACCATTCCGGCGGCAGGGTCATGACCTCCCCTCCCTGCCAGTAGATGGACAATCGTCCAATATGGCTTTCGCTCCAGGAAGTCCATGACCCTTTCGATAAGTATCTTGAGATTGATCGAGGGTAAGATGCTGGTCGGTTTTGTTTTCGAAACAGTAATCGCAGTCGGCATTGCATCCCAGGGTAGGGAGCAGGATGAGAGAAAAATGCGATCCGGTCATTCGGCCCGAACCCTTTCCCGGAGAATGAAACGAGGCGATATCTGCTCGCAACTCCTCTGCAGCACTCCGAAGGGTGTTCATCAGCGCCTTCACACCATGGCAGCGATATTCTCTGAGCGGCCACTTGAAATATCCCTGGCAATGCATGAGGAATTCGCATTCAGCGCACTCGCCCTTTTCGGCAAACGGCCCCTTCTGCATTTCCAGCACGAACGGAGAGAAATCTTCGTTGACTTCCACCCCAGCCAACCGACCGGGCATCATCGCCTTTCCACTGTCAGTGATGTAGCGGGCAAGAGAGGGATCTTCCTCCTGCAGGGTCCAGAGATTAATGGGATCAAGCCGGTAGAACGCTAAGAAAAGGCTGTGGAAAAACTCGATGGGCTCGGAAACCATTGACTGATGGAGATAGAAATGGGCAATCCGCTGCAATTCATCCAACAACGATTCATCGGGCTGCCCGCCTTCGAGTTTGACTGCGAAGTCCAGAGAGACAGCTAGCTTTACCAACTTATCACATCCAGCCACGAGAGGAACTGAAACCCTGATTGGGTGGCTGGCAAGCAAGGGGGTATATCGATACAGCAGGGGAAGATCCCGGTAGGTATCCGAAACGACCAATTCTACCGGGATTCCTTGTCCCCAGTTTATGAGGCTGCCTATTTCCCCCTTCAGGGAAAGCAGTTTGATAAAAGAAATATGCCCCAAGTCCTGATCGGTGACGTTCTCGACAATATCCGTCGCATCATCCGCGCGGATGATCATTTTTCGCTCACGAAAACCTGCAATCAAAGAAACCGGGATGTTGTAGGTGATATCATTCATAACGTTTTCCGGGGTATCATCTCTGGCACAGGTTTTATTCCGAGGGCACTTAACCTGATATTAATACCGGTTGACCCAAGCACCTCCGCGATTGGCCCAGGCAGCACCCCGATTGGCCCAGGCTGCAGAGCCGCCACCGCCACGATTGGCCCAGCCAGCGCCACCACCGCCGCCACGATTGGCCCAGGCAGCACCGCCACCGCCACCACGGTTGGCCCAGGCCCGCGCCGGCATGAGCCTCATGGTCGGCATTGAGCACAACGCCGCCAAGTACCGCGGCGCCAATGACAACCTTAGACCATTTACCTAGACCGTCTAAAAAATTCCTTCGACTCAACAACTGTTCTTCACTGGTACTGATTTCTTCAGAATTCTGAGTTTCTCTATCATTTTCCATGACTGACCTCCGATTGGAAGACCGCAGTGAAATGAACGACTGCACCTTCGCGGTATTTTAATCTGTATGCATTTTCAACGTTTTTCTTCAAGACAGCTTTTCATCACGTCGGTTTCGGTCCATTCGGCTCCGCCATGACACCTAGTCTGGAAAAATGCATAGCCAGGATACTCCACTTACCTTTTTGTTTCTGCAAGGTTCCGGAAACGTTGATTTCGAGCTCTTTTGTCTCACCGCCTAGCATTACCCTTAATTGTGTACTCAGCAGCGAACCAGGCCAAATCACCTATGGAACCCGCCGAAACCCAATTATAGGTGAATGCCACCGTCCCTTTCTCGAATTTTGTGCAAAACAGATTGTATGCACCCTCAACCCCTTCCGTTCCGCGATAAATTTCACCGGGGCCGGTTCCCATCAAGAAAATTTGGGGTCCGGATACATACGTCTTCATCACCCCTTTGACGTCTTGAGCGGCAAACGCCGCATCGTGCTGCTTCAAGAGAGCGGTGACCTTATCCAACAATTTTTGATTCTCGTCCATACAGTCGTCCTCCTTGTATTTATGGTTTTCGAGTCAGTGGACATCCTCTAAAATCGATAACTGTAATTTACCGCGAAAAAAAACATTTGCGGGTCTTCATAGCTGCCGGAGAGCAAAGCGGGCTCGGCTGCGTAGGCATCCTCACTCATCAGGTATTCAAAGGCCACTCCGAGGGAAGCCTGCTCGCTCAGCTGCTGCTGCACCCCGGCACCGAAACGCCAGGCGGCGCCGGAGGGCATGGTGAAAGAAGTATTGTCCTGATTGTCGTACATGCTGGTATCGTAGGCAACGCCGAAATTAAGGCGGGTCGCCTTGGTCATCTTGTATTGGGTGCCGAGAGCCCCATGCCAGGTATCCTGCAGTTCCAGGTTGGAAGACTTCGATAAACGATTGGTACTTACCTCCAGGTTACTGAACGAACTCCAATCCTGCCAGCCGATGTTGCCGAGCAGAGACCAGGTGTCATTAAGATCGAGTACAGCACTGAACATCACCTGTTGCGGTGCATCAACAGTGGCGTTGATCGGCAATGTCCAGGACATGCCGGTAATCGGCAGATTGCCACTCGCATCGACGTCAAATTCATAATCCACTTCACTGGTCCAGGTAAGGCCGAGACGGGCGTATTTGCAGGGCTCGAACAACACACCCAGCTTGCCACTGAGAGCCCAGTCGGTGTCGTCAAGGGTGGATTCTTCACCCGTGGACAGCTTATCACGGGTGAGTGAGAATAATCCCTAAATTGATACCCACGCCTCCGCCAACCGAGAACATCTCGTTGATCCGGTAAGCGAGGCTGGGTTGCAGCGTTACCCCCATCAAGGTGGAGTCCTTCACCAGGTAACGGCCGGCCCAGTCATTGTCAAACCCCAGGCTCAGGCCAAAATTGCCGTACAAAGCAACACCAATTTTGAGATCATCATTAATGCTGTGGCTGTAAAACGAGCTCGCAGCCGGCAACCAACCGACGACGGTGTCGGAACCTTCCAAAACTCTATTGTCCAACTCATAGGGCAGATCCCCATAGAGGATCTGCGCCCCAAGGGTCAGCTGATTTCCAGGCAGACGGGTCATTCCAGCCGGATTGCTGAAAACCGTTGACGCATCCTGGGCGCGGGCTGTCGTTCCGGCACCCGCCAGTCCAAGATCTTCGGTGCCCATTTCATAAAGATACAGCCCTCCGGCATTGGCCTGGCCGGCAAATCCCATGAAGGATCAGACCAGCCATTGAAGTGAGAATTATTTTTTTCATAGATGCTTTCCTTCTCTGTGACAGCCTTTTTGGCAATTGTGATTTAAGGGTAAGGCGCTGAGCCTGCCAGGTTCCTGTGTTTTGCAGGAACCTGGGGTATCTTTTTCTTCATTGTTCGAGAGGTTGTGCACGGGTCACTCACTCCCGGTCATGTTCCCGGCGTATACCAGATCGGTGACGTATAGGCCCGTTCCTGGAGTGTCATCGCAGTGCCAGGGAGTGGTTTGGTGCCAAAGCGCTTGGCGTCGTAAGCGGTCCATCGCGGCGTTGGGATCTCTAGCACTCGCAGGTAGTAAAATGCTCTTTGCGCCGGGTCAAACTCCGGGTCTTTCCAGACGGAAATCAGTTCCGGCGCCCCTATGGTATTGGTCCAGGTGGCATTCTCCACGTCAACAGTGCTGCCGACCGCGGTCTTGCAGCGGCCGTCCGCTTCAATCTTTCGTCCGCTGGAGACGGCTACGTCGTAAATGCGCTCCTGGGTCTTGCCATCCTTGTCTATCCATCCCTTGATGATCTGGATGCGGTCGAGATTCGCGCCGATGGCATCTTTCAGAGCGGCGGCTATGAACGTCGGCGACTTGCCTTTCGGGGCCTGGCTCAGATCGCCGCCCATCGGGACGCCCTTGGCTATAACCAATGGCCGCGGGCATGCGGTTGTTAGCGTCATCCTGCTCGAATTCCCAGCCACCGAAGAAGCGCACGACCATGCGCGGACCGGTGGTTGCGTAAGTCTCACGGCGCTGCATAGCGTCGAAGATCGCCGCGCGCGTGTTCTCGGTCGCCCACACAGCTGCGTAGCCGGAAGCTGAGACCTCCCAGTCCATGATTGTGATGCCGGTCTTGGGGTTGTTGACGAAGGCCTTGGTCATGCGTTCCGGGCTTGGTTCCTGCGGCGCGGTCTTGCCGAAGAAGTTCTCCTCCTCCATCGCGGCGAGGCCGGTGTGCGCGTCGCTGCTGCCGATCATGCCAAACTTGTACGGATTCGTTCCCAACTTCGTCTCGAGCACGAGGCCGTTCTTCAACGCCGAGCGCGCGTACTCATTATCGAGCATGTCCTTGCTCTTGGCGACGCTGGCATCCAAGTTACCCTTGTCCCAGATCTCGAAATTGGCGAACTCGTCGTTTGGAGATAGGTAGGGGTGCGCCTCGCCGGTGCCTTTGGTCTGGGTCATCTCGTAGAGCCGTTCCCATTTGGCGCGTGTCTCGGCATAGCTCTTGTCGATCTTCTTGCCGAAGGCCTCGACCATCGGGAACATCGCGCCGTTGCTGAGGTTGCCGTTATGGGCGATGGCGAGCACCTCGCTGCCGGTCTTCTCCTCCGTGGCCGCCATCCACTTCCAGAGGTCCTCGGGGTTATCGCTGCCGAGCGGCTTCATCGTGGTGTAGGGCTCGACGAGGCTCGCCTTGGTGCCGTCCTCGCGGAAGATGACGTTGCGGTGCAGGTTATTGCCGGCTGTGTTCGAGGTCCATTCGTAGCCTATGAAGGCCGTGAACCGGCCCGGGTCGTTGTACGCCTCGGCCGACTTGATCGTCTCCTGCCAGGCCGAGCGGTAGGCCTTCGTGCCCGGGACCGGGAAGCCCTTGGGAAGCTTGCTGTTGCTGAAGCTGATGATGATGTCCATCGCAGCATCGGCGCCCTGACCGCCCTTGATCTGGTCGTACCACTTCCGGCCCTGCGGCGTCGCCAACAGCTCCTGATCCCCGCCCATCAGCAGCGGGAAAAAACCCATGCCGTCCGAGTGGTCGGCCACGACGAGGAAGTCGAGCGGCCGGGAGAGCTTGACCGGCTGGCCGGTGTTCGAGGTCAGCTCCTCCCCCCGAGCGAACCGGTAGGCGTCGCGTGGCGTGAGCCGCGCGCCGAACGCGCCCGCGTCCATCGAGAACCCGGTGTGCAGGTGCGTGTCGCCAAAGAGCGGCCGCGTCGGGAAGTTCCGACCGGCATACGGTGAGTAGGGCGGTTTCGTCGGATGAACCTTTTCGAGGTCGGCCTTGCTGGCCGTACCAACACAAGGGTCGGTGATACCGTCCCCGTGGGCGTGCTCTTCTGCGGCCAAGGCCGTCAGTGCCAGGCCGCCGACCATCACGGCCGCTACCAGAGCACTGCTCAACACTGTTTTTTTCATAGTTATCTCCTTTTCTTGTAATGTGATTGAAATCTACATTCTTTACCGCATCGTCCAGCCGAACATCAGTAACCCGACGGCAGCAATCCAGCTACCGGTTACGCGCACCGCGATACGGGTCCACGGTTTGCCAAGCGAAACAACACCAGCTGAAACCAGAGTGACCATGACAAACAGCATGGTCATGATCCCGATCAACCCAAGCGTGCCCGGTCCCTCGCGTAGAGCAGCACCGTTCAGGTAACCGTGAACAAGTCCAAATACTATTGCCAGGATGGAAACAGCAGCGGCGGGCATGCAGAGGTCCGCGGCCACGAGTCCCCCAAGGATGAGAATGGATAATGCCGAGATGGGGAAGGTGATTGTTACGTTTAGTCGTCGCCCCTGCAAGCCCGCCTATGAACCAGGCGAGCGGCAGCAGAAACATCGTTCTTCTTCCGGCATCAACCCCCCGCAGCCCAGCGTAGAGGGCGATTGCCAGCACCGGCACGAGATCTTCAGGCGTCAGCAGCAGGTGTCCGATCCCGTCGTAAACGGGTCCCATGCCGGTCGTCACGAGATGGGCAACAGCACGGGAGGGGCTGCAGAGCAGGGCGAGGCCGGCGACAAGTCCGACGAAAATGCCAAGGTTACTTTTCGTTTCCTTCATGTCAGGGCCCGCCAGAGAAAGGTCGTTCCCATTATGGCAATAAAAGCTCCGGCACCTCGCAGGGCCAGTTGGCCTGCCGGCCAGCGGTGGACCAAGCCGATGGCGATGCCGAAGCCATGGAGACAGCCGGTGGCGATCACGAAGCCCATGCTGTAGAGCATTCCGCTTTGTCCTGCAGGAAGCTCAGTGCCGTGCGCGTGGCCATGGAAAATAGCGAAAAAACCAACCAGCAGGGCGGCGACAAACAGCTTGGGACGGATTTCGCCGACCACCATTGCCCCGAGAAGGATGGACGACAGGGCAATGCCGATCTCAATCCCTGGAAGCGGGATGCCAAGCAGGCCCAGCATTGCCCCCATCGACATGACTATCGGGAAGGTCACAGGCAGAATCCACAGAGCTGGATTACCGAGTTGAGCGCCCCAGAGCCCGACAGCAATCATCGCCAGCACATGGTCAAGGCCCGACCAGGGATGCTGCAGGCCGGTGATCAAACCGGTAGCTTGTCCCCGTTCGACGTGGGCGAAGGCATATGCGGGTGCCAACAGGACAAGGGCAGCAAGCAGAGGGAAGAACAACTGCAATTTTTTTAAGGTCCGTTCGCTCATCGCAAGCCTCCGAGAAGAATTACTGTCCGCTGGATCGTCCAATACGCCCCAAGGCTGCCAACGATGTATCCCGGTAGTGCTTGGACCCAGCGCGGCCAACGGACCTCCAGCACCTTAAAGGAGCTCACCAGCGCAAGGGCTGTGAAGACGAAGACCAGTTGCCCCAACTCGACGCCGACGTTGAAAAAGAGCAAAGCGAGCGGCAGTTCGGCACTCGGCATCCCTGTCGTGGAGAGGCCGCTGGCGAAACCAAAGCCGTGCAGCAGCCCGAACAGAAAGGCCACAACCCATGGGTAGCGAATTGTCAGGCTCGTCTCGCCCCGCCAGGAGCGGACAACCTCCGGTCCGAGAAAAAGAATGCTGAGGGCGATGGCCGCGTTGAGGGGCGGCAACGGAACACTAGCGCAAACCAAGAGTAGCCAGGGCCAGGGTGATGCTGTGTGCAATGGTAAATGCGGTGACGGTTTTCAGGAGCATCATCCGGCCCTTGACGATCAGCAGCAGCCCGAGAACAAAGAGCAGGTGATCAACGCCCTGCAATATGTGGTGAAAGCCGAGAGCTATATATTCTCCCGCTGTGATATACCACATCCGCTCTCCACGGAGCTGAACATAGGGTTTGGATGGGCGGGCAACTGCGGTCATCGTGGTCCCGTCAAGCCGGTTGAGCCTTACAAAAACATCCGTTATGGTATTCTCCAGGCCGGGAAACCGCAAAATACTCCCCTCCACCCCCTGATCGCCGACGACTACCAACTGGTGAAAGACCTGCGAGTCAGCAAGGAGGCGAACCGTTGGCTCTACCACAGTATTCCAATGTTCAGGCAATTCGAAGCGAGCCGGATGTGGCTGGCCAAAGTAGATCGGCGCCCGCCAGGTTACCTCATACCTGTCTTTCTGTACTTGCCGCAGCTCAAGCGTTCCGGGTTGCGATTCATGGGCATAGACATGCGACAACGTGAATGTCACCAAGAACAAGGCAAGGATAGATATCGCAGTTCGCTTCATTGTGTCGTCGACTTGTTATTTGTTTCGGCAGTGACAGAGGCGGCTACGGTCTTCGACCTCTTCACAACAACATGATATCGCTCTCGGATTTTTGCATATGCGGCATCTTTTAAGGCCTTCTGTCTCACAACCAAATAATCCCGCTTCATTATCTCACGGACTTCGGTCAGATCGGGGAGGCGGGAGGCTAAAAGCTCTTTTATAAAAACCAGGTGGAGGCCGAACTCGGACCGTATCGGTCCGACCCACTCTCCCGGTTTGAGCTCAAGAAGGTTTCTGCCGAACTCATCACCGAATTGTTTACTGATGTCCCTGAGCGGGGAAAGTTGGATCTCCGTTTCAAGAAGAGAGGTATCTCCGAATGAGTTCGCATCGCCTCCCGCAATGAGCTGCGTAAGAATTTGCCGGGCATCGACCTCGGCACCGGTTCCTCTCCGGGCGGTATTGACATATACTTGCCGGAACGCAATCCGTGGATCTTCGAGATATTTTTCCCGATGGTTTTCCATGAAGGCTTTGAGGTCCTCATCCGTCGGCTCCGCCAAGGAGGTGATGTCCTCGTAAATGAATTCCATCTTTTGCCGCAATCGCCGTTTGAGCACTTCATCGTCTCGGTCCAGACCGATGGCTATCGCCTCACGGTAATAGATTTCGCTGCGAACGAAATCCTCGAGAAGCCCCTTTTGTTCCTCTTCGGTCGGCAGTCGCTGCCAGGTCTTTGTAAACAAGTCGCTCATCTGAGCGATATTTTCTTCTGTGACGAAGATCTGTGTTGTCGAAGTTCCAGTCTGCCCAACAGGAATAGACGTGTTATCACCCCTCCAGCCATCGAGGAGAAACAACGTCGCGCCCAGCAGGAGAAAATGAAGCAGAGGTTCTTTGAGTAGGTTCATGACAATCTATGGTGGAATCATTTTAAGGCAAAGGCGCTGTCTCGAGAGTTTGCAGACACCGAAATCCCACTATAGCCTCTCAGAAAAAAATATTTGCAAGTTTTTTGACAAAAACAGGGCGTATTCTCTATTTGCCATTCTGCTTACCCCAGGGATTAATCGTTTCGAAAAGTTTATAGGGTGAGGTGATGGTCCTTTCGGCCAGATTATAAAGACTCGAGCCGACCGCGGAGGCTGACAAAACCTCGACTTTTGGATCATCCAAGGTTCCGGCAAGACTGATCGGAATGGCGACCAAGCTGCCGCCCAGAAGGTAGTTCACCCCGGGGATGTATTTTATTATGGTATTAACGGTCTTGAATGGCGCAGCCAGCAATTGGCCGTCGAGGGTCTTATCTTCCAAAACGGATTTCACCGTAACCTATCAGGTCGAGGGTCTCACCATCCATAAAATATTTATGGATGATGAGTTTGCCGTTTTTAAAGTCGCCCTGCAGAGTCATGTTTGTGTAGGCAAAACCGGTGGTGGCGAGGTTTGGCAGTTTGCCCCTGACGATCTCCGTAAAATTGAGCACTTCCAGGGTCCTGGAAACCAATTTGTCCTGCTCGATCACCCCATTGCTGAGGGTCACCTGCAAAGGGCCCTTCAGGTCCTTGACCAGCTCATCCATTTTCCCCTTGGCGGTGACCCTGCTCGAAAAATCGAGGCGGCCGGTTGCCTTTACCCGGCCCTCGGTCAGGCAGGTGTAGCTGGTGGCAACGTCGAGGTCTTTACCGACCAGGGTCAGATCGAGAGAGTATTCATCCGCGGCAAAGGAGAGCAGGCCCAGTGAATTGATACCGCACAATTTGGCTTCGGCAAGCCCGATATCAACCCTGTCACGCGCGAAAGAGACTGTCCCCTCGATAGGCTCCCAGGTCAGGTTCTTCCAAGTCGGGTTCTTCCAGACGAGTTTGCTGATGTCGATTTTCACCTGTGATCCGTCTGCTTTCAGGGCGATCTGTTCAAGGGAGGCTTTATCACCCGAAGGTAGGACAATCGGCAGGTTCTCGCCGGTCAACTGTCCCGTTGTGGTGACCTTGGCTTGCCCGCTGCGGGGGACAGTGACGGCAAAATCTCCCGCCAGTCGACCACTGCTGAACTGTGGATCGACGAACAGGTTTTGCAGGGTTTCATACCGTAGATCACCGACAAACTTGAAGTCGTATTGATCTTTATTGAACGTATAGACCATGCCGACGTCGGAGTACTGGTCTTTGATATGCAGCTGGTTCACCTGCAGTTGTCCCGGCTGATAATCGACATCGGCGGTGATCGCCGGGCCTTTCTCGATGGAGACCAAGCCCCTGAAGGAGGCCGTGGAGTCCGGCTGCCAGGAGAGCCGGGCGCCGCTGATGCTGAGTGGCCCATGGATCGCATAGGCCTTCGACACCTTGAGCCTGTCCGAAAGCCATTCGACCGACTGTGGGCCCATGGTACCGTCCAGCGAGAGGTCGATTCGGCCGAGCCGTTGCGGAAAACCATGGAGGCTGCCGGACAAGGTCAGGTCCGCATCCCCGCTCCTAGTTTTAAGTTTTTCGAAGGTCAACTGCTGCGTATCGACTGTGAATCCGCCGCTCGCCAGGGTGGTGCTGTTCGGGAGGAGTGTCGTATCGACCAAGAGGTCTTTGACGGCACCGGTCGCGGCGAACTGCCACGCAGAGGGCATGGCGACCTCTCCTTGAAAATCGACGGCTGACAATGCGAGTCGGCCTGTCACCTGCTTGACTTTCTGCAGCTTATCACGCAGCCCTTCCAGCGAGGCCAGCCAGGGATAGAGCTCCGCCATGGCCAGATCGAACCGCCCGGAACTCATGTCGAGGAAAAGATTCTTTTCCCAAAGGAACTGACAGGAAAGATCGGCAAACTGCGACTGTCCCAATGAGCCGCTGAATTTATGAAGGCCAAGCATCTGTTTACTGAAAGTAAGCTGCCCCCCGGCGATGGTGATCGGCAACGGCACCCGCTGGTAGTCGGCGGACAGGTTAATCTCGCTGACCTCGATTTTCGCGGCGATGGCGTGCAGGCTGTCGCCGAGGGTCAGTTTTCCATGGCCGGTGCCCTGCAGCCTGGTGATCTTTGCCAATTCGGCGGTGAAGGCCGGGGCACGGACCACGCGTTGCAGGATCACTTGAGTATGCGCCAGATCGGCACGTAACAACAGCTCCAACTGGAACAGATCGTTCTCCTTGGTCAGACCTATCTGCAGCGAACCCTCCCGGCCGGCGGATTGATCGAGACGGGCCGACAGCCCGGTGCCTTGCAGTATGCCCTGACTGATGACTACATCGCCAAAGACCTCGGTCAGGTCGAGATTGATCCGCGGGATGGAAATCTTGCCTTCCTGCAATTGCCCCTTGATCAGGATATTGTTCAGCTTGCCCAAATCAGACGGGTTCTCGCCGTGGGAGGTGAAGCTGATTTGTGGAACCCGGCCGCCGCGCAGGTAGTCGAAAATCTGCTTGATGGGGGTGGTATCGCCGGCCAGGGCGAGAGCGGTTTTGCGGATCGCATCGACATCGATGTTGCTGCCGAAAAGATTCAGGGTGATTGCCGGGGTGACTTGTGGTGCCACGGCCAGATCTCCGGTCACTTCGAGGGCCGGTTCCGTCAGTGCCAGTCGGTCGAGTTTAACCATGGCCTTGTTGTCGCCCACAATTTCGACGCTGCCGTTCAGAATTATGCCTTTTACCGTTTCCTGGCGGTCGTTGACAAAGATGCTCAGTTCGACAAGGTTCACCTGCAGGCTGGCCCTGGCAGAGTTGCGATCGGTCATCGACAGACCGGATCGCAGGTTGAGACCTTTGATGTTAATGAGCTTTTGTTCGCTCCGGGCAATCGTCAGCTGGGCGTTTTTGACCTGCAGCTCCAGTCCGGCGATCACCCTGCTAAGGGGGGCAATGGCTGATGCCAGAGACTTTCCCTGCTCGGTAAAAGTATCAGGTTGAGCGGCGGGTTCTTCTGGTTTTTTTTCAGGAAGTTGAAGGCTTATATGCGGCGAATCCAACTCAAGCCTGGCCAGCTGCAAATCGCCGGTCAGCAGGGGGAAAGGTTTCGGAGCGATGTGCAGGGCGGCAACCGTGCCCTCCGCCAGGTCCGGAATGCTCAGGGTGACCTGACGCAGTTCGATGGCCGGCCGCGGAAAAAAGGAAAAACCAATCCCCTGATAGTCTATTTGGCCGCCGACCTGCTCGGTCACCGCGGCCTGAATTTTCTGTTTGACCGAAACGAGATCGATGAACCGCGGCACGATCAGCATTGCCACCGCCGGCAGGAGCAAGAGTGTTCCGATGCTGCCGGCCAGCCAAATGCGGATACGGTTCGAGACCGGCACAGGGTGCTGCTTTTTCTGTTGATCGTCTTGTTTCATTGGCTGTTTGCGGAGGAGTGGGTGGCGAAAGTCATAGTCAGTTCTCCTGAAGAACCGGTGGAACATGCCCGCCGACCACCTAGGACACCATCCCCTTGTCTTTTCCGTTCCGTCCCAACGCCCGACTGTTAACGACAAGCAAACCGGTCGTCACCAGGAGGATTGCGGTAATAAGACTTGCGGTCACCGGTTCGCCGAGCATCACCACCCCCAGGAACACCCCGGAAACGGGCATGATGAAAACAAAGGAGTGGAGGGAGGTGGCGCCGTATTTGGCAATCAGGGTGTTCCAGGCGACAAAGCCGAAGGAGGCGGTAACCAGGGCCTGGTACAGCAGGGCCTGAATGGCCGGAACACTGAAGGACTTTACCATCTCGCCGTCGAAGAAATAGCCGCAGAGGAAAAACACCGGTACGGCCATGAGCATCGGATAGAGGGTGATCTGCAGCGGATGAAAGCCGGCGATGATCTTCTTTACGTAAACGGCGTTGCAGGCCCAAACAAGGACCGCAAGTAAGATCAGAATATCGCCGCGCAAGGCGTCGCCGGTAATGACGACGCTGTCGATAAACAGCATCACTACGCCTGTAAACCCGAGAACCAAGCCCATCACCTTCTGCACAACAATAGTCTCGCCGGGGATGAAAAAATGGGCGAGAATCATCACCACAAAGGGCAGCACATTGGAGATGAGGGTGCCGTGCGAGGCAGTGGTCAGGTTTTGCCCGGAGTTGAACAGGGCAAGCTGGAAGAGGAAGATCACCCCGAGCGGCACCAGCTGCCGGGCCTGTCGACGAGTAATCGCCAACGGTCTCCCGGTACAGGCAGCCCAGAGGGAAATGACAACGGCGGCGATGCCGAAGCGCAAGCCGGCGGTCGTAAAAACCCCGAACCCGGTGAGACTGATCTTTACCGCCACGGTATTGGCACCGAAGAGAATGCACAAAAACATGGTGTACAAAGATGCGCCAAGGGGCAGCCCACCGTTGGTCGCCGCCGGGTCCAACAAACTGTTATCTGTTTTCAATTGCGGTTCCAGGATACTAAAGGACCATCTCCTCACCATAGCCCATGACCACAGCCTTCTTACCTATTGCTTCCACCTGCCTCTTAAATTCTCCCGGGTCGGCCTCGATGACCGGGAAGGTATTAAAATGCATGGGAATGGCTACACCCGGTGCGGCAAGCTCGACGGCCTTCACCGCATCGCCGATACCCATGGTGAAATTATCGCCGATCGGCAGCAGCATGTAATCAATCCGGGTCATTTCGCCAATGAGTTTCATGTCGTAAAAGAGGCCGGTATCGCCGGTGTGATAGATCGACTTGCCGTCGATAGTCAACACCACCCCGGCCGGTTCACCGCCATAGGTGTTGTCCGGGGTCATCGAGCCATGGTGGGCGATGGTGAATTTCACCCGGCCGAAGGGGAAGTCGTGGCCTCCGCCGATGTGCATATTATGAGCCCGGAAACCCTTGCCGATGCAATAATCGGCGAGCTCATTGACGCAGATGAACAGCGGGTTGGTCCGCGCCGCGATCTTGAAGGCATCGCCGACATGATCGCCGTGGGCATGGGTGAGGATAATGAAATCGGCAACTACCTCGGAGGATGTCACCGGGGAGGTGGGATTGCCGTCAAGAAAGGGATCGATAAGAATGGTCTGGCCGGCATCGGTGGTAATCTGAAAGGACGAATGGGAAAAGTATCTGAGTTTCATCTCTGCCTCCTGAAGGTCAATGGATTAAAAAGTCGCGGCCCGTCACCGGGCAACCAGAACCCCCTTCAGCGGGCCTTGCGATGTTTGACATACGCATGGCGTACCGGGCGGTCCTTCTTGGTCAAGGGTACACCACGTAAGCTCCGTTTGACATATATTTGTTGCTTCCTGCAGCCGCCCATGGCTATTCGGTCGTTGCGGACGTACCCTCCCTTCCTCTTTTACTTCCTGTCTTGCCTTCACCTCCGGCCGGTCTTCTGCCGGGCCGCAAAGCTGATCGATTTTATATTCGCTCCACCCCGTATCGCGCAGCGTCTGCCGGTCCCGGGGGGTACATTCGCCGTAGACACTGCCGGCGCAGAAGAGTATGAGAAGAAATAAGCCCTGCATGACCTGGCGTACCATCGAGCTGCTCCTTTTTGCTTTGCGGAGAACAAGAGTATCCTTTTTTATGACAGAAATAACCGAAAGCTTGATTCTATGATACCCTTGACACGGTGATGTCTCCAACAGAATTTATCGATCCCTCCTACATCTGCCAAGGAAAGCCGGAGAAAACTCCTCGCTACGATCACCGGCAAAGAGTGAATTTTCCGAAAATTGCCTTGCCTCCCAACAATAGTGCAATATAGTTGCAAATCGAGACTCCCCATCAACAAGCCGCCAGGAGGAATACCATGAAGCACATAATTATCTTCACAGTCATCTATTTGTTATCTTTATTTTCTGGAAATACCGAAGGATCGGCAAGCCCCTCCGAGACGGTCTTTGTTTCCATTTCACCGCAGAAATACTTTATGCAACAGATTTGCAAAGACACCGTCACCATTGAGGTGATGGTAGCCCCCGGGGCAAACCCCCATACTTACGAGCCAAAGCCCTCGCAAATGAAAAAACTGGCGAGCAGTCGGGCCTATTTTGCCATCGGCATGCCCTTTGAAGCCACCTGGCTCGACAAATTTATCGGGGTCAATCCGCATTTGAAGATTGTCAATACCGATGCCGGAATAGAAAAAATTGTCATGGCCGACCATCATGATGAAGAGGAACGGCCCGCCGATCACCAACAAGAGGAACACGAGGCTGGGGGCCTTGATCCGCACATCTGGCTGTCGCCTGTCCTGGTCAAGCAGCAGGCAAGGATAATGCAAGAGGCGTTGGCCGGACTGTTTCCGGACAAGGCTGCATTTTTCCAGAAAAACCTGGCAATATTCACCAGGGAACTCGACACCCTTGATGCCGACTTGCGGGCTCTGCTGAAAGGGAAAGAAGGGTTGCGGTTCATGGTCTTCCACCCTTCCTGGGGATATTTTGCCAAGGACTACGGCCTGGAACAGGTGGCCGTGGAAATAGAGGGCAAGGAACCAAAACCGAATCAGCTGCGAAAACTCATAGAGAAAGCCAGGGCGGAAAATATCCATGTCATCTTCGCCCAGCCCCAATTTTCCACCAAGAGCGCTAAACTGCTGGCCGGCGAAATTGGTGGTGAGGTAGTCATGATAGACAATCTGGCGGAAAATTGGCTCCAGAATATGCGGGAAGTGGCGGAAAAACTGCGTTCGACGGTGAAATAGGCGGAGCGTAAAGGCTGAGGAGTAGAGGTAAAAGCTTGCTCTGCTGATGCATTCCCTCTTGTTCTGTGGTGATTTATTGTTCATACTCAAAGAGACTGTTTTTTCAAAAAGGAGCAATATGAGCAGGAAAATCTCACTATCAGCGCAAACTGTTGCCTTGCTCTGCATCTTTATATTTCTTTTGGGGCGACTGCTCATCGGCTGCGACAAAGAGTCTGCACCTCCTTCGGCAAGGCTGCAACTCAGCGATCCTGCTCCAGATTTTGCCGCCAAGGATCTTGACGGCAACGTCATTGTCCTGTCAAGTCTGCAGGGCGGGCCGGTAATTCTCCGCTTCTTCGAAACCAATTGCCGCTTCTGCAAGGCCGACACCCCGGTCTTCACAAACTTTTATAAAAAGCATCAGGATAAAGGGTTAAAAATACTTTATATCGGCAGTTTCTATGAGAACGAGAAGTCGTTACGTGCCTTCGTCGGCGAACTGGGCACCGCTTTTCCGGTGATCCTCGATAATGGAGGAAAACTTGCCGATCTCTACGGCATCCGTGCCTATCCGCAGACCCTCTTCATAAGCCCGGATGGCAAGATCCTCGCCGCCCTCCTCGGTGGAGTTGGCGAGGCGGAGATGTCGGAAATTCTCGGAAAATATCTTCAGAACTGAGGGAAGGGACTCGGAAAATGTTCAGGATAGAAAAATGAAGAGTCTCCGTCCGGCCACCGGCGTTTTCCTCGCCCTCTCCCTCCTCCTGCTTTTGGCGAGCCTGCTTTTTACCGACATTACTAAACGGAGGAACAACCAATCGGCACAGCTCGGCCATGTGCAGCGGGTTGTAACCGACCTGGGCCTGTCCGACCTGGCCTTATCCACCGAGGCTCGATACACCCGTCATCCGGCAGTCAGTGACCCGGTGGTGGTCGGCATGGATCACCCCGGCGGACTCGATCATTTCCCGTCAACGCTGTTTTTTGCTCCGAGGCGCTGAAACATGGATGCCCCTCTTTTCGGCCGATTGCTCAACATCCTTGACTACGCCCTTGCCTCTCTGGTCCGTAAATTTCTGAAAAACGTTCTGGTCTTTGCGGTTTTCACCCTGGTGATCTTTCTCTTTACCTCTTTTCAACTGACCAGCCGGGCACTCACGGAAATCGCCAGGCAGGCCCTCAGCACTGCCCCCGACATAACCGTGCAGCAGATGTCGGCGGGAAGACAGGACAGTATCCCCCTTGCCGCCAAGGGACAGCTCTCCGGAATAGTAGGTATCAAGCGGGTTGATGAACGTATCTGGGGATACTATTTCGATGAGCAGAACGGCGCCAACTACACCGTTATCGGCATGACCGCCATGCCGGAGCATGGCCCCGAGAAAAAGCTGGCCGGGATTATCCGCAGGGCGATTGCCGGCCGCGGGTGAAAGGGGCAAGGCGGTAGTCAGCGCTGAAGTACGACGGCAACTGCAACTGGGCGAACGAAAATATTTCTCCCTGTTCCGACCGGACCTGAGCCTCGCCTCCTTCGAAACGGTCGGCACCTTGGCGGCAGACTCCGACCTGGTGACCGCCGACCTGATCCTCATGACCCTGCATGATGCCCGTGACCTCTTTGCCATTCCGGAGGGGCAGGTCACCGATCTGTTGGTGCAGGTCGGCAATCCTTTGGAGATCGATACCGTCGCCGAAAAGATACGCGACCGGTTGGCCGGAGTGCGGGTTATCACCAAAACCCAGATCGGAAAGACCTACGAAGTGGTCTTTGGCTGGCGATCGGGGCTCGGGACGATTTGTCTCCTCACCGCCCTGGTTGCTTTTGTCATCCTCGCCTGGGACAAGGCCTCCGGCCTTTCCAGGGAAGAGCTGCGGGAGGTGGGCATCCTGAAAATTCTTGGCTGGCAGACCGGCGATATCATGCTGCTGCGTTTTTTCGAATCGGCGACCGTCGCCTTCTTCGCCTTCCTGACCGGCTGGCTTCTGGCCTGGGTCCATGTCGGCTATTTTGCCGGCGCCCTGTTTCGGCCGATCTTTCTCGGCTGGTCGGTACTCCGCCCGACCTTCACCATGATCCCGCCGCTGCTGGCATCCGACATCCTCCTGGTCTTCTCCATCTCCGTCCTGCCCTATCCTCTGTGCCACGGCGGTCCCTGCCTGGCGGACGGCGGTGGTGCGGGCCGATTCGGTGCTCTGACATGATAGAACTTGCTGAGGTGATAAAGATCTATAACCGGGGAGAAGCCAATGAAGTCCTTGCCCTGCGCGGGGTGTCACTGAGTGTCGCCAAAGGCGAAATGGTCTGCCTCCAGGGGCCAAGCGGCTCCGGCAAAACAACTCTTTTGTCGATAGTCGGCTGCGTCTTGCCGCCAACGAGCGGCCGGGCCACCATCGGCGGCAAGAAAATCTCCCGTCTCCCCGACCATTTGCTCACCGGCTACCGCCGTGAACTGATCGGTTTTGTCTTTCAAAACTTCAATATGCTGGAACAGCAGAGCGTCCTCGACAACGTCACCCTGCCGCTTCTGCCTTTGGGCATCTCGCCGAAGATGAGAGCAAAACGCGGTGATGCCCTGCTGGAAAGATTTGCCATACGCCATCGTCGCAATTTTCCGGTGCGCCAGCTGAGTGGCGGCGAGCTACAGCGGGCGGCCATCGCCCGGGCTCTCATCAACGATCCACCGATCATTATCGCCGACGAACCAACCGCCCATCTCGACCGCAAACTGGCAGGTGAAGTCATGGACATCCTGACAACCCTGAAAAAGGAGGGGAGAACGCTGGTCGTCGCCTCGCATGATCAACTTGTCGCAGGCCATGTCGGCATGGATCACACAATCCTGCTTCAAGACGGCGCAATCGTCCCCGTCCGGACAGCGGCGCGGTGAAACGATGCTTCTCAACTCCTGGGCGATAGCCCTCCTGGTCACGGCCGCTGCATCCCTCTTTCTCCTGGGCGGGGCACTCAAAACCGCCATCAGGGTATTACTCTCCTGGGCTCCGGAGGAAGATACGGCGGCCCAGATAACCCTTGAAAACGAGACTTGGCTGGCGGCGCTGCTGATTCGCTACGGCATGATTCTGCAGCTCGTCTCGCTCCTTCTCCTCTTGCTTGCCGCGGAAAGTTTTTCCCATATCCTGGTTGGGGCGATGTGCGCCACCGGTGCCTTTGTCGCCAACGATTACGGCCTGCCAGCCCTTCTGGTAAAGCTCTTCGGGGTGTTTTTTTACGGCTTCTGGCTGGTCCTGCAACGCCTCGATAGCCGCTCGGAATACCTGCCGCTGACGAAGATCAAGTTCGCCTACCTGCTGGTTCTCGGTCCGTTGCTGGCGGCCGATATCACCCTGCTGGTCCTCTATCTGACCAACCTCCGACCGGATATCATCACCTCGTGCTGCGGGGTGGTATTCGCCGCAACCGATGGCGACGGTTACAACCTGATGGGGCCACTGCCGATCGCTGTCGTTATGCTGCTCTTTTACGGCCTTGCCGGTGTCCTTATTTTGCTTGCTCTTTTCCTTCTGCGGCGAAATCACCCGTCCCGGCCGAATGGCTTTACCACCTTTGCCAATTGGTGTTTCGGCTCCGGCAGCTTACTATTCTTCATGTTTGCACTGGTGGTCATCACCTCAGTCATCTCCCCCTCTATCTATGACCTGCCCACCCATCGCTGTCCCTTTGATATCCTCCAGGGAGAATATTATGGCGTCGGGTATCCAATCTATGTGAGTCTTATGCTGGCAACTTTTGCCGGGATGAGTGGAGCGGCGACCTACTTTTTACAAAATCTGCCGGGTCTGGCCGAGCCGGTACGCAGCTATCGGCAAACCAGCCTCAGGCTTTTTTTCCTCTGCATGACGTTATTCCTCACGGTCGTCACGTGGTTTACGGCCGGCTCTCTCCTGAAAAATGGTGTATACTGGAAATGAAGATGAAACCGATAGCCGATTCCCTCAGATAAAATGGAGCACTTCATGAAACTACTATGGCTGCTGCTTATTGTAGCGGTAGGGCTTAGCGGTTGCGCCTCAATGAGCAAAGAACAATGTCTGGAAGCCAGTGCAACCTCCTGGGAGCACATCGGTTGGACCGACGGCAGCGATGGCTGGGACCCTGACCAGCGCCTCGCCATGCATCGCGAGGCCTGTCAAGAGGTGAGCATCCTGCCCGATCGTACGACCTATATGCGGGGCTGGAACAGCGGCGTTCTTGAATACTGCACGCCGGATCGCGGGTATTCGGTAGGCCTGTACGGATCCAGCGGTAACTCCCGGGTGTGCCCGCCGGAAACCCGCGGACTTTTCGACGATAATGTCGACCTTGGCCTTCGTGTCTACAATCTCAAAAACCAAATCAACAGCCTGACCAGCGAAATTCACAGCTACGAAAAAAGGTTGGGCGACAAAACGCTCGATCGTGAAACCAGACGCGATCTCCATGAGAAGGTCCGCAATCGTGACAAGGAACTGATCCATCTCCGGATGCTTTTAAATGAGGCGCAGTCCATACCGATCATTCGCGATTAACTCGTATGGTGCAAGAAATGCATCTTACCCGACTGACGTAATCCGGGACACTTCCCGCATTTTCCCTCGATATTTCAGCCGCGTTGCAGGGTGTCGATAAGCGTGCCGTCCGGTTTCCGGAGCTCAATCAGCAGCGGCATCTTCCCCAAGGCGTGGGTGGAACAGCTGAGGCAGGGATCGAAGGCACGGATAACCGCCTCCAGCCGGTTGAGGGCCCCTTCCGGGACTTCGCTGCCGGTGATAAAGCGCTTGGCCACCTGCAGCACCCCGCGGTTCATTGCCAGGTTGTTGTTGCCGGTGGCGACAAGGAGGTTGGCCCAGGTCATCAGGCCGTTTTCATCGACCCGGTAGTGGTGGATAAGCGTGCCGCGCGGTGCCTCGACGCAGCCCGTACCTTCAAGAAAGTTGGGCTGGGCGAAGGCCCTCACCCGAGGATTAAGCAGAGCCGGATTGTCGAGAATTTTCCCCATGGTTTCGATGGAGAAGAGGATTTCGATCAACCGCGCATAGTGGTTGAAAAAGGAACTCATGATCGGTCCCCGCTCAAGACTCCTGAACTCAGCCCATTCCTGATCGGCAAGGGGCGTGCCGCAACCGTTGCAGACATTGAGGCGGGCGGCCGGACCGACCCGGTAGATGCCCTCGGGGTAGCCAAGCGGTTTGTAGTAGGGTGCCTTCAGATAGGACCAGTTTTCCGCCGCCTCGCCAAGATATTCCCGGTAATCGGCGGGATCGATGTTGTCGGCGATGATATGGCCCTTGGCGTCGATGATCCGCAGTTTGCCGTAGACATGTTCAAGATTACCGTCATCATCGACCATGCCCATGAAGAGCGTCGGGAAATTGGCAAAGGTGGCGATTTCCTCCCGGTAATTTTCCAGCGATTTCTTGAACATCGACAGCGTCCTGGTAATAATCGCCAGGGCCTCGGGGATCATCCGGCGCATGGCCTCCAGGTGCTCGGCGGAAAGCGGGGCATTGACGCCGCCGGGCACCACCCAGGCCGGATGAATACGCTTGCCACTGATCAATTCGATGATCTGCTGACCGATTTTCCGCAAACGAATCCCGTCCCGGGCAAGGTCCGGGTAGGCCTCGATTATCCCGACGATATTGCGCTTGGCCGGATCGGAATCCATGCCGAGAAGGAGATCGGGTGATGACAGGTAAAAAAAACTGAGGGCATGCGACTGGATATATTCGCCGCAATTGAGCAGGCGCCGGAGAAGGACAGCGGTTTCCGGCGGATGGACGCCGAGGATGGCATCACAGGCCTTGCCCGAGGCCAGCGAATGGCTGATCGGGCAGATGCCGCAGATCCGTTCGGTAATCGACGGCATTTCATAATAGGGCCGCCCTTCGCAGAGCTTTTCAAAACCCGCGGAACTGGGTCACATGAAACTTGGCATCACTGACACTGCCGTCATCTTCGAGGGTGACGGTGATCATGCCATGTCCTTCAATCCGCGAGATCGGTTCTATGGTAAGGGTTTTGCCCATGGTGACACCTCCAGAAGTGTTTTAGCTCATCGATCTAAGCCCCAAAACGTGTGCGACCGCGCATCTCCGGAATCCGCCCGGCGAGGAGTTCGGAGAGCAGATACAAAATTGCCTCGGCAGGAGGCGGGCAACCGGGCAGAAAGACATCGACATGGACAAATTCATGGACCGGCCGAGCAAGGGTGCACAACCGCGGCACGGTCTGAAAAGTGGTCCCACAGGTTTTTGCCGCGCCATCGCCCTCGACGAACAGCGGTGGATCGGCATTCTCCATATAGCCGCGCCGCAACACCGCCTCAACAGGATAGCGGTTACGCATGCCCGGCACGTTGGCGGTGATCGCACAATCGCCAAACGATACGAGAATGGTGCTCCGTGCGCGAATCTTCAGAATATTTTCCTTGTCGGCCTCGCTGCTTACCGCCCCTTCGACGAGGGTGACATCGGCATGGTCGGGAAAGGTTTTATAATCGACCAGGGGGCCATAAAGAATCTTCACCTTGTCGGCAAGGGCGATCAGCCCCTCGTCGAGGTCGAGAAAGGACATATGACAGCCGGAGCAGCCATCAAGCCAGGTTGTTGCCAGTCCTATTTTTGTCATGATTCCTCCTCCCTGCCGCGCATCATCTGCAGGTACGGCAAGAACTGGCGGCGCTTGATCATTTCCGCCACCGATTTGCCTTTTTCCGACAGCGCCCCGGTCGGGCAGACCTGCACACACTTGCCGCAGCCGGTGCAGGTCTCCGAGGTTCCCCAGGGCTGGTTGAGATCGGTGATTACTTTCGAGGTGATGCCGCGTCCCATGATATCCCAGGTATGCGCCCCCTCGATCTCATCGCAGACCCGAACGCAGCGCAGACAGAGGACGCAGCGGTTATGATCGACGGAAAACCGGCTGTGCGAGGCATCGACTCCATGTTGCGGATAAAGATAATTGTAACGGACATGGGTCACCCCGAGTTCGACCGACAGGTTCTGCAACTCGCAGTGGCCATTGGAAACGCAGACCGAGCAGACATGGTTGCGCTCGGTAAACAGCAGTTCGAGGATTTTCCGTCGGTAGGTGACGACCCGTTCCGAGTTGGTTATGACCTCCATATCCTGACGGGGAAAGGTGACGCAGGAGGGCAGCAGCTTGGCGACACCGCGCACCTCAACGATGCACAACCGGCAGGCCCCGCGTTCCGACAGGCCATCGAGATGGCAGAGGGTGGGGATGGCGATGCCGTTTTGCCGGGCGACGGTGAGGATCGATTCGTCCTCACGGGCACTGACATCGCGATCGTCGATCTTAAAGGTCAAGAGACGCGACGGATTGAGATCGGTTCGAAGTTTTTTCGGCAGATGATGGCTCATGACACCTCCTTGCCGGCTTTGCAGGCCCCGGCCAGACATTTTTTGTCATGAATATGCGCCAGATATTCGTTGCGGAAGTAGTTGCAGGGTGGTCAACACCGGATTGGGGGCGCTCTGACCGAGACCGCACAGGCTGGTATTCTTTACCAGATCACAGAGATCTTCGAGGGTGGCCAGATCGTCCATCGTCGCCTCGCCGGCGGTTATCTTGCAGAGCAGATCGTGGATCTGCCGCGTTCCAACCCGACAGGGCACACATTTACCGCAGGATTCGGACATGCAGAATTCCATGAAGAACCTCGCCACATCGACCATGCAGGAGGTCTCGTCCATGACGATCATGCCGCCTGAGCCCATGATCGAACCGACCTGGACGAGTGATTCATAATCAACCGGCATATCGAGAAACTGCTCGGGGAATGCAGCCGCCGGACGGTCCGCCGGTCTGCACCGCCTTGAAGGCCTTGCCGTCCGGGATACCGCCGCCGATGTCGAAGACGATGTCGCGGAGCACCATGCCCATGGGGATCTCAATCAAGCCCGGTATTGACGATCTTGCCGGCAAGGGCAAAAACCTTGGTGCCCTTGCTTTTTTCCGTGCCGATCCCGGCGAACCACTTACCGCCGCGGCGAATGATCGGCGGGATATTGGCAAAGGTCTCGACATTGTTAATCAGGGTCGGATGCTCCCACAGGCCGTACTCCGCCGGGAATGGCGGCCGCGGCCGCGGCCTGCCCATACGCCCTTCGATGGAGGCGATAAGGGCGGTTTCTTCGCCGCAGACAAAGGCCCCGGCCCCCAGGCGCACTTTGATGTTAAAGCTGAAGGTGGTGTTGAAGATGTTGTTGCCGAGAATGCCCATGCGCTCCGCCTGGTTCAGCGCGAGCCGCAACCGTTTGACGGCCAGCGGATATTCGGCCCGGACATAGATAAAACCCTGGCTTGCACCGGTGGCGTAGCCGGCAATCGCCATACCTTCGATGACCCGGTGCGGATCGCTTTCCAGGACACTGCGGTCCATGAAGGCACCCGGATCACCCTCGTCGGCGTTGCAGATGATAAATTTGGTCGAGTCGACGGTTTTCGACACCGTCGTCCATTTCAGACCGGTGGGAAAACCCGCACCGCCCCTGCCGCGCAGGCCGCTATCGACCACCTGGCCAAGCACCTCCTGTCGGCTCATCTGGGTTACGGCAAGATACAGCCCCTCGTAACCGCTTTCGGCGATGTATTCTTCAATACGCTCGGGATCGATACGACCGCAGTTTTCGGTGGCAATCCGTAACTGCCGCTTGAAAAACGCCGATTCCTCCGGATACAGCAGGCGCTCGACCGGGCTGCCGCCCAGCGCTTCAACAATGTCCGAGACATCGGCAACCTTCACGCCCTGATAGAATCGTCCCACCCGTCTCAAGCGAGATGAGGGGCCCAGCCGTGCACAAGCCAAGGCAGCCGACACCTTTGACCTGGCACCAGTTGTCCAAGCCCCGTCGTGCCACCTCTCTGACCAGGGCGTCTTTCACCGTGCCGCTGCCGCAGGACAGACAACCTGCGGCGACACAGACATGGATGCGATGCTGGAAACCCTGCTGAGTATCCTTTTCAATTTTGGCGATCTGATGCAGATCTTCAATATTCAGGGTCATCGCCACCCCCCTATTTTTCCAAGGACCGTTTCCGAATTGAGTTTACCGGCCACCTCGCCGTCAAAGACCCCTGCCGGGGCAAGTCCGCAGGAGCCAAGACAGCGGGCGACAAGCAGGGAAACCTTACCGTCCTCAGTGGTCTCACCGGAACCAATGCCGACCTTTTCCCGGATATCGCCGAGAATAGCCCCGGATCCGCCGATATAACAGGCGGTGCCCATGCAGATGACACAGGTATGCTCGCCGGGCGGTTTCAGGGTAAAGGAATGATAAAAGGTCGCCACCGCATACACCCTGCTGAGTGGCACTCGCAAGGTGCCGGCCACATGCCGCAGAACACCTTCTTCAAGATACCCGAAGGATTCCTGAACTGTATGCAGCGTTTCGATGAGGGCGTGCGACTGGTTCCTGTAGAGTTGCATGGTCCGATTAACCATGCGCAAACGGTGATCTTCGGGAGGTTTTGAGGACGTGGACTTTCGTCCGGGGGTTGCACTTTCTTCCTTCATGCTCGATTCTCCTTGTGTTGACTGGCAACTGCGCGAGAAGACATAACCTGAGAGAAAAAGGCCGAGATGATCAGAGGACCTGCATAGTTATTTTCACTCCGCCGGTGCAATCACCATAGAGAACTGAGGAAACTGCAAAAAACCTCTCTCTTTATGAGCTGAGCAATCCGCGGGGTGCGCGACAGTCCTAGCTGTTTACATGTTTTGTATTATACCTCATAATGCCATTTTTTTCATTCATTTCCTCAGTGGCCATGCTGTTAGCCAATTTCCAGGATATGCGGCGAAGAGTCTCACCCAACGGGGTTACAAAATATTACTGTGCCGGGGCAACATCGACAACCTGCAGATAAGCTAGGCTTTCGGTAGCCGACACCTCCAGGTACGCCCCCTCCCGGCACATATCGCTGGCCGTTTGGTAATAGCTTACGGTCTCTTCAACCCCCTCACTATTTTCCGGCACAGGACTGAGCATCTCTGTTCCAGGGTCGTATCGATAGGTGGCCTGCTTTCGCGTCGGTTTCAGAACCGTAAACACATTCTGCTCAAGGTGACCGACCTTTTGATAATTGCCGACAAAAGCGTGGCCGTCCCTGTCCCCTACCTTCATGAGGTCATGACCGAAAAAACGGCTCGTGTATGTCCAGTTGAGAAAACCTAAAAGAGTCGGGGCATAATCGATTTGGCTGGCAAGAGTTTTGACATGCCCGGGCGCAATCTGTCCGCCGGGTGCATAAATAATCATCGGAATATGATAGTTCTTCACCGGCAGTTCAGATTTTCCAGCCGACGCAGCGCAGTGATCGGCAACAATGACAAATACCGTGTTCTTAAACCAAGGGCGCGTCGAAGCCTCATGCAGCAATTGGCCAATGGCATAATCCGTGTATTTGACGGCGCCGTTTCGTCCGGAAGTTTTTGAGGGCAGGTCAATTTTGCCATCCGGGAAGGTATAAGGTCGGTGGTTGGAAGTGGTCATGACAAAAAAGTGAAAGGGCTTGTCGCTTGCAAAGGAGGCATCCGCCTCCCGCAGAGTCCACTGAAACAGATCTCCGTCACATGCCCCCCAGGCATTGGCGAAGGTTACATCGCCGGGACCTACCGAGTTGCGATCGACAACGCGATAGCCGTTATTGGCGAAAAAATAATTCATGTTGTCGAAGTAGCCATAACCGCCATAGATGAAAGCGGTATCATAGCCCTTGGCGCGAAAGACCGATCCCAGAGTAAAAAAATGTTCGTTCCTCGGCCGTTTGATTAGTGACCGACCGGGCGTTGGTGGCAGGGAGAGGGCAAGAGCCTCCATGCCACGATCGGTCCGCGTTCCTGTGGCGTAAAAGCTATCAAAAACCAGACTTTGTGGTGCCAGGGCATCAAGGTTCGGTGTCAGAGAAGATTGAGGATTATAGCTGCCGAGAAATCCGGCGCTGAGGCTTTCGACGGTGATTTGGATGACATTAGGATGCATTTCTTTACCCTGATCGCCGGCCTGTCGCAGGGTATCGTGGGCCGCCGGATCGATCAGCTTCGATCCGTCCTGAACAAGTTCAAGATGCAACAGGGCATTGGCCTTTTCAGTCTCCATCGTTGAATAGAACTGGCGGTAGTCAAGTTCATTGTTGCGAAAAGCTGCGGCAAATGACCAAGTGCCGTTTTTCGCAATCTCGCGGTGGTAATTATTGGTAAACTCGGGAAGTATCTGCTCGTTCAAAAACAGTCCGACAAGAAACGTGACCGTCAGCCATACCGCGCTGCCGGCCAACCGCCGCGGCAAAGGCTCTGCCGCCGCGGCAAACCACCGCCCAGGTATACCGGTTCGGACGATGGCCAGGTGGAGACCCATGGCAACCACAATTAATGCCGAAAGCAGCTGAGGCAAGGCATAGGATTCACGGATATTGCCGATCACCTCCGTCGTATAGACGAGGTAATCCACGGCGATAAAGTTGAACCGGGCCTCAAATTCATCCCAAAATATCCACTCCGCGAGCGCCCCAAAAAGTATAACAAAGAGAATTATAAACCCGCCAAGATGCATGACCATCCGCACCCATTGTTTGGCAAACCAGTGCCTCGGCAGAGCTGTAAGCAGAAGAACCAGCGGGATGGAAAAGAGTGCCGCCGCGCCAATGTCAAAAAACAAGCCCCAGGTCAGCGCCGCGAGGAGACTGAAATCCCAGGAAACACTAGCGGAGGCTTTGCATATCAGGACCAGGCGGACAAGCTGAGATATTCCGACAAAAACGATGACAAAAAGAAAAATCCCGCCGTTGCGGCAACAAAGAAGACGGGCGAATAAGGTTCGTAATACGGTCATAATTAATGGCTCAAGAAAAAGGTTATGATAACATCCGATTGGCGCATCCTTTATAGAGTTCAAATCCAGTGATACTCAGCAAGCCTGCGGCGACACAGATACTGATTTCCAGCGCGTCCACCCGGGTAAACAGGAATACGTCCCGGAGAAAGGGGACATTGAGGACTGCTGCCAAAAAGAGTACTGCTCCACCCACCACCCACTTAACCGTTGGGTTAGGGGAACCCAGGATCTGAAAAATATTTCGTGTCCAGGACCGGTTGGAGAGGATAACTGCAATATTGGCGGAGATAAGGGAAATGAAAGCAAAGGTTCTGACCTCATTCTCTACATATCCAAGATACAGGCCGATACCGTAGATCGCCAAAACAATTATCAGAACGCTCACCCCCTGCAGGCAACTGAAGAGGATCTTTCGCCCGCCAAAAAAAGGTTCATCAGTCCTCGCCGGGGGTCTGGCCATCACCCCGGCCTCGGCCTTTTCTGCTTCAAAAATGATCGAACAAGCCGGGTCTATGATCAACTCCATAAAGACGATATGGACCGGCCAGAGGATAAGCGGCAGGTCGGCAAAAAATATCGGGATGAGTGAAAGACCGGCAATGGGCACATGTATCGCAAAGATGTACCCCAACGCCTTCTGTAGATTGTCAAAAATCCGCCGACCCATGCGGATCGCCCCGACAATGGAGGCAAAATTATCGTCCATAAGCACCAGAGAAGAGGCCTCGCGGGCCACGTCGGTGCCCTTCTCGCCCATGGCAATGCCGATATGCGCCGCCTTGAGTGCTGGCGCATCGTTGACACCGTCGCCGGTCATGGCAACGATTTCGCCGTTTCTCTTCAGGGCATTGACAATTTTCAATTTCTGCTCCGGCACTACCCGGGCAAAGACGCTGATATCCCGGATTCTCAAGCACAGCTCATCCTCGGTCATGACTTGCAATTCCTGGCCGGAAATACAGGCCGTCGGGTTTTTCAGGCCTATCTCCCGAGCAATATTCATCGCCGTTACCGGATAATCGCCGGTTATCATGATAACCCTGATGCCGGCCCGGTAACACTCGGCGACCGCCTCCGGTACATTCTCCCGGATCGGGTCCGACAAACCGATCAAACCAACGAACTCAAAGTCGAAATCGTGCTGGACAGCAGGCAGACTGGCATCCGCGACCTTTGCCCTGCCAACCCCCAGGACTCGTAAACCTTTGCCCGCCAGCTCTTCGACGGCAATCGCCAGGCTTTTCTGTCTTGCGGCATCCAGATGACACAGATCGAAAATTGCCTCGGGGGCACCTTTCACGGCGATCGTTTGGGTATCCGTTCCCGTTTGCCTGAAGACTCTGGACATTGCCAGCAGGTCTTTCGATAGAGGATATTCTTTTAACATCTGCCAATCGTGATGAATATGCTCGGTCCCTTGGAGATACAACTCACTCATCTGCAAAATGGCTTTTTCCATGGGGTCGAAGGGGTTGGTCTGACTGGAGAGCATGCCATATTCAATAATTTCATGGAATTCCTCTGGGAAAGGCTTTGCGTCAGCCAGGGCGAAAAAGTCTGAGCCGTTATGCAGCCAGGTGACGGTCATTTTGTTCTGGGTGAGCGTGCCGGTTTTGTCCGAGCAGAGGACGGTGGCTGAGCCCAGGGTTTCAATGGCCGCGGGCTTTCTGGTGAGAACGCCTCGTTTGGACATTCGCCAGGCCCCGAGGGCGAGAAACACCGTCAGAACCACCGGAAATTCCTCGGGCAGCATGGCCATCGCCAGGGTAATACCGGCAAGGAAGCCCTGCAGCAGGCCACCTCTTGAAATGGTGTAGACAACTATCACCAGAACACAAAGCAACACGCCAATAATGGCCAGCTTTTTTATCAGGGCCGCCATTTCCCGCTTCAACTTGGTCTCTTCTTCCGTCACCGACTGAAGGGCCTTGCCGATTTTCCCGATCTCGGTGTGCATACCGGTGGCAGTCACTTTGGCCATGCCGTTGCCCTGGACAATCAACGAACCGGAATAGACGAACGGCAGATCGTCGCCACCTGGATGAACCGTCTCCACGACACTGTCCCACTCGGATTTTCGCACCGGCACCGATTCACCGGTGAGCAGGGATTCGTCGGCCAGAAGATTAACGGAGCGCAACACCGTCGCATCGGCCGGCACCCGGTCGCCCTCCTGAAGGATCAGGATATCGTCGGTCACCACCTCCCGACCGGCAATCCTCGTTTCGTTGCCATCGCGGATAACCAGAGCCCGGGGGCTGGCGAGATCCTTCAAGGCATCAAGGGCCTTTTCGGTCTTTTTCTCCTGATACAACTCGATCCCCATGATGACGAAGACAAAACCAAGCAACATCAGCCCCTCATGTACATCCCCGAGAAGCAGATACAGGGTACCGCAAGCCACCAGCAGCAGGAACATCGGTTCCTTGACCACCCCGAATGCAATCAGGAAGAAATTCTTCGGCTTTGATGACGGCAACTCATTGTAGCCCTCTTTCTTGATCTTTTCGTGCACCTGCGCCGCGGAGAGACCCTGCGGCGGGTCAGGTTGTCCAATGTTTTTCATGTGCGGAGATCCATTATGAATATCCTCTTGATAGAGTGATATTGGCCATAATACCCCCTGTTTTTCATTTTTTGAATACCAGCGTACATCATCCGGCCGGAATAGCTCCACTCATCACCCTCTGCAGAATCAAATTTTTTCGCCTTCATTATATACCTTTTCTGCGAAACCAAACATGTCTCATCGAGCTTTTAGTTAAATCAGGTCAACAAGGCCTGCAAGATCGCCACCCCGGATGGCAGGGCACCGGTGAGCACTTACGGTGCCGTAAGCCAGCGAATCGGCGATTTGAACGTGCCACTGTTGCAAGCCTTTCCGGACATTTACGGCAGGCGGAGAAAGGTGTGATGCCAGGACCGCCGCTGATCTCCGCTACCAGGTCGATCTCCTGGAACTCGACATTGAGGCACTGGAAATGGAGAGCGAAAAACGGTTGCGGGAAATAAACCTGCTTTCGTTTGTCAGGGAAACAATAGAAAAGACGAAAATAAAAATAGTCGGAGGTGGAGAGGTCGTCGGGGTAATTCCCTCAGGCCTTCCCTCGTGTCGCCTGCCCACCTTCAGTCTCGATGGTGTGCTCCAACTGCTGACCTCTGCTCTGGTCATAGCTCATGTCACCGCCATCCGCTTCGACGGCTCGCTGTTTTTCGCCAATGTTGCCCACTTCGAGGATGCGGTCCTGACCGCAGTGGCCGGCAAGCGAGAAGCCAGATACCTCCTGGTGGTGGGAGACGGCATCAACTACCTCGATTCCTCGGGCGAAGAAATGTTACACAATCTGCTTTCACGGCTGCACGAGTCGGGGGTGGAAACAGTCTTCTCCGGGCTGAAGAAGCAGGTTCTCGATATCCTGCGAGCCAGCGGACTGTCTCAAGCAATCGGTGAAGACAATATCTTTGCCACGCAAGAACAAGCACTTGCCGACCATTGCCTATCGTCTCGGCGAAACCGCGGGAAACGACGCCCTTCTCACCCATTCATGAAAAAAGGATGGAAGAGGAATCCGAAAATGGCCTTAGCGAGAATGTTTCTCAGTGCCGACCGCCACCACCGCCACCCGAGCCACCGCTCCCTCCGCTGCCACCTCCACTGCTTCCGCTACTTCCGCTACCTCCGCTGCCACCGCTGCCACCGCTACTTCCATTGCCACCGCTGCCACCGCTACTTCCACTGCTGTCACTGCTGCTACCGGAAGCACCTTGCCCCATGCCCATCCCGGATCTTTCGCCGGTTCCGCTGCCGCTCTTGCCAAGGCCTTGCAGCTCTCCGGCACGTGCGCCTTGATCGATTGCCGTGCCGAAGTGCCTGGCGGTGTTTTCCGGGTCGCCACTGCTGCCGGCAAGACTCTTCCGCAGAGAGCGCATCTCTTCGCCACTATAGCTGCGGGCGAGGGCACTCTCCAGAACTCCGACCGTGGTCGCCGAGGAAATGTTGCGACGCACCATCTCTCGGGCGGTGAGCAGGGTTTCCGCTGTCAGGCTCTGACTACCACTGCTTCCCGGTGTTCCGGTCCTGGCCTTTATGGCATTGGTGAGCTGATGGGCATGCTGCTCGGTGAGTCCGGCAGCGAGACAGTCAGCATACGCGGTGACAATCGACATCTTATTGGTCTCGTGCAACTCGGCAGCGAGTTTAGCGGAATACTCCAAGCGATTTCTCACCTTCTCTGCCGCAGAAAGAATATTCTCCGGGGGAACTCCCTTGGCCACCCCTTCATGGATCTTATCCCGGACTGCCTGTCCTGTTATGCCCCGACGATCGTCCGAGGCCATCTGTTTGCCCGCTCGAACCACCTGTTCGAAGGTAAAACGAGCCCGAATCATTGCCCGCACCGTCGCCTGGGCTTCATCTTCCGGTATGCCGCTTCGTATAAGTTGAAGCGATACTTCTTGCAGTTGTTCCTGCAAGGCCGGATTTGTCGGCTGCTCCTCAGCGTGAGCTGCAGCGGCCAGCATCAGCACAATTATCAGGGTAGTTCTTTTCATGGTCATTCTCCTTCCACCGTTGGTCCCGGCGGCACAACGCAAAACACAATTTTCAATCACGGCTGATAGATGCAATTGGATGCCCCAAAATCATCTCTTTCTCTGTATTGGCAGTCCGGAACATATACTCTGCCGTCAACAATGTAAAAGTAGTGAAATTCTTGGTCGGCGACATTGTTTATCGTCCATACGCCACCGCGGTTCTTTTTGGTCGGATGGAGCTGAAAGCTGTCTGTCGAGGCGGCAAAGAGCACCTCCCCGGCATCCGGGACGTCAAGGTAGAGCGTCACCCCGCCGGCTTGTCTGTCGATAAAATGACCTGGAGCACAACCCGCCAGAAAAAGGACCATACCCACCTTGACCCCGACAAACGGGATAAGCCACTTACCAAAAAATCTTCGCAAACAACGCGTAAATATTTTTTGTAAGTGACTAAGAAACTGGGTCATCGCCACCTCCGACGACAATTACTGAATTCTCCCCGCCGAAATCGTCATGTTCCCGAGCCGCCACGGTCGGATCAACCATCCGATTGTCCCCTTCGACAAGATAGCTGTAACGATGCTCACCCTGTGGAACCTTGAGGGTCAAGGACCAGTAACCGCTGGCTCCGATTTTTTGCATCGGCAACGGATTCCAATCGGTGAAAGTGCCGACAATCCTCGCCTGACTCGCCTGCGGCAGGTAGAGGACAAAGCGCTGTTCAGCCTGTGGTGTCGGGGTTTGCTGACCCGGCATCAGCAAAAAACCAAGGCCGACGAGAATCATGGCAGTGGCGAACCCGGCCATCGGTTGCCACCATGAGCGAAACGCCAGCGACCAGGAAAAAGCAGGTTTTTCCTCCAGGCCGGTGATGACCGATGCCAGCATCCGGGCGGGGGCTTTACGCAGCAGTTTTTCCTGCTCAAGGAGCGCCACCGTCTCGCGAGTATATTCCCGGCTGGTGTGGACGGTTTCGACAAAGACGATTTTTTCGTCGAGATCCATTTCATCGTCTATAAACAGGGAGATCAGATAATCATCCATGGTTATTCTCCTGCAACAGTTTTTTCAGTTTTTGCCGTGCTCGATGCACTTTCACCTTGATGTTGGCAACACTACACTGCCTGATGTCGGCAATTTCCTGATAGCGGAGACCACTGCTGACGATCAGGGCAAGAATGTCCCGCTCGTCATCGCCCAGTCGAGCCAGTGCTGCAAGAATTGTATCCGATTCTTCCTTGGCAATGTAACTTTCTTCTTGGCCTGGAGCGGACTCTTGGCTGATCTCCTCCTCAGAGACAAACCGTTTATTGAAACGCATCTGATCGTAGAACAGATTCCGACCCATGGTGAAAAGCAGCGCCGGACTCTGTTCGCGGTTACGATATCGTTCCAGATAGCGGGTAAACGTCTCCTGAACAAGATCTGCGGCCAGATGGATATTGCCGGACTTGCGAAGAAGATAACCAAAGAGCTTATCCCCGTTATCGATATAAAATTGTCGAAACCTGTTCATTCTATTGCCATAACGGATTTTTTCCCTAAAGGTTACAAAATTCTTGAAAAAATTATCGCCAGCAAAGTTTTGTATGAAATCCAACATTTTCTCTTCTTTTTGCATAAATTTCTGTAACCATTTATCCCCGCCGACGTTGTAGGAACAGTTACAACAGTGTCCTGATCAGTTCACTTCGCAACCGGGTAGGCCGTTTGCCGGTCGGGACGAAAAGTACAAGGAGCAGTACAATGACTTTGCATAAAAAAATGAGCAAAATCCTGGTAACCTGTGGCGCGGCGCTTTTTCTCACGACACCGATACTGGCCGGTAACGGCATCGCAGGCAACCTTGCCAACGGCGGTACGGAACTCATCTCTGCTAACAGCGATCTGTTGTTCCTGGCCGGTAAAGGGAATGGGCATGGCCACGGCCCGGGCGACGGCACCGGCAACGACGGCGACGGACCCAAAGATGGTACCGGCTATGGCCCAGGGGATTGCACCACCAGTGTTTTCTCATCTGCAGCCGACCGGCTGCTTGCCCGTGGTGGCAACGGTAACGGCGGCGGCAACGGTGGCAACGGTCCGGGCGATGGAACCGGCAACGACGGCGACGGGCCCAAAGATGGTACCGGCTATGGCCCAGGGGATTGCACCACTGCTGTTTTTTCATTTGAAGTTGACCGGCTGCTCGTCCGTGGTGGCAACGGTAACGGCGGCGGCAATGGTGGCAACGGTCCGGGCGATGGCAACGGCAATGGCAACGGCAACGGCGGCAAGGGGCCGGGTGATGGAACAGGCACCTGTATAAATTCCTGATCTCTTTCCTGTGCAGTATAACAAAGCAGTAACTAGAGTCGCTGCACGTGCCTGCCTACACCGGCCGTGCAGCGACCTTGCTATAATAGACATCGTGCAGCATTATCCTGCCTTACAGAGCTGAGGTCGGGAAGTTGGGGTGTAAGATATCATTTACCAGGCCAATCCATCTCAAAAATTAATCGGAAATTCTCTCTAAAATTACAAGGAATCGTTTACAACCGGCATCCAAAACGCTAAGATCTCTGTTCATGATATCGAGGTTGGAAAGCAATGCAAACCGTTCAATACCAATCGAAGTGAATGAACAGACAACTATGAAGAAACATCTCCTTCGACAAGGTACTCAGCCGAACGGAATGAGCGGACTTACTCTTCCCACACTCCCCACTTCATCTCCGATAACAACAACTAAATCCTGGACCTTTGGTCTTCTGTTCGGCACCATACCGCTCCTTCTTCCAGCCCTGTGGAATGGTTTTGCCATCGTCTTTTTTGATACAGGCGGCTACCTGGACAGGGTGTTGGAAATGACAATATACCCGGGGCGTTCGTTCCTCTACGGATTTTTTCTTTGGGTAACATCGTTTGGCTGGTGGTTCTTCTGGGGGCCGATAATAATAAAATCGTTTCTCTGTCTGTGGATAATTCACCTTGCGCTTCGTTGTCATAGCCTCCCTGCTGGTCCGCTTGCTACGGCAATCTCCTGCATCGGATTGAGCCTACTGACTGGAATTTCGTGGTATACAAGCCAATTAATGCCCGATATTCTTGTGCCTATGTTGATCCTTGCACTCTGGCTCCTGTTTTTCTCCTGGAAAAGCCTGAAGGTGTCCGAACAAAGCGGACTTACGGTAATAGCCTTGCTGGGATTGATGTCGCATAATTCGTGCTTGGCGCTGGGGATCGGATTGATTCCGACTATTTTCATACTTCACGTCATGGTTTTCCGAAAAAACAAGGTTATTTCGACCTGCATTTTACCGCCGGTAGCTGTAGTGGCCGCCAGTCTGGTATTGATACCAATGCTGAATTTGGCCCTGTCAGGAAAGATAACCTACTCTACCGGAGGGCCTGTCTTTCTCTTTGGACGATTGGCACAAGCAGGTATTGCCCAGCAATGGTTGACAGACAATTGCCCGGTCGCGGGCATAAGATTATGCGCTGTGCAAAATCGTATACCCCATAATGCCGACGAATTCCTCTGGTCGAAAAATTCACCATTTCAGGACCTTGGCAACTGGACGGGAAGCGCCGCAAATGCCGAGTTGGAGCAGGTAGTGGTTGAAAGCATTAAAGACTATCCGGACGAAGTCTTAAAGTCTTCTCTTCAAGCCACCTTCGAGCAGTTTACGATGGTTCAAACAGGTGACGGATTGGATAATTATCAGGATTATACGCGGAAGGTTTTTGCAAAGTTATCTCCGGAAATTGCCCAATCGTTCGCATCCGCCAACCAGCAACGGAAAATGATTACCCAGAAACTTTTTGATACCCTGAATGTTGTGCACATTCCTGTGGCTTATTTGTCGGTGCTGGGTCTCATAGCGGTAGTTGGATGGGGGTTGCGGATGAAACGTCCTGATTTTGTAGGCCTCGCTCTCTATGTGTTCATTGCTTTGTTGGGCAATGCCTTCATCTGCGGCGCTCTCTCCAGTCCGTTTAATCGCTATCAAAGCCGTCTCATATGGCTTGCTACACTCGTTGTTGGCATGGCAGGGTTGTGCCGTTGGCATCGACCACTTGAACAACAGTAACGACCCGAAAAATGATTTTGTTGCGGAGTTGCAACACCTCAGGGTCCCAAAAACACGGTTCGCCGACCGCAACGTAAAATGCTTCTCATGTTTCTGCCATAGCCTACCAGCGTGGTAGCACTGCAACTCCCGCCGGTTGTCTTCACAAAAGTGCGGTTTGGCATTGCACTTTTATCGCCTATTTTCGGATCAAAGATTGTAAATTCATTCAAGAGGTAAATCGCTTCGGCGTTGGCGTTCCACACCACATCACCAGGTTGCAGCAAAACGGGAACAGGCGGACACCAATGGTTTCCATCAAAATATGGTACAGTCAGGACAACAGGTCGATAATTCTCATGAAACACCGAAGTCACACCCGCCTCCGCTTCGATGGTCCGTCGCGCAAGTGACAACTCGCCGACAAATTCTAGGTTATAAGCAGATTTTTCACCAAATCGATTAAAGGCCTTTGCCATTTGAACAAATGTCCCAAGAAGCATTACGTCACCGACAAAATGGGTGCGCTCGCTTGAGAGAATTACATCATCGCCATACCGCTGAAGAACATGGAAAGCCGCGGGTGCCAGACCGCCATTTTTATAGAATCGTTGAGAGTATTCACTCGAATTTGTATGCTCTTGCCCTGCGAGGAGTTCCTTCGTAACTGCCATAAACTCAATCAAAGACGGTGCCCGGAAGGGACGTGTTGCAAAACGGGTTATCCGCTCGCCTAGCGAATGTATATTCATCTCGTGCGGCGTTAACGTTTGAAATAAAAAGCCATCGCCAAAAATGATTTTGCAGACATCCGTGAAAGATACCACCTTTTCTTTTGATTTTTTGGTGGTAACGCTGCCATTCCCTTGAAGGTCTTCCTCTTTTGCGATAAGCAATGTGAGCGGATCATTTTCACACGGTTGAAAAGCTTGAAGGTAATGGGTCATGGTTTCTCCTACTCGTATTGTTAGTCATTCCGGTTCGCAACCAACTGCTTCTCTTATCAACCGGCGAGTTTGATGCCATCTGCGTCGATGACGATAAGCCGCTTTTTATAGAGAGCACCGATTGCTTTTTTGTAGACCTTTTTGCTTACCCCGAACAAGGCATAAATATCTTCAGGTGGACTTTTATCGGTAATTGCTACCATACCGCCACGATCCTTCACAGCATTAAGAATGGTTTGGGAAATATCGTCAACCCTTTGATAGCCTGTTTGCTGCAACCGTAGGTCGATTTTCAGGTCTTCACGTATTTTTTTTACGTAGCCCTGGAGTCGCTGGCCGATGACGAGCTTCTGAAAGATCTCATTCTCATAGATCATGCCGATATGAGAACTGTTGACAACTGCACTGTATCCCAGACCGGTCTCGGCATAGACGATGAGATCAACTTCTTCCCCCTCTTGATATTTTGGCGGCTGCAGATTGAGGAATTTTTCGAGTTTTGAAGAGCCGGTAAGGCGGTTGGATTTTTCACTCAGGAAGATAAAGACAACATAGGATTTACCTTCCCGCATGTTGTCCTGTTGCTCGCTCTTTGGCACGAACAGGTCGTTTTCAAGCCCCCAGTTCATAAAGGCTCCTGCCGATGAGCTTGTCACCACCGGCAAGGTGGCAAATTCACCGACGAGTGCAGAAGGTACTCGGGTGGTTGCCAGCAGGCGCTGTTCTCTGTCTACATACACAAAGACGTCAATTGTATCGCCTAGCTGGTACTTCTCGACAGCATACCTGCCCTTGAGGAGAATATCTCCCGCCGCACCTCCATCAAGATGCATGCCATAGCCCTGCATTCCTTTTATCGAAAGCCTGTTTATTTTGCCTATCTGTACCATCTTTCCCTCTGTCAACTGCCTGTTTGTTTCGCGTTACTGCCGATACCAGATACCATGAACAAGAAGGGCAATGGCGACGAGTCCCGGTCATTTTTCAAAATGCACGAGGACCGTCCCGGTCTCGACGGCATCACCCGGTTTCACACAGACCGATTTGACGATACCGTCACCTAACGCCGATACGGCGCTTTCCATCTTCATCGACTCAAGAATCACCAGTTCTTGGCCGCGAAATACCCGCTCTCCGGCTGTAACCTTGACATCAACCACCAGGCCTGGCATCGGGCAGTCGAGAGCGTTGCCGCTGGATCGCTGGGTCGGCTCCGGCATGTGGCCGGCCAGTTGCCATTCGCGGGGGTTGTATATCTCAAAGGTGCCCGATACGCCGCAATGCGCCGCCTCAATGAAGTTGCCGCTGTACTTCAGTCGGAAATAAGCATCCTGGCCGTTGATATGGAGTTTCAGGCGGCGGCGGTAGAATTCCATCGCCGGGGTTATGACTTGGTAGACGACACTGTTGACCAGCACCTGCCACTGCAGATCGCCGCCCCTCTTTTCCAGCCGGATTTGGAAAATATGTTCTTCATGCTTGGCCACATACTCGAAATATCCCCTGACCGGTGCTGTCGCGCCGACCTTTGATTTTAGCGGCCGGAGCGAATCCTGGAGAAGGTTTTCGCGGAGGTGATAAATAAGAGTTGTGGCTATGGCCATAGAGTGCAGGACCTCCTGCGGTGCTGCCAACGCGGTATCGGGATCAAGAAGATGGGTGGGAATGAAGTCGGTGGACAGATCACCACGCACGAATACCGGGTGAGTGAGAATCTGATTGGCGAAATCGATGTTGGTGAAAATCCCTTCAATGTGATAGCCGTTCAATGCCTGCACCATCTTGCTGCGAGCAACCTCGCGGCTCTCACCCCAGGTTATGACTTTGGCCAGCAGCGGATCATAGTAGACGCTTACGGTACTGCCGGCATCGACACCTGAATCGACCCGGACGTTTTTGCCCTTGGGTGCGGCGTAGCGGGTGATCAGACCGACAGAAGGGGCAAAACCGCGCCTGGGGTCTTCGGCACAGACCCGCACCTCCATGGCCCAGCCGGACAACGCGACCTGCTGCTGGTTGAAGGGCAACTTATAGCCGAAAGCGATACGCAGCTGCTGTTCGACCAGATCAAGGTTGTTGACCAGTTCGGTAACGGGATGCTCGACTTGCAGGCGGGTATTCATCTCCAAAAAGAAGAAGTCTCCCCGTTCGTCGACAATGAATTCAACTGTGCCGGCGTTGACATAGCCCGCCGCTTTCGCAAGGTCGCAGGCGAGTTTCCCCATCTTCGCTCGTAGCACCGGGTCAAGAGCGCAGGAGGGCGATTCTTCGATGATCTTCTGGTACCGTCTTTGGATGGAACACTCCCTTTCGCCGAGATGCACCACATTGCCGTGCCTGTCGGCGAGTATCTGAATCTCGATGTGGCGAGGTTTCTTGATATAGCGTTCGACAAAGATACGATCGTCGCCAAAGGATTTACGGGTTTCCTGCTGACAGAGCGAAAGGGCTGAAGCCATGTCCTCGGCGCGATCGACAGCCCGCATACCTTTGCCGCCTCCACCGCTGGCCGGTTTCAGGAGCACCGGATAGCCGACCTTGACGGCAGCCGCCACGGCCTCTTCATAGCTGGCAACCGGCTCGACTATGCCGGGGACTATCGGCACCCGCGCTTTGCCGGCCAGCTTTTTGGCGGCGATCTTGTCACCCATGGCGGCAATGACTGATGCCGGAGGCCCGATAAAGACCAGACCTGCCGCCGTCGTCTTTTCGGCAAACACTGGGTTTTCCGAGAGGAATCCATATCCCGGATGAATCGCCTGACAACCGGTGGCAACGGCGGCGGCGATGATTTTATCCATGTCCAGATAGGACTCGGCAGGCCTTGCTCCGCCGAGGAGCACGGCCTCATCGGCCTCTTTGACATGGATGCTCCGAAAGTCCGGCTCGGAATAGACGGCCACACTGCCAATCCCCATGGACTTGCAGGTGCGGAGGATACGAACGGCAATTTCACCACGATTGGCGATCAGAATTTTCTCGAACATGGGGGCCTCACAGTGGAATATTGCCGTGTTTGCGGTCAGGGCGGTTGCTTTTTTTGCTCTCCAGGAACTGCAGGGTGCGGATCAGCCGGTGCCTGGTATCGCGGGGGAAGATGACGTCATCGATATAGCCCCGCTTGGCGGCGAGAAAGGGGTTCATGAAATGTTTGCGGTAACTGTCCATCTTTTCGTTCAGCATGGCGTCCGGATTTTCGGCTTTCTCGATATCCCGGCGATGAATGACCTCGGTGGCCCCGCGCGCGCCCATAACGGCGATCTCGGCGGTTGGCCAGGCATAGTTGATATCGCAATGGATATGCTTGGAATTCATGACCACGTAGGCGCCGCCGTAAGCCTTGCGGACGATGACCGTAATCCGCGGCACGGTGGCCTCGCTGAAGGCATAGAGCAATTTGGCGCCATGGCGGATGATGCCGCCGTGCTCCTGCTCAGGACCCGGCATGAATCCCGGCACGTCCACCAGGCAGATCAGGGGGATATTGAAGGAGTCGCAGAAACGGACAAAGCGCGCGGCTTTATACGAGGCGTTGATATCGAGTGCCCCGGCCAGGACCGCCGGCTGATTGGCAACGAGACCGATGGTCTGACCGCCGAGACGACCGAGGCCGCAGATGATGTTGCCGGCGAACTGCGGCTGCACCTCAAGAAACTCGGCGCCATCAAGGATGCTGTAAATCAGCACATTCATGTCGTAGCTCTGGTTGGGATTGGGCGGCACCAGATAGTCGAGGGTCGGATCGGTGCGATGAGGCGGATCGTTGAGATCAAGAATGGGGGCCTTTTGCCGGTTATTGGAGGGCAGATAGTTGATCAGTTGCCGCACCGCCCGAAGGCAGAGGATGTCGTTGGGATAAACAAACTGGGCTACGCCGCTTTTCTCGGCATGCACCTCGGCTCCGCCCAATTCCTCTGCGGTGATATCCTTGTGAATGATGGTTTTCACGACATTCGGGCCGGTGACGAACATGTGTGAGGTCCGCTCCACCATGAAGACGAAATCGGTGATCGCCGGGCTGTACACCGCGCCACCGGCGCAGGGCCCCATGATGCACGAGATCTGGGGAATGACGCCGCTCGCATAGACGTTGCGATGAAAGATTTCTCCGTAGGCCGCCAGGGCATCGACACCTTCCTGGATGCGGGCACCGCCGGAGTCGTTGAGGCCGATGATCGGCGACCCGACCTGATAGGCCAGATCCATGACCTTGCAGATCTTCTGGGAATGGCCCTCGCCGAGCGAACCACCGATGACCGTGAAGTCCTGACTGAAGACAAAGACCTCCCGGCCGTTGATGGTGCCATGGCCGGTGATGACTCCATCGCCGGGATGGGTTTCGCCGTTGCCTGTTGCGGCGCCGCGGCCGACCTTGAGAATATCGATTTCTTCGAAAGAACCTTCATCAAGGAGCAGATGGATGCGCTCCCTGGCGGTGAGCTTCCCCCTCAGATGCTGGATGTCGATGCGTTTCATCCCGCCTCCGGCGAGGGCCTGCTCGCGCAGTTGGAAGAGCTCGAGAATATTGTTGTGCATAATTTCAACCATCAACTTCTCCTTCGGTATAAGCAATGAATCTTACAGGATTACAACATTGTTACTTCGCATAGGAGTAAAAATGATAGCCTGTATCAGCAATTTTGCAAACGACAAATCAAAGTTTTAATGAGGGACACTTCCCTTATTTTTATAAATAGGGGAAGTGTCCCTCATTAAGAAAAGATTGCTGCAGGGCAAAAAGTACAGGAAGCGAAACAGGCCTCTACAACTCTACATGGTTGCCGAGTTCGATAACCCTATCCGGCGGTAAACCGAAAAATGAAGAGGCGTTCCAGGCGTTCCGAGACATGAAGATGAAGAGCATTTTCCGCCACTGAGCCATGGGTGACGAGCCGCTGGCCAGGAGATTTTCCCGGCCAAGGAAGAATGAGGTGGAATAAATATCGACCGGTAGCCCTTTGACGTGGAGAAGTTCAATAATTTTCGCCATATCGGGGGATTCCATAAAGCCATAGCTGGCAATAATGCGGTACAGGCCCTGGCCGAGGTCGTCAAGCGTTAGCCGATCCTCCGGGGCAACAGTCGGAGTTTCCGCCGAGAGCACCGACAGAAACAGTATCCTTTCATGCAGTGCCTCATTGTGTTTCAAGTGATGCACCAGGGTATGGGGAATACCGTCCGGGGCGATGGACATGAATACCGCTGTTCCCGAGATCCGTGCCGGACTATGCTCGGTGAGATCCTGTAAAAACACCTCCGTCGGCATGCGCATCAAACTGTAATGTTTGGCCAGGAGCGCTCGGCCATCACGCCAGGTGATCATGCTGGTCGAAACGAAGGTGGCAATGCAAATGGTAATCCAGCCACCGTCCACCACTTTCAGCATATTTGCCCCAAGAAAGGCCCCGTCAAACGACAGGAAAAGGCCGATCAGGAGAATGCTTTGCCACAGCGGCCATCGCCATTTATACCGGGTTATCTGGAAATAGAGGAGGGAGGTGATGGTCATGGTGCCGGTCACAGCAAAACCGTAGGCCGCGGCGAGTCTGCTCGATTCCTGAAAGACCAACACTAAGGTCAGGGTGGCGAGCATGACTATCCAGTTGACCGTCGGCATGTAAATCTGGCCTTTGGCATGTTGCGAGGTGTGAATGATGCGCATACGGGGAGTGAAGCCCAGCTGAATAGCCTGCTGGGTAAGTGAAAACACCCCGGAAATCATGGCCTGGGAGGCAATGATCGTCGAAAGGGTGGCCAGCCCGACCAGAGGAATAAGCAATATTTTCGGTGCCAAGGCGTAGAAGGGGTTGACAGTGGCAATAGTCGGATCGTGGAGGAGCAGGGCACATTGGCCGAAATAATTAAGAACCAGTCCCGGCAGGACCACGCAGTACCAGGTTAGCCGAATGGGAAAAGGGCCGAAATGGCCCATGTCGGCATACAGAGCCTCGCATCCGGTGATGCAGAGCACTACTGAAGCAAGAGCAACAATGCCGTGCAAGTGGTTGATGACAAAAAAATTAAAAGCATAATAGGGATTTAAAGCGGCAAGGATCTCCGGATGTTCCAAGTATCGCCCGTAACCCGAGAATACCAAGGGTGGTGAACCAGACAATCATCACCGGGCCGAAAAGCTTACCGATGAACGCGGTTCCATAGCGCTGTATGGCAAAAAGGCTGACGAGGATCAGACAGGTGATCGGCACGACAAAATGGGCAGCGGCATCGGTTACCATGTTCAAACCTTCGATGGCGGAAAGCACGGAGATGGCCGGGGTGATAACCCCATCGCCGTAAAGAAGCGATGCACCGGTAGCGGTCAGAATAGTGAGAAACGACCATTTCCTCTTTTGTCTTTGCAACTTGCTGCGGAGGGTGGCGAGAAGGGAGAAGGTACCACCCTCCCCTTTGTTATCGGCACGCAGAACAAAGATAACGTATTTGACGCTGACCACCATGACAAGCGACCAGAACACCATCGACATAATGCCGAGGACGTTGGCTTCTGTTGCCGCCATCCCATGAATCCCGGAAAAGCATTCCTTGATGGTGTAGAGCGGACTGGTACCGATATCACCGTAAATGATGCCCAGTGCCGCCAGAGAAAGACTCGAAATTCCTGGCTTATGCAATGAAGAGGGGGAAGTGGAAACAGCAGCCGTTCGGGGATGTTCCCCGGCGGCCGAAGGCAAAGATGACATGACACAACTCCGTTTTCATGGTGGCAGGAAAGCCTCCCTTCTGCGGAGTATGCTTTCCCTTCGATGCCTGCGAGGTTAGCTGACGGGCTCGGGCCGAAGAGTTTGCCCTACGCCGGCTGACCGGCGATACGCCCCGTGGTGCTTGTGGTTCCCCCGCTCCCTTCCGTCCGGAAGGGACTCGGCAGTTTCTTTTAAAAATTATCCTTCTCTCCTCTGAAGAGCGAGAAGGCTATAACTTACCCGTACAAAAATCGGCACTTTACCACTTTTCCAGAAGGATTTAAAGAGGCGCCTCCCGGAAAAGTTATGGCCGGTTACCGGTTCGTCGATTGTTGCCCTGCTCACACCTTGAATCCGCCACTAGGCGATTTAATTCTCCAGCCATGGCCATTCAGCAAAGAGTGAAGGATCTTGACAGACCCTGCATTGCATGTACTATCTTCCCATGAGACTGGCGGCGACTGACGGTGGCAAGAAAGCAAGGTGCCTCGCCGACAATTCCAACAGGAGTGGCTATATGAAACTGGCGAGCTTTTCCTACCGGGGTAAAGAAGGTATCGGTGTTGCGACAGGCGAGAACGACATAATCGACCTGTCCCTGGCCTTCGGCTCGGATGCACCAGTCCCGACAACCATGGTTGAGCTGATAAAGCTTGGCAAGAAAGGTTTGGAGCTGGCGGCCTTGGCCCTGAACACCGACAATAAAGCGGCAAGAATACCCTGCGAGCAGATCCTCTGGCGACCGCCGGTGCCCAAACCCGGCAAGATCTGCGCTGTCGCCCTCAACAACAGCACCAGCAACGACCGAAAAATCAGTGCCCCGGATCATCCGGCCTTTTTTATCAAACCGGCCTCCTGCCTGGTCGGCCACCAGCAGCCACTGGTCATGCGCAGCTACTACGGCAGCATGCACCCGGAACCGGAGCTGGCGGTAATCATCGGCAGCACGACCAGGGATGTTGAGGCGACAGGTGCCCTGGACCACGTCTACGGTTATTCCATCTTTAACGACATCACCGGCAACGATATGCGGGCCGAAGATCTGTTCCATTACTGGGCACTCTATGCCGACGACAGATAACCCCGGCAAACTCCAGCGCCGCGAACAGCATCTCAGTTATGCCGGAAGGTATAAAGGCACCGACTCCTTCGGGGTGCTCGGGCCCTGGCTGGTTACCCCCGACGAGGCCGGTAACCCCGACAATCTTCAGGTTTCCTGCAGCGTCGGCGGGGAAATCGTCGCCCTGGACTCAACCTGCTACTACAATTACAAAGTTGCCGAGATAATAAGCTATATCAGTCAGTTTCAGACTCTATCGCCTGGCGATGTCGTCTCCTGCGGCACGGCTTTCAAGCCTTCGGCCAGTCGCAAGTCAATCCACCACGCTAACCTCCTGAAGGTCGGCGGCCCGGTGGAAATTACCATTGAAAACCTCGGAACCCAGCACAATCCGGTTGTCGTCGAGGCGAGGGAGATAGGAAAATGGAGACTAGCCTGAAGCGCATGGCCCAAATCGAGGTCCGCTACGCACTCGATGATCTGAACAGCGCTTTCTGTTATCATCTCGACCACGGCGAAATCGATGATCTGGTGGATTTATTCTGCGAGGATGCCGTCTACAGCCACGGGGCACGGGTCTCCAAGGGCCGGCAACAGATCCGTGTCCTCTTTCAAAAGCGCAAAGAGACTGGAACGCGAACGTCGCGGCACCTGCAGACCGGCCTCAGGGTGCAACTGGAGGGACCGGACTCCGCAACCGGGACAAGCGTCTGCCTGACCTTTGCCGCCGACGCCGGGCCACCGATCAGTCCGGCCGCGCCTTATCTGGTCGCCGATTTTCATGATAACTACCGGCTCAGTCCGGATGGCCGCTGGCGCATAGAAAAACGCCATATCGAACGGATCTTCACCGCCCCGGAAAATACCGCCCCGGTCGGCAGCACACCATGCCGATCCTCTCTCGACAAGGACCCTCCCATGACCAGTTCGCTTATTTGTGCATCGCACAGTCCGTTATTGTATTGTTTTGCCCGGGAACCACAGGATTGGCAGGGCTTGCAGCGCACCTTCAAGGAGCGGGCCGCAGCCATCGAGGTCTTTGACCCCGAACTGGTCATTGCCTTCGGCTCGGATCATTTCAACGGTTTTTTCATGAAAAACATGCCGCGCTTCTGCGTCGGCCTGCGGGCTCTGGCCACCGCCGATATCGGCGGTTTCGCCGGCCCCCTCCAGGTCCCCGGCGACACGGCACAGCGACTGCACGAGCATCTTATCGGGCACGGCTTTGATCCAGCCATTTCGCACCGCATGACCGTCGACCATGCCTTTTCCCAGACCATTCATATCATGCTCGGTGGCCTGACGGCGCGTCCGGTCATTCCGGTGTTTATCAACTGCATCAACAGACCCTTCATCCCCTTCGAGCGTACCCGGCATTTCGGTGCGACGGTTGGCGATTTCGCTCAAAAGCTGGGCAAACGCGTCCTCTTTCTCGCCTCCGGCGGTATGTCGCACCACCCGACCCGCTACTATCCGCCTCTTGGCGCATTGAGCGATCCGGTCACCGCCTGGCAGATCTCCGGCGGCGACGATCCGGCATCCCTGACCCGCAGTCAGTGGCTTCTGCGCCTTGACGCCATGCACCGTGAAGGGGCAAAGATGATTGCCCGCGGCGAACGGACGGCCGCCCAGATGCACCTCAATGCCGAGGTCGACCAGCGCTTTCTTGCGGTACTGAGCCGCAATGACCTTGAGGCTTATGATGCCTGGGATCAGGAGCAGCTGGTGCAAGAAGGGGGCATCGGCATCATGGAGCTGCAGACCTGGATTGCCGGCGCCGCTGCCCACCGGGCGGCGGGAGGCGGCATCCCAACGGTCGGTTTTTACAGCGTCGCCCCGGAAATCGGCATCGCCGCCGGCATAGTCTATGGTCGGTAGGTCAACACCCTGCGGCAGGAGAGCAACTGGATGGCCTGCGCCTTTGGGACACTGGAGCATGAGGTGATCCGTAGTGCCGCCAAACTCGGTGGCCATGGCCGCGTCGGTTTCGAAAACAATCTGTATCTTCCCTCCGGCCGCCAGGCGGCGGACAACAGCGTCCTGGTTGAAAGCGCCGTACATGCCGCTCTGCAGGCCGGCAGAACTCCAGCCGGAAAGGCTTTTGCCGAGGGACTTTTCTGACCCCGCCCACTCCCGCAAGGCAGCACAACCTTTCGGCTGCCAAGAATTCACCCCATGTTTTTAAGAGAATATCGAAAAACAGAGACAACCATTGACACTTTGCTGTTTGTCGCAGATTATAGATTCGTTATATTTTCAGGCTTTGCTGCCGAAAGGACAAGATATGCCCATGGCCGAAAAGGTCGAGCCCAAAGGCACCGTCAATCCCGTTTTCAACGTCCGAGCTTTGCATATGAAACAGACCCTGCCGTTTCCCGTAATTTTTCTGTCGCTGCTGTTCTTTATCCTTACCGGTGTCACGGCCATGGCCCAGGACAGCATCCCCGCTGCTCAGAAAATCCGTATCTTTTTTGCCAATAATGTCCACGCGGAGCTCGGTCCCTGCGGCTGAGGCGGCAACCAAATGGGCGGTCTGTCCAAAAAATCGTACCAGATCAAAGCACTTGCCGACAAGGCTCTACCTCCTGCCATTCTTCTTGACGCCGGCAACCTGTTGTTCAAGCAGCCGACCATTGCCCATTCGCAGGAATTGCTTACAGCCGCAGGCCTGATGAAAATTTATCAGCAGATGGCTATTGACGCGGTTGCTGTCGGCCCACATGATCTTGCCGGCGGCATAGATTTTTTGAAAAACGACCAATTCAAGAGCTTTCCCTGGCTGTCGGCCAACCTCGTAGATAACCACGGTAACCCTCTTTTCTCCGCCGCCAAAATAATAGAGCGAGGTGCCATGAAGATTGGCATCATCGGCCTCACCGGGCCAATTGCTGCACCATCGCCGGAGATCATCGTCGCCGACTGGCGGAAGGTTCTACCCGAACACCTGGAGCAATTGACCAAGGAATGCCAACTGGTGGTTGTCCTCTCCAGCCTGAGCAGCGAAGACAATGCCGAACTCACCCGGCAATTCCCCATGCTGTCTGTGCTTATTACCGCTGATAAAAAGGAGGGTAATATCCTCCCGAGGGTCGAAAACAACACCCTCGTCACCCAGACCATGAGCCAGGGAAAATACCTTGGCATACTGAACCTCGACTGGACTCCCGGCGGTTCCTGGAGCACGGACAGGGGACAAGAAGAGCGGATACCCTCGGGAAAGACGCAGTCTCAGCATCTCAGTACCTTTAACGGCAACTTTATTCCTCTCGGCAAAACCCTTCCCGAAGATCCTGCCATAACCGCGAGTGTCGAGGTCATACAACAACGAATTGCCGCACACAATCAAAAATCGACGAATGCTGACAACCAGCAAATCGCCGATGGCGACCAATCTTTTTCCGGCATGGCCGGATTTGCCCGCTGCCGGGAGTGCCATCCCGTGCAGACCCAATTCTGGAGCACGACCCGACATGCTGGGGCCTATGCCACCCTGCAGCGGCAACGGCAAAATTTCAACCTCGACTGCCTGCCCTGTCACATCAGCCAAAATCCGGACCGAGACATGACCGCTTCCACGTCGATCGAATCACTTCTGACCCGTCCTGCCATCCTGCAGGCGGTCGGTTGCGAGGCCTGTCACGGAGCAGGACAGGCCCATGCCGACCAGCCGAACAAGGCCAAAGTGTACAGGAAGGTTAAAGAGAAAACCTGCCGCGCCTGTCACACCAAGGAAAGAGATCCAGCCTTCGACTACCACGAGAAAAGCCCTCAAGTCAGTTGTCCCGCCGGGTGAACTTCGGAGGATTTTGACCGTCAGTGGCAGCGGTTGATTACTTGTCGATGCCAGATAAATGGAGGAGGAAGTAAATCAGACCGGCAACGGTTGCCGATGCGGGGATGGTAATCACCCAGGCGAGTGCCAGATTGGCGGCAACCTCCCACCGAACAGCGGATAGCCGTTTGGTGGAGCCGACCCCGAAGATACAGGCAGTGATAGTATGAGTGGTGGAAATCGGCGCACCGATAAGCGATGCACCGGTTATAACCAGCGATGCCGAGGTTTCTGCGGCAAAACCGGTGATGGGTTCAAGTTTTGAGATACGTTGGCCCATTGTTTTAATAATTTTCCATCCGCCGGCTGCCGTCCCGAGTCCCATTGCCAAGGCACAGGAAATTGTCACCCAAAAGGGGACAATGATAGAGTCGATCTGGTGGAAGAGGAGAAGGGCCAGAGTGATTACGCCCATGGTTTTTTGCGCGTCATTCAATCCGTGGCTCGTGGCCATAAAAGCGGCCGAGAGAATCTGCAATTTCTTGAATTTTTGTGCGACAGTTTTGCGATTGGCATTGGCAAAGACAACCAACAACCCAAGCATCACCAAATAGCTCACCATAAACCCGGCGAGCGGCGATAACACCATCGGCAGAATGATTTTTTTCAGGATGCTCATGCCGTTTAAACTGGCGAAGCCGGAGTGGGTGATTGCCGCACCGATCAACCCACCGATGAGCGCGTGGGAGGATGACGAGGGAATACCCCAATACCAGGTGATGAGATTCCAGGTAATGGCGCCTATTAAGGCCGCCAGCACCAGGATTTGACTGCCCATGACAATTTCCGTGTTTACTATACCCTTGCCCAGAGTATGCGCCACTTCACTCCCTAAAAGAGCACCGACAAGATTGAGTACCGCTGCCATCATTACCGCCGTTCGTGGAGTCAGCACATTGGTGGTAACCACTGTAGCTATGGCATTGGCGCAGTCATGCGCCCCGTTGGTGAAGTCAAAGATCAGGGCAACAACAACGATGACAATGAGGAGGAAAGGAACATCAAGCATTTTTCAGCACCACTTCTTCAATTGCATCGACCAGATCATCGATCCGCTCCACAACCTGTTCGATTCGATCATACACCTGTATCCATTTAATAATATCCACGACTCCGCTTATTTCACTGATGGGTCCATCCTGCAGCTCCGAGAGACCGGTGCTGAGCAGCATCTCACAATCCAGCTTCAGATCCTTGCTTTCCCGCACCAAGACATCTACTTCCTCTTTGCCCTGCAGAGCATAAATCAGTTTTCCGGTCGAGGTAGCCATCAAACTGATGTTCTGCATCATTTTCATGGCGGGAAAGCGTATGCGGCTAAAGCCGTAGGCATGGGTACGGGTGGCAATGCTTTTCAGGAAATTAATCGAATCTTCCTGGGCTAAATTGATCCGATAGATGTCTTCGCGATCAATCGGGGTGATGAAAGAGCCGGAGAGCTGGCGAGCGATTTCCCGACACAGTTCGTCGCCCTGCTCTTCCTTGAGTGAGATGCGTTTAAATACCTTATCCACGGAGTTATAATCATTGAAAAGCGAACTCAATTCAGTGGCGACGTCTTTGAGAATTTCATTTTGCTGGATCAGCAGATCAAAAAAACGAATCGATTTGGGAAAGAGGGTAAATGCCATTACAATTCTCCTGCCAGGTTATTGAGTGATTAGCCAATCTGCACCGCCATCAACCTATATCTCCTTGCAGTATTTCGCAACTCAAATCTGTTCTGGAACTCATTACTTCCCTCGGGGCACCTCCCGGTATGATCCCTTTTTTCAATACCAGAACGACCAGTGAAGCATGTTACCAATACTGCACAACTGACAGATGAGCCCCGTGGCTTTGTAACCTTCGAGACACATCGGAAAAACGTCAGCAAAACGGACGGTTTGCCACCTCCCCTGTAATATTGTCACCAACTCCACACAGATTTTACCAATATCGCTTTTCGCCGGGCTGCGACATAGATCCGGCACATCATTCCTATAATATATGAAATAATTATAATATTTTTTCAATCACAACATTGGCATCACTTTTGAATGAGCAAGAGAAAAGAAAATCACTGTTGCCGATATCGGCAAGGCAAAACCTCGACAAAAGAGGCTCTGCCGGTCGGGCGACTCAATTTAAGGTAAGCGGAGGAAAAGAAGATGGATAAGAAGATCGGGAAAATTCTTTTGGCAGTCGATAGTTCAGAACAATCGATGGATGCTGTTCGTTATGTATGCAACTCAGTGCAGCGTACCAAAGTTGAGGTGGTGGTGTACCAGGTGATGAGCAAAGTTCCCGAGGTTTTCTGGGACCTGGGCAAAGATCCGGCCTGGCAAAAGAAAATCGAATCATTGCGGGCATGGGAAAAACAACAGGAGACCGTTGCCACCAATTTTATGAACAGCGCTCTCGAACTCTTTACCGAAGCAGGTTTCAAGCCCGGAAGTGTAACCGCAAAAATTGGCAGACAAAAGGAAGGAATTGCCCGTGACATAATCGCCGAGGCTCGACAGGGCTATGATGTAGTGGTCATTGGTCGTGGCGAATCAGGTGATGAAGATGGTACACCTCTGGGCAGCGTCGCCAGCAAAATACTCAGTGCTGCCACCTCTTTTTCCCTATGGTTGATAGGAGGAAAACCCCATTCGGACAAGGTTCTGATTGCCATGGATTCCTCGGAAGGTGGTCTCCGGGCGGTAAAGCATGCAGGATCCCATCTCAGTCTCGGTACTAACCGCATGACCTTGTTCCATGCAATTCGTGGAATCTCGGTTTCCAGCGAAGGACTGGAGGATATTTTCCCCGAGGCCTATCGTCAACAGCTTTTAAAAGACGCCGAAAAGGATATTCAGCCGGCCTTGCAATTCGCCAAAGACCAGCTCAAAAAAATGGACATTGCCCCGGAGCGAATCTCCACGAAAATTATTACTTCGGTGAAAAGCCGGGCCGCGGCCATAGTGCAAGAGGCAAAACAGGGCGGGTATGGGACAATTGTTGTCGGACGTCGGGGAATCACCGAGGTCGCTGAATTTTCGATGGGCAGGGTCACCAATAAATTGACACAGTTGGCAAAGGAACAGGCTTTGTGTATAGTTGTCTGATCCGGTATATCTCCTGCCCTTTCCCATCCTGACAAAGGGGTGATTGAGAGTATTGCCGGAAACGAAAGAGGGTGCGAACGATAAAAACCCGCGCCCTCTTTTGCCAGGAATTTTAAAATGCCGATCATTCTCTCACGGGTGATCGAGACCGCTCTGATGCCACTCCTCGCCTGGCAAGGCTCTTCCTTTGACGGCTAGGTAAGACCCGAGTGCAAGAATCTTTTAAAGCAGCTGTTCTTTTCCCGTGCGCCGTGGTTCTCTCGCTGAGCGGCGCCTGCCTGCTCCTTGCCTGCCAACCTTTGGCCGCAGGTTTTGAGATCTGGTTTTATTCCGGTCTGGCGATCATGACCGGCGGCACGGTGCTTCTCTGGTACTCCCACACCGATAAAAAGGGGCTCCGGACTCTTCTTCTCTTGGCCCTGACGTTGCGCATCATTTTTCTCTTCTGGCCCCCTGACTCTGACCTCAACCGCTATGTTTGGGAAGGTCATCTGCAAAATATCGGATTGAACCCCTATCTGATCGCACCATCAGCGGTCGAAACCGAGCCCTTTCGTAACCAAATATGGCAGGGTGTGAATCATCAAGACTACCCATCCGTTTACGGTCCTTTAGCGCAGCTGGTTTTTCGCGCTGCCGCTCTTACCCCTCATCCTTTCATTGCCTTGAAGGGAATGTTTCTTGCCTGCGACATGGCTGTGTTGTTACTATTGCTGCTTACCTTGCAAAAATATGCGATGGATCTTCGCCATGGCTGGCTGTACGCTGCACATCCTCTGCCGCCTCTGCTGCTCGTCGGTGAGGGCCATCTCGAACCACTCCTGGTTTTACTCTTGTTTGCCGGTCTTCTCGCCATCCATTCCGGTCATGTCCGACGCGGACTCCTGCTCGTCGGCCTGGCGGCAACCGTGAAAATATCGGTGGCGATACTCCTCCCTTTTGTCATGAGAGAAACCCCGAAAAAACTCTGGCCGCTCGCGCTGTTGCCGCTGTGTCTCTGGTTGCCCTTTGGCGAGGGTTTTGTTACGCATTTGCAGACTCTCAGCATTTTTGCCAATTCCGAGACCTTCAATTCCCTGGCGCAACTCTTCAGCAACTGGTTATTTCCCGTTGCGGCAGCAAGCATCGCCGGGGCAGTGGTCTTTGCCCTGGGATACTCCTTTCTGTGGATACTTGACCCTCCTCTCCTGCGCGCAGCACTGCTGGTCTTGGGGCTCCTCCTGCTGTGCAGTCCCCTTGTCCATCCCTGGTATTTTGCCGTACTTCTGCCCTTTGCCGTACTGTACCGCAGTTTCCCCTGGCTGGTTCTCTGCACAACGTCGACGCTCTTGCTCTCCGTTTCCCTGCATTTTACCCTGACCGGTGACTGGCAGGTTCCCGTGTGGCTGTTCGTTCTGGAGTTTGTCCCCTTTTTTATCGCTTGCGCGCCGGCTATAGTCCGCCGTTCCGCGCCCATTGCCCCAGCTTCATTCCCCGCCCCGACCCACCTGTCGCTCCTCCTGCCGGCCCGCAATGAGGAGGAGAATCTCCGTCATTGCCTTGACGCCATTACCATTCCAGAGAGGATTCCGGCAGAGATTCTGGTTATCGATGGCGGTTCCTCCGACAACACCCTTGCTCTTGCGAAAAAAGACCGGAGGGTACGCTGCGTAGAGTCTCTTCCCGGCCGAGGCACGCAGATAGCCGCCGGGTATCGCGCGGCCAGGGGCGATCTGCTGATTATCGTCCATGCCGACACCCGCCTGGGACCGGACACCATCAAAGATATCTGGCACTATTGTGCAAACAACCCCCATGTCGCCGGCGGTGCCTGCACAGCCCGCTACCGCCACCCGTCCATGCGCTTTCGACTCACCGAGATCCTCAACGATCTGCGCGTTCTCTGGTTTGGAATCGCCTTCGGCGATCAGGTGCAATTCTTCCGCCGTTCGGCAATCTCGCCCGAGGCCTTTCCCGATTACCGGTTGATGGAGGACATCGAGCTTTCCATAAAGACCCGGCACGCCGGAGCACTGGCCTTTATTCGCACGCCGGTCTATGCTTCATACCGCCGTTGGGAAAGAGTCGGGTATACCCGCAACACCCTGCAGGTTATAAGCCTTTTTTCGCTGTACATGATACTGCGCAGTATCGGCATGGTGCGCGATAAGGGGGAGGCCTTTTATCGATATTACTATGACACCCGCAAAGGGTGATGGTGTGCCCTCCTCCGCAAGACACGTCTCCATTAAGTGCATTACAATTCGTAGCATCTGACGATATAATGCCATAAAATCGAAGAGAAGCACACCAATCATGGTTACCAGCAAGGTCGGAATCGGCGAAAAAGTCTGGTCCCAAATGAGGTAACCGGACGCTACCAGTGGAATGTCCTCGGGCAGAGGCAAGCCCAGGCCACAGGCGATGAGCATGGTGAAAACAACGGTATACGCTCCCATACTTGAAAGATCGGTTAAAAAATAAAAGAGCGTTTCCATGATAGCATCCAGCGTCGTCCTTAGCCACCGTTCCCGTGGGTCAAGTTCTCTAAAACGTGCGATTATCGATGACTTTTGTACCCTTGCTGTCAATTCGCTCCAAAGTCTTTTCCTCGACGAGTTTCACCTGAACCTGAATACCGAGATCGGTCACCAGCCGTTCCTGGATGGTTTCAGAGAGCGCCCACTGCTTGCGGATCTGGTCGGAGAACAGGGATTCGGTGACTTCGACCATGACGGTCAATTTATCCTCATGGTTTTCCCGGTCGACGATGATCAGGTAGGATGACTCGGTGCCGTTAATATCGGATAATGCTGCTTCTATCTGGGCAGGAAAAACGTTGACCCCTTTGATAATCAGCATGTCGTCGGAACGGCCGAGGATTCGGCTCATGCGCGTCAGGGTTCTGCCGCAGGGACAGACACCGGGAAGAAGGCGGGCAAGGTCACGGGTGCGATAGCGGATAACCGGAAAGGCCTCCTTGGTGAGGGTGGTGATAACCAATTCGCCGATTTCGCCTGAGGCAACCGGCTCAAGCGTCAGCGGATCAAGGATTTCGACCAGGAAATGATCTTCATTGATATGCAGGCCGTTACATTCCCGGCATTCCCCGGCGACCCCCGGTCCCATGACCTCCGCCAGCCCATAGTTGTCAGTGGCAAGGATGCCGAGCCGATCGCCGATCTCCAGGCGCATCGCCTCGGACCAGGGCTCCGCTCCGAACACCCCGTATTTCAGGGATAATTCACTTGAATTCAGACCCATATCCATCATCACGTCAGCTATTTTCAGGGCATGGGAAGGGGTGCAGACCAGGGCGGTGGTTTTAAAATCGCGCATGATGCGGATCTGTCGTTTGATATTGCCGGAAGAAATGGGAATGACCGAAGCCCCAAGCCGTTCGGCACCGTAATGCAGCCCGAGACCGCCGGTGAAGATGCCGTAATCATAAGCGATCTGCACCACATCCTCGGCGGTGACTCCGGCACCACGAAGAATGCGAGCCACCAAGTCCGACCAATTTTTGATGTCATTTCTGGTATAGCCGACAACCGTAGTCATCCCGGCATTGCCGGAAGTGGAATGGATCCTTACCACATCGCGGAGAGGGACGGCAAAAAGGCCGTAGGGATAATTGTCGTGCAGGTCTTCTTTGGTGGTGAACGGCAGGCTTTGCAGGGCGACAAGGGAAGTTATCGCCTCATAGTCCACCCTCGCTTCCCGCAGTTTCCGCCGATAAAAAGGCACATGGGTTCCCAAACGGTAAAGGGTGGCCTGGAGCCTCTCCAACTGCAGTTGATCCAGGTCTTCCCTGGGCATGCATTCGAATTGCTGTTGCCAATACATAGTTTGTCCCCCGGGAGGTGAATTTTTTGCCCGCCATCGTGGCTTTTTTATATTGTCTTGGAAAATGAGATTTTCTGAAAGAAAAAAGTGTCGCTGTACGGCAAGAAGCTCGCTTATTCCTCAAGTTTTTCCCGCCCCAGGTAGGCGCGCTGAACATCTCTGTTGGCCAGCAGGTCCTCGGCCGGCCCCTGGAGGATGACCTTGCCGGTTTCAAGGACATAACCGCGATCGGCAATGGCCAGTGCCGCCTTGGCGTTCTGTTCAACGAGCAGGACCGTGTTGCCCTCCGCCCGCAGTCGGACGATGATCTGAAAGATATCGCGAACAATAAGCGGGGCTAAACCGGTAGAGGGTTCATCCATCATCACGAGAGATGGCCTGGACATCAAGGCCCGGCCCATCGCCAGCATCTGCTGCTCGCCACCGGAGAGGGTCCCGGCTAGCTGCGACCTGCGCTCTCTGAGGATCGGGAACAGCTCGTACTGATGGTCAAGCAGGGAGTTCAGCTCGTTCTTGTTTTGCCGGGACAAAGCGTGGCCACCGAGGATGAGGTTGTCGGCGACGGTCATCGAGGCGAACACCTGCCTGCCCTCCGGCACCATGACACAGCCCCTGCCGGGAATTCGCGGCGCAGGCAGGCGGGAAAGATCCTCGCCCTGGAAACGGATTTCCCCGGATGTCGCCCGAATCAGCCCGGCAATGGTGGCAAGCAGAGTGGTCTTGCCCGCCCCGTTGGCGCCGATGATCGCGACAATCTCCCCGGGATTGACGTGCATCGAGATATTCTTCAGCACCCGCAGCTTGCCGTATCCCGCCTCAAGGTTGCGTATCTTTAACATAGGCCTCTGCCTCTTCCGTTCGGCTATTCACCGAGATAAACCTTGATGACTTCCGGGTCGCGCTGGATGACCGTCGGCACATCCTCGGCGATCTTCTGTCCGAAACTGAGCACGACAATTTCATCGGAGATATCCATAACCAGCGACATATCGTGCTCAACCAGGAGAACGGTTACCCCCAGTTCCCTGATGCGGACAATGAGCCTGCCTATCTCCGCCGTCTCGTAGATATTCAGCCCCGCCGCCGGTTCATCAAGAAGGAGGAGCGCAGGTTCCAGGGCCAACGCCCTGGCCATTTCCACGGCGCGCTGCTGGCCGAAGGCCAGGTTAGTGGCAAGTGTCTCGGCGCAGTCGGCGATACCTAAAAAATCGAGGAGTTCCAGGGATTTTACCCGGATCGCCCGCTCTTCGGCGCGGCAGCCGGAGGTACGAAGCATTGAGGCCATGAAGCCGGATTTCGAGCGCACATGTCGGCCGACCATGACATTTTCGAGAGCCGTCATGCCGGCGAACATCTTGATATTCTGAAAGGTCCTGGCGATGCCCAGCTCCGCCACCCGAAACGGCCGCATTCCCTCTATGGCCTTGCCCTGGAAACGGATTATACCGGAAGTGGGCGGGAGCATCCCGGCAATAAGATTAAAAAGGGTGGTCTTGCCGGCGCCGTTCGGGCCGATCACCGCCTTGATCATCCCTTGCCGAAGGGAGAAACTGACCCCGTCAACCGCCTGAAGACCGCCGAACCGCTTACTGAGCTGCTCGACTTGAAGAATGGTCATCTGTCCCTCACGCCTCCTTTGCCGCCGGCTTTTTGCGCGGGAACGGGCAATAATCGTCGCCATATCCCGCCCAGCTGCAGGCTGAGGATACCGTTCGGGGCAAAGAGCATGATGGTGATGAGGATCAACCCGAAGACCGCATCGTCATAGCTGCCGAAAAAGCCGCGAAGGGACAGGAAATTGAGGACCATGCCCATGATCAGCGCCCCCCACAGGTTGGCCATGCCGCCGACGGCAACGATGGCCACATAGCGCACCGATTTCATGACGCTCGCCTCGGAGGGTCCGATACCGCCATTATAGTGAGTCAGCAGGACCCCGGCCAGCGCCGAAAACACCGCCGACAGCATAAAGGTCTGGAGCTTGAACCTGGCGGTATCGACACCCATGGCGTCGGCGGCCTCCGGTGAGCCGTGAATGGCCCGAAGCGCCCGGCCGACTCGCGAATCGATGAGATGCCTGAGAAGCAACATGGCGAGAAGCAACACGGTCCAGGCGATATAGTAATTGGTAACCCGCCCGGAGATATCCCCGGTCACCACAAGACCGGGCGCCAGCGCGAAACCGGGGACGCCGGAGATGCCGTCGGCCTCACCGAAATAGGCACTGGCCAGGACGATCCGGTAGATTATGATGCCGAAGCCCAGGGTGGCCATGGCCAGATAGTGGCCTTTTAATTTCAGGACCGGGATACCCAGAACGAAGGAAACCAAAAGGGCGACGAGGATGGCGAGAATGCAGGCCATCCAGGGCGCCACCACCAGCAGCGGATCGCCGTAGACATCCTGCCCGGCTTGAAGACAGCCGAGGGAATCAAGCAGGCGAACCGCCATATGATCGGCATGGGGAACAAGATTACGGGTAGTGAGTGCCGCCGAAATATAGCCGCCGATGGCAAAAAAACCGGCATGGCCGAGGGAGATCTGTCCGGCGTAGCCCATCAGCACGCAGAGGCCGACAATGAGCAGCGAGTAGTAGGCGGACATGGTCAGCTGGGTCAGGTAGTACACGCTGCCGGTCCAGGCGGTGAGCAGCTGGATGACCAACGACCGCGGCGACAAGCGGCAGAAAGACGAGGTTCTTGCCCATGACCGTCAAAACTCCTTGAGTCCGGCCGTGGCACTCGACCCGAACAGGCCATGCGGTCTGACGAAGAGGATAATCAAGAGGATGGCGATGGCGATGGCGTCCTGAAAGGCCAGGGGCACGACCGAGACGGAAAAGGCCTCGATGACCCCGAGGAGCAGGCCGCCGGCCACAGCCCCGAGCGAATTGCCCAGACCGCCGAGGATGGCAACGGTAAAACCCTTGATGGCCAGGCCGGTGCCGTTGTCATACTGACTGTAGGTAATCGGCGACATGACCGCACCCGCCAAGGCTCCGATTCCGGCGCTGAGAACAAAGGAGAGGGTCACCATGTTGCGGGTGTCGATGCCGCAAAGGACGGCGGCGACGCGATTGGCGGCGCAGGCCCGCATCTCCCGGCCGATGGAGGTCGCCTGGAAAAAGACATTGAGCGCTATCACCATCAGGCCACAGACCCCGACCACCCACAGCACCTGGGGCGAGACCCTGGCGCCGAAAATGGCAATGGTGCTGATTTCGTTACCGAAAAAATAGGGCAGCGAGCGAACATTCGCCCCCCAGACATGGAGAGCCGCCTCACGGATGAGAATTGAAAGGCCGATGGTGATGATGATCATCCGCAGGATTCCCGGATTATGCAGCCAGCGAATGAAGAGCATTTCGATCCCGGCGCCAATACCCATGGTGACGAGCACCGCCAGCAGAATGGCCAGCGGCAGGGGCAGAAACTGGAGGAAGGTGATGGACAGCATACCGCCCAGCATGACAAATTCACCCTGGGCGAAATTAATGATGCCGGTGGTATTGTAAATGATGTTGAAGCCGATGGCGACAATGGCGTAGATGCTGCCGTAGGTGATGCCGGCCACCAGATACTGAATGAAAAGCTCGGTTGTCATGCTAAGGGAGAGAGTCTGACCTTCTCCGAAAACAAACCGGAGTTTTGCCTTTATCCGGTTGTCTTCGTCTATTTATTTTTATTCCGGTTACTTTTCAAGTGGCACGACGTAGGGTGCATTCCATGCACCCTACGAGAAAAGCGTCATCTTGAATGAAACTGTGAATTATTTGCCAGCATAAGGGACGAACTTGCCGTCCTTGACAGTCATCATTTCGAAAGCGTCCAAGGACAGACCGTTATGGTCGGTGGCGGAAAAATTATAGACACCGCCGGTTCCGGGCAGATTTTTCAGGCTTTCAATAGCCGCGCGGACCTTTTCCTTATCGTTGCCGCCAATAGCCACCGCCTTTTCGAAAATCATGAAGGCATCATAACCATGGCCGCCGAATGTCGAAGCGGTTTCCTTAAATTTTCCCTCATAATCCTTGACGTATTTCACCAATAGGGCCTTCTGGGGATGGCTATCCGGCAGAAGATCGGCCATCAGCAAGCGTCCGGCGGGAAAAATCACCCCCTCGGCAGCCGCTCCGGCAGCCTCAACATACTTGATATTGCCAAAGCCGTGGCTCTGGAAGATCGGCACCTGCCATCCGGCCTGACGGATGTTTTTTACGACAATCGACTGGGCCGGAACGATCGACCAGTTGATAACTCCCTGTACCGCCGGATTGGCCTTGATCTTGGCAACCACCGCCGAAAGATCGGTGGCCTTGGCGTCGTATACCTCAGCCTCCACGACCTCTATCTTGTATTCGGGGGCGATTTTCTCCAGCTGTTCCTTGCCGGCCTTGCCAAACCCGGAATTATCGACAAGCACGGCGACCTTGCTGATCCCCTGCTTGTTCATCTCCATGAAGATCTTGATCGCCGCCGAGGAGTCGTTCTGCGGGGTCTTGAACACCCAGGAGGCAAGAGGATTGACAATGACTTCCGCCGCGGCACAGGAGATCAGCGGGGTCTTGGCGTCTTCAAAGATCTTTTTAACGCTCATGGTCTCGCCGGAGCTGGACGGTCCGAGAACCGCCAGAACTTTATCCTCTTCCAGTAGCTGCTTGGCAAGGGAAATGGCTTTTTCCGGATTGCCGGCGGTGTCCTTCAACAACAGTTCGACTTTGTTGCCGTTGATGCCACCCTTGGCGTTGACCTGCTCGACCAACATCTCCAGGGTACGGGCCTCGGGACCGCCGAGAAATGAAGCCGGACCGGTAACGGCCAACAAGGCGCCAACCTTGATATTCTCGGCCCACGCCGTTGGAGCCAACAGCAAACAGGCGACTGCAAACGCACAAAGAGTCTTGCTCAACATCTTTTTCATGCACTTTCCTCCTTTCAATTCCTACTCGGTCTTGACGGTTGATGAAATGGTAAACTGCCATAAAAGCCGCATCGTTACAAAAATAATGGAACAACCTACCCGATAAGGAGACCAAGAGGCAAGTTTTTTTCATCGACAAAAAAAGCCGGAAAGGGCAAAAGCTTTAATAAAATTCGGTAAAAAAAGATATTTACCACGATTTTGCAATGAAAAACAGCGAACCATGTTAATTACACCCTCTTTTCGCCTTAGGCGGTCAAGCTAAAACCTTCCCTTTTTCCCAGCCAAGGGTAAGCCTGTCGGCAAAGCCAAAGCGTATCACTCGCAACAAAAGGTTGCCTGCAGTGGTCCCGATATGGTACGGGAGTGGTGGTTTCATCCTCGACGGAAGCAGCCGAAGGGCTGCATTTTTTCACATAGCGGGTTTGTCTCCAAGCCGACAGGTCACATAAAGCACCTGACCGAGCGAGGGCGAGAGACAGAGGCCGCACAACTTTCACAGGAGTTTGATCATGATTCAAAGGGCAATTCAGGTTGACGAGAAGGTGCCGCTGCTCCAGGCTATTCCCCTGAGCTTCCAGCATCTTTTCGCCATGTTCGGGGCCTCCGTTCTGGTTCCGACACTTTTCGGGATCGATCCGGCTATCGTCCTTCTCATGAACGGCATCGGTACCCTCATCTATCTATTGCTGTGCAAGGGCAAGGCGCCGGCCTTCCTCGGTTCGAGCTTCGCCTTCCTCTCGCCGGTATTTGTCGTCCTCGGCAGCAACAAGGAGCTGTGGGGCGGTAATTACTCCTACGCCCTGGGCGGCTTCATCGCTTCCGGCTGCATCTTCATCCTTGTCGCTCTGATCATCTGGCGCTATGGCTCCGACTGGTTGAAGGTTGTCCTGCCACCGGCCACCATGGGACCGATCGTCATGCTGATCGGTCTGGAACTGGCAGGCGTTGCCACCGGCATGGCCGGCATCATGCCGGATAAAAACGGTGCCTTCGATGCCAAGGCGATCATCGTCTCCATCGTCACCCTGCTGGTCGTCACCTTCGGCTCCATGCTGTTCCGCGGCTTTCTCGCCGTTGTTCCGGTGCTGATGGGCATCGCCGTCGGCTATGTGGTCGCTTTCCTCATGGGCATGGTCAGTTTCGGTGGGGTGGCAGCCGCACCGGTACTCGCCACCCCTACCTATTATCTGCCGAAGTTCGACCTCAACGCCATCCTCATCATTATCCCGGCGGCCCTGGTGGTCATTTCCGAGCATATCGGCCATCTGGTGGTGACCGGCAATATTGTCGGACGCGACCTCACCGTTGATCCCGGCCTGCATCGCTCGCTGATGGGTGACGGCGTTTCGACGGTGCTGTCCGGTTGCTGCGGTTCGGTGCCGACCACCACCTACGGCGAGAATATCGGGGTCATGGCCATTACCCGCGTCTATTCGGTCTGGGTGATCGGCGGGGCGGCGGTGATTTCCATCGGCCTGGCCTTTGTCGGTAAACTGTCGGCCCTGATCCAGTCCATCCCCACCCCGGTCATGGGCGGCATCTGCATGCTGCTGTTCGGGGTTATTGCCGCCTCGGGTATCCGCATGCTGGTCGAGTCCAAGGTCGATTATTCCAAACCGATCAATCTGTCGCTGACCGCCATCGTCCTGATCGTCGGAATCAGCGGTGCGGCGGTGAATATCGGCCAGGTACAGCTGAAGGGCATGGCCCTGGCCACCGTCGTCGGCATGATTCTCTCCCTGCTCTTTTATTTTCTCGATCGCTTTGGGTTGATGAATAATACATCCGGCGACTAAGCCCGGCGGAGGTACGGTGCTGCAGGAGTTTGCGAAAATCCTCATGACCTTCATTCGCGGGAGTGATATCGCCGGTCACTGAGGCGGCGAGGAGTTCCTTGTTGTCTGTCCGGCAAGCAACCTGGAAGGTGCCGCCATCCCTCCGATTGCTGATTGTAAACGGCGAGACAAACGGGAAACGCGATTCAAGGGGTGTTAAACGGTTATCACCGCTTGTTTTCATCTATCCGCTGCACACCTTCCATCAGAATCCCCATGAAACCGCCAATGGACGGCAGTTTGTCGAGCTCTTTCGGGATACCTTTGGTATAGGCAAAGTGACCGCTTTTCACTTTCACCAGGGCATACACCGCCTCTTTGTTGCGAAGTTGCAGGAGGCGCGCATGGATGATTTCGCCTTCCTTGAAAAAAACCATCGCCCTGCCCTCTTCAAGGGCCAGATCGAGCCACCCGGTTTTCTGTGAAGAATTGATCAGCTGGAGCAGATCGACAATGGAGATTTCCGCCAGTTCCCCGGACATACCGGAGGTAATATTGCCCGATCGCAGGCTCATGGTCTGCGCTCGAACCACCAGAAGCTTAAAAAGAAAAAGCTGGAGGACCGGATACTTTTTCAGGACATGTTTGAAGTTTTTGACACTCAGTTTGGCCACCTGGGTCTCGGCCAGGGTGTGCACGGAACTGGTTACCGGTTCACCGGAAAGAAGACTCATCTCGCCAAAGACTTCACCGGACCCCATCTCGGCAATTCTCGTGCCGTCATCGGCCATTACCGCCACCTGACCGGTCAACACGATATACATATTACTGCCCGGGTCGCCTTTTTTGATGACCACCTTATCGATGGGAATGGTCGTCAATTCAAGGAGCAGGGTCAAATCGCTCAGGGCGTCATCCTCAAGGGATTCAAAGATATCCAGGTTGCGCAACACGCCAAAAAATTTTTCGAGGTGCTGTCGTCGCCGGCGCTCTTCCGTCTCATTCAAAAGCTTCATCTGCAGGGTGGCAAAGTCCCTTTCCTTTTTAAATTCAAAACGGATCAAGCCATCACAGCCACCGCAGTCAAATCTCGCTTTTTGCCCACCTATCTTGATAAAGCCGCTATATTTGTCCATCGACGTCATGATCGTGGCGATCGACTGGGCCAGATACAAACAACCGGATTTATGGGCGGGAACCGTCAGGCTGAAATTCTCGACCTTGAATTCTTCACCCGCGTTATAAATGGGACAGGAACGCTCTTCGGTGACGATGAAAATCGCATCACGAAATGTATTGATCGGCTTTTTCACAACTCTTCCCTCTGTGTACAGGACGACCTGATATCACATATCATCTGATCCCTGCCAGACCGCTGAAACACCGGGCTGGGCAGTACAATTATAGGTGTTTTCCGCCAACTATCAAGGCAAAGGCAAACTGTCTGTTTTTTGGTAATTGCTCCCTCTTCATTCTCTCGATTGGTTTACCATGTAAATCCCCCTGTCGGGAAGAGAGTGGTAGGCGGAGCTGTTCCAAGAAATCTTTCTCACGGTCTCGGCATGGCTGATCTGGGCCGGGACCGCCATGGCCAATGCGCTCTACCTTGCTGCTTGCCATAGTCCGGTTTGGAGGTTGTTCGAGAACTGGGTTGGTTGATGACCGTGCTCAGTTATCCTGGCGCAGCCTCTCTTGTCTTTCTCGGATTACCGCAAGGCCTCCTGCACCGCCACGGCCAGGGCGTTGATGGTATAGGGTTTTTTCACATACCGCCTGGCGCCCAGATCCATGGCCGCCTGAACCCGATCGCTCTCCGCATAGCCGCTGACAATGATCGCCTTCTGCCGCGGATTGATGGCCAGGGCCTTTTGATATGTCTCAAGCCCATCCAGTCCCGGCGCCATGATCATATCAATGAGGAGGAGATCGACCTGATGGCCGGCAAGATATTCCAGGGCCTCTTCACCGCTGGCTGCAACTCGAGTTTGGTAGCCCAGCTGACTGAGCATGGCCTTGGCCATTTCCCGTTGCTCAAGGATATCATCGATTACCAGCAGGGTCTGACCGTTGCCCCGGTATTCGGCCAGATCGGTTGCAGGTATTGCCATAACCGCCGCATCGCGGGTTGCCGGAAAATACAATTCGAAAACCGTCCCCCGCCCCTCACTGGTGGAAACTTTGATGTAGCCGTCATGGTCCTGTACCGTACCCCAGACCACTGTCATTCCCAGTCCGGTGCCACTCCGCCCCATGTTTTTTTTAGAAAAGAAAGGTTCGAAGATATGTTCAAGATCGGCCTCGGCAATGCCGGTACCTTCATCGGCGACACTTAAGACTGCATATTCCCCTTCGACGATCCGCTCATAGCCGGGCAGTGGCTGGTCAATATAACGATTTTCAGTAGTAATGCGGATAACGCCGCCACGGGGCTGAGCCTCGGCGGCGTTGACGACAAGATTCATCAGCGCTTTCTGCAGGTGTACCTGCGATCCCTTGATCATGAAGAGACCGGATGCCAGCCGCACCTCAATTTTTATATCCGGGTTGTTGGTGCGAAGCTTGATGTACTCGGGTGAATTCAGGTAGTTTTCGATGAGCGTGTTGAGACTCAGCACCACCGACTGAACCACGCCCCGGCGGGCCAGTGTCAACAGATCCTGAACGATCTCGCTGGCCTTCAGACCCGATGTACGGATGGCTTCGATATAACGACGCTGAGGGCTGTCCGCCGGAAGATTGGCGAGAATGAGATCGGGATAGCCGACAATGGCCGAAAGGACATTATTGAGATCGTGGGCGACACCACCGGCAAGCACTCCCAACGCTTCCATCTTACGGCTGCGAATCAATTGCTGCTGAAGCTGTTCGATGGCGGCGGTGGCCTTGTTCCGTTCGTCGATCATTTGATTGGCGGCCCGTGCCAATCCTTTGAACTCGGAAAAATGGATCGCTTGGTCATCGAGCTGGCTTGCACCTGTGGCGGCCCGTTCGAAAAAAGCGGTGAACGCAGCCATATTGCGGGTGATCTTTCTTGTGATATAGCGGGAGACAATGGCATTGAGCAATAAACAAACCACGAGGATTATGATAATCCAGCCAAGGCTTCGCTTGATTTTCAAAGAAAGGGCCGCTTCCCTCTCCGCCAGCACTGCGTTGATCTCATCGACATAGACCCCTGCGCCAACCATCCAGGACCATGCCTTAATCGCCTTGGCATAGGTTATTTTCGGGGCAGGCAGGCCGGTGGCCGGACGAATAGTTCCGATATATGTGAGGAAAACGCTCTCCTCCTGTTGGCAGCGGCTGATCAGCTCTTGCAAAACCGGAACTCCATTGGGATCGCGAAAATTCCACTGGTTGACCCCTAAATTTTCCGGTTTGTAGTGAGCCAGGGTATTTGCCTGAAAATCATAGGCAAATATATAATTATCCTGGCCAAAGCGGATAGTATTGATCCTGGCCAGGGTCTGCCGCTGGATCTCCTGTTCGACATCGTCAATGTACTCGCCGGTGCCTATCCACCAGTCAAACTGGCTTGAAAATTTTACTGAATCCGATCTTTTCCGACATCTTCCCGATTTCTCCGGGCTTGTACCAATACCATCGAAGAAATCCTTCGCCCTTATCCTTGATCACCGCCACCATCCGGCGAATGGTATATTCTCCCTTGCTGTCCTGCAGGTCCCAGAGATTTTTGCCTTCAAGCTGCGACGAGAACGGCAGGAGAACATTGTTGCCTTGCATGTCGTAAATGAAGAAGTAGCCGCGTCCGTTATAAAAACGGATCGGCCGCAATGTCTCTCTGATCATGCTCTTAATCTCTTCCTCGGTCCTGCTCTCCTTATAGTGATTGTAAATATTTTCGGCTATGGCATGGGCACTGTAAACTTGTTCTTTGATCTGCTGCTTCAGTGCATCTTCGGTGGTCGAACGTTGATATTCGATATAATCGACCACCCGATCGACCTCTTGTTTGATCTGGGCCTTCTGAGCTGGCAATATAATCATCCTTCAGGCTGAGGGATTCGGCCTCGAACTTGGAGTATTCCTGATAAATCCACAAAAGACCGACCAAGCCGACGGATAACAAGGCAATGGCCGTCATGCTGAGTATCAGGGTTTTTTGCAGACTTGAGAAGAGTTTCATGGGCAGTGTGCGGGGCAATTCAGTGGAGATCGTGTTCTGCAGCACAACCGTCCTTCCAAGGAAGATCTGTACCTGGCCGACAATGCGCTCCTGCAACCAGTATAGGTGCTGCGACAAGCCGTTGTCAAATCAGAATGTTTCATGAAATATCAGACCGGCACTCTTTTTCTTTTCCGGTTCCGGTTCACTGAAATCTGCATCTCCCAACAGGAGATCATGTCCCCTCACAGCCATTTTTTACTTCTAAAAAACCAGATCATCGCCAAAACAACCGTGGCCATGACACCCCAGATCATCAGATATCCCCAGTGCCAGCGCAATTCCGGCATGTTGTCGAAGTTCATGCCGTACACGCCGACGATGAAGGTCAGGGGGATGAAGAAGGTAGAGATCATGGTCAGGATCTTCATCGTTTCGTTCATCTTATTGCTGATGGTGGTCAGGTAGGTGTCGTGCATGCCGCCGAGAACATCGCGGGAGGTTTCGACGATATCCATGACCTGGATGGTATGGTCGTAAAGATCGCGGAGGAATACCTTGGTCTCGGCGCCGACCAGCGCCGAGACAGTTTTGCTGAGCGCCCCGACTTCCTCGCGGAGCGGCCACACCGCCCGGCGGAGGTGGAGAATATCCCGCTTGATCCGGTGGATCTCCGCTATATCGGTCGATCTCGGTGCGACCAGGAGACGTTCGTCGATCTCCTCGATCCGCTCACCGATCCGTTCAACCACCAGGAAGTACTGGTCGACCACGGCGTCCATCAGGGCATAGGCGAGATAATCGGCGTGCATCGAGCGAACGCGACTCTTGGCGACAAGGATGCGCTCCCGTATTTTACCAAACACATCGCCTTCGCCCTCCTGGAAGGAGATAACAAAATTTTCTCCGAAAATCAAACTGATATGTTCTATCTCCAGAGCCTTCTCCGCGTCGTTGTAGCGCATTGTTTTCAGAGCGATGAAGACATAGTCGGCATACTCCTCGATCTTCGGCCGCTGGGCGGTATTGACGATATCCTCCAGAGTCAGGAGATGTATCCCGAAGGTCTTGCCCAGGGCGGTGATCGGCGCGGCATCGTGCACGCCCTTGACGCTTATCCAGGTGACGCCTTCCGGAGAGGGTAGCGGCAGAAGACTGTCGGTGGACACGTCCAGGCGTTGCTCGACCGCCTTTTCGGAATAGTCAAGGACATCGATACGGACCTTGTCGAGCCGTTTTTCGCCGATGAACACCGGAGTGCCGGGGGACATCCCGGCCTTAATACTGCGCTTGTGGTTTGAGGTTTTTCTTTTTGTGATTTTTTCCATAGTTACTAAGAATTCCAGCTGATGAAGAAACCGTGTTGAAATCTAGGAGCCTGCATATATTTGCCTGCTAAAAAACCTCACATGCTCCTACTATACGCAATGCGGAGCAAACTTAAAGAAGAATTTGCCCAACTATTGTTCTCCTTTCGCTTGATCGTGAATATTCGATTGACAGAGAAATAGGCTTTGACCTGCTTCGCCCAAGTGCTATATAAATTTACAGAATTGAGAGTGTACTCACTCATACCCGGCGCCGGTTCGGCAAAAAACCCAACACTCATTTTGCAATCAACTCGGAGAGGAGACTATGAAAGAAAACGTCTATTTTATCGAAGCCGCCGATAACGAAAGAGATGATGTTCTCTGTGAGAAACTGAAAAACCTGCTCCAGAGCGAAGACCTGCTCGGCTTTATCGCCGACAATGACATCACCGCGGTAAAAACCCATTTCGGCGAATCCCCGGAACTTGGCTATCCTCGCCCGCTCTACATCAAGATGCTTGGGGAAGGTATTAAAGAGAAGAAAGGCGTGCCTTTTCTCACCGAGACCTCAACGCTTTACAAAGGCAATCGAGACAACGCCATCAAACATATCGCCCATGCGCAGAGCCAGGGTTTCGATTTCGCCTCGACCGACATGCCTATTATTATGGCGGACGGTCTTTTCGGTGACGAGGAACACGAGGTGCGGGTAGCCGGAAAAATCCATAAATCGGTCCATGTCGCCCGGCTTTTTGCCAAATGCAACGCCTTGGTAGTGGTATCCCACTTTACCGGTCATCTGGCGGCAGGTTTTGGCGCGACACTCAAAAATCTCGGCATGGGCTGCACCAGTCGAAAAGGCAAGATGGCCCAGCACTCGACGGCCAAACCGAAGATCGTCAAAAAGAACTGCACCGGATGCGGTATCTGTGCCAAATGGTGTCCCGTGGAGGCGATAACTCTGGTTGATGAACGGGCGGTAATCAAGGCCAAAAAATGCATTGGTTGTGGGGAGTGCCTGGCGATGTGCCGCTTTTATGCCGTCAAATACAACTGGGGGGCAACCTACGAGGACCTGCAGAAAAAGGTCGTTGAACATGCCATGGGGGTGTGCTCGCTGTTTCCGGCGAAAAGTCTCTTTATCAATATCCTCACGAGAATCTCCAAAGACTGCGACTGCATGGGGCATACCTATGAAAAGATTGCCCCGGATGTCGGCATCCTCGTTTCCCGCGATCCGGTGGCTGTTGATGTTGCTGCCCTCGATCTCATAGAAAAACGTGCCGGCAAGACGCTTTCGCAACTGGCCTATGATATCCCCTATCGGGTGCAACTTGATTATGCGCAGGAACTGAGCTTCGGTAATGCCGACTATGAATTAATACCCGGGAGATGGTGAAAAAAAATCTTTCGGAGCAGGCAACCCCGTCTTCACCACTCGCCATTTTTTTGTGTTACCATGCACTTGCTCTCCATGCATGCCAACTACGCGATGTTGCCTGTCAGCCGCCGTTACAACAACTCCCAGAAGTTTTCCGTTTTTCAACACCGGGAATGCTCGGCATTGCACTGCCGGGCCACCGTTCGCTGCAAACAGCTTGAAAAATTGAGGCGCTGGATTAGTGTATATGCCAAGAATACTGTCAATAGCCTCCTTGGTATTGCAGTATGTTTTTTGGAGATAACTGAAAACAGTATACAGGTTAAGCAAATCATTTTCCGTCGCTTGGTCGAAGGTCCGAAATCGGTTGTTGTAAAATAACAACTCTTGTTTTTTTCCGAAGATGTGTACCGAATCATTACAGCATTTTAAGGAGGTTACCAACCACGGCACATATTCGTTCTCAGTCCTGAAATGGTTTTCTGCAACTATTGCATGTGGTACCTGATATATTTGCCAACTCATCCTCTTCCCCGTTGATGAAAACTGGTACTTCATTTTTGAAAAACCTGCCAAGTCAATTACTGATGAGTGTCTGTCTGATTGCAACGCTCAGTATCGGCATGGTTACAGGTTTTTCCAGGTAAAATGCTGCCCCTAAGGCTTTGGCTTTTATAATTTCCTCATTTCGGGAGTAACCACTAATAATAATAGCCTTCTGACCAGGCCGTATGTGAAGAATTTTTTCGTAAGTTTCGCGCCCGTTTAATCCATCTCCCATGATCATATCCAGTAGAACCAGATGCACATCTTTGGTTTGCAAAAATTTAATCCCGTCTTCACCACTTGTTACTGAATACGTTATATACCCCAGGTCGGAAAGCAAATTCACCAGGGTCTCATTTTGTTCAGGCTGATCGTCGATAAGCAGGATCGTTTCCCCATTACCTCTAAGAGGGCGAACGATATTTTCAGCTTGGTTTGAACCCGCTTGTTCAGTCGTTGCCGGCAGATATATCTCGAAAATCGCCCCTGGCTTGTTATCTTTAACTTCGATCCAGCCATTGAGTTGCTGAACTGTATTCCAGACGATGGATAACCCGAGGCCTGTGCCGCTTCTGCCCATCTTTTTTGTAGAATAAAATGGATCGAAAATACGATCTAAATCATCTTGAGGTATTCCTGGCCCATTATCGGAAACGGTAAGTTTCACAAAATGAGAGCCGGAATTCGATGTTTGGCTGAGAGACTCCGGGTGAGTAAACTTACAATTTTCGGTTTGGATACAAATTAGACCATTCTCCTGCACTGCTTCAAGGGCATTGCCGATAAGGTTGAGAAATATTTTATGAATATGCTGAGTTGAACAGCGGGTATTGTAAAGATTTTGCTGAAGATCTCTGCGGATAACAACATTTGGATATTTGGCACGCCGTTCATTGTACTCTATGGAATTGAGGTGGCTCAAAAGTAAATCATTTAAGTTTTCAACGGTAGCTGAAAACGAACCTCCCCGTGCCAATAATACCAGATCGGCGACAACCGCCGCTGCTCTCTTTCCCGCTTCTTGCACTCGTTTTATCCCAGAATACAGTTTGTCCTCCTTTTTCATTTGTGCAAGAAGGAGTTCAGGATAACTCACAACACCTGAGAGAATATTATTCAAATCATGGGCAACAGCGCCTGCCATTAGGCCTAACGCCTTAAGCTTATTTGCTTTTGCGAGCTTCCTCTGGAGTTCGAGCTTTTCTTCTTCCACCTTTACTCGATCCGTAAGATCCCTGAGGGCACAAACTCGGGCAGGGCGATCAAGATAATTGATTTGTTGTGAATTCACTTCAAGAGGGAATTCCTCTCCGTTCTTTTTTACACCGGAAAGCTCATATCTTCCAAAAAAGGAGTTTTCTATATGCTGATTTACAATTTGCAGGGAAGAGGGTGTAAGTATCTTATCAAGAAACATCCCTTGTCCCAGTTCTTCTTTGGTATAGCCGAACATTGAGAAAAACTGGTTATTGGCCTCGATGAGGTTGCCGTTGTGATGAACGACAACGCCCTCCAGGGAGGCTTCGGCAAGGACTTTGAATCTTTTCTCGCTTGCCGCTAATTCCCAGGTGAGAGTGTGGTGACGAAAGGCATTGCCGATCGTTTTTATTAACAATTCATGGTTGACAGGTTTGTTGAGGAAATCATAAGCGCCCTGTTTCATCGCCTGTACCGCCGTTTCAACGGTACTTATACCGGTCAACATGATGGAAGTGGTCTTTATTCGGGCTGAGTTGATAAAATCTAAAATGTCACACCCTGACATGTCCGGTAGATTTACATCGAGTAACGCTATGCCAAAACTCCCCTCCTTCAAAAGTCTGATGGCTTCGGCACCACTAAAGGCAACGGTACACGGGTAGTCATAGTGCGTGAGAATGATTTGCAGGCTTTTGGCGAACCGCTCTTCGTCATCAACAAGGAGAATTTTCGGCATGGAGCCCATGGTCATACCTCGTTAGCAATTGGAGATCTTTTTACTAGAGGAAGACGGATAGAAAAACGTGTGCCCGCATTAGGCCTGCTTGTGCAGGAAATTGAGCCGCCAAGATCTTTGACGGTTTTCTGAACGATCGACAGACCAAGGCCTGAATGGCCAGTCGTTTTTGTTGTAACAAACGGTTTGTAAAGATTTTTCATAACAGCCTCCGGGATCCCAGGCCCTGTGTCATCTACAACAATTTGAATCGCATCGGATTCTCCAGCTTCGTTGTCAGGCTGATTTGCCGTGAGCATCGCGGTACTGACTGCAACAGTACCACCGCCTATAATTGCTTCGGCAGCATTCTTGAGCAGGTTGATTAAGACCTGTTTGAGAGCATCCCTTGACGTCATTATTTTTGGAAGCTGGCTATCGGGTATAAATGTTATGACTGTGCCTGATTCTTTAGAAAGAGGTGCTTTGAAAATGTGGACGATATCTTCGATGACTGCATTTACATCAGTCAACGCCATGTTGGGAAAAACAGTGTTGGAAAACATATCCATCTGATTAACCATAGTTGAGATTCTATTTATCTCTTCACCGATTACACCAAGTTCTTCCTGGATATCGTTTTCCTTTGAAAGCTTTAAGCGGAGTGCAGTAAGATAATTGCTAATGATGCCCAGTGGGTTGTTGATTTCATGGGCGAATTTTCTTGCAGTCATCGATACTGCAGCCTTTCTCTCGATCTCAATTTCCTCGGCCCTTCGGGCTTGCATATTTTCCAGAAATAAACAGAGCCCCACTTGCTGAGCTATTACCTGAACAAGCTTGCAATCACTCAAAGGAAGTGTTTTTACAGATTCCGGAAGGCCGAGAAGAATGACACCCATCGTCTTTTTATGCGCAAAAACAGGGACAAGGAGAACAGTAGTCGTCCTGAAGGCACTGAGCAACTGCGCATCTGCAAGGTTGTCACGCGTGATTTCAGATGTCAAGTATGTCAGGGATTGGCTGAGGTAGGCCTGTACTATCTTACTTGAACTGCTGTGCACTGGCAGGGCGAGGCCTTGACTCAAGTGCTGCAGTTCACTGGTGGCTGAGGTGCGCCCTTTCAGCAAAGTACCGTCTTTGTCCGGCAGAAAAAAAAGCACCTTTTCGATATTGAAAAGGATGCTCATTGATTGCTCAAAAACAGTAACAATAGCCTCGCTGTCTCCTGCCTGGACAAGATTTTCAAGAAACCCTGACAAGAGGGCAATGTTTTTAATCCTTGAGACCAGGACATCTTGGCTGGTTGCAGCATCCTGCTGGCAAACTTCATCGTGAATGGATTCTTCCGGCAGCATCTGTCCTGCGGGAGATTTATCGCTGCATTCTCCTGATAAAGCGGATTTGAGTATGTTTTCCTCTGAGGTGCCCGGAGGTTTGGCGGTGATATTTAAGTTTTCGGCAATCTGGCAAACTTCCTCAGTTGCACCTTCTACTATACTTTCAATATCATCACTGTCTAGCCCCAGCAGCAGACTGCCCGCCTCAAGGTTACGTTCATGATCACCAATATTTTCTCTTAACAGACTCGAAAAATAGACGATTTTGATCAATGGAAAGGCTTCCCTGATCTGTTCCAGCGGTTCATGATGATACCTTATCGCATCTGCTATGAGGGAATTCAGATTCCAGTTATGGACGAGCCATGCACCGGCTTCACTATGTGTTATGCCGATCAGCTGTTTTTCAGCCCACAATTCATTCCAAACATCTTCCGTCTCAAGCAAAAAGGTCTTGTGTTCTTCGGGAAACGTCGAGACTAAAATCAGTCTGCCGATGTCATGCAGCAATCCAGACAAGTACGCCTCATCGATATTAGCATACTGAATCTTCTTTGCTATGCGCCTTGAAAGAGTAGCACACATGAGCGAGTGCCACCAGAACGCGCTGATTTTGAAGGTCTTAATTATATTGAAGCGTTTTGCTTCGAAAACCTGGTGAATACATGTCGTTACTGCAATGTTTTTTATGCTTTTTGCGCCAAGATAAATAACTGCCTGTTCAATGCTTATAAAATTGCGGCAAAGACCATAATATGCGGAGTTGACAAGTTGCAGTACCCTGAAACTGAGAGCAGGATCTTTACTTATGATATTGGCTATTTCTGGAAGGGTAGTGGTTTCACTGTCACATGCCTCGAGTAATTTCAGCAATATTTCCGGCAGAGTGGGTAGATTTCCGGACTTTTTGATTTTGGTATAGGCACTTTCCTTGTTGAGCATGTGGTCTAACCCGATAGAGACTTTATTTTCAAAATAGAGCTGTACCACGAGCTTTCAAAGACGCAAGAAAATGGTAATATATCTTCGGGATCTTTCTGGTCATCGGCACGGCAACAGGACTCTTGCAAGCCACATTTTCCTATGTGTAAACTATCTGTGTTTATACCACTCCCAAGCAATTTTGAAAACACCCATCAGTAAGGAGCAGGGGTCGGATAAGCATTATACTATTACATACAACTATTCAATTACTATATTTACATTGATGTTGATAAAATCGGTCATGCCTCATCATTACGGTTAACTTGACATGGCGTAACGTCTTCGGTAATGATGGCGCTGTCACTACCTGAAAGGCTCATTATCAAGAAGATCCTGACCCATCTTGGTTTGTTGCAGAGGGAAGAAGAAAAGCGTCCACCAGCACTTCTAAAGCTTAGGAAACCCTAAGAAAGCAGCTACTTGTCACCCTAGTGGGTGTAGCGATTCAGTAATTCTGCCCATTTTTCTGTTTTCATAAATTTTAGCAAAGCTTTGTTTATGGGCTTACGGAGTGGACTTTTTTGTTGCAACGCGATGCTCACGAAATACTCATCAAAAGTGCTGTCAAGCACTTGCACCCTGCCGGGAAAATCACTTTTAACGATATGCTTTGTTATGTTTTCATCCTGGACAAACGCATCGATGATATGGCTATCGAGCGCCATCAACCCTTCATGCATCTTTTGAAATGGAATTACGGTTACTCCCTTTTTGCTGAGGAAGTCACAACCTTCAGATCCGAGTACACATCCAACTCGCGCATCGTAAAGATCGTTAAGACTACGAATCTTGCCTCGGAGTTGACCAATGGTCAGTTGTGACGTGATGGTCGCCGTAAAGGCTGTGATAAAAACAATGGAGAAAATCATCCAGATGAACGCAAAAATTCGTCCGCCGAATGTTTTTGGGGCTTTATCGCCGTAACCCACAGTGCTCATTGTCACCATAGCCCACCATACGCCATCACCCGTTCCTTTAACACATCCATCACTGAACATTTCACTGTTCCGTCGTCTTTCAAATAACCATACTATTATTCCGAAGACCAGCGTCATGAACAGCAAGAGCACAATCGCTTTTATGATATGAAATGAAAAGATGCTTTCAAAAACCTTGAACCAACTTTGTTCTGTATCCTCGGCTGGAACTGCGATAGAAAGTCCCGATTTCAAATAGGATTGACTGAAATCCATAGTAGATTCAAAGCGATCCTGAACAGCAACCGTGGGGATGACATCTATCTCTTTTTTTTCAAGCGCATCCAATAACGACTCCAGACTATTGAATTCCCGAAATTCAAAGGGAATGTCGATAGTCTGTGCCACCGCTTGCCAGATTTCTATTCCGAGACCTCCCCATCTGTTATCAACAGTTTTCATACAGACAGGCGGCAACTCCGTCACTCCCACTAACAGCGGGCGTGAAACCACATTGCTCTCTTGGCTCAATGCAAAGAGAGGCCAATATAAATACACACAGAGAAATATGGTCGTGGATGTAATCGTGAGGACTGCTTTGTGATTCGATAGCCGCATTTAAGGAGCCCCTTTGCTCTGGTCCTTCATCTCCTCTACTACCTGCGCTCTCTCCGCCCTGAATTCCATGATCAGCTTGTAGGCGATGTTTTTGAAATACTTGCATAGGCTCTTTGCCTTGTCAGCCTGTGAAACTCACGTAATATACACGTATTTCCTGAAATAATCCAAAAATTGCTGTGATTTCATATTCGCTTTCCTGCCTGAGGACGATTGAAGATCTTTTAAATTACGGAAGAGTTGCAGGGATTGGCGAGGGCCAGGCAGGGAGAAAAGGGTAACAGTTTAGTCCTGCCTTTCGTCATTTCATTTGCTCTTTAATAATTCGAGCTGATTTCTTCAAGAAGGGCTAAACTGTTATGACAGCACCACATTTTGAAAATAATTCAGATACGGTTTTTCCAAACCACAGAGAAATAATCGTTCAGAGCAACGTTATAAAAATCTTATGCCCCGACCATTTTCCGCACAAATGTCTCTCCGCAGCAAATTCATCATATTTATCGGTGCCATCATCTCGGTCTTCCACCTCTTTATGCTCTATCGCACCGCAGTTTTCGACGAAAAGATGATCCTCAAACAGGCGGAGCAGCAGGCCCGGATGCTCTACAAACAGATCCTTCTCACCAGGCAGTGGGCCGCCGACCATAACGGTCTTTTTGTCCTTGAGCGCAAGGGGGTCGAGGCTAATCCGTATCTTGAATTGCCGGAGGTGACCGATGGTCACGGCAACACCTATTATCTGCGCAATCCGGCGATGATTACCCGGGAACTTTCAGCCTATGCCAAAAAGGATGGGCTCGGCCATTACCGGGTCACCAGTCTGAAACCGGTCAACCCGGAGAATGGCCCGGATGCCTTTGAAAAAGCCGCCCTCCTGTCCTTTAGCCAAGGGGCCGATGAGATAATCGATGTCGACGATACCGACCTCGGCAGGGTCGTGCGCTTCATCGCTCCCCTGCGGACCAGTCGATCCTGCCTCGGCTGCCATGCCCGGCACGGTTACGTCGAAGGTGATATCCGCGGCGGATTTTCCATCACCATCCCCATCAACTGGGCCCATGGACTGATTCGAAGGAATTTCAACTCGCTGGCCCTGATCGGGGTGGCCAGCATTGTTATCGTTACGGTGGCGCTCTTTCTCATGTTCGAGTCGCTTATCGTCCGGCGTATTCGCCGGTTGTCCCAGGCGATGGACAGTTTTCCCGAAGATCCACCGGAACAGTACTTGCTACCGTCGGTGTTCAAGGATGAGCTCGACAGCGTCAGCGATACCTTCGTCCTCTTCTGCGACCGGCTGAAGAAATCCCAGGATGAGTTGATGAAGACCAGAGCCCAGACCCATCTGAGTGAAAAGATGGCCTCTCTTGGCATCCTCACGGCCGGCATAGCCCACGAGGTCAACAATCCGTTGGGCGGTATGCTCAACTGCGTGAAGTCGATGCGCGAGAATCCCGACGACCATGCCCTCGTCGAGCGCTATCTGCCCCTCCTTGACAAAGGCCTCAGGCAGATTGAAACGACCATGCGTCAGCTCTTGAATTTTGGCAGAACAGAACCCCTGAAGATCAGGAAGGTCAATCTCCGGGGAATTTTTGACGAGTGCACGGTCCTGCTTTCCTACAAACTGAAGAATATCCAGCTGGATACCAGCATAAGGTAGCGGAAGAGTACCTGCTCGATGCCGAAGCCCTCAAACAGATCATCATCAATATCGGTCTCAATGCCATCCAGGCCATGCCTGACGGCGGCAGACTCAGTATCCGCTGCCACCAATCGGCAGGTCAACTGGTCCTGGTTTTCCAGGATACCGGCACGGGCATTTCAGCAGAAAATCTGCCGCACATCTTCGATCCATTTTTTACGACCAAAGGCGTCGGCGAAGGCACCGGGCTCGGACTGGCCGTCACCTATGCCCTGGTTCAGCGGATGAACGGGAAGATTACGGTGGAAAGCCGATCAGGACAGGGAACGATCTTCACCCTTACCCTGCAGCTCACGACAACCTCCAACAACAAGGTCAAGAATATGCCCAGAATACTCCTCGCTGAAGACGACGAGATCATGCGGATCTCCATCTATGACAGATTGGTCAAGTATGGCTGGCAGGTCGATGAGGCGAAGGACGGCCTCGAGGCCATGGCCCTGTATGAGAAAAACCACTACCATCTGATCATCTCGGATATCCGCATGCCCGGCCTGGACGGCCTTTCTCTGCTCGGCAAAGTCCGGAAACAGAATCAGGAGACCGACATCATCATCATGACCGCCTACGGATCCGTCGATGATGCGATCAACTGCCTTCGCCAGGGGGCAACCGATTATATCCTCAAGCCCTTTGACCTCGACGATCTGATAATCCGGGCCACCCGTCTCTTCAACCACCAGGCGATCAAGGCCCGTTGCGAAATCCTCGAAGCCACCTGCAGACAGAACCAGGACCGGGAGCTTTTCGGCACCAGTCCGGCCATGCAGCAGGT
>CAWDST010000012.1:0-79213 GCA_963804965.1 uncultured delta proteobacterium
TCCTCCCCGAGGGGCAACTCACCCGTTCTCCATCCTCCTCGCAACCTTTGATAAACAGGCCAATGCCGAAAATGCCATCGCGTCTTACCGCAAGCAAGGCCTGACCACTTTCTGGGTAAGGGTAAACCTGGGCAACTCAGGGGTGAAATATCGGTTGTTCTCAATCGGACGTTCTCGAGCGAGGGTTCTGCACAAACCTTTCTCACCCAACACCGTCGCACCGGCAAACCTATAAAAAATGCCTCCCATGCTGCACAAATAGGTGTCTTCCGCGACAAAAAGGAGCTGGCCACGGCCTTTGTTAAAACCGCCGAAGCCGGGGTCTTTCCCGTACACCCTTGCTACGGAAAACGGACCATTTTTCCTGTATGTCGGAGCGTTTTATACCCCTGACGGGGCCGAGAACCAATGCCGCGAACTGGTGGCCAAGGGTCTTTCCTGCCAGGCGGTATGCCGATCCACCCTGCCGCCTAGGAAAGACAGGCAGTAATGTCTGCTTCTCCCTAGCGCAGGGCCTTGGACATCCGCTGCAATTCCGTTTTCTTACCGATGGCGACGATGACATCACCGGCATCGAAAGTTTCCCCCGGCCCCGGATTGAAGACCATCTCCGGCTTGGTATTTTCTTGATGGCAACGATGATTACCCCAAAGTCCTGACGAAGATTACTGCTAACCAATGTCTTGCCGATTATCGGCGAACTTTGGGAAATAATCGCCTCCTCCATCTGCAGACCGAGTTCGGTGTGCATCATCGTCTGGTCGAAGAAAATCGATAACCGTCAGTTTATGGAGGATCTCGGCCATCCTCCTGCCCCCCATCTGATAGGGACAGACAACCCGCGAAGCACCGGCGCGAAGCAGTTTGACTTCATTCTTCACATCCGAGGCTCGGGCAAGGATAAAGATATCCGGACGCATACCCTTAGCGGAGAGGGCAATAAACACGTTATCGGCATCTGAACTGACCGCCGTAACAGTCCCTGGTGGTTCCAGCTGCCATCTTCAAAGCCTCGTCGGAGGTTGGAACATCCATGTTAAGATAGAGGATTCCTTCCTCTTCAAGGATTGCAATGCCGACCGGATCCTGTTCAATCACCACCAGGGGGATTTTTGTGTTCGTCAATTCCTTAACGATGATTTGCCCGATCCTGCCATAGCCGCAGATGATGTAATGGTCCTGTAATTCGGCAACTTGTCTTTTCCAATTTTCTTCTCCCAAGAGTTTTCCTGAGCTCACCTTCGACGAAGATACGGGCCACCTGGCCGAGGGTAAAGGTCATGAGGCTGATGCCCATGACAATGATAACGATGGTGATTCCTCTACCTATATTGGAAAGAGGCTGGACTTCCATAAAGCCGACGCTGCTGATGGTGATGATGGTCATATAAAAGGATCGAAAGCAGACATGCCTTCGACAACCATGTAACCACCGGTGCCAAAACCGATTATAGCGATGAGGAGAAAAAGCGAGAGTCGAGCCAAAGAAGTCCATGGGTCGGCAAGTTGGCAATCTCGTTGCGGATTCATTTCCGCAAAAGTTGCATCTTTAGACAGGCTATTTACCGATGAAAGCCGCTGAGGTGCCAGGCCATTTCCATATGACTGTGGTCGGCAAATGGTGAGAAAAGCCGCAACCGAGCTGCAAGAAGAACCGGCTGAGCCGGGTTCAGGCAACCAGATCGATCTGCTGCATGGTGACTGCCTGCCCGCTTTCCATAATCGCCAGGCCGGTTTCCCGTACCTGGCCAAGCAAGGCATTTTCGTCATCCTTCACTGAAAAAAGCGTTTCAATGTGTCCAAGGTATAAAGCACCAACACCTGCCTTGCCAAGGGCTATCAGCTGATCATTACCTTCGCTGTTCTTGGTCCAGATGCGCAAGTTTTGATATACGGCATCATTTTCATCGATCCAGTTATTGCCGTCAAGATCGTAGACGCTCAGATCACCAAAACCGTTACCGGAAGCAGTGCCGAAGAGCTCGCTGCCATCGTTTATTTGACCGTCATTATTTTTATCGAGTGCCAGAAAACCGCTTCCCGGAGCGACAAAGGAGATTTGCTCACTGGTGCCGTCGGCATCGATATCAAAATTAAAATCCCGATGGGTCAGCTGGGCGGCAAACCCGGAAAAATTTATCACCAGGGGGTCTTTCAGGGCGTCTCCGGCGCGGATACTGATATTCTGTTCCGTATAAAACTCTCGACTCATGCTGAGACTCACGGAAAAATCGATGGTCTGGCCATCTGTAGTGGGAACTTGGCCCATCGGCCGGCAAACCTCGGTTTTCTCATATTCATAGTGCGATTCATGATAATCGTAGACCAGCCCGTACCCTTCACTGGCGGGTTCGACTGCCGGTGCTGCGGCCTCCCCCTGAACCACCGGCGCAGTTGTCTCGGCTTCCTGAGTCACGGCTTTTGTCGGATCGATGATCTGGAATTTGCGGCCGGTCAATCGTTCAAAAAGGGCGCGAAGGATCCTCATGTTGAGATCACCGTTCATTTCCTGCTCTTTCAGTAAACATCAACTTCGGCAGGCCGGACATGGCGCCTTCTCTATATCTCCCAAAGAGGAATGTGCTACGTATCCCGCCTTCGAAGTTTTACTCTCTTTCCGGATGAGCTCGACGGCCTCTTCACCGTTTGTCTCGCTGACTTTCGACTTCCCGGCCGTTCTGCTGAACAAGCACGATTTATGCTTCTGGTGTTGTTTGATCGAAAGATTTTTGGAATACAGTTGAATTGCGGAGTCAGAAATTTTCATGAGATAGCCCTCCCTGGCTGCTGGTATGGAGTAGAAGCGCGGTTAAGTCGTCCTTGACTTTCAAAAACCCGAAGTTCATTCTCGTCTGTATCGGTTGAAAATGTTGTGAGTTTAGATTTTTTATCAGCATTGGTTATGTTCCTTCATCTGCTCTTGAGTGAAATTGTTAAAGAATGTTCGACCCGAATGGTTCAGGCAACAACTCGAATATAAAACGGAAAAAAGTGCATTCGTCCTCACCGACAGGAAATGGGTTGCCAGCGAAAAATCTTTGCGATAGGATACGGGCGCTTTCACTCCCGCGTTGTTGCACATTCGTTTCATTCCAATTAAAAAAGCCCCGGTACCCGGGCTCGGTGAAAAATAATGATTGAGAAAATACTCCGGATAGAAAAAATCGGTGGAACCACCATGTCCCGTTTCGGTGAGGTGCTGCAGAACGTCATCCTCAAAGATACAAATGATATCTACAATAGAATCTACGTGGTTTCCGTGGATTCAGGGGTGACCAATGAACTCCTGGAACATAAGAAGACCGGCCAACCGGGAATCTACCAGAGTTTTGAACAAAATGAAGAGTATGAGCCGGCGATGATCAGCCTGCAGAACAGGCTCTGCGAACTGAACCGCGGTTTCGAGAGTATTGGCCTTGACGTAGCAGTTGCCGACCAGTTTATCTGCGAAACGCATCTCTTTTGCCATCAATATTCTGCGCAGCATGGACAATGTCCTGGCCTCCGGCTATGTCCCGCAGCAAGGCCCTGCTGCTGGCCGCCCGGGAGCTGCTGGCCTCGCTCGGCGAGATGCACAGCGCCTTCAATTCGGCCAATATCCTGCAGAACCGCGGCTACGATGCCACCTTCGTCGATCTGAGCGGCTGGGAAGACAGCCGGCAGCTGACCATCGACGAGCGCATCAAGGACAGCTTCGAAGACATCGACCCCTTCTCCACCATCTGCTTTGCCACCGGCTACACCAAGGGCACAGAAGGCATCATGCGGGAATTCGACCGGGGCTATTCGGAGGTGACCTTCTCGAAGGTGGCGGTACTGCTTGGCGCCAGAGAGGCCATTATCCACAAGGAATACCACCTCTGTTCGGGTGATCCGCTGATCATCGGCGAGGACAAGATCCATCCGGTCTGCAACACCAACTTCGATGTCGCCGACCAGTTGGCCGATGTCGGCATGGAGGCGATCCACCCGAAGGCCTCCAAGCCTCTGAGATCAACAACATCCCGATCAGGGTGAAAAACGCCTTCGATCCCGACCATTCCGGCACCCTGATCACCAAGGATTTCATGCCCCAATCCAAGGTGGAGATCGTCACCGGCTCGCAAGGTAATCAGCCTCGAGATCCATGACACCCGCATGGTCGGCGAGGTGGGTTTTGACCTGCGCATCATGCAGGTCCTGGCCAAACACCAGATCTCCTACATCAGCAAGGCGACCAATGCCAACACCATCTCCATGATCATCGCCGACCGGGACTGCACCGCCGGAGCTGCTGAGCGAGCTCGACGAACGATTCGAACTGGTCACCACCCCGGTGGCCATCGTCTGCGCCATCGGCTCCAACATCGGCCAGCCCGGTATCCTGGCAAAGGCAGCCCAGTCTCTGGCCGCTGACAATATCAACATCCTGGCGGTGTCCCAGACCCCGCGCCAGACCAATATGCAGTTCACCGTCGACCGCGAGCAGTTTGTCCAGGCCCAACGGGCCCTGCACCGGGCCCTCTGCGAAGAGGCTCGGCTGAACTCTAAAAAAGGATGGAAGCCGGTTTATCCGACACCACCCATGTATGTAGCAAACCTGTATTTCCTTGGCCTTTATATAAGCCGATAAACTGCACATGGTTTAGCAAATGGGCCACATTCCCAACGGTTCTTACAAGTATATGTACTCTTACATCTTCTGAGAGGGTTTCCATTCCTCGGCAATAATCTCGCTGTCCGCATCAGCCGGCACGGCAGAGAGTCAATCTTGCGGAAGAAACGGTGTCCCGCCGATGCCGTCCATGATGAAGCTTTTGCACTCCATGTCTTCCACCCCAATATCCAGGTTGGCGAGAATACCGCCCAAATCCCCGGTGAGGGCCGGTCTGTCTATACAGTCCACCACCAGGTTGATGGTTTTTGTTACTCCGAGGAGATGCATTTACCGGTGAATAGACAAAGGTGAGTGCCGGGAATCTTTGTTCGAGAGTTGAATTGATTCAGGTAGCTTTTTTGTCTTCCTCAACGATCACATTCATTATGGCAGCAATTTGGCCATCGAGCTTGATTATTTTACTGGTCAACCACTTTCCCGCCAGACTCCGGGTAGCTTGTGCCAAGACTTTAATAATACCCGGGATGGCCGGCCCATAAACAGTGGTTATAAAATTGCTTTTCATACAGCCCCCTGTTTCGCAGAAAATCACACCCATCTGTCGATCTTGCACGGTCTCTTTAGAATCAAGTTTAACACATTATTTGCGGCAGCTCTATCGTCTTTTAGATAATAATTTCGGTTCTCCAGGCAACAAATAAAAAACCGCTGAAGTTGTTACAGCTACAGCGGTTTATCAGAGGAGTAGCGCAATCGCCCATATCTCCGGTAGTGGAGCTCTACGGGAAGTCAGCCCATCGACTCCGCCACCGTCCTTGCCTCGGCCAACGACGTTCGGCAACCTCGTCGGTTGAGTAATCAGGCAGAAGTATCGGTGCCACAGCCGGATTGTCAATTCCTGCATCGGCCAGTTCTTTTTCAAACTTCACCACATGATCAAGGGTCAAGGCCTTGAGTTCAACACCCGCCTTGACGTAAGCACAGCATTCGTACCGGCGCGGCGACCGAAGGTGATAATATCCTGCAGGCTGTTGCCCATCAAACGGTTTTCCCCATGGACCCCGCCGATCGCCTCACCTGCCGCGTAGAGCCCGGGAACCACGGTCTCGGTATTGCCGTTCATATTGATCCCGCCATTTTGATAGTGGAGTGTCGGGTAACCAAGCATCGGCTCTTTGCTGATATCGATGCCGCGCCGTTCAAATTGGATAAATTTAGCCGGCAGTTCTTTTTTTACGCTGCCGGACCATGCAGTGCCTCTATCATCGGCGAATCGAGCCAGAGACCGACACGGCCGGTCGGGGTGATGATCCCCTTGCCTTTCTCCTATGGCCCTCAAATCAACTCCGCCGACTCAACATCCCGCGGTTCGAGAGGGAAACAGAACTGTTCTCCGTCGATATTCAACACATGGTGCCAAGACCACGAACCTTTTCGGTGATAAGCAGGCCCACGTTCTGCTCAGGATAGGCAACACCCGTGGGATGAGACCGGGGTGGAATGGAGATCCTTGTTGCCAACACCGTCTCGATAGGCCATAACCACGCCATCCATGGTGGCGCCATAGTGGTTGGTGGTGGCAAAACCTTTGATGTGCAGACGGCCGAAACCACCGGTGGAGATAATGACCGCCTTCGCCCTAAAACAATAGAAAACTCTTTAGTTTCCATATTGTAGAGGATGGCGCCACTGCACTTGCCGTCTTTATCGAGCAAAAGCTCGACCGCCGGGCTGAACTCGAGGGTGGTGATCTGCTCGCCCCTGTTACGTACTTCGTCACGCACTACCCGCATAATCTCCGCACCGGTCATGTCTCCCGAGGACTGCAGCCGCTTACGGGAAGAACCGCCACAGCTACGAACGACCGTGCGGCCGTCTTCATACTTGTTGAAGATCATCCCCAGGCTCTCCAGCCAGGCGATGGACAGCGGCGCATCGTTGGCCAGGGCCGCAACCAGGTCACGCTTGGTTGGCAAAATGGCCACCACCGATGGTGTCCATAAAATGATAATAGGGGGAATCGCACTCGTGAGTTGCACCCTGGATTCCGCCTTCGGCCATGATGGTATTGGAATCGCCATGACGCAGCTTGGTGGCAATGATAACCTTGCAGCCACCATCGGCCGCCATAATCGCCGCCGAGGTGCCGGCTCCACCGCCGCCGAGAACCAGGACATCAGTGTCAAAGTCAATTTTCCTCAGGTCAACCTTCTCCGGACGAACCATTGACCGCGACTCAAGCAGTTTTGCCACACCTTCCTGTATACGTCACCCTCATTGACTGACTTTACCTCCGTTACCGCTTTCCTGATAATCCGGATGAAATTTCGAGAGAACTTCAGCCCGCTCCTGCATGGGAAGGGCAGGATAGTTTTCATTGCGCCTGGCCATGGCCACCCGAGCCGGACGGGTTGCCTCAACTTTCTTAATCAGCTCTTTTAATTCTGGTGTGTAAGCCATTTCTATATCTCCTTAATCGAAATAGAGGATCGATCGTTTTCTATTATAAATAGCGTCTTGAGGCTGCCATGATCCTCTCTCGGCAAAATCCGGCTCACGCTCCCGTTCCACATACCTTTTTTGCGTCTTCCCTCTACTCATCGCCGATAGTTCGCTGAGCATCGTTTCATACCTGCCGTCTTCAATGGCTCTCGCCCTGGCTTTCAGGCGTTCCGCCCGGGGCAAGATGTATTTGCCATAGACCCGTCGGGCCAACATTGCGATATGATATTGGGGAATTTCCCCCAGGCAGCGGCTGGCGGCACAGGCCGCACTGAATGCAGTCAAAAGACAGTCGCGCTGCCTTCTCAATGTTACCCTGCTTGAGGGCGGAGATATAACCAAGAACATCGACATCCATCGGGCAGGCCTTGGTGCATTGGTTGCAAGCGACACAACGAAACAGCTCCGGGTAAAGGGCATGGATGGCCTCCGGTAGACCGCCGATCTCCTCAATACTGTAACCAGCGCGGTTGGCCGGATAAAAGGGGATCTGGGCAAGATACATATCAGCTGCCACCACGGTCTGACAGGCCAGTCCGAAGTGCAATTTATAATCCCCGGCCATCCGGATACGGTCGGACAGGCGCCACAGATACCGCCACGGCAACCGGCACCGCGCAAGAATTTAAAACCGGCAAATTCCATAGCCTTCATAATGGTCAGGGTTTCCGGAACCTCATACCTTTTTCCCATGATATACACCGGTATGGCTTGCGCGCCTTCCGGCAGAATCGCTCTATCTCCGGTTGCTACCCTCGGGGTTGTCTTGATCGTCTTTTGGTCTGTATTACACATGATTCATCTCTCCAATAATGCACGGTAAATTGCGTTACATGCTGTTATCCGGTCCTTCTTCGCTTACGCTGCGGCCAAACATTTTTTACTCTGCAACAGCTCTACGCTGATTTTGTCATTCAACTCAAAATGGCAGAGTTTTGCATCAAGGCCTAGGGCCACGGCGAGAAGCTGGGTGAAGTAGTAGGTCGGAATATTTTTGTCGATCCTGCCCGCCGCCAGCATCTGTGGCTGCTGCTTGCCAAGGTTATATTCGCAGAGCGGGCAACTGGTCGCCAAGGCTTCGATACCCGCCCCTGAGGCAAGGTTACAATCGCCCGGAGTGCGGCGTTGCTCTGGCTGCGAACCCAAGCACCTGATAGGAGCCGCAGCATTTATCGGCGGCACTAAACGGCACAACCGTTGCACCAAGAGCCTCGAGCATCCCGGTCATCACAGGTGAAGCTGCCGAAGGGTTCAATGCCGATTTCCGACGGTCGATGCAAAAGAACACATCCGTAGTAGGGGGCAATCCGCAATTCGCTCAGGGGGACCTTCACCTTTTGCCGCAAGCCATCCCAGCCAATCGTTTCCTGCAGAAAAGAAGGTAGTGGAACTTCAACCTCTCCGGCGTAGTCGATTTCTTCATCCATAAAGCGATTGATGGTATCTTTTCACCTGATCATTTTTATTATCCGGTTGGCCCGCGCCAGGGTGTTGTAGCACATTGAGCAAAGGGTTACCAACCTGGACGCCCCCGCTCTCTTGGCGCGCACAAGATTGCGCACCGGTCCGACCTGATGAATCAAATCGTCGGCGGTCAGCGAGTGTACCGCTCCGCAACAATTCCATCTGTCGATCTCGTGCACCTCAACCCCCAGAGCCTCCAGGGAGGCTGTCGCCGCCCGATCCAGGTTCTTGGCTTTGCTCTTCAAGGTACAGCCTGGATAAGAACTTATCTTCATCGCTCTCCTTAACTGGTGAATTTTCTGAATCCGGCAACCAATGCAATCTGCGGCATCCCGGCGATCACCGCGGGCGACAGCTGAGACGGCTCTATATAGTTATGGCTCTTGCGCAGGATCTGCTGCCGCAGCGCCTCCATGACCTTGGCGATGTCGATACCCCTGGGACATTTTACAGAACAGGCATGGCATGACGCACATTTCCAGTAGGTATTGATGTCGGCCAGTTTTTCGGCCAGACCAAATTGAGCCATGTGCATAACCTTGCGAGGACTGAAATCCATCTCTTGGGCCATTGGACACATACCGGTACAGGTGGCGCACTGCATGCAAAGTTTCACACTTTCGCCAGTCAGTTCTTTGAGCTTCTGAATCGACTGCAGTGATTGAGTCTGGGCGGTAATCATTAAGGTCATGTCGCTTCTCTTTCTAGAGTCAATAAGTTTGTCTCGCCCATAAAAAACCAGACGGGAAATTGCGTCCCGCAATACCACACCTGTGAACACCAGGCACACCATTTTTTGCCGATACCTGATTGATCTGCTGCACTGCCAACCCGGCAATAGACTCTCCACTTTATTGTGAATCGGACACTATATTTAACAGATCTGAAATTTATTTCAATATAGTTTATGTTGCATTTATATCTAGTAGTTTTTGTATAGATTTATTTATGAATGATGCATCATTTTTTAAAGTATTTTCCATCCCCTAGCCACCTTCGTTCAAAAGAACATGTGGGACAACATCCGCCAGGGTGTATATGCTCCACGGTATGAGGGGATAGCATGTCTTGAAAAAGCTTCAGATAGGTGGATTGTGGTCAGTGATGAATTGATTTTTTTTCGATGCGACTTGGCCGAAGGTACTTGCGGAAGATATACTGCATTCGTATACTGTTTCTTAGTATCTTTAGAGAGTTACGATTATTTTTCGTTCATTGTTTTCCATCTGCCTTGATGAAAAAACACCATGAATGCTCCTACGAAAAACATTTGGGACGGAACCGAAAGACGAAAGCCCGACAGCAGTCGGAGGGTCTCCGATCGCCGTACCAACCACGAACGTCGATGTGACCGACGAATCACCGCAGAAAAAAAGTCCCGCGATCTTGTTGGATGGTTGCGTTCTTTAGTCAAGACGCGATTAGGTGTCGACCGACGGAAACGTTTCGAGCAACGCGTTATTGCCAACCGGCGCAGGTACACTCCAAGATCGATGCTCACCAGAGAGGAACTCGCCGATCTCTTAAAATGACACCGCGTGCTGTAATGGTGTCGAGAATCCTACTCCCTTTCAACCGACCTGCCTTATTGACCGGTTGAAGTCGGGGGTACATCGGTATCACAGTCGGTGTTTACCGAGCAGGCATCCTCCTTTTGGTTTTTGCATTTCCGGCAAAGTGTATCCGGGAACCGTGCTTGATGTGCCGCCGTAGTCGACGTTGCGGCTTTGCCCACAAGTTTTTCCCAGATATTCCCTGATACGTTTTTCTCCTTTGAGGACCAGCATTTCATCCTCAACCTTCGCCATGAGAATGGGTACCTCGCTAATCGATAGACTCTGCAACAGAGCTCTATTGATCTGCGGGTCATAATCTGCAAACAAGACAGCACCCTGCACAGCAAATTTTTCAATCCTTTCGATGGGGTTGAAACGTACCGTACAGGGGTTGTCGGAGTTGATGGCCTCAATCACTTTTTCGCAGTGACTACAGGAAGCTGAAAAGAAAAGATACAGTTTGGCTCCATCTCTTTCACCGTTCACCATTGCCATACTTCCTGAGTCGAGAGAGTATTCCCCTACCGGTTGAAGGTGCAGCAAATTTCAGACTGAAACAGGCGGCAAGAACGGCAACAAATATCACCACCCCCCGGATCAACTGGCGCAGGCCGCAACACAGATTCAACAGAACAATAATCGCAAAAATTACCATACAATAGGAACAAAAAACAGTAGCGATGGCGTGCTGAAAAAACACCAGCACAGCCTCTGCGGCAAGGCCGGCGAGCAGTATCAGTCGAGCCAATTTGTGCCAATATTCAGACCCTTGCCTACCACGTAGAAATAACCAGAAAAGGGTCTGGAAAAATAAAAATCCGGCGATATTGAAGAAAAAGGAGATATGTTGGTCATGTTGTCAACAATTTCACAGCCGTCGTTGAAACACAATCCCTTCGACCCGGTGTGCAGGAGAACAGCCTGCATTGCCGTCAATGCGCTTGCCAGAAAAGAAATGAGTGCCCGTATCATAGAAATATTTTTTGCGATTCCTCAAACCATTGATTATTTACCTGTTGACAGTTAGCCGAGCAATTTCTAAAAATGCGGCACAATCAACACAATCACAATATGTTGCGATATGCATTAAAGACAATATTCGGGAGAACTGCAACAGGGAAGAACAGTATGAGCCACCATGAGGACCATCGGTATGTTGCAGCCACGACCCTGATCACGGCAGTACTCGCTTGGTTTCTCGACAAACGACCAGTTATCGTTGAAACCAAGCAGCTTTTTCTCGCCGCCATGCATGCGGCTTTGGTAATTTTCAGCATGTGTTGGCAGTTGTGAGGGTTTTATGTTCACTTGGCAGAACATAAAACAACGAGGAAACCGACACGGTCTACCGGTGTCAAATCTCTAAAGTAGGTTACGAGGAAGACAGAATACCTGAATTTCCATGATTCTCCAATCGCAAGATCGATCGTCAAGTGAACGGACGGTCTTATCTAAGTCTTGCGCTGATCATTTCCCTAAACTTCTTTGGGGATGTGGCAGACGATTTAATGACAAAAATCATGTGTTATCACATTGCAACACACAGATTTTTGGGAAAAGAAAAAAATTCACATCTATCCAAGAGAATTTGTCAAAATCTTTGGAATAAGCTAAGTTGGTCCATCGCGTAACAAACCATCCTCTCACAGGCTCCTTCCTGACGACAGTAACGGTTTTCAATTTTTGTCATTATTTGGTATGAACTCATATAGATATCGTCTTATCTTTACAGTTGTATTAGGTCTTGCTCTCCTTTGTGTAAGAATACTATCATCTCACGCACAATCGTCTGAATCAGAGGAACATCTCCAGCTTTTCTTTTATTCAACCGATGGACCTTCCCATTTTATTGTAATCGAGAAAAAACACCAAAGACTGAAACTGTTTGAACAAAAAGATGGTCTCAAGTTGATAAAGGAATTTACCTGTGCCACAGGCGAAAATCCGGCACCAAGAAGACCAGCGGAGATGCACGAACGCCCGAGGGTATTTACCATATAACAGAAATTTATGAAGACAAACGAATTACCGTTTTCGGCAGTCGCGCCTTTCACCTCGACTATCCGAATATTTTCGATACCTACGCCGGGCACCTCGGAAATGGCATTTTTTATCCACGGCACCAACAAAAAACTCAACCCGAACAGCACCAATGGCTGCATCACCCTCAATAACAATGATCTCGATGAACTGGCGCCCTATCTTGCCGTTAATACTCTACCGATCATTGTCCTCGACAATGAATCTGAACTCTAACTCGACAACACCCTGCTCCTTGAAAAAAACAGTGACCAATTTAATGATATTCTTGAAAAACTCTCCTACAACCCGGTGAAGACTCCGGTCGACAACATAAAGAACCTCTCTTATCTCAAGGTACGAGAGCAGATCGTCATCTCCATCAGCTACAAAATATTCGAGGACAAATTTACCCAGTATAATGAACGAAAACGGGCTTATTTAACCCAGTCCCCACCGGCAAATGGAGAACTCTTTTTGCAGTGCAAAGCCAGGATTTACCCCTACATCTGGCTTTACGCCCAACCAAAAATGAGTATTCGAACAAAATTAACGACCTGACGGTGAAAACCAATGATCTCGCAATAAAAGCCAACGATATTGTGACAAAAGACGATATTCGGACACCAAAATCCGATCCTGCCCTGGCAAAAGCCAATATTCCTATAACAAAAGTTGAAGAATCGGTTACTAAAACTGGCCGTCCCGCCAGCAGCAAACCGTCTCCTGATAAAAATGAAGAACTGTATGCTTTTATTGAGAAGTGGCGAACTGCTTGGACGGCCAAGGACATTGAAGCCTATATCAATTGTTACAGCCCTTCCTTTAAAAGCGGCAATCTGAATAAGACCGAATGGCGCGCCAAAAAGATTTTTTTAAATCAGAAATACAAATACATAACTGTACAAATACGCAACATTACCATCGACTGGACTTCCACTGGAGCCAATGTCACGTTTCAACAAACCTACAAATCTGATCAACTGCAGACCAGTGGTAAAAAAACACTGCAATTGGTCAACAAAAAAAGTCGCTGGATGATAGAAAATGAGACAATATAGTCCGCACAATCATTGCCTCTCCTCAGGTTGCTGTTTATCCTTCTGCTCAAAAAGCATTATATTTTAATATGATGATACTACTTGGTCCAGTTTGCTTGCTGGTTTATATCTTTACAACCGTTGAGCTCTTCATTTGTCCTGTAAGCCAAGCAGATGTCCTGCGCCATCAAAGCCTCCACGATGTTTATCTGGCAAATACCGAACATGAACTGCATGTTTACCGAATTTTCGGTAAAGAACCGGGCAAAACGATCATGATTATCGGCGGCATTCAGGGAGATGAACCGGGGGGTTACCTGACGGCCGACCTTTATGCCGACATCAGTTTGAAAAAAGGCGACCTCATCGTTGTGCCCCGCGCAAATTTCTATTCGATACTGCTCAATCAACGAGATGGGATGACCGGCGACATGAATCGGAAATTCTCCGAGACATCCGACGCAGCAAAAAACATGGAACAGGAGATTGTCACAATTCTTAAAAAATTGATCGGCGAGGCAGATTGTCTGCTCAATCTCCATGAGGGTTCCGGATTTTACAATGAGGAGTGGAAAAGTGAAATCGAGAACCCCGACCGATTCGGACAATCGATTATTTATGATGCCCAAAGCTATTATGGTGAAAAAAGACAAGCAGCAATAGACCTCGAAACCCTAGCTAAACGAATAATCGACAAAGTCAACCTGCAGATAGAAAATCGCCGCTACTACTTTCAACCCAATAACCACAACACCGTCTCTGAAAACACTCGTTATGTTGAACAGCGAAAATCCGCTACTTATTATGCCCTTACCCAAGAAAATATCCCAGCCTTCGGGGTGGAAACTTCAAAATCGATAAAATCGAATTCAATAAAGGTCGGCTTTCAAAAACTGGTGATCAATGCCTTTATGGAAGAATTCGGTATCATTCCCGAGACCCCTGGCCTGCATATCGAAAACACCAAACTCGGCTATGTTCTTATTACGGTCAACGGCGGATTGCCCTACGCCGTTCCAAACGGCTCTGAACTGCAAATCGAAAGCGGCGACGAGGTTATGATTACCGATATAGTCGCCAACTCTCGTCGTGGATTGACTGCCGATTTTGTTGGCATGGGCAGTCATAATGACACAAAATTTCCCTTTCGAATTGCTAAGCCCACGAAAGTACTCGTGCGCAAAGATGCAGAGACCTGCGGATCAATTGATATAGCTATAAAAACCGGCAAGCTTGTCGGTTCCATCATGGCAAATGACAACAAAGCCGCAAAAGCGATGCCCGCTAAACCAGAAGTCTCAGCCAAAAAAACAGAGGGGCTGCCGCCTGGACTTCGGGCAGAGCGTTTATTACTGAATGTAAACGGTCAGCTGGTTACCGTCTCCGAAGGTGGGGAAATCACCGTCTCTAGGGATAAGTTGGTGGTGATCAAAGGAATACAATCCAACATCAGCCGTCTCGATAACCAGATTTTCGCAAATTTAAAAGGCTTCTCACCATCAAAAGTTAAAAATGACGGCAACGACATCAATATTCCCCTCTATCCCGAGCATGATTTACGGATGCGCTTCTCCGAGGAGAAAAAAGGACTTCGGTACCCTATTATCGCCACCCATAACAATAAAGAAATTGGCAGTTTTTGGTTAAAGATTCAATAACCGCTTTCATCAAATGGAATGAGTATCCCCCCATTATTGTTTATTTTTTCAATTTGCAGAGTATGTGGTGTCATTTTCGCATTGCCGATCCTGTTTTCAAAAAACGGATGCAACTTGACAATAACAATCATTCCCGTTAAATTGCCCATGCGTCAATTAGATTAACTTCATTACATCATCAAGGAGAGCGTCATGCAGAAATGGGAATGTCCGTGCGGCTATATTTATGATCCTAAAGAGGGTGACTATGAAAATGGTGTTGAACCAGGAACCGCATGGGAAAATGTCCCCGAGGATTGGGTCTGTCCAAAATGTGGTGCGGCAAAAGAGGATTTCTGGAAACACTCTTAGCAGCTCAACCCAAGGTATTCAGGCGTAAATGTTTGTAAACATCTAGCCCATCGCGGCAGAAGAATTTTTCGAACATTTATCAGTTTTGAGAAATTTCGATGGTCTTTTCTTGAGCCCTCTCCTTTTTCTTATAGAGAGGGCTTATTCCTCTCCTGTGTCAATTTCCCTCCGGTTCTACAGCAAACTCCCCGGCTAATGCTATGAAGAGTTTCTGAGATCTACATCCGATACCCCTTCAATCCCTCACCTGTCTCTAGATCTACTGAGCATTTTCTGCGCTTGCTCCGGCTCTTCTTGCAATTATTGATCAAGCTGACCCATCCATTCCAAGACACATTACGCATAAACATCTATAATCACTAAAAATATAGTATTGGCACATAATTTGCTTGATAATTAGCAAGCAACTCGCGGCAAACCACTCTTCCACAATTAAACTTAGAGGGTTATCAAGCCATGCCAACAAAAAGCGATCGGAATAACCACAGACTATTTATCTCCAGAATGGTTGGTGTCACCTTTAAGAACCGCGGAAGCAAACTCTACCCAACAAGAAATATTAGCCTCTCTGGAATGTACATTGTAGGACAATTCAGCCATCTGGTCGATAGCCCTTGCACCGTAACTCTCCACGAAGTTTGGGCGGGTCGGCAATTTGTTTTGAACCTTTCCGGCAAAGTGACAAGGGTCGACAAGGACGGCTTGGCCATCTGCTACACTGAAATGGGTTTGAAAACCTTTTCTTTGCTGCAAACTCTGCTCCTCTATGAAAGCAGAAACCCAACGGCGATGGGAGAGGAATTTACCAAAGATTGCTCTTTTTTCATTCGCGAATCCCGGGTAAGCGGAAATCGACAGCGCTTTGCAGGAAGCTTTATTTAACACATCCTTTGGAGGAAAAAATGAATCAACTCATTGCACAGGCAACTCCCGCCCCATTGTACCTCAGGGAACGAAGAAAAGATGACCGCTCCAGAGAGATGCACCTCCTCGTCATCACCAGTCGAGGAACCGGGAAGATTGTGGACATCAGCCGCAATGGATTGTCCTTCGGCTGCCTTTATCACCATACTTTTCCGGAGATATTGTCGATGGATCTCATCAACGCCAAAGGTTTTTATCTCAAAGGACTTATGGTACGAAAGGTGTGGGAAAGAACTATCGGACATCCAGATCTTTCAGACAGTTTTGAACTGGAGATAGGAGTAGAATTCGTCGATCTTACCCCCCTACAAGAAAATGAGCTGGACTTTCTCTTCAACGATATATGTTTCGCCGATATCCACGATGCCCAACAGCCTCGCTTTCTCTAATGGCTTATAATTAAGGATATTATATTTTAATATCCTTCATGTTACGGCAAAGAAGAGATGAAAGCTCCTTGAGGAAAGAAGCCGTGACGAAACACCAAGTCATTTCGTCACGGCTTCTCATTTCTAGATTTTTTGCAGATATGGTTTCAACTTCTCCAGGGTTTTGTCACCAATACCTTTGACCTTCGTCAGCTCATCAACGCTTTTGAAATTACCGTTGTCTTTCCGGTAAGCAAGAATCGCTTCGGCAGCCACCGGCCCGATACCCGGCAAGAGAATGAGCATTTCTTTATCGGCGGTATTAATGTTAACGTCCTTAGGAATATCCTTTGTTGCCTTCGTGGCACTATTTTTATCATCCGGGGTTACCTTCACCTTGTCCACCGGAGCAGCGGTAACCTCTTTTTTCTCCGATGCCGCAAGAGCATTACCGGATAGAGCTGACAAAGTAAAAGTAAAAGTAAAAATCGCAACCAACAAAAGATGTACAGCTTTCATAGAACCTCCTCAAAATGTGAAGTTTTTGTAATGGGACGAATGCCCCTGGTTTCCATCGGTTTTCCAACTGGATACCAATATCTTGTGCAACAATCTCCAACTTCATGACTGTTGCCTCACGATACTTTTCCGTCCTTACAATTTTCTCACCAAGTGAGTTGGTCTCGAATTTTTTTTAGAAAATGGACCGAAATGAAAAGGGGAATCTGAAATTTTACACCTCAGATTCCCCACATTGCCTCCAGCCATGCAAACCGGAAAGCTTGGTTACATTATCGGCTTCATTGCGCTCATGTGTGAACGTAATTCTTCGCCGACCGCTTCGATAACGGTGTAGCGAATTCCTTCGTTCACCTGAATCAGGTCGAGATTATCAACTCCGTTATCCACCAGATCAAGACCTTTACCGATGACATCGGTGTCGATAGTGTTCATGAAGTCTTTGAGAAGAGGTGCAGCCACGTTGGCAAAAAGATAGGTGCCGTACTCGGCGGTGTCGGAGATGACGACGTTCATCTCATAGAGTTTCTTTCTGGCAATGAGATTGGCGATAAGCGGCACCTCGTGCAAGGATTCATAGTAGGCCGATTCCTCTTTAATCCCGCAGCTGACCATGGTATCAAAGGCCAGTTCAACCCCGGCCTTGACCATGGCGATCATGAGAATTCCCTTATCGTAGTACTCCTGCTCCTCGATCTTGGCGGTTGTCGATGCTGCCCGTTCGAAGGCGGTTTCCCCGGTTTCCTTGCGCCATCTGAGTAGATTGGCATCGTCATTGGCCCAGTCGGCCATCATGGTTTTCGAGAAGTGGCCGGAGGCGATATCGTCCATGTGTTTTTCAAACAGCGGCCGGAGAATGTTCTTCAACTCTTCGGCGAGGATATAGGCCTTGATCTTGGCCGGGTTGGAGAGCCGGTCCATCATGGCGGTAATACCGCCCAATTTCAGCGATTCGGTGATCACTTCCCAGCCGTTTTGCACGAGTTTGGCGGCATATCCGGCATCAATACCCTCTTCAACCATTTTATCGTAACAGAGTAAAGAACCGGTCTGCAGCATACCGCAAAGGATGGTCTGTTCGCCCATGAGATCCGATTTCACCTCGGCGACAAAGGAGGATTCCAGCACCCCGGCCTTATCCCCACCGGTTGCGCAGCAGTAGGCCTTGGCGATATCCCAGCCTTCGCCGTTTGGATCGTTTTCGCTATGCACGGCGATCAAGGTCGGCACGCCGAATCCCCGTTTATATTCCTGGCGAACTTCGGTGCCGGGTGCCTTGGGGGCAACCATGATGACCGTCAAGTCCTCACGAATCTTCATGCCTTCCTCAACAATGTTGAAACCGTGGGAATAGGAAAGACAGGCCCCTTTTTTCATCAGCGGCATAACCGTCGAAACAACATTGGTATGCTGTTTGTCGGGGGTCAGATTGATTACCAGATCGGCGGACGGAATAAGTTCCTCATAGGTACCTACGGCAAAGTCATTCTCCGTGGCATTCTTCCAGGATTGACGTTTCTCGGTGATTGCCACCTGCCTCAGGGCGTAGGCCACGTCAAGGCCGCTGTCGCGCAGATTGAGTCCCTGGTTTAGTCCCTGCGCGCCGCAACCGACAATAACAATCTTTTTGCCCTGCAAATACTCGACACCGTCGAACTCCGTCGCATCCATAAACCGACATTTGGACAGTTCTTCTATCTGCCGTCTGAGCGGCAAGGTATTAAAGTAATTTACACCCATTTTTATCTCCTTGTATCTGTATAATTTTTCATTGATCGACCGACCATCGGCAGTGTTTCATCTGATATATTGGGAAACTCCTATTGCGTCAAGTGATTTATTCGTGATATTGTGTTGCTGATATTGCAATATTTAACCCCAAATTCAAATCCATATCCCGGTATCGGCAGCGGTGCACCTCTGCCGCGGCATCTCGGCATCGCTCCTTTATTCTTAACCGTCCACCCATGAATATCAGAGAACTACAACTGTTTAAACATCTGGCAACAACCTTGCATTTCGGTCGCACCAGCGTTGATTGCCATATAACCGCCTCAGGTTTGACCCGGACCATCCAGCGTCTGGAAAACGAGGTGGGAGAAGCCCTTTTTTATCGCAATAACCGATCCGTCAGCTTGACTCAGGCGGGGCTATTCTTCAAAGATTATTGCGAGGAGACGATCAACCGCTGGAGTGTTCTGCAAAACCGCCTGCAAAGCGATACCACTCTGCGCGGCCAGCTTACCCTGTATTGCTCGGTAACCGCCATCTTTTCCGTTCTGCCGCAAATTCTCAACCAATTTCGAAAAACCCATCCACAGGTGAAAATCCGCGTGCAAACCGGTGATGCTGCCAAAGCCCTGCCTAAACTGCAAACCAGAGAGGCAGACATTGCCGTCGCCGCCTTGCCCGACAACCAACCGGAAGATATTGACTTCATCGCACTTTTACAAACCCCTTTGGTGTTTATCTTGCCAAAAGCCTACCCGGAGATTATCAGTTACTCGCAAGGTGCGATTAATTGGGAACAAACCCCGGTTATTCTGCCTTCGGAGGGACTAAGCCGCACCAGAGGCGAAAGGTGGTTTGCTGAAAAAGGCATACGCCCGCAAATTTATGCCCAGGTTTCCGGCAACGAAGCAATAATAGCCATGGTCGGCATGGGTTGCGGCATCGGCATCGTCCCCCTGCTGGTCCTGGAAAAAAGCAACCTGCAAAGCGAAGTTGAGGTGGTCGAACTGACGCCGCGGTTGACTCCGTTTACCGTCGGCGTGTGCACTCTCGGGAAAAATAAAAACAACCCGGTCGTTCAATCCTTTTGGGCTATTGTCGAAATGGAAATGGCCAATAACCTCGATAAACCATGAAAACCATCCTCATTACCAACGACGACGGCGTTCACAGCCCCGGCATTGTCGCCCTGCAGCAGGCCCTGGAGTCACTCGGCAGAACCATTGTTATCGCCCCCGATCGCGATAACTCGGCGGTTTCCCATTCTCTTACCATGAACCGTCCACTGAAGGTCGTGCGCCTCAGGGAAAACTTCTACACCCTCGACGGCACTCCCACCGACTGCGTCGCCGTCGGCCTTAAAAAAATTCTTCCTGTTCGTCCCGATCTTCTCGTTTCCGGCATAAACGCCGGCGCCAACCTCGGCGATGATATCTCCTACTCAGGAACCGTATCCGCAGCCATTGAAGGAACCATGTACGGCATTCCATCAATGGCTATCTCGGTGGGAGGCCAGCAGCCCTACGATTATCGAGCGGCGATGCAGATCGCTGTTTGCATGGCCGGAAAAATTCTTTGCAACTCCCTGCCCGGCGATACGCTTCTCAACATCAATGTGCCAAGCGGCAGCGGTTACAACACGATCCGGGTGACCCGTCAGGGCCGGAGACTCTGGGAAAATTCCATCCATGAGACCCTCGATCCGCGCGGCGCCAAACACTACTGGATCGGTGGTGGAACTGCGGTGACCGACCCGGGCGAAGACACCGATGTGCACGTATTCGCCGCCGGCAATGTATCCATCACTCCCATCCAGCTGGATCTTACCAACCATGCCGGCATCACCTTTCTCAAAGAAAAATGGCAGGTGGAAGATAACACCGGCACAAAATGTGACCACTATGATCACCACAGAACGACATGAGAAGGGTATTCTGGCGGTAAACGTCGGCCTTGCCGCCAATGCACTTCTCGCCGTACTGAAGACCTGCGTCGGTATTATCGGCCATAGCCCGGCTCTTCTGGCCGACGGCATCAACTCGACCTCCGATGTGGCCTACGGCATTGTCGTCAAGATTTTCATGGGTATATCGAGCAAGCCCGCCGACCAGGAACATCCCTACGGCCATGACCGCCTGGAATCGATCGCCGCGGTGGTGGTCGGAGCCTTTGTCATCACCACCGCCATTTCCATCTTCTGGTCCTCGATCAGCAGCGTTTATGACCTCCTCAGCCACGGCAGTGAGTCGACCGGCGCATCGCAGCTGGCTCTGTGGATCGCCCTTTGTACCATATTCGTGAAAATCTGGCTCTCCCTGTGGACCCGAAAAATAGGCAGACAAACAAACAATAACGTCCTTCTCGCCCTAGCCGCCGATCACCGGAACGACATCTTTTCGGCCCTGGCAGCAACGATCGGTATCATCTTCGGACGTTTGGGCTACCTCTTCGTCGATCCTCTTGCCGGAGGTGTCGTGTCGATCATCATCCTCCTCACCGGAGTGGAGATCATCCGGGAATCGGCGGCCGATCTGATGAACACCCTGCCCGGTAAAAAACTCACCGAGGAGATTCGCGCTAAACTGCAGGAAATGGGCGAGGTCCTCGACGTCGAGGAAATCCACGGCCACCGGTTCGGGCTCTACATGGTGGTGAATATCACCATCGGCGTCTCCCCAGACCTCACCGTCGCCGAGGGCGACCGCATCGCTACCCGGGTCGAGGAACTGCTGGTCCGGGAGATCGACCTCATGCGACGGGTGTTTGTCCACTACCACCCGGTACAATCGACCACACCTGAACACTTCTCTCGATAACAACAGGACTTGACCATGAATGTCGTTTTTCTCTCACCCCACTTTCCCACCCACTATCAGCTCTTCTGCCAACAGCTGAAAAACGCCGGTGCAACGGTCCTGGGTATTGCCGATGCCCCATTCGACCAGCTATCTGAAACGCTTCGCGGCTCCCTGACAGAGTACTTCCAAGTCGATAACATGCATAACTACGATGCACTGGTCCGGGCTCTGGGCTATTTCACTCACCGCTATGGCAAGATAGATCGGCTCGATTCCCTCAATGAATATTGGCTGGAAACCGAGGCTCGCCTCAGGGATGATTTCAATATCTTCGGGGTACGGGGCGATTCCATAACTGCCATCCGCCGGAAATCGGCAATGAAAGAAATATTCCAGACTGCCGGAGTACCGGTGGCGGCCGGGCGGGTGGTGGCGAACATACGTGAGGCACGGGCACTCATCGCCGAAGTGGGGTATCCAGTCGTCGCCAAACCCGATGCCGGAGTCGGTGCTCTGAATACCTTTCGTCTGGACAACGACACCGACCTGTCAACCTTTTTCTCAGGAAAGTCGGATGTCGCGTATATCATCGAAGCCTTTGTAAAGGGCACCATCTACTCCTTTGACGGACTCACCGACCGCCAGGGCCATATCGTTTTCCATACCGGCCATACCTATAGTCAAGGAATTATGGAGACCGTCAACCAGGGACGCCATGTCAGTTATTATTCCCTCCGTGAACTGCCGCCGGAATTGGAAACCCTGGGCCGGAACTGCGTCAAGGCCTTCAATGTCCAGGAGCGATTTTTCCACATAGAATTCTTTCAAACCGCAGGGTCCTATGTGGCGCTGGAGGTCAACATGCGTCCGCCTGGCGGCTACACCACCGACATGTTCAACTACGCCTGCGATATCGATATCTATCGGGTGTGGGCCGAATTGCTGGTTACCGGCGGCTATGAAAGACCCATTGAACGTAAATATCATTGCTGCTATGCCAGCCGGAAAAATGACCACCGTTACCGGCACAATCATCAGGAGATCCTAAGCGAATATGGCCCCTTCATCGTTCAGGTTGCAAGTGTTCCGGGAGTGTTTAGCAGCGCCCTCGGCGATGTCGGCTATATCTTTCGCTCACCGCATCTTGACGATATTCGAGCCATTACCGCTTTTATCCAGGAAACCGAGGAAATATAAAAATGCACACTGAAGAACATCGCTGGCGAAGCCCCAATCTCGGACAAGAGATGGTCCTGAAAGTCTACGGCCATTGGGGAACCCCCTTGGTCGTCTTTCCCTGCTCCCGCGGCCGTTATTTCGACTATGAAGGAATGGGCATGATCCACGCCATCTCCTCCTTCATCAATGACGGGCGGATCAAACTGTACTGCATCGACAGTATCGACAGTCAGTCCTGGTACGATTTCAGCCTGTCTCCGGCGGATCGCAATGGCCGTCATGAGGCCTATGATCGCTATGTGACAAGCGAAGTGGTGCCCTTTATCCGCGACCATTGCCGGACCCCGGAAATCCGCCCGATAACTAATGGCTGCAGCATGGGGGCTTACCATGCAGTCAATTTTTACTTCAAACATCCCGGCCTCTTTGCCGGAATCATTGCCTGCAGCGGGCTGTATCGCCTTGATCGCCCCGAGTTCGGTCTGGGTCCGGCCGACATCCCGGTTGTCTACTACAATTCTCCCCTCGCCTATCTCGCCGGTCTCACCGAATCCTGGCTATTGGAAGAATATCGCCGTGGCACCATCATGATCAGTGTCGGCCAGGGAGCCTGGGACGAAGAGGCTCTGGAGGACACCCGCTATCTTCAGGCCATCTGTCAGGCAAAAGCAATTCCCGCCTGGTTTGATATCTGGGGGCACGATGTCAACCATGACTGGCCTTGGTGGTATAAACAGATGAACCATTTTCTCGGTCATCTTTGCCCGTAAGCATTCATCGACGGCAACGGCGGTGAAGCCACCCGAAGACCGGCTCTTTTTCCTTGCGAATTTGATCGAATGCTAATACCGTTTGATAAGGGTTTGCTGGTCGGGTCCGAATACCGACTCGGAAAGACCCGCTGTTTTTGAAAAGGACAGTGCCCAGCATGAAAACCGCTCCCTTGATCTGCAATATTGAAGGTCTGCCAATAGCCTACCACCAGGAAGGGGTCGGCCAAACAGTCCTGCTGGTTCATGGAATTACCACCTACTCCTTCATATGGCGGCGGATAGTGCCGTTGCTGAGAGATCGTTTCCGGGTCGTCAGTGTTGATCTTCTCGGCTGCGGTGACTCGGCAAAACCTCTGGATATCCCATACTCTCTACCCCACCACTGCCACATCCTCAACCAGTTCGTCGATTGTTTGGGGATCGCCCCTGTACATTTTGTTGGCCATGATATAGGCGGCGGAATTGCGCAAATCTTTGCCGTTCGACATCCTGAAAAGCTCCGCAGCCTGACTCTCATCAACTCTGTCGGCCATGATTTTTGGCCGGTCCAGCCGATCATTGCCATGCGCACCCCCATCGTCCGCCAACTCGCCATGGCCTCGCTCGATATCGGCGCCTTTCGCCTCGTGGTTCGCCGAGGCCTCTACCACAAGGATGCACTGTCTGAGGAATTAATGGAGCACTTCTGGAAACCGATGCGCGACCGGGCAGGACGTCGGGCATTTCTCCATTTTGCCAATTGTCTCAACAACCGACATCTCGTTGAGATTGAAGAAGATTTACATCGCATCACGTTGCCTGTCCATATCATCCGCGGCGATGCCGATCTTTACCTCAGTGAAGCCATCTCCTTGAAACTGCATGGTGATATTCCCGGCAGCGTTTTGACCCGCATCGCCACCGGCGGCCATTTCATCCAGGAAGATGAACCGGAGACCCTGGCCTCATCTATTAGCCTTTTTACCAAAAACTAGATGGACAAGCTGCAGATGGAGATCGAGCGGCTCAGGGCCGCCAACAGGGTGCTGGAAGAGGAAAATGCCCAGCTCTCGGAGAGGGCGGAGGACGCAATGCTCCTCGGCTTGGTGGCAGAAGCGATCGAGGGGATTTCCGAGCCTTCGGCGGTCATCGACCAGGTGCTGGAGCGAATTTCCATCCTTAAAAATTTGCCCTTCGTCACCTGCGGTATACTGCACGATGACGGTGCAGTCGAAAAAATTGCCTCCTATGCTGCCTTTTCCGATAACCCGGGAACGGGATATCCGATCCGACTGCCACCCGAAGTGGGCCGGGAATTGACCGATGGCCCCTATTACACCAATGAGTTACTGAATATCGCCAGCAATCTTGGCGATGACAACTTTTCCTATCGATCGGCGCTGATCATTCCTTTTCACTGTCACCAATATGGCGACGGGATCTTTCTTTTTTTTGATGGCCAGGAAAGTCGCCACCGTCTGGCGTCGATGCTCTTTCTCCTTGATCAGGTAGTCAGTTTGACCTGTGGCCGGCTGGATAATATTTTTCTTGCCCGGCAACTGGCATTTCTCAACGCCGAACTGGAAGAGCGGGTGGCGCTAAAAACCGAGGACCTGAGCACTGCCAATAGCAAATTACTGCAGGTTTACGAACGGTTTGTCGCAGTTCTCAACGGGGTCGACTCCTACGTCCATGTAACCGACACCAGGGACTACACCATCCTTTTCGCCAACAAAACAGCTAAGCAGCTTTTTGGTGACACGATCGAAGGACAAAAATGCTATCGAGTCCTCAGGCAAGAGAACACACCCTGCTTCTTCTGCAAAATCCCGCGATTGCTGGCCGGTAAGACCGAAGCCGAAAGAGCCGCTACCTGGGAATCCTTCAATCCCCTTACCGGCAAATGGTTTCTCAACAGCGAGCGCATCGTCGATTGGCCGGATGTCCCGGCTGCTTTATTGACCGTCGGCACCAATATCAGCGAATTGAAAAAGGCTGAAGAAGAAAAACAACAGCTGGCGCAAAGGCTGCACCAGGTCCAAAAAATGGAGGCTATCGGTGTTCTCGCCGGCTCTATAGCCCATGATCTCAACAACATTCTCTCGGGCGTCGTCAGCTACCCCGATCTCCTGCTCGCGACCATGCCCCCTGACACACCGCTACGTAAACCTCTGGAAACAATCCGTGGCGCGGGAGCCAAGGCAGCGAAAATTGTCCAGGGCCTTCTCTCCCTTTCAAGGCGTGGAATGCAGGCTGAAGAACCCATCGATCTCGGTCGACTCTTCGACAATTACCTGAACAGCCCGGAATACCTAGAAATCCTTCGACACCATGAAGAAGTAAAAATCGTGATCACTGAAAGGCAGGGTGATCTTGTGGTGATCGGTTCCCCGGCACATCTCTCCAATGTCCTGATGAACCTGGTTAATAACGCGGCAGAGGCCATACCGGAAGGCGGGACTATCACTCTTGGCCTTGAGAAAATTGAGTTCGCCAACCGCCCCCCGGGTTTTCAGGCATGGCGACCAGGTCCATATGCCCGGCTGATGGTCAGCGATACCGGCAGCGGCATCCCCAGGCAATACCAAGAGCGAATTTTCGAGCCGTTTTTCTCTACGAAAAAAGCCGGCCGTAGCGGTACCGGGCTCGGTTTGGCGATCGTCTGGGGAACCGTTACCGATCATCGTGGATATATCGAGGTTACCAGCACCGAAGGTCAGGGGACACGTTTCCATATCTACCTGCCTCTTGCCGACGGACGCGAACGCCCAGAAGAACTACCGGAAATGCAAGCGGTTCGCGGTAATGGCCAATCGATTCTTGTGGTCGACGATGACGAACAGCAGCGGCAAATAGCTTCGGAAATTCTTGCTCACTTGGGATATGAAGTGAAAGTTGCAAAAAGCGGTGAAGAAGGGGTGTCCCTTTGCCGAGACACCCCTTTCGACCTTGTCATACTCGATATGCTCATGCCACCGGGGATCGACGGTCTCGAAACCTACAAACGCATCAGCAATTTTCAACCGGGGCAAAAGGCCATCATTGTCAGCGGTTTTTCACAATCGGAACGGGTCAAAGAAGCAATAGCCTTGGGGGCCTTACAATATGTGCAAAAACCCTACGCATTAGCGAAGATCAGCGAGGCGGTGCATGCCGCTCTGGTTGGTTAGTTAATAACCCGGAATACCGAGACTCTGGATACGCAAGGCGTTTTTCCCCTCCTCATACGCCAGAAGTTTTCCCTCCACCCGTTCCAGGCGAAAGGCCAAAGAATAGGACAGGACGCGTATCGGATAGTCCCGTGGGAGCTGCAGCAGATAAGGCTGAATGGTTATAAAGTCGGTGGCCCCGTATTGCGCCATGATAAACCGCAAACCGCCGTTGGCCGGTCCGATATTATAGGCCAGCAGGCCGAGAAAAAGGTCGCCCTTCATTTCGTTGATGTAATGGCGAAGGGTAGCCGCGCCGAGGAAGGCATTGTACCGGGGATCGGTCATCTGCCGACTGTCTGCCGCCGGGAAGATTCGGTTAACGGCCGCAACAGCCGCGGCCGGTGCCTGGGTAATCTGAAACAGACCGTGGCCGCCGTCGACACTGGTGCGCGGCAGGAAAGAGGATTCCGTGGCGGCAAGACCCTTGAGAAGGTCGATATCGAGGCCATATGCACCTGCCGCTTCCTCAATGGCCTCAATGTATGGCCCGGCCCGATTGACCATCTTCACCAGCTGTACCACGTCCAGGCGACGATAGGCGGCATACACCTGATGGGCAAGGGTTACCCTGCCGGCCTCTTCCTTGCCGCCGACCAGGGTGCGATAATAACCGAAGGCCCGGTTGAAGTAATCCTTCGGCACGAAAACACCAATCAAAACAACCATCCCTATGACCAAGGCCGGAGGAATCAAGACCGATCGGCGCTGCAACCACTTCCGCAACACTTTCCAAATACTGAGTAGCACGGCAACCACAATGATGAATCCGAGAATCCCTCCGGCAAACGGCAGAAGGTTGTTGAGAAAGCTTGTCCCGGAAAATCTGTTGGCAAAATGACCGAGCAGGACAATGATGGCCGCCATGCCGACAACCGTAAGCCCCAGACACTCCAGGCTTATCAGAAGAATGTCCCGGAATAGCGTGGGCTGTGATTTTTTTTTCCTGCCGCCGCCCTTGCCCCTGCCGGCACGGGAAGTTCCTGATCGTTTGGAGGTGTTTTGTCGTTTTTGCTCTGTCGGCAGAGGTTGCATGGGGCGAGATGTGACCATTCAATAATGTCCCGGAAGCGGTTGCTGATAAAGGAGGCACAGCACCGACCGATATTTTGCGATCGGATCCACAGAGCTATGGACACGTCCGTGCAGGGGCGATATGATGTCCGCATTGCTGACTCCAACAACCCTCTTCATAAACCGGCAATGTGAGAAAATCAAGATGGAGGAAGGCGGAATAATTTATCCGTTTCCTGATTAGCCGCCCTCAAAAGAGAGCAAAGGCGACAACGATAAGGATTGGCGATGCAGGCTTCACAACAGATAGTGCTGTTTCTTTTACTTTTCCTGATTTCTTCCTGTGCTGCCACCGTGCCCCCTTCTTCTTTGCAACTCTCGGGTATGCAAATGAATCTTGATCGCCCGGCGAAAAACATCGCGACGATGGCAATATCCAAAGACGGTTCTCTGCTCGTCACCATCGATCAAGCTCAAGATCTCGGCAATGCTGCCGGATCCGGTGGAGGAACCTTGCATCTTTGGGACCTGGTACAGGGTCGGCGACTCAGGACAATCACCATCCACGACCTGCATGTTACCTCTGTCGCTCTCTCCCCGGACGGCAACTATGCTCTGCTTGGCGGTAGGCCGGTAGGCAATGGGTCAAGTCTTGGCCTGTGGGATCTGAACAGCGGGCAACGAATCAAAACCTTTCCGGATCTCAACAAGGAACTTTTCTGCGTTGCCTTTTCTCCGGACGGCATGACCCTCTTAGCTACCCATGGCAGCTTCGTCTATCTTTTTAACACCGCGACCGGCGACTTTCTCAGGCAATTCGATGCCGGCTACAAGGCTTCACTCCTCAACCTGCCCAATCGTCTCATGGCCGCCTTTACCCCAGACGGGAACTACATTGTTACCGGCGGCACCGATGCGATTGTCAAGATGTGGGATGTGGAATCGGGACTCAAAGTCCAACATCTTTCCGGTCATGAAAAAGGCCTTAAAGGCGGCATCACCGGCATGGCCATTTCCTCGGACAGCCAATTCATCTTTACCAGCGCAGCGGGGGACAGCTCGGCGAGAAAGTGGGACATTGCCACAGGGAAACAACTGCAAAAAATTTCCGGCCTTGACGGCTTGTGGCATGGTGTATGGGGGACAGCACTCTCACCGGACGACAAATATGTTTTTATCTCTTCAGAAAAACCGGCGATCTGGGACCTGGCTGCGGCAGAACGAGTTACCCCTCTCCACCTGGAGGTGCCTCCATCGTCCAAGGGTATCCGGGAAAATCATGTTGCAGCGCTCTTTCAGCCAAACGGCAAATCCCTTTTCCTGCGGACCGGTGACGCGACCATCAGGCTCTTTGACACGACTTCCGGTCGAGAACGGGCGATGCTCGTCGGTTTTGATAATGACGAGTGGATCATTATTACTGCCGAAGGCTATTACAACGCCTCAAAACACGGTGCCGAATACCTGACTGCAAACATCAACGGCATAAACTACCCGATCGAACGGTTCTACGATGCGTTTTACCGACCGGATATCGTCATGGCCGCCCTGCAGGGAGAAGATACCCGCAACCTGGCACCACAGACCATAGCTTCAGCGTTAAACAGCCCGCCTCCGACGGTTTGGTTTGCCACCACCCCAGGCGATACCGATCACGAGACGATCAAGATCTGCTACCAGGCCGTAAGCACCGGCGGTGGCATCGGCGAAGTGCGACTGTTTCACAATGGCAAACTCCTTGTCTCCGACGGCTATTATCGGGACATGGTGAGGTCGCCCTCGGAAAAGCTTCATCTCATGGCCATGGACGGTGTGGCAATCCATGAACAGATGCGTAGTGTAGCGATAACTACCGCAAACGATCCGATGTCGATTTCCAGCCACGAAAAAGGGGCAAGCTTCACCGACTGCAAGGACGTCAACACCGTGACCGGCGAAAACGAGATCGCCATCACTGCCTTTAATAAGGGCAATACCGTGCAGAGTCCGGTGAAAACCATCAGGTTTCGCAGAACGCAGGCGGCTGATCCGCCCCATCTTTACATCCTGTCGATCGGCGCCAACAAGTTTAAGGAAAAAGCCGTCAACCTCAAATATGCGGCTAAGGACGCCACCGCCATCCAGCAAAAACTCGTCAGTCAGGCCGCCACGCTCTATCCCACCGGCAACATTCACCAGGAACTTCTGGTCAACGAAAAAGCCAGCAAAACAAACATTCTTAAAAAAATCAATGAACTGTCCACAAGCATCAAACCGCAGGACGGATTCATTCTCTTTATCGCCGGCCACGGCATTCTCCTCCAGAGTCAGTATTATCTGCTGACCAGTGACTTTGACGGCATGCTCAGCGATGCCAGCACCATAAGTTCCAACGAGATAGTCGATATGGCCAAAAAAATGAAATCGCTCAACCAGTTGTTCATCTTTGATTCCTGCCAGGCCGGGGGAATCGATGCCATTGTCGGCAGCCTCTATGAGGCCCGCATGTCGGTGCTCGCCAAAAAGATGGGGGTGCCGCTCTTTGTCTCCACCAGCACGGTCCAAGAAGCACTGGACGGCTACAAAGGCAACGGCTTGTTCACCTTTACCCTGCTCGACGGTCTCAGCAATAAACAGGAAGCGGACAGCAATAACGACCGGACTTTAAGCGTCACGGAACTCGGTAACTTCGCCAAGGAGAGTACCGTGGCACTGGCGAAGAAGATCGGCTACCAGCAGACGCCGATGATTTTCAACAAAGGCAGGGACAATCCGCTGTATAAATTGCCGTAACCCCGATAAACGGGATAAGTCGTTTATTAAAAGATATTCGCAAAAACCGTGCAAAGATCTTTTGTACATGACTAAGGGGCAAGGCGTCCCGGCCGATAATCAGAGATTTCTCTTTTTATTGCGGGCCTTGAAGGTGATCCGGTGGTAGGTCTTGGTCGCAGCCTTCTCGGTCAGGCTGCGAATACCGGCGAGCGGATTTTTAAGGCGCATGGTTGAGCGGTTGCGAATCACCTTGCCCATGGTGGCGGTGGTTATTTTTTGGTCTTTGCCGCAGATCTTGCTGCTGAGGATGGCAAAAAGGTTCTGCTCTTCAAGCACCCGGCGCCGAGCCTCGATTATAAAGGGCAGACGATCCTCATATTCGTTATTGGCGAGGTGGCTTTTGATGATATCCCGGGAACGCTGATAATCATTGATGTCAATGGGGATGAAGCTCTCCTTTGGAAAATAGTCGGCGGCGTTGGGGGCACCATGGTAAAACGGCAGGGTGTAGCCAAGAAATGCGTCCGGCAGTTTTTCGGTAAGATGGTGGTCATACACATGGTTCTCGACGGCGATATGAAAGCGATACGAATCAAGGGCCTCCGCCTTGTCGTTCATCGGATTGACCCCATGGCCGTAAATATCCAACTCCGGCAATTCATCTTTTAATCGCCAGGTGAAGTCGACGCGGGTGGAATGCAGGGTGACATTCCCGGTCCTCTCGGAACAGACTGTTGAGATAATTCTCGTTTTTTGTGGTGGCGGAGTAGCTGCCAGCTGGTCCCAGGTGATAAACTCGCCCTTGCCGAATGGCAAACCGTAGTGCCAGATGAGACCGGGATGGTGGAAGATAACGTGGGGGTGTTTCATCGCCCACGGTTCCTGAAAGGTCAGTATGCAGCCAAACTGACGCAGATAATCAGTGCCGAACACAGTAATGGTCGACGGTTCACCGGTGACGAGCATGGTCTTCTCGCGCGGACAAGCGAGCTTTTCCTCGGTGAAAAAAGTGTCATCACGGGGCAGATCCTGATAGACCACCAGCCAGTCGTAGTCCCGGCAATCGACATCGAAGTCGAACAGGCAAGGGCCCCACTGGGGAAGCGACCCAGGAAACTGGCGAAGAAAGCCGGCAAACGAATGTCCCCGACGTAATCCCCGGTGCATAAACTTGACCTTGATTTTCGGCTCGCCCCATCGCGGCTGTCGTAGATTTTGCCGCTCCGGAAGATCTTCGGTATTGGTAAATGAAAAAAATTTTTTCGACACGTGTTCCTCGTATACCCAGGGCAGGAATCGGTCTCCCTGGAAAACCCGGTAAACCTTTCACCAGTTGAATTTTCAGTACTTCTTTTAACCGGCCCCATCCTCGTGCGCCGGCAAGTTGGCGGCAACACCTTTTTCCATTCGGCCAGCAGGATCGTCAAACAACCGGGGACTTAGCTGAAGGTATTGCACTGACGAATCTCTCCGTTCTTCAGGCCCTGGCGAAACCACTCAACCCGCTGCTTTGACGAGCCATGGGTGAAAGAGTCAGGAACCACATAGCCCCTAGCCTTCTTCTGAAGATTGTCATCACCGATCATGCTTGCCGCATTGAGGGCTTCTTCCACATCGCCCGGCTCAAGGATGTTTCGCATGCGGTGGGCATGATTGGCCCAGACCCCGGCAAAACAATCGGCCTGCAATTCCAGTTTAACCGACAACTTGTTATATTCCACCTGGGACACACCGGCCTTTTTCGCCTGGACTTTTTTTTGCTTATGCCCAACAGATTCTGGACATGATGGCCAATCTCGTGGGCAATGACATAGGCCTGAGCAAAGTCACCCGGGGCCTTGAGGTTTTGCTTCAAGTCTTGATAAAATGCCAGATCGATATAGACTTTTTTGTCAGCCGGACAATAGAACGGTCCGGTAGCCGATTCGGCAAAACCGCACGCCGACCGAACCTCTCCGGTAAAAAGCACGAGCTTTGGCTTCTCATACTTTCCCCCTGCCTCCTGGAAAAGTTTTTCCCAGGTATCTTCGGTATCGGCGAGCACAACGGACACGAAGTCGACGAGTTTGTCCTCGGCTGGATTCTGCCGGCTGACCCGGCTTGCCGAGTTTTGGCTCGACCCACTCTCTCCCAGATTGCCGTTCAGTATAAGGGAAGGATCGATGCCGAAATACATCCCGACCAAGGCGAGAAGAACAATCCCGATCCCACCTCCCTTAACCCTTCCTCCGGTAAGCCTGAAGCCCCTGCGGTCTTCTATATTGTCGCTCTTTCGCCCTCCTGTCCAACGCATGCCCCCTCCTCTTCAGCAACATGTGGTTGCATTGTCCCCCCACCAATGAAATCTTCGAATCCTTGAACACAAATAATCATACATAGAGAGTCTGGCAAAAAACTTCTCACCCCTGGTTGAAAGCGGGCTCCCATGGTGTTAGATTTGCTGATGACGCTCCGATCACAAGATCCCTTTCATTCTCCAAGAGGCCCAATGACCGACCACAAACAATTGCCCAAAAAGATCACTCCCTGCCCCGGTTGCGGCGGCTCGGGCGAAACTGCATTTTTCGGCGGAGAGAGCAGATTTATGCTCACTCGGGAAGACTGTCCGGACTGCTGCGGCACCGGCATTCAGTTGGATGAGGCAACACCCCCAGAAACTCCGGGAACAACAGCCATTCTCCCTGGGGAAATACCATGACGCCGGCTATAAATTCGGCAAAAAAAGCAAAAATTCCTTTTACCGTTCATCACTATCCGCACGATCCGACAAGTCCTTCCTATGGCAAAGAGGCAGCGGAAAAACTAGCAATAGACGAGGAAAGAGTTTTTAAAACTTTAGTTGTTCAGCTCGACAGCGCAGCTCTTATCGTGGGAATTATTCCGGTCTCCATGACTCTCAGCATGAAACAGATCGCCAAGGCAGCGAAAGCGAAAAAAGCGGCTATGGCCGACAAAGGGGATGTCGAACGGGCCACCGGTTACGTTCTCGGCGGTGTCAGTCCACTGGGGCAGAAAAAGAGACTGCCGACCTTTATCGACGGGTCGGCATCTTCTTTTCCAACGATCTTTGTCAGTGCAGGACGCCGTGGTCTGGAGATTGAACTGGCCCCGACCGATCTGGCCGCTCTTATCGGAGCCGTTTTTGCGCCAATTGGTGAAATGCGTTGAAACCAGCTTTGGACATAGAACCTCTACCGGGCAAGATCACATCATTCAGTTCCTTGCGGATTGGCGACCGGTGTATCAACTCGGTTCCCGCCTGCCGCAAAACCTTCGGCAGGTGGGGCGGTAATAGTATTGATAAGCTTGGTCGGCAGCTTGGCAAAGGCACTGATGGCCGCCATAAGCACGGCTGCCAGATAAGGAATGGACTGCACCAGCAACACAACAATCCACACAATGGTGTCCGGCGGAGGATCGACGTCTTGGGCCCTGATCAGGGCATAAGCCGCGAGCAGCAAGGCAATAGCAATCATCCCCTCTTCCCGAGCCGATTGCAAGGCGAACCAGAATGGTCTCCCCTCGCCTTTTTTCGGGGTTCTGAAAAAGGGTAAACTTTTTGATACCATACCAAACAAAATAGCTTTGGAGATGGTGTGCGACAAGGCAAGACCGGCCACCGCCGAGGCAAGGGTCTGAGTGATCGTCGCTTTCACTCGACTGCGATACAGATAAAACATCTTGGCCATCTTGAAGACAAAAAAGGCCAGCGGCACCGCCGACAGAATAATCATCGGCGGATCGATCTTCGTTGGAAAGTGGAGCATGCCGATGGACCAGACCGAGGGCCGCCATGGTGAAAATGCAGGTTGATGCTGTCAGCCACCCATGGCAGCCAACCGGCAATGAAATGGTAGCGCTGGCCATAGGTCAGGCGACTTTGATTTCGCCACTGCAGGGCCTTGGCGTGATGGCGGATGATCTGAACCGCGCCGTAGGCCCAGCGATAACGCTGTTTTTTAAAGTCGATAAAGGTGTCCGGCATGACTCCGCGGCCGTAGGTTTTGGCGATATAGAGTGCTTCATACCCCTTCTCAAAGATCGCAGTCCCAGTTCGGCGTCCTCGGTGATGCACCATTCCGCCCATCCGCCGACTTCTTCCAGCACGGATTTGCGCACCATGGTCATGGTGCCGTGCTGGATAATGGCGTTGCGCTCGTTGCGGGTGACCATGCCGATATAGAAAAAGCCACGATACTCGGCATAGCACATGGCCTTGAAGAGGTTGTCGCCGTCATCCCGGTAGTCCTGGGGTGCCTGGACAATCGCCACCTCGGGGCGTAAAAACTGCGGCACCAGGTCACGCAGCCAGTTAGTGGAGACCATGTAATCGCTGTCGATGACCGCCACCACCTCTGCCTCCGGCTGCGGTTTTGGCCAGGGCATAATTGAGGGCTCCGGCCTTGAAGCCGGCCAGCGGATCCTCATGAAAAAAACGAAAGCGCGGACCGAGGATGGCGCAGTGGGCTTCCACCGGCTGCCAGACCGCCGGATCCTTGGTGTTGTTGTCGATGACAATGACCTCGAAATGTGGATAATCGAGGGCGCCAGGGCATTGAGGGTTTCGATCATCATCTCCGGCGGTTCATTGTAGGCCGGGACATGCACCGACACCATGGGCAGCTGCTCATCCTCCGCCTCCATGGCCACAAAAGAGCGCCGGCCGGCACTCGTCCAGATGGCCTCGGCCCATTCGTGGGCCTCGGCCAGGAGAACGATGACCACGCCAATAATACCGATGAGCATGAGAAAGCCGACGATTATCATCGATATGGTCAGGTATTGCTGGGTATAATTATAAACAATCCAGACCGCGCCGGTGGCGGCAATAAAGGCAATGGAGGCAAGAAAACTGCGGCCGCGCTTGCGCAGGCGTCGTGCTGTCGATGAGCAGGAGGGCAAAGGTGATGATGGCGATAACCAGAGAAATCCCGGCAAGGATCCGCCATTCCGGAACCTCGACAATGGGTGAGGTGAAGGGAAATTTGGGCTGCCGGTTGGCGTCATAGACCCCCCAATAGGCACCAACCGAGCCCTTCGCTGGTCCTCTTCCACGGCTGATCAAAGGCCTCCATGATGTAGTAGGTGTAGTTAAGCTCCTCGGCACGTTTGATGAAACGGCGGAGAAAGGTTGCCTCATTGAAGGGGGAGGCGACCGCCGCCTTGCGGGTGCGACCATTGCTTGGCCAGCCGACCTCGGTAATAACCACCGGCTTTTCCGGGAAGGTCTTTTGCAGCATGTTCATGTGTTCGACAACATAGTCGACCGCCCGATCAAGATGGACACCCTCCCAATAGGGCAGCATGTGGGTGGCGACGAAATCGACATGAGTCGCCAGTTCCGGATGCTTTATCCAGATATGCCATGGTTCGGCAGTGCTGACCGGCACATCGACCGCTTTTCTGACCCGATCGAGATATTCCCCCAACTGCTGCACCGTCGTCTCTCCCCGCAGCATCGATTCGTTACCGACAATAATGCGGATGACATTGCGGTAGTTTTCTTTCGCCAGACGAATGACCGTCTCGATCTGACGCTCATTCTCCTCGAGGTTTTTATCGAGCCACGCCCCGAGAGTCACGTTGAGACCATGTTTCTGGGCCAAGGCCGGAATTTCGGAGAGGACACCTTCGGTGGTATACAGGCGGATGGCGTAGGTCTTGTCGGAGACAAGCTTCAGATCCGATTCGATTTCCGCAACCGTCGGCAGATTATGTTCTATCTGGTCGTTCCAGGCCTGCATCGGCGAAAAGGAAAAACCCTGGATACGTTTCGGCCAGGGCGGCTCTGTTTCCTGTCGGTTAAGCAGAGCCCAGAAGCTTATGGAAACAACAGCGATAGCAATGCTGATGAGAAAATTTGCTCGCGTCATGGTCGGTTATCCTTCCTCAACGCCTGAGATCGCGGAGCAGACTCTGCGAGGGCAGTCCATCCGGCGAAAGCCCGGCCTGTACCTGGAAGCCCCTGATCGCTTTCTCGGTTGCCGGCCCCAGATGGCCATCCACCTCGCCAATGTACAGCCCGCGTTGCTGCAATCTCTGCTGCAATTCGAGTTTTTCTTCTATATTGAGCGACCCGGCCGGCCTGGGCCACGCCTGTACCAGGAGCCCACCGGAGCCGGCGAGCCGATCGGCCAGGAGGCTGACCGCCAGGGCATAGGAATCGGAGTTGTTATACCGCTTCAAGACGGAAAAATTGCCGAGCATCAAAAAGGCTGGGCCCGCTGCCCCCGCCGGGACCTTGAGCAGCGCCTTGTCTTCCAGCCGGGCAAAAGCCGCGCCACCTGCCCTTTTAAAACCGAGCTTTGCCCACTCGCCGAGGGTTTTGCTTTCTTCCCGCAGTTTTTCGCCACCGGACGGGGTGACCACCTCATAGCCCCACGGGCTACCTTTCTGCCAGCCGTTGCTCTTCAACAGGTTGGCGGCGGTAGCCAGGGCGTCCGGCACGGAGTTCCAGATATCCCGACGACCGTTGCCATCCATATCGACACCATAGGCCAGATAACTGGTAGGGATAAACTGGGTGTGGCCCATCGCTCCAGCCCAGGAGCCCATGAGATGAGCCCTGCCGATCTCTCCGGTCTGGAGGATTTTCAAAGCCGCTACCAGCTGGGTCCGGGCAAACTTTCTTCTTTTCGGATCGCCATAGGCAAGGGTGGCCAAGGCGGACGGGACATAAAACAGGCGCTCCGGTTGCTCGAGAATGGTTCCATAGTTCGATTCCATGGACCAGATCGCCAGCAGCACCGATTGTTCGACCGTGTATTTTTGTTCAACGGTCGCCAAGGTGGCGGCATGCACCTTGGCAATTTTCCGGCCTTTGTCGATGGCCAGAGGGTTAACCCGGCTGTCCAGATAATCCCAAATCTCAGTGGTAAACTCCGGTTGAAAGTTTGCTTTTTCGAGGACCTGCGGATCGGGTTCGGTGACTCCGGTAAAGGCTGCATCCCAGGTCTTCCGGCTGATCCCTTCTTTTGCCACCGCCATATACAAATCATCCAACCACTGCTGAAAACCGCCATCCGCCATGGCAACCGAGAGACCACCAGCATGATGCACGAGCAACAAGGATAACACCACCATAACTATTTTCCGAAGGAGCATATTCACCAACCTTTATTCTTTATGTTTCATTTCCGGCAACAGGAAGAAGTCCTTCCGTACGATTCGAGTTGCCGGAGTCTTTTGTAAATCTTCTCTTTAGCAGAACTGACGGAATTTTCCCAGTCAAATAGCGCGGAGACGCCGGCAGCTCCTTTCCCCGCAGCTCCGCCATGCCTTGGCAATTGCCAAAACCGTTCTTTTCGAATAGGTTCTTGCAACCATGGACTTCCTTTACGCGCTCTTCAACTCCCCCGGGCTGCCCGCTCTTTTTCTGCTCAGTTTTCTTGCGTCGACGATCTTGCCGCTTGGCTCGGAGTGGCTCCTCGTTCTTCTCATCGTCCAGGGTTTTCCCCCGGCACACGTCGTGATAGTCGCCAGTGTCGGCAATTTTCTTGGAGCCTGCACCACCTATCTGATCGGCAGCTGGGGTTCTGACCTTTTTATCCGCTCCGTTCTTCGCATCAGCGACCAGCAGCTCGTCCGTGCGAAAAAGCTGTACGAGAGGTATGGCATCTGGTCTCTCCTGGTAAGTTGGTTGCCGGTGATCGGCGATCCTCTCTGCCTGCTGGCCGGCCTCCTTAAAGTCGGCTTTGGTCGCTTTTCCCTTCTGGTTTTTCTTGGCAAATTCTCTCGATATGCTACTCTGGCCTTTTTCGTTCTCAAGGGAACAGGAGGATAACCACCCATGAAATCCCTCGCTTTGCATAAAATCTATGCGGTTTTCGCCGACTGGAGCAAAAATCTGCCGACCGTCTGTAACCGGGGATGCAGTGCCTGTTGCACGCGAAATGTGACCATCACCGCCGGCGAAGGCGAAGATATCCTCCGCTATGTTATTGCCGAAAACCTGTCGCCCTGGATGGCCGAAAAACTTGCGCATACTCCCACCCATCGGCCGGCAACCATGACCAACAATGACTTTGCCGCAGCTTGCCTGGAGGGGAGGGACACCGACCCCCGAGCGACCACCACCAAAATACCACCCCCTGCCCCTTTCTGGAAGATCAGTGTTGTCGTATCTATCCCGTCCGGCCCTTCGCCTGCCGACTTTTTGCCTCGACACAAAAATGTTCGGTAACACAACCGGCCCTGGTACCCGATTACTATTTTGAAGCGGCGACCGCAATCGGTCAACTCGTCGAACACCTCGGCCAAAGGGAATACTGGGGAAACATGCTGGACGTCCTCCCGGCCCTTCTCGATATCAGTCATTTCCATGAGATCGGTGGATGCCTCCCACAAACCCGGATAATCGAAGCCAGGCTGCGCACCCTCACAGCCAAACCCTTGCCTGGTTTTCTGCTCAGTGAAGAAGAGGGCGTTAAAGTGACCCAGCTCCTGGAATCTATTTTTGCGGCCGAGGTGGGTGGAAAACGGTTGGAGGACATCTTGAACGGCAGATAGCCGCCCCAAGCGACATGCATGATGGCGCTCCCCCGACTATCCCTTGAGAGACTGTCTACCGATCGCTTTTAACTCCAATAAAAAGTTATAAATCTTGCCCCGCCTCTTGCGGTTTTTCTTGCTGCTGGCCACTTTTCTATTTCAAAAACCAGGGCCGATTGCTATAGTGCTGGCCATGAAAAAATCAAATACTACCAAACGAACCAAGTTTATTTTTGTCACCGGCGGCGTGCTCTCCTCGCTGGGCAAGGGACTGGCCTCGGCGGCCATCGGGGCTCTCCTGGAAAGCCGGGGATTGACGGTGACCTTCCAAAAGCTTGATCCCTACATCAATGTCGATCCGGGCACGATGAACCCCTTCCAGCATGGTGAGGTGTATGTCACCGATGACGGCGCCGAGACCGATCTCGACATGGGTCATTACGAGCGCTACACCTCCGCCGTCATGGCCCAGAAAAACAATTACACCTCGGGCCGGATCTATTATTCGGTCATAACCAAGGAAAGGCGCGGCGAATATCTCGGCGGCACCGTACAGGTCATCCCCCACATCACCGATGAAATCAAGGCTGCCATTCTGCAGCTGGACGGCAGCGCCGATGTGGCAATCATCGAAATAGGCGGCACCGTTGGCGACATTGAAGGTTTGCCTTTCATTGAGGCGATCCGCCAGTTACGCGGCGATCTTGGACGAGAATACACCCTTTTTATCCATCTGACCCTGGTACCCTATATTAAAACCGCCGGCGAGGTCAAGACCAAACCGACCCAACATTCGGTGCGCGAACTGCGGGCGGACGGCATCCAACCTGACATTCTCCTTTGCCGCACCGAGGTGCCTCTGGACAACAGCCTCAAGAACAAAATCAGTTTGTTTTGCAATGTGGCGCAGGATGCGGTTATCACCGCCATCGACGTATCCACCATCTACGAACTGCCCCTGCATTTGCATCGCGAAGGTCTTGACGGCAAAATCCTTGAGCTCCTCAACATCTGGACCGGCCAGCCAAACATCAAACCCTGGGAAGATCTGGTCCACACCATCCGTAATCCGAAAAACGATGTGACCATCGCCATCACCGGCAAATACGTTGATTTAACCGAATCTTATAAAAGCCTGCACGAAGCCCTGGTGCACGGCGGTATCGCCAACGGCACCAAGGTCAACCTGGAGTATATCAGTGCCGAAGACCTGGAATCAAAAAATGTTGCCAGCCTGCTCGAGGGCTGTGACGGTATCCTGGTGCCGGGCGGCTTCGGCAAACGCGGCGTTGAAGGGAAAATCAAGGCCATCCATTATGCACGAAAGATGAAGGTGCCGTTTTTCGGCATCTGTCTCGGTATGCAGCTGGCGGTAGTCGAGTTTGCCCGGGATGTCCTCGATCTGCCCAGGGCCAATTCCACAGAGCTCGATGAACTCACCCCCGACGCGGTCATCTATCTGATCAAGGAGTGGTTTGACTACCGTAGCAACAAAATGCAGATCCGTGACGAGGAATCGGACCTCGGCGGCACCATGCGACTCGGTGCTTATCCGTGTGTACTCAAGGAAGATTCCAACGCCTATAGGGCCTATGGCATAAAAGAGATCTCCGAACGCCACCGGCATCGTTTCGAGTTCAACAATGATTACCGCCAGCCTCTCGAAAAAAACGGGCTGACAATCTCCGGCACCTCGCCCGACAACAACCTTGTCGAGATTGTCGAGATCACCGACCATCCGTGGTTCCTCGGCTGCCAGTTTCATCCGGAGTTCAAGTCCAAACCGATGAAACCCCATCCGTTGTTCCGGGATTTCATCAGCGCAGCCCTTGCCCGTAAACAGAAGGGTTAGACTCCTATGATGGAGATTGCCGTAACCGTCGACACTCCGAACGGTGCGCCGCTGGTTGTGGGCTCCGGCCAGCCCTTGTTGCTGATCGGTGGCCCCTGCGCCCTCGAATCGGAGGAGCTGGCCAGAACCGTTGCCGGCACCATGCAGGAAATCTGCTCACGACTGGGGGTATCCTATGTTTTCAAGGCCTCCTTTGACAAGGCCAATCGAACCTCACTGACCTCCTATCGTGGCCCCGGCCTGGTTGACGGCCTGGCGACCCTGGCGAAAATCCGCCGGGAGCTGCAGGTCCCGGTTCTCTCCGATATCCATGATATAAGCCAGGTTGCCGCCGCCGCCGAAACCCTCGATATCCTGCAGATTCCAGCTTTTCTCTGTCGCCAGACCGACCTGCTGGTTGCCGCTGCCAGGACTGGGAAACCGGTGAATGTGAAAAAAGGCCAATTTGTTTCGCCCTGGGATATGCAAAATGCGGTGAGCAAAATTCGCGGAGTCGGTGGCACCAAGATCATGCTCGTCGAGCGAGGGGCCAGTTTCGGCTACAATAATCTTGTCGTCGACATGCGCTCCCTGCCGGTTATGCGCTCGTTCGGCTGCCCGGTAATCTTTGACGCCACCCACTCGGTGCAACTGCCCGGCGGTGCCGGCGGCTTTTCCGGAGGTCAGCGTGAATTCATCGCACCTTTAGCCAAGGCTGCGGTGGCAGTTGGCGTCGATGGGCTGTTTATGGAGATCCATCCAGACCCGGAGAAGGCCCTTTGCGACGGTCCCAATTCCATTCCTCTGCACCAGGTGGAAGAACTGCTCCGGCAAATCCTCAAGGTTCGTAACGCCGTTAACTGATCATGTCCGACCAATGTCCATCCCCTGGTTCCCACTACCCCTCGGATTGTGAGGTCATGGAAGGCTACCGCACCCTCGCCCGGGAAAAGGCCAGTCGGGCAAACCATCCGGAACGCCGGCGAGCTCTTGCCAAGGCAAAAGACATCCGCCTCCTGCTCCTTGATGTCGATGGAGTTCTCACCAACGGCAGCCTCCTGTACACCGGCGACTCAGAAGAGAGCAAGGCCTTCAATACCCAGGACGGTTTCGGCCTCCGCCTCCTGCGGGAAGCCGGTATTGACGTCGGCCTGATTACCGCCCGAAAATCTGCGGTGGTTGCCAGACGGGCAGACGAGCTGAAAATACGCTATGTTTATCAGGGCATACCGAACAAGAACGAGGCATTAAAGGACATCATGAAGGTTTCCGGCCTGCGTCCCTTTGAGATCGCCTACATGGGTGATGACTGGCTTGACCTGGTTCTTCTTCGGCAGGTTGGTCTGGCCATTGCCCCGGCCAACGCCGTTCGCGAGGTACAGGAGGTAGCCCATTTCATTACCGAGCGAATGGGTGGGGAGGGTGCTGTCCGGGATGCCTGTGATCTTATTTTAGAGGCCAGGAATGTGGTGGCGGAGCTTTTGCAGAAATACCTAGTCAGATGAAAATCCACCGCAACACTATATGGCTGGTCCCCCTCGCCTTCCTGGTCACCTTTCCCCTCTGGAGTATCCCGGTCGGCGAATTCCTCACCCCACGAGGTGGATTTGATCCCGACATAAATAAGGAAAGCGCCGATCAGCAGAATTTCACGATGCAGACGGTAACCATCCTACAAAATCAAAAAGGTAAAGATACTGCTGTTATTCGCGCGGCCAACGCCCGGACCAAGCCCGATGATTTGGATATTGTTGTCCTCGATAATGTTAACGCCGAGGTGTTCGACGATGACGGAGAAGAAACCCTGATTACCGCAAGAAAAGGTGAATACAGTATGGCCGGCAAGATCCTCGTCCTGACCAAGAACGTGGTGCTCAATAAAACTCAGGACAAGCAATCTATGTATACCGACTTACTTATTTATGACAGTAACCAACGCACTGTCTCATCGCCGGGCAAGACCAAGCTGAAAAGCGAAAACGCCGAGATTGATGGGGGAAGTTTTGACTATAACATCAACAGTCAAACCTATGTAATCGGTAAGCGAGTAAAATGTTTAATAAACGGTTTTATTGAACCTTGAACCTGGTACACTCTTCGACTCGAACCCCCTCCTCCTCAACACACCAACGGATATTCACATCCCAAAGCAACATACCGAAACGACTCTTGTTCTTTTTCTGACTCGCCGGTCGCGGGTCGTGACGGATCATCTCCCTGACAAGCTGTTCAAGGGTCCTCCCGGTCTCTCTTTGATATACTACGCAAAATGCCAGCGCCTCGGGTGTGAAGCTGATCGGCACCTCCGGCTGTATACCGTGGGCGTACCCACAGGATGCAGATTCCAGACAATCACTGTAAGGGACGTACGGTTTGATGTCGAAAACCGGCGTCTGATCGAGGAAATCGATCCCGGAAAGGTCGAGAAATATTGAACCTTTCTCACAGACCACCCCCTCCAGTTTGACGGCCGACAACCCCAAATGGTTGGGACGATGCGGACTGCGGCTGGCAAAAACACCAACCCTTTTTTGCCCCCCGAGCCAAGGTGGACGAATCGTCGGTTTCCAGCCTTCAGCAACGGTCCGATGGAAAAGAAAATGGACCCAGAGGTGGGAAAACTGCTCCAACCCGCGCACCATCTCGACACGGTTGCAAGGCGGTAATAATTCCAAGCGGGCTGTGGCGGCCGGGACCATTCCCGGCTGGCGGGGAATTCCAAACTTCTCGGTAAAACAGGAATGGATAATACCAATCGGCTGAATCGTTACCTCACAAAGTAATTCACTCGGTTCCAATACCACTGCAATCACCTCCTTTCTCGGTTACACAGAACACACCCTTCACGGTATGGGAAGCAACACAATTCCTGTGGAAATCACAAAAAATTGGTGCATAATCAGAAGTCTGACCTAGACCACCCGGAAAGGCAAGTGCTATTAACTTGCCGAAAACCGTACTCCTGTGGTATCTGTCTTGCAAATATGATTTTCTGTCGATCTTCATCGATTAGAAATGTTCCATTACCCTGTTCCACACCCCGCCGAACAGATACTCTCGCCCTTAAAGAGGTATACATACAACGATGAAAGTAGGAATAATAGGACTACCGCAAACCGGTAAGAAAACCCTGTTTCAGGTGCTGACAGGAAGCCATTTGCGAGAACAGGCCGGCCCGGTGAAGCCGGTTCCGGGAACAGCCGAGATACGTGATCCGCGTTTTGACAAACTGGTGGCTATGTACCAACCCAACAAGGCTGTCCGGGCGCGCGTCGATTTGGTATTACTGCCGAAAATGGAGCAGGAAAATATCGCCAAGGGTGATATCTTTAAGGAAATTGCCGATGTCGACGCGCTTTGCCATGTCATCCGCGCCTTCGAAGATCAATCCATCTACCATGCAGAAGGTTCCGTAGATCCGCTCAGAGATGCGGAAATGGTCAATGGCGAGCTTCTCATGCATGACCAGATCTTTGTCGAAAAACGCATTGAACGTATTGAACTCGCCCTGAAAAAGATCAAAGACGAGAAACAGCTAAAAGAATTGGAACTGATGCGCAGGATGCAGGCGCACCTGGAGGAAGAAAAACCTCTCCGTCTGCTGCAACTCACCGAGGAAGAAGAATTCCTCGTTCGCAGCTACCCCCTGATAACCAGAAAAGAGCTGATCCTCGTCTTCAACGTCGCCGAAGAGCAGCTCGACAACCAAGGGTTGCTTGAACAAATGGCAGATAAGTGCCGTCTTGGCAAGATGGAGGCAATGCTTGTTTCAGCCCAGGTGGAGTCGGAAATCGTCCTCCTTGATACCGATGAAGAGAAAGCCGAATTTCTTCGGGATCTGGGGATACAAGAACCTTCGCTGGGCACCATGACCAGACTTTGTCTAAAAACACTCGGCCTTATCTCCTTTTTTACCGTCGGTAAAGATGAAGTCAGGCAGTGGCTGGTTCGGAAAGCGTCCCCCGCCCCGGTCGCCGCCGGGGCCATTCATTCCGACTTGCAGCGTGGTTTCATCCGAGCTGAGGTAATAAAATATGACGAACTTATCGAATACGGCAGTGAGGCTGAGCTGAAAAAAGCCGGAAAGATGTATCTTCAAGGTAAAGACTATATCGTCTGTGACGGCGATATTCTCAACATTCGGTTTAAGGTGTGAAATTCGCGCTTGCCGAAAGAGCTTTCTGATTCGAGACAGAAAACCTTAGGGCTTCTTCTGAATTTCGATACACTGAGGATCGTCCGGGGATGCTATAACCTTCCAGGCATCACCCTGATGATCAAAGTCGGCAATTTTTTCAATATCCATTTTCAGATATTTACCCTTTCCCTCCACCGCTACCTGGCCGTCCGGCAGGAGAATTTCCCCCTCGCCCTGAAAAGATCGTTTTCCTTCCGAAACAATTCTTGCCAACACCCGGATCTCACCTTCTATAGGTACGGGTTTCCGCAGTTTCATGGAAAACTCCACGGTAACTCCCCAGATGTTGCCGGAATGGTTGAGCATTATGGCGCGACCGATGGTTTCATCGAGAATGGTTGCCGCGATACCGCCATGCAGCCTGCCAGGATATCCCTGATGCTGTTCAGCTGGTTGAAAGATTGCCATCAGTTGACCATCCTCAAGCTCATAAAACCGACTCATCAGGCCAAAGGAGTTATCCACTCCACAGACAAAACACATCTTCGAATTTGGTTGCTTTTTGGTTACATGTAATCGCATCTCTATCTATATGTTCAAGTTTCTTTGACAATGGGAAGATGGCAAGGTTGGAGGACCCTGAACGAGCATCTCGGCGATGGTGCTTCTAACCTTGGGTAAGAGATGGCGTTTACCATCCAGGAGTTCGTTCTCTAGCATTACCAGGCAGTGCAATAGAGGTGTTCTTTCAACATGGGGTGGCTGTTTTTTAAAAGACTGGGCGGCAATAATTTCCTGACAACGAAAGCAGCCGGGAAACCGCAGCTCCTGCCCATCCGGTCTGGTCATCCTTGCCGGAACGCCATGGGTGCGACAAACCAGCAATCGATGGGCATACAGCACACACAGACCGTTCTCGTTGAGCGGGCACATGACCTGTGGCCTGACACCGGCCGCCAAGGCTTTATGCACATTTTTCCAGCCATGTTTGCGAACGGCTGAGGATTGCTTCCTGCCGATTCGCATCAAGTTGTCTAAACCCAACCCAGAGAAACGCCCACTCCGTGTAGGTGTGATGCAGGAAGTAGGAATCACAGCAATTATCCGGGCATCCTCTGCAGGAAAATGTCAACTCCTGAGCCACTCTGCTGTATTCATCCTGGAGTTTATAGTAGATGTCTTCCAGTCTCCTGGCCAGGATATCAGGTAAAACCAGCTCTTTTGTCATTTTTCCTCGGAAAAGCACTGAACCTGATAAATTTCAACCGCCAACTTCTTGTCCCGCCAAGCCCGTTCCGGTAGGCCGGCTTTCTGGCAAAGATGACCGAGAAACTGTTCAGGATCTGGAAGCTGTTGCCACACCTGTGGCAGGAAAGTGGCACTCCGTCTGCCGTCGTGGATAATAACTCCGTCGATTCCCGGACGTAATTGCGAGAGAAGCGCTTCTACATCTTTGTATACAACGGCTTGAGGAGTGGAAAGGATGGAAATATCGAGATGCACTCTCTCAAGTTCTTCCGGCCTGAGTTGGGAAAAACGATAATCATGAAAGGCGGCATTGATAGCATTGTCACGGATTCCCTCCCAAAGAGCACCGACAGGTTGGAGGTTGCCAATGCAGCCACGCAGGTTTCCATCGATCTTTAAGGTGACAAAGGTTGCAGCCGAGGACAAAAGCGCCGGATCATCAGGTGTTCTTGGTTCATCCCCACGCAACAACTGATGCTCCAGAGTTGTTCTCGCCAAAGCCAGCAACAAACGCCCCTGCTCATGGCTCAACAGGTCCCTCATGGTTACCACTCCACTCCCAACATCATACAGTTAATTCCACTGCCAATTCCCAGCAATGCGCCTCTTTGTCCAGAATGAAAAATGCCCTGCTCCATGGCCATGGCCATGGTAATAGGGGCTGAAACAGATCCGACATTACCGAGAATCTGCAAGGTCTGAAAATTTTTTTCCGGCGGCAATCCCAATTTTTCAAAGAGCAGTTTGGCGTGTGCCGAGCCCACTTGATGGCAGAAAAAACGATCAATATCGCAAACCTGCCACCCAGCCTTCCGGGAGAATTTTTGCCATGTAGCAAGTGCCGTTTCAACCCCTCGATGCAGCAGTTCTTCGGAGTTGGTGGCCATAAGGACGGTATTCCCCCCGTGTTGTCCGCCATGGCAGAGATCGGAGTGGGCGGTATTCGCTCGCCAGGTGCCGTGCACCAACCGCGGACGATCTTCTCTTTCCCGCGTTCGCTGCATATACAGGGCGACCGCTCCGGAACCTATGGTGAGCGAGGCAAAGGCCGGTTTTATGCTTTTTCGATTCAACGTCTCATCACTCTGGAGAGCTACAAGTGTTGATTCCAGTAAATCCTCGGCAGTTTCACCGGAGACAATGAGGCCGTTGGCCACCTGTCCCAGTTCAATCATGTTGGCCAGCATCACCATACCGTCAAGAAAACCGAGACAAGCATTGGATATGTCAAAAATCAGGGTGGAGGGAGAAAGACCCAGCTTGTCATGAACAAATGAAGCCGTTGCCGGTTCCATCATGTCACGGGAGACGGAGGTGAAAATCAGGCATTCGATGTCTTTCGGATCAAGCCTTGCCTTTGCAAAAACCCGTCGACCGGCAAGGGCGGCTGCCTCGCTCGGCCTTGTTCCTTCAAGCCAGAGGCGCCTCTCCTTGATCCCGCTCATCAACTCCAACCGACCGCTGGGAAGATGCAACCTCTCATACAAAGAGGACAATCTTTCTTCAATCTGTTCCGAGCTTACAACCCTCGGAGGAAGTTCGTAATCAATAGTGTGCAGACAAACCTGTGAATAATGTATCATAAATAACCGGAAACTGCCATTCCCCCCAGTGTTTTTCAACACTCACACCATCTCTTACTGATTATCGTTTACGATTTTCCGCACTGGCGGATTAACTTGACAGGAATCGTAAATTTAAGCTGAAATGTTAATGTGTTGCAGAATTTTATCCCTTGTAACCGGACGCTCGATAGCCCCATCGAAACCACACCCCTGCAGGTCCAACAACTTTTCTACACCATCAACCCCGATGATTATAGCTCGCTGGCCCGAGTATTCCTCCAACTGCCTGATGAGTTTAGCTACCTCCAAACTTTCCAGGTGTGGCATTGATACATCGAGAAAAATGAGATCAAAATGAGAAAGGGAGGCCTCATACATTGCCGACCTTTTTGTCTCGGCAAGAATAACTTGCCATCCTGACTCAATAAGGGTACGAACGAGCACTTGTTGAGTGATCGGATCACCATCCATCACCAAGGCCCTCTTGGTAAGAAATTTTGCCAATACATCAATGAGCTGGTTTTTTTCAATGGGCTTTGGCAGATAATCATCCATGCCGGCTTGGAGACATTTTTCACGATCTCCAGGCATTGCCTGAGCAGTCAGAGCCACGACACTTAAATGCCCCCCGTGTTTCCGTTCGTGTTTTCTTATAGCTCGGGTAGCCTCAAGACCGTCCACGCCCTCCATCTGGACATCCATCAGAACTAGCTGGTAGGCGCCGCTGCATGCCTCTTCGACCGCTGCTTGACCATTATCGACAGCTGTGACACGGACGCCGAGTTGTTTGAGGATGGTTTCAATAAGTGTCCTGTTAATGTGTTCGTCCTCAGCAAGCAATACCTTGGCACCCTTAAGGGCGAAGGTGCCAATTTCGGTGATACTTTCAAGGGTAGTATTGGCTTTTTCCTCGAGACTCAGGATGTCGGCCACTTCTTTAAAGGGAAGCTCGAACCAAAAAGTTGATCCGCCCGATCCGCTCTCAACACCAATCTCCCCACCCATCAACTTGACAAGCTGGGAAGACACCGTCAGGCCTAATCCAGTGGTGCCCACCGATAGCGGCATTGATACATTAGGGGTCGCTTTCTGTTTAAAGTAATGGCTTATCAGTTCAAGCTTTTCTTGGGCAATGCCACAACCGGTATCCTTGACAATGAACCTCAATCGAAAGGTGTTGGTGTTGTCGTAGCCGCAATTTTCTATTATCAAGGAAATTGCACCTTGGTCGGTATACTTGATCCCATTATTAACAAGATTCGTGAGGATCTGCACCAAGCGGGCAGGGTCTCCGTGCACATAGGCGGGAACTTCAGGAGCAATGGTGCAGGTTAAAGAGATGTCTTTTTTTCGGGCGGCAAGGTTCAGCACATACAGATCATGGTCAAGGCTTTCCTTGAGGTTGAAATCTTCCGTTTCGATGAGCAATTCCCCGGTTTCGATTCTTGAAACATCAAGGACCTCATTGACCACAACCAAGAGTCGATCAACGGACGAGCTGACCATTTCCAGGTATAACCGCTGTTCGGGAGATAATTCGGTGTCGAGAACAAGATTTGTCATCCCGATGATACCGTTCATCGAAGAACGAATCTCGTGGCTTACATTTTCAAGAAAAACGCTCTTCACCCGGCTGGCAAGTTCAGCTCGAACGAGACCTGCTTCACAATTGCGATGCTCCGCAACCTCCTGCTCGGAACTTTTGCCCTTGAGTATCGCCTGCACCGCTCTTTTTTTCAATACTTCGCTCGTCCTCTTCTGCTTGGCAAGTTGTGCCTTTAACTCTTCAACCTGCCGCTGCAGTTTTTCGATCTCTACCACACCCCCCCTCCCTTTTGATCTTTCAGGATTCACCTTCTTGCACAGAACCGGCATCGGCTGTCCCACAATAGGCCAGAACCACCCCCATGCCTTGACGCAATTCTTCGGCAATCACTCCATGATCCAACTGTTCACCCGCCGACAGTTTCTGCTCAAGCTCCTTGGTGTATGCAGCCCACTCTTTCTCCCCCATGTTGAGGAACAAACCTTTAAGTCCATGATATATGGCACCCAATCCCTCAACCGGTTCCTCCCGGCTAAGCACATCAACCAATTGCGCCAAGCCTTGTTCGAGGGATTTTGAAGAACTTCTGATCATGGTCTCCACTTGCGCTTCATTCAGCTTGTATTTATGTCGGAAGTGATCACGTAAATTACCCACGGTGATAAATGGTGGAGCCGATTTTTGAATTGCTGGTTCCTGGTCATGTCTCATATCTTTTGTCATGGCAAAACAAAACGAGAAACTGATCGCCAGGCAATTATGCGATCAACCCGAGATCCCGGATATGGTTGATGAGTTTTTTTCGGTCCAGAGGTTTAGTCATGTAAGCCTCGCACTGCCCCTGACGAAAAGCTTTCATAATATTTTTCGAGTCGTTGATACCGGTGACCATAATCACTTTGGTGGTGTCCAGGCCGCGTATTCCTCGTTGCCCTTCCATTTTGCGCAGCTCAAGCAAAGCTTCCTGCCCATCCATTACAGGCATCATAATATCGAGACAAATCAGGTCATAAGGATCATTTCCGTCGAACGCCTTTTCGATGGCATCGAGAGCTTCCTTGCCGTTAACCGCCACATGACAAATTCCGTATTCCGATAACAGGGTTGAGAGAAGGGATCTCGCCAGAAAATCATCCTCAACAATTAACGTCTTCATTGATTACTCTCCCTTTGCAGTCAAAACCAGTATCACGAGAACGCGGGATGCCGTGTTGTAAAAATTTTTGGTTACAGACTCTTTGTCTGTAACGTTCATAGTATCACGAACTGATTGCCTTTGGAACTCTTTTACGGCAAGCAGCGCTGCTTCACCTTTATAACAGCCACCTCGCAACTCACCAGGCCTTAGCCTGATGTCGAAACTCCCAACATTTGTGCACCTTCTTGTCTCGAGAAAAATCAAAGGGCAGGGATTGTCTGGAAATATCTGTAGTTACATATTTTTCCGACAAACTCTCGGCTAGCTGAAAACGCCGGAAGTTGGTTGAAAAAATTAACAAACCGTGTTTGTCCAAACGGGACATTGCCAATTCAAGCAACCTGACATGATCTTCCTGGATATCAAAAACCCGCATCTCTTTTTTGGTATTGGAAAATGTCGGCGGATCGATAAAAATCAGCTCATATGTCGAGCTGCATCCCAGAAGCCACTCCAGGCAATCAGCCTGTTCAACCTTGTTGGTCACCTCACCAAGACCGTTTAAGGCTAAATTCATTCTCGTCCAACGCAAATAGGTAGCCGAAAGATCGACTGTGGTTGTGCTCAATGCCCCTCCTAAGGCTGCATGCACCGTCGCTGTCCCGGTATAGCCGTAGAGATTGAGAAACCTTTTTCCTTTGGCGGCCGCGAATATTTTTTTCCGGATCGGGCGGTGATCAAGAAACAGACCGGTATCGAGGTAATCGGTGAAGTTGACCAGGAAAGAGCATTCCCCCTCCCTTACCTCATACATTTTACGGATGTTTCCTTTCTTTTCATACTGACTTCGGCCTTTCTGTCGCTCCCGGGTTTTGAGAAAAACCCGGTCAGACCGCGTCCCCAGAATCTCCTTGACGGCAATAACCGCCGTGCTGAACCTCGCCGAGGCTATTTGCGGATCGATAGTTTTGGGAGGCGACCACTCCTGAATATGAACCCACTTCGCATACAGATCAATACTGATATTATACTCAGGGAGATCGCGGTCATAGATCCTGAAACAGGAAACTTCCTCTTTTTCAGCCCATTTCAGCATCTGCTTGAGGTTTTTGCAGAGTCTGTTCGCGAACTCACTGCCGCTTCCCTCTTTTCTTTGCGCCAGTGGCTGCCAGCGAAATTCCTGTTCTCCCCCGCCAACAATACGGCCGGTGAGCAACCGACAGGGTATTGAACCGTTATAAAGCTTGTGTTTGTGATCCCACGACAATCCAAAACTGTCTGTCAATTCCGGATTGGCAATAAAGACCCCGGCACTCCACCCTGAAAATCGCTGTCGTAAAATCCTGCCATACCCCCTGTAAAGCTGAGCGACGAGCTCTGTTTCGGAAAGTCGTTCGCCATATGGCAGGTTGCTGAGCAGTAAGCCATTTTTCGCCGGGGCCTGGAGGCCGGCCACCTCTCCCGGTTTGATGGTTATGTGTTTTTCTAAACCGGCCAGCTCAATATTTTTTCGCGCCGCCCGAACTGCCGTCGGATCACAGTCAAAACCGACGATCAGAGGCCACTCTTTGTTCTCCCTCTCCTTGTCTCGCACCACAGCTTCTTGAAAGATTCTCCGCCAGAGTTCGCCATCGTGACCTAGCCACCCCATGAAACCATAATAACTGCGCGACAAGCCTGGCGCAGAACCACTAAACATCAGTGCGGCCTCAATCAACAAGGTGCCGGTACCGCACATGGGATCGATCAGCGGCTGTGGATCGCTCAGCCAACCACTCAAAGCGACAATTGCTGCCCCCAGGGTTTCCTTTAAGGGGGCCCTGCCCGAGGCATCGCGATATCCCCGACGATGCAGACTTTCCCCGGATAAATCAAGGGAAATGGTGGCAACATTATTGTCGATATGCAGATGTATTTGTATTTCGGGGCGGTCGGTTTTTACTGAGGGTCTTTTTCTGGTTTTTTCCCGGAAATGATCAACAAGACCGTCCTTTAGCCTGAGCGCGGCAAACCGACTGTGGGTGATTGTCGATTCTCCGGATAAAGTGCAACTGACAGCAAAGGTGGTGTCTTCAGTGAGATGTTCTCCCCAATTAGCCACCAAAGAAGCTTGATACAGTGAATCCTCGTCGGTTACCGAAAATCGCCACAATTCGAGAAAAACCCGAGAGGCAAAACGTGACCACAGGCAACAGCGATAAGCCGACTCAAGCGTTCCTTGCCATCGCACCACGCCAAGACCGGCGACGACCTCTTGCCCGCCGAACCGCTCGACCTCACCCTGAACAAGATTTTCAAGTCCGGCCGCACAGCCTGCCACTATGACATAGATTTTTTTTCTCTCGAAATCTTCTTCCTCGCTGCCAGCCATTATCTCCTCATCGGTTTCCATGTTTCGCCATTATCTCCCATTTATTGAACTGCATCAGGCCGCTGCCCTACAACACCAAAAATCTCGAACTGTTTCAAACAACTCACTGGGAGTTTGAATCGCCTTATTTCGATATTTTTATGAAAAAAACCTGTTGAAAAATCTTTTCTAATCTAAAAAATCTCGTCTCTTGTTACAGTTGACATGCTATCAGCACTTTCCTGACAATTTCTACTTGACCTCTGCATGAATACGACTAAAGTAGAGACCATTCAATGTCTTTATTCACAGAATAAGACGTTGATACGATAGTTTTGTCTATATCTTGCCAAGAACGGAATAAAAGACTGTAACGAAACTGTCAAATAATGATCAAGCTGTTTTGTAACGGCTCCTCAACACACCGATCATCTTACTTACCATATCACTTGCAACAGGAGACCCTATGAGCAAAAGAATTATTACGACACTCACCCTCTCAGCACTACTGGCAACCTTTCTTTTTTGGGGAACCGGTTGCAGCAAAAAAACCGTCATTCCTCCTGAAAAAACCGGATCGGAAGCCGATGCGGCCGGTGGTAAAAACATCAAATACCCTCTGGCTGAAGGTGGTTTTTCTCAAGAACACATGCCGAAAGTCGGCACCCTCGACGACAAACAGATGGGAAATAGCGGCAGCTATGCGGATCAGCAGTCTGACGAATATAAGAGAAAACACGGAAGATGTTCGGAAAACCTCTTTCCAGTGTATTTTGATTTCGATCAGGCCGGGATTCGCCCCGACATGATCCCGGTTGTCACTCGTAACGCCGAATACCTGAAAACCATCGCCGGCAGAAGGGTGGTTATTGAGGGGAACTCTGACGAAAGGGGCACCAACGAGTATAATATGGCCCTCGGCGAGAGAAGAGCTATTAACGTGCAACAGTATCTCACTAATATGGGAATTGATGCACGTAGCATGCAGACCCTATCGTATGGCGAAGAAAAACCGCTTTTTACCGGACAGGACGAAGAGGCTTATAGCGGTAACAGACGTGTTGATTTTATAATCAAATAAGGAACTCGGTAACTCCGGCCTCGCCCTCCTGTCGGGGCCGGAGTTACCGCCCATCTTTTTTGGCAATCTCGTTAAGTATCGTAAAAACGACCGCCTCAAGCGTTATTTCCGTCGTATCAATAAAAAAGGCATCAGCAGCCTGTTTCAGTGGTGCAATCGATCTGTTACGATCGTTATTGTCGCGCTCCAGAGTCATCTCCAAAATCTGTTGCAAGCTGGCAGCAACACCGTTTTTATGGAGTTGTTCGACGCGCCTTCGTGCCCGCTCCTCCGGTTTTGCGTCAAGGAAGAATTTGTGAGCCGCATCCGGAAACACGACGGTTCCGGTATCCCTGCCTTCGGCAACAATCCTCCCTTTTCTCCCATATTCTTGCTGTATCTCTGTGAGAATATTCCGCACCAAGGGAATAGCGGATATACGGGAAGCAATCATCGCCATCTCCGGCGTTCGTATAGCTTTGCTGACATCTTCCCCATTGATACTAACCCCGACATCACTTTGCTCGTTTACCGCAGGCACCAAATTAAAATTAAGTGTTTTTAGTACCTTAGAAATTTCTTCTTCCTTGTCAAAGTCTACAGCGTGACGCATAAGATACAGCCCGGCGGCCCTATACATCGCACCCGTATCGAGATAGGCAAAACCGGTCGCGGCAGCCACCTTTTTACTGACGGTTGATTTACCAACACCGGATGGTCCGTCTATCGTAATGATATGTTTTTTTTCAGACATATTTGAGTTCAGCGAGACAATCGGCCAGAGCTCTGAGGAATCTTTTGTTTTCTTCTTCCGTGCCGACAGTCACCCGAATAAGAGTATCAAAATCATAGGCACTCATCGAACGAACAATGACACCCTTAGTCAACATTCTTTTGTAAAGTTGGTCGGCACTTCCCCGCACGTCGATCAGAAAAAAATTGGTTTGGGAAGGATAGCTTTTGCATCCCATGCTCTCCACCCCACGACTTAAAAACAGAAGCCCTTCTCGAGTGCGGGAAAACGTTCGCTCACAATACTCATCGTCGCCCAAGGCTGCCAAAGCACCAACTTGGGCCATTTGGTTGATGTTAAATGGTTGGCGAACCTTTTGGAGACAGGAAGCAATCTCCCGGGCCATCATACCGTAACCTATCCGTAAACCAGCCAACCCGTAAATTTTTGAAAAGGTGCGTAAAAAAACCACAGGACAACGTCCGGCAATGTTTCGGATAAGAGAATAAACATCCACTCTCTGTTTTATGTCCGCGAATTCAATATATGCTTCGTCTAATACAACAATGACTGTGTCTGGAATATCGCTAAGAAAACGATAAAGATCGACAGGCGGAATTGTCGTACCGGTTGGATTATTAGGATTGTCAAGAAAAATGAGTCGAGTTTTATCGGAGACCATGTCCCGGATAACAACCAAATCATGGTGCATGTTTTTCAGAGGAACACCATAGTTAATTCCTCCTCGCACCTGCACAAACTTTTGGTACATCAGGAAAGAAGGATGGCTGGTAACAACCTCATCCCCTTCCCGCACAAAAGCCTTTACCAGAAAATCAATGATTTCACAGGAGCCATTCCCAAGTATTACCTCGGAGGGATCAACACCGACTTTTTCGGCAAGCGCATTTATTAGATAATAACAGGATCCGTCCGGGTATCGATGTAAATTCAGTAATTCTGAACGAATGGCCCGCACCGCTTTTGGCGATGGTCCCCAGGGATTTTCGTTGGAAGCAAGCTTAATCGACCCACTAATCCCTATCTCTCTTTCCAGTTCCTCCTGGGGTTTACCGGGAGAATAAGGTGTAATTGCAGCAATATTATCTGGAACTCGAATTTTCAAGATGGTACCATCAAATGGTCTACATTTTTATTGCAACAAAAACAATCGGCCGAGATAGTAAGTAAATAAGTAAAGGCCGTTAAATTTCCAGAGCTCTTCTGGCGAGCTGCAAACCCCTTTCTAGGTTAAAACCGACCTTGAGAAGCTTTTCTTCTTGAAAATGTGGTCCTTGGAGTTGAACACCGACCGGTAGGCCCGCCTCGGTAAAGCCACCCGGTACGGACATCCCGGGAATGCCGGCTAGATTTGCCGAAAGTGTAAGTATGTCCGAAAGATACACAGACAAAGGATCATCTGTGTTCTCACCGATGCGCCAAGCTGGAGTTGGAGTAACCGGAGAAATGATAACATCACAGGATTGAAAAGCAGTCTTAAAATCGTTGAGGATAAGAGTTCTGACTTGTGACGCCTTTTTATAATAAGCATCGTAATAGCCCGACGAGAGGGCATAAGTTCCAATGAGAATGCGCCTTTTCACTTCAGAACCAAATCCTTTTGATCGCGTCCCCTTATACATGTCGAACAGGGTTTCCGCTTCCCTATCCCTATAGCCGTAGTGAACACCATCATACCTCGCCAGGTTTGAACTGGCTTCCGACGGTGCAATCAAATAGTATACTGCAACACAGTATTCCGTGTGCGGCAGAGTTACCTCGACAATTTCAGCACCTCTTTCTTTCAGAACCGCTATACTGTTACGAACAATATTATCAACCTCACTATCAAGACCGGCAGTAAAATACTCCCGAGGCACGCCAATTTTCAATCCAGCTAAGCCATCAAGAAGAGCAGAGGAATAATCAGGTACTTCTTTTTGAACCGAGGTGGAATCCATTGGATCAAATCCGCTGATTACATTCATCATAAGGGCACAATCCGTCACACTCCTGCAAAGTGGGCCAACTTGATCCAGAGAAGAGGCATAGGCAGTGAGGCCGTAACGTGATACCCTGCCGTACGTTGGTTTCATGCCAACAATACCGCAAAGCGAAGCAGGTTGTCGGATGGACCCCCCGGTATCTGAACCAAGAGATGCAAAACATTCATAGGACGCGACAGCAGCGGCTGATCCACCGGATGATCCACCGGCAACATACCCCTTTTTCCAAGGATTACGTGGAATTCCAAAGGCGCATGTCTCCGAAGTTGAACCCATGGCAAATTCATCCATGGTCGCTTTTCCAAGAATTACCGCGCCTTCTCTTTTTACCTTAGAGACAACTGTTGCGTCATAAGGAGGTATATACTTTTCAAGTATCTTTGATCCACAGGTGGTTTTCAATCCTTTGGTGGCAAGAAGATCCTTGATGGAAAGGGGGATACCGCACAACCTTCCGGCAACTCCCTTTTTTCTTTCCTTGTCAGCCTGTTCCGCCTGTTGTAGTGCTCCGTCAGTATCAATGGTAATAAAGGCGTGCAAATCTTTTTCAATTTCTTCTATTCTGGCAAGACAACTTTGTGTGAGGGCCATGGCGGAGAGGTTACCCTCTTGCATTTGAGCACATGCCTCTGAGATGGTCAACTCATACGGTTTCATTAAAACCTCATACAAACAGCGAAAAATTTGTTCCGCGTTGTGGATATATAAAAAAGTTATATGATTCTAGGAACCTGAAACATCTCTCCGTTTTCTTCGGGAGCATTCATAAGGGCTTCCTTTCGCGGTAGGGATTCTTTCACAATATCTTCTCGAAAAGCATTACATACAGAAAAAACATGAGATGTGGGCGCAACCATACGAGTATCTAATTCGTCGAGCTTATCTACATACGAAAGAATGTTGTCGAGTTGGTCTGTCATGCTCTCCAATTCCTCTTCAGTCAACGACAGTCTTGCCAAATGAGCAACATGCTCAACCTGCTTTTTTGATATTTTCATCGATAAACACTTTTTATTAAAGACTAATTATGGTTTTTCTGTAAGGCGTTCTCTAAATATTCTTCTGAAAAAACATTCTTGATGGGGGTAAAATCAGCAATACTTCTTGCAAAAAACTCGACTATTTTCGGTTCGAATTGTGTGCCGCTACACCTAAAAAGCTCTTCAACAGCCTGTTCCATAGTCATGTTTTTTCTGTAATTGCGTCGTGATGTCATGGCATCATAACTATCTACAACAATAATTATTTTTGTCAGATCATCGAGTTGGTCTCCGGTGAGTCCGTCGGGATAACCTTTTCCATCCATTCTTTCATGATGGTGGCGAATGATGAATTGTTCTCTTTTCATAAAACCAAGGGGTTGTATTATATTTGCCCCAACACTCGGATGTTTGCGAATAAGCAACCATTCTTCTTCTGTTAATTTTCCGGGTTTCTGAATACATGAGAGGTCAATAACAAGTTTACCTATATCATGAAATTGGGCCGCTCTCCTAAGTATGAGAATTTCTCTTTCTTTTAGACCCATAGCCATCCCCAACATGAGTGCATATTCTGTGACTCGCATAGTATGGCCGGCAGTATAATAATCCTTCTCCTCCATGGCATTCTGCAAACTACTCATCAGCTGAACTGTTGCATTTTCCAGGCTATTACTATAACTAAGGAGAAGCTTGTTCTTCTCTTCGAGTTGCTTTGCTTTTACCTGAATATCGTCTTCCAAGGCCGCCTTGTACTGCCTTTCTTGGATAACATAGTTTCTCTTTTCTATAGCTCTGCGGATCTTTACATTAAATATATCGAGGTCTTCGATGGGTTTGGTGAGAAAATCGTATGCCCCGAGGTTTATTGCCTTTACGGCATAATCCATTGAACCAGCACCAGTGAGAAAGAGAACGGGAACATCATAATTCAGATCATTAAGCCGGTCCATGGTTTCGAAACCATCCATGTCCGGCATGTTAATATCTAGAATTACAACATCATAGCTATCATCGATGGCAGCCAAAACCTCTACCCCGTCCGACGCAGTTTCCACTTGATGACCGAACATCTCCAATATTTTTGACACGGTTGTTCGGACCATCGCATCATCATCTGCGACTAGAATTTTGGTAGATCCTTTGTTCAAAACTTTTTCTCCATTTAAATCAGCAGTGTCAGGCTTTCTATTGACTCTACATTTTTAAGTTTCTTTTTGCAACTTTCCTCACTTTTGGCGTCAAACCCTAGATAGAACAGTTTTCCGTACATATACAATAAGGCACAGAAAAGCAACATACTAAAATATCATCATATTCTATTAAAATTGTTGACCTATCCACACCTCAATATGTTACAATTTCTTTTTCATGATCGGACTATAAAGAAAAATTTTTTACACCTTTATTCATGAGAGTCTTCTGATTCTAAGTTTAAGAGCAAAATTATGAGTGAAATCATAAGAAAACTTGATGAGGTATAAACCTACTACTTCTATTGAAGTTGAAGGTCTTTGTTGTCCTTTGCCACTCCTTCGAACAAAAAAGATACTCGCCAAACTTTCAATGGGCGATATTCTGCAAATAAATGGTGTTCAATATAATTTTCGTTTTGATTTAAAAGCGTGGTGTGAACGAAATGGCCATTGCTATTTGGGTGGAAAAGAAACGTATGAATCAAAAATAATTTTCATTCAAAAAGGATAACTATCTGGTTTTTATCGTTTAACCCTTAATAATTCTTTGTCTCCTTTCTGACTCATGCAGAAAAAAACCTTAATTAACAGCATCGGCCTATTTAATTTAACGCTTCAATTTTTTTCTACAAATTTTAATCAGATAATTTTTTCATTAGATAATAATACATTATTGTATTGATTTTTTTAATAATTTTTACTAAAATGGGCTGTCAAATATAGTTCTTTTGCAGGTTATATAAATAATATTTTTTTAAAAAATTAATAAACATTCTTTCAACAGCACAATGTTTATTAATTTTTGTTAAGCTGTTGATAAAAATATTAATAATTTTCTTTTAACAGAAAAATCCAGTTTAATAACTTTTTATTTGTTTAAAAAAAGAATATTAATCTTAATAAGTTACTATAACAACAAACATTTTTGTTGTTATAATATGTAATAAAAAAACAATATAAAGTATTTTTTTAAAGGAGTTCCTTCATGGCACTTAACTTCTCTGTAAATAAAAATGAATTTCTCGAGAGTCTTAATAGTTTACAAAATATAACTAATAAAAAAGGCACGTTGGCTATTATATCAAATGTTTTAATTGAATCCTTGTCTGGAGGAATACTTCTCACAGCCACTGATTTAGAAGTGGGTTTGCAACTCTTTGTTCCTGCAGAAATATACAGTGAAGGATCTTTAACACTACCTTCAAAAAAAATTTTTGAGATAGTTCGAGAATCGGGATCTGATTCTATTTACATAGAAGAGATGGAAAACAGTTGGGTAATAATTAAAGCAGGATTAAGTACATACAACCTAGCTGGCATGTCAAGCAGCGAGTTTCCAGAGTTTCCCGAATATCAACAAGACAATTTTATATCTTTAGAATGTCATTATTTTCTCGATCTTATTGAAAAATGTATATTTTCAATTGCTAATGAGCAAGAAAATATTTACTCACTGACTTCGGTTCTTTTTGAAAAAGAACAAATTGATAATAAATATTATTTGAGAATGGTATCTTCCGATGGGCATAGACTTTCAATAATGCAAAAGGAAGTGTTATGCAACCTTGATAAAATGGAATTAACCGGGGTTACACTTATACCTAAAAAAGGTTTACAAGAATGGAAAAAATTTTGTGAAAACAGAGACAGTATTGATATTTCATTTGAGAAAAAACAGCTAGTTCTCCGAGATAGAAAGGCAATTATGGTTATACGTCTTAAACACGGCGAATTTCCACAATACACTGCAATTATTAATGCAGTTGAATTAACAAATTGTTTAAAAATTAAAAGAGTTCCATTTTTAGATTCATTAAAGAGAATTAATATTTTCACTGAAGACATATTTCATACAATTCAATTGAAAATAGAAAAAAATCAAATGGTTCTTTCATCGCAAAATGCAGATCTCGGCAATGCTAAAGACGAGCTGTCTATAACATATGATGGACAACCCTTGACTCTAGGTTTTAATTGTCGATATTTTATTGAAGCACTTCAAGTTATGGATTGTGAAACTGTTGAGGCCTATATTAATTCCAACAGTAGCCCTTGTCTGATGAAATCAGATGAAGATAAAGGTTTTATTAGTATAATTATGCCAATGCAATTATAAGCTGGCTTGGAATTAATAAATTTAAAAAAGGTATAGAGTGTGACTGAGAATAGCAATAATTACGGTGCTGAACAAATTCAGGTATTAGATGGTCTTGAGGCAGTAAGAAAGCGACCATCCATGTATATTGGCAACACTTCAGAAGAGGGTTTACATCATCTCATTTGGGAAATTGTGGATAATAGCATTGATGAGGCCCTCGCCGGTTACTGCACCAGGATAAGGGTAACTATTCATGAGGGCAATGTTGTCTCAGTAGAAGATGATGGTCGTGGTATTCCCATTGAGAAGCATCCTACCGAGAATATGACCGCTCTTGAGTTGGTAATGACAACACTTCATGCAGGTGGAAAATTTGATCATGAAAGTTACAAGGTTTCCGGAGGATTACATGGTGTTGGTGTTTCTGTTGTAAATGCATTGTCGATAGAATTGACTGCCGAGATTAGAAGAAACGGCAAAGTTTATCGACAAACATATGCCTATGGGAGCAAATCAAGCGAACTCGAGATTATAGGTGAGTGTGAGAGAACCGGAACGAAAATATCATTTAAGGCAGATCCAGAAATATTTACTGAAACAACTGTATATAGCTATGAAACGGTAAAAAGTCGCTTGCGTGAACTGAGTTATTTAAATAAGGATTTACGTATTTATTTGAAGGATGAAAGAAGTGGTGAGGAGGACAAATTTCATGCCTCGGGTGGATTGGTATCCTATGTTGAATATCTCAATAGAAACAGAACGCCAATTTTTGATGATCCCATATACATTAATGGATTAAAAGACAATGTCGAGGTTGAAATAGCTCTACAACATTTTGATGGATATTCCGAAAGGTTATTTTCCTTTGTAAATAATATAAACACCAGGGAAGGTGGTAGTCATGTTGCAGGGTTTAGATCAGCTTTAACAAAATGCATAAATAAATATGCAAACGATGACATGATTCCCAAAAATATGCGCGAAAAAATGGGAGGAGATGATGTTCGAGAAGGTTTGACCTGTGTTATTTCTGTGAAAGTACCTAACCCGCAATTCGAAGGGCAGACCAAAACGAAACTTGGAAATAGTGAAGTAAAATCACATAGTTGAATCTGTTTGTACGGAAAAACTAACACTTTTTTTGGAACAAAACCCTGGCATAGCTAAAAAAATTCTAGCAAAGGTTGTTGATGCGGCGAGAGCTAGAGAGGCTGCTAAAAGAGCAAGAGACTTGTCACGGAAAAAGGGATCGACAAGTCTCCTTATGGCTGGAAAGCTCGCCGAATGTCAGGAAAAGGATCCTTCTAAACGCGAAATATTTATTGTTGAAGGTGATTCTGCCGGTGGATCTGCGAAGCAAGGCAGAGATAGATCCAATCAAGCTATTTTACCACTGAGAGGTAAAATACTTAATGTTGAAAAAGCAAGGTTTGACAGAATTCTGTCAAGCGAAGAGATAAAACATCTCATAGGTGCACTTGGTTGCGGTATTGGAAAAGATGAGTTTGATATCGAAAAATTAAGATATCATAAAATAATCATTATGACCGATGCAGATGTTGATGGAGCACACATACGCACTCTTCTTCTCACATTTTTCTATAGGCAAATGTTACCATTAGTCGAACAGGGATTTGTTTATATAGGTCAACCCCCCCTTTATCGACTAGGAAAAGGAAAAAAGGAAAACTATTTTCAGGAAGAAAGTCAACTCAACAGTTTTCTTTTCACGCAAGCCAGTGAAGTAATGAAGGTAAAAATAATTGGCGAGGAACAGGCAACTATTGAAGATACAATATTTGTTCAAATACTCGAAAAATTAAGCATATATCAGCGTATCACAGCCTTTATGAATCGAATGAACATATGGGAAGATATGCTATATTTTCTTCTAGAAAACGGTATTAAATCAGCTGATCAGTTTAAAGATGAAACTTTTGTCAATCAACTTAGAAATAAACTTTCAGAAGAAAAGCTCGTTATAGGTAACCTGCGTTCTTGTCGATGGCGTCCCGATTGTTATGAAGTGGATGTGGCATTACGAGGCAAGGTTCAGATAATGATGACTCTCGGTCCACATATTCCTCTGATTAGTGAGTATCGAACCGCACTTACATTGTTTGGCTCAATAAAAACCTATCTTAGGTCTGAATATAAGATTGTTTACGGCACAAAGACAAGTCAAGAAAAGATAATTATCAGCATCGGACTGGTCAAGCATGCTCAAAATAGTAAGGGAAGAGTCTTTTAAGGGCAGTCACCTGCAGAGATATAAGGGTTTGGGCGAAATGAATCCCGAACAACTGTGGGACACAACGATGAACCCGGAAAACAGAACCCTCATGCAGGTTACCATAGATGATGCTGAACAAGCTGACGATATTTTTACAACCCTCATGGGTGATAAAGTTGAACCACGTCGAGAGTTTATTCAAACTCACGCCCTTGAAATCACCGATTTGGATATTTAATGATTCCCTTGAAAAATAAGTTTTAATCTCAAAGCAGATTCTCTCATATGATTAATGATACCCCTCAAAAAGAAGAAATCTTTCCAACTGTTTCGATAGAAAAAGAACTCCAAAAATCCTACTTGGAATATGCAATGAGCGTCATAATTGGACGCGCTCTGCCTGATGTAAGAGATGGATTAAAACCGGTTCATAGAAGGGCTTTATATGCCATGCGAGAGCTTGGAGTCCAGTATAATCGTCCCTATGTAAAGTCCGCTAGAATTGTCGGCGATGTAATCGGTAAATTTCATCCGCACGGAGATACTGCTGCATATGATACCATAGTCCGTATGGCGCAAAACTTTTCGATGCGCTATCCGCTTGTCGACGGTCAGGGAAACTTCGGTTCATTGGATGGAGATTCCCCTGCTGCGATGCGATATACAGAAGCACGCATGACAAAAATCGACAGGGAAATTGTTGATGATCTCGATAAAGAAACCGTTGATTGGGTTCCCAATTACGACAATTCACTCCTTGAACCATCGGTAATGCCAAGCAAGATACCAAATCTGCTTATTAATGGATCTTCGGGTATTGCGGTTGGCATGGCCACGAACATACCCCCACACAATATAAAGGAGGTTATCAGCGCTCTTATTGCTCTTATTGAGGATCCTAATCTCACAGTTTACCAGATTATATCATTAATCTCGGGACCAGATTTTCCAACCGGCGGGCAAATCTGCGGACGTGCCGGAATCAGAGAAGCATATGAAACAGGAAAGGGAATTATTGTAATTCGTGCTCTTACCCATATCGAAAAGATAAAAGAAGGCAAGAGAGAGGCTATCATTATTACAGAAATTCCTTATCAGGTAAATAAAGCGACTTTAGTCGAAAAAATCGCAGAACTCGTAAAAGATAAAAAGATATCTTCTATTTCAGAGGTTCGCGATGAATCCGACAGGCACGGACTAAGAGTGGTTATAGAGCTGAAAAAGGATGAAGTGAGCGATATCGTCCTCAATCAACTCTATACAATGACTCAAATGCAAAAATCCTTCGGCATAATTTTGCTGGCAATTGTCAATAATCGGCCAGAAATTCTTAATATTAAACAGACTCTTGAGTATTTTATTCTTCATCGAAAGGTGGTTGTCTACAGGAGAACCACCTTTGAATTAAAAAAGGCAGAAGAAAAGGCTCATATTCTACAGGGTTTGAACATTGCAGTGAGTAATATTGATGATGTTGTTTCCTTAATTAAGGGTTCTAAAAATCCTGCGGAAGCAAAGGAACAACTCATTAAGATATACAACCTGAGCGATATTCAAGCTCAAACCATTCTTGATATGCGTCTGCAAAGGCTCACTGGTCTTGAAAGGGACAAGATAATTAATGATTACCATGAGATCTTGGTTGAAATAGAAAGACTACGCAAGATTCTCAATGATGAGTCTCTTATCATGCAAATAGTAAAAGATGAGTTCGTTGAAATAATAGAACAATACGGTGACGAGCGAAGAACGGAAATTATCGACGCTACAGATGAAATCCTCCCGGAAGACCTTATAGCTCCAGAGGATATGGCTGTCACTATTACTCATTCCGGATATATAAAAAGAAATCCAGTTTCTTTGTACAGATCACAGCATAGAGGGGGCAAAGGCGTAACCGGCGTTAAAAACATTGAAGAAGATTTTGTGTCAAATCTGTATGTTGCGTCAACACTCGACACATTTTTGTTCTTCACGAATCATGGTAAGGTTTTTTGGAGAAAAGTATATCAATTACCACTTGCCGGCAGAACCGCTCGCGGAAAAGCTATTGTTAATCTGCTCAATCTTGCCGATGATGAAAAACTCGCAGCTATTCTTCCTATAAGTAGTTTCGATGATGAAACTAACAAAAAAACCATTCTCATGGTCACAAAATATGGAAGAATCAAAAAGACAAGCCTCAAGGAATTTAATAAGCCTCTTCGCAAAGGTAAAAGAGCCCTCACCATTAACGAAGGAGATGAAATAATTGCTGCTCATGTCCTGACCGGTAGAGATACTGTTTTACTAGTAACCAAAAAAGGAATGTGTATTCATTTTGAAGAGACAGATCTCAGAATTATGGGCAGAACGGCTGCTGGTGTTCGAGGCATAACATTAGGACATGATGATATCGTTGTAAGCGCTATCGTCATTAATTCAAACAACTCAATTCTCATAGCAACAGAAAACGGTTACGGCAAACGAAGCCCAATAGAAGAGTACAGGCTTCAAAAAAGAGGTGGAAAAGGTGTTATAGGTATAAAGAAAAGCGTGCGCAACGGAAATGTCATAGCAGCAAAACAAGTAGATGATGAGGAGCAAGTCATTCTCATAGCTGATTCTGGAAAAATGATAAGAATGGACCTTGGATCGGTTCGCATTATTGGAAGAAGCACTCAAGGAGTTACACTCATAAATCTTGAAGACAATGAAAAGCTCGTAGGAATGGACAGCGTTGCTAAAGAAAGAAGTGACGAAATTGATGGGGATTTTCTCAGTGACGAAATTGATGAGAATGGACCTCCTGCAGAAAGCGGAGATCTAGGCATCGATGAGTAATTCTTCAAATATAGCTGTTATTGGCTCTGGATCTTGGGGTACAGCTCTCGCTATACTATTATCCCGAAACGGACACAAAGTTAATCTTTGGGGGCATAAAAAGGAGCACGTTGATCAGCTTGTTATAGAGCGCGAAAACAAAAAATATCTTCCCGGGTTTGGTTTTCCCGGCAACCTTTCACCATTAAATGATCTCAAAAAAGCAGTTGAAGATTCTGATATGGTTCTGATGGTGGTCCCTTCCCATGCATTTAGAGAAATATTTACAAAGCTATGTCCTTTTCTCCCCACCAAAAGTTACATTCTCTCGGCTGTCAAAGGTATTGAAAACGACACGCTCGCAACCATGACAATGGTTGTGGAAGAGGTTCTATCAGAATTTAAAACTGAAAGTAAAACTCAAGAAATAGGTGTGTTATCAGGACCCTCCTTTGCAAAAGAAGTTGCTCTGCGCATGCCCACAGCGGTGACAATCGGTTTCAAAAGGATAGAGGTTGCAATTGATGTGCAAAAAATATTTGTAAACGAGTATTTCAGGGTTTATGCAAGCAGTGATGTTATTGGCATAGAATTATGTGCAGCTTTAAAAAACGTAATAGCTATTGCTGCAGGAGTGTGTGAAGGGCTTGGTTACGGGCTTAATACACGAGCAGCTCTTATAACCAGAGGACTTGCGGAAATGAGGCGGCTCGGGAAAACACTTAACGCTGAAGATGTAACATTTTCAGGACTGAGCGGTATAGGAGATCTTATACTCACCTGCACGGGCGATTTAAGCAGGAACAGAACGGTAGGTATAAAGCTTGGTAAAGGACAAAAAATAAAGCAAATTGTCGAAGAAATGAGCATGGTTGCTGAAGGAATTAAAACAACCAAGTCGGTGTATGATTTAGCAGCAAAACTCGCTATTGAAATGCCGATATTAGAACAAGTCTATAAAATCATTTACCAAAACAAAGAATGTTCTCTGGCTGTTCGTGACCTGCTGAGCAGAGAATTAAAGGTAGAATAGCTCAACTAAAGCTCATCAGACCAATCTTTACCTAGAAATACGCTATGATCCGGCTTTGCCGGTCGCTCCTCGGCCAATCGATTTTCTACCCACTTCTTTATGCTTTCTAGCTCGTTTTTCATCTCTGCAAGAGCTTTTCCTCTGTGGCTTACCCTGCTCTTTTCTTCCATTGAAAGTTCCGCAAAGGTCTTCCCAAGTTCTTCAAAGTAAAATATGGGATCATAGCCAAAGCCATTGTTTCCCCTCTTGTCATCAATGATTACGCCATCACATTGGCCAACATAGGTAAGAGCCGGCCCGGAAGGAACTGCCAGAGAAAGAACGCAATGAAAGCGGGCCTTACGATTTTTCTCACCAATAAGGGCATTAAGCAGCTTATGACAATTTTCTTCGTCACTCGCATTTTCACCCGAAAATCGTGCAGAATACACACCAGGTTGACCGGAAAGGGCCTCAACCGCAAGTCCAGAGTCATCAGCCAAGGCGGGGAGCCCTAAAATTTTAGCAGTGTGAAGAGCTTTTTTATAGGCATTCTCTTCAAAAGTGTCGCCATCCTCAATTACAGGTGGTATGGGGCCAAAGGCATCTAGTGAGACTATTTCGATTTCAAGATCTTTAAGAATCTCTTGAAATTCTCTCAATTTATTTTTGTTTTTCGTCGCTATAACCAACATTGTGAACATGCTGTATACCAAGGTTGAAGTTTATAAAAATACAGGATTTACATGCCTTTTTTTAGAGATTTATCGTAGCGCTCCTGTTCACTGTAGATACAACCACAATACGGTTGTCTGTACATGTTGAGTTCTTTGGCCTTATCAACTCCTGACTGCCAACCTGCTCGAAAATCATGGTAAAGAAAGGGGATATTTAGCTGACCTGAAAGTGTATTGCAAAAAGACGTGATGAGCTCATGACGCTGATATCTACTGTAGAGAAGGGTAGTCGTAAATGCATCAAACCCAAGTTTCTTGGCAACCAGCGCAGTTTTTTCAAGTCTCATGGAATAGCATATTCCACACCTTTCAGGTTCATGAAAAACTGCTTTACGAAGAAAATCAACAAGGCCGTACTGGTTTTCGGTAATAAGGGGAATAGATAAACTTGTGGAGTAATTCTCTAACGCCTCAAGTCGCTTTTTGAACTCGCGAAAAGGATGGATGTTCGGATTATAAAAAAATGCTGTTACATCAGTGCCTTCATCTTTTAAGAGAGAATAGGGATAGATCAGGCAAGGCGCACAACAACAGTGTAGTAACACCTTCATAATGTTCAAATTTTATAAAATTTTGGGTCAATCGAATATTGGTGAATCTTGTAATTGATTATCCGTAAACTGGTATCGAGGTCTTTTGAAGTTTTCGTTTGATTGCCATTATTTCTTTTTAGTCCTTCAATGATCAGTTCTTTTTCAAAATTAGCGACGGCAACGGCCAAGGAATAGGGGTTTTCTCGTTTTGAGACTTCCGCCGTTTGTAAGGTTGGCGGCAGGTGGATTCCTTTAATTGTGTCACTATCGCAAATAATTACAGCTCTCTCTATACAGTTTTGCAACTCACGAACATTTCCCGGCCAATGATATTGGATGAGCATATCTATTGCTGAAGTTGATATTCTCCTGATCTTTTTGTTGCTTTCTCTTGAGTATTTGTCGAGAAAAAATTCCGCAATAAGAAGTATATCCGTTCTTCGTTCGCGAAGAGGTGGCATATAAATAGGAAATACATTTAATCTATAATACAAATCTTCACGGAAAAATTTATCAGCAACCGCTTTTTCCAGATCACGATTTGTTGCGGCAACCAAACGGACGTCACAACTCAATTGTTGTGTAGAGCCAAGGCGTTGAAATGTCCGTTCCTGTACAACATTGAGTAGCTTTACCTGGACCGAGTTGCTGATCTCACCAATTTCATCAAGAAAAAGAGTTCCTCCTTCGGCCTGCTCAAATCGGCCTATTTTTCTCTCGTTTGCTCCGGTAAATGCACCTTTTTCATGACCGAAAAGTTCACTTTCAAGAAGAGTTTCGGGTAGGGCAGAACAATTAACAACCACAAAAGGTTTACCTTTGCGCCGACCATTGTAGTGTAAGGCTTTGGCGACCAATGTTTTGCCAGTACCCGACTCTCCTCGTAAAAGAACTGTAGCATTTGAATCGACGACACGATGGATCATCTCATACACGTCCTGCATTCGGCTGGAATTGCCTATTATATCGTTTATTTTGTTTTTATCCGAGAGCTCTCTTTTGAGTTTTAAGTTTTCGGTCTGTAGTTCTTCTGTCTCTCTGTTAACCTTTTGGATGCGCACAACTGTTTGGGCAATGAGACTTGAAAGAACTGTGAGGTAGCGAAGATCGGCGTTTGCTTGTTCGCCGATGCCGTCTTTGTAAAACCTATCAATACTTAGAGCACCTATGACATTTTGACCATCCTTAATAGGAACGCAAAGAAACGATTTTTTTTGTTCCGCAATATTTCCCCTAGATTTGGTTCTGTTGAGAAAAAGTGGTTCTTCAGATATTTGGGGAACGATGATTGGCTCCCCTGTCGAAACCACTCTACCAGTAATACCCTCTCCTATTCGATATTTTCCCCTTCTTTTTCCTTCAGCAGTTATCCCGTGCGCCACTTCAATCTCAAGCTTACCGGTAAGGGGGTTTACGATAGTCACAGTACCGTTGTCCATGTCTTTCATGTCGGAAAGCACTTTCATGGATTTCTCAAGACATTCGCGAACTTCCAGGGACGATGCAAGTTGTTTTGTTATTTCATAAAGAACAGTGAGATCTTCGAGTTTTTTTGAAATATCACTTTTTAATGGCATAGACTGTAATGTGTAAACATGGAAAAAATGGAGTGGAGTTCAAGAAAACCAATTTGCAAACTTATAACAAATATCTAGAATAATCTCGAACTAATATTACAAAAATGTGCGATTTATGGCTCATTCCTTGTTTTTATTGAGCATATAGTTGACAGATAATCTATCAAATGGTACAAAGTGGTCCACGGAGGAATGGCCGAGTGGTTTAAGGCGGCGGTCTTGAAAACCGTTGTACGAAAGTACCGTGGGTTCGAATCCTACTTCCTCCGCCAGGGAAATAGTATGTATCAAGGAGAGGTGACCGAGAGGCCGATGGTGCTCGCCTGCTAAGCGAGTGTGGGGGTAAAACTCCACCGAGGGTTCGAATCCCTCCTTCTCCGCCAGAATTGTGAAAAGCCGATTTTCAAAGAAGTCGGCTTTTTCCGTTAATCACATCAGAATATTTTAAACTCAAAGTCCCCAAACCAGACCAATATTAACCCATCCTGTTATTCCCGATTCATGGCGTACCTGTAGCCACTGTTCTTTCCTTTTAAGAGCAGTAAATACAACGCCATAGTGTGCTTTACCTACAATCGCGTCAGATGTACTCGGGCCGCTGCGAATGTTTATAGTTTTTTCTTCATCTTTGTTGGCTTTCACTATCACCTGCTGTCCTTTCTGCAGTCGTGATTTGTGAATCCAACCAGAGTCGTTCTCGAAATCCTTAACCATTAGCCAGTCTCCCTGTTTTTTCACAACATCGACGGGAAAACCATTTCCATACTCCCATAAGGTTTTCGACTTATGATCGGGGTTACTTTTTAGAGATACCTTATCACCTTGGATACTCAAGGTTTCACAGATCGCCCCTTGTGGAAAAGCACATATAAAAAAAGAAAATATAGTAAGAAAAAAACTCTTTTTTGTGAAAATACGCGTGAATACATTGCCATAGAAATAGTCCTGTAAAATGACAAACAAAGGTGAGGTTGTTAATTGTCACATAAAAGAATACTAAAAACACGCTCAAAATCATCAAATGAATAGTACTCTATTTCAATTTTCCCCCTGCTACCGTTCTGGTGGAGGGTAACCTTTGAGTTTAGATGATTGGTAAGCTGTGTAACAAGTGCGCTAATATAGGATTGAGGTATTTCTTTTGCGACAGAGTCTGTAACTCTTTTACTGGCCGGCTTATTTGCAGTAATTTTTTTAATAATTTTCTCAGCTTGTCTCACACTCAAACCATTTTTTACAATTTCGTCCCGAGCTTCCTGAAGCCTAAGAGGTTCTTCGGTGAGGCGAACGAGAGCCCTCCCGTGTCCTTCAGATAGAACACCGGTTGAGATATCATTTTGAATTGCTTCGGGAAGTTTTAATAATCTTAGCATGTTAGTTACTGTAGAACGTTGCTTCCCAACTTTTTTTGCAGTTTCATCTTGGGTGTAGCCAAATTTTTCGATCAATTTCCTGTAGGCGTCAGCCTCTTCAATAGGGTTAAGGTCAGTTCGTTGAATATTTTCAATGAGGGCTAATTCAAGAAGTGAATTTTCATTATCGATATCTATTACGACTACAGGAACTTTACTCAAACCGGCTATTTTTGAAGCCCGAAGTCTCCTTTCTCCGGCAATAAGCTCATATTTGTCTTGGTCAGTATTTAAAGTTACGATTAATGGTTGTATTACGCCCTTTTCTCTTATTGATTGCGCGAGTTCTTCTAATTCTTGTTGATCAAAGTTTGAGCGCGGTTGGTGTTTGTTCGGAAAGATTTTCGTGATATCACATTCAAAGAATTTTTCCTTTTCCTCGCCAAATAAAAGCCCCACTCCTTGACCAAGACCCATTTTTTTCGACATTTTCCCTATCCTTGTTTTTTTAAAAACTCTTTTGCGAGATTCATATAAGCTACAGCACCTGAAGACTGGATATCGTAGTCTAATATAGATTTTCCATGACTTGGGCACTCGCTTAGTCGAACATTTCTTGGTATTACAGTTTCGAACAGTTGCTCTCTGAAATGGTTTTTAATTTCATCAGCAACTTGATGTGTGAGTTTGTTTCGCTTGTCAAACATGGTTAAAACAAGACCCTCAACAAACAGAGAAGGATTAAAGGATTTTTTCACAGATCGGATGGTGTGTACAAGTTGAGCTAGCCCCTCCATTGCGAAATACTCACATTGCATAGGTATAAGAACAGAGTCTGCGCTAGTGAGCGCATTAAGCGTGAGAAGACCTAGTGATGGCGGACAATCAATGATTATGTAATCATAGAGCGTTAAAAGCGGATCCAGAATTTTTTTCAAACAAAACTCTCTCTGTTCAAATCCTATCATCTCGATCTCGGCAGCAACAAGGTCGATGTTTGAAGGTATAATATCAAGTTTATCAATGCTATTTCTGATAATAATTTGATTTACCGTGCAGTTACTTGAAAAAGCATGGTACAAATGCAAAGGTAGATTTTTTGTTTTAACCCCTACCCCACTGGAAGCGTTTCCTTGTGGGTCAGAGTCAACAAGAAGAATGTGTTTCTTTTTTTTGGCAAGAGAAGCTGAAAGGTTTATTGCCGTGGTGGTTTTGCCAACTCCACCCTTTTGGTTTGCAATTGCAACTATCTTTGCTTTTTTATTCATTGAGTGTTCCCGTACTGGTTAAGGTTTGTGAGCATGAAAATACTCTGTTCTTATAGAAAAATCTCCACATTTCATGTTTAAGTGCCAAGTTTGACTTTTTTTGATTGATGTTAATTGCGATTCTGGAGTTTTGTTGTCACAAATCGTTTAGTTTATGTTTCACGTGAAACATTTTCAATACTAGGGGGTATGATGAAGGTGGATTTTTTGGTTGTTGGGAGTGGCATAGCGGGGCTGTCTTTCTCGCTAAAAGCGGCGGAACTAGGAACGGTTTGTGTGGTAACTAAAAAACAGGAGATTGATACCGCAACCAACCTCGCACAGGGCGGGGTGGCTGCGGTGTTTGATAGAAATGACAGTTTTGAGGAGCACATAAAAGACACACTTGAGGCGGGAGCGGGACTTTGTGATGAGAGTGTGGTGAAGATGGTGGTGGAAAACGGTCCAGAAAGAGTTCGTGAGTTGATGCGCTTGGGTGTTGAGTTTATCTGCAAGGAAGATGGGACTTTGAGTTTGGGACAAGAAGGGGGGCATTCACGGAGAAGAGTTGCCCATTCTTTTGACCTAACAGGTAAAGAGATAGAGAGGGCATTGATCGAAAACGTTGCAGAGTGTAAGGGAGTGCAAATTCTTGAAAATCATATGTGTGCAGATCTTTTAATTTCAGATTTGCCAGGGGTTGGGAAAAAGTGTGTCGGAGCGATGATTGTCGATGATCAAGGAAAAATAAAATATATCTATTCCAAGAACACTGTTCTTTGTACTGGGGGAGCAGGAAAGGTCTATTTGTATACAAGTAATCCAGATATAGCAACAGGCGATGGCGTTGCTGTGGCGAGTCGAGCAGGTGCTGAAGTAACAAATATGGAGTTTGTCCAATTCCATCCAACGTGTCTTTACCACCGTAAGGCAAAAAATTTCTTAATATCAGAAGCGGTAAGGGGAGAGGGGGCGGTTCTCGTAAACGAGGCAAACGAAAGGTTTATGTGGAAATATGAACCGGAAAAGTTGGAACTTGCCACAAGAGACAAGGTGGCAAGGGCAATTGATAAGGAAATGAAGACGACAGGGGTGGATTGTGTGTATTTAGATATAAGTCACAAAGACAGCGATTTTGTACGAGAACGGTTTCCGAATATCTACGCAAAGTGTTTGTCCCTCGGAATTGATATTACACACGACCCGATACCCGTCGTACCAGCGGCGCACTATTTGTGTGGTGGGGTGAAAACCGATATGTGGGGTAGGACCACAGTCAAGAACCTGTTTGCCCTTGGTGAAACATCGTGCACCGGTTTACATGGTGGTAATAGACTTGCAAGCAATTCTTTGCTTGAAGCTATAGTCTATGCGGAAAATGCATTTCAATACTGCAAAAAAAACTTGTCATGGAGAGAAGAAGAAAATCAAGAATTGATATTGAGAAATGAAGAAATAAAAGAGAAAATCGATGAAGAAATACTTATTAACCACAATTGGGACATAATACGAAGGACCATGTGGAATTATGTTGGCATTGTGAGGAAAACATCACGTTTATTGGTTGCGAAAGAAAGAATAGCTGAGGTGAGACGAGAGATTGATGAGATCATTGGGAAATATCAACTTACAACAAACATGCTCGAGTTAAGAAACATTTCACTGGTTGCATCGCTCATTATCGATGCTGCTTTGCAGCGAAAAGAATCCAGAGGTTTGCATTATATTTTAGATTTTCCAGAGACATGAATAATAAAGGTACCATAAGACACTTTAAAAAAGTAAGTACTCGCGATGGTTGTATCAGATAAATGATGTGTCCAAAACCTGAAAGAAGAATATGTTGCAAACAGCCCTTTATTAGCAATAAAAAAACTCGAAAGTTAGATGTTGGGACCTCAAGACCATTCCTTTTCGCGGATGTAATGTGAAAACAGGAAATGCACGTAACATATTGTTATAATGCGGATTATAAAAAAGATGGACCGTAAGGACATCGATTGGCAGGGAAAAAGATGATATGGACAGAGAGGGGTCTAACAATTGAGACCACAGGCTAAATTATAAAAATGCAAGTAGTTCCTTCGACATGGTATTGTTGCAAACCACAGGAGGAACAATGAAAAAGCAATGGCGAAAGCACACAGCGGAGTCAAGGCCCAGGTAGCTTTGCAGGCGACTGTGTGCCACGAAGGCCACTAAGGTGTGTAAAGTTGCACACCCTGTGTAGCCATGCTGCACAAGAGATGAGGGTAGGCCCCTCGGAACCGGCTTGCAGGAGCAGGCTTCAAACCACCTCAAGCTGCTGTGGTAAAGAGCCATGGTGGTGAGCGTTGAGGAAAAGGTCCCGCATGACGGGATCAGGTAAGGCTCATGGAGACGAACGTAAGTGAACCGCTGATGACGTGTCGAAAGCGTAGGGATGGCGTCAAAACCGGGGTCGAGTCGTTGCCCCGGGATAAGTTTGGGAGTTACCTGTTTACTGCCCATTCGGCGTCCGGCATTAAGGCGGCGTGAACTAGAGCCAGGCTTTTGTGTGGAACGTGGGAACCTGTCGTTCCGATGTAAAGGGAGAAATTCAAGTGGAAGACCCACAAGAATGAGAGTACCGATGCGGAGCACAGTGACGGACCGCCCCGTAGTAGTGATGAAGGCCCTGTAATGGGGTTGGAGCAAAGGGGGCGGGTTATCCTGCCTAATGTAATGACCAACCAGAAATGGGAGGAGTCTTTGGAAAAGGCAAAGTCGTATCAAATTTCTAAACAAGTTGTAGTGGAGGCATGGAAACATGTAAAGGCGAACAAAGGCGCTGCAGGTGTAGATGCTGAGACGATTGAAGATTTTGAAGAGAATCTTAAGGATAATCTTTACAAGATCTGGAATCGTATGTCGTCAGGAAGCTATTTTCCACCACCAGTAAAAACGGTAGCAATACCGAAGAAAACAGGTGGTGAGAGATTGCTCGGTATTCCCACAGTTTCCGATAGGGTAGCACAAATGGTGGTCAAGATTCACTTTGAGCCGACCGTGGAACCTTTCTTTCACAAGGACTCATATGGATATAGACCCAGGAAATCGGCGATTCAAGCAATCGAGATAACTCGCAAGCGATGCTGGCGGTATGACTGGTTGCTTGAGTTTGATATCAAAGGACTGTTCGATAACATCGGACATGATCTGTTGATGCGGGCGGTGCGGCATCATACGGAGTGTAATTGGGTAATTCTTGTACATCGAGAGATGGCTGAAGGCTCCATTCCAGAAAGAGGATGGTACATTGGTGGAGAGGCCCAAAGGCACTCCTCAGGGAGGCATCGTAAGTCCGGTGCTTTCTAACCTCTTTCTGCACTATGTCTTTGATAAATGGATGGACCGGAATCATCCCGGCAATCCATTCTGCCGATATGCCGATGATGCTGTTGTGCACTGTCGAACTGAGACTGAGGCGTTTACGCTCAAGGAAGAGCTTGACGCCAGATTTAGGGAATGTGGTCTGGAGCTCCATCCAGTGAAGACGAAGATTGCTTACTGTAAAGACGATTTTCGTCGTAAAGACTATTCTGTCACGAGCTTTGATTTTCTTGGTTATACTTTTCGGCCTCGACGATCAAAGAACCGCAATGGAAAGTTTTTCATTAACTTCTCGCCAGCTGTAAGTAATAAGGCGGGTAAGGGGATGAGGGAAAAGGCCCGAGGCTGGAAGATGCACCTTCGTAGTGATAAGTCCCTGGAGGATTTGTCGAAGATGTTCAGTCCCGTTATTCAGGGATGGATAAACTACTACGGCCGCTTTTATAAGTCAGCGCTGTACCCGACACTACGCCATCTGAACAGGACACTGGTCAGATGGGCGACACGGAAATTTAAGAGGTTGAAGCGCCATCGACGTAGGGCGGAACATTGGCTGGGGATAGTTGCCAACAGGCAGCCCTGGTTGTTCCCGCACTGGAAGATGGGGGTGAAACCGACGGCTGGATAATGGGAGCCCGGTGAGCCGAGAGGTTCACGCCGGGTTCTGAGAGCGGCCGAGGGGGAGGTTCCTTCGGCCGACTTGAGGGATCAAGACAATAAGCGAGATTGCCGCGGAGTTCGAAATCCATCCCGTGATGGTAGGTAACTGGAAGAAAGAAGTGCTGGGCAATCTCCACAGCCTTTTCGAACAGAAAAGCGTTAAGAAAGAAAAGGACCAGGATCGAGAAACTGAACATCACCACCGAAAGGTTGGCCAACTGACGATGGAAGTGGAGTTTCTCGAAAAAAAGTGCAAGCAGTTGGGAATACCCGTGAAAGGACACAATTCATAGAAAAGGGATCCCAACTGAGCATCCGGTGCCAATACAGACTCCTCAAGATTCCTCGATCTGTGGTGTATTATGAGTTATCTGGGGAGGCCGAGGAAAATCTAGCGATTATGGCGAATATTGACCGCCTGCATATGGAAGATCCGGCAGCGGGAACTCGTGGCCTGACGGATTATGTAAAACGACAGACGGGAAAACCGGTAGCGCGCAACCGAATACGGCGCCTGATGCAGAAAGTTGGTGTAGAAACCATCTATCCGCGCAAGCGAACGACCATCCCTGGAGGACCATCGGGAGTTTTTTCATATTTGCTGCGAGAGATGGAGATAACCAGGCCGAACCAGGTCTGGGCGGCGGATATCACCTACATACTGATGCGGCGGGGATTCATGTATCTCTTCGCCATAGTCGACTGGTATTCGCGTAAGATCATCGCCTGGGAATTGACCAACACTCTTGATGTTGGCTTTTGCCAGAAATGCATGCAACGGGCAATCATGCTTTATAGGTCGCCTGAGATAATCAACACCGATCAGGGTTGCCATTTTACCTCCGAGCAGTGGCGAAAGAGTGTGCAAACAGCTGGGATACGAATCAGCATGGACGGCCGAGGCCGCTGGCTGGACAATGTTGTTATCGAGCGTTTCTGGCGGACGATCAAATACGAGGATATCTATTTGAAATCCTATGAGATTCAAGTCGAGTGGGTGTGAAAACGGGGCTATGAACACACCTTAAAACTGCTGGGCGGTGGTCGAAGAATCGGGACTACTTCTGACATTCGTTCTGGATATAAAGGTTTAAGAATACAGCCCATGTGGTAATTAGTGCAATTCATAAAAAAGGGGTTTACTGTTTATACAGTAAACCCCTTTTCTATGAATGGCGTCCCCAACCGGATTTGAACCGGTGTTGTCGGCGTGAAAGGCCGATGTCCTGGACCTGACTAGACGATGGGGACATTTCTGTAAAATGGTGGGTCGTGCGCGACTTGAACGCGCGACTCTCTGATTAAAAGTCAGATACTCTACCGACTGAGTTAACGACCCGTAGAGGAAGTCTTTATACAAGCTTGGCAAAAGCGTGTCAATAGGTTTCTTTTTCTTTCATAAGATTTATCACGGATTCTCTGGGTGGTCAAGTTATGATGGGTTGTTATTGTCACAGCATCGACTCTTAAGTATAAATGATAAAAGGGTTGAGTGCACAACAAAGGAGTGCTATATGGAAAGGAGGGACTCAAGATCCTTCTATTAGTTCTATCTTGGGAAGCTGGCTGATTTTTGCAGAAAATCCCAAGTCGTTCTGATAATTTTGCGACATAGCACGCAATTTGCCTATCATATTTTTCAAGGAAGGAATTGAATGAGTTTTTTGAAGGGTACTGCCAGTTTTGTGAGATTTTCAGTAGAAGGACAATTACCGGAGAATTCTCTCGATTTTATAGCGAAAAGAATCATGGCTTTTTCGTTTAAGGATATTGATGAGACATATGACGAATATTCAATTGGCTGGGTATCTGTTCTCAATATGTTTGATACCCAATTTGCGTATGCTTCATATGTTGCTGGCGACTATATCACGTTGACTTTGCGGATAGATGAACGCAAAGTATCGCCGGCAATACTAAAAAAATTTCAACAGAAGGAAGAGGAAAAGGTCCGCTTAGAACGACAAGTACCAAGGTTAAGTCGATCCGTACGAGTTCAGATAAAAGAGCGGATCAAAACTGAACTCATGCGCAAAGCTATTCCCATTCCCGCAACGTTTGAACTCTGCTGGAATCTATCCAACTCTACACTTCTCTTTTTTTCGACAAACAAGAAGGTTCATTCTGTAGTCGAAGATTTTTTTAAAGAAAGCTTTGGCTTACTTATTCGTCAACAAATACCCTATGTTGTAGCTGAGCATCTCGTTGATGAGGAGCTGCTCTCGAGGCTGAGCAGCCTCTCTCCGGAGATTTTCGTTTAGTAATCCAATAACCGTTTTGGTGACCTAATGGGACATCAAAGGAATCATTTAAAGATGTATTCTCACCAACGAATGGTTGAACAATGATAATTGTTTGATGGGATGATTTAGTTGGCTGAAGAGTGTTGCATGATGGAATAATATAGAGAGGTTTAGGGCATGGATTTAGTCGATTTGATGGTAGAAAAGCGATTCGTAGGGCAGGAGTTTCTCACCTGGCTGTGGTGGAAAAGTGAGGAACGAGGAGGGAGTGTGGCTCTGAGCAATGAAGGCGATATAACAGTATCCTTTGAAAAGCACATGCTTTTAGAATCCGGTGAAGGCGAATCAAGTGAAAAAATTATCTGTACCGGCCTGCAGACAGAACTTCAAGAGGCGAGAACTGGCTTGCAAATGGGAAAAAAACTTGAACAAGCAAGGATTGTTATCTCTCATAATAGCTACGAATACAGTTTTACTTTATCCGGGGCCTTGATGGAATACAGGAATATTCGGCTCCCCAAAACGGAAGCAACTGAAAGCGATAAAAGTGATAATCCCGAGGAAGTTGAGGGTATGATTCTCGAACGAATTTTTCTTTTTGAAGAGCTGGTAAGGCTGGTCAATATTCTTTTTGCGATGTTTTTAAAAA